>NZ_JBVKBZ010000013.1:0-1076 GCF_055635195.1 Streptomyces sp. NPDC111628 | reverse complement strand
CATGTGCGACGGATTTACCTACCGCACGGCCTACACCCTTACCCCGGGACAACCACCGCCCGGGATGGACTACCTTCCTGCGTCACCCCATCACTCACCTACTGCAAGTCTGGTTCGTCGGCTCCACCACTCCCCTCAACTCCGAAGAGATCAGGGCGGCTTCACGGACTTAGCATCGCCTGGTTCGATGTTTGACGCTTCACAGCGGGTACCGGAATATCAACCGGTTATCCATCGACTACGCCTGTCGGCCTCGCCTTAGGTCCCGACTTACCCTGGGCAGATCAGCTTGACCCAGGAACCCTTAGTCAATCGGCGCAAACGTTTCTCACGTTTGTATCGCTACTCATGCCTGCATTCTCACTCGTGAACCGTCCACAACTCGCTTCCGCGGCTGCTTCACCCGGCACACGACGCTCCCCTACCCATCACAGCCGGCGTTGGCCGTATTGCTGCAATGACACGACTTCGGCGGTACGCTTGAGCCCCGCTACATTGTCGGCGCGGAATCACTAGACCAGTGAGCTATTACGCACTCTTTCAAGGGTGGCTGCTTCTAAGCCAACCTCCTGGTTGTCTGTGCGACTCCACATCCTTTCCCACTTAGCGTACGCTTAGGGGCCTTAGTCGATGCTCTGGGCTGTTTCCCTCTCGACCATGGAGCTTATCCCCCACAGTCTCACTGCCGCGCTCTCACTTACCGGCATTCGGAGTTTGGCTAAGGTCAGTAACCCGGTAGGGCCCATCGCCTATCCAGTGCTCTACCTCCGGCAAGAAACACACGACGCTGCACCTAAATGCATTTCGGGGAGAACCAGCTATCACGGAGTTTGATTGGCCTTTCACCCCTAACCACAGGTCATCCCCCAGGTTTTCAACCCTGGTGGGTTCGGTCCTCCACGACCTCTTACAGCCGCTTCAACCTGCCCATGGCTAGATCACTCCGCTTCGGGTCTTGAGCGTGCTACTGAATCGCCCTGTTCGGACTCGCTTTCGCTACGGCTTCCCCACCCGGGTTAACCTCGCAACACACCGCAAACTCGCAGGCTCATTCTTCAAAAGGCACGCAGTCACGA
>NZ_JBVKBZ010000012.1:0-1416 GCF_055635195.1 Streptomyces sp. NPDC111628 | reverse complement strand
AACACAGTGGACGCGAGCAACTGAGGACAAGCCCTCGGCCTATTAGTACCGGTCACCTCCACACCTCACGGTGCTTCCAGATCCGGCCTATCAACCCAGTCGTCTACTGGGAGCCTTAACCCCTCAAGGGGGTGGGAGTCCTCATCTCGAAGCAGGCTTCCCGCTTAGATGCTTTCAGCGGTTATCCCTCCCGAACGTAGCCAACCAGCCATGCCCTTGGCAGAACAACTGGCACACCAGAGGTTCGTCCGTCCCGGTCCTCTCGTACTAGGGACAGCCCTTCTCAAGACTCCTACGCGCACAGCGGATAGGGACCGAACTGTCTCACGACGTTCTAAACCCAGCTCGCGTACCGCTTTAATGGGCGAACAGCCCAACCCTTGGGACCGACTCCAGCCCCAGGATGCGACGAGCCGACATCGAGGTGCCAAACCATCCCGTCGATATGGACTCTTGGGGAAGATCAGCCTGTTATCCCCGGGGTACCTTTTATCCGTTGAGCGACGGCGCTTCCACAAGCCACCGCCGGATCACTAGTCCCGACTTTCGTCCCTGCTCGACCCGTCGGTCTCACAGTCAAGCTCCCTTGTGCACTTACACTCAACACCTGATTGCCAACCAGGCTGAGGGAACCTTTGGGCGCCTCCGTTACTCTTTAGGAGGCAACCGCCCCAGTTAAACTACCCATCAGACACTGTCCCTGATCCGGATCACGGACCCAGGTTAGACATCCAGCACGACCAGACTGGTATTTCAACGACGACTCCACCCACACTGGCGTGCGAGCTTCAAAGTCTCCCAGCTATCCTACACAAGCCGAACCGAACACCAATATCAAACTGTAGTAAAGGTCCCGGGGTCTTTCCGTCCTGCTGCGCGAAACGAGCATCTTTACTCGTAGTGCAATTTCACCGGGCCTATGGTTGAGACAGTCGAGAAGTCGTTACGCCATTCGTGCAGGTCGGAACTTACCCGACAAGGAATTTCGCTACCTTAGGATGGTTATAGTTACCACCGCCGTTTACTGGCGCTTAAGTTCTCAGCTTCGCCACACCGAAATGTGACTAACCGGTCCCCTTAACGTTCCAGCACCGGGCAGGCGTCAGTCCGTATACATCGCCTTACGGCTTCGCACGGACCTGTGTTTTTAGTAAACAGTCGCTTCTCGCTGGTCTCTGCGGCCACCCCCAGCTCGGAGTGCAAAACTCGTCACCGGGTGTGGCCCCCCTTCTCCCGAAGTTACGGGGGCATTTTGCCGAGTTCCTTAACCATAGTTCACCCGAACGCCTCGGTATTCTCTACCTGACCACCTGAGTCGGTTTAGGGTACGGGCCGCCATGAAACTCGCTAGAGGCTTTTCTCGACAGCATAGGATCATCCACTTCACCACAATCGGCTCGGCATCAGGTCTCAGCC
>NZ_JBVKBZ010000010.1:0-3929 GCF_055635195.1 Streptomyces sp. NPDC111628 | reverse complement strand
CGCACATACGACCGCCCCACCGCCTCCGGATCCGAGTCGTACAACGACTCCACATCCCAGCCACGATCCACCGGAAACCCGGTAATCCCATCCCCGCCGCCAAGAACCAGATCCCACAAATCACCCGGCGAACGCACCTCACCCGGATAACGACAACTCATCCCGACGATCACTACGGGGTCTTCGGTGGCCGTCCCGCGCCGCAGCGTGGGGCCGGACACCGTGGTTCCGGACATCTCGGCCACGACGTGGCGGGCGACGGCTTCGGGGGTGGGGTGGTCGAAGACGAGCGTGGCGGGCAGCCGCAGGCCGGTGAGGGCGCCGAGGCGGTTGCGCAGTTCGACCGACGTGAGCGAGTCGAAGCCGAGGTCCTGGAAGGCCGCGTCGGCCTTGACGGCGTCGGCGGAGACGTGACCGAGGACGGCGGCGACCTCGGTCGTGACCGCCGCACGTACGACGGACTGGCGCTCGGACTCGGGGGTGTCCGCCAGCCGGGCCGCGAACGCCGACGTACGGACCGGGGTACGGCGACGGCTCGCGGGAACGAGTCCGGTGACGAGGTCGGTGACCAGGGAAAGGGCGACCGGGTCGATCTCCGCGGCCAGCAGGCGCGGTCGGCCCGAGGCGAGCGCGGCGTCGAACCGGCGCAGGCCTTCGGCCACCGTGAAGGGGCGCACCCCGGCCTTGGCCATCCGATCGTGCTGCGTGCTGTCGAGTTCGGCGGCCATGCCGGACTCCCACGGGCCCCAGGCGATGGACGTGGCCGGCAGGCCGAGGGCGTGACGGTGTTCGGCGAGACCGTCGAGGTAGGTGTTGGCGGCGGCGTAGGCGGCCTGCCCCGGGTTGCCGAAGACTCCCGCGGCGGACGAGAACAGCACGAACGCGCCGACGTCACCGCCGAACTCGTGCAGCCACCACGCCGCCTGCGCCTTCGGCGCCCAGACGCCGTGCAGTCGTTCGGGAGTGAGCGAACCGATCAGCATGTCGTCGGTGCGGCCCGCTGCGTGCACGATGCCGGTGAGCGTTCGGTCGCGGAGCAGTTCCGCTACCTGGTCCCGTTGTGCCACGTCACAGGCAGTCACCTCGACCGTGGCGCCGAGGGCCGACAGTTCCGCGACCAACTCGGCCGCGCCAGGCGCGTCGGAGCCACGGCGGCTGACGAGTACCAGCGAAGTGACAGCGTGCCGCTCCACCAGATGACGGGCGACGGCCGAGCCGAGGTCACCGGTTCCCCCCGTGATGAGTACCGGCCCGGCTCCGAACGGCGCTTCGGGCTCCGGCCGGCTGGTCAAGGGGCTCAGGCGGGCCGTCAGCACCGTTCCTTCGCGGATCGCCAGCTCGGCCAGGACACCGGGGACGGATACCACGGCTTCGTCGGCGTCGACCAGCACGAACCGTCCGGGATTCTCCTGCTGGGCCGACCGGACGAGGCCCCAGATCGCCGCCTGCCGCGGGTCGACGGGCTCTCCCGAGACGGAGACGGCGTTCCTGGTCACCACGGCGAGCCGGTCGCCTTCGGTACGGGGGTCGGCGAGCCAGTCCTGGACCAGTTCGAGGACGGCCGGAACCTCGAGAGAGGTGGCGTCCCGGATGGTCGCCGGGGTGGGCGCGGGCGCCTTCTGCGGGGTCCAGACGATGTCGTACAGATCGCGTACGGGTTGGCGCGTGACGTCGGAGACGGTCACAGCGCGCAGCGTCAGCGTGTCCACATCGGCCAGCGGCCGTCCGTCCTGGGTGACGACTCCGATCCGGTAGCGGTCGTCGCCCAGCGGGGTGAGGCGAGCGCGCACCTTGGTCCCGCCCGTCTCGTGCACGGTCACACCGGCCCAGGAGAACGGCAGACTCACGCGCTCGGCATCGTTGACCAACGCGATGCCGTGCAGGAGGGCGTCGAGCAGGGCGGGGTGCAGCACGAATCCGTCAACCGAGGCATCGTCGGGCAGGGCTGCCTCGACGAAGACGTCGTCGCCGTTGCGCCAGGCGGCCGTCACGCCTTGGAAGACAGGGCCGTAGTCGAGACCGGCGGCGAGCAGACCGTCGTACAGGGCCTTGGTGTCGAGCGCGGCCGCTCCGGCGGGAATCTCCAGCGGTTCGGACGGCTCGCTCGGACTGTCACCGAGACTGCCGCTGGCGTGGCGGGTCCACATACCGCCGGTGGTGGAATAGACGGCGACGGGACGGGTGCCGTCGGCGTCCGGCGGTTCGACGACGACCTGGACGGAGACACTGCCCTCGTCGGGCAAGGGGAGAGGAGCCTCAAGGGTGAGCTCCTCCAGACGCTGTGCGCCGACTTCGTCACCGGCGCGCAACGCGAGGTCGGCGAAGGCGGTGCCCGGCAGGATCACCGCACCCATAACCCGGTGATCGGCGAGCCACGGGTGGGCCGACAGGTCGAGTCTGCCCGACAGCAGGAGTGAGTCGGACCCGGCGATGCGGACGACGGCGCCGAGCAGGGGATGCCCGGAGCTGCGCAGACCCAGTCCGGCGGCATCACCCGTGCCGGCGGGGGCGTCGAGCCAGTAGCGTTCGTGCTGGAAGGGGTAGGTCGGCAGGTCGACGGTGCGGGATCCCGTGTACTGGGCGGCCCAGTCGAGTTCGATGCCGGAGGTCCACAGGGTGGCCAGTGCGGTGACGAAGGTGTCGGTCTCGTCCTGGTCCTTGCGCAGGCAGGGGGCGAGTACGGGGGCGTCGGCGCGGATGGCCGCGACCAGGGCGGACAGCACCGCATCCGGGCCCACCTCCAGCCACGTGGAGGCATCTGCCGCGTTCACGGCGTCGAGGAAGCGGACCGGTTCGCGGACCTGCTGGACCCAGTACTCCGGGTCCGACCAACCCAGCCCACAGGAGGCCGTGGGCTCGTACCGCATCGACGGCTCGCCGAACTCCACCGACGCCAGCACGGCACGGAAGTCGTCCAGCATCGGCTCCATCAGCGTGGAGTGGAAAGCATGGCTGACGTTCAGACGCCTACCGTCCAAGCCCTCCAGCGCATCAAGGGGGCCGGAGACGACCACCGAGGAGGGGCCGTTGACCGCCGCGAGGCCCACCCCGGGACGGCCCTCGATCGCGGTAAGTGCGTCGGTCTCGCTCATCCGCAGGGCGACCATGCCACCGCCCTCGGGCAGTGCGTCCATCAGCCGGCCCCGCGCCGCAACGACCCGGCAGGCGTCCTGCAACGACCACACACCCGCCACATGCGCCGCAGCCAGCTCACCCACCGAGTGACCGATCAGCACATCCGGCCGCACACCCCACGACTCCAGCAACCGGAACAACGCCACCTCAACCGCGAACAAGGCGGCCTGCGCATGCACCGTCCGGTCCAGCAGCTCGTCGTCCCGCACCTCAAGACACGCAGCCACCTCGTCAAACGCGGCAGCGAACACCGGGAACCTCGCATACAGCTCCCGGCCCATACCGACCCGCTGCGCACCCTGACCCGTGAACAACACGGCCAGACCACCGCCACGCACCACCCCACGCACGTCCCCGCCCGGCCACACCACCGCACGATGATCAAACCGAGAACGCAGAGCGAGTGAACGGGCAACACCCTCCGCCGGAGCATCCAACCCGCCAAGCTCGGCAACCAGTTCCTCTACCGCCTCGGCGGACTTCGCCGACACCGGCCACAACGCCACCGGGCTTTCGGCGGGTTCCCCGACTGGGTCCTGAGGCGCTTGTTCGAGGATGAGGTGGGCGTTGGTGCCGCTGATCCCGAAGGAGGAGACGCCCGCCCGGCGCGGGCGACCCGTCTCCGGCCAGTCCACGGCCTCGGTCAGCAGCCGCACCTCACCCGAAGCCCAGTCCACATGCGGCGACGGCTCCTCCGCATGCAGGGTCTTCGGCAGCACACCATGCCGCATCGCCTCCACCATCTTGATGATCGAAGCAACACCCGCAGCCGCCTGCGTATGACCAATGTTCGA
>NZ_JBVKBZ010000009.1:0-411936 GCF_055635195.1 Streptomyces sp. NPDC111628 | reverse complement strand
CTTGCGTTTCCGACTCTATCAGATCTTTCCGATCCGATTTCCTCGGCGCTTTCCAGGTTCCCGCTTTCGCGTTTCCCTTTCCGGCGGTTCCGACTTTATCAGAAGTTTCGAGCCGGTCTTACCGGCCTTCGTTTCCGATTCATCGGGAGAGTGCTTCGTCGAATTCGTTGATTCGGAGAAGCTGGTAGATGTTCACTGTTGCCCTCTGGGGTGAACCCGTCTCCAGGCAACTGTTCAAATCTACCTCCCCGCTAGCTCCGTGTCAACGGCTCTTGCGGGAACGAAGAGGACACTAGCAGCTCGCCAGGGGTGGATGCACATCAGGCGGCCGTGGGCACCGTGGCGCTGCGTTCAGCGGGCTCGACGTCACCCGTGGCGCCGGCGCGCACGGCACGGCCGCCCAGAACGTAGACGTAGGCCAGGAAGGCCAGTTCGGCGACGACGCCGATGGTGATGCGGGCCCAGGTGGGCAGGCCGGACGGGGTGACGAAACCTTCGATGGCGCCGGACACGAAGAGGACGAGGGCGAGGCCGACCGCCATGCCGATGGCGGCCCGGCCCTCCTCGGCGAGGGCGATGCGCCGGGTGCGGGGGCCCGGGTCGATCAGGGTCCAGCCCAGGCGCAGACCGGTTCCCGCGGCGACGAACACCGCCGTCAGTTCGAGCAGACCGTGCGGGAGGACCAGGCCGAGGAAGGTGTCGAGGCGGCCGGCCGACGACATCAGACCGGAGCCGACGCCGAGGTTGAGCATGTTCTGGAAGAGGATCCAGATGACGGGCAGCCCGAGGAAGACGCCCAGGATGAGGCAGAGCGCGGCGGCCCAGGCGTTGTTCGTCCACACCTGTGCTGCGAACGAGGCCGCCGGGTTGCTCGAGTAGTACGTCTCGTACTGACCGCCCGGGCGGGTGAGCTCGCGCAGTTCGCTCGGGGCGGCGATGGTGGACTGCACCTCCGCGTGGGTGCCGATCCACCAGCCCAGGAGGGCCGCGACGGCGGTCGACAGGAGGGCGGTGGGGACCCACCAGTGGCGGGCGCGGTAGACGGCCGCCGGGAACTGCTGGGTCAGGAACCGCGTGACGTCGCGCCAGGAGGCGCGGCGGGTGCCTGTCACGACACTGCGCGCGCGTGCCACCAGTTGGCTGAGGCGTCCGGTCAGCTGGGGATCGGGCGCGCTGGACTGGATCAGGGAGAGGTGGGTGGCCGTGCGCTGGTAGAGGGCGACGAGTTCGTCCGTCTCCGGGCCGGTCAGACGGCGCCGGCGCCGCAGGAGGGCGTCGAGGCGGTCCCACTCCGCGCGGTGGGCGGAGACGAAGACGTCGAGGTCCATCGGTGTGCCTGCTCCTCGGCTATCGTCGGCGGCTCGTCGTGGATCAGCTTGTCGTACTGCGGCGCGGTGCGTCCTCAGCTTGGCAGACTGGCGGGGACGGGGGCAGTCAGGGGAAGGACGGCGGGCGTGAGCGAGCTGGTGACGGGCGAGGCCGTGGCGCTGGAGCTGCGCCCCGCGAGGCTGCCCAGCAGGGCACTGGCCGTCCTGCTCGATCTGGCGGTGGCCGTGGCCGTCTACGTGGCGGTGACCGTCGCGCTGATGGTGGCCACCGCGTCCTTGGACGTGGCCGCGCAGACTGCGCTGTCGATCGCGACCTTCGTCCTCGTACTGGTGGGTGGGCCGATCGCCGTCGAGACACTGAGCCACGGGCGATCGCTCGGGAAGATGGCGTGCGGGCTGCGGGTGGTGCGGGACGACGGTGGGCCGATCCGGTTCCGGCACTCGTTGGTGCGGGGCTTGATCGGAGTGATCGAGATCCTCATGACGCTCGGCGTCATCGCGTGTGTCGCCTCGCTGGTGTCGGCGCGGGGGCGGCGGCTCGGCGACGTGTTCGCCGGCACCCTCGTCGTGCGGGAGAGGGTGCCGTTCTCGTCGGCGGGCTTCATGCCGCCGCCTCCGCCCTGGCTGGCGGGGCGGTTCTCGGGGCTCGACCTGTCCGCGGTGCCCGACGATCTGTGGCTTGCCGTCCGTCAGTACCTGGCGCGGATGGGGCAGCTGGATCCGCGGGTCGGCTGGGCCATGGCCGAGCGGCTCGCCGCGGACGTGTCGGCGCGTACGGGGGCTCCGGTGCCGCGGGAGGTGCCGCCGCCCGCGTATCTGGCGGCGGTGCTGCAGGAACGGCAGGCCCGGGAGGCCCGGCGGGCGTTCGGCGGCGCTACGGCTCCCGCGCCGTCCGCCCGGCCAGTTCTACCGACCGACCCGCCACCTGTGCCGGCTGCCCCGCCGCCCGCGCCGTCACCGGGTGGCGGCCTCGAGGTGCCGCGGGACGTGCCGTCGGACCGCCGTTCAGGAACCGGGTTCGTGCCGCCGGCGTAGGCAGGGCCGCACGGGGCCGCTCACGGGAACACGGACGGCGGTGTCTCCAGGTCCTCCAGCTCGATCCCGGGGGCCGCGAGGACGACGTCACCGGCGATGTGCACGGCGTGCTGCTCGCCCGTGTCCAGGGCTGTGACCTGGTATTCGTCCACGGTGAGGGGGCCGTTGTCAGTGGCGTGTGCTTGTCTGTTCAGCAAGGCCCAGGACTGGTCCACGGTGCGGGGGGCGAGGACGGGGTCGGTGAGGGCGACGAGGCGTACGCGGGTGGCTGATTCCGAGGGGGTGAGGCGCAGGAGACGGGTGACGGCGACGAGGAAGGCCGGAGAGGTGCCGGTGAAGGCGTGGGCGCGCGCATTGCCTTCGGTGGCGTGGATTCCGGTGGGGTCGGTCCGGACCCAGGTGACGCCGTCGATGGCGGCACCGCGGACCTGCCAGTCGGCGGCGTGGAGTTCGAGGCGGATGGGGCGGCCGAGTTCGTCGAGGGCGAGGTCGACGGAGCCGTGGTGGTCCCCGGTGGGCGTGGTCAGCCTGGAGACGTAGCGCCAGCCGGAAGGACCGGGTGCGCATTGGAAGTGTTCTTCTGCGAGGGGGGTGTGGTCGTGCGGATCGTGGAGCGAATAACGGCCGCGGGGCATGGGTGTCCTGGGTGGTGACGGGCTGGTCCGGCCGCTGATGCGGACGCGGCGCCAATGGGGCAGGCCCCCGGCACGGGGGTGCGGGGGCCTGCCTCGGAGGAACCGGTGACTCAGTAGCGGTAGTGGTCCGCCTTGTAGGGGCCCTCGACCTTGACGCCGATGTAGTCGGCCTGCTCCTGGCGGAGCGTGGTCAGCTTGACGCCGAGGGAGTCGAGGTGGAGCCGGGCGACCTTCTCGTCCAGGTGCTTGGGCAGCACGTAGACGTCGGTCGGGTACTCGTCGGGCTTGGTGAACAGCTCGATCTGGGCCAGGGTCTGGTCCGCGAAGGAGTTGGACATCACGAACGACGGGTGACCGGTGGCGTTGCCCAGGTTCAGCAGGCGGCCCTCGGAGAGGACGATGAGCACCTTGCCGTCGGGGTAGGTCCAGGTGTGGACCTGCGGCTTGACCTCGTCCTTGACGATGCCGGGGGTCTTGGCGAGCCCGGCCATGTCGATCTCGTTGTCGAAGTGGCCGATGTTGCCGACGATGGCCTGGTGCTTCATCTTGGCCATGTCCGAGGCCATGATGATGTCCTTGTTGCCGGTCGTGGTGACGAAGATGTCGGCCTTGTCGACGACCTCGTCCAGCGTGGTGACCTGGAAGCCGTCCATCGCCGCCTGCAGGGCGCAGATCGGGTCGATCTCGGTGATGATCACGCGGGCGCCCTGGCCGCGCAGGGACTCCGCGCAGCCCTTGCCGACGTCGCCGTAGCCGCAGATGACGGCGGTCTTGCCGCCGATCAGGACGTCGGTGGCGCGGTTGATGCCGTCGACCAGGGAGTGGCGGCAGCCGTACTTGTTGTCGAACTTCGACTTGGTGACCGCGTCGTTGACGTTGATCGCCGGGAACAGCAGGGTGCCGTCGCGGTGCATCTCGTACAGGCGGTGGACGCCGGTCGTGGTCTCCTCGGTGACGCCGCGGATCTCGGACGCCAGCTGGGTCCACTTCTGCGGGCTCTCGCCGACCGTGCGGGTGAGGAGTTCGAGGATGACGCGGTGCTCGTCGGACTCGGCGGTGTCGACCGAGGGGACCTTGCCGTCCTTCTCGTACTCGACGCCCTTGTGGACGAGCAGGGTGGCGTCACCGCCGTCGTCCAGGATCATGTTCGGGCCGCCGGTGGGGGTGTTCGGCCAGGTCAGCGCCTGCTCCGTGCACCACCAGTACTCCTCCAGGGTCTCGCCCTTCCAGGCGAAGACCGGGACGCCCTGCGGGTTGTCGGGCGTGCCGTTGGGGCCGACGGCGATGGCGGCGGCCGCGTGGTCCTGGGTGGAGAAGATGTTGCAGGAGGCCCAGCGGACCTCGGCGCCCAGGGCGACCAGGGTCTCGATGAGCACGGCGGTCTGCACGGTCATGTGCAGGGAGCCGGTGACGCGGGCGCCGGCGAGCGGCTGGGCCTGGGCGTACTCCTTGCGGATCGCCATGAGGCCCGGCATCTCGTGCTCGGCGAGGGTGATCTCCTTGCGGCCGAACGCGGCCAGGGAGAGGTCGGCGACCTTGAAGTCCTGTCGGTTGTCGACAGTCGTCATTACGGGCTGCTCCTCGGGTTGGGTCGAGGTGGGTACGGCTGACCTGCGCGGCGGCGGACACAGGGGTGCCCAGAAGAGGACACAGGCATGCCCGCGTACGCGCAGCGCAGTCCGTCGGAGGCCCTCTCTCCCTCGGCCGGTCCGTCCTGGACCGCCCGACCGCCATCAGCAGCGACGTCTGGCTCCGTCCCAAGCTACACCGCGGGCGCCCGCCGTCCCCAGTCCGCCTCCGAACACTTCCGGACGTTCACGCAGGGTGATGACGGGCGCCTGCCGGGTGGTCAGTGGGCGGCGGGTGGTGCGGTGGGGCCGCCGGGGGTCGCCTCGGGGTCGGGGCCCTTGGCGGCCTCGGACTCGCTGTAGATGTCCGGTTCCAGGTAGATGACGCGGGCGATCGGGACCGCCTCGCGGATACGGGACTCGGCGGCGTCGATCGCGGAGGCGATCTCCGTGGCCGTGCCGTCGTGCCGGACGGCGATCTTGGCGGCGACGAGCAGTTCCTCGGGGCCGAGGTGGAGGGTGCGCATGTGAATGATGCCGGTGACGGTGTCGCCGGCCACGACCGCGGCCTCGATCTGCTGGACCACCTCGACGCCGGCGGCCTCACCGAGCAGCAGGGACTTGGTCTCGGCGGCGAGGACCAGCGCGATCAGGATGAGCAGGATGCCGATGCACAGGGTGCCGATGCCGTCCCAGACGCCGTCGCCGGTGAGCAGGGCGAGGCCGACGCCGCCGAGGGCGAGGATCAGGCCGACGAGGGCGCCGAGGTCCTCCAGCAGGACGACCGGCAGCTCCGGTGCCTTGGCGTGGCGGACGAACTCCTTCCAGGACTTCTTGCCGCGCAGCGGGTTGGACTCCTTGATGGCGGTCCGGAAGGAGAAGCTCTCGGCGATGATCGCGAAGACCAGGACGCCCACCGGCCAGTACCAGTGCTCCAGCTCGTGCGGGTGCTTGATCTTCTCGTAGCCCTCGTAGAGGGCGAACATGCCGCCGACCGAGAAGAGCACGATGGAGACGAGGAAGGCGTAGATGTAGCGCTCGCGGCCGAAGCCGAAGGGGTGTTGCGGAGTGGCCTCGCGCTGGGCGCGCTTGCCACCCAGGAGCAGCAGGCCCTGGTTGCCGGAGTCGGCAAGGGAGTGCACGGACTCGGCGAGCATCGACGACGATCCGCTGAAGAGGAACGCCACGAATTTCGCCACCGCGATCGAGAGGTTGGCGAGCAGTGCCGCCACGATCGCCTTGGTACCGCCTGACGCGCTCATGTGTCGCGTTGTCCCTTCGCCTTCAACTGTGGCCGGCTTTGCCCCGCCTTTGCGGTGCGCCATTGTTGCAGCCCGTGCGGGCCTCGACGTGCCGGATGCCCCGTCGTACGCCCCTCAGACCCGGGTCAGACGCGCACGGTGGCCCGGAAGAGCGTGCCGGTTCCGGACACTTCGGCCTTTTCGTGTGCCGGGACGAAGACGGAGCGGCCGGGGGCCAGTTCGTGTTCGCCCGCCCGTACGGTGCCCGCTGTGCAGAGCAGGATCTGTGGGGTGGGCAGGGTGAGGTCGTGGGCGCCGGAGCCCTCGGGCAGGACGTAGCGGGAGAGGCGGAACTCGTCGATCGGGGTGTCGTAGACCTCTTCGCCGTCGGGGGACGCCTCCGGGCGCAGGATGCCGGGGTCGCCGGCCTCGAAGCGGACGATGCGCAGGAGTTCGGGGACGTCGACGTGCTTGGGGGTGAGGCCGCAGCGCAGCACGTTGTCGGAGTTGGCCATGATCTCGACGCCGAGGCCGTTGAGGTAGGCGTGGGGGATGCCGGCGCCGAGGTAGAGGGCCTCGCCGGGCTGGAGCCGGACGTGGTTGAGGAGCATCGCGGCGAGGACGCCGGGGTCGCCCGGGTAGTGGTGGGCGATGTCGGCGTACGGCCGGTAGGCGCCGCCCAGGCGGTCGCAGGCGGCCGCGGTCTCGGTGACGGTGTGGGACATCTCCTCCGGGTCGGCCGAGAGAATCGCGGTGAGGACCTCGCGCAGGGCGGCGTCCTCGGGCTGGGCGCGCAGCAGGTCGACGTACGGCTTGAGGGAGGCGACGCCGAGGCCGTCGAGCAGGTCGGCCGTCTCGGCCGGGGCGCGGAAGCCGCACAGGCCGTCGAAGTCGGTGAGGGCGCAGACCAGTTCGGGCTTGTGGTTGGCGTCCTTGTAGTTGCGGTGCGGGGCGTCCAGCGGGACGCCGCGGCGCTCCTCGTCCTCGTAACCGGCCCTGGCCTGGGCGAGGTCGGGGTGGACCTGGAGGGAGAGCGGGGCACCGGCGGCGAGGAGCTTGAGGAGGAAGGGCAGCCGGGGGCCGAACCTGGCCACGGAGGCGGCGCCCAGCTCCTTCTCGGGGTCGGCGTCGACGACCTCGGCGAGGGTGCCCCGGCCGGTGCGGGAGGGGGCCCCGGGGTGGGCGCCCATCCACATCTCCGCCTGCGGTTCGCCGGTCGGCTCGGTCCCGAGCAGGGTCGGGATCGCGGTGGTGGAACCCCAGGCGTAGGGGCGGACGGTGTTGTCGAGGCGGTCCATGGGCTCTCTCTGCCGGTGCGTGAGTGTGCGTGGGCGATGGTGCGCCGGGGTCAGGCTCCCGAGGCGAGCGCCAGGTAAACGGCGGCGAAATCCGTGATGGCGATCAGTTCGGCGAGGGTCTCCAGTTCGCCGCCCTCCTCCGGCTCCAGCTCGCTGATCGGCGTGTCGTGGCCGAGGGCCAGGTCACGGGCGTTGGGAGCGGCGGTGAGGCCGCCGCTGGGGCGGTCGCGCAGGAGGACCACGCGCGCGTGCAGGGCGGCCGGCTCCTCGACGCGGTCGCGGAAGAAGTCGTCGGGGTCGGCGCCGGCGGCGAGCCGGCCGGCGAGCAGTGCGTTGTGCGCGGCGAGGGCCTCGGGCAGGTCGGCGACGACCGCGGGGGTGCCGGACAGTTCGGCGAGGGCGGCCGCGAAGCGGCGGCCCGCGGGTCCGGCGGAGGTGCCCTCGGTCCAGACGACGGGGAGGGATTCGGCCAGCTCGGACGCCAGGGTCTTGGCGGGGTTGCTGTAGGTCACGATGGCGGGCCCGCAGCGTTCGGCGATCCGGTCGAGGCGGTCGGCGACCTTGTCGATGGCCTCGGGCGGCGCCTCGAGCAGACCGGTGCGGTCCAGCAGTGCGAGGAGCGGCGTGAGCAGCGCCCACAGGACGCCCGGGGCGGCACCGGCGAGGGGTTCGTCGTGGTCGTAGGGGGCGGTCGCCATCGGGATGAACAGGCCGCGGGAGGCGCTCACCGCATCGTTGAGCGGGGAGCGGGCGGGGGCGACGGCGACGACCGTGCAACCCCGGCGGTATGCCTGTTCGGCGAGGAGGGACAGGCCCGGCTCGGCGCCGTCGGGGGTGGCGATCAGCAGGAGGTCCACGGAACCGGCCCAGCCGGGCAGTTCCCAGCGCAGGGCGCCCGCGGCGGGGGCCACGCCGGTGGGGGCGAGGCGGGTGACGGGGCTGCCTGCCCCTGCGAGGGTGCCGAGGAGGTCGGCGGCGTGGGTGGCGGCGGCGCCGGGCCCCGCGATCAGTACGGCGCGGGGGCGGCCGTCCGGCTTGAGGTTGCCGACGCCGGCCTCGGCGGCGTACCGGGCGGCGGTGCGGACGCGGGCACCGGCCTCGGCGGCGCCGCGGAGCAGGCCGCGGCGGTCGGCCTCGGTGAGGCGCTCCGGGGCGTCGAGGAGCGATTCGTCGAGCATGGCGGCAGGTCTCCGATCGCCGGGGCGTTCGTTCGGATGCGCGGGTGCGCGGGGTCGTCGCCGGGTTGCCGGTCGCCTTGCCGGCGGTTACTCGGGGCGGCGGGCCTCGTCGACGAGGAGGACGGGGATGCCGTCGCGCACCGGGTATGCCAGGCCGCAGTCCTGGCCGGTGCAGATCAGCTCCGCGTCCTGCTCCTTGAGGGGGGCGTGGCAGGCGGGGCAGGCGAGGATCTCCAGGAGGCCGGCTTCGAGCGGCATGCGGGTTCCCTTCGGGGGCGGTGGGGCTTGTGTGGATGTGCTGGTCAGGGTACCGCCGGTGGGCACCTGGTGTAGGGGCTCCGCCCCTACCACCCCGCCAGGGGGCGCCGCCCCCTGGACCCCCGGCCTATGCCCACCCACCACCCGACTCGGTGGGATGAAAAGTCGAGCCGACCGCTCACGCCCGGATGATCGCCAAGGCCTCGTCGCGCACCTTCGTCATCGTTGCCTCGTCGCGGGCTTCCGCGTTGAGGCGGAGCAGCGGCTCGGTGTTGGACGGGCGGACGTTGAACCACCAGTCGGCCGACGTGACGGTGAGGCCGTCGAGGTCGTCCAGGGTTACGTCGTCGCGGCCCTCGTAGGCCGCCCGGATCGCGGCGAGGCGGGCCTGCTGGTCGTCGACGGTGGAGTTGATCTCGCCGGAGCCGGTGTAGCGGTCGTAGGCGGCGACCAGGGCGGACAGCGGGCGGTCCTGCTCGCCGAGGGCGGCGAGGACGTGGAGGGCGGCCAGCATGCCGGTGTCGGCGTTCCAGAAGTCCCGGAAGTAGTAGTGCGCGGAGTGCTCGCCGCCGAAGATGGCGCCGGTCCTGGCCATCTCGGCCTTGATGAAGGAGTGGCCCACGCGCGTGCGTTCCGGTGTGCCGCCGTTCTCGCGGACGACCTCCGGGACGGACCAGGAGGTGATCAGGTTGTGGATGACCGTGCCGCTGCCGCCGTTGCGGGCCAGCTCGCGGGCGGCCACGAGGGCGGTCACGGCGGACGGGGAGACCGGCTCGCCGTCCTGGTCGACGACGAAGCACCGGTCGGCGTCGCCGTCGAAGGCGAGACCGAGGTCGGCGCTCTCCTCGCGGACGCGCTGCTGGAGGTCGACCAGGTTGGCCGGGTCGAGGGGGTTGGCCTCGTGGTTGGGGAAGGTGCCGTCCAGTTCGAAGTACATCGGCACCAGGTCGAGGGGCAGGCCGGCGAAGACCGAGGGGACGGTGTGGCCGCCCATGCCGTTGCCCGCGTCGACGACGACCTTGAGGGGGCGGATGGTGGTGAGGTCGACCAGGGAGCGCAGGTGGGCCGCGTAGTCGGCGAGGACGTCGCGCCGGGTGACCGTGCCGGGGCGGGCGGACGGCTCCGGGGCGCCCACCTCGCTCCAGCGTTCCACCAAGGCGCGGATCTCGGCGAGGCCGGTGTCCTGGCCGACCGGGGCGGCGCCCGCGCGGCACAGCTTGATGCCGTTGTACTGGGCGGGGTTGTGCGAGGCCGTGAACATGGCGCCCGGCAGGCCGAGCGCGCCGGAGGCGTAGTACAGCTGGTCGGTGGAGCACAGGCCGATCCCGGTCACGTCGGCGCCGCGGGCCGCCGCGCCGCGCGCGAAGGCGTCGGACAGGCCCGGGGACGAGGGCCGCATGTCGTGGCCGACCACGACGGCGCCCGCGCCGGTCAGCTCGACGAAGGCCGCGCCGAACAGCTCGGCCAGCGACTCGTCCCACTGGTCCGGAACGACACCGCGCACGTCGTACGCCTTCACGATCTGCGACAGATCAGCAGCCACGGCCAACCTTCCTGAAAGTCCTGTCGGAGCCCACAAACTACCCCGTAAGGACCGACGGGCCGCCCGGGCGGTTCCCTGAGGTCAGGCAGCGTCAGGGCAGCATCCAGCCCAGGACCGCGGTGGACTGGCCGACCACGATCAGGCACATGACCAGCAGCAGGCCGAGGCTCCACGGCAGCACCTTGCGCAGCAGGTCTCCCTCGCGCCCCGCGAGTCCGACGGCGGCGCAGGCGATGGTGAGGTTCTGCGGGGAGATCATCTTGCCGAGGACGCCGCCGGAGCTGTTGGCGGCGGCCAGCAGTTCGGGCGAGAGGCCGGACTCCCGCGCGGCGGTCACCTGGAGGGCGCCGAAGAGCGCGTTGGCGGATGTGTCGGAGCCGGAGACGGCGACGCCGAACCAGCCGAGCACCGGGGAGAGGAAGGCGAGTCCGGCACCGGCCGCGGCGACGAAGTAACCGATGGTGGCGGCCTGCCCGGAGAGGTTCATGACGTAGGCGAGGGCGAGGACCGAGGTGACGGTGAGGATCGCGAAGCGCAGTTCGTGCACGGTCGCGAGCCACTCCTTGACCGCCACGCGCGCGTGCACGCCGAGGACCACGGCCGTGGCCAGTCCGGCGAAGAGCACGAGTGTGCCGCCGGTGGAGACGATCGGCCAGGAGAAGACGTTGCCGCCGACCGGCTTGCCCTCGTGGTCCATCACGTCCAGGAACGGCCAGTCGTAGGACTGCGTGGCCTTGGCCAGCCAGTCCTTGACCGCCGGGATCTGTGCCACCGAGAACACGGCGACGATCAGCGCGTACGGCGCGTAGGCGCGCACCACCTCCCGGGCGGAGTCCTCCTCGTCGAGTTCCTCGCTGCGTACGCCGGTCAGTACGGACGCCCGTACCGGCTCGGCGGCGGGCCTGCGGGAGTGCGGTACGGCGACCAGCGCGCCGGCGCCGACCAGGGCGGCGGCGATGTCGGCGAGTTGCGCGGAGATGTAGTTGGAGGCGACGAACTGGGCGACGGCGAAGGCGACTCCGCAGGCCAGCGCGGGGATCCAGGTCTCGCGCAGCCCGCGCCGCCCGTCCACCAGGGCGACCAGGAGCAGCGGTACGACGAGGGCCAGCAGGGGCGTCTGACGACCCACCACGGAGGCGACGTCGTCCAGGGGCAGCCCGGTGACCTGAGCCAGCGTCACCACGGGGGTGCCCATCGCGCCGAAGGCGACCGGTGCGGTGTTGGCGACCAGCGAGACCACGGCGGCGCGTACGGGGTCGAAGCCGAGGGCGACGAGCATGACCGAGCAGATCGCGACGGGTGCCCCGAACCCGGCGAGGGCCTCCAGGAGGGCGCCGAAGCAGAAGGCGACGACGAGGGCCTGGATGCGGGGGTCGTCGGAGAGGCGGCCGAAGGAGCGGCGCAGGATGTCGAAGTGCCGGGTGCGGACGGTCATCCGGTAGACCCACAGGGCGTTCACGACGATCCACAGGATGGGGAAGAGGCCGAAAACCGCCCCCTGGACGGCGCTGGAGGCCGTCTGGTCGAGCGGCATGCCGTAGGCGAGCCAGGCGACCAGTACGGCGGCCAGGAGGCCGATGAGGCCCGCCAGGTGGGCCTTCATGCGGACGCCGCCCAGCAGCACGAGGACGATCACCAGTGGCAGGGCCGCCACCAGGGCGGACAGGCCGAGCGAACCGGCGACGGGTTCCAGTTCCTGCACGTACACGGACGCCTCCCCGGATTCCGCCATGCGAAAGCGATTTCTCGCGGCTTCCGGAATGGTCGTGTCCGCGACAACGAGGCGTCAATGGGTGTGCAGCAACGGATGTGACCGAAGCCACTACGAGTGAAAGGTGCGAGTCCCTCGAACGGGGCTCAGTTGTCCGGCGAGCGCAGCACGCGCAGGTGGCCGCGGCGCGCGACCTCCATCGGGTCGGCCGTGCGTGCGCCGCCGCCGGCCTCGGCCGCCCGCTCCTGGGGCCGGGCCGCCTCGCGCACCGCGTTCGCAAGCGCTTCCAGGTCGTCGCCGCTGGGGCGGGCCGGGGCGGATCCGTCGAGCAGGCGGACGACCTCCCAGCCGCGCGGGGCGGTGAGGCGCTCGGAGTGCTCGGCGCACAGGTCGTAGCAGTGGGGTTCGGCGTAGGTGGCGAGCGGGCCGAGGACCGCGGTCGAGTCGGCGTAGACGTACGTCAGCGTCGCGACGGCGGGACGGCCGCAGGCGGTGCGCGAACAGCGACGTACAGGGCTCACGATGTTGGACGGTACCGCACTCTTGAGCGGGCCGCGACGACTCTCCACCGGGTCACACCCCCGTGTCGTGGCGTGAAACATGCTACGGACCCTTCCGAACAGGCCCCTTTGACCTGCACGGACCGCGACCCGGGGGAGCACGCACGGTCCGGGAAGCGGTCACGACCCGATACAAACAACGACATTTGCCTTGAGTTCCACGGTCGCGGAGAGATACGGAATCGAGCCCAAGCTTGGCTGGAATGGTCATCCGGCGACAAGCGGAGCGGGCCGCCGCCACGCCGCCCGCGGTGCGCGTGCGGTCGGGCACGTGACCTCGGCGGGGACTACCCTTCAGCAGTGATGGACAACCCCGTGACGCCCCGTGACACCGGCCGCCCAGGGCCCCGCCGTCGTGATCGCCACGGCCGGGGCATGCGCGGCCCGGTCGCACCCCCGCAGGTGCCGCTCGCGGCGAGCCGTGGCGAGGTGTTCGCGGACCTGGTGCAGGACTCCGTGGAGCGCCTGGAGCGGCGCTGGCCGCAGCTCGCCGACATCGACTTCCTCGTCCTCGACGTGCCGCGCCCGGCCGAGGCCGGGGAGGCGTGGAACGACGAGGACGTCCCGCTCGGGGGCATGGTGCCCTCGCGGGACGGGCGGCGGGGGCGGGTGGTCGTCTACCGGCGACCGGTGGAGATCCGGACCAAGGGGCGGGACGAACGTGCGCTGCTGGTGCACGAGGTCGTCGTCGAGCAGGTCGCGGAGCTGCTCGGACTGACGCCGGAGACGGTGGATCCGCGGTACGGGGAGGACTGAGCGGCGGAGGGACCGGAGCCCCCCGCCGCCGCTATTTCTGCTATTTCTGCAGCACCGACAGGTCCTCGTCCGCGTTCGGCACCGAGACGGTGCCCCGGTCGTCGGGGAGGGTCTGGACGGTGAAGGCCGCCACGTCGTCGTCCGAACCCGTCAGGGTGCGGGACGCGTGGACGGGGCCGCCCGAGACGGTCTCGACGGTCAGCGCGTAGGAACCCTTGAGTCCGGCGGGAACCGGTGCGTCGACGTTCTGGGTCGTGCCCGCCTTCACCGTGTACGTCTTGGTCGCGCTCGTGCCGCCCTCGGTGCCCGCCGACGCCGTGACCTTGACCTTCGCCGCCTTGCCGGGCGCGGAGAGGGCCAGCGTGGTGCTCTTGGCGCGGTTGTCCGCGACAGTCGCGCGCGCCCCGACCGGGTCGGAGGCCGGGATGAACGCCGACTCCTGCTCGTCGCCCTTGCCCCGCACGACCCGGACCGCGGCCACGACCGGCACGGCCCCGTCCGTCGGCGTCAGCACCAGCGAACCCGCCTCGCCGCGGGTGACCTCGCCGAGGTCGACGCCGGTCGTCATACCCGCCTTGACGTGCACCGTCTCATGGCCGGCGGGCGTGATCAGCCCGGACGGCGAGGCGAGCCGCACCTTCAGGTCGGCGTCCGTGCCGCCGGGCGTGAACAGCACCAGGCGTACGGCGGTGGCGTCCTTCGGGATGCCCGGCAGTACGAGGTCGCCCGCCGGGTCCGCGGCCGCGGTCAGCCAGTCGCCGCCGGTCTTGTCGTCCAGGGCCTGCACCGCGGCGCCGAGCCGCCCGCTGCGCACGCCGACGTGCACGGTCAGGTCGGTCTGCTTCACGTCGCTGAGCGTGGACAGCAGGAGGGACTCACTGCCGTGCGGCGGCACCGTGACGCCCTCCCCCACCGTGGACTTGAGGGCTCCGTCCTTGCCGTACAGCTCGATGTCGACGACGGCCGCCGAGTCGTCGGGGTTCGTCAGGTGCACGTAGTCGGTGCGGCCGGTCGCCGTGCTGGCACCCGGGAACCAGAACTCCGTGTCCGGTGCGGTGCAGTTGACGCCCTGCAGGCCCCGGCCCGTCCCGGCGGCGACCTCCGTCGTCTGCTGGACCGTCCAGCCGGGCGCGCTGCTTCCCTCGGCGGTGCCGATGAGCGCGGGGGTGTCGGCGCCGGTGGCCTTCCCGGCGACGGGAGTGCCGGGCGCCTTCGGCTGGACGACCGGCTTCTCGTTCTTCTGGTCCTTCTGGTCCTTCCCGGCGTCTTCGGCCGGCTCCGCCGTCGCGAGTTCCGCGCTGCCCTTCTCGTCCGCGCCCTTCGTGACGGGAGTGAAGGACGTGTACGCGCTCTCGGCCAGGTCGGAGGTGCTGGGCGCCGGGCACAGCAGGCTGGTGCGCTCCACGGGCAGCCGGGCGGCCGGTGCGGCCGTGTCCGTGCCGGAGCCGTCCGGGGCGGACACCGCCGCGAACCCGGTGACGGCGGCGAGCGCCGTCGCACCGGCGATCAGGGACAGGGTCGTGCGCTTCACTGCTGGCTCCCGTCGGGACGCTCACTGCCCGTGCCGTGGGGCTGCTGGGGCTGCTGGGGCTGCTGGGGCTGGGAAGGGTCGTACGGCGTGTCGTATCCGCCCTGTCCGTACGCCTGGTCGTAGGCGGGGTCGTACCCGCCCTCCTGAGCCTGCGTCGGGCCGCCGTAGGCGTAGGGGTCGTACTGGCCCGCCCCGTACTGCACGCCCTGGCCGCCGTCGCCGCCGTGACCGCCCTGGTAGGCGTCCGCCTGGTACGGGTCCGCCGCCTGGTACGACTGCTGTCCGTACGCGCCCGGGTCGTACTGCTGGGCGCCCTGGTACTGCTCACCGCCGTAGCCGCCGTCGTAGGAGCCGTAACCGGCGCCGGTGTAGCCCGTCGCGTCCCATTCGCCGTACGCCTGCTGCTGCGGGACCGGCACGGGGGCCTGGACGGGTGGCTCGGGCACCTCGGCGGTGTCACCGGCTGCCTCGGGGCCCGGCTCCGCCTCCGCGAAGGCCCCGGCACCGGCCTCCGCTTCGGCCTCGGCCTGGGCCCGCAGTCGCCGGGCCCGGCGTCCTTCGCCCTCGACGGGCTGGGCGGGGACGAGCGCCTCGTCGGGCAGGTCGTCGTCGACGTCGCGGCGCCTGCCGGGCAGGGCGAGGACGACCAGGACGACGGCGAGGAGCCCCTGGGCCCACAGCCAGGCCGTGTGCGTGAACGGGTCGTCGTAGGTGACGTCCAGCCGGCCGCCGGAGGCGGGGAGTTCGAAGCCCTGGGCCCAGCCGTCGACCGTGGTGCGGGCCAGCGGCTTGCCGTCCAGGGTGGCCGTCCAGCCCTCGGCGGCGGTGTCGGCGAGGCGCAGCACCCGGCCGTCGGCGCCCGCCTCGATGTCGGTGTGGATCTCCACGGGTCCGGCGGCCACGGGCTCGGGCGCGCCGCCACCGGACTTCCCGGCACCGGTCTTGCCGTCGGCCACGATGGTCGCGCGCGCGACCTCCTGGTCAACCCGCCACAGCCCGCTGCCGTCCTGCTGGCTGAGCCTGCTCAGGCCGGGCGTGGCGTCCAGGACGCGGGTGACCTCGCGGGGGGCGCCCTTGTGCACGAGCACGTAGCGCACGGCGAACCCGCCGAGCTGGTCGGCCTGGTCGGCGCCGGAGCCGGCCACGAGGTTGGCGACGACCTTGTCCAGCGTGCTGTTCCCGCCGTCGCCGGAGGCCAGTTCGCCGTCGCCGAGGCGGGCGCCGGAGCCGCGGACCAGCATGTAGCCCACGTGCGCGGCGGAGTCGCTGTCCAGGACGAGAGTGCGGGCCTGGTCGCGGGTGTGGCTCTCCTCGGCGACGAACGCGGGCACCTGCACGGGATCGCGGCGCTCGACGGGCCCGTCGGCGCCGCCGAACATCCAGCCGGCGGCGGCGATCAGCGGGCCGAGGGCCGAGGCGAGGGCGATCAGGGCGGCGACCGGCTGGCGCCAGCCGAAGCTCTGCTCGGCGACGCGGAAGCGCGCCCCGTCGGCGCCGAGGGTCGCGGCGGACAGCAGGGCGATGCCGTAGACGAGGGTGGCGGGGCCGGCCCAGGCGGAGCGGTTGGACAGCACCGAGAAGACCAGGGCGACCAGGGCGACGGCCCAGGCGGTGCGGACGCCCAACTGCCGCTCGGAGCGCAGCAGGGCGGCCAGCGCGGCCAGCACGATGCCGAGGAGGAGCAGCCCGCCCACCGTGCCGGGGCCGCCGGGGCTGGCGCCGAGCAGGTCGAGGGCGGAGGCGGCCGAGGAGCCGTACCCGAGTCCGGCCTCGTCGAAGAAGCCGAACGGCAGCAGCGACAACGACCAGGGGGCGAGCAGCAGCAGCGGGGTGCCGAGCTGGGCGAGGAAGCGCGGCCCGTACGCCGTGATCTCGCCGCGGCGCAGGGCGAGCACCCCGATGCCGAGGACCAGCGCGACGGGCCACACGACGGGCGTGAAGGCGGTGGTGACGGTGAGGAGCAGGGCGTACGCCCAGGTGGCGCGCCAGCTGCCGCGGGCGCCGGAGGAGCCCGACAGGCCGGCCGCCGCGACGCCCGCGCGCGCGATGAGCGGCAGCAGGACGGCGAGGACGGCGGTGCCGATGCGGCCGCCGGCGAGCGCGCCGGTGGCGGCGGGCAGGAAGGCGTAGGCGACGGCGGCCCAGGCGCGCAGCAGCCGGGACGGGACCAGCGGGCGGGAGGCGAAGTACGCGGTGGCACCGGCCAGGGGCACCGAGCAGACCATCAGCAGGGTGACGGCGAGTCCGGTGGAGCCGAGCAGCAGGGACGCGACGGTGGCGACGATCGCCAGGTAGGGCGGTGCGGAGGCGGTGCCGCCGGTGCCGACCGTGTGCCAGGCGTCCGCGTACCGCGACCACAGCTCACCGGCGCCGGCCGGTGCGGGCAGCAGCGCGCCGCCCGCCAGGGCGCCACCGCCGAGGAGCGCGCGGCAGGCGGCCAGCGAGACGAGCAGCAGCACCAGGAAGAGCACCGGTCCGGGCTTGCGGGCGATGCGCTTGAGGCGGGCGAACTGCTCGATCTCCAGGAAGTCGGCGTCGTCGCCGCCCGGTCCGGACTCGATGCCGCCGCCGTGCCGGCCGGCGCCCGCGGCTGCCTCGGCGTCGGAGCTGCCGAACAGGTCGCCCGCGACCTGCTCGACGGTGGCCCGGACGGTCGCGCCCGGGGGCGGGAACAGGGGCCGCAGTTCGTCCTTCTCGACCTGCGGGCGGCCGCGTTCGCGTCGGCCCGCGACGATCCGCTCGGGCCGCAGCAGGACGCCGAGCAGGCCCCGGATCTCGTCGAGGGCCTGACCGGGGACCTTGCCGACGAGGTAGGCGACGGTGCGCAGCAGTGTGCCGAGGACGACGCGCAGCAGCACCCACGGCAGGACGGCGGTGCGGACGTTGACCAGGAGGGTGTGGACGGCACCGGCCTTGTCCACCTTGTGCGGTGAGGCGGTGGTGCGCCCCGCGCAGTCGACGGCGCGGCGTTCGCGCGAGGCCGCCTCGGCGTGGCGGACGACCGCCTCCGGGGCGACGAGGACGCGCAGTCCGGCGGCGTGCGCGCGCCAGCACAGGTCGACGTCGTCGCGCATCAGGGGCAGCCGACGGTCGAAGCCGCCGAGCCGCTCGAAGACGTCGCGCCGGATCAGCATGCCGGCGGTGGACACCGACAGCACGGTCCTGACGTGGTCGTGCTGGCCCTGGTCCTGCTCGCGACGGTCCAGGCCGGTCCAGCGGCGGCCGGAGTTGGCGATGGAGACGCCGACCTCCAGCAACTGCCTGCGGTCGTACCAGCCGCGCAGTTTGGGGCCGACGACGGCTACGTCGTCGCGGCCGAGTTCGTACTCGGTGTCCACGACGCGCAGCAGCTGGGCGAGGGCGTCGGGTTCGGGGGCGCAGTCGTCGTGCAGCAGCCACAGCCACTGGACGGGCTCTCCGTGGGGAAGCTCCGGCATGTCGTAGGCGTCGTCGCGCCAGGAGCGGGTGACGGGGTCCCAGCCGCTGGGCCGCCTCAGGTACGGCAGGTCCTCGGGGGTGAGGACGGGGGCGGTGCGGGCGGCCTCCTCGACGGCCTGGCCGAAGCCGGTGCGCCGGGCGAGGTGGAGCACGCGGTCGTCGCCGAGGGCTTCGGCGACGAGCCGGGAGGAGTCGTCGGCGCTGCCGGTGTCGGCGGCCACGGCGTACTGGACGGGGCGCTCCTGGCCCAGCAGCCCGGCGAGCGCGTCGGGCAGCCAGCGGGCTCCGTCGTGGGCGACGAGGACCGCGGTCACCACGTGACGCGGGAACTCAGGTGCGGCAGCGAGGTCTTGCTGGGCTGCCGAGTGACTCTGCACGGACATCGAGGTACGGGCCCCGGTTCGGTGGACTGCGGTGGACGCCCGTGCCCGTTGAGGGTGGCGGGGCGTCTCGGACGAGCGCCCACACTATCGGCTGGGCAGCAAGAGGGCCCGCCGCCTGTGGACAACCCACCTGCGACGGGCCGTTCTCGCTGTTCGGGCCGTTTCTGCCGCTGCGTCGGGCGGCGCTTTCAGACCGCGGCCTTCTTGAGGCGGCGGCGTTCCCTCTCGGACAGGCCGCCCCAGATGCCGAAGCGCTCGTCGTTGGCAAGGGCGTACTCGAGGCATTCGGAGCGGACCTCACAGGCGAGGCAGACCTTCTTGGCCTCGCGGGTGGAGCCGCCCTTCTCGGGGAAGAAGGACTCGGGGTCGGTCTGGGCGCACAGTGCGCGCTCCTGCCAGCCGAGTTCCTCGTCCGCGTCGTCGACCAGCAGTTGCTGCACCAGCTCGGTCATGTGCGCCCCTCGTCTGTCTTTCGCGTCCCCGTGATCTAGCCGTTACCGATTCCGGCTGAACGACACGAGTGAAATTACAAGTGTGCTGCTCCGGGCGAGTCAAGCCGAGATCTGCTATTGGGCCCCTTATTCACTCTGCGGAACCAAGCCCATGCAGTAAGTGTTCAAATCGCCATAAACCTTGACATACCAATGAGGCCCACCGGGATACCCGTCCCGATTCACACCCGCACCAGGAAGGACGCCCCGGCGTTCGATCCCGTTCCGATACACGCGCCGAAGCGAACCTGATCACATTCGGATCACGGGATCGCAACGGGGGTTGTGCGCCCGGCTTGTGCGCCATGTGTCCCGGTAGCCGTCTGAGCAAACCTTTCGGCAGGACGATCAACCGGATGAGGTGAAACATGTCCCACATAACGGTCATCGAGTTGACAGTGCCTGTGTGAACCGCTGTCCTTGGGGGCATGCTCGCGAACTTGGCGCTCGCCTCGACCCGCATCGCCGGGTCCCACGGTGCTGCCCGCGCTCGCTGTAGCTGTTGCCGCTGTTCCAGCTGTTGAGCCAACCGCGCTCCGGCTGTCCCCGAGTCCCACGCGACTCGACTGCTCCTTCCCGCCCCACCGGGGCGCGCCTCGTCATCGCTCCGCTCAGCCGCACTCTTCCGTTGAGGAACCACCGCACCCATGAACAGCGACAGCGACCTCCAGATCGCCGGCGACATCCTCGAAGTCCCCCACCTGCTGCAGGCTCCGCGCGAGCACCCGGCCACCGTCGCCGAGTTCGCCGGTCTGCTCCGCTCCGTCGCCGCCGACCGCTCCGAGTGGGGGCACCTCGTCCGGTACGACGCGACGACCCGCTGGTACCACCGGCTGCGCACCGGCCCCGGGTACGAGGTCTGGCTGCTGTCGTGGGTGCCGGGTCAGGGCAGCGGACGCCACGACCACGGCCCCTCCTCCGGCGTGTGGACGGTGCTTGAAGGCACCCTCACCGAGCACACGGAGCGCGGCACGCGCGCGTTGGACCCCGGTACGCAGCGCGTGTTCGCGCCGGGGTACGTGCACGAGGTGGTCAACGACGCGCTGGAGCCGGCGGTCAGCCTGCACGTCTACTCCCCGGGCCTGACCGAGATGCCCATGCACTCCCCGCAGTGCTCGCCCGCCGCGGTGACGACCGGCTGACGCGGTAACGACCGGCTGGCGCGGTGACGACTGGCTGACGCACTGTCGTACCCGCCTGCAAGACTGGGGCCATGCGCATTGTGGTTCTGGCAGGCGGCATCGGTGGTGCCCGGTTCCTGCGTGGTCTCAGGCAGGCCGCGCCGGACGCGGACATCACGGTCATCGGCAACACCGGGGACGACATCCACCTCTTCGGGCTGAAGGTCTGCCCGGACCTCGACACGGTGATGTACACGCTCGGCGGCGGCATCAACGAGGAGCAGGGCTGGGGCCGGGCCGACGAGACCTTCCACCTCAAGGAGGAACTGGCGGCGTACGGCGTCGGCCCCGAGTGGTTCGGCCTAGGCGACCGCGACTTCGCCACGCACATCGTGCGGACGCAGATGATCACCGCGGGCTTTCCGCTGAGTGCGGTGACCGAGGCGCTGTGCGACCGCTGGAAGCCCGGTGTTCGCCTGATCCCGATGACCGACGACCGCGTGGAGACGCATGTCGCGGTCGAGCTGGACGGGGAGCGCAAGGCGGTCCACTTCCAGGAGTACTGGGTGCGCCTGCGCGCCTCCGTCCCCGCCGAGGCGGTCGTGCCGGTCGGCGCCGAGCAGGCCAAGCCGGCCCCCGGCGTCCTGGAGGCCATCGGGGAGGCGGACGTGATCCTCTTCCCGCCCTCCAACCCGGTCGTCTCCATCGGCACGATCCTCGCCGTACCCGGCATCCGCGAGGCGATCGCCGACGCCGGGGTGCCGGTGGTGGGCCTCTCCCCCATCGTCGGCGACGCGCCCGTGCGCGGGATGGCCGACAAGGTGCTCGCCGCGGTCGGCGTGGAGTCCACGGCCGCCGCGGTCGCCGAGCACTACGGCTCGGGCCTGCTCGACGGCTGGCTGGTCGACACGGTCGACGCGGACGCCGTCACCCGGGTCAAGGCCGCCGGCGTCCTCTGCCGCGCCGTACCGCTGATGATGACCGACCTCGACGCGACGGCGCAGATGGCCCGGGAGGCGCTGACGCTGGCGGAGGAGGTGCGGGAGGCATGAGCGACGAGACGCGCGACGACGCTCCCGGCCGCGGGGACGGCTACCGCGGCGGGTACCGGGTGTGGGCACTGCCCGGTCTGCCCGAGGTGCGGCCCGGCGACGACCTGGCCAAGCTGATCGCGGCCGCCGAGCCCGCGCTGGCCGACGGGGACGTGCTGCTCGTCACGTCCAAGATCGTGTCCAAGGCCGAGGGCCGGGTCGTCGAGGCCGCCGACCGGGAGGCCGCGATCGACGCGGAGACCGTACGGGTGGTGGCCCGGCGCGGCCCGCTGCGCATCGTCGAGAACCGCCAGGGCCTGGTCATGGCGGCGGCGGGCGTCGACGCCTCCAACACCCCGGCCGGGACCGTGCTGCTGCTCCCCGAGGACCCCGACGCCTCCGCGCGCGGCATCCGCGAGGGACTCCGCGACACGCTCGGCGTGGACGTCGGCGTCATCGTCACCGACACCTTCGGGCGCCCCTGGCGGGCCGGGCTCACGGACGTGGCGATCGGTGCCGCGGGCGTCCGCGTCCTCGACGACCTGCGCGGCGGCACGGACGCGCACGGCAATCCGCTCGGCGCCACCGTCGTCGCCACCGCGGACGAGCTGGCCGCCGCGGGCGACCTGGTCAAGGGCAAGGCCGCGGGCCTGCCCGTGGCCGTCCTGCGCGGGCTGCCACAGGTGGTCGTCGCCGAGAGCGAGGACGACGGCGAGGGCGCGCGGGCGATGGTGCGCGGCGCGCGCGACGACATGTTCCGCCTCGGCACCTCGGAGGCGGTACGCCAGGCGGTCACCCAGCGTCGTACGGTGCGGGCCTTCACGGACGAGCCGGTCGATCCCGGTGCCGTACGGCGGGCGGTGGCCGCGGCCGTGACCGCGCCGGCGCCGCACCACACGACGCCGTGGCGGTTCGTGCTCCTGGAGTCCGGGGAGTCCCGCACCCGGCTCCTCGACGCGATGCGCGACGCGTGGATCGCGGACCTGCGGCGCGACGGCAAGAGCGAGGAGTCCGTCGCCAAGCGCGTGCGGCGCGGTGACGTCCTGCGCAACGCGCCCTACCTCGTCGTCCCCTGCCTGGTCATGGACGGCTCGCACACCTACGGGGACGAGCGCCGCGACGGGGCCGAGCGGGAGATGTTCGTGGTCGCCACCGGCGCGGGGGTGCAGAACCTGCTCGTCGCGCTCGCCGGGGAGCGGCTGGGCTCCGCGTGGGTGTCCTCGACGATGTTCTGCCGGGACGTGGTGCGGGAGGTGCTGGGGCTGCCGGGCGACTGGGACCCGATGGGGGCGGTGGCGGTCGGCCATCCCGCCGAGGAGCCGAAGGCCCGGCCGGAGCGGGACGCGGAGGCGTTCATCGAGGTGCGGTGAGTCTCCTCCCCCGAGCCCCTACCCTCGTAGAGGCTCACCCCTCTTCCCAGAGGCTCACCCCTCTTCCTCCCAAGGATCTCTCTCGTGGCAGGACGCTTCGCTCCCCGCCCCACGCGCGCCACGGTGCGCGGCGGGGAGACCGTCGTGCCCTCGGCCGCCATACCCCGGCAGGCCGCCGCGCCGGGCACGGTGCGGGTGTGGGTGCCGGACGGGCCGCTGGATCTGGGGCTGGTGCTCGGGCCGCTGCGCCGCGGGCCGGGCGATCCGACGTTCCGGACGATGCCGGACGGGTCGGTGTGGCGGGCCTGCCGGACGCCCGCCGGGCCTGGCACGCTGCGGGTCACCGCGCGCGGCGCCGAGGTACGGGGCGAGGCATGGGGGCCGGGGGCCGAGTGGCTGCTGGAGCAGTTGCCGCGGATGCTGGGCGCCGAGGACGACCCGTCCGCGTTCGTGCCACGGCACCGGCTGCTGGCGGTCACGGCCCATCGGCGGCCGGGGCTGCGGCTGACGCGGACCGGGCTGGTGCTGGAGTCGTTGATCCCGTCGATCCTGGAGCAGAAGGTCACGACGCTGGAGGCGTACCAGGCGTGGCGGCTGCTCGTGCGGAGGTTCGGGGAGCCGGCGCCGGGGCCCGCGCCCGGACGGATGTGTGTGATGCCTGCGGCGCGGACGTGGGCGCTGATCCCGTCCTGGGAGTGGCATCTGGCGGGGGTGGACGACAAGCGGGCGTCCACGATCCTGCGGGCGGTACGGGTCGCCGCGCGGCTGGAGGAGGCGGCGGGGATGGAGCCGGCGGCGGCGCGGGAACGGCTGGAGGTGCTGCCGGGGGTGGGGCCGTGGACGTCGGCGGAGACGGTGCAGCGCAGTCATGGGGCGGCGGACGCGGTGACGGTGGGGGATCTGCATCTGCCGGGGATCGTGGGGTTCGCGCTGGGTGGGGACCGGTATGCGGACGACGCGGAGATGCTGCGGTTGCTCGAGCCGTATGCGGGGCAGCGGCATCGGGCGGCTCGGTTGGTGTTGCTGAGTGGGCGGGCGCCGGGGAGGCGGGCGCCGCGGATGGCTCCGCGGGGGATTGAGCGGCTGTAGGTGGTCCGGCGTTGTCTTGGCGCCGGGGTGGGTGTGGGCGGCGGGTGGGTGCGCAGCCCGGCGTGGCGGGGTGCCTCCCCCAGTGCCTGAACGGCCTGGGAGGTACCCCCACCGCCCACCCGTGCCGCCCCAGCGGCACGACTGCCCGCAGTGGCGGCGGCACGCGACTGACCCCAGCTTTCAGGAGATTACGCGTCCGGGGAGAAGCGGAGGGATGCCGGGGGGATGTGGGCGTTGCACCAGATTCGGGCGCCGGAGCGGAGTTCGTTGTCGGCGCCGATGACCGCGCCGTCGCCGATGACCGTGTCGGCGAGGACCGAGCGGGTGCCGATGCGGGCGCGGGTGCCGATGAGGGAGTCGGTGATGTCGGCCCCCGGCTCGATGACGGCGCCCGGCAGGATCGTGCTGCCGAAGACACGGGCCCCCTCCGCCACGAAGGCGCCCTCGCCGACCACTGTGCCGCCGGCCAGCTTGGCGTCGGGCGCGACCCGTGCCGTGGGCAGGACGAGGCGGTCGCCGCAGCGGCCCGGTACGGCCGGGGACGGGGCGCGGCCCAGGACCAGGTCGGCCGAGCCGCGGACGAAGGCCGCCGGGGTGCCCAGGTCCAGCCAGTACGTGGAGTCGACCATGCCCTGGAGGTGCGCGCCGGTGGCGAGGAGTTCCGGGAAGGTCTCGCGTTCGACCGAGACCGGGCGGCCCGCCGGGATCGTGTCGATGACGGAGCGGCGGAAGACGTACGCCCCCGCGTTGATCTGGTCGGTGACGATCTCCTCGGGGGTCTGGGGCTTCTCCAGGAAGGCGAGCACTCGGCCCGTGTCGTCCGTGGGGACCAGCCCGTACGCCCTCGGGTCGGTCACCTGCGTCAGGTGCAGGGAGACGTCCGCGCCCGTCGTCTCGTGGGTGCGGACCAGCGCGTCGATGTCCAGGCCCGTCAGGATGTCGCCGTTGAAGATCAGCACCGGCTCTTCAGGGCCCGAGTGCAGCCGGGACGCCACGTTGCGGATCGCGCCGCCGGTGCCGAGCGGTTCCTCCTCCGTGACGTACTCGATGTGCAGGCCCAGCGCCGAGCCGTCGCCGAAGTACGGCTCGAACACCTCGGCCAGGTAGCTCGTCGCGAGCACGATGTGCTCGACGCCGGCCGCCTTGGCCCGTGCCAGCTGGTGCGTGAGGAAGGGCACTCCGGCAGCCCGGACCATGGGCTTGGGCGTGTTCACCGTGAGCGGGCGCAGCCGCGTGCCCTTGCCGCCGACCAGGAGGATCGCTTCTGTCACCTGTCGTCTCTGCTTCCTGCCGGGACCGGCCGAACTGTCCTTCGGCGGGCCAGTGTATGCAGACCGTTCCACGGTGCCTTCGACGACCGCGCGGCGCCCGCCCTCAGCGGCCCTGGTACTGCGCCGCCTTGGCACGGGCCGTGCCGAGCCTGGCGTAGAGCTTCGTGCCGGGGCAGTTCGTGGCGAAGCCGTCGCGGTGACCGGAGATGACGTTCAGTCGTACCTTCTTGCCCTTTCGGTAGAGGTTGCCACCCCCGGACTTCAGGTATGTCTTCCCGCGCGGATTCATGCCGTAGAGCCCGACCTTCCACGCGGTGAGCCGGGCGATCGCCTTCAGCGCGGCCGACGACGGCTTCTTCGAGCTGTACGTGCCGAGCACCGCGATTCCCATGCTGTTGGAGTTGAACCCCAGGGTGTGGGCGCCCAGCACCGGCTTGGACACGCCTCCGGCCCGGCCCTCGTAGATGTGTCCGCACTTGTCGACGAGGAAGTTGTAGCCGAGGTCGCGCCAGCCCGTGCTGCGGACGTGGTAGCGGTAGATACCGCGGATGACCGACGGCGCCTGCGAGCAGCGGTAGTTGTTGCCGGTGGCCGAGTGGTGCACGAAGGCCGTCTTGACCTTCTTCGTGTACACGAACCCCTTTTCGCGCAGCTTCTCGTCGGCACCCCAGCCGCGGCGCGTGGTGATGCCCGGGCGGGGGCCGATGTGCGGCCCGGCCTTCCGCCGCGCGGGAAGTGCGGGGAGCACGGACGGTTCCGTCTGGGTCCGTGCGCGGTTCGTCGGCGGCGGGGTGCCCTCGCCGGGGTCGACGAGTTCGAGGCGGAGTCCGGCGGGCAGCGGCGAGGCGGACCGGGCGGTACCGGGCTCGTGCCCGGCCCGTACCCGGACCTCGACGCCGTCGGACTCGCCCACCCACAGCGGTGCGGTGGCGCCGCGGACACGGCCCGAGGCGCTCTCCGGGGTGCCCGGGTCGGCGGCGTGGTCGGCGTTGTGGGGCTCCAGTTCCTGCCAGCCGGACCAGGTGCCGGTGGCGGTGGCACGGGTACGGACCTCTACGCGGCCGTGGAGTTCGATGGCGGGGCTGTCCCAGACGACGCCGACGAGCGAGAAGTGCCGTACGTCCGAGCGTCGCAGGCCCTGTTCGGCCGCACCGGGTGTCCCGGGTGCACGGTCGCGGGCGAGGGGGGCGAGGGGCAGGGACTGGGTGCCGCCGGGGGCGTACGCCCCGGGCCGTGCGGTCGAACTCGTCGCGGGTGGGGCCGAGGAGGTGGCGGCTGCCGCGGGCGGGGCGAGCGGGAGGGCCAGGGCCGCCGCGCACGTGACGCCGGTCGAGGAAGCTAGGAATCCACGCATGCCCCTGATACTGGACATGGTCTTACAAATATGTCCATTTGGGATCTGACGGGCCGTAGGGTGCCTTGGTCCGATCCGGTGGTGGCGCGGTCAGCCGTGCGCTCGCTGCGCGTTGCCCGTCCCGCGTACGCTTGCGCGGGTGAACGCGACCGACCGCACCCCTGCCGACCTGCTGAGTTCCGCGCTCGCCGCGGACCCGGGACGCCCCCTGGTGACCTTCTACGACGACGCCACGGGCGAACGCGTCGAACTGTCCGTGGCCACCTTCGCCAATTGGGTGGCCAAGACCGCCAACCTCCTCCAGGACGAGCTCTCCGTCGAACCCGGCGACCGGGTGGCGCTGCTGCTGCCCGCGCACTGGCAGACGGCGGTGTGGCTGCTGGCGTGCGCGTCGGTGGGTGTCGTCGCCGACGTGGCGGGTGATCCGGGGGCGGCGGACGTGGTCGTGAGCGGGCCGGAGCCGGAGTCGCTGGAGGCGGCGCGGGCGTGCTCGGGCGCGCGGATCGCGCTGGCGTTGCGGCCGCTGGGGGGTCGGTTCGCGCCGGCGCCGCCGGAGGGCTTCGCCGATTACGCGGTGGAGGTGCCGGGGCAGGGGGACCGGTTCGTGCCGTACGCGCCGGTGGACCCGGAGGCGCCGGCGCTGATCGTGGCGGGGCGGGAGTTCAGCGGGGCGGAGGTCGTGGAGCGGGCTCGGGCGGAGGCGTCGGGGCTGGGGCTCACGGGGCCGGGGGTGCGGATTCTGTCGGGGTTGCCGTACGACACGTGGGAGGGGTTGAGCGCGGGGTTGTACGGGCCGCTCGCGAGTGGGGGGTCGGTGGTGCTGTGCCGGAATCTGGAGCTGGCGGGGGCGGGTGTGGTGGATCAGCGGATCGAGGCGGAGCGGGTTTCGGCGACGGCGCGGTGAGTTTCCGCCGGGTGGTTGGTGGACCGGCGTTGAGGTGACGCCGGCGAGTCGGTGACCGGTGCCGGCCGGTGCTCGGCGTCGGTGTCGGCGCGGGGTGGGATGCGCGGCCCGGCGCTGACGGGGCGCCGCCTGCGCCCACCCGTGCCGCCCCAGCGGCACGACTGCCCGCAGGTTGCGGGGCGGGGCGGGTGCCTTACCTGCCCGCAGGTTGCGGGTGGGCGCCTTGCGTGCCCGCAGGTTGCCGGGGGGGTGCCCCCCGTTCGGCCTACCTGCGTTCTGTCCTTCGGGGCTGGTCGGGGCATGGTCGTACCAGCGTGCGGGTGTGGACGGAGGCAGGCGTGGGCGAGGACGCGGGCACGGCGGGCCCCGGCGGGGGTCCGGGGGACGGGGCGTCCGCGAGCGGGATCGGACTGAAGCGGCGGCGGCGCAGGCGGCGGCTGGGGATCGCCGGGGTCGTGGTCGTCGCGCTGGCCGGGGGCGCGGTGGGCGTCGGATGGGCGGTGTACGCCAAGCTGAGCGGCAACATCACCGCGGACGAGGCGGCCGCGGCCGAACTCGCCCGGTACGAGAAGGAGCGGCCCACCTCGCTGGTGCGCGGCGCGCAGAACGTCCTGCTGATCGGGTCGGACTCGCGGTCCGGGGACGGCAACGCGCGCTACGGGCGGGACTCCGGGACCGAGCGGTCGGACACCACGATCCTGCTGCACCTGGCCGCGGGCCGGGACAGCGTCACCGCCGTCTCCCTCCCCCGCGACCTGATGGTGCACGTCCCCGGCTGCCACCGCCCGGACGGGTCCCTCACCGAACCGGCGCTCCAGCAGTTCAACTACGCCTTCGCCGCAGGCGGTTCGGCATGCTCGATCCGTACGGTGGAGAAGCTGACCGGCATCCGGATCGACCACCACGTGGTCGTCGACTTCGAGGGTTTCAAGGAGATGGTCGACGCGCTCGACGGTGTCGAGGTGTGCCTGCGAAAGCCGGTCGACGACAAGGACGCCAAGCTGAAACTGCCCGCGGGCCGGGTGACGCTCGACGGGGAGCAGGCGCTCGGGTACGTCCGGGCGCGGAAGTCGCTCGGCGACGGCAGCGACACCGACCGGATGGACCGGCAGCAGCGTTTTCTGGGAGCGCTTGTGAGCAAGGTGCAGAGCAATGACGTGCTGCTGAATCCGGTGAAGCTGTATCCCGTTCTGGACGCCGCCACGTCGTCGCTCACCACGGATCCGGGTCTGGCGAGTCTGCGCGATTTGTACGACCTTGTGCGCGGGCTGCGCGGGATTCCCACCGAGCGCGTGCAATTCCTGACCGTCCCCCGGGAGTCCTACTCCGGCGACGCCAATCGGGACCAGCTCGTGCAGCCCGCCGCGGAGAAGCTGTTCACCCGCCTGCGGACGGACGAGCCCGTGACGGTCACGGCTTCCCGACGGGACGCGACGGACGCGACGGGCGGTACGGCGAATTCCGGTGAACCCCGTGCCGCCGATTCCCCGGCGCCCACGTTCAGCGGGAACACCGCCGACGAGGACGTCTGCGAGTAAAGCGCATTCCAAGAAGGAGCCACCCGCACGCAAGGCGGGCGCGAACGCGCGGACAATTGTCCGAGAAATGCGCCGGATTGCCCAGTTGTAAGGTTCGTGGAATACGTCACTGCCGTCGCCCTGCGGCGAAGAGGGCGGTTAGTGTGAGCGATCCGGTGTGCCCGGCCGCGGACTTCTGCCCCGGCCACGCACTGAACTGACGTGAGCGAGACCGGGCGCCCGGAGGGGAGGGCGCCGCGTGGCCCCGACGGAGGATTCGGACAACCGTGGACGCGCAAGGCCGTGGGCGGGCGGAGGACATCGACCCCGCAGACCAGTGGGTACTCAATCCGGACACCGGTGACTACGAACTGCGACTGCCCCCTTCCGCACCGCAGTCACCCGTCCCGAGGTCCCGCCGGGCCACCCCCGCACCCGCCCCCGAGGTTCCCGCGCCCCGCAGACGCCGCGCGACGCCCGAGGAGCCGCCGCCGCCCGGCCGACGCGACCGCCGACGGCCGGCGAAGAAGAAGTCGAGGGGCAAGAAGATCCTGCTGTGGACCGGCGGCACGATGGCGTTCGTCGTCCTCGCCGTCGGCGCCGCCGGATACCTCTACCTGCAGCACCTCAACGACAACATCGAGTCCCTCCCCGACGACGGCGCGAGCACCGGCGGGTTCCAGAAGGACCAGGCGATCAACATCCTGCTGATCGGCACCGACAAGCGCACCGGCTCCGGCAACGACGGCTACGGCGACAAGGGCAGCGCGGGCCACGCCGACACCACGCTCCTGCTGCACGTCTCCAAGGACCGCTCCAACGCGACCGCTCTCAGCATCCCGCGCGATCTGATCGTCGACGTCCCCGACTGCCCGACCACGCAGGAGGACGGGAGCACGAAGGTCATCCCGGGCTCCACCGGCGTCCGCTTCAACACCAGCCTCGGCCAGAGCGGCCGTACGCCCAGCTGCACCATGCGGACCGTCACCGAGCTGACCGGCGTCACGCCCGACAACTTCATGGTGGCCGACTTCAACGCGGTCAAGACCCTCTCCTCGGCGGTCGGCGGGGTCGAGGTCTGTCTGGCGAAGGACATCGACGACCCCGACTCGCACCTGAACCTGCCGGCGGGCAAGCACACCGTCGAGGGCGAGGAGGCACTCGCCTTCGTCCGCACCCGGCACTCCGTCGGTTTCGGCGGCGACCTGAGCCGTATCGAGCTCCAGCAGCAGTTCCTCAGCTCGCTGATGCGCAAGCTGAAGTCCAACGACACGCTCACCAGCCCGACGAAGATGGTGAAGCTGGCCGAGGCGGGCACCGATGCGCTGACCGTCGACGCCAAGCTGAAGAGCATCGGCAAGCTCAAGGACCTCGGTCTGGAGCTGGGCAAGCTCGACACCAAGAACCTCACCTTCGCCACGGTCCCGGTGAAGGACAACCCGGCCGAGAAGACACCAGTGACCGTCGTCCTCAAGGACGGCCCCGCCCAGCAGGTCTTCGACATGGTCAAGAACGACGTCTCCTTCACCGAGGTCAAGAAGAAGGAGAAGGAGAAGAAGGACAAGGAGGACGCCGCGGTCGCCGCCCGCCTCGAGGGCGAGAAGTCCGAGCCCTCCGAGGTCCGCGTCCGCGTCCTCAACGGCGGCGCCTCGTCCGGCAGCGCGGGGCGGGAGCTGACCTACCTCCAGAACGAGGCGGGCGTCACCAAGTCCGAGAACGCGGGCAACGCCCCCGCCGACATCGCCAGGACCACCCTGGAGTACGCCCCCGACCAGGCCGACCAGGCCCGCGCCCTGGCCGAGATCCTCGGCCTGTCCGGCGCCGCCATGAAGCCCGGCGAGAGCGTCACCAACTCCCAGGGCCTGCCCGCCATGACCCTCACCCTCGGCAAGGACTTCAAGGGCGCGGGCGTCAAACTCGACGCCACCTCCGCGAAGGCGCCGGAGGACCTCCAGAAGTCCACGGCGGACAAGGTCGAGTGCGCGAAGTGACCTGAGGGGCCCCACACGCGTCTGACAGTACGACAGTCCATCGGTCGACCGGTCCAACCGCGAACAAACCACCGGGCGTCGTACAGCCAACGCGAGGCTTCGTACGTCCAACTGTGCGAACAGGTCGCGTGCGGGAGCACGGTCGCGGGTCCGAGGGTGGGAGAGGCATGACGCAGAGCAGTGTGCGCGGGGAGGGAACGCGACCCGACACGGTCCGGCACGCCCGCGGCAGGCGAGCCGGACGCAGCGGCCGTGACGACGGCGGGGCGGGAACGAGCGGACAGGACGGCTCGGGCGGCAACGGCGGCAACGGCAGACGCTCCGGGCGGCGGCGCGCGGGAGGGCGCCGGCACCGGGCGTTGCGCTGGTCCGCGACGACCCTCGCGGTGCTGATACTCGGCACGGCCGGCGCCGGATACCTCTACTACCAGCACCTGAACGGCAACATCGACAAGGGCGAGCGCAGCAGCGGCGACTCCAAGGCGCACAAGGCCGAGCCGAACGCGGCCGGACAGACGCCGATGAACATCCTGCTGCTCGGCTCCGACAGCCGCGCCTCCGCCGCCAACGTGGCGCTGGGCGGCGGCAAGAACCACCGCGACAACCCGCCGCTGGCCGACGTGCAGATGCTGATCCACCTGTCCGCCGACCGCAAGAGCGCCTCGGTGGTGAGCATCCCCCGGGACACCCGGGTCGACATCCCGGCCTGCAAGGACCCCGACAGCGGGGAGAAGTTCCCGGCGACCAACGCCATCATCAACACCTCGCTGGCCCGCGGCGGCGCCGGCTGCACCCTGGCCACCTGGGAGAACCTCACCGGGGTCTACATCGACCACTGGATGACGATCGACTTCGCGGGCGTGGTGTCGATGGCGGACGCCATCGGCGGCGTCGAGGTCTGCGTGAACCAGAACGTCTGGGACCGCCCGCTGCCCGGCGTGCCCGGCGGCTCCGGCCTGAAGATGACGGCCGGCCGGAAGAAGGTCGAGGGCGAGCAGGCGCTGCAGTGGCTGCGCACCCGGCACGCCTGGGGCAGCGATCCGCTGCGGGCCCGGGCCCAGCACATGTACATGAACTCGATGATCCGCACGCTGAAGAGCCAGAACGTCTTCACGGACGCGGGCAGGCTGATGGACCTGGCCGAGGCCGCCACGAAGTCGCTGACGGTCTCCGAGGAGATCGGCACCGTGAAGAAGCTGTACGACCTGGGCATGCAGCTCAAGACGGTGCCCACGGACCGCCTCACCATGACGACGATCCCCACCGTCGAGGACCCCGAGGACGAGAACCACCTGCTTCCGGCCCCCGACGCCGACAAGATGTGGGCGATGCTCCGCGACGACGTGTCCTTCGACGACAAGGGCACGAAGGAGAAGAAGGGCACGGGCACGGGCGACGGCAAGGACGCCGCCGGAGACGACGCCGCGCAGGGCGACGCCGGGCAGCCCTCCGACGAGCCCGCCGCCGACTCCGAGATCGGCGTCCTCGTCCAGAACGCCACCCGCTCGGCCACCCTCGGCCCGGTCACCGGCCGGGCCGGTGACATCGCCGGGACGCTGGTGGACAAGGGCTTCGCCAAGGCGGTCAAGGACACCTCGGCGGCGCTCTCCGAGGAGCGGACCGTAGTCCGGTACCCGAGCGAGGAGTTGGCGGGCGACGCGCGGCGCGTCGCCGAGGCGCTGGGAATCCCCGCGAACGCGGTGCGCAAGTCCACGGACGTGTCCGGGATCACTCTCGTCGTGGGAGCTGACTGGCGCGAGGGGACGTCCTATCCGAAGCAGAAGACGCCCGAGGCAGGAGACCTGCCGGAGACCAGCGACGCCATCAACGGCTCGGACACCAGCAAGTGCATGGACGTCTACAAGCCCTACCGATGGTAGGAGTTCACGAAAATAGGAGGGAATGCCCTGTTGTAGGAGTGACGATCGTGACACCAGAGTCGTTCGACGCCGAACCGGGCGGATAGTGTGAGCGCTCCGGTGCCCCCTGCCGCGAGGTCCGCCCTGGCGTCGTGCACTTGTTGACTCTTTACCGGGCACCTTCAGAGGAAGGTGCCGCGTGGCCCCCGACGGAGGATTGGGAGACCGTGGACGCGCAAGGACGTGGGCGGGCAGACGACGTCGATCCCGCAGACCAGTGGGTGCTGAATCCGCGGACCGGTGAATACGAACTGCGACTGTCCCCCTCCGCACCGGAGTCGTCCGTCCCGGGGCCCCGCGCGGAAGGCCCCCGTACGGCGGGGCGCCGTACAAGCGCTCCGGGCCGTGAGGTGCCGCCCCAGCGGCGGCGGCGTCCCGAGCCCGAGGCGCCGGTGCCCGGGCGGCGCGGACGCCGGCCGGAGAAGAAGAAGTCCCGGGGCAAGAGGGTCCTGCTGTGGACCGGCGGCAGCATGGCCTTCGTCGTCCTGGTGGCCGGTGTGGGCGGCTACGTCTACCTCAAGCACCTTGAGGGCAACGTCTCGACGACGGACGTGGGCACCGCCGGAAGCAGCAGCTTCAAGAAGGACGAGGCCTTCAACATCCTCATCATCGGCACCGACAAGCGCACCGGTGAGGGCAACGAGGGCTACGGCGACAAGGGCAGCGCCGGACACGCGGACACCAACATCCTGCTGCACGTCGCCGAGGACCGCTCCAACGCCACGGCGCTCAGCATCCCCCGCGACCTGATCGTCGACATCCCCGACTGCGAGACGACGCAGGAGGACGGGACGAAGAAGGTCATCCCCGGTACCTCCGACGTCCGCTTCAACCAGAGCCTCGGCGACTTCGGCCGGGACGCGGGCTGCACGATGCGCACGGTGGCGGAGACGACCGGCATCAAGCCGGACCACTTCATGATGGCCGACTTCAACGCGGTCAAGACGCTGACCACCGCGGTCGACGGGGTCGACGTGTGCGTGGAGCACGCCGTGGACGACCCGAAGTCCCATCTCAAGCTGCCCGCGGGCGAGTCCAAGGTCGAGGGCGAGCAGGCCCTGGCCTTCGTCCGCACCCGGCACGCCTTCGGCAACGAGGGCGACCTGGACCGCATCAAGGTGCAGCAGCAGTTCCTGGGCTCGCTGATGCGCAAGATGGCCTCCGGCGACACCCTCACCAGCCCCACCAAGCTGGTGAAACTCGCCGAGGCCGCGACCGAGGCCCTGACCGTGGACAAGGCCATCGGCAAGGTGGGCACGCTCAAGGACATCGCCCTGGAGCTGAAGAAGGTGCCGACGAAGAACATCACCTTCACCACGGTGCCGGTGATCGACAACCCCGCCGAGAAGGTCAAGGCGACGGTGGTCGTGAACGAGGCCAAGGGCCCCCAGGTCTTCGACATGATCAAGAACGACATCTCCTTCACCGAGGTCGAGCAGAAGAAAAAGAAGGAGAAGGCCGCCGTCGCCGCCCGGCTCAAGGGCGAGAAGTCCGAGCCCGGCGAGGTCCGGGTCCGCGTCATGAACGGCGGCGCCCCCACCGGCAGCGCCCAGCAGGAACTGGCCTACCTCCAGACCCAGGCCGGGGTCTCCAAGTCCGAGAACGCGGGCAACGCCCCCGCCGACATCGCCAGGACCACCCTGGAGTACGCCCCCGACCAGGCCGACCAGGCCCGCGCCCTGGCCGAGATCCTCGGCCTGTCCGGCGCCGCCATGAAGCCCGGCGAGAGCGTCACCAACTCCCAGGGCCTGCCCACCATGACCCTCACCCTCGGCAAGGACTTCAAGGGCGCGGGCGTCAAACTCGACGGCTCCGTCAAGAAGCCGGACCTGGACACCGAGTCCACGGCCGACCAGAAGCTGTGCGCCAGTTGACCTGAGGGGCCTGTCGTACGTCTCACAGGGCGGCGACGGGCCCACGCGGTGGCCCGGGGGTGGGGAGGGACGCGGACGTGACGCGGAGCAGTGTGCAGGGGGAGGACACGGACGAGGGCGCGGCAGACGCCCCCGAGCGTGCGGAGACCGTCCGGGGGGACGACGACAACGGTGTCGACGACGACGGTGTCGACGACACCCAGGACGAAGCCCCCCGTCCGCGCAGGCGCCGGCGGGTCCTGCGCTGGACCGCGGTGGTGCTCGCCGTGGTCCTGGCCGGCACGGCCGGGGCGGGTTACCTCTACTACGAGCACCTCAACGACAACATCAAGCAGGACGCCCTGAACCTGGGCGACAGCAAGGTCGCCGCGCCGACACCGAACGCGGCCGGGCAGACCCCGCTGAACATCCTCGTCATCGGCTCGGACGCCCGGGACAGCGAGGAGAACCAGCAACTGGGCGGCGCCCGCGAGACGTTCGGCTCCACGCCGCTGGCGGACGTGCAGATGCTGGTGCACCTGTCCGCCGACCGCAGCAACATGTCGGTGGTCAGCATGCCGCGCGACACCCTGCTGGAGATACCCAGGTGCACCGACCCGGACGACGGCGAGGTCTACCCGGCGAGCGAGGGCCGGGTGATGACCAACCAGAGCCTCGGCCACGGCGGCCCGGGCTGCACGGTGGCCACCTGGCAGGAGCTGACCGGCATCCACATCGACCACTTCGTGATGGTCGACTTCGCGGGCGTGGTCTCGATGGCCGACGCCGTCGGCGGCGTCCCGGTCTGCGTGGACGCCAACATCCACTCGCGCGACAGCGGGGGCCACGGCTCCGGTCTGAAGCTGGCGAAGGGCACGCACCCGGTCAAGGGCGAGCAGGCCCTGCAGTGGCTGCGTACCCGGTACGGCTTCGAGGACGGCAGCGACCTGGCGCGGGCCAAGGCCCAGCACATGTACCTGAACTCGATGGTCCGGGTACTGCGCGAGAACGCGACCCTCAGCAGCCCGAACAAGCTGCGCAGGCTCGCCGAGGAGGCCACCGCGGCGCTCACCGTCGACCCGGGCCTGGACTCCGTCAAGAAGCTGTACGACCTCAGCAACGAGCTGCGCACGGTGAAGCCCGAGCGCATCACCATGACCACGATGCCCAACCGGTACGTCGGCGCCCGCGTCGAGCCGACCGAGGACGCGGAGCAGCTGTTCCGGCTGGTGCGCGAGGACATCGCGCTGGACGGCAAGGACGCGAAGAAGAAGCCCGACGCGGAGCCGGAGCTCCCGGCCGACCCGGCCGCACCCGACGACGAGATCGCGGTGCAGGTCCGCAACGGCACCCGCACCGACGCACTGGGCACGGCCCCCGGACGCGCGAACACGGTCACCGGGCTCCTGGTGGAGCGGGGCTTCACGAAGGCGGTCGCGGACCCGTCGGTGCTGCCGAGCGAGGACCGTACGGTGATCCGCTACCCGAGCGCCGACCTGGAGGGCGACGCCCGGCGCGTCGCCAAGTCCCTCGGAATCCCCGCGAGTTCGGTGCGGCGGTCGACGGACGTCTCCGGCGTCACACTCGTCGTGGGGGCCGACTGGCGCGAGGACACGGCGTACCGGGCGCCCGAGAGCGACGACCGGACCCCCGAGTCGGCCGAGGCCCTCAACGGCGCGGACGACAGCGCCTGCATGCACGTGAACCCGGCGTTCACCTGGTCCTGACGGCCGTCACCGGGTACCGGCGACGCCCGTGTCCGGCCGGCCGGGCATGATCGCGGAAGCGGCGGGCGGCCGCACGCCGGACCTGCCGTTCATCGGCGCTCGCGTTACCGCGAACGGGGGACACGGGTGCGTGCCGCGGGGCCACAGCCCCGGGCAGCAGATCGTATGGGCCTACGGTGCTCACGAATCCCGCGTCACTCCCATGTCCGGCCGCACGGTCCACGCCCAGGGCCCGTCCCCGCGGAGGTGTCCCCTTGCCCACGCCGCCCCGCTCGTCCCGGGTCCCGGCCTCGACCAACCGGGGCGGCCCCCCGCCGCAGCGCGGCGGACCCCGGCCGTCCGGGCGTGGGCCGAGGCCCCCCGTACGGCGGAAGAAGCCGCGCTGGGCCATGCGGGCGGTGACCGCGCTGTCGGTGGTGGTGCTCGCCTCCGCCGGGATCGGGCACGCGGTGCTCTCGAGTCTGGACTCGGACATCTCGCGGTTCGACGCGTTCAAGGACATGAAGAACCGGCCGCGGGCGGGCGACGGCATGAACGTCCTGATGGTCGGCACCGACGGCCGGGACGAGATCACCGAGGAGGAGCGGCGCAAGTACCGCCTGGGCGGCGCCCCCTGCCACTGCACCGACACGATCATGATCGTGCACATCTCGGAGGACCGGGAGCGCGCGAGCGTGGTCAGCCTGCCGCGCGACTCGTACGCCGAGACACCCGGCCACACCGACCGCACCACCGGCAAGCACCACAAGGGGCACCCGCTCAAGCTGAACGCGGCCTATGCCGAGGGCGGCCCGCAGCTGACGATCCGCACCGTGGAGAACATGACCCGCGTGAAGATCGACCACTATCTGGAGGTCGACTTCACCAGCTTCATGAAGACCGTGGACGTCCTCGGCGGTGTGGAGATCTGCACGGTCCAGCCACTCAAGGACAGCTACACGGGACTCGACCTGCCGGCCGGCTCGCACACCCTGATGGGCGGGCAGGCGCTGCAGTACGTGCGCGCCCGCCACCTCGACGGCGCCTCGGACCTGAGCCGGATGAAGCGCCAGCAGCGCTTCCTGGCCGCCCTGATCGACCGGGCGACCTCCTCGGGGATCCTGCTGAACCCGCTGAAGTTCCGCGACGTCACCCGGGCCGTGCTCGGCTCGGTCCGGGCCGACCAGGGCTTCGGCACCGACGAGCTGCTGACGCTCGGACGGGCGATGCGGAACTTCTCTCCGTCGTCCTCCGAGTTCACCACCGTGCCGATCGGGCAGATGGGCTACGCCGTCAAGGGCGTCGGTTCGACCCTGAAGTGGGACCCGGCGAAGTCGGAACGGCTCTTCGACGCCCTGCGCGAGGACAAGCCGCTGGCCGCGCCGAAGCCGAGGCCGAAGGGTCCGGCGCCGGTGCGGGTCCCGGTGGACCCGAAGCAGATCCGCGTCCAGGTGGAGAACGGCACCCGCACCTCCGGGCTCGGCAAGCGGGTGGACGACGCGCTGGCCGCGACCGGGTTCCGCACCACCAAAGCACCGCGGAACGCCAAGGACCGGGGGGTCGAGCGGACCGTCGTCGCCTACGACCCGCGCTGGGACCAGTCGGCGAAGTCACTGGCCGCCGCGCTGCCGGGCAGCGAACTGAAGCCGGTCAAGGGGCAGGGCGCGACGCTGAAGGTGATCGCGGGCGCCGACTTCGAGAAGGTGGCGAAGGTGCGGCCGGCCGACCCGCCGCAGGAGTCGGGCACGGTCGTGCGGGGCGACGAGGTGGTCTGCGGCAAGGAGTGAGGCGCGCCGCGTGACTCAGCGGCGCGCCCCGGTTCAGTTGTTGCCGGAGACGGTGACCTTCTCGTCGTTCTTGAGTTCCTCGACGAGCTTCTTCACCTTCGCGTCGTCCCACTTGAGGTTCCCGCCGACGCTGCCCGAGATCGGCATGTTCATCGAGGTGCCCTCGCCGCCGCTGACGCTCTTCATCGCCCAGAACATGCTCGCCAGGTCGAACAGGCCCATGTCCTTGTCGACGATGAGGGAGTCCAGGCCGGCACCCATGGTCGGGTACAGCTTGAACGGGTTGAGGACCGTCGACGGGGTGGCCACCTGGCTCGCCAGCGCCGACAGGAACTTCTGCTGGTTCTTGGTGCGGTCCAGGTCGGAGCCGGCCAGCGCGTACCGGGTGCGGACGAAGGCGAGGGCCTCCTGGCCGTCCAGGGTCTGCTTGCCCTTCTTGAGGTCGGCGCCGGACTTCTTGTCCTTGATGTCCTGCGGGATGTCGATCTCGACGCCGCCGACCGCGTCCACGATGTTCGCGAAGCCGCCGAAGCCGATCTCCACGTAGTGGTCCAGGCGCAGCCCGGTGTTGTGCTCGACGGTGCGCACCAGCAGCTCGGGGCCGTCCTCGGCGTAGGCGGCGTTCAGCTTGGTGTGCCGGCCCGTGCCCGGGTACTTCTTGCCGGACTCGGAACCGACGAAGCTCGGGATCTCCACGTCCGAGTCGCGGGGCAGGGAGATCAGCGTCGACCCGTTGTCCCCGGTGTGCAGGATCATCATCGAGTCGGTGCGCTTGCCCTCGGCGTAGCCGGTGTGCAGGTCGTTCATCTGGTCCTTGGACATGCCCTCGCGGCTGTCGGAACCGACGATGAGGTAGTTCGTGCCCTCGCCGGCCGCGGGCCGCTCGATGACCTTGGACAGGTCGACGTCGCGGTTGAGCTTGGAGTCGGCCCAGAAGTAGGTGCCGACGGTGGTGACGACCAGCACGGTCACCACCGTGATCGCGGTCCACTTGATCCGGCGGCGCCAGTTCGGCGCGGGCCGGCCCGGTGCCTGGCGGCCGGGTCCCTGGCCACCGCCGCCGCCGTAGACCTGACCGGTGTTGTAGCCGCTGTCGTACCCGTCGCCGCCGTGCCCCTGGCCGTCGGTGTACGACGGCTGCTGGGGCACCCCGGCGCCGTACGGCGGGGCCGACGGGCCCGGGCCGGGCGGCGGTGTCGCGCCGCGGCGGACCTGACGCATCACACGTGCGCTCTCGGGCCGGGCGCTCGCGCTGCCGCGCCCGTAGCCGCTGCCGCGGTTGTCACCGGACCATCCCTCGGGCCAATCATTCATGCGCACCAGTGTGCAGGGCCGCCCTGTGGGCGTTACAAGGTATGTCGGAAAATCAGGGCAGTGCTGTTGCGAACCCGACACAAAATCACGCCGGTGTGGCCCCGGCATAAGGTGGAGGCCATGACAGACCAGGCAGAACAGGCCTCGGCCGCGCAGTCGACGGCCCCGGAGATCCCGGGCAAGCCGACCTCGGCGTCCCGCACCACCCTCAGTCACATCATGACGCACAGCGACACCAACCTTCTGGGCACGGTGCACGGCGGTGTGATCATGAAGCTCGTCGACGACGCGGCGGGCGCCGTGGCCGGACGGCACTCCGGCGGACCCGCCGTCACCGCGTCCATGGACGAGATGGCGTTCCTCGAACCGGTCCGCGTCGGCGACCTCGTCCATGTGAAGGCCCAGGTCAACTGGACCGGCCGCAGTTCCATGGAGGTGGGTGTCCGGGTCCTGGCCGAGCGCTGGAACGAGTCCACCCCGGCCACCCAGGTCGGCTCGGCCTACCTGGTCTTCGCGGCCGTGGACGCCGACGGCAAGCCGCGCACGGTGCCACCGGTGCTGCCCGAGACCGAGAAGGACAAGCGGCGCTACCAGGAGGCCCAGATCCGCCGCACCCACCGCCTGGCCCGCCGCCGGGCGATCATGGAACTGCGGGAGCGGCGGGTGGCGGAGGGGTACGAGGACTGACCTCCGCCCGGGGCGCCACCCCGGGCGCCGGCGCCGTCAGAGCATGAGCAGGAGCCGGGTGTTCGGGACGAGCTTCCGGTTCACGCTCGTGCTCTGCACGAAGATCGTGAATTCGTCGTTGTGGTCGGGCTTGATGCGGACCTCCACGTCCGGCAGGCCGAGCAGGGCGCGGGCCTCGGGCCCCGTGTACACCCGGTCCGTCTTCTTCTCCAGCACCGATATCTGCTTCTTCGGCTGGACCTTCTCCGACTTGCTCAGCTGGTAGAAGGCGCCACCGGTGCGGTAGGTGTGCCCGCGCTCGACGACCCAGTCCCGGATCGCCACGTCGCGGGTGACGTCGATCAGCTGGTACTTCGACGACTCCACCGGGGTCAGGCCGGCCGCCTTGATGGTGTCCTTGTTGACCGCGTCCCCGCCCGTGGAGAACACCGCCCGCGACCCGCGGATGCCCTTGGTGCGCCCCACCATGAACTTCTCGGTGGCCTCCTGGATGACCTGTCCGGCCTCCTCCAGGCCCTGGGTGCTCGTGGCGTCCCAGATGGCGATGTTGTCCTTCGGGAACCCGTACTGCATGGCCTCGCGCTTGCCCATCTGGTCCGGCACGAGGACGGCCAGTGTCCAGTTGTCCGCCTGGGTCTCGATCATCGTGGACACGGCCTCGACCAGGGCGCGCGGGTCCCTGGCGGGGGCGTCCGGGCAGCGGTGGCTCACGTTCTCCTGTCCGTCCGTGAGGACGAAGGTCAGGAAGCTGTGGTCGCCGTACAGCTGGGCCGTCTGCGCCAGCTCCCGCTGCGACTTGAGCGTCGCCGCCAGCAGCGCCGTCATGCCGCCGACCCGGTACATCTCCTTCAGCGACGGCATCCGCAGCACGTCCTTGTCGTAGATGACGCACTCCACCTGGTCGGCGAAGACGTACACCGTGACGCGGGTCTCCTGGTCCAGCTCCTGCGACCGGCGGGCCAGGTAGGCGATCTGCTGGTCGGCGACCTCGACCACCTTGTGGCTCAGGCGCCGCATGGACGAACTGGCGTCCAGCACGAGAGCGACGTGGTTGATGTAGTTCTGGCTCCTGGGCATGGCGGCTCCCCCTCTTACCGATTGCCGCTCGGCGGCTTCCCGACTCGATGGATCCACCGTCTCACCCACCACTGACAATCGGTCACGACGAGCGAGGGGCGCCCGGCCGGCGGACGCCCCTCGCTGACAAGACCCCGGCCGCTACGGCAGGTTGCGCGCCATGACGATGCGCTGGACCTGGTTGGTGCCCTCGTAGATCTGCGTGATCTTGGCGTCGCGCATCATGCGCTCCACCGGGTAGTCCCGGGTGTAGCCGTAGCCGCCGAGCAGCTGGACGGCGTCCGTGGTGACCTCCATGGCCACGTCGGAGGCGAAGCACTTGGCGGCGGCGCCCTGGAAGGTCAGGTCGCTGTCTCCGCGCTGCGACTTGGCGGCGGCCGCGTAGGTGAGCTGGCGGGCGGCCTCGATCTTCATGGCCATGTCGGCCAGCATGAACTGGATGCCCTGGAAGTCGGCGATCGGCTTGCCGAACTGCTTGCGCTCCTTGACGTAGCCCTTGGCGTAGTCGAGGGCGCCCTGGGCGATGCCGAGGGCCTGGGCGGCGATGGTGATGCGGGTGTGGTCCAGCGTCTGCATCGCGGTCGCGAAGCCGGTGCCCTCCGCGCCGATCATGCGGTCGGCGGGGATGCGGACGTTGTCGAGGTAGACCTCGCGGGTCGGCGAGCCCTTGATGCCGAGCTTCTTCTCCGGGGCGCCGAAGGAGACGCCCGCGTCGGACTTCTCGACCACGAAGGCGGAGATGCCCTTGGAGCGCTTGCTCGGGTCGGTGACCGCCATGACGGTGTAGTACTCGCTGACGCCGGCGTTGGTGATCCAGCGCTTGACGCCGTTGAGCACCCAGAAGTCGCCGTCGCGGACGGCCTTGGTCTTCATGCCGGCCGCGTCGGAGCCCGCGTCGGGCTCGGAGAGGCAGTAGGAGAACATGCCGTCGCCCTTGGCGAGCGGGGTCATGTACTTCTTCTTCAGCTCCTCGGAGCCGGAGAGGATCACCGGGAGCGAGCCGAGCTTGTTCACGGCCGGGATGAGGGAGGAGGAGGCGCAGGCGCGGGCCACCTCCTCGATCACGATGACCGTGGCGAGGGCGTCGGCGCCCGCGCCGCCGTACTCCTCGGGGACGTGCACCGCGTGCAGGTCGTTCGCGGTGAGCGCGTCCAGCGCCTCCTGCGGGAAGCGCGCCTCCTCGTCCACCGCGGCGGCGTGCGGCGCGATCTTCGCCTCGGCCAGCGAGCGGACGGCGTCCCGGAGCATGTCGTGCTCCTCGGACGGGCGGTACAGGTCGAAGTCAGCCGATCCGGCCAAGGTGTCTCACGCTCCAAAACGCTGTGATGCTGGGCACGCTAACTACCGTTAAGTAACCCAAATTTTAGAGCCCCGGCCGGTCCGTGGATAGGTGAGCTTGACGACAGCCGGCCCCGAGGCCTCGAAAGGCTTTTCCCGCGTCCCCGATATGCTCGGGCGCGCAACCGTGCCGTACACCTCTGGAGCGCATCCATGGCCCTGAAGATCACTGTGATCGGTACCGGCTATCTCGGCGCCACCCACGCGGCGGCCATGGCCGAGCTCGGTTTCGAGGTGCTGGGTCTCGACGTGGTGCCCGAGAAGATCGAGATGCTCCAGCGGGGCGAGGTCCCGATGTACGAGCCGGGCCTGCGGGAGCTGCTGGGCAAGCACGTCGCCGGGATCGAGGGCTCCAGCGGGCGACTGCGCTTCACCACCGACTTCGCCGAGGTCGCGGCCTTCGGCGACGTGCACTTCCTGTGCGTGAACACCCCGCAGAAGCACGGCGAGTACGCCTGCGACATGTCCTACGTCGACTCGGCGCTGGCCTCGCTGGCGCCGCACCTGACCGGCCCCGCGCTGGTCGTCGGCAAGTCGACCGTGCCGGTGGGCTCCGCCGACCGGCTGGCCGCCTACCTGGCCGAGCACGCACCGGCCGGCGACGAGGCCGAGCTGGCCTGGAACCCGGAGTTCCTGCGCGAGGGCTTCGCCGTCGAGGACACCCTGCACCCCGACCGGCTGGTGGTCGGCGTGCGCAGCGAGCGGGCCGAGCGGCTGCTGCGCGAGGTGTACGCGACGCCGGTCGCGGAGGGCTCGCCCTTCGTCGTCACGGACTTCCCGACGGCCGAGCTGGTGAAGACCGCCGCGAACTCCTTCCTGGCCACCAAGATCTCCTTCATCAACGCCATGGCGGAGGTCTGCGAGGCGGCGGGCGGCGACGTCGCCAAGCTGGCGGAGGCGATCGGGTACGACGACCGGATCGGGAAGAAGTTCCTGCGGGCCGGGATCGGCTTCGGCGGCGGCTGTCTGCCGAAGGACATCCGGGCGTTCATGGCGCGCGCCGGTGAGCTGGGCGCCGACCAGGCGCTGACCTTCCTGCGCGAGATCGACTCCATCAACATGCGCCAGCGCGGCCAGATGGTGGAGCTGACCCGGCAGGCGCTGGGCGGCGGCCCCTTCCTCGGCAAGCGCGTCGCGGTGCTCGGGGCCGCCTTCAAGCCCGACTCGGACGACGTACGGGACTCCCCCGCGCTGAACGTCGCCGGGCAGGTGCACCTCCAGGGCGCCCAGGTGACGGTGTACGACCCCAAGGGCATGGAGAACGCCCGGCGGCTCTTCCCGACCCTCGGCTACGCCGACTCGGCGCTGGAGGCGGTGCGGGGCGCGGACGTGGTCCTGCACCTCACCGAGTGGCGGGAGTTCCGTGAGCTGGACCCCGAGGTGCTCGGCGAGGCGGCGGCGGCCCGGGTGATCCTGGACGGGCGCAACGCCCTGGACCCGACGCTGTGGCGGAAGGCCGGCTGGACGTACCGGGCGATGGGCCGCCCGACCGCCTGACGACGGCAAGGAGAACGCCGGTTCGGCCGAGGCTCAGTCGGCCGAACCGGCGTCGCTCGCATTGTGCCGCAGGGCGCGGCCGGCCGGCCGGTGAAGCGGGCGGTGTTTACGACTCCTTGGCCCGGTACCGGCGCATCTTGGCGCGGGCCCCGCACACCTGCATGGAACACCAGCGGCCGCGTCCCGCCGGGCTGCGGTCGTAGTACGCCCAGTGGCAGTCGGCTGCCTCGCACGCCTTGAAGCGGCTCCAGGTGCCGGCCACCAGTGCCTGGGCGACGGCGGCGGCGACGCGGGCGGTCAGCGAGCCCTCACCGGCCGGGGCGAGGGCGGCGGAGCCGTCGGCCGGGTCGACGGCGACGACCAGCGGGGCGGCCGCCAGCAGCTCCCCCAGCGGGGTCACCGCGCGGTGCGGCGGATGACCGGCGTGGGCGAGCAGGGTCGCGCGCAGGGACTCGCGCAGCTCACGGGCGGCCGGTACCTCATCCTCCGCCAGACCGAAACGCGCCCGAACCGCCGGAGTGTCCAGCGAGTCGGCGCCCGTCTCGATGTCCAGCAGCGTGTTCACCAGGGCCTCGACCAGTTCCAGGCCGCCCGGTGCGGGCGATCTCCCACTCATGCTTGCGACGTTACCTCCCATAGGGCAGCATGCAGTAACCGTTACCGGTTACCCGCACTGTGCCGGTAACCGAGGAACCGAAGACCGCGTGCTTCAAGGAGGAAGTCATGACTGTCGCCGAACTGGGCCCCGTCGTCCTGGACTGTCCCGAGCCCCGTGCACTGGCCCGCTTCTACGCCGGCGTGCTCGGCGGCACCGTCGAGGGCGAGGACGACTGGGTCGACCTGAAGCTGCCGGACGGACGGGCACTGGCCTTCCAGGCGGCCCCCGGGTTCGTGCCGCCGAAGTGGCCCGCGCCCGACGACTCGCAGCAGTTCCACCTCGACCTCACCGTCACGGACCTGGACACGGCCGAGAAGGCGGTGCTGGAGCTGGGCGCGCGTCCCCTGGACGCGGAGGACCGCACCCGTACCTTCCGGGTTTACGCCGACCCGGCCGGGCACCCGTTCTGCCTCTGCGCCTGCTGAACACCGGCCCACCAGCACTCGGAGGACTCCCATGGCACCCGCGGCACGTTTCCGTTCCGTCGTCGTCGACTGTCCCGAGCCCCGTGAGCTGGCCCGCTTCTACGCGGCGGTCGGGGGCGGCACGCCCGACGAGGCGGACCCGGACTGGGTGGTCCTCCACCTGCCCGGCGGACCGCGCGTCTCCTTCCAGCGGGCGCCGGACCTCACCCCGCCCGAGTGGCCGCGCTCCGACCGCAACGCCCAGCAGTTCCACCTCGACTTCGACGGCGGGGCGACCTGGGCGGAGATGGACGCGGCGCACGAGCGGGTGCTCGCGCTGGGCGCCCGGCCGCTGGACCTGGAGGACCGGGAGCGGAAGGGCTTCATGGTGTACGCCGATCCGGCGGGGCATCCGTTCTGCCTCTGCCGGATCGAGCACACGTGACGCTCGCGCGGGCTATCCGTCCAGGTCGGCGATGGTCGCCGTGGACGGCTCGCGGCGCAGCTGGGCCGCCTTCGCGGTGAAAGCCGCGGCACGCAGGACCCGCTGGACGTTGCCCCAGGTCAGTAGCGCCACGTCCGCCTCGTCCCAGCCCCGCCTGAGCAGTTCGGCGATGAGCCGGGGGTAGCAGGAGGGGTCGCCCAGCTCCAGCGGGTGCGCGGCGCCGCTGTCGTAGGTGCCGGACAGGCCGACGCTCTGCGACCCGGCCACCGTGCGGACGTGGTCGAGGTGGTCGGCGACGTCGCGGACGGTCGGGCCGGTCTGCTCGGCGGTCAGCGGCACCATGCACAGGCCGCCGGCCGCGCCCAGCTCCACCAGCAGGTCGTCGGGAAGGTTCGCGGGGTGCGGGCGCAGGGCGCGGGCGGCGGAACGGGTACACAGCGCCGGCGCCTTGGACACCGCGAAGGTACGACGGATGGTCTCGGCACCGGCGCCGGAGAGATCGGCGACGACACCGAGCCGGTTCATCTCCCGGACGACCTCCTCGCCGAACCGGGTCAGCCCCGCCTCGCTCGCCCAGCTCACCCCGGACAGCGTCAGGACGCGCAGGCCGAGCGCGTGCAGGGAACGCAGGATGCCGAGGCGGTCACCGAGGGCGGCGGCGCCCGCGGGACCGGGCAGCACGGCGACCCGGCCGCAGTTGCGGGCGTCGATGGCCTGCCCCGCGTCGTACGCCAGGCGCAGCCCCTCCGGGTGGGCCCGCACGACCGTCTTGACCAGGTCGAGCTGCTCCAGCGTGGCGCCGACCGCACGGTCCCCGTCGAGGGACTCGGGCAGGTGCAGCGACCACAGCAGCGCTCCCACGTGTCCCTCGCGCAGCCGCGGCACGTCGGTGTCGACGGCGCTCTCGCCCAGCTCCAGGTCGTACCAGGGCAGGTGCCTGAGCGCCCAGGGCAGGCCGTTGCAGCCGTCGGCGACGGGATGGGCGGCCAGCACGGCGTGCGCCCGGCTCAGCGGTTCGTCGTCGGGGTCGGACACGGGAGCGTAGGGTTCCGGCGGAAAGGCCTCCGCGGCGAGCGGCACGGGCAGGTCGTCGAGCCCACCGGCCTCGGTACCGGTGTGCAGGTCGTCCTGGAGGTCTGCCATGACGGGCTCCGTACGGTCGTCGTGAGGTACGGCCACCGTCGCACGGAGCGAAAAGGGCTTCCTGGTGGGTGGGGCGTTCGGGGGTACGCGCGCCCCACCCGGCCGGAAGCGGGGCGGCTCAGCCTCCCGGCTGCTCGGCTGCCGAGCCGTCCAGCTGCTCGATGGTGGCGTTGGACGGCGCCCGGGTCGCCCGGAGCCCCCGGGCCACGTCCTCGGCGGTGTCGAGTACGCGGACCGCGTTCTTCCAGGTGAGCTTGGTCAGGTCGGACTGGGACCAGCCGCGGTCGAGGAGCTCGGCGATCAGGTTCGGGTAGCCGGAGACGTCGTCGAGGCCGTCCGGGGTGAAGGGTGTGCCGTCGTAGTCGCCGCCGATGCCGAGGTGGTCGACGCCGGCGACCTCGCGCATGTGGTCGAGGTGGTCGGCGACCGTGGACACGGTGGCGACGGGACGCGGGACGCGCTCCTCGAAGGCGGCGTGGACCTTCATCGCCTCGGGGCTGGAATCGAGGTGGTGGAAGCCGTGCGCGCGCATGTTCTCGTCGGCCTCGGCCGTCCAGTCGACGGCGGCCTGGAGGACGAACTTCGGCACGAACGTCACCATGGCCATGCCGCCGTTGGCGGGCAGCCGCTCCAGGACGTCGTCCGGGATGTTGCGCGGGTGGTCGCAGACCGCGCGGGAGGACGAGTGCGAGAAGATCACCGGCGCGGTGGAGGTGTCCAGCGCGGCGCGCATCGTCGTCGCCGCGACGTGCGAGAGGTCGACCAGCATGCCCTCGCGGTTCATCTCCCGCACGACCTCGCGGCCGAAGGCCGACAGGCCGCCGACGCGGGGCTCGTCGGTCGCCGAGTCCGCCCACGCGTTGTTGTCGTTGTGGGTGAGCGTCATGTAGCGCACGCCGAGCGCGTACAGGGCGCGCAGCGTGGCCAGCGAGTTGTCGATGGAGTGGCCGCCCTCGGCACCCATCAGGGACGCGATCCGGCCCTCGGCGCGCGCGGCCTCCATGTCGGCGGCGGTCAGCGCGGCCCGCAGCTCACCGGGGTGGCGGTCGATCAGCCGCCGTACGCAGTCGATCTGCTCCAGCGTCGCCGTCACCGCGCCGGGCAGGTCGGAGCGGACGTACACCGACCAGTACTGGGCGCCGACGCCGCCGGAGCGCAGCCGGGCCAAGTCGGTGTGCAGGTGGGCCGACTGGTCGGCGGCGATGTCGCGGGCGTCGAGGTCGTAGCGGACCTGCTCGCGCAGCGCCCAGGGCAGGTCGTTGTGCCCGTCGACGACGGGGAACTCGCGCAGCAGTTCCCGGGCCTTCTCCAGCGATGTCATCCGCGTCCCTTCCGTCACTTTCCGAATCCGAAACCGGCCGCGGAGCCCTCGACCTTGGTGCGCAGCCGCTTGCCCTTCTCGGTGGCCTGGTCGTTGAGGTCCTGCTGGAACTCGCGCATCCGGCCGAGCAGTTCCTCGTCGTGGGCGGCGAGGATACGGGCGGCCAGCAGACCGGCGTTGCGGGCGCCGCCGACGGAGACCGTGGCGACGGGGACACCGGCCGGCATCTGCACGATGGACAGGAGGCTGTCCATGCCGTCGAGGTACTTCAGCGGCACCGGTACGCCGATGACCGGCAGCGGGGTGACGGAGGCGAGCATGCCGGGCAGGTGGGCGGCGCCCCCGGCCCCGGCGATGATCGTCTTGAGGCCGCGTCCGGCGGCCTGCTCGCCGTACGCGATCATCTCGTGCGGCATGCGGTGCGCGGAGACGACGTCGACCTCGTAGGGGATCTCGAACTCGTCGAGCGCCTTGGCGGCGGCCTCCATGACGGGCCAGTCGGAGTCCGACCCCATGACGATGCCGACGACCGGGCTCACCGGGCTGGGCTGGCTCATTCGGTGATCGTGCCTCTCAGGTAGCCGGCAGCGTGACGGGCGCGCTCCAGCACGTCGTCCAGGTCGTCGCCGTAGGTGTTGACATGGCCGACCTTGCGGCCGGGCTTCACGTCCTTGCCGTACATGTGGATCTTGAGCTGCGGGTCGCGGGCCATGCAGTGCAGGTACGCGGAGTACATGTCCGGGTAGTCGCCGCCCAGGACGTTGACCATCACCGTCCACTTCGCGCGCGGGCGCGGGTCGCCGAGGGGGAGGTCGAGGACCGCGCGGACGTGGTTGGCGAACTGCGAGGTGATCGCGCCGTCCATCGTCCAGTGGCCGGAGTTGTGCGGGCGCATCGCCAGTTCGTTGACGAGGACGCGGCCGTCGCGGGTCTGGAACAGCTCGACGGCGAGGTGGCCGACGACGCCCAGCTCCTTGGCGATGCCGAGCGCCATCTCCTCGGCGCGCAGGGCGAGCGCCTCGTCGAGCTCGGGCGCCGGGGCGATCACCGTGTCGCAGACGCCGTTGACCTGCTGGGACTCGACGACGGGGTAGGCCACCGCCTGACCGTGCGGGGAGCGGACCACGTTGGCGGCCAGCTCGCGGACGAAGTCGACCTTCTCCTCCGCCAGCACGGGCACTCCGGCGCGGAACGGCTCGGCGGCCTCCTCGACGGAGTCCACCACCCACACGCCCTTGCCGTCGTACCCGCCGCGGACCGTCTTGAGGACGACGGGGAAACCGTCCCCCTCGTCCGCGAAGGCGGCCACGTCGGCCGGATCGCGCACGATCCGGTGCCGCGGGCAGGGCACACCGATCGCGACGAGCTTCGCGCGCATCACGCCCTTGTCCTGGGCGTGCACGAGCGCCTCGGGGCCGGGGCGGACGGGGATGCCGTCCGCTTCCAGGGCCTTGAGGTGCTCGGTCGGCACATGTTCGTGATCGAAGGTGATCACGTCACAGCCGCGCGCGAACTCGCGCAACGTGTCCAGATCGCGATAGTCGCCGACGACGACTTCGTTCACGACCTGCGCCGCTGAGTCCTGAGGAGTGTCACTGAGAAGCTTGAACCTGATGCCCAACGGGATGCCCGCCTCGTGTGTCATACGAGCGAGCTGGCCACCGCCGACCATGCCGACTACGGGGAACGTCACACCCCTAGCGTATCGGCCGCGCGGAGCCCACCTGTTTACCGGCCGTTTCCCGCCGGTCCCGGCGCCCGTTCCGGCCCGCGTGGGTCCGTCCGCAGGAAGATCGCGCGTCCGGGTGGTTAGCATGAACGGATTGACGCCAACCCTGGACGGGGGCCTGCACGACCATGGGACATGGTTCCTCGGGTGCTCACACGGCTCCCTCCGCGCCCGATGCGCCCGATGCGCCCCGCGCCGGGATGCGGGAGCGGATCGACCGGCTCGTGCGCGAGGTCGTGAAGTTCGGCGCCGTGGGCGGCGCGGGGGTGCTGGTCAACCTCCTCGTCTTCAACTTCGTACGGCACACGACCGACCTCCAGGTGGTGCGGGCCAGCATCATCGCCACGGTCGTCGCGATCGTCTTCAACTACGTGGGCTTCCGCTACTTCACCTACCGCGACCGCGACAAGAGCGGCCAGACCCGCGAGATGTCGCTGTTCCTGCTGTTCAGCGCGGTCGGCCTGGTCATCGAGAACGGCGTGCTCTACACCGCGACGTACGGGTTCGGCTGGGACAGCCCGCTGCAGAGCAACATCTTCAAGTTCCTCGGCATCGGGATCGGCACGCTGTTCCGCTTCTGGTCGTACCGCAGCTGGGTCTTCCGCGCGCTGCCCGCCCGTGAGCCGGTGACGCAGGCGGAGACCTTCCTGGAGCACGAGCACCCGACCGCGGTCCCCCGCGCGGACGGCGCCCCCGCCGGCCACCGCTGACCCGCTCTCCCGCCGACCCGCTCCCCCGCCCCCGGGGCCCCTGGGCCCCTGGGCCTCTCAGCGCACCGTCTCCCCGCCGTCCCCCGAGGACTTCTTCGAGGGCGGCGTGCGGGACAGGAACAGCCCGAATACCGGCGGACGCCCCTGGAGCAGCTCCAGGCGGCCGCCGTCCGCCTCCGCCAGGTCACGGGCGACGGCGAGGCCGATGCCGGTGGAGTTGCGTCCGCTGATCGCCCGCTCGAAGATCCGCGCCCCCAGGTCGCCCGGGACGCCGGGGCCCTCGTCGGTGACCTCGACCACGGCCTGGTTGCCGGTCACCCGGGTCCGCAGGGCCACCGTGCCGCCGCCGTGCATCAGGGAGTTCTCGATCAGCGCGGCCAGCACCTGCGCCACGGCGCCCGGGGTGCCCACGGCCGTCAGATGGCGCTTGCCGGAACTGACGATGGCCCGCCCCTCACCGCGGTAGGCCGGACGCCATTCGGCGATCTGCTGCTGGATGACGTCGTCCAGCTCGAAGGTGACGGCAGAGCCGCTGCGCGGGTCGCGGGAGTTGGTGAGCAGCCGGTCCACGACGTCCGTCAGCCGCTCCACCTGCGACAACGCGATCGTCGCCTCCTCCTTCACCGTCTCCGGCTCGTCGGTCAGGGTGATCTCCTCCAGCCGCATCGACAGTGCGGTCAGCGGCGTGCGCAGCTGGTGGGAAGCGTCGGCGGCCAGTCGGCGCTCGGCGGTGAGCATCCGGGCGATGCGCTCGGCGGAGGAGTCCAGGACGTCCGCGACCCGGTCCAGCTCGGGGACGCCGTACCGCTTGTGCCGCGGGCGCGGGTCGCCGGACCCGAGCCGCTCGGCGGTCTCGGCGAGGTCGGTGAGCGGGGAGGAGAGGCGGTTGGCCTGCCGGATCGCCAGCAGTACGGCGGCGATCACCGCGAGCAGCGCCACCAAACCGATGATCAGCAGGGTCCGCCCGACCTCCCGGGTCACCGAGGAGCTGGGCTCCTCGACGAGGACCGTCTCGCCCTCCTCGCCGGTGGCCCTGCCCTGGAGGACGTCGCCGGTCGGCTTGCTGCCCACCTCGACGACCGGCTCGCCGGGAATGCGGATCACGGCGTACCGGGCGTCGCGGATCTGCTCCCGCAGGAAGTCCTCGTCGACGGAACCGGTGCCGATGAGCCGGCTGTCGACGATGCTGGCCAGCCGCACCGCTTCCAGGTCGACCCGTTCCTGGGCCGTGCTGCTGATGGTCCGGGTCTCGACGATGACGAGGGAGACGCCGAAGACGGCGATCACCACGAGCACCACGGCGAGCGTGGACTGGATCAGTCGGCGGCGCATGTCCTCTTACCCGGAAGGCCCTCTCGGGGCCCGCTCAGTTCTTCTCGAAACGGAAGCCCACGCCGCGCACGGTGGCGATGTAACGGGGGTTGGCCGCGTCGTCGCCCAGCTTCTTGCGCAGCCAGGAGATGTGCATGTCGAGGGTCTTGGTCGACGACCACCAGGTGGTGTCCCAGACCTCGCGCATCAGCTGGTCGCGGGTGACGACCCGGCCGGCGTCGCGCACCAGGACCCGCAGCAGGTCGAACTCCTTCGCGGTGAGCTGGAGCTCCTCCTCGCCCATCCAGGCCCGGTGCGACTCGACGTCGATGCGCACCCCGTGGGTGGCGGGCGGCTGCGGCGGCTCGGCGGCACCGCGCCGCAGCAGGGCCCGGACCCGGGCGAGCAGCTCGGCGAGGCGGAAGGGCTTGGTGACGTAGTCGTCGGCGCCCGCGTCCAGGCCGACGACGGTGTCCACCTCGTCGGCGCGCGCGGTCAGGATCAGGATCGGCACGGCGTGGCCCTCGGACCGCAGCCGGCGGGCGACCTCGAGTCCGTCCATGCCCGGCAGGCCCAGGTCCAGCACGACCAGGTCGATGCCGCCCTGCAGCCCGGCGTCGAGTGCGGTGGGGCCGTCCTCACGCACCTCGACCTCGTACCCTTCCCTGCGCAGTGCGCGGGCCAGCGGCTCCGAGATGGACGCGTCGTCCTCGGCGAGCAGTACACGGGTCATGGGCTGATGGTAGACCGCTCGGAGCAACGCCCGGGGCAAGATCGCTGCGAGGACCGCCCCACCCCGCCACCCCCGCGTCCGGACCTGCGGCTGTGGGGTGCCATCCTGGGGGAAACCTTCGAAAGATCGTTCACGGTTCCACTATTACCTGTGATCCGCGTCTCAAGTCCTTCCATACCGGGCGGTGTCCTGCCGTATGGTGAATCAGCGCCTGTAGCACCCAGCGGACCTTTGGCGACAGTTCGACGCTGAAGGTCTTTTTTGTGTGCGGGCCGACCCCCACGGTCGGCCTTGAAAGGAATGACCTGTGGCCGGGCCTCACCGCGTGCAGTGACGCGCGCAGAGGCGTGGATCCCGGTGGCCGCCGCCCACCGCTTCGCAATCCGGAGCGGATCCCTCAGGCGTGGGACGGGCTGGAAAGGCCGCCGGTGCCGGCCGCCCCCCACCGGGCGCGCATCGCCTCATGAGCGCGTCCCGACCAGCAAGGATCGACCATGGCGTCCAGCCTGACGAAGGACTCGGTCACCCCGGGCACCCCCGGCACCGAGAAGACCTTCTTCGGCCACCCCCGCGGACTGGCCACACTCTTCATGACCGAGATGTGGGAGAGGTTCTCCTACTACGGCATGAGGGCTCTGCTCCCGCTGTACCTCGTCGCCCCGGGTGGTCTCGGCCTCGGCGCCGGCACCGCGACCGCGATCTACTCGGTGTACCTCTCGCTGGTGTACCTGCTCACGATGCCGGGCGGCTGGTTCGGCGACCGCGTCTGGGGTCCCCGCAAGACCGTCGCCATCGCCGGCGGCGTGATCATGCTCGGCCACCTCACGCTGGCGCTGCCGTCGTCGGGCACGTTCTACGCGGGCCTCGGCCTGGTCGCCATCGGCTCGGGTCTGCTGAAGGCCAACATCTCCACGATGGTCGGCCAGCTCTACGACGGCCCCGACGACCCGCGCCGCGACGGTGGCTTCACCGTCTTCTACATGGGCATCAACCTCGGTGCCTTCGCCGCGCCGCTGACCATCGGCACCATCGGCGAGAACGTCAACTGGCACCTGGGCTTCGCGCTCGCCGCGGTCGGCATGGGCCTGGGCGTGCTCCAGTTCCTGATCGGCAGCCGCCACCTGGCCCCGCACTCCAGCGCGGTCCCGAAGCCGCTGTCCGTCGAGGAGAAGACCTCGACGCTGCGCAAGGCCGCCTTCTGGGCCGCGCTGGCCGTCGTCTTCTACGCGATCGTCGGCTTCTCCGGCCACTACACCCTGAACTGGATCCTGGTCCCGCTGACCCTGCTCGGCGTGATCATCCCGGTGCTGGTGCTGACCAACATCAAGCGCGACAAGTCCCTGGACCGCGCCGAGCAGTCCAAGATGTCGGCGTACATCTGGTTCTTCGTCGCCGCCGCCGTGTTCTGGATGATCTACGACCAGGGCGGCTCGACCCTGTCGCTCTTCGCCGACTCCTCGGCCAACAACAGCGTCTTCGGCTGGAGCTTCCCGGTCTCCTGGTACCAGTCGGTCAACCCGGTCATCATCATGGCCCTGGCCCCGGTCTTCGCCACGGTGTGGCTGGCGCTGAACCGCCGCGGCAAGGAGCCGAGCACGGTCGTCAAGTTCTGCGGCGGTCTGGTGCTGGTCGGCGCCTCCTTCTTCCTCTTCCTGGCCCCGCTGGGCATCGCGGAGGGCGGCCACAAGGCCGCGGCCATGTGGCTGGTGGCGATCTACTTCGTCCAGACCTGCGGTGAGCTGATGCTCTCCCCGGTCGGCCTGTCGGTGACGACGAAGATGGCGCCGGTGAAGTACGCCTCGCAGATGATGGGCGTCTGGTTCCTGGCCGTCACCGCCGGTGACGCCACGACCGGCCTGCTCTCCATCGCCGGCGTCGACCTCAACAAGACGGGCATCGTCGCCGCGGAGGCCACCCTCGCGGTGGTCGCGGGCATCGCGATCTGGATGTACCGCAAGCGCGTCAAGGAACTCATGGGCGACGTGCGCTGAGCCCTGCGGACGGCTGTCTTTGAACGGAGGGTCACCTCATCCGGCGGATGGGGTGACCCTCCGGGCGTTCGGGCAGGGGAAGATCCGGCTGGACTCAGCCCCAGGTCTTGCCGGCCGGTTCCTTGACGGTGCGGTTGATCCGGTTGAAGAAGTTGGTCAGCGCGATCTCCAGGTTGATCGCGCCGATCTGCTCCTCGGTGAAGTGGGCGTTGGCCTCTTCCCAGATCTCGTCGGTGACGCCCGGCGCGCCGTCCTGCAACCGGGTGGCGGCTTCGGCCAGCGCCAGCGCCGCGCGCTCCGCGTCGGTGTAGAACGGCGCCTCACGCCACGCCGCCACGTGGTGCAGCCGTTCATCGGTGTCACCGGCCTTCTTGCCCCCGGCGACGCCGGCGTGGACACACGCCGAGCAGCCGTTGATCTGGCTGGCCCGCAGGTGGAGCAGCGCGAGCAGCTTCGGGTCGACACCCCCGGCGGCGATCGCCTTGTGGAGGTGCTGGATCGCGGTCCACACATCGGGGTTGCCCGTGTTCTTGCTCTTGAGCCGGTTTTCCATGGGGAGTGCTCTCCTTCATCGGGTTACGTTGCCGCGCCCGTGCGCGTCATCCCTGTGACGGAGCAGCTTCCAGAGAGGTAACAACATGGCCGGCACCCAGCCCGCGGACCCGATCGCCGAGGCCTTCGAGTCCCACCGTGAGCGGCTGCGCGCCGTCGCCCACCGCATGCTCGGATCACATGCCGACGCGGAAGACGTGGTCCAGGAGGCGTGGCTGCGTCTGTCCCGCCAGGACACCGACACCATCGACAACCTCGCCGGCTGGCTGACCACCGTCGTCGGCCGTATCTGCCTCGATGTCCTGCGGTCGGGCCGGACGCGCCCGGAGGTCTCCTTCGACGGCCGGCTCGACCGGCTGCCCGAGTTCACCGTGACGCTCGACGACGCTCCCTCCCCGGAAGACCTCGTGGCACTCGGGGACTCCGTCGGCCTCGCGCTGCTCACGGTCCTCGACTCGCTGCGTCCCGACGAGCGGCTGGCGTTCGTACTGCACGACGTGTTCGCCGTGCCCTTCGGAGAGATCGGCGCCATTCTCGGCAAGTCCGCCGACGCGAGCAAAATGCTCGCCAGCCGCGCCCGAAGGAAGATACAAGCCGCCCAGCAGCCGGCAAGCACCGGTCGACCACAACGCGAGGTGGTCCAGGCCTTCCTGGCCGCGGCCCGCGACGGCCGGTTCGAGCAACTGCTGCAGGTCCTCCACCCCGACGTGAAGTTCACCGTCCACACCCCGAGCGGCACGTTCGTCACGCTCGGAGCCACCGAAGTCGCCACCCGCGCGCGAGTGGCCGGCGGCACGGCACGGGGACATGCGGCCATCGTCAACGGCTGCCCCGGCGTCCTCTCCTGGAGCAAGGACGGCACCCCGCTGTCCCTTCTCGTCTTCACCGTCGCCGACGGCCGCGTCACCGAGATCACCGCCCTGGTCGACCCGGCCGAACTCGCGCGAATGGACCTGCCGGACCCGGTGTGACCCCCTACCGGTGAAGGCCGCGCCCACTGAGTGGACACCTGCCGCGGAGGAGGCGAAGTCGGCCCACGCGGCGCCGAGGAGGGCGAGCCGCGGACGTGGCGACATCGAGTGCGGGCCTCCATGGGGGCCGGGAGCGTCCTGCACTTCGAAAGTTGGGCCTCCGCGTCCAGAAACTCACCGCCGCCGTGGTGAGTGTCCAACCGGACGGTGTCCGCGCAGCCCCAGGGGCGGCCTTACGCCGGGGCTCCCAGCTCCGCCCAGACCCGCTTGCCCGCGACTCCCGGGGTGCGTACGACGCCCCAGTCCAGGCACAGGCGCTGCACGATGAACATGCCGTGGCCGCCGGGGCGACCGGCGCGGTGCGGGGTGCGGGGTGCGGGCTGTCCCGTGCCGCGGTCGGAGACCTCCAGCCGGATCACCTTCTTCTCGCAGGTGATCCGCAGCTCGTCCGGCCCCTCGGCGTGCAGGCACGCGTTGGTGACCAGCTCGGAGACGACGAGCAGGACGTCCTCGGCGGCCGCACGCTGGTCCGCGGTGGCGGAGGGCAGCCAGCCCCAGGCGTACAGCGCCTCGCGGGTGAAGTCACGGGCCAGCGGGACGACCCCGCTCGCGTCCTCGAAGCTCAGCCTGCGGGCCTGCCGCCCGCCGCCCTCCCCGGACGCGGAGGCGGGCGCGGACGCCGTCCCGGAAGCGCCGCCGGGCTCCGGGCCGCGGTCGCCCGGCGAGTAGGGCCGGGTGGTGCTCATCAGCGCTTCACCTCACCGATTCACCAGTTCACGTTTCAAAGTCGTAGACAGCCATGTCGTACACAGCCGGTTCAGGGTCTCTCCTGCCCGACCGGATCGTACGAACACCCCTGTATTGCGCACGAAACCCGGGGCGGGGTGAAAACACCCGCTCCGGGAAGCACACGCACCCCTCCGTCGGCCGGACAAGGACGGCTCAGTCGGACGCGTCGGCCAGGGCGGCCGCAAGCGTGTCATGAAGGGTGAAGACCGCTTCGGCCCCCGTGATCTCGAACACGCGCGCTACTACCGGCTGCATGGCCACCAAATGCACTCCGCCCCCCGCGGCTTCCGCTTTCAACCGAGCGCCGAGCAGGACGTTGAGCCCCGTGGAGTCGCAGAACTCCAGCCGTGAGCAGTCCACGACGAGCCGGTTGAATCCCTTGTCGAGACAGTCCTCCAGCGGCTCGCGCAACAGATCGGCGGTGTGGTGATCCAGCTCACCCGCCGGGGTCACGACGGCGCTGGGGCCCTCTTCCCGCACCTCGACCAGAAGCCGGCCCGACTGGGCACTGCCGACCGTCCCGCGGTCCATGCCGTTTCTCTCTCCCGAGGTCGTGACTGCTTGCTGACGCACTCGAACACTACGCCTTCCCACCGCACTCCGACACCCGAACAACCGCACACAAACGGACATACCCGCACAGAACACACTTGCGGTCAGCTCGGTAAACCCGGTAGGGCTAGTAAGACACGTAAACCGACACGGCCGGCTTTGGAGGCGCCGCACACCGCAGTGCACGTATCTGGCTTCGGCAGCCGTATGCCGAGAACGATGGAGGACATCATGTCACCCCGGCTCGACGGATCGCGTACCCACGAAGCGACGTCGACACTCCCTCCGGAACATCTGGATCCCATCGCGCACCATGACGCCGTCGTCGACCACGACGACGCACTCGCCGGGCTTCCGGACATCCCCGCGTACGACGAGGTCGCTCCGGCGGACGCCAGGGCCCTGTCCAAGACCCTCTTCGAGCGGCTGGAGTCGCTGGAGGAAGGCACCCACGAGTACGCGTACGTACGCAACACGCTCGTCGAGCTGAACCTCGCGCTGGTCAAGTTCGCCGCCTCCCGCTTCCGCTCGCGCAGCGAGCCGATGGAGGACATCATCCAGGTCGGCACCATCGGCCTGATCAAGGCGATCGACCGCTTCGAGCTGTCGCGCGGTGTGGAGTTCCCCACGTTCGCGATGCCGACCATCATCGGCGAGATCAAGCGCTTCTTCCGCGACACCTCGTGGTCCGTGCGCGTTCCGCGCCGCCTCCAGGAGCTGCGGCTCGACCTGGCGAAGGCCGGTGACGAGCTGGCCCAGCGCCTCGACCGCGCCCCGACGGTGACCGAGCTGGCCGAGCACCTCGGCCTGTCCAAGGACGAGGTCGTCGAGGGCATGGCGGCGTCCAACGCCTACACCGCCTCCTCGCTGGACGCCCAGCCGGAGGAGGACGACGCGGAGGGCGCGCTCGCCGACCGCATCGGCTACGAGGACCACGGCCTCGAAGGCATCGAGTACGTCGAGTCGCTGAAGCCGCTGATCGCCGAGCTGCCCTCGCGGGACCGGAAGATCCTCTCCCTCCGTTTCGTCGCCGGCATGACCCAGTCGGAGATCGGCGAGGAGCTGGGCATCTCCCAGATGCATGTCTCACGTCTGCTGTCGCGGACCCTCGTACGGCTGCGCAAGGGGCTCACGGTCGAGGAGTAGTCCTCAGACCCTGACCGGGTGTCGCTTGCCCTCCAGGGGGGCGGTCCGAAATCGGGCCGCCCCCCTTCGGGCTGTTCACGGGGGGCCGGCGATCAGCCCGGCCGTCATCGGCAGGAACGGCACGAGGACGCACAGGAGCCAGAAGGAGCGCGGGGCGAGGGTGGTCCTGCGTCGCAGGGGCTCGTTGGCCAGCCACCAGATGATCCCGAACAGCACGACCACCGGGACGACGACCACCAGCATGGGCAGCATGCCGTCGTTCTCCGTCGGGTTGCGCATGGACCCCCCGAACTCGGCCAGCGGCCCGTTCGCCAGCAGGTACCAGACGAGCCAGATCGGCACCACCGCCGGAACACCGAGCAGCAGGTTCACCAGGAACGGCGCCCCCCATGCCCGCCAGTGCCTCGCCATCCGCCCCGTCCCCCCCGCTCCCACCGACGCCCGTAGGCTCACACCTTACGTACGCCCCGCCGCCACACCCCCGCGACCAGCGGCACCCCCGGCCGGTAGGCCAGGTGGACGTGGCTCGGGGCGTCGAGCAGCGTCAGGTCGGCGTACGCCCCCGGGACGAGGCGGCCGACGTCCTCGCGGCGCAGGGCCGCGGCGCCGCCCGCGGTGGCCGACCAGACCGCCTCGTCCGGCGTCATCCCCATGTCCCGTACCGCGAGCGCGATGCAGAAGGGGACGGAGGACGTGAAGGAGGAGCCGGGGTTGCAGTCGGTGGAGAGGGCCACCGTGGCACCCGCGTCGATGAGACGCCGGGCGTTGGGCCACTGGGCGCGGGTGGAGAACTCGGCGCCGGGCAGCAGGGTCGCGACCGTACGGCTGCCCGCGAGGGCGTCCACGTCGGCGTCGGTGAGGTGGGTGCAGTGGTCGGCGCTGGCGGCGTCGAGTTCGACGGCGAGCCGGACGCCGGGGCCGTAGGAGAGCTGGTTGGCGTGGATGCGGGGGTGCAGTCCCCTGGCCTTGCCCGCGGTGAGGATCGCGCGGGCCTGGTCGCCGTCGAAGGCGCCCTTCTCGCAGAACACGTCGATCCAGCGGGCGTGCGGGGCGCAGGCGTCGAGCATCTCGCCGGTGACCAGGTCGACGTAGGCGGCGGGGTCGTCGGCGAGTTCGGGGGCGACGATGTGGGCGCCGAGGAAGGTGACCTCGTCGGTGTGGCGGGCGGCGACGCGCAGGGCGCGGGACTCGTCGGCGGTGGTCAGGCCGTAGCCGGACTTGGTCTCGAAGGTCGTGGTGCCCTGGCGCAGGGCCTCGACGAGGTAACGGGTGAGACCGGCCTCCAGTTCCGCGTCGCTCGCGGCGCGGGTGGCGGCGACGGTGGTGCGGATGCCGCCCGCGCTGTAGGGGCGGCCGGACATGCGGGCGTTGAACTCCTCGGTGCGGTCGCCCGCGAAGAGAAGGTGGGAGTGGGAGTCGACGAAGCCGGGGAGGACCGCCCGGCCCTCGGCGTCGACCCGATTGTCAGTGGCGGGTGCTTTGCTTGATTCACCGGTCCACACGACGCGGTCGCCCTCGATGACGACGGCCGCGTCCCGGACCAGACCGAGCGGGGAGTGGTCGCCGAGGGAGGGGTCGTTGGTGACGAGTGCGGCGATGTTGGTGATGACGGTGCTGCTGCTCATGGGGTCCCTGGTGTCCTCGTGGGGGCTGGGGCGGGGGTCTGGGCCTGGCCGCGGGCGGGCGCCGGTGGTCAGGCGCGCAGGGCGTCGACGGCCCGCGCGAGGGCCTGCGGCACATCCGGTACGAGGGCGTGCGCCCCGTCGCGTACGACGTGCCGCCCGCCCACGACCGTGTGCCGTACGTCCGCTGCCGTCGCGGCGAATACGGCCGTCTCGGCGCCGAGTCTGGGCAGCGGCCCCGCTGTCCTGACCGAGTCCAGCGCGACCGTCGCCAGGTCGGCGCGGGCCCCGGCCTCGATGCGGCCGGTGTCGTCCCAGCCGAGGGCGGCGTGGCCGTCGGCGGTGGCGGCCCGCAGGAGGGCGGCGGCGGTCCAGTGGCCGCGGGCGCGGGTGCGCAGGCGCTCGTTCAGCTCCATGGCGCGTGCCTCCTCCAGCAGGTCGATGACGGCGTGGCTGTCCGAGCCGAGGGAGAGCGGCGAGCCCGCCCGCTGGAGCGCGGCCGCGGGTCCGATGCCGTCGGCCAGGTCCCGTTCCGTGGTGGGGCACATGCAGGTGCCGGTGCGGCTGCCGCCGAGCAGGGCGATGTCCTCGTCGGTGAGGTGGGTGTTGTGGACGCCGGTGGTGCGGGCGCCCAGCACACCGTGGTCGGCGAGGAGCCGGGTCGGGGTGCGGCCGTGCGCCTGTTGGCAGGCGTCGTTCTCGGCGGTCTGCTCGGACAGGTGCACATGCAGCGGAGCCCGCCGCGCCTCGGCCCACTGCGCCACGGTCGCCAACTGGTCGGCGGGCACGGCCCGTACGGAGTGGATCGCGGCCCCGATCCGTGCGTGATCCCGTTCCTTGAGAACTGAACAGCGTTCGGCCCAGGCCTGGGCCGTGCCGTCGGAGAAGCGGCGCTGGTGGGTGTTCGGGGGGGCGCCGAAGCCGGAGGAGAGGTAGCAGGTGTCGAGGAGGGTGATGCGGACACCGGCTTCGGCGGCGGCCTCGATCAGCGCCTCGCCCATCGCGTTGGGGTCGGCGTAGGGGGTGCCTCCGGGCGCGTGGTGCACGTAGTGGAACTCGCCGACGGCGGTGATGCCGGCCAGCGCCATCTCGGCGTACACGGCGCGGGCGAGGGCGTGGTAGGTGTCCGGGGTCAGCCGGTCGGCGACGGAGTACATCACCTCGCGCCAGGTCCAGAAGGTGCCCGAGCCGACCTGGACGGTCCCGCGCAGGGCGCGGTGGAAGGCGTGGGAGTGCGCATTCGCCAGCCCCGGCAGGGTCAGTCCGCGCAGGATCTCGGCGCCGGGCGGCGGGGTGGCGACGCCCTGGTGGACGGCGGTGATGCGGCCGTCGCCCAAGTCGACGGCGACGTCCGGCTCGACGTGGGTGCCGAGCCACGCGTGCTCCAGCCAGTACGTCCGGGTCCCCTCGGAGGAGGTCACGTGCAGGCCAGCCCTTCCAGTACGTCGGCGAGTGCGTTCACCCCGGCCACGCAGTCGTCCTCGGCGGCGTACTCGGCCGGGGAGTGCGAGACGCCGGTGGGGTTGCGCACGAACAGCATGGCGGTCGGGATGCGGTCGGAGAGGATTCCGGCGTCGTGTCCGGCACCGGTGCCGAGGACGGGGACCTTCAGCTCCGTCTCCGTGCCCAGGATGCGCCCGAGTTCGTCGCGCAGGGCGTGGTCGAACTCGACTACGGGCGTGAAGGACTCGCGGACCACGTCGAGGTCCACGCCGTGTGCGGCGGCGTACTCGCGGGCGGCCTTCTCGATGCCGGTGACCACGGTGTCCAGGCTCGCCTGGTCGGCGGCGCGGGAGTCAAGCCAGCCGCGCACCAGGGAGGGGACGGCGTTGACGCCGTTGGGTTCGACGCCGATCTTGCCGAAGGTGGCGACGGCACCGGCGAGTTCGGCCTCGCGGCGGGCGGCGAGGACGGTCTCGGCGTACGACAGCATCGGGTCGTGCCGGTCGGCGAGGCGGGTGGTGCCGGCGTGGTTGGCCTCGCCGCGGAAGTCGAACCGCCAGCGTCCGTGCGGCCAGATGGCGGACGCGATGCCGATGCGGTCGCCGGACAGGTCGAGGGCTCGGCCCTGTTCGACGTGGAGTTCGACGAAGGCGCCGATGCGGGCGAGCCGTTCGGGGTCGGGGCCGAGGGTGCCCGGGTCGTACCCGGCGGACTCCATGGCCTGCGGGAGGGTGACGCCGTCGCCGTCGGTGAGTCGGTGCGCCTGCTCGACGGTGAGCGCCCCCGCGGTCAGCCGGGAGCCGACGCAGGCGAGGCCGAAGCGGGCGCCCTCCTCGTCGCCGAAGTTGACGATGCCGAGCGGCCTGGTGAACCGCGCTCCCCTCCCGCGCAGTTCGTCGAGGGCGGCGAAGGCGGAGACCACGCCGAGGGGGCCGTCGAAGGCGCCGCCGTCGGGCACGGAGTCCAGGTGGGACCCGGTGACGACGGCGTTCCCGGCCGCCGGGTCGCCGAGCCAGGCCCACTGGTTGCCGTTGCGGTCGGTCTCGTAGGTCATGCCACGTGCCTCGGCCTGCTCCTGGAACCAGGTCCGGCAGTCGGCGTCGGCGCCGGTCCAGGCGGAGCGGCGGTAGCCGCCGGAGACGGAGCTGCGGCCGACCGGCAGCAGCTCCGCCCACATGCTGTGGAAGCTCACGCGCCGTCACCCTCGCGCATCGGCACCCGCACGTCGCGCTCGGCCGCCACCGACTCGGCGATGTCGTACCCGGCGTCGACGTGCCGGATGACGCCCATGCCGGGGTCGTTGGTGAGCACCCGGCGGATCTTCTCCCCGGCGAGCGGGGTGCCGTCGGCGACAGTGACCTGCCCGGCGTGGATGGAGCGGCCCATGCCGACGCCGCCGCCGTGGTGGAGGGAGACCCAGGAGGCGCCGGAGGCCACGTTGACCATGGCGTTGAGCAGCGGCCAGTCGGCGATGGCGTCGGAGCCGTCGAGCATCGCCTCGGTCTCGCGGTACGGGGAGGCGACGGAGCCGCAGTCGAGGTGGTCGCGGCCGATGACGATCGGCGCGGCCAGCTCGCCGCTCGCGACCATGTCGTTGAACCGCTCACCGGCCTTGTCGCGCTCGCCGTAGCCGAGCCAGCAGATGCGGGCGGGCAGGCCCTGGAAGTGGACCCGCTCCCCCGCCATCTTGATCCAGCGGGCCAGGGACTCGTTCTCGGGGAAGAGGTCGAGGATGGCCTTGTCGGTCTTGGCGATGTCGGCGGGGTCGCCGGACAGGGCGGCCCAGCGGAAGGGACCCTTGCCCTCGCAGAACAGCGGGCGGATGTAGGCCGGTACGAAGCCCGGGAAGGCGAACGCCCGGTCGTACCCGGCGAGCTGGGCCTCGCCGCGGATGGAGTTGCCGTAGTCGAAGACCTCGGCGCCGGCGTCCTGGAAGCCGACCATGGCCTCGACATGCCGGGCCATGGACTCCCGCGCCCGGGTGGTGAAGCCCGCCGGGTCCTTGGCGGCGGCGTCGGCCATGTCCTCGAAGGCGATCCCGGTGGGCAGGTAGGCCAGCGGGTCGTGGGCCGAGGTCTGGTCGGTGACGATGTCGATCGGGGCGCCCATGGCGAGGAGCTGCGGGACCAGCTCGGCGGCGTTGCCGAGGACCCCGATGGACAGCGGCTTGCGGCGGTCGCGGGCCTCGGTGGCCAGCTGCAGGGCGTGGTCGAGGGAGTCGGCCTTCACGTCGAGGTAGCGGTGCTCGATGCGGCGGTCGATGGCGCGCGGGTCGCAGTCGACGCAGATGACGACGCCGTCGTTCATGGTGACCGCGAGGGGCTGGGCGCCGCCCATGCCGCCGAGGCCGGCGGTGAGGGTGATGGTCCCGGCCAGCGTGCCGCCGAACTTCTTGGCGGCGACGGCGGCGAAGGTCTCGTAGGTGCCCTGGAGGATGCCCTGGGTGCCGATGTAGATCCAGGAGCCGGCGGTCATCTGCCCGTACATGGTCAGGCCGAGGGCCTCCAGGCGGCGGAACTCCTCCCAGTTGGCCCAGTCGCCGACGAGGTTGGAGTTGGCGATGAGGACCCGCGGGGCCCACTCGTGGGTCTGCATGACGCCGACCGGGCGGCCGGACTGGACGAGCATCGTCTCGTCCTGCTTGAGGGTGCGCAGGGTCCGCACCATCGCGTCGAAGGAGCGCCAGTCGCGGGCCGCCTTGCCCGTGCCGCCGTAGACGACGAGCTTGTCGGGGTGCTCGGCGACCTCCGGGTCGAGGTTGTTCTGCAGCATCCGCAGGGCGGCCTCCTGCTGCCAGCCCAGCGCGCTCGGCTCGGTACCGCGTGGCGCTCGGACAGGGCGGGGTCCGGACATGGTCTGCCTCCTGGTGGCTTGCTCCCGGCGGATTGTTGCTATGGATATTCATATCCTCGCCTTCTGAATAGAGCTAGTCAACAGGGCCGTGTCCGTGCCGTCCGCAAACGAGCGCGGGGCCCCCGGTCGGGGGCCCCGCGCTCGGACTGCCGGACGTCGCTCAGACCGTCGCCGGCGTCTTCCGCCTCGCTCCGCCCGGTGCCGCGTCGCCCGCCGCGATGCCTGTGCTGCGGTAGGCCTTGACCGCCTTGCCCGCGGGGCGGCCCGCGTTGTCGGCGAGCCAGTCCACGCGGACCCACAGCAGGGCGTCCCCGGCCTGTTCGCGGCGGCCGATCCAGGCGGACTTGAGCCACAGCCCGGCACCGCAGCCGGCCAGCAGCAGCCCGCCCGCGGCGGGCAGGGCGAAGGCGCTACCGAGGGCGGCGAGGAAGGCGAGGAGCAGCCACCAGCGGTGGCCCCGCCGCCAGTTGCGTACGGTGACCCCGCGGTCCTGGAGCACATCGTGCTTGCCCGCGCGGGCGGCCGAACCGGCCAGAGCCGCGTAGCGCCGTCGGCGCACCCACGCCACGACGGCCGTGGCGACGATGAAGAGGGCGGCGCCCGCCAGCACGCCGATCCGGCGTCCGGTCAGTCCCGGCACCAGCACGCCGATGCCCGCCGCGAAAACGCCCAGCCACCACAGTGGTGCGGCGCCCGCCCGTACGACGACGGCGACCCGAGCCAGTCCCACCTGTCCTCCGCGCGCCACGTCCTGCCTCCTGTCCCGTTCCTGCCTGTGCGATGCGTCTGAAGGGTGTGTCAGGCGCCGCACTGTAACGGGGCAAGCTGAGACGAGTCTGAGAACCCGTCCGCCGTCCGGGTCGGATCACCTCCGGGGTGCTCCCGGGTCAGTCCACGAAGAGCCCCCGCGCCGCCGCCTTGGCGTCGAACTCCTCCAGCCGGGCCTGCGCGTCCGGCAGGTCGTCGCACATCGCCTCCAGCAGCACCCGGCCGAGCAGCATCGGCGCGCAGGCGGTGTCGAAGGCGAGGCCGGTGCCGACGGCGGCGGGCAGCAGCAGGTCGGACACCTTGGCGACCGGCGCGAAGGCGGAGTCGGCGACGGTCACCACCGTGAGCCCGGCCTCCTTGGCGTGGGCGAGCGCCTCGACGACCTCGCGCGGGTGCCGGGGCAGGGCGAAGCAGAGCAGCGTGCCCGCCCCGGCCCGGACGGCGGCGTCGATGCGGTCGCGGAGCATCGTGCCGCCCTCGCCGAGGAGCCGGACGTCCGGGTGGACCTTGGCGGCGAAGTAGGCGAAGCCGTGTGCCTGGGCGGCGGCGGCCCGCAGCCCGAGCACCGGCAGCGGCCGGCTCCCGGCGAGCAGGCGGCCGGCCTCCCGCACGGGCCCCGGGTCGGCCAGCACCTCCGCGAGGTGCCGCAGGTTCTCGATCTCGGCCGCCACCGCCTGCTGGTACTCGTTGACGGCACCGTCGTCCGGGACCGGCTCCGCGGGCGCGACCTCGCGCAGATGGCGGCGCAGCGCCGGGTAGCCGTCGAAGCCGAGGGCGACGGCGAAGCGGGTCACGGACGGCTGGCTGACCCCCGCCAGCTCGGCCAGCTCCACGCTCGACAGGAAGGGCACGTCGGAGGCGCGGCGCACCATGCTGTGCGCGATGCGCCGCTGGGTCGGCGTCAGCCGGTGCCCCTCGAAGAGCGTCTGCAGCCGCGCGGCCGGACTGTCGGTCCCGCTCGTCCCGCTCGTGCCGCCGGTCCCGTTCATGACGTGGCCCCCTCGCCCTATTCACGCTCCCCGACTCCTGCATACCTTTATACAGCGAGGCGGCGGCGCGGGCCGACCCGTCCGGCCCGCCCCCGCCGAAAACGGGGGTTGTCCCCAGTGCCGACAGCGCCCCCGCTGCCTACCGTGGGATTCATGACGGGAATGGACGCACGCGACGCCGACCTGAAGAAGGAACTCGACGCCACCCTGCGGACCCGCAGGGAGCTCGGCGAGGAGTACGAGTCCGCGCTGGTCGACTCGTTCCTGGAGAAGGTCGACCAGCGCATCGACGGAGCGGTGGAGCGCCGGGTGCGCCGACAACTCGCCGAACAGCAGATGACGGCCGCCCGGGACAGCCGGTCGCCGCGGACCACGGACTCCTTCGGCGAGCGCTTCGGCTTCGGCATCGTCTCGCTGGTGCTCGCGATCCCGCTGTCCGCGATCGGGGGCGGCGTGGCGGACCTGCCCGGGATGCTGGTCGCCTGGGCGGGCATCGTCGGGGTCAACGTGGTCCAGGTCGCCCGCACCAACCCGGGCCTGTTCGGGCACCGCCGCGGCGCCGGGCGGGGCGACGCCTGGGAGGACTGAGGGCAAGGGAAGGCAGGAAAAGAGCTGCGCGGGGACCGCCGCACCCCCATCGCTGGGGGGCGGGACGACGGCGGTCCCCGCGGGGGACGCGCGGTGCCGGGCCTCACGGCCGGGGCGGCGCGTCCGTGGCGTCCTTGGAAGTCCGGGAGCCGCTCCGGAAGGTCCGTGACGCCGTTCGGCGTCGGCGGGTCCGGGGAGCCTCCCCCAGTGCTGAACGCCTGGGTGGTACCCCGCCTTCCCTGCCGACACCCCATACTCTGCCGGTCCCGTGTTAAGCGACTGCTGCGCGCACATGACGTGCGCGTACCACTTCCGCGAAGTCCACGAAGATCACCAGCCGGGCCGCGGATCCCGCCCGCCCTGCCTGTCCCACCTGCCTCACTTGCTCTACTTGCTCTACTTGCCCTTGGCGAGGAAGGACAGCAGGTCCTGCCGGCTCACCACACCGGTCGGCTTGCCCTCGACGAGGACGATCGCCGCGTCGGCGCCGCCGAGCACCGACATCAGGTCCGCGACCGGCTCGCCGGAACCGACCTGGGGCAGCGGGGCGGACATGTGCTTCTCCAGCGGGTCCTCCAGCGAGGCACGCTTGGCGAACAGCGCGTCCAGCAGCTCGCGCTCCACCACCGAGCCGACGACCTCCGCGGCCATCACGTCCGGGTGACCGGCGCCGGGCTTGACGATCGGCATCTGCGAGACGCCGTACTCGCGCAGCACCTCGATGGCCTGGCCGACGGTCTCGTCCGGGTGCATGTGGACGAGGGAGGGGATGTGGCCGCCCTCCTTGTGGTTCAGGACCTCGGCGACGCGGGCGCTGGGACCGGCGTCCTCCAGGAAGCCGTAGTCGGCCATCCACTCGTCGTTGAAGATCTTGCTGAGGTAGCCGCGCCCGCTGTCCGGCAGCAGGACGACCACCACGTCGTCCTCGCCGAGCCGCGCCGCCACCTCCAGCGCCGCGACGACCGCCATGCCGCAGGAGCCGCCCACCAGCAGGCCCTCCTCCTTGGCGAGGCGGCGGGTCATCTGGAAGGAGTCCTTGTCGGAGACGGCGACGATCTCGTCCGCGACCTCGCGGTCGTACGCCGTCGGCCAGAAGTCCTCGCCGACGCCCTCGACCAGGTACGGGCGCCCGGAGCCGCCGGAGTAGACGGAGCCCTCGGGGTCGGCGCCGATGACCTTCACCGCGCCGTCACTGGCGTCCTTCAGGTACCTGCCGGTGCCGGAGATGGTGCCGCCGGTGCCGACGCCGGTCACGAAGTGGGTGATCTTCCCCTCGGTCTGCTCCCACAGCTCGGGGCCCGTGGAGTGGTAGTGGGAGAGCGGGTTGTTCGGGTTGGAGTACTGGTCCGGCTTCCAGGCGCCCGGCGTCTCGCGGACCAGCCGGTCGGAGACGTTGTAGTACGAGTCGGGGTGCTCGGGGTCGACCGCGGTCGGGCAGACGACGACCTCGGCGCCGTACGCGCGCAGCACGTTGATCTTGTCGGTGGACACCTTGTCGGGGCAGACGAAGATGCACTTGTAGCCCTTCTGCTGGGCCACGATGGCGAGGCCGACGCCGGTGTTGCCGCTGGTCGGCTCGACGATGGTGCCGCCCGGCTGCAGCTCTCCGCTCTTCTCCGCGGCCTCGATCATGCGCAGGGCGATGCGGTCCTTCACCGAGCCGCCCGGGTTGAAGTACTCCACCTTGGCCAGGACGGTCGCCCTGATCCCCTTGGTCACGTTGTTGAGCCGCACCAGCGGGGTGTTGCCGACGAGGCTGATCATCGAGTCGTGGAATTGCACCGTGGTCTCCGGATGCCGCAAATGAAGGGTCGATATCGGTCCGGCCAGCCTATGGCCTGCGGGCCCGCGGATGCCCCGTGACGGTCGTTCACCCTGCGTTGAGATTGGGCGACCGTCCGTACGGGGCAAGGAGTGGGTGTACGGGTTGGAGGAGGTGGCGGCGACGCATGACGAGCATGTCGAGGGCGAGGGTGGCCCGGCGGATCGCGGCCGGCGCGGCGTACGGCGGCGGCGGCATCGGCCTGGCGGGAGCGGCGGCGGTCGGCCTGGTGGTGGCCGAGGTGCAGTTGGCCAGACGCCGGGTGGGGGTGGGTCCACCGACCCGGGTGCCGAACGCGCAGGGACTGTACGGCGGCACCCTGCCCACGGCCGGTGACCCACCGCTGCGGCTGATGATGCTGGGCGACTCCACGGCCGCCGGGCAGGGCGTGCACCGGGCCGGGCAGACGCCGGGCGCGCTGCTGGCGTCCGGGCTCGCGGCGGTGGCGGAACGGCCGGTGCGGCTGGGGTCGGTCGCGCAGCCGGGGGCGTGCTCGGACGACCTGGACCGGCAGGTGACGCTGGTGCTCGCGGAGCCGGACCGGGTGCCCGACGTCTGCGTGATCATGGTCGGCGCCAATGACGTCACCCACCGGATGCCGGCGACCCGCTCGGTGCGGCACCTGTCCTCGGCGGTACGGCGGCTGCGCACGGCCGGTGCGGAGGTGGTGGTCGGCACCTGTCCGGACCTGGGCACGATCGAGCGGGTGCGGCAGCCGCTGCGCTGGCTGGCCCGGCGGGCCTCGCGGCAGCTCGCGGCGGCACAGACCATCGGCGCCGTCGAGCAGGGCGGGCGCACGGTGTCACTGGGCGATCTGCTGGGCCCGGAGTTCGCGCAGAACCCACGGGAGCTGTTCGGCCCGGACAACTACCACCCGTCCGCCGAGGGGTACGCCACCGCCGCGATGGCGGTACTGCCCTCGGTGTGCGCCGCGCTCGGCCTGTGGCCGGCCGAGGAGGAGCACCCGGACGCGCTGCGCCGCGAGGGCTTCCTGCCGGTGGCGCGTGCGGCGGCGGAGGCGGCGTCGGAGGCGGGTACGGAGGTCGCTGCCGCTGTGCCTACGGGGTCTCGGGGGCCCTGGGCGCTGCTCAAGCGCCGACGGAGGCGGAGGGTGGCAGAGGCGGAACCCTCCAGCCCGTCCGGCGTTTGAGGACGAGGCCGTCCAGGCCGAAGGGGGGTCTGGGGGCACAGCCCCCAGGTACGCCCGCCACCCACAGCACCCGGCACGGGTGCACCGCCCGACCGCCGGAGGCAAAAGCAAGCGCTTAGACAGTTGCGGTCCATGTCACATGCCCATAGCCGTGACCCGGGCCATACGGCCGGGTAACTTCCCAACCAGCCCTGCCCGCCCCGTACCGCCTCGCCACTGGAGCCGTGATGCCCGAAGCCGTGATCGTCTCTGCCGCCCGTTCCCCCATCGGCCGCGCCTTCAAGGGCTCCCTGAAGGACCTGCGCCCCGACGACCTGGCCGCCACGATCATCCAGGCGGCCCTCGCGAAGGTCCCCGAGCTGGACCCGCGGGACATCGACGACCTGATGCTCGGCTGCGGCCTGCCCGGCGGCGAGCAGGGCAACAACCTCGGCCGGATCGTCGCCGTCGAGATGGGCATGGACCACCTGCCGGGCTGCACCGTCACCCGGTACTGCTCCTCGTCCCTGCAGACCTCCCGCATGGCCCTGCACGCCATCAAGGCCGGTGAGGGCGACGTCTTCATCTCGGCCGGCGTCGAGATGGTCTCCCGCTTCGCCAAGGGCAACTCCGACAGCCTCCCGGACACCCGCAACCCGCTCTTCGCCGAGGCCGAGGCCCGCACCGCCGAGGTCGCCCAGCAGGAGGGCACCACCTGGCACGACCCGCGCGAGGACGGCCTCGTCCCCGACCCGTACATCGCGATGGGCCAGACCGCGGAGAACCTCGCCCGCGCCAAGGGCATCACCCGGCAGGACATGGACGAGTTCGGCGTCCGGTCCCAGAACCTCGCCGAGGAGGCCATCAAGAACGGCTTCTGGGAGCGCGAGATCACCCCGGTGACGCTGCCCGACGGCACGGTCGTCAGCAAGGACGACGGCCCGCGCGCCGGCGTCACCCTGGAGGGCGTCCAGGGCCTCAAGCCGGTCTTCCGCCCCGACGGTCTGGTCACCGCCGGCAACTGCTGCCCGCTCAACGACGGCGCCGCCGCCCTCGTGATCATGAGCGACACCAAGGCCCGCGAGCTGGGCCTGACCCCGCTGGCCCGCATCGTCTCCACCGGCGTCTCCGGCCTCTCCCCCGAGATCATGGGCCTCGGCCCGGTCGAGGCCAGCAAGCAGGCCCTGTCCCGGGCCGGGCTGGGCGTCGGCGACATCGACCTGGTCGAGATCAACGAGGCGTTCGCCGCGCAGGTCATCCCCTCCTACCGCGACCTCGGCATCCCGCTGGAGAAGCTGAACGTCAACGGCGGTGCCATCGCCGTCGGCCACCCCTTCGGCATGACCGGCGCCCGCATCACCGGCACGCTGATCAACTCCCTCCGGACGCACGACAAGCAGTTCGGTCTGGAGACCATGTGCGTCGGCGGCGGCCAGGGCATGGCCATGGTGATCGAGCGCCTGAGCTGACCCCTGCCGAAGGGCACTGAGGGACCGTCAGTAGCGCCTCGCGGACCCAGCGTGACAACCCGGCCCGGAACCCCGTTCACTCCAGGGTTCTGGGCCGTTTTGTGACCCAAACTCCCCCAGGATGTGACCTACCTCTCCCGCCCCATGGATTTACGCAGGTCAGACCACCCCCACCCCTACCTCGCGGGCCCAAAGTCCTGTCCGTTTCGTGACGTTACGCACTGACAGACGGTTAGCCCTCCCTTCAAGCTGATGTAGGAAGTCGGGGGTCGACTTTGAACCGGGAGTACGTCAGTGAGCGCCATGCCGATCGCCCTGCTGCTCACCACGGCCGCCACCGGCGCCGTGGGCGTCGCCGTCCTGCGCAGCATCCTGGTGCTGCGCCGCCAGGTGACCGCCTTGCGCGCCGAGCTGGCCGAGAGCCGGGCCACCGCCACGCGGGGCCGGGTGCCCGCCGCCCGCACCACCGCCGACGCCGAGGAGATACGCGCCGCCGTCGCGGAGGCGCTCGCCGAGGAGCGCGAGCGGGAGCTCGCCGAGGCGCGGGCCTTCTGGGCCGCCCAGGAGACCCGGGACGCGTCCGACGCGCCCCTGCTGCTCGGTCTGTCCGACAGTGAGCTGTTCCTGCCCCGCCAGGCGGACCTCGTGGGCCTGGAGCCCGTGACCGAGCCGGCCGCGGACACCGACGAGCCGGCCGCGCAGGACGCGGGTCACGCCGGTCCCAGGGAGTCCGCCGAGCTGGCCGCCGCCCGACGCCGGCACCCCTCGCACCCGGACTTCGTGCCGAACCCGTCCCCGGCCGTGAACGATCACGACCGCACCGTGGCGACCCTGGAGGGGCTGGCCGAGTCGAGCGTCGCGCTGGCCGACGTCCGTCCGGGTCCGCTGGGCACCCTCGACGTGTACGTCTTCGCCGACGGCACCACCCTGTGCATGACCCCGGGCCACCGCGAGACCGCGGAGCGCCTGGCCACCGCACTGGGCGCGGGCCAGACGCCGTACCTCCTCGGCGGCTCCGGCATCTCCGGTGCCTACACGCTGACCTTCGCGTGCGGCGAGGAGAACGTGTACATCCTGGCGGACCGCGTCATCGCGTCCCTGTAGTCACACCAGCTCACACCAGCCCACGCCAGTCACGCCGGCCGCGCCGGTCCCGCCGGTCGCATCAGACCCCGGCCCGCTTGCGGGCCTCCTCGACCAGCGCCGCCGCTTCTTCCACCTGGCCCTCGTTCTCCAGGACGAGGGCCAAGTCGTGTGCGGCGACGGCGATCTGGTCGGCGGCGGCGAACATGCCCGCGTCCGGCATCTCCCGGGGCTCGGCCGCGGGTTCCTCCACGAGCTGGGCGCGCCGGGCCAACTCCCTGGCCAGGCCGAGCGCCTCGGCGGCGGCGCCGCGTTGCAGTCTGCTCTGCGGGGCGGCCCGCAGGCGGTCGGCGAAGTCGTCCACGGCACGGGTCAAAGGCGTCGTATCAACCACGGCGCGAGCGTACGCGGCCGTCCGGGACTGTTGCCAACGGGCGAACGCTCAGGCACGGTGACGTGAAGGACCGGCTCACATCCCCTTTCGCCCGGAGGCGCCGATGTCCCAAGTCTTCTCCGAGGAGACCCATCGCAATCTGCTCGCCCGTATCCCCCAGTGCACCGGCCGTGAGATCTCCGACTGGCTGCGCGCCGTCGAGGACGGCCCCGCCCTCTTCCGCTTCGAGGAGAAGGTCAGCTGGCTCCGCCACGAACACAACCTCGCGTACGGCCACGCGAAGGCGATCGTCCACGAGTACGACCTGAGAAGGGCCGCGCGCAACCTGCTGTGAGCGGGCGCACCGACCCCACGACGACGAAGGGCCCCGGGCACGAAGCCCGGGGCCCTTCACCTGCTGGGTGCTACTAGTCGTTGCTGTTCAGGATCGCGATGAGGCGCAGGAACTCCAGGTAGATCCAGACCAGCGTCAGCGTGAGGCCGAAGGCGGCGAACCAGGCCTCCTCGCGCGGGGCGCCGTAGGCGAGCCCGTCCTCGACCTGCTTGAAGTCGAGGGCAAGGAAGCAGGCACCGAGGATGATGCCGACGATGCCGAAGACGACACCGAGCGCACCGCTGCGGAAGCCGAGGCCGTCGCCGCCGCCGAAGACGGCGAACAGCAGGTTCACCATCATCAGGAAGACGAAGCCGAGCGCGGCGGCCATCACGAAGCCGTAGAAGCGTCGGTTGACGCGGATCCAGCCCGCCTTGTAGGCGATCAGCACACCGGCGAAGACCGCCATCGTGCCAATCACGGCCTGCATGGCCGCGCCGTCCGCGATGCGGTTGTCGACGACGCTGGAGACGACGCCGAGGAAGACACCCTCGAACGCCGCGTAGGACAGGATCAGCGCCGGCGTGGGCTTGCGCTTGAAGGACTGGACGAGCGCCAGGACCATGCCGATCAGCGCGGCGCCGATGCCGATGCCGTACGAGCGGCTGATGTTGGCGTCGTCCACGGGCAGCAGCGCCCACGCGAGCGCGGCCGTCACCACGAGCACGCCGAGCGTGCCGGCCGTACGGATGACGACGTCGTCCATCGTCATCCGGCCGGTGGTGGCGGGCGCCTGCGGCGGCGCGCCGAACTGCTGGTCCGGCTGGGCGTACGGGTTCTGCGCGTACGGGTTGCCGGCGGGCTGCTGGGCGTACGGGTTGCCCTGGGTGCCCTGCGCGTACGGGTTGGCCTGCGTGGCGACGGCGGGTCCCCCGGCCTGCGGCGCGGCGTTGAAGCCCGCGTAGCCGTTGTCGCGGCTGAACCCCCGTCGCGAGAAGACCGGGTTTCTGCTCCTCATTTCACTCCTCCGTGGCCACACGGCGCAGCCTTGGGCTCAAGAGTAATAGAACGGCAAAGGAATGACCCTACTGCTTGGGGAGGATCTTTCCCTCGCCTTGCGACTCAACACGCTACGCCGATCAGTGATTCCCCTCACGGCCGGGGGCACCCGGGCCGCCCGGCCCCGCTCACCCGATCGGGAACCCGGTGTAGGCCTCGGCGAGGTCGGTCTCGGCGGCGCGGGAGGACGTGATCCGGTCGAGGCGGGCCAGCTGGAGCCGGTCCTCGAAGGGGGTGGCGCCCGGGGCGGTGTGCAGCAGCGTCGTCATGTCGTACGAGAAGCGCTCGGCCTGCCAGACGCGGCGCAGACAGGTCGCGGAGTAGGCGTCGAGCAGTTCGTCGGAGCCGGTCTCGGTGCGGTGGGCCAGCGCCCGCGCGAAGGTGACCACGTCGCCGACGGCGAGGTTGAGGCCCTTGGCTCCGGTGGGCGGCACGATGTGCGCGGCGTCGCCGGCCAGGAAGAGGCGGCCGTGCCGCATGGGCTCGTGGACGTAGGAGCGCATCGGCGTGACCGACTTCTGGGTGATGGGGCCCCGTCGGAGGCTCCAGTCGTCGTCGGTCTCGAAGCGGCGCTCCAGCTCGTCCCAGATCTCCTCGTCGCCCCAGCTGTCGGCGTCCGTGTCCGCGGGGACCTGGAGGTAGAGGCGGGAGACGGACGGGGAGCGCATGGACAGCAGGGCGAAGCCGCGGTCGTGCCGGGCGTAGACCAGTTCGTCGTGCGAGGGGGCGACGTCGGCGAGGATGCCGAGCCAGGAGAAGGGGTACGTCCGCTCGAAGGTGCGCCCGTCCGGGACCGCGCTCCGGGCCACTCCCCAGAAGCCGTCGCAGCCGACGACGTAGTCGCACTCCAGCACGTCCTCGGCGCCCTGGTGGCGGAAGCGGACGCGCGGGCGGTCCGTCTCGGCGCCTTCCACCGCCAGCGCCTCCGCCTCGAACAGCAGCGGGCCGCCCTCCTCCAGCTGGAGGGCGATGAGGTCCTTGCAGACCTCGGTCTGGGCGTAGACCATGACGGACCTGCCGCCGGTGAGCGCGGGGAAGTCGACGCGGTGGCGGCGGCGGGCGAACCGCAGCTCGATGCCGTCGTGGCGCAGCCCCACCCGGTCCATCCGCTCCCCGGCCCCGGCCTCGCGCAGCACGTCCACCGTGCCCTGCTCCAGGATCCCGGCGCGCTGCCTGCGCTCGACGTACGCACGGTCGCGGCTCTCCAGGACGACCGAGTCGATCCCGGCGTTGTGCAGCAGCCGGGCCAGCAGGAGCCCCGCGGGGCCTGCCCCGATGATGCCGACGGTGGTGCGCATCGGTCGTTCCCTTCGATCGGCGTCGTTGCCTTGCTCGAATCACCAGTTGTTCGCGGCGGTTGTCCGCAGCAGGTGTTCGCATGGTGAAATTTCCTTCACCATCATCTGACGCCGAGTCTCGGCCTCCCGCGCACCACTGTCAACGGGCGAACCGGACACCCTGCCTCAGCCGTCCCTGTTCTCCCGCAGCAGGCGCTGGATCTCGGCCAGAAGTTCCCGGTCGCTGCCCCGGCCGGCGCCCGCGAGGGCGTCCAGGCGTGCGGCGGTGCGGAAGTCGTAGGCCCGCTCCTCGTCCCGCCCCGGTACGGCGGCGTACGTCTCCTTCTGGGCGAAGCCGACGACGGCGTCCACGGCCTTGGCGAGGATCCAGGTCAGGACGAAGGAGAAGGCGGCCACGGCGAGGATGGCGACGATCTGCTTCCAGAGCAGGGAGCCGCCGCCCCCGTAGAAGACGCCTTCCTTGCCGCTGACCGTGGAGGTGGCGAAGAAGCCGACCATGAGCAGTCCGACCAGGCCGCCCGCGCCGTGCACGCCGACCACGTCCAGGGTGTCGTCCACGTTCAGCCGGTACTTGAGGGTGACGGCGAACGCGCAGACGAAGCCCGCGACGAGTCCGGTCACCAGCGCGCCGCCGGGGTCGATCTCCCCGCAGGCGGGGGTGATGGCCACCATGCCGGCCACGGCCGACGAGCCCACGCCCATCATGGTGACCCGCCGGGTGCGCCAGTACTCGACCAACGGCCAGGTGACCATCGCACCGGCCGCGCCGAGCTGGGTGTTGATGAAGGCCGTGGCGGCGGTGCCGGTGTCGCGGACGGCCGACCCCGCGTTGAAGGCCAGCCAGCCGAACCAGAGCAGCGCGACGCCGATCATGACCAGGGGGATGTTGTTGGGCGTCGGCTCCTTGCGCCGGAAGTCCGCCGGACCTCTGACGACCAGCGCGACGGCCAGCCCGGCGATGCCGGAGTTCAGCTCCACCGGCAGGCCCCCGGCGAAGTCCAGCGCGCCCAGGTGCTTGGTGATCCAGCCGTGCTCGGTGTCGAAGACCCAGTGCGCGACCGGCACGTACACGATCAGCAGCCACAGCACCGAGAAGACCAGCCAGCCCCGCATCGTGGCCCGGCCGGCGATCGAGCCGCTGATCAGCGCCACCGTGACGATGGCGAAGCCCATCTGGAAGGTGGCGTACACATAGGTCGGGATGGACCCGGTCAGGGTGTTCGGCTCGATGCCGCGCAGGAAGGCGTGGTCGAGGTTGCCGATGAGTCCGACGCCTCCCACGTCGGGGCCGAAAGCGAGCGAGTACCCGACGATGAACCAGAGAATGGTGACGAAGCACAGCGAGGCGAAGCTCATCTTGAGCATGACCAGGATGTGCTTGGTGCGGACCATGCCGCCGTAGAAGAAGGCGAGGGCGGGGGTCATCAACAGCACCATGGCCGCCGCGGCCAGCATCCAGGCGGTGTCGCCCGAGTCGTAGGCGGGGGGCATGGGGGCGGGCGCGGTGATCACGGGCACGGTCTCCTGAGCGGGCGGGGGCGGTGGGGTTACGGTTTACGCAGGTCGGGTACGGGGTGGCCGGTGAGCAGCCGGCGTACGGCGTCCCACGCGGCCCGGACGGCCTCGGTGACCCGGGGCTCCTCGTGGCCGAGGATCCGCACCCAGGCCCCGCAGTCGTCGGGGAGCACACTCGCCCCGTGCAGGACCTCACGTCCCTCCAGGGACGCGTGCAGGGCGTCGGCGATCTCGGCGGCGGGACGCCTGCCGCTCACCACGAACAGCGAGGCGACGTGGTCGTGCCCGGCGAAGACGCCCGGGCCGTCCACTCCGCCCGCCCGCTGCGGTGTGAGCCGCAGCGTGTCCACCGCCAGCAGGGTGCCGTCGGGCCGGCGGATCTCCAGGTCGCCGGTGAGGACGGTGTACGCGTGCCGCTCGCCGCGGGCGAGCCGGCCGGCGGTGACGGCCTCCCCGTAGACGACCGTGGCGTCCTCGTCGACGGTGAGCACCACGTCCTGGTGGAAGCGCGCCCCCCGGAAGGGGATGAGCGGATCGGGCAGGTACTCGACGTAGGCGCCCTCGTCCGCGCTGAGCCGCACGAGCTGGGTCGCGTAGTCCTGCTCCATCCGGTAGACCTTCGTGGCCGCCTGCGTGGTGAACAGCGCCTGGGTGCCCGGACCGCACCGCAGGTCCTGGCGGTAGCGGTCGGCCTGGGCGACGCCGCCGCCCGTGGCCATCACGTAGGTGCACGCCATGCCGGGCAGCGCCGGGTCCACGTAGAGCGGGCGCATGATCTCCAGCGGCGTCTTCTGGTACCGCTCGACGAGTTCGGTGCGCTCGCCCCGGCGGACGAACCCGAGGTCGAGGATGCCGACCTTGGCGGGCGAGCCCGGGCCCAGGGTCTCGGGTACGGCGGAGAGCGCCGACAGCTCCCGGGGAAGCCTGCCTGGCTCGTAGTACTCCGGCGCGAGCCGGTCGCGGACGGCCGGCATGTCAGATCAGGACCTCACGCCGGGACTCGAGGAAGGCGAGGACGTCGTCGACGCCCTTTCCGGTGAGACAGTCGGTGAGCACCACGGGCCCCTCGCCGCGCACGGTGTGGGCGTCGGACTCCATGACGCCGAGGTCGGTGCGGACGTACCGGGCGATGTCGATCTTGTTGATGACGAGCAGGTCGGAGTCGGTGATGCCCGGCCCCCGCTTGCGCGGCATCTTCTCGCCCTCGGCGGTGTCCAGGACGAAGACGAACACGTCGACCAGGGCGGGGCTGAAGGTGAGGGTCAGGTTGTCGCCGCCGCTCTCGTAGAGCAGGACGTCGGTGTCGGGGAAGCGTTCCAGCATCTCCGCGCCCGCAGCCAGGTTCATCGTGGGGTCGTCGCGGACGGCGGTGTGCGGGCAGGCGCCCGTCTCGACGCCCACCACCCGGTCGCCCTCCAGCACCCCGTCGAGCGTGCGGCGGATGTGCTGGGCGTCCTCCTGGGTGTAGATGTCGTTGGTGATCACGGCGGGCCGATGACCCCGTTCGATCAGAATCGGCACGAGGGCCTCGATGAGGGCGGTCTTGCCCGATCCGACGGGTCCGCCGATTCCCACGCGCAGCACGTTGTCCCGCACTTGCCTTCCTCTTCTCCTGGTCGTGCCCGCCGGCCCTCGCGGCCGGCGGACGGGTCGGGTGGTGGTCAGCTCGCGAACAGCCGTGCCGGGGCCCGCTCGTGACGGGCCGACATGACGTCCACCGCGTACGTGGTCGCACCGAGGTCCTCGATCCCGCGGTCCACCGCCGCCCGGGTGGTCTCCTCGATCACCGGTGCGGCCTGTCGCAGCAGGCTCTGGGCCAGCCGGTGGTCGGTCAGCCGCAGCCGCAGCGCCGCCCCGGCGAAGCTGGCGCAGAACGCGAACAGGTCGGCGGCGACGGCCTGCCGGACGGGCACCCCGGTCGCCGCGTACACGACGCCCGCGGCGACGGCCTGGGTGCCCGGTGCCCGGCGCTCCGTCACCACGCGGTGGTAGTGGGCGACACCGGGCGCGCCGAAGACCTCGGCCGCGAGGTCCAGCAACTGACGTCCGGTCCGCGTCGCCGCCTGCCGCGTCTCGCGGCCCAGCTTCGTGGCGTACAGGCGGCGGTCCGTCGCGGCCACCGCATCCCAGTCGTCGGCCGCGGCGGCCCGGTGGGCCAGGGCGAGCGCGGTGGCGTCGGCCGGGCCGACGCCGTGCCGGAGCACGTCGTGCAGCAGCGCGGCCAGGGAGTCGCGGTCGACCGCCCCCTGCTGCACGAAGCCCTCCAGGCCGTGGGAGAGGGTGTAGAAGCCGCTGGGAAACGCCGAATCGGTCAGTTGCAGGCCGACGAGGAGGTGGTCCAGGTCGAGGCCGGGAGCCGCCGCGTCCGCGCCGCCCGACCCGTCGTCGCCCGTCACGTCGTCCTCGGCCACCTCGGCCGTCGTGGTCCTCTCGTCGCGGTACATCGGGCTCAGGCGAGGAAGAAGAGCTGGTTGAGGGGGAGTTTCTGGGCCGGTTCGATGGTCGCGACCTCGCCGTCGACCGTGACCTTGTACGTCTCCGGGTCCACCTCGATGTCGGGCAGCACGTCGTTGCGGACCATGTTGTGCTTGCCGATCGTGCGGGTCTTGAGCACCGGCAGGACCCTGCGCCGGAGGCCGAGCCTCTCCGGCACCCCGGCCGCGATGCCGGCCTGGGACATGAAGGTGACGTGCGTCGACTGCATGGCGCGCCCGAACTGGCCGAAGGACGGCCGGTAGTACACGGGCTGGGGGGTGGGCAACGAGGCGTTCGGGTCGCCCATCTGCGCCCAGGAGACGATGCCGCCCTTGATGACCATCTTGGGCTTGGCGCCGAAGGAGTGCATGGGCCACAGCACGATGTCCGCGAGCTTGCCCGCCTCCAGCGTCCCCACGTAGTCGGCCACCCCGCATGCGATGGCCGGGTTGATGGTGGCCTTGGCGAGGTAGCGCAGCACACGCTGGTTGTCGTTGCGCGCGGAGTCCTCGGGCAGCGGGCCGAAGGCCTCCTTGCACACGTGCGCGATCTGGAAGGCGCGGGTGACGGATTCACCGACGCGGCCCATGGCCTGCGAGTCGGACGAGATCATGCTGATGATGCCCCGGTCGTGCAGGACCGTCTCGGCCGCGATGGTCTCCGCCCGCACCCGGCTGTCGGCGAACGCCACGTCCTCGGGGATGTCGTGGCTGAGGTGGTGGCACACCATCACCATGTCCAGCAGCTCGTCCACGGAGTTCTTGGTGTACGGCAGCGTCGGGTTGGTCGACGACGGCAGGATGTTGGGCTCGCCGGTGACCCGCAGGATGTCGGGGGCGTGGCCGCCGCCGGCGCCCTCGCTGTGGAAGGTGTGGATCGTCCGTCCGTCGATCGCGGACCGGGTGTCCTCGAAGAAGCCGCCCTCGTTGAGGGTGTCGGTGTGGATGGCGACCTGCACGTCGTGCCGGTCGGCGACGGCCAGCGCGTTGTCGATGACGGCGGGGGTGGAGCCCCAGTCCTCGTGGACCTTGAGCGCGGCGGCGCCCGCCTCGATCTGCTCGTCCAGCGCCGCGGGGAGGCTGCCGTTGCCCTTGCCCATGATGCCGATGTTGACCGGCAGGTCCTCGGCCGCCTCCAGGATGCGGGCGATGTTGTAGGGGCCGGGGGTGCAGGTGGTGCCGTTGGTCCCGTCCGTCGGCCCGGTGCCGCCGCCGAAGAGCGTGGTGATGCCGTTGCTGAGCGCCTGCTCGCACTGCTGGGGCGAGATGAAGTGCACGTGCGAGTCCAGCGCCCCGGCGGTGGCGATCAGGTGCTCGCCGGCGATCACCTCGGTGCCGGTGCCGACCACGAGCCGGGGGTCGACGGCATCCTGGGTCTGCGGGTTTCCGGACTTGCCGATCCCCGCGATGAACCCGTCCTTGACGCCGATGTCGCACTTGACCACGCCGATCACCGGGTCCATGACCACCACGTTGGTGATGACCAGGTCGAGGGCGCCCTGCGCGGCGGTGGCCTGCGGATCCGAGGCCATGCCGTCGCGCATGGTCTTGCCGCCGCCGTAGACCACCTCGTCGCCGTACGAACCCTCGCGGACGTCCTTCTCGACCTCCACCACGAGGTTGGTGTCGGCCAGCCGGAACCGGTCGCCCACCGTGGGGCCGAACAGGTCGGCGTACTGCTTGCGGGTCAGGGTCGGCATGTCAGTTGGATCCCTTCTTCTTGGACTTCTTGGCGCCGCCCTTGCCCGGCTCCGCCTTCTGCGTGCCACCGGTGCCGCCCGTCCCCCGGAACCCGCGCTGCAGCGCCCGGCTCACGGCCTCGACCCTGGCGGGGTGCGACTTGACGCTGCCGTTGAGGAGGCCGCTGAAACCGGTGAGGCGGCCGGTGCCGGCGTAGGCGCACAGTTCGACCTCGCGGGTGCCGCCGGGCTCGAAGCGGACGGACGTGCCGGCGGCGATGTTCAGGTGCATGCCGAGCGTGGCGTCGCGGTCGAACTCGAGGGCGGAGTTCGCCTCGAAGAAGTGGTAGTCCGAACCGACCTGGACGGCCCGGTCGCCGGTGTTGCTGACCGTGACCTTGAGGGTCCGCCGGCCGGCGTTGATCTCGATCGGGTCGTCGCCGTACTGGTATCGCGGAGGGAGTTTCATCGAAGGCTCCTGCTGGATGGGAGGACGTGGGGGACGGAGGGGACGCCGTGGGCGGGGACCGGAGCCGGGGCGGCGGGTACGGCGGCCGGAGCACCGGCCGCTTGGCGGGCGGAACCGCCCTCTCCCGCACCGTGCCCGTGGTCGTGACCGTCCGGGCCGTGGCTGTGGCCGTGGTCGTGGTCGTGACCCTCCGGACCGTGGCTGTGGGAGTGCCCGTGGCCGTGGGTCGCGGTGAGGGCGCGGGGCAGGCCGTCGTCGCCGTGCCGGTCGCGCCGGTGCCAGGCGTCGCGGACGCGCGCGTCGAGTACGCCCGCCGTCGCGGACGCCGTCAGGAGCGGCCCGCCGGTCTCGCAGTGCGCGGGGGCCGGCACGCCCGGCGTCACCCAGGCGGCCGCGAGCAGCACGACGCGCTCCGCGCCCAGGGCCCGGCAGCGCCGCACGCCCTCGGCCGGGTCCGGGTCGCCGCCGGCGAGGGCCACCTCGACCGTGCGGTGCCGGCCGTACTGCCGCACCAGGCGCGCGATGCGGAACAGGTCCGCGTCGGCGAACGGGTCGCCGGAGGGCGCGGTGACCAGCAGCGCCCGGTCCCGCGGCACCCGCGTGGCCGCCGCTCTGAGCCAGCCGACCAGGTGCTCCGCGGTCCCGAACGGCTCGGCCAGCACGGTCCCCGCGCGCTCCTCGGGGGACAGGCCCAGCAGGGTGCGGGCGGCGTCGGCGACCAGCTCCGGGTCGCGGCCCAGCGTCATCGGCACCACGCAGACCTCCTCGCCCCGGGAGCGCGACGCGCGGACGCGGCGGAGCAGTTCACGCCCGCCGGACACGCAGGAGACACGGGGATCCACCAGGTCCCGCAGGGCGTGTCCGCCGTCGCTCTCGTGGCCGCAGACCGCGACCACCGTGCCGCGGCGCACGGTCAGCCGCCGACCGGGTCGTGGCAGGAGACGAGCTTGTTGCCGTCGTCGAAGGTGGCCTCGACCTGGAGCAGCGGCAGCATCTCCCGCACGCCCGGCATGGTCTGCTGCTCGCCGACCACCTGCCGGCCCAGTTCCATGCAGTCGGCGACGGTCCTGCCGTCCCGGGCGGCTTCCAGGATGGCCTCGGTGATGAGCGCCACCGACTCGCTGTAGTTGAGTTTCAGGCCGCGCTCGCGGCGTTTGCGGGCCAGGTCGGCCACGACGTACACCAGCAGCTTGTCGATCTCTCGGGGGGCCAGGTTCATGGGACTGCCTTCCTCGGTGACGCGGGGGGCGTGACGCGGTCGTGGGCGGGCCGGGTGGTCAGGAGTCGTCGGCGCGCAGGGTGATGCGGGACAGGACGGGCACGGCCGCCAGCAGGGCCCAGGTGGCGATGTTGAACGGCCAGGTGAAGGTGTGGCTGCCGAAGGACTCGAACAGCACCGACAGGGAGGCCGTCAGGGCGGTGGTGGCGGCGGCGGCCAGCACCGTGTAGGCGAGGTTCCAGCCGGTGGGACGCAGCAGGACGACGCCGAACGCGAGGCTCGTCAGGACCGCGTTGTAGCCGTAGATCCCCTCGCCGATCAGTGCGGCCGGGGCGCCGAGCGCCCACGCGGTGAGGATCCCGACGACGCTGCCCAGCACGGCGTACAGCCCCACCCTCCACCCGGCCAGGAAGAGGCCGGCCAGCATGATCAGGCCGACGTACCAGGTCTCGACGAAGAAGATCTGGGAGACGTTGGAGAAGAAGCCCTGCCACAGGTCCGTCCAGCTGACGTAGGGGCTCTTCGGTGTGGCCGGGGTGACGGCGGACGCGGGCGTCCCGTGCCAGACCCGCTCGAACGAGGGGGCGCCGAGCACCATCACCAGGGAGACCAGGCAGAACGGCCCGGTGAACGCCTTCAGGCCGAAGGGGCGCAGCAGGTTGCCGAGGGCTGCGGTGATGAGCGTGCACGTCACGGCCGCGCACACGGCCATGACGTAGGTCGAGGGGTGGTGGCCGAGATACACCACCATGGCGATGCCGCCCAGCACACCGCAGTAGGTCATCAGCCCCTGGGTCAGGGAGTCGTGCGAGACCGCCAGCAGCCGCGCCGTCAGCGTGGAGACCGCCGCCCCGATCGTGGCGAACAGGCCGATCTCCCAGCCCGCCACCCAGAGGGCTACGAGGATGACGAGCGAACACCACACGCTCGCCTGGAAGTCCACCTGTCCCACGCCGCGCAGCGCGCCGAGCGCGGTCCCCTTCCAAGGGTGCGCGGCCGTCCGCGGCGGTGGCGGAGCCCCGGGACCGTGTTCGGACGACTGCCAGGCCACGCGGGCTCCTTCGCGCAGGACTTGAGGCCCCCGACGAGCCATCGAGGGGCAGGGGAACTGTCGTCCGTGCACGCGCGGCCGCATGATCGATCGCCAGCTAGTGTGACGATATGCACCTTATTGGCGATATGCACCTTCACTCGCACCCGGACTCCACGGCCGGCTCACGGATGCCCGTGGTCGCGGCGGTGGCGGTGGGTGGTGCGGGAGGCGCCCTGCTGCGCTACGGAGCCTCCCGCCTGTGGCGCAACGGCAGCGACGCCGCGCTGCTGTGGCAGACGGGTGGGGCCGCCTTCCCGGTGACGACCCTGCTGATCAACGTGGTGGGCTGCTTCCTGATGGGCGTGCTGACCGTCGCGCTCAAGGAACGGTTCACCGGCGCCCCGCGCCTGCTGAACCCCTTCCTCGGCACCGGTGTCCTCGGCGGCTTCACGACCTTCTCGTCCTACACGGACGACACCCGCCGGCTGTTCGAGAACGGTCAGCCGGGCTACGCCGTGGCCAACCTCCTGCTGACCGTGGCGGGGGCCCTGTTGGCGGTGGTCCTGGGCGTGGTCGTGGCACGCCTGCTCCTGGGGCGGCCCCGGGGTGCGCGGACCGGAGAGGGCGGTGGTTCCTGATGGGTGAGTGGCTGCTGGTCCTGGCGGGCGGAGCGGTCGGCGCCCCCGCCCGCCATCTGATCGGTACGGCGACGCGGGAGCACCTGCGGTCCTCCTTCCACTGGGGCACGTTCCTCGCCAACATGGCCGCGGCCCTGCTGCTGGGCTTCCTCGTCCAGGCGGGCACCGAGGGAGCGCTCGGCGAGTCCGGCCAGGCCCTGCTGTCCACCGGCTTCTGCGGCGCGCTGTCCACCTGGTCGACGTTCTCCAACGAGGTCCACTCCATGGCGAGCGCCCGCCGGCTGGCCGGAGCCGCCGCCTATGTGTGCGTGACGGTCGCCCTCGGTCTGGGGCTGTCGTTCGCGGGCATGGCGGTCGCCCAGGCCCTGTGGTGAGCGCGGCCGCCACCCGGACGGCGCACCGGTGGCGGGCGGCACTGCCGCGGTTCGACCGGGGGCGCGCCGCGCGCTCGCTGCTCGCCTTCGGGTTCTCCCTCGGCACGGTCACGGCGGTCGGCGGGATCCACTACGGGATCTTCGCCGCGATGGGCTGCTACGTGGACGCGTACGGCGCCCGCGACCCCTACCCCCGGCGGGGGCCCCTGCTCGTGATCCTCTCGGCGGCCTTCCTCGTGGCCTTCGCCGCGGGCTCCGCCGCCGCCGGAGAGGTGTGGGCCATGGTGGGGGTGCTCTCCGTGGTCTCCGTCGCGGCCACCCTCGTGGTGCGCACGCTGCGGCTGAGCGGACCGGGCAGCTACTTCGTCGTCCTCGTCGCCGCCATGGCAGCCTTCCTGCCACCGGCCCCGCCCTCGGAAACCGCGGTCCGGGCCGGCTGCCTGGCCCTCGGGGCGGCCGTGTCCTGGCTGGCAGGCATGTCGGGCCGGCTGTCCCGCCCGTACGGACCCGAGGAGCGGGAGGTGTCGGCCGCCTTCCGGTCGGTGGCGGACTTCGCGGAGGCACGGACCGGCGCCCGAGGAGGCTCCGAGGCCGGGACCGGGGCTGAGTCCGAGGCCGGGACCGGAACCGCGGCCGGGGCCGGTGTGCCGGGGCCGCGGGGTCTTGCCTCCGTCACGGGGCCGGACGCCTACGCGGCCGTGCACCGGGCCTGGGCGGCGCTGAACGACGCCCGCGAAGGACACGGCGAAGAGAGCGCACCGGAGCCCGCGCCCCGGCGGATGACGCTGTACGCCCTGATGACCGGGCTCGAGACCCTGCTCGACACGGTGCAGAACGCAGCGGAACGGGGCGGGGAGCCGGTGTCGCCCGAACGGGTCGCGTGGCTGCGGGCCGCGGCCGGGAGGATCGCGGCGGGCGGCGTGCCGGGCCCCTGCCCCGGCGGCCCGGCCACCGCTCGGGAGCTCCTGGAGACCGCCCACCGGCTGTGGCCGGTGCCGTTGCCACCCCGCAAGAGCCTGCTCGCGGAACTGCGCCGCCTGCTGTCCCGGTCCTCCCCCGGTCTCCCGGTCGCCCTCCGGGTCGGGCTCGCCGTCGCGGTGGGCACCGTGCTGGGCGCCCTGCTTCCGCTCCTGCACCCGGCGTGGGTGGCGGTGGGCGGGGCAGCCGCCCTCCAGGGCGGCCCCGGCCAGCAGCCCGCCCGGCGCGCGCGGGCCCGGTTCGTCGGAACCGTGAGCGGGGTGGCGCTCACGGCCCTGGTCTTCCACTCCTACCAGCCGGGCACCTGGGTGACGGTGGCCGTCGCCACCGTCGCGCACGCGGTCTCGCGGGGCCTGCCGCCCGGCGCCCTCCTCACGCGCACCCTGCTGAACACGCCGGTGGCGCTGCTGCTGGTCGCCACCGCCGTCCCGACCGGCCTGGGCCGGCTCGCCGCCTTCCGGCTCCTCGACCTGACCCTCGGACTGATGCTCGGCGTGGCCACCGCGCTGCTGCTGGGCGGTGTGCCCCGGCGGCGGGTGTGCGCGGCGGTGGCGAACGCCGTGGCCGGGACGGGGGCCGCCGTGCAGGAGCGTCTGCGGACGGGGGCGGTCCGGGTCGCCTGCGAGGGCATGGCCTGGCAGCGGATGACGGAACTGTGGGACATGCACGCCGCCGTGCCCACCGAGGAGATCCGTACGAGCGGCACGGCGGACCGGCTGTGGCCGACCGTCCTGGCGGTACGACGCCTGCTGTCCTGGACGGTGCTCGGCCGCCTGCCGGCGCCGGATCCCGACGCAGCGGCCCTGGTCGGGCGCCATGTGGAGGCACTGACCGGTGCGGCCCATGCGGGTCTGCCCGGCTCACTCGCCCTCCGACGGTCCCTGTCCGGGCCACCGCGGGCTCCGGAGTCCGCGCACCATCCCGAGCTCCACCGGAGGCTGGCCGACCTGACGAGCGCGCTGGCCGGCCCCGACGCCAGACTTGAACCCTAGCCGCCAACCTCCTCTGACCTGCGACGACACCGTGGATTCGCCGGATTCCCGCAGAACTGCGCGGATCCTCCCGGGTGTGCTCGCCAAGCCCGGCCGGAGTGTTCCCGTGGGAACACGAGCGACACGACACCCGCTGTCGCGCACAGCCGCTCCGGGTCAATCGGGTGGCCTATGGCACACGTTGAGGTCAAGACGCATGCGGCCGTCGGGGAACCGATGCCGTCAAGAGGCCCGTTGGCCGGAAACGACGCATTCCCGCCACTCATCGGCAGAAGCCGAAGACCGGGCTTTCACGTTCCGAAAGGAGGCGCAGGCGCATGATCACCGACTACGTCACATCACCGTCGACCACGAAGTCATGATTCACGTCACAGGCCGCAGGATCGCCGAACGGAGCGTCAGGCCATGCGCCTAACATATGAACTGTTCGTCAGTGTATCCTGCCTCATCTGTCAACCACGCGCCTGCCCTCCAGGCCCCCAGGATGACGAAAGACTCAGGACCCGAACCCGAACCCGGACAGCGAACCGGTGCGGTCGAAGGATTGGAAGAGCAGGGCGTGTCGAAGCCGCGTATCAGCGTGATTGTGCCGATTTACCAAGTTCAGCCCTTCTTGCAGGAGTGTCTCGACTCCATCCTCGACCAGTCCTTCCGTGACATCGAGGTAATCGCCGTCAACGACCGCTCTCCCGACCGCTGCGGAGAGATCGTCGACGAATACGCCGAGGCCGACGAGAGGGTGCGGGCACTGCACCTGCCCGAGAACGTGGGCCTGGGCCGGGCACGGAACGCCGGCATGGAGATGGCGCGCGGCGACTACCTCTTCTTCCTCGACAGCGACGACACGCTTACGCCCGGCTCGCTTCAGCTCATTGCGGACCGGCTGGATCAGACCGCCGACCCGGATGTTCTGATCTTCGACTACGCGCGCACATTCTGGTGGGGCGGGGAGACGCGCAACAGCCTGGCATCCGTCTTCAGGACGCAGGGGCCGGAGGTCTTCACTGCGAAGCAGAGACCGGAGTTCCTCACCCTGATCATGGTGGTGTGGAACAAGGTCTACCGGCGTGAGTTCATCGAGCAGCGCGGCTTCGAATTCCCCCCGGGGTACTACGAGGACACTCCCTGGACCTTCCCGGTCCTGATGGCGGCCGACCGGATCGCCGCCCTCGACCACGTGGTCGTCCACTACCGCCAGCGCCGCCAGGGCAACATCCTTCGCACCGTCAGCCGCAAGCACTTCGACATCTTCGACCAGTACGAGCGGGTCTTCGCCTTCATCGACAGCGACCCGTCCCTCGGTGAGTGGCGGGCCCAGCTCTTCACCAAGATGATCGACCACTTCATCGCCATTCTGGCGAAGAGCAACCGAGTGCCTGAAGAGCTGCGCGCCGAATTCTTCGCACAAGCACATCGTCACTATCGGCGCTATGTGCCGACCGGCTACGTGCGGCCAGAGGGACACACGGGCATACGGCACGCACTCATCGCACGCGGCGCCTACCCGGTCTACCAGACTCTGAAGGTCGCCAACAACGGCCGACGCAAAGTCCGCAAGACGGTGCGCGAGACCCGGAAGAAGGCGGCCGTCAAGCGGATGGACCGCCTTTACGAAGCCGCACTCAAGCAGCCCGTCGACCAGAATCTGGCCGTCTACTCGTCCTACTGGGGTCGCGGTTACGTGTGCAACCCCGCTGCTTTGCACGCAAAGGCCAAGGAGATAGCCCCGCACATCAAGGGCGTGGTCGTCGCCAAGCCGGACGAGGTGAAGAAGCTCCCGCCCGGCACCGATTACGTGATCCCGGGGACCGCCAGGTACTGGGAGATCATGGCGCGCGCCAAGTACTTCTTCAACAACGTCAACTTCGAGGACCGCTTCGTCAAGCGGCCCGGCACCGTCCACGTGCAGACGCAGCACGGTACGCCGCTCAAGACCATGGGCATCCACTTGCTGCCGCACCCGGTCGCCGCGAAGGGCACCAACTTCAGGAAACTCCTGGAGCGCTCGGACCGCTGGGACTACTGCATCTCCTCCAACCGGTTCTCCTCGGAGATCTGGGAGCGGGCCTTTCCGTGCTCCTTCGCACCGCTGGAGAGCGGCTACCCGCGCAATGACGTCTTCTACACGTCGACTGCCGCCGACGTCCGTCGCATTCGGGAGGGGCTCGGCATTCCGCGGGGGAAGACCGCCGTTCTCTACGCGCCGACCCACCGGGACTACACCAAGAGCTACGTCCCCCAGCTCGACGTCGCCCGTCTCGCCGAAGCCCTCGGTGACGAGTTCGTGGTGCTGATGCGGGGCCACCACTTCTACGAACAGACCGCGGAACTGCGAGCGTTGCAGGATTCGGCCCGGGTCATCGACGTCACCTCCCACACCTCCTCGGAGGAGCTGCAGCTCGCCGCGGACGTGCTGCTGGCGGACTACTCGTCGATCATGTTCGACTACGCCAACCTCGACCGGCCGATCGTGATCTACGCCAACGACTGGGACGCGTACAAGATCTCCCGCGGTGTGTACTTCGACGTCACGGAGGAGCCGCCCGGGCACGTCGCTCGCACCCAGAACGAACTGCACGAGATCTTCGTCAGCGGCGCTTGGCGCAACGAGCAGTCGGACACCCTGCGCGACACCTTCCGCCGCAAGTTCTGCGAGTACGACGACGGCCGGGCGGCCGAGCGGGTCATACGGCAGATCATGCTGGGTGAGTCGGCGGACAGGCCGCCGGTCGTGCCGTTGGACGAGCGGACGCCGGCCCCGTCGCCGGAGGCCGCCGAGGCCGGCGAGACGGACGTCATGAAGTCAACCGTGGTCGGCCCCAGGGCCGCCGCCTAGCCTCCTCCCGGTCGGAGCGTCGGCGCGTTCCTCAGTGGCGTGCCGGCGCTCGGTGTCGAGACGTCGACGCCGGCTGTCTGGCGCCGCTGCTTTGCCTGACCTCTCCGCCTCCCCAGGGGGTGGGCCATTGACCGGAACAGAAGAGAAGGTGGCCATGCAAGCCAGTGCCGGGGAACGGCCGCACGCCGAGATCAGACGGGTCTGGCCGCGCGACGGTCACATTCGCATCCTGGGGACGATCGTCACTGGCGGGGTGTCGGACGACGTCCCCGTGGACAAGTCCTGGACGTTGCGCCTCACCTCTCGCGAGCGGCCCGAGCTTCCCGTCCTGTCCGGCGCCGAGCGGCTCAAGGGCCGGTTCGTGCGTACGGTGACCCGTACCTCGGCGCCCACACCGCGTCAGCTGTTCTTCCCCGTCGTCAACGACGGCGCGCGCTTCGAGACAGTCGTGTCCGTCCGCAACCTGGCCGTCTGGGACGCGTTGCCCCGCGAGCACTGGGACCTGCACGTGCTCGCGACACGCGGCGGCAAGAAGATGACTCTTCGGGTCGGCCGCCACCTCGACGACATGCCGGGCAAGAAGCAGATCGTCAAGTTCCCGGAGCAGTACAGCTCAGGTGTCGCCGTACTGCCGTACTACACCGACGGCGACGACCTCTCCATACGCTGCGCCCGACGCGACGACGCCAACCGGAGCGCCACATGAAGCTCACGTACCTGATCTACAACGCGTTCGGCGTCGGCGGCACCGTCCGTACCGTGTTCAACCAGGCCAACGCCATGGTCGAGCGCGGCCACGAGGTCGAGATCGCGACCATGCTGCGCTACCACGAGGAGCCGCCCTTCCCGCTGGACCCGCGGGTGAAGGTGACCGCGCTCGTGGACAACCGGTCCGGCTCGTACGTGGACTGGGACCGGTACGAGGGCCCCGAGGACACCTCCTGGCACGAGCGGTTCCCGGCGGGTATCTCCAAGAACGCCGACAGCCGCCGCCGTATCGGCGCGATGATCCGCTTTCTCCGTGGCCTGGAGGACCGGATCGTGATCGGCACCCGGCCCACGATCAACCTGATCGTCGCCGAGTACACCGACCCGGCGCTGGTCCGGGTCGTCCAGGAGCACGCGGGTCTGTCCACGCACAAGGGCGAGTGGCGCGAGGCCATCGACGCCGCCTACGTGAAGATGGACGCGCTCGTCTGCCTCACCGAGGCGGACCGTGCCGCGTATGCCGAGGCTTTCCCCCAGGTCCGCGTCGAGCGCATCCCGAACGCGCTGCACTCCCTGGACGTGCCACGCAGCGACCTCTCAAGGCCCCAGGTCGTCAGCGCCGGCCGGCTCGACGGCAACAAGGGCATCGACAAGCTGATCGCGGCGTTCGGCCAGGTCGTGGAAGCCCACCCGGAGTGGACCCTGCGCGTCCACGGCGACGGCCCGGAGATGGAAGCCCTGCGCAAGGCCGTCCGGACCAGGCACCTGTACAACCACGTCTTCCTCATGGGTCCGACGCGCACGCTCGACGAGGAGCTCGCGAAGGGCTCCATCTTCGCGATGAGCTCCAAGTCCGAGGGCTTCGGCATGGTGCTGCTGGAGGCCATGAACGTCGGTCTCCCCGTGGTCAGCTTCAACTGTCCGGTCGGCCCGCGGGAACTCGTCGCGGACGGCGTGGACGGCCTGCTCGTCCCCGAGCTCGACGTGGCGGCCCTGGCCGCGGGCATCATCCGTCTCATCGAGGACGAGCAGCTGCGCCGCAAGTTCTCCCGGGCGGCCCTGCAGAAGGCCGCCGCATACGGACCCGACGTCGTCACGAAGTCCTGGGAAGACCTCTACCAGGTCCTGACGACGGCAAAGTAGTACTGAGCGAGGCCGCCGGCCGCCGCCCCGGCGGCCGGCGGCCTCGCTGTACCTGCTCATCGAGTCGTGATGTGCGCAGGTGCGAGGAGAGTGCCCGGAGCCGGACTTGAACCGGCACGCCCTCGAAGGGGCAGCGAGGTTTAAGCTCGCCGTGTCTGCATTCCACCATCCGGGCAGGCCATGGGCTCCGCTACGCGTGCCTTGAGCCTATCGGGACGCTCCTCCCGGCCTCGGGCGGGACGGCCGATGTTGTCTTATTTTATTGGCGCCTGAGGGAGCATCAGTTACCAGGGCAGGCCAACAGCACATGCCAACAGCCTTGCGTGCGACCGCCTGCGCTGTATGCGGAATGACGGGATTTCACCGTCTCGACGAGGGCGCCCGCCCCGTTCTCGCCCGCCCCGCCGTCGGGGTCGCCCGTCATCCGCAGGTATGACACCGGCCCGGCCCGTCCGACCGAAGTCGCCCCCCTGAACCGGAACAGCGGCTGACTACAGGGCGCCGTACGGCCGGGACGATGGATGACATCCCCGAGCACACACCGTGCCGACCGCACACACCGTGCCCACCGCACACGCCGTACCGACAGGAGCGCCCTTCCCGTGACCACCGCACCCATCGCCGACCGGTCCACCCTCGTGGCCGCGCGCGCCACGGAGCTTTCCAAGATCTACGGCCAGGGCGAGACCCAGGTGGTCGCCCTGGACCGGGTCTCCATCGACTTCCGGCAGGCCGAGCTCACCGCGATCATGGGCCCCTCCGGCTCCGGCAAGTCCACGCTGATGCACTGCGTCGCGGGCCTGGACACCTTCTCGTCCGGCTCGGTGCGCATCGGCGAGACCGAGCTGGGCTCGCTCAAGGACAAGCAGCTCACCAAACTGCGCCGGGACAAGATCGGCTTCATCTTCCAGGCGTTCAACCTGCTGCCGACGCTGACCGCGCTGGAGAACATCACCCTTCCGATGGACATCGCGGGCCGCAAGCCCGACAAGCAGTGGGTGGACTCCGTGATCCAGATGGTCGGGCTGTCCGGACGGCTCGGGCACCGGCCCGCCCAGCTCTCCGGCGGGCAGCAGCAGCGGGTCGCCGTGGCGCGGGCGCTGGCCTCCCGGCCGGAGATCATCTTCGGTGACGAGCCGACCGGAAACCTCGACTCCCGCTCCGGCGCCGAGGTGCTGGGCTTCCTGCGCAACTCGGTGCGGGAACTGGGCCAGACCGTGGTGATGGTGACCCACGACCCGGTGGCCGCCGCCTACGCGGACCGGGTGGTCTTCCTCGCCGACGGACGCATCGTCGACGAGCTGTACGGGCCGACGGCCGACTCGGTGCTCGACCGCATGAAGCGGTTCGACGCCAAGGGCCGCACCAGCTGACGCTCCCCGTCCGCCCCGTCCGCTCCCCATCCGTTCCCCGTCCGCCCCCGCCCCGTACCCCGTACGCCCGTACGTCTGGACAGAGAAGACCCCCATGTTCCGTACCGCCTTGCGCAACGTCTTCGCGCACAAGGCCAGGCTGTTGATGACCGTGCTCGCCGTGATGCTCGGCGTGGCGTTCGTGTCGGGCACCCTGGTCTTCGCCGACACCCTCTCCAACGCCTTCCGCAACCAGTCGGCCAAGAGCTACCAGGACGTCGCCGTCGCCGTCACCTCGTACGCCGACCCGGACAACCCCAAGGAGTACGGACTCTCCGGCGAGGTCCTCGACCGGATCTCCGCCCTGGACGGCGTCGCCGGGGTGTACGGCCGCGTCGAGGGCTTCGCCGGGGTCGCCGACCCCGACGGGAAGCTCATCGGCGTCGGCTGGTCCAACAAGGGCTCCAACTTCGCGCCCGGCAAGGACGGCAAGGACACCGCCTACACGTTCACCGACGGCTCAGGACCGGTGAAGGACGACCAGATCGCCCTGGACGAGGAGTCCGCCGCCAAGGGCGAGTACCAGGTCGGCGACCGGGTGCGCGTCGCGACCAACGGCCCGGTGAAGGAGTACACCCTCAGCGGTGTCTTCACCACCGAGGACGGCGCCGTCAACGCGGGCGGCAGCCTCGTCCTCTTCGACACCGCCGTCGCCCAGAAGCAGTACCTCGCGAAGGGCTACTTCGAGGACGCCAACGTCACCGCGGCCCCCGGCGCCGACGATGCCGCGATCCTGGCCGCGGTCGAGCCGCTGCTGCCCGACACCGCCGAGGCCCAGACCGGCCGGGCACTCGCCGACGAGCAGGCCGACCAGATCGAACAGGGCCTGGGCAACCTCAAGCAGGTCCTGCTCGGCTTCGCGGGCATCGCGCTCTTCGTCGGCATCTTCCTGATCTCCAACACCTTCACGATGCTGGTCGCCCAGCGCACCAAGGAGATCGCCCTGATGCGCGCCGTCGGCGCGTCCCGCAGGCAGATCACCCGCTCGGTGCTCGCCGAGGCCGCGCTGGTGGGCCTGGTGGCCTCGGCCGTCGGCTTCGCCCTCGGCGTCGGTCTGGCCGTCGGGCTGCGCTCCGGCATGGCCGCGGCCGACATGAAGATGCCGGACGGTCCGCTGGTCCTGTCCGCCACGCCGGTGGTCGCGGCGTTCGCGGTGGGCGTGCTGATCACCGTGTTCGCCGCCTGGCTGCCCGGCCGCCGGGCCGCGAAGATCCCGCCGGTGGCGGCCATGAACAGCGTCCACGCGGTGGCCACCACCAAGTCGCTGGTGGTGCGCAACTCCATCGGCGCGGCCATCACCGCCCTCGGTGCGGCGGGGATCGTCGCGGGCGCCTCGGCCGGCGGCGACGACGGCCGGATGTACATCGGCGCGGGCGCCTTCTTCGCCCTGATCGGCGTGATCGTCCTCATCCCGCTGCTGTCCCGGCCCGTGATCGCACTCGTCCGTCCGCTGCTCGTCGGGCCCTTCGGGGTGGCGGGCAAGCTGGCCGGCCAGAACGCGGTCCGCAACCCGCGCCGTACCGGCGCCACCGCCTCGGCGCTGGCCATCGGACTGACGCTGGTGACCGCCCTGTCGGTGCTCGGCGTCACAGTCGGCGCGGCCATCGACAAGATGACCACGGACAACATCAGGGCCGACTACATGGTCTCGATGGCCAACGGAGGCGATCTCGACCGGTCCGCGCTGACGGCCCTGGAGAAGGCCGACGGCGTGTCCGCGGTGTCGCCGCAGCAGGACGCCTACTTCCGGGTCGACGGCGACTTCGTGTCCGCCTCGGCGGTCACCCCCGGCGACATCGAGAAGGTCCTGACCGTCGACGTCGTCAGCGGCGACGCGGGCTCGCTGGCCCAGGGCCGGATCGCGGTCGCCGAGAAGACGGCCGAGAGCAGGGGCTGGAGGCCCGGCGACACCGTCCCGGTCACCTTCGACGACGACGAGAAGGCCACGCTGACGGTCGGCGCCGTCTACAAGGACAGCGAGTTCCTCTCCCCCGTCCTCGTCGACCGGAAGGTCATGGACCGGCACGAGGCGAAGCCGTCCATCCGGGAGATCTTCGTGAAGGTCGACGGCGGCCAGTCCGCGGCGAACGAGAAGGTCCTCGTCGACGCGCTCGGCGACAACCCGGCGATCACCGTGATGGACCGGCAGGACATCCGCGACGAGTTCGGCGGCGCCATCAACACCCTGCTGAACGTCATGTACGGCCTGCTGGCGATGGCCCTGATCATCGCGGTCCTCGGCGTCGTCAACACCCTCGCGATGTCGGTCTTCGAACGGCAGCAGGAGATCGGCATGCTGCGCGCGATCGGCCTGGACCGGCGCCGGGTGAAGCGGATGGTGCGGCTGGAGGCCGTCGTCATCTCGGTGTTCGGCGCGGTGGTCGGCATCGGTCTCGGCACCTTCCTCGGCTGGGCGATCGGCGAGACCGTCGCCGAGGAGATCCCCGGGTACGCGCTGGTCCTGCCCTGGGACCGGATCGGGATCTTCGTGGTGCTGGCCGGTCTGGTGGGCGTCCTGGCCGCCCTGTGGCCGGCCCGCAACGCCGCCCGGCTGAACATGCTGAACGCGATCAAGACCGAGTGACCTCGCCGCGACACGGAACACCGAGGGCCGGGCTCCCCGCACGGGGGCCCGGCCCTCGGGCCGTCTGCGGATCAGGCGCGGCCCGGCGCGCCCCACACGCGGGCCCGCAGCGGCAGCCCGGAGGCGCCGGAGTCGGGCGTCTTCACCGCGAGGACCTGGTTGACGCCGATGCGGTTGCGTTCGAAGGCAAGCGCGGAGGCGGCCATGTACAGCTGCCAGACCCGGGCACGGCCGGGGCTGACGAGCCGGACGGCGCTCGCCCAGTCGGACTCCAGGTTGGCGACCCAGCGGCGCAGCGTGAGCGCGTAGTGCTCGCGGATCGACTCCACGTCGCGGACCTCGAACCCGGCGCGCTCCAGCTGGGTGACGGTGGTGCCGACGGGGGCCAGTTCGCCGTCGGGGAAGACGTAGGCGTCGATGAACTCGTCGACGTTGTAGGCGGACTCCTCCCGCTGCGGCCGGCGGGCGATCTGGTGGTTCAGCAGCCGTCCGCCGGGCTTGAGCAGCTTGTGCAGGTCGGTGGCGTACTCCAGGTAGCGCTCGGCGCCGACGTGCTCGGCCATGCCGATGGAGGAGATGGCCTCGTACGGCCCGTCCCCGACGTCCCGGTAGTCCTGGACGCGGATCTCCACCCGGTCGGTGAGCCCCTCGTCCGCGACGCGCTTGCGGGCGTAGGCGGCCTGCTCCTGGGAGAGGGTCACGCCGACGACGCTCACGCCGTGCTCGCGGGCCGCGTGGATCGCCATGGAGCCCCAGCCGCAGCCGACGTCGAGGAGACGCTGACCGGGGCTCAGGTCCAGCTTGCGGCAGACGAGTTCGAGCTTGTCGCGCTGGGCGTCCTCCAGGGTGCCGCCCTCGGCCGGCGGGGCGGGCCAGTAGGCGCAGGAGTACACCATGGAGGGGCCGAGGACGAGTTCGTAGAAGTCGTTGCCGACGTCGTAGTGGTGGCTGATGGCCCGCTTGTCGCTGCGCCTGGTGTGCAGGTGGCCGCGGGCCCGGCGGACCTCCTCGGGCGGCGGGGCGGGCGGCAGCGGCGGCCCGGCGAGCTTCACCAGTCCGCGTACGGCGGCCCGGACCTCGGGGTCGCGGAGCGCCTCGACCAGGCCGCGGGCGTCCTCGTCGCGCTCCCAGATCAGGCCGGCCATCAGGCCGAGGGCGGTGTAGAGGTCTCCGTCGATGTCGATGTCGCCGGCCACCCAGGCGCGGGCCAGGCCCAGTTCACCCGGTTTGAACAGCAGGCGGCGCAGGGCCCTGCGGTTGCGGACGACGAGGGTCGGTGCGCCCGGCGGACCCGCCTGCGAACCGTCCCAGGCGCGGATACGCACCGGGAGTGGTGCTCCCAGCAACTGTTCGAAGAGGTTCTGCAGCCGCAGCGCGGCGTCAGCCATGGCGTCCTCCGTGACGAGCGATCCCGGATGTCCAACACCACGTAAACACCTGGGAGCCCGCCGTACAGTCCCCGGCGCGCGTTACGACTCGGCAAAATAGCTGTACACACCAACGGACTTGTCGCCCCGACGCGCGGCAAGCGCACAGCGCGAAGGGGCCGTCCGCACCACGGATGGCGGACGGCCCCTTCGAGGGACTGCTACTGCTGGCGACCGGGGGTCAGGAGGCCTTGGCCTCGGTCTTCTCCTGCTTCGCGGTCTTCTCGCTCTGGTCGGCCTTGTCGGCGGCCTTCGCCGCGGCGGGCTTCGGGGCGGGCTTGGCGGCCTCGTAGAACTCCTCGCGCGGGGTCTCCATCGCGCCGAGGGAGACGACCTCGCGCTTGAGGAACATGCCGAGCGTCCAGTCCGCGAAGACGCGGATCTTGCGGTTGAAGGTCGGCATCGCCATGCCGTGGTAGCCGCGGTGCATGTACCAGGCGAGACGGCCCTTGAGCTTGATCTTCATCTTGCCCATGACGATCATCGCGACGCCCTTGTGCAGGCCGAGGCCCGCCACCGCGCCCTTGTTGGCGTGGCTGTACGGCTTCTGCGGGAAGCCCCGCATGCCGGAGATCACGTTGTCGCCGAGGACCTTGGCCTGGCGCAGCGCGTGCTGGGCGTTCGGCGGGCACCAGGCGTTCTCGTTGCCCGCCTTGCGGCCGACGAGGTCCGGCACCTGGGCGTTGTCGCCCGCGGCCCAGATGTAGTCGGTGCCCTGGACCTGGAGGGTCGCCTGGGTGTCGACGTGGCCGCGGGGGCCGAGCGGCAGGCCGAAGCGGGCCAGCGCGGGGTTGGGCTTGACGCCGGCCGTCCACACGATGGTGTTGGAGTCGACCTCGAGACCGTTCTTCAGCACCACGTGGCCGTCGACGCAGGAGTCCATGGAGGTGGACAGGTAGACCTCGACGCCGCGGCCCTCGAGGTGCTCCTTGCCGTACTGGCCGAGCTTGGGACCGACCTCGGGGAGGATCTTGTCGGCGGCGTCCACGAGGACGAAGCGCATGTCCTCGCGGGAGACGTTGTTGTAGTACTTGGCCGCGTCCCGGGCCATGTCCTCGACCTCACCGATGGTCTCCGCGCCGGCGAAGCCGCCGCCGACGAAGACGAAGGTGAGCGCCTTGCGGCGGATCTCCTCGTCGGTGGTGGAGTCGGCCTTGTCGAGCTGCTCCAGGACGTGGTTGCGCAGGCCGATGGACTCCTCGATGCCCTTCATGCCGATGCCCTGCTCGGCGAGGCCGGGGATCGGGAAGGTGCGGGAGACCGCGCCCATCGCGATGACCAGGTAGTCGAAGGGCAGCTCGTACGCCTCGCCGACCAGCGGCGCGACGGTGGCGACCTTGCGGTCCTGGTCGATGGTGGTGACCCGGCCGGTGAGGACCTCCGCCTTCGGAAGCACGCGCCGCAGGGGGACGACTACGTGCCGCGGGGAGATGCTGCCGGCGGCGGCTTCGGGGAGGAAGGGCTGGTAGGTCATGTACGACCGCGGGTCGACGACGGTGACGGTCGCCTCGCCGTAACGCATCTTCTTCTGGATGCGTCGAGCTGCGTACAGGCCTACGTACCCACCGCCTACTACGAGGATCCTGGGACGCTCCGTGGTGCTCATGCCATCGAGTATCCACCCGGTTGAGGGGGGTGGTTCGTGCGCCCCTTCACAAGCATCGGTGGGTGCTGTGCTACCATCCGCCACCCACGTGACGGAGATCATGGCGGGCGAAGGAACCAGCGTGTAGGGGACCCCGTTGTCAATGCCGCGTGAGCTGCACCTCCGCGTTTCGGGAGCGGTGGACCACCCTCCCGCGAGGGCTCTGCGGGACCCTCTCGCGACACCGACCTGAACACGTTCAAAGGGCAGTTGAAACCCCAAAAGGGTCAACGCACGCGGTTTCGTCGTCCGACAGGGCCCAATTCCTTGTGAAGAACTTCACGAACTTTCCCGACGGGACGTCACCGGGGGCCCCCGAGAGTCCCCCCGGCGCCCGCTCAATCGTCGTCCGTCCTGCTCAGACCGCTACCGCACCGCCACCGCGAGCGCCCTACGCGATCGACCACGCGATGCCGTCGAGGATGTCGTGCTCGCTCACGACGACCTCCTCCGCGCCCGTCCGCTCCATGATCGCCAGCAGCACCAGGGACCCGGCCGCGATCACGTCGACCCGGCCCGGATGCATGGAGGGCACCGCCGCGCGCTCGGCGTGGGTGGAGGTCAGCAGCCAGTCGGTGATCTCCCGGACCCGGTCGTGCGAGACACGGGAGTGGTGGATGGCGGCCGAGTCGTACTCCGGCAGCCCCTGCGCGATCGCCGACACCGTCGTCACCGACCCGGCCAGACCCACCAGCGTGCGCGCCTCGCGCAGCGGCACCGTCCGCTCGGCCAGGTCCAGGGCGGCCTCGATGTCGGCCCGCATCGCGGCGACCTGCTCCGCGGCGGGCGGGTCGGTCACCGCGCCGTCGCGCACCAGGTGCCGCTCGGTCATCCGTACGCAGCCGACGTCCACGGAGCGGGCGGCGCGCACCTGGTCGTCGCCGACGACGAACTCGGTGGAGCCGCCGCCGATGTCGACGACCAGGTAGGGCTTGTCGAGGTCCGCCCGGCCGGTCAGTTCCCTCGTCGCCCCGGTGAAGGAGAACTCGGCCTCCTGGCCGCCCGAGATGACCTCCGGCTCGACGCCCAGGATGTCCAGCACGCCGCGCACGAAGTCGTCCCGGTTCTCCGCGTCGCGGGAGGCGGAGGTGGCGACGAAGCGCAGCCGCTCGGCGCCGTGCGCCTTGACGACCTCGGCGTACTCGCGGCAGGCGGCGAAGGTCCGCTCCAGCGCCTCGGGCGCCAGCCGGCCGGTGCGGTCGACGCCCTGGCCGAGCCGCACGATGGTCATGCGACGGTCCAGGTCGGTCAGCTCGGCGGCAGCCCCCGCGCCGGAGGCGCTGTCGGACACAGTGGCGTCGGCGACCAGCAGGCGGATGGAGTTCGTACCGCAGTCGATGGCGGCGACCCGGGTCACTTGGCGTCCTCCTCGGCCGGCTCGGGAACCGTCACGCACGGGCCCTTGCGCCACCACTCGGGCAGCATCGCGATCGCCTCGTCGCCCAGCGGGTTGACGCCCGGACCGGCGGCCAGCGAGTGGGCGACCAGCACGTGCAGGCACTTCACACGGTCCGGCATGCCGCCCGCGCTCGGGAAGCCGGTCAGCTCCTCGATCTCGTCGCGGCGCCGGACGTAGTCCTCGTGCGCGGCGCGGTAGGCGGCGGCCAGCTCCGGATCGGTGGCCAGCCGCTCGGTCATCTCCTTCATCACGCCGTTCGCCTCCAGCGTGCCGATGGCGGAGGCCGCCTTCGGACACGTCAGGTAGTACAGCGTGGGGAAGGGCGTGCCGTCGGGCAGCCGCGGCGCCGTCTCCACCACGTCGGGCTGCCCGCACGGGCAGCGGTGCGCGATGGCCCGCAGTCCGCGCGGCGGACGTCCGAGCTGCTGCTTGAAGGCCGCCACGTCCGCGTCGGTCGGCTCGGTGCGCGGAGTGGTCGGCGGGGGAGTCTGCATGACTGTCTTCTGCTGGTCTTCCTGTTGGGTCAATGCCGGAGCGGCCGGAGCGGCCGGAGCGGCCGGTGCGGTCGGCACGGTCGGTTCACTGCCGAAGGGCGACGGCGTCGGCCTTGTCGACCGCGTCCCACACGTTCCGGTACCAGGGGCGGTCGGCGGCGCCGGCCCGGGCGCGGGTCTGCTCGGCCGCCTCCGGGTCGACGACGACGAACCCCGTCTCCCCCGGCATCACGTAGTGCAGCCGCAGCCGGACCTGCTGCTCGGCGTAGGCGTCGTCCTGCCAGCGTGCCTTGAGGTCGCGCAGGTCCTCGACCCGCTGCCGGGTCTCGCGCTGCTCCCGCTGGAGATCGGCGATCTCGGCGCGCTGGGCGACGTACTGCCGTATCGGGTAGGCGAGCGCCACGACGAGCGAGCAGAGCACCATCGCGAGCAGCGCGGCCCGGCCGGTCAGCCGGGAGCGCCGGGCCTGGCGCTTGGTCTGCGAGCGGTAGACCCGGGCCGCGGTCTGTTCCCCGATGATCCGGATCCTGGTCGCGGTGGAGAAACGGTCCCGGTCCTTCACGGCCATCTGGTCTCCGCCTCCCGTGCACGCGCGTACGTCCCCGCACACGGTACGGGACCGGATACGGGGACGTACGTACGACGCTGCCTTCTACCGGGCCGTCAGCCCTTGAAGCGGGGGAACGCGCTGCGGCCGGCGTACACCGCGGCGTCGTCGAGGATCTCCTCGATGCGCAGCAGCTGGTTGTACTTGGCGACGCGCTCGGAGCGGGCCGGGGCGCCGGTCTTGATCTGGCCGCAGTTGGTGGCGACGGCGAGGTCGGCGATGGTGACGTCCTCGGTCTCGCCGGAGCGGTGGGACATCATGCACTTGAAGCCGTTGCGCTGGGCCAGCTCGACGGCGTCCAGGGTCTCGGTGAGCGAACCGATCTGGTTGACCTTGACCAGCAGGGCGTTGGCCGAGTTCTCCTCGATGCCGCGGGCCAGGCGCTCCGGGTTGGTGACGAACAGGTCGTCGCCGACCAGCTGGACCTTGTCGCCGAGCTTGGCGGTGATGGTGTTCCAGCCGTCCCAGTCGTCCTCGAACAGCGGGTCCTCGATGGAGACCAGCGGGTACGCCTCGACCAGCTCGGCGTAGTACTCGGTCATCTCGGCGGCGGTGCGCTGCTTGCCCTCGAAGGAGTAGGAGCCGTCCTTGTAGAACTCGGACGCGGCGACGTCGAGCGCGAGGGCGATCTGCTCGCCCGGGGTGTACCCGGCCTCCTTGATCGCCTCGAGGATGAGGTCGAGGGCCTCGCGGTTGGAGCCGAGGTTCGGGGCGAAGCCGCCCTCGTCGCCGAGGCCGGTGGCCAGGCCCTTGTTCTTCAGGACCTTCTTGAGGGTGTGGTAGACCTCGGCGCCCCAGCGCAGCGCCTCGGAGAAGGACTCCGCGCCGATCGGGGCGATCATGAACTCCTGGATGTCCACGTTGGAGTCGGCGTGCGAGCCGCCGTTCAGGATGTTCATCATCGGCACCGGCAGCAGGTGCGCGTTCGGACCGCCCAGGTAGCGGAAGAGCGGCAGGTCGCTGGCCTCGGAGGCGGCGTGGGCGACGGCGAGGGAGACGCCGAGAATGGCGTTGGCGCCGAGCGAGGCCTTGTTGTCGGTGGCGTCCAGGTCGAACATGGCCTGGTCGATCAGGCGCTGCTCGGTGGCGTCGTAACCGACCAGCTCCGGGCCGATCTGCTCGATGACGGCGAGGACGGCCTTCTCGACGCCCTTGCCGAGGTAACGGCTCTGGTCGCCGTCACGCAGTTCGATGGCCTCGAAGGCACCGGTGGAGGCGCCGGACGGAACGGCGGCACGCCCCGTGCTGCCGTCGTCGAGGCCGACCTCGACCTCGACCGTGGGGTTGCCTCGGGAGTCCAGGATTTCCCGGGCTACGACGACGTCGATGGACGGCACGAGCATCTCCTTCTTCAATGTGACGCTTCAGTGTGACGCTTCGGTCTGCCGCGGTCCCGCGGGACCGCGGCGGCTCTGCGGGACCGAGCCTAACCGGCTCCGGGCGATCGGCCAGCCGATCGCCCACCCGCTGGACAGAACCGAGAGTAAATTGTTTCCGAACGGAACAAAGGTGGAACATGAAAATCCCGCCCCGGTGCGTACGGGGGAACACGCACCGGGGCGGGAGTCGCGGGGCGGGCCGCCGCTTACTTCAGGTGCAGCTGCTGGCCCGGGTAGATCAGGTCGGCGTCGTCGACGATGTCGCCGTTCAGCTTGAAGAGCTTCGCCCAGCCGCCCTTGACGTCGTGCTCCTCGGCGATCGAGCTGAGGGTGTCGCCCTTGACGACCTTGTACTCGCCGTCGCCCTTCTCGACCTTCTTGCCGGTCGGGGTGGTGACGGTCTTCTTCGCGGGCTTCTCGGCCTTCTGCTCCGCGGCCGGACGCTCGGAGGAGCGGGAGGCCTTCTGCTCGGTGGAGCGCTCGGCGGTGGAGCCGCTGCTCTGGCTCTGCGAGCCCTCGGAGCTGCCGGAACCGCTGTCCTGCGAGCCGCCACCGGTGTAGGCGGCACCCGACAGGCCGGTGCCGCAGACCGGCCAGGCGCCCTTGCCCTGGCCCGCGAGCACCTTCTCGGCGATCTCGATCTGCTGGGACTTGCTCGCCTGGTCGGCGGAGGAGGCGTACTGCGTACCGCCGTAGGCGGCCCAGGTGGAGCTGGAGAACTGCAGACCGCCGTAGTAACCGTTGCCGGTGTTGATGGACCAGTTGCCGCCGGACTCGCACTGGGCGACGGCGTCCCACTCGGACGCGGTGGCGGCGGAGGCGTTGCCGGCCGCCATCAGCGGGGCGGCGACGGCGGCACCGGTGACGCCGGCGACGGCGATGACACGGGTGGCCTTGGACGGGCGACGGTGCTTGCCCTTGCCGGAAAACAGCATGGTTGATCCCCTCACCGACGCCTGCGAGGTGAGCTGTCGGGTTCGGGCCGGTTGAGTTGCCCGGCCGGGTTCCTCCCGGAACTCGGCTTCACCCCTAGCCGCTCCGGCTCAACTGCCCGGTGCGGCACTTACCTTGGGTCCCCCGCTCCTGCCTGCGGCGCTTGACGCGACGACTGTTCCCGTACGGCCGCTGGCAGGATTCGGCGTTGCGGCTGTCGGGGCCCGCGGTGGCGAGCGGTCATGACCGTAGACACGCGCTCCGCGGATTTTCAAAGACGATCACGGCTTCTGAGACCTATCTCTCACGAGATCCAAAAGGGACATACGACCCCTAACCGTGACGCGAACTCCCTCTACTTTTCGCCCGATTCGCCCGTGACCGTGAGCGTCTGACCGGGCAGGATGTGGTCGGGGTCGGCACCGACGACCGCCTCGTTGCCGGCGTAGAGCGCGTGCCATCCGCCGTCGATCTCAAGGGAGTCGGCGATGGCCCAGAGACTGTCGCCGGTGCGGACGACGTAACGGCCGTCCCCGGCCTCTCGCTCGTCACCGTCGCGCGAGGCGTGCCGGCCCGCCGTCGGGTCCGTACGGCCCTCCCCCGTCGCGCCCTCGTCCGCACTGCCGCCGCGGTGCTTGCCGGAGCCGGACGAGCCCTCGGCACCCTGCGGTTCGGCGCTGGCGGAGGGGTCGGATTCGGAGGAAGTGTCCGGCTTGGCGGATTGGTCCGCACCCTCGGACGAGGCGTCGGACGACGGCGCGGAAGAGGCCGAAGAAGAGGGCGAAGGGGACGAAGAGGACGCCCCGGACGTCGACTCCGGCGTCTCGGCCGTACCGGTCGAGCCGGTCGAGCCGGTCGACTCGGGTGACTGGGACGACTCGGGCGTTTCGGTGGTCGCGGGCGATTCGGACGACTTGGTGGTGTCCTGCTCCTCCGAGGAGTCCGAGCCCTCCGACGCCCCGTCACCGGCCGTGCCGGAGCCACCGCCCGTGAGGCCCGAGTCGCTGCCCAGGCCGGCCAGCAGACCGCAGGTCGGCCAGGCGGCGATGCCCTGGGCCGCGTGTATCTTCTCGGCGATTTCTATCTGCTGGGAGCGACTGGCCTGGTCGGCGCTGGGGGCGTAGTCCAGACCGCCGTACTGCTCCCAGGCCTCCTGGGACAGCTGCAGGCCGCCGTAGTACCCGTTGCCGCTGTTCTGGCTCCAGGCGCCGCCGGTCTCGCACTCGGCGACCTGGTCCCAGTTCGCGGAGCCGGCCGCGTGGGCGCCGGTGGCGCCGAGCAGCGGGATCGCGATGGCGGAGCCGGTCACTCCGGCGGCGACGACCAGTGCGGGTGCCTGGCGGGGGCGGCGGTGACGACCGTTCCCGGAGAGCATGCGACGACCTTTCACGAGACGACGGGGACCGCGCGGCGGATGACGCTCGACACCACGCTGATCCGTGAACGTATAGGGAGATCATCGCTTGTCACAAGTTCATGCCGCGCAGATCACGTGAAGATCACAGAGTTGAGCGCGTGTCACTTTTGCGTCGGCGACGGACCGTTGCCCGCCGATGACGCGGGCGGTGTGAACGAGACGGGCAAGGTGCGCAGACCTCGCATGATGAGGCCGCCGCGCCAGCGGAGTTCGGCCGGGTCCGCGGCGAGGCGGAGGTCCGGCAGCCGGGTGAGGAGCGTGGCCAGCGCCGTCTGCCCCTCCAGCCGGGCGAGCGGGGCGCCGAGGCAGTAGTGGATGCCGTGGCCGTACCCGAGGTGCTGGCTGTCGCGGCGGGCGAGGTCCAGGGTGTCCGGGTCGGTGAACCGCTCCGGGTCCCGGTCGGCGGCCGCGAGGACGACGAGGACGGGGTCGCCGGCCGCGACGTCCTGTCCGCCGATGGTCAGCGGCCGGGTGGCGAAGCGCCAGGTGGCCAGCTCCACCGGGCCGTCGTAGCGCAGGAGTTCCTCGACGCCGGTCTCCAGCAGGCCGCGCTCCCCGGCGGCCAGGGACGCCTGGAGCCGCTCCCGCTGCTCGGGGTGGGTGAGCAGGGCGTACGCGCCGTTGCCCACGAGGTTGACTGTGGTCTCGAACCCTGCGAAGAGCAGGATGAAGGCCATGGCCGCGGCCTCGTTCTCGGTGAGGTGCTCGCCGTGGTCGGAGGCCCGGATCAGGCCGGAGATGAGGTCCTCGCCGGGGGCGGGCTCGGGCGGCAGTGCGGCGCGCTTGCGGTGGATGAGATCGGCGAGGTAGCCGCGCATCTTCTTCACCGACCGGGCGACCCCGCCCCGCGGGCCCCCTTGGTGACGGATCATCATGCCCGCCCAGTCCCGGAACTCGTCCTGGTCCTCGCGGGGGACGCCGAGCAGGTCGCAGATGGCGTAGATGGGCAGCGGGAAGGCGAACTCGTGGATCAGGTCGGCGGAGCCGCCGGCGGCGAACCGGTCGATGAGACCGTCGGCCAGCTCCTGCACCCGGGGCGCGAACTCGGCCACGCGACGGGGCGTGAACGCCTTGCTGACCAGCCGCCGCAGCCTGGTGTGGTCGGGCGGATCGATATTCAGCAGATGGGTCATCAGCTCGGCCTTCCGCTCCCCCGGAATGCCGGTCTTGCCCTTGGCGTGCGCGGGCTCGGCGTGGTGGGCCGGGTTCTTGGACAGCCGCGGGTCGGCGAGGGCCTGCTTCGCGTCGGCGTACCGGGTGACCAGCCACGCCTCCACTCCGCTGGGCAGCCGGGTGCGGTGCACGGGGGCGTGCTCGCGCAGCCAGGCGTAGGCGGGGTAGGGGTCGCTCGCGAACTCCCAGCTGAACAGCTCGGGGACCGGGGCGGAAGAGCTGCCGGTCATCCCTCGACCGCCCGGATCGCGTCCCGGTAGGCGCGGTCCGCCGCTCTCAGGGCCGCCTCGGGGTCGGTGCCCTCGGACTCGGCGCGGGCGGCGAGGGCGAGGAGTTCGTAGCCGATGCCCTCGCCGGAGGGCAGCGGGACGTCGAGGCCCGCGGTGCGGACGCGGGAGTGGAGCTTGGCGGCGAGGGCGAGGCCGGGCTGGCCGAGGGGGACGCCCTCGGTGACCGAGGTGCGCTGCTTCTCGGCGGCCTTGGTGCGCAGCCAGTGCTCCCGGACCTCCTCGGGGGTGTCGGCCCTCTCGTCGCCGAAGACGTGCGGGTGGCGGTGGACGAGCTTGTCGACGATGGTGCCGGCCACGTCGTCGACGGAGAACGGCGCGTCGGGGTCCTCCTCGGCGATGCGGGCGTGGAAGACGACCTGGAGGAGCACGTCGCCCAGCTCCTCCCGCAGCTCGTCGCGGTCGCCGTCCTCGATGGCCTCGACGAGTTCGTACGCCTCCTCGATGGCGTACTTGGCCAGGCCCTTGTGGGTGCGCTGCGAGGACCAGGGGCATGCGAGGCGGATGCGGTCCATGACCTGGACGAGGTCGAGCAGGCGGGCGCCGGGGAGGTCGTAGGAGGCGGGGAGCAGCTCGAGGTCGGGCATCGCGACGCGTCCGGAGCCGGCGAGGCGGGCCAGGCCGTCGGTGAGCGCGGGGTCGCCCTCGCCGGTGGCGACGACCACCGCGGTACGGCCGCCGGCGCAGGCGTCCACCAGTTCCTCGGCGGTCGGGGCCGCCTCCTCGACCCGTATCCCCGCCTCGCGCAGATAGGGCAGCTGGGGGTGGGCTCCGTCGGCGCACAGGACGCGGTCGGCGGTGCGCAGGGCCTGCCAGGCGGGCCAGGACAGCAGGCCGGGGGCGACGCGGTGGCTGGTGGTGAGCAGGACGATGCGGCCCTGGTCGGGGGCGGTCGCGTCGGCGGTGGTTGCGTTCACTCCTCGAACCTAACGCACCCGGCCGACGGCCCCCGAGTTGTCCACAGGGGGCCGTATCGCCGCTGCTCAGGGGGCTACGCCGGCTGCTGAGAGCCCGCCGCCGTGATCTCCCGCACCCACGGTGTCCGCGTGTCGACGCGGCTGCTCTTCTGGACGTCCCAGGCGCCGTAGCGCGGGTTGAGGTCGACGTCGAGCTTCTTGGAGGCCTCGGACAGGGCCTGCCAGAACTCGGGCCGGCTGGTGTCGGTGCCGAGGCTCTGGGCGAGCTTCTGGGCCTCGATCTGGACGAGGAGGTTGTCGTCGAGGCGGTCGGGGGCGACGCCGTACTGCTGGAGCCAGACCGTCTCCAGCTGCTCGGGGCCGCCGGCCTGCTTCTCCAGCTCGCCGCGCATGTCCTGCACTTCCTTGCGGCTGACGCTCACCCCGGCGTCCTGGGCGGCGCGGTGCAGGACCCGGTCGAGGACCATGCCGTGCAGGGTGTCGCGGGTGAGGGTGCCGGTCCGGGCGACGACCTGCTGGTACTGGGTGTCGTCCGGGACGGCGGCGCGCTGTGCCTCGCGCACCTCGTCGACGCGGTTCTCCAGCTGGGCGACGGTGATCCGCTGGTCGCCGACGACGGCCGCCGCGCCCGGATGGGCGTCGTTGCCGCAGGCGGTGAGCAGGGGTGCCGCTGCGGCGATCGCGGCGGTGAGGAGAAGCGCGGAGCGACGGCGGCTGCGGCGGTGCAAGGGAACCTCCCGTTTGGAGATTGTGCGACGGTGCACAAAGTCTTGCGATGATCGATGTTAGGCAGTGGCCGGGCTCTGGCCAACCCATTGGACCAACGATTCATCAGGACTTCGGGCACCGCCTCGCGCCCGGCCCGCCGCCCGGCCCGCCGCCGGGCCCTCGTGGCGGCGGTGGTCAGCCGTGCATCCGGCCCAGCCACTGGAGCGTGCGCCGGATGTCGGCCGCGAGCGGATGGCCGGGGCCGTGGACCCGCTCCACGTCGTGCAGCAGCCGGGCCAGCGTGTCGTGGGCGGCGGCGCGGTCGCCCAGGGCGAGGAGGAGGTGGCCGATGCGGCGGCGGACGTCGTGGGCGAGGTCGGGGTCGCCGGCGACGTACTGGTTCTCGTAGTACGGCAGCAGCGCCCGGTACTCGGCGAGGGCGGCGGCCGGTTCGCCGAGCTGTTCCAGGCACTGGGCGGCGTCGTAGCGGTGGCGCAGGGCCTGCGGGTCGGCCTGGCCGGCCTCGGCGGCGCGTTCGTCGGCGAGGCGGCGCAGTTCGGGCAGGGCGCGCCGGTACTGGCCGTCGTCCATGAGGGTCGCCGCGTACTGCCGGCGCAGGGTGCGCACGACCGGGGAGCGTTCGCCGTGCTGTTCGGCGGCGGCGGGCAGGATCGCGCCGAGGACGTCGACGGCCTGGGTGATGCGGCCCTCGCCGAGGAGGCGCTTGACGTCGTCGACGGCGCGGGCGACATCCGGCTTGGCGGCCTCGGCGGCGGGCGGTACGGGGGCCGGCTGCGGTGCGGGGGTGCGGGCGCGGTCGGGCCAGGGGGCGTGCGGGCGCACGAAGGGGCGGGTGGGGTCCAGGGGGCCGCCGGTGGGCACGCCGAGCGCCGGGAGCAGCAGCGCAAGGTGCTCGTAGACCTCCTGGGCGGAGTCGGGGCGGTGCTGCGGGTCTTTGGCGAGCAGGCGCAGGACGAGGGCTTCGAGCGCCTCCGGGACCTCGGGGCGGATGCGGCGCACGGGCAGCGGGGGTTCGTACAGGTGCCGGTGCAGTACGCCGAGGGCCGTCGACCCGGCGAACGGCACGTCGCCGCTGAGCAGTTCGTGCAGGAGTACGCCGAGTGCGTACAGGTCGGTGTACGGGCCGACGGCGCCGCCCATGGCCTGCTCGGGGGCCATGTAGGCGGGCGAGCCGATGGGGGTGCCGGTGTGGGTGAGGCGGGTGGTGTCGGCGTCCATGACGGAGGCGACGCCGAGGTCGAGGACGGTGACGGTGCCGTCCTGCTTGACCATCACGTTGCGCGGTTTGAGGTCGCGGTGGACGATCGGCACGGCGTGCACGGCGCTGAGGACGGCGCACAGCTGGGCGGCGACCGCGACGGCCCACTGCCAGGGGTACGGGTCGTGCTCGGCGAGGTGGTCGGAGAGGTCGGCGCCGTCGACGTACTGCATGACGAGGAACAGCTCCTCGCCCTCGCTGCCCGCGTCGTGCACCGTGACCAGGCCGGGGTGATCGACCTGCGCGGTGATGCGGCACTCGCGCACGAACCGGCGGCGCAGTTCGTCGGCCTCCGCTCCGGCGACCTTGTCGGGGCGCAGCAGCTTCACCGCCACGCGGCGGTCCAGGCGCCGGTCGTACGCGGTCCAGACCTGTCCCATGCCGCCCTGGCCGATGAGCGTGGACAGCTCGTACCGGCCGGCGACGACGCGTCCGGTCGCCACGGTCACCTTCCGCCCCGGTGGCCGTCGTCGCGGCCGTCGTGGTTGCGCAGGTAGTCGCTGAGCTCGTCGAGTTCGGCGCGGACCTGGTCGATGCGGGCGGGCGCCGGGGGGTGGGGCGGCGGCGCGGCCTGGTACGGCGGGACCGGCGTCTGCACGGGTGCGGCGGGTGGCGGGGTGTAGGGGTACGAGGGCTGCGGGTGTCCGTATCCGGCCGCCGGGGGCGGCGGCATCGCGACGACGTGGCCGGGGTGGGGCGGCCGCCGGTGGTGACTGATGTCGGCGTAGAGGAAGTACCCGGCGCAGACGCAGGCGTTGAGCAGCAGGATGATCATTCCGGTGGTGCCGGCCGGGGTGCTGAAGTCGTCGGTGTCGTCGGTGGCCAGGAAGCAGAAACTGATCACCAGGGCGGCGGCGGTCGCGGCGAAGACCCACCAGTCGCGCGGCCGACGGCTCACGATGGCCGCGTACAGCGTCGATATCCAGGCGAGGAACCCGATGCTCAACAGGGCCAGGGCCACGAAGAAGACGCGCGACAGGACCAGCACCGCGGTCTTGGGGCGGCGCGGCGGCGGTGGCGGCGCATAGCCGTGGCCGTGCATGACTTCTCCTGGAGACCTGATGAGACGGACGTGCGCCGGGCGACCGGTGCGGAGTCGAGCGTATAGGCCGACACGGACGAGCGGCCCCGGGTTGTACCGAACCGTTGTCGTCCTGGTCACTCGGCCCGTGCGGGCGGCTCAGCCGGGGGCGACCGTGCCGTCCGTGAGCCCGTCGTACATGCCCCGCACCAGCTGCTCCCCCAGGCGGCCCGCGAGGCGCAGCGCGCGCTCGAACTCGTCGAGGGCGCGGAAGCGGTCGCCGTAGCCGCGCTGGGCGTCGAGGGGCAGCCGGGGCAGTTGGAGGCGCCGCACGTCGAGGCGGGTGGCGGTGGAGGCGTAGCTGCTGGCCTGCCGGTGGTTGGCGGTGCCGCGCAGGAACCCGGCGAGGAACCAGGGGTCGAGGGCGGCGGGGTCGGGGCGCAGGAGCACGAGGTTGCGCCCGAGGGCGGCGCCGGCCGTGTCCTCGTCGATGACGCGCGCGACGGAGCCGCCGCCGAGGACGGGCACGACGACGTCACCGGGTTCGGTCAGGACGGGTTCCTCGTCGCCGTCCGGGAGGGTGCCCGAGGGGCCGGTGCCGGTGAGGACGTCGTGGTCGGTGAGCAGGGGCACGCGCGCGTGGCCGCCGTTGGTGCCGGTGCGCAGTACGAGGGCGCCGCCGCGGGCGAGTTCACCGACGGTGGTGAGCGGTCTGCGGGGTGCGGCGCGTCCGGTGCCGGGGGCCGCGGGGGCCAGCTCGGCGGTCAGGCGCAGGGTCTCGTCGAGGCGCTCGCGTACGTCGGTGAGCCGTTCGGTGCCGCCGGTGGCGGCGGGGGGCGGCAGGTGGCGGGCGGGGGCCAGGTCGACGTCGTCGTCGAGGAGTTCGATGACGGGCAGACAGCGGGCGAGGCCCGGCCGGTCGTCGAGCCGGCCGGTGCGGTCGAATACGCCCCAGGCGTCGAGTACGGCGTCCCGCACGGACCGCCAGTCCGGCCCGCCGCGCCCCTCGCCGGCGAACTGCCCCGTGTCGGCGAGCAGCACCCCGGGGTGGGCGGGCGCTCTCTCGGGCCGGCGCAGCACCCACAGGTGCAGGGGGATGTTGTACGGCGGTGCCGCGCCGACCGGCAGGGCGATCACGGCGTGCAGCGCGCCCCGGCGCAGCAGGTCGGCGCGGACCCGGCGGCCGGAGCGGCGGGAGGCCGCGGCGGGCGGCATCAGGACGACGACGGTGCCGCCGTCCCTGACCCGGGCCAGGGCGTGCTGCACCCAGGCCAGTTCGGACTCGGTGCGGGCCGGGAAGCCGTACTCCCAGCGGGGGTCGTAGGCGAGCTCGTCGTGGCCCCAGTTGCGCTCGTTGAACGGCGGGTGGCACAGCGCGGCGTCGGCGCGCAGGCCGGTGCGGGCGTCCGCGCGCAGGCTGTCACCGGCGGCGATCCGCACGGCGGCGTCCGTGCTCAGGGCGAGCCGCAGCGCGGTGAGTGCGGCCAGTGCGGGGTCGCTGTCCTGGCCGCACAGCTCCTGCCCGGGCCGGGTGGTGGCGGCAGCGGCGCGGAGCAGGGAGCCGGTGCCGCAGGCGGGGTCGAGCACCGTGCGGGCGGGACCGGCGAGTTCGGCCATCAGGTCGGCGAGCGGGTCCGGGGTGAGCGTGTACTGCCGCGGGTTGGCGTCGAGGTGCCGGCCGAGCAGGAACTCGTAGGCCTTGCGGGCGCCCGGTCCGGCGGCGAGTTCGGCGGCGCCGCGCAGGAGCGGTGCGGAGGGGAGCAGCCGGGGGGCGGTCGGGGTGGTGACGGCGCGCTCGGGGCCGGTGCCGAAGCGGGCGTCGAGTACCTGGTCGAGGGCGGCGGGCAGCAGGTCGGCGAGGCGGTCGTCGGAGCCGGCGCTCGCGTCCAGCCAGAGGGTGGGGCGGTCGTGGACGAGCAGGAGGACGCAGCCGGCCTGCACCAGGGCGGCGACCGGGCCCTCCGGGTGGCCGGCCAGTTGCTGCCAGACGCGTTCACGCGGGGGGACCTCGGCGAGTTTGCCCTGGGCGCGCAGCCATGCCTCGACGTCGGCGAGGGCGAAGGACGGGCTGGTCTCGGTGCCGCCGACCGGTCTGGGGAAGTCCGCGTGGCGACGGCGCCAGTTGCTGACGGCGGCGCGGCCGACGCCGGCGAGCCGCGCGATACCGGCGGCGGTCACCTCTGTCCCGTGGTCCTGCACGCTCGGGCCCCCTCGTTCTGGTGTGTGGGGCCGATCCTACCGATGAACACGATCCGACTCCGTTCACATCGTGTACTTCCATCACCCCGTGAACCGTGTTGACTCGGTTCACAAGCTCTGTTCTTATTGACGCATCGCACCGGCCGAGGCGATGGGCCTCGGTTCACGGTCGACCGATCTGTCTCTGGGGAGAGGACTGACGTCATGGGCATGAAGACCAAGATCGTGCTGGGCGCCGTGGTGGGGATCGCCATCGTCGGCGCGCTGTCGGCGAACGCGGGCGACGGGGACGGCGACACCAAGAACGGCAACCGGACCTCGGCGAGCGCGGGCGAGAAGCCGGACGGCGCGGGCACGGACCGTGCGAAGAAGGACGGCGCGTCCGACGCGAAGCCAGCCGAGGACAAGGCCGTCGAGAAGGCGTCCCAGGCCGAGCAGTTCAAGGCGTTCGTGCAGAAGAACGGGACGCCCAAGGAGAAGGACGCCGTCTCCCACGTCACCAAGGTGCAGGGCGCCGACGAGCAGAACGACATCCTCGACGCCGCCGACGTCTACACCGACTTCACCGGCGGCATCATGGGCGAGGGGACGGGCCCGGCCAAGCTCATCGCGTCCGCGTTCGCCGACTGGAAGGACAGCGAGAACGGCCTCGTCACGATCTACGATGCCGACGGCGAACTGCTCGGCAACGGCCAGTTCTGAGCGCCGGACCGCGCTCACCGTTCACCGTTCACCGAGCATCCCTGGGGGGATCCACCATGCGCCGTCGCGCGCGCCGTACCGCACTCACCGCTCTGCTCCTCGCCGCGGGCGCCACCGCCTGCCTGACCGGCTGCCAGTCCGGGCAGGACGGCGACGGCGCGTCCGACGGGGCCGCCCGGTCCGCCGCGTCCGGCGGATCGGCGACCGCCTCGTCGTCCGCCCCCGCACCCGGCTCGACCGCGACAGGGGCAGAGGCGTCCGCATCGGCGGCCTCGGCACCGGCCTCGGCGCCGTCACCGGACGAGCCGTTCGCCGGGCTGACCGGCGCGGAGATATCGGAACGGGCACTGAAGGCCACCACCGGGGCGCGCTCGCTGCGCATGACCGGCAGCGTCCCCGACGACGAGAGCGGCAGCACCATAGAGATCGACCTCGCCCTGGACCGGCGGGGCGACTGCGCCGGGACGATGGGCATGGACGGCCAGGGCGAGGCCGAGTTGATCAAAACCGGCGACACGCTCTACCTGAAGTACGACGAGCGGTTCCTGCGGGCCCAGAGCAAGGGCGAGCCGCAGGCCGACACCGAGGCCCTCGTGTCGCTGCTGGCCGGACGGTGGACCAGCATGTCCGCCGACGGTGCGGACGCGAAGGAGATGGCCGGGTTCTGCGACCTGGACAAGCTGCTGGAGGACGCCGGGGGCAGCGGTGACGACACCCCGACGAAGGTGACCCGCGGCAGGGCCACCACCGTCGACGGCAAGCCCGCGTTCACCCTGTACGAGACGGACGGCTCCGAGCGCAACACGGTGTACGTCGCCACCGAGGGCAAGCCGTACCTGCTGCGCTTCGAGAGCGGGTCGAAGCAGGAGCCCGGCTCCCTGTCCTTCAACGGGTACGACGAGCCGGTGCCCGCCGCGTCCCCCTCCGGAGAGGTCCTCGACCTGGACGACCTGGGCGGGGCGAACGCCTGAGCCGCGGGGGGGGCGACCCTCACCCCCGGGCCGCGGCGACCCCGAAGCCGTCCATGTAGTCGCGGGCCCGGGCGATCAGCCCGTCGCGCACGTGGAGCACCAGGAGGCCGGGGACGGTGAATCCGGTGCGTGCGGGAGGCACCGCCCCCACGACGACGTGCTCGGCGACGATCACTCCGGGACGGGCGGTCTCGTGGACCGCGACCTCCCTGACCTCCTCCACCCGGGCGGGGCTGGCGCCCCAGGCGGCGCGATACCCGGACCGGACGGCCTCGCGCCCCTCGAAGTGCCCGGGGAAGCCGGGCGCGGTGAACGGAAACTCGTGCACCGCGTCCACGGCGTACAGATCGGCGAGGTCGTCCGCGGACTTGTCGAGCATGGCCCGGTAGTACCGGGCCAGCACCTCGCGCGGGGTGCGAACAGCGGGGGCGTCCGAAGGCGGCATGGTGACCACTCCACTCGTCGACAATTCGCTCAACAACTGTTGACCCAACCACCGTAGAGCCGCGTGCCGGATCGGTCAACAGCTGTTGAGCGAACGAGGGTAGAGTGGACCGGTGCCCACGCCCCACCAGTCCCGCGCAGACCGCCGCCGAGCGACCGAGGCCCGCATCCTGGACGGCGCACGGGAGCTGTTCGCCGAGCGGGGTTTCGACCGCACCACGATCCGCGCCGTCGCGACCTCGGCGGGCGTCGACCCGGCCCTGGTCATGCAGTACTTCGGTTCGAAGCGGGAGCTGTTCACCGCGGCCGTGCAGGCGGCGCCCGCACCGCCGCCGGCCGCGGGCCCGGACGCGCTCGTCGATCAGCTGCTGGCCACACTCGGCCTCAAGCTCGGCGGCCTGCCCGAGGGCACGCTGGCGATGATGCGCTCCATGCTCACCGACCCGGCGGCGGCCGACCACGCCCGGGCCGCCCTCGGCCGGCAGATCGACGCCATCGGCGCCGCCCTGCCCGAGGACGCGGACCCGGAACTGCGCGCCGCGCTCGTCGTCAGCACCCTGCTGGGCATCTCCGTCGGGCACCAGCTGCTCAGCCTGTCGCCCCTCCGGGACGCCTCGGCCGACCGGATCGCGGCGCTGCTCCGCCCCGCCCTCGCGGCGCTGACGACACCGACGCGGTAGGCCCGTCAGCCCGTCAGCCCGTCAGCCCTGACACTGCTTCGACATCATCGCCCGGTCCGCCTCCGTCACCGCCAGCTCGTACTTGACGGCGACCTGGGCGAAGCGGACCGCGTACGCGCACCGGATCGCCTTGTCCGGGGGCAGCCAGGAGGCCGGCCCGGAGTCGCGCTTGGCGGAGTTGGCGCGCCCCTCGACGGGGAGCAGGTTGAGCGGGTCGTTGGCCAGCTGCTCGCGCTTGTTCTCCGGCCACCGCGAGGAACCCATCTGCCAGCTGTAGGACAGCGGCACGACGTGGTCGATCTGGACCTCGCTCGCGTCCTGCTTGCGCCAGTCGATGCGCGTCCCGGTGTACGGGTCGTCCAGCGCCATCGCGATGACCACGCAGTCCGAGCCGGACTTGAAGCGCACCTTCTGGCCGTCGCGTTTGAGCAGGTCGTTGCGGGTGTCACAGCCGTTGCGGGCGAGCGGAACGCCGTCGGCGGTGTCCATCCAGGCATAGCCGAACTCGTCCCGGTCGTACCCGGTCTTCGGGCCGCGCCCCTTGGTCCGCAGACCGTCGATCAGCTTGCGGGCGGCCGCCTGCGGGCTGTCGCCCGTGACCGGGGCGAGGCCCGGTTCGGTGCCGTCCGGGTTGTCCAGCGGGCTGACGGCGTGGCCCGCTGCGGGGGCCTCGGCACCACTGCCCGAGGTCGGGGCCTCGTCGTCGGCCTCCAGGCCTTCACAGCCGGTCACCAGGGCCAGGGCGAGGGCCGACCCCACGGCCCAACCGGTGCGGATCCTGCCGTGCCGCGTCATGCGCGCCCCTCCCCTTGCCGTTCGCAGCCACCACCGTAGCGAGGGAGAGGTCCGGGCCATAGGTGGCCTTAAGTGGGCGTTAGTGGGCACACGAGACATATCTGTCGTACCTTCGACAGTGAGTCACGCCTCGGAAGGAGCTCTGCATGGGCATCCTCGACAAGATGAAGAGCATGGCCGGCAAGGACAAGGACAAGTCAAGGAAGATGTCCGACGCCGCCGAACGCCAGGTCAACCAGCGGACCGGCGGCAAGTACGAGAAGCAGGTCGACTCCGCGCAGCAGCAGGCCGAGGGCAAGCTCGGCTTCGGACGCGAGCAGGGCGGCGGCCGGGAGCAGCAGTAGAAGCCGTTCCCCGTACCCGGACACGTCGAAGCCGTCCACGGAACTGTCCCCGTGGACGGCTTCCTCGTGGACGGGTTCGTGGACGGCTTCGTCGGCGGCTTCCCCGTGGGCGGGCCCGGGCTTCGAGTGCTACGACCCGAGGATCGAGGTCAGGAACTCGCCCACCCAGCCGAGCAGTTCCCGCCCGACCAGCGGCTTGCCGCCCACCTTCGCGGTCTTCGGGCGCGGCACGAGCACCTGGTGCGTACCCGTCTTGATGACGCTGCCGGGGTAGAGCCGCTTGAGCCTCAGCTCCTGGGACTCGCGCAACTCCACCGGTGCGAAGCGGATGTTGCTGCCCTGGAGCACGACCTCGCCGACGGCGCACGCCCGCGCGAGCATGCGCAGACCGGCGACCAGCAGCAGGTTCTCCACCGGCTCCGGCAGCTTGCCGTAGCGGTCGACGAGTTCCTCACGTACGGCCTTGACGTCCTCCTCGCTGTTGGCGGAGGCGATGGACCGGTACGCCTGGAGCCGCAGCCGCTCGCCGGGGGCGTAGTCGTGCGGGACGTGCGCGTCGACGGGCAGCTCGATCTTGACCTCGAGCGGCGGCTCCTCCTCCACACCGCCCTCCAGGGAGGCCCGGTAGTCGGCGACGGCCTCGCCGACCATCCGCACGTACAGGTCGAAGCCGACACCGGCGATGTGGCCGGACTGCTCGCCGCCGAGCAGGTTGCCCGCGCCGCGGATCTCCAGGTCCTTCATCGCCACGTACATGCCCGCGCCCATCTCGGTGTGCTGGGCGATGGTGGCGAGCCGCTCGTGCGCGGTCTCCGTCAGGGGCTTCTCCGGCGGGTACAGGAAGTAGGCGTAACCGCGCTCGCGGCCTCGGCCGACGCGGCCGCGCAGCTGGTGGAGCTGACTGAGGCCGAAGTTGTCGCCGCGCTCCACGATGAGGGTGTTGGCGTTGGAGATGTCGATGCCGGACTCGACGATGGTCGTGGAGACCAGCACGTCGAACTTCTTCTCCCAGAAGTCGACGACGACCTGCTCCAGGGCCTGCTCCGACATCTGGCCGTGGGCGGTGGCGATGCGCGCCTCGGGGACGATCTCGCGGAGTCTGGCCGCCGCGCGGTCGATGGACTCGACGCGGTTGTGGATGTAGAAGACCTGGCCCTCGCGGAGCAGCTCGCGGCGGATGGCGGCGCCGATCTGCTTGTGCTCGTAGGGACCGACGAAGGTCAGCACCGGGTGCCGCTCCTCGGGCGGGGTGGTGATCGTGGACATCTCGCGGATGCCGGTGACCGCCATCTCCAGGGTGCGCGGGATGGGGGTCGCGGACATGGTGAGCACGTCGACGTTGGCGCGCAGCTTCTTCAGCTGCTCCTTGTGCTCGACGCCGAAGCGCTGCTCCTCGTCGACGATGACCAGGCCCAGGTCCTTGAACTTCGTCTCCGAGGAGAACAGGCGGTGGGTGCCGATGACGATGTCCACCGAGCCCTCGCGCAGGCCCTCCAGGGTCGCCTTCGACTCGGTGTCGCTCTGGAAGCGGGACAGCGCCTTCACGTTCACCGGGAACTGGGCGTAGCGCTCGCCGAACGTCCCGAAGTGCTGCTGCACCAGCAGGGTGGTGGGGACGAGCACGGCGACCTGCTTGCCGTCCTGGACGGCCTTGAACGCGGCGCGGACCGCGATCTCCGTCTTGCCGTAACCCACGTCGCCGCAGATCAGGCGGTCCATCGGGACCGTCTTCTCCATGTCGTCCTTGACCTCGGCGATGGTGGTGAGCTGGTCCGGGGTCTCCGCGTAGGGGAAAGCGTCCTCCAGCTCGCGCTGCCAGGGGGTGTCCGCGCCGAACGCGTGGCCGGGCGCCGCCATCCGCGCGCTGTAGAGCTTGATCAGGTCGGCGGCGATCTCCTTGACCGCCTTCTTGGCGCGGGCCTTGGTCTTGGTCCAGTCGGCGCCGCCGAGGCGGTGCAGGGTGGGGGCCTCGCCGCCGACGTACTTGGTGATCTGCTCCAGCTGGTCGGTGGGGATGTACAGCCGGTCGCCGGGCTGGCCGCGCTTGGCGGGGGCGTACTCCACGACCAGGTACTCGCGGGTGGCGCCCTGGACGGTGCGCTGCACCATCTCGATGTAGCGGCCGACGCCGTGCTGCTCGTGGACGATGTAGTCGCCGGTCTCCAGGGTGAGCGGGTCGATGGTCTTGCGGCGCCGGGCCGGCATCCGCGCGCCCTCGCGTCCGGCGGCCTTCTGGCCGGTCAGGTCGGTCTCGGTGAGCACGGCGAGCTTGAGGGCCGGGTCGACGAAGCCGTGGTCGATCGAGCCGCAGGAGACGTGCACGACGGAGGGGCTGAGCGTGCCGAGGTCGTGGTCGAGGCGGGCGGCGATGCCCTCGCCGCCGAGGACCTCGACGGTGCGGGAGGCGGGGCCGTGGGCCTCGGTGACATAGACCGCGCGCCAGCCGTCGGCGAGCCAGCCCTTGGTGTCGGCCAGCGCCTTGGCGGTGTCGCCGCGGTAGGTCTCGGGGGCGTGCATGCCGAGCTTGAGGGTGTCCGAGTCGCCCTCCGCGTCCACGGCGGACGTCAGCGTCTCGTCGGCGGCGAAGGGCGAGACCGACCACCACATCATGTCCAGCTCGCGGGCCCGCTCCCGGACGTCCGCGATGGACCACAGCGAGGCCGCGTCCACGTCGATCGGCGCCTCCCCGCCGCCCGCGGTGGCCGCCCAGGACGCCTGGAGGAACTCCTGCGAGGTCGCCACCAGGTCGGCGGCCCGCGTACGCACCCGCTCGGGGTCGCAGACCAGGGACATCGAGCCCTTGGGCAGCACGTCGAGGAGCAGCTCCATGTCGTCGACGAGGACGGGGGCCAGGGACTCCATGCCCTCCACCGCGATGCCCTCGGCGATCTTCCCGAGCAGTTCGCCCAGCTCGGGGTGGTCCTCGGCGAGGACGCGGGCCCGCTCGCGCACGTCGTCGGTGAGCAGCAGCTCGCGGCAGGGCGGGGCCCACAGACCGTGTTCGGCGACCTCCAGGGAGCGCTGGTCGGCAACCTTGAAGTAGCGGATCTCCTCGACGTCGTCGCCCCAGAACTCGACCCGGAGCGGGTGCTCCTCGGTCGGCGGGAAGACGTCCAGGATGCCGCCGCGCACGGCGAACTCGCCGCGCTTCTCCACCAGCTCGACGCGCGCGTACGCCGCTGCCGCCAGGGCCTGGACGATCTCTTCCAGGTCGGCGCTCTGCCCGGTGCGCAGCGCCACGGGCTCCAGGTCGCCCAGGCCCTTGACCTGCGGCTGGAGCACGGAGCGTACGGGTGCGACGACGACGGAGACCGGGCCGGTCTCGGGGTCGTCGGGGCGGGGATGGGCCAGGCGCCGCAGGACGGCGAGGCGACGGCCGACGGTGTCGCTGCGGGGGCTGAGCCGCTCGTGCGGGAGGGTCTCCCAGGAGGGGTACTCCACGATGCCCTCGGGGGGCAGCAGGGAGCGCAGGGCCGCCGCCAGGTCTTCCGCCTCGCGTCCCGTCGCCGTCACCGCCAGCACCGGGCGGCCCGTCTCGCGGGCCAGGGCGGCGATCGCGAAGGGGCGGGCCGCGGGCGGGCCGACCAGGTCGACGTGCATGCGGTTGCCGTCTGCGGCCGCCGCGATCGCTTCCGCGAGGGCGGTGTCCTTGACGACGGCGTCGAGCAGACCGTGCAGGCTCATTCGGGGCGCTTTCCGTGCGGGGGTGTACAACACGACGGGCCCGACGCGCGCCGCGGGCCGGGGTGTCTCCAGCGTACGTCGCTGCGGTGGGGTGCGTCGGGGGCTGTGGACGACGCCGGGTGCGTGGTGGCCGGCGCCGCGGTGGCCGTACCAGGGGGCTCCGCCCCCTGGACCCCCGGACCTATGCCCACCCACCCCCCGACTCGGTGGGCTGAAAGGCGAACGTCCGGGGTGACGGACCACTCGGGGAGCTGAAAAGCGGGCGCGCCGGGTGACGGGCCGCTTGGGGTGGGAAGCGGCAGCGTGGTTCTGCCACTGCCGAAAAGGCCCGGCGCCTCCGTCCCTCTGGGACGTCGGCGCCGGGCCCTCCCCCGCAACCCCCGTGTGCGGTGGCTCTGGGGTCGGGTGCTACTCCGTCGCGATGGCGTTCAGGACGTTCATCCGGCCCGCCCGGAAGGCCGGGACCAGCGCGGCGAACAGGCCCACGAAGGCCGAGCCGATGAAGACCCCGATGATCGTCGGCCAGGGGATGTCCAGGACGTTCAGGCCCTCCAGGGCGAGCAGCTTCTGGGCCGTGGCGCCCCAGCCCATGCCCAGGCCGAGGCCGAGCAGGGCACCGAAGAGGGCGATGACCACGGACTCCATGCGGATCATGCGGCGCAGCTGGCGGCGGGAGAGGCCGATGGCCCGCATCAGGCCGATCTCCCGGGTCCGCTCGACCACCGACAGCGCCAGGGTGTTCACCACACCGAGGACGGCGACGATGATCGCCAGGGCGAGCAGGCCGTACACCATGTTCAGCAGCTGGCCGATCTGGTCCTTCAGCTCCTGCTTGTAGTCGGTCTGGTCGGCCACCTGGTACTGCGGGTAGGCGTCCAGCGACTTCTTCAGCGCGGCGTACGCCTGGTCGGCCTGGCCGTCCTTCGCCTTGGCGAACATGATCATGTTCGGCGGGACGTTCTCGGCCGGCAGGTACTTCTCCATCGTCTCGATGCTGATGTACCGGGCGCCCTGGTCGATGGCCACGTCGTCGCTGGTGATCGCGGCGACCTTGAGCTTCGCGGTCTCGCCGCCCTTGAAGGCGACCGAGACGGTGTCGCCGACGTGCACGCCGTGCTTCGCGGCGTAGTCCGAGCCGACCGACATGGCGTCGGTGCCGTAGGCGGCGGTGAGCTTGCCCTCGGTCGTCGCGCGGCGCACGTCCTCGGCGTAGGTGGGGTCGGCGGCCGTGACACCGTCGTCGTCCGTCTTGCCGTCGGGCGAGGTCAGCGTGGCGTCGAGCACCTTGTAGCGGGTGACGTGCTCCAGGCCGGGGGTGTCGGTCATGGCCTTCTCGGCCTGCGGCACGATCCGCTGGTTGCCCTGGACGATGAAGTCCGCGCCGACCGTCTTGTCCAGCTCGCTGGTGGCCGAGGCGACCATGGAGGAACCGACGACGGAGAGGCAGGCGACCAGTGCGAGGCCGATCATCAGGGCGGCGCCGGTGGCACCGGTGCGGCGCGGGTTGCGCAGGGCGTTGCGCTCGGCCAGCCGGCCCACGGGACCGAAGGCCCGCAGCAGCACCGCGCTGATCACCCGCACCACGAACCCGGCCAGCAGCGGGCCGATGACGACGAATCCGATGAGGGAGAGCACGATGCCCGCGCCGAGCATCATCGAACCGTCGCTCGCCTTGTCGGCGGAGGCGGCCGTGAGCAGGGCGGCGACGCCGGAACCGGTGAGCACCAGGCCGATCAGGCCGCGTATCCAGCCCGCCTTGGCGTCGGCCGGGGTACCGGCGTCGCGCAGGGCGGCCATCGGGGAGATCTTCCCGGCCCGGCGGGCCGGCAGGTAGGCGGCCAGGACGGTGACCACGACGCCGAGGATCAGACCGGTCACGGGGGTCGCCGTCTTGATGGTGAGGTCGTCGGTGGACAGGTTCATGCCCGCCGCCGACATCAGCTTCATCAGGCCGATGGCGATGCCGACACCGGCCGCGACACCGAGGACCGAGCCGACGACGCCGAGGAGGAGCGCCTCGACCAGCACCGAGCGGTTGACCTGCCGACGGGAGGAGCCGATGGCCCGCATCAGGCCGATCTCGCGGGTGCGCTGGGCGACCAGCATGGAGAAGGTGTTGATGATCAGGAAGATGCCGACCAGGAACGCGATCCCGGCGAAGCCGAGCATGGCGTACTTGATGACGTCCATGAACTCGCCGACGTCCTCGCGTCCTTCGTCGGACGCCTCCTTGGCCGTCTGGACCTTGAACGTGTCCCCCAGGGCCCCGGACACGTTCTGCTTGAGCTGCGCGTCGGTGACACCGCCGGCGGCGGTGACGTTGAACTGGCTGAACCGGTCCGCGCCGCCGAGCAGTTCACGCTGGGCGGTGGCGGTGTCGAAGTAGACGACCGCGGCACCGGGGTTGGTCACGGTGAAGGAGGCGATGCCGACGATCTTCGTCTTGAAGTCGCCGGTCTGCGCGATGGTGCGCAGCTCGTCGCCGATCTTCAGGTCGTGCTTGTCGGCGGTGTCGGAGTCGACCATCGTCTCGGTCGGGCCGCGCGGGGCGTGGCCCGAGGTGATCTCCATGGACCGCAGGTCGTTCTTGGTCCAGTTCCCGGCGATGGTCGGGGCGCCGCTGGTGGCCCCCACGTTGTCGTTGTCGGAGTTGACGACGGTCACGTTCATCGAGGCGACCGCGCCCTCGACGGACTCCACACCGTCGACCGAACGGAGCTTGTCCAGCGTGGCCGCCGGCAGCGACTCGGGCACCCCGTTCTGCGGGGTGTCCTCGGCCTCGGCGTCCTTCGGGGCGACCGTCACGTCGGAGGAGGTGACGGCGAAGAGCTTGTCGAAGGTGGTGTTCATCGTGTCGGTGAACACCAGGGTGCCGCACACGAACGCCACCGACAGCAGCACCGCCACCGCCGAGAGCGCCATGCGGCCCTTGTGCGCGAAGAAGTTGCGCATCGAGGTCTTCACGACGGTCATGACGTGCGCCCCCGGGCGTCGAAGTCCTTCATGCGGTCGAGCACGGCGTCCGCGGTGGGCTTGTGCATCTCGTCCACGATCCGGCCGTCGGCCAGGTACAGCACCCGGTCCGCGTAGCTGGCGGCCACCGGGTCGTGGGTGACCATCACGATGGTCTGGCCCAGCTCGGTGACCGACCGGCGCAGAAAGCCGAGCACTTCGGCACCGGCGCGCGAGTCCAGGTTTCCGGTCGGCTCGTCACCGAAGATGATCTCGGGCTGGGCGGCCAGGGCCCGGGCCACCGCGACCCGCTGCTGCTGGCCGCCGGAGAGCTGGGTGGGCCGGTGCTTGAGCCGCCCGGCGAGCCCCACGGTCTCCACGACGCGGTCCAGCCACGCGCGGTCGTACTTGCGGCCGGCGATGTCCATGGGCAGCGTGATGTTCTCGAGCGCGTTGAGCGTCGGGAGCAGGTTGAACGCCTGGAAGATGAAGCCGATCCGGTCCCGGCGCAGCTGCGTGAGCTTCTTGTCCTTCAGGCCGGTGATCTCGGTCTCGTCGAGGTAGATCTTCCCGCCGGTGACGGTGTCCAGGCCGGCCAGGCAGTGCATCAGCGTGGACTTGCCGGACCCCGAGGGGCCCATGATCGCGGTGAACTGACCGCGCGCGATGTCCACGTCCACGTGGTCGAGGGCGACCACCCGGGTCTCGCCCGATCCATAGGCCTTCACGACCTGCCGCGCTCGCGCGGCAACGGCCGTACGCCCTCCAGTGCTCCCGTGCGTGGGAATACTTACGGCCGATGTCATGTCAAGTCTCCTATGTCGGTCATCGAGTGAGCCGCCGGTGCCCGGCACGGCGGTCGATCCGCCGCGCAGGTGCCTCGCTGCTGTCTCGAAGAGTCTGTCCGGAACCGGGGGCCGGCCGCGCTGGTGTTCAGCGCAGTCTTTTACTGAGGAAAACCCCACCCCCGCGGGTCCGGTTCACCGCCCCCCAGCGGCGTAAAGCCAGACTAAGGACGCCACCGGCCCCGTCTCGTCCTCCGTCGGTACGAACCCTCCCCGACCCGTAGTACGGAGGTACCCCTAGGGGCAGTCCACCCTTCGGTGGAGCGGGTCTCGGGGTCGCCCTCCACCCTGAGACGCACCGCGCGTCCACCCGGGCACATACCGACCGATCAGTTCGGCCAAAACGCAGCGTGCTCCCCAACCCGCGAGTAACGTGCCTGGCTCCCGCCCCCCACCTCCTGCGGTCCACCGCTCGGACCCAAGCCGCGCAAGGAGAACCGGGATGTCCTACGACCCGTCCCCGTCGTACCCGCACCGCCCACCACCGCCCCCGCCCCCGTACGCCCCGAGGCACCACGCCCAGCACGCCCAGCACGCCCAGCACGCTCACCAAGCCCACCAAGCCCACCACGCGCCCCGCCGCGACCCGTTGGGACACCACAGCGACCTGCGGATCCTGCGCAGCGCCTACCGCCGGCAGCGGCGCACCGCCACGCTCGCCGCGCTCGGCTACTTCACCCTCTTTCTGCTCCTGTCCGCGTACGCGCCCGGGCTGATGACCGGCACCGCCGCCGGCGGACTGCCCACCGGGCTGCTGCTCGCCCTGGTCCAGCTCCCCGTCACCTGGCTGGCGATCGCGCTGTACGAACACACCGCCCGGCGCCGCGTCGACCCGCTCGCGGACCGCATCCGCAAGGAGGCCGAGCTGGACGCGCGGCGGGGGGCGGGACGGTGACGGAGTTCAGCGGCAACGCCCAGACGATGTCCCTGGTCGGCTTCACCGCCGTCGCCACCGTCACGCTGCTGCTGTGCGTGATGACCGGCCCGGACCGGGACGACCTCGACGAGTTCTACACCGGGTACGGCTCCCTGTCCCCCATGCGCAACGGCCTGGCGATCGCCGGCGACTACATCTCGGCGGCGTCCGTGCTCGGCACGGGCGGCGTCGTCGCCCTCTTCGGCCACGACGGCGTCGTCCTGGCGCTGAGCACCGCGCTGTCGCTGATGCTGCTGATGTTCCTGCTGGCCGAACCGCTGCGGAATGCGGGCCGGTTCACCATGGGCGACGCGCTCGCCCGCCGGATGCCGGGCCGCGCCGTCCGCATGACGGCCTGCGCCGTGACCCTCGCGGCGCTGCTGCCGCTGATGCTGGTGCAGCTCGCGGGCACCGGCCAACTGCTCGCCTTCGTCCTCGGCTTCTCCGGCGCGTCCCTGCAGACCGGCTGCATCATCGGCCTGGGCGCGCTGATGATCAGTTACGCGGCGATCGGCGGGATGAAGGGCACCGCCCTCATCCAGATCCTCAAGATCGTGATGCTGCTCGGCTCGGGCCTCGTGGTCGCCGCGCTGATCCTGCACCGCTTCGACTGGGACCCTGCCGCGCTGTTCGACGCGGCGGCGGACAACAGCGGCGTGGGGTCGGCGTTCCTGAACTCCGGTCTCCAGTTCGCGGGCGGCCCCCACCCGGACGCGGACATGATCTCCGCGCAGCTCACCGTCGTCCTCGGCGGCGCCTGCCTCCCCCACGTCACCATGCGCATGTACACCGCCTCCTCGGCCCGCCAGGTGCGCCGTTCGATGTCCTGGGCGGTGTCCGGCGTGGCGCTGTTCGTGCTGGTCGTCACGGTGATCGGCTTCGGTGCGACGGCGCTGGTGGGGCGGGCGGCCGTCGCCGGGATCGACCCGCAGGGCAACACCGCCTACCTGCTGGGCTCGCAGGCGGCCTTCGGCGCACAGGTCTCCACTGCGGAAACGTTCCTGTTCACGACCGTCACCACGGCCGTCTTCCTCACCCTGCTCGCCTCCGTCGGCGGCATGATCCTCGCCTGCGCCAACTCCCTGGCCCACGACGTCTTCGCCGCCCGCGTGCAGGAGATGTCACCGCGCCGCGAGATGACCCTCGCCCGCGTCTCCGCCCTGGCCGTCGGCATACCGGCGATCGTCCTGGCCACCCTCGTCCAGCACCGCAGCCTCCAGCCCCTGGTGACCCTGTCCTTCTGCCTGGGCGCCTCGGCCATCGCGCCCGCCCTGGTCTACGGCCTCTTCTGGCGCCGCTACACGCGCGCCGGACTGCTCTGCACCCTCATCGGGGGCTCGCTGGCCGTGCTGCTGCTGATGCCGGGCACCAACCTGGTCTCCGGCTCCCCGGTGTCCGCCTTCCCCGAGGCCGACTTCAACTGGTTCCCGTTCACCACGACGGGCCTGGTCTCCATCCCGCTGGGCTTCGCCTGCGGCTGGCTCGGCACGATGCTCTCCGGCCGGCGCAAGGCGCAGGAGCAGCGCCGGCACTACGAGGCGGTGGAGGGCTGGATCCTGGCGGGCGCGGTACGCAGGGGGGACTGACGGCACGGCAGGCGGCGGGACGCGGCGGGCGGTACGCAGCGGGACCCGGCGCGCCGTACGCACCGGGCGCACGGCGCGGGCGTCACTCGACCTCCACCGCACGCCCCGTCAGCGCGTGGAGGCTGCTGCGTACGGACGCCATGTGGGCCTGCAACTCGTCCCACCGCTCCCCGTGCTCGCGCAGCACCCGTTCCGTGTCGCGGGCGATGCGCTCACGCCGCGCCCGGGCCTCGGCGACCACCTCGGCCGCCCGGTCCCGGGCCTCCTCCTGCCGCCGCCCGGCCGCCTCCCGGGCGTCGACCAGCTCCTGCTCCGCCTCGCGCACTCCCTGCTCCGCGCGCGCCACCAGCTCCGCGTGGTGGGCGTCCAGGGCCCGCGCGCGCTCCTCCTCGGTCCGCTCCGCGGCGGCCCACCGCTCGGCCAGTTCCCTGCTCTGTTCGGCGGCCGTCCCCTGGGTGCGCCTGCGCATCTCGCGCAGCGCGGACAACGCCTCCGCGCGCCCCTCCTTCACTTCGCGACGCGCTCCGATCCGCGCCTCGTCCGCCTCCGCGCGCGCCGCGAGCAGCAGGTGCCGGGCCCGTTCGTCGGCCTCGGCCCGTACGGCGTCGGCGTGCGCCCGGGCCGCCTCCCGCACGCCGTCCGCGTACGCCTGCGCCTCCTCCACCAGCCCTTGCGCGGCACCGCGCGCCCGCTCGCGCACCGCCGCGGCCTCCTCCTCGCCGAGTCGGAACAGCTCCCGCGCCCGCTCCCCCAGCACCTCGTAGTCCTGCGAGGTGAGCTGCGCGACCACCTCCTCCAGGTCTCCCAGGTCCTCTTCCATCTCCCTGGCCAGCACGGTGAGCCGGGCGGCCCGCTCCCAGGCGGCGTCGCGCTCCTCGGAGAGGGCCGCGGCGCACGCCTCGACCCGCTCAGGACGGTAACCGCGCTCACGCCCGCGTACGGTCGCGAAACCGTGGGGAGACGCCGATGCACCGCTCATGCCCAACACCCCTCAATGACCCTGTGCGTCCCGCTTGTGGTGAACCTGCCGCATCACATGGACCTGACCGACTTTATGGATCAGACGTAAGCCCACATAATCCGACACACCGCACACAAACGGGCGGGGCCCGGTCGACTCACAGGTCGACCGGGCCCCGCCCGTCGGGTACGTCAGCGGCGCGAACGCCTCACAGCAGCCCGTCCCACATCTGCTCCAGCAGCACGGACCACCAGCTCTCCGGCGAACCGAGCGCCGCCGGGTCCAGCGCGGCCAACTGCGCCTGGAAGTCCACCGTCCAGCGGCCCGCCTGCTCCTGGTTCAGACCGAACCTGAGCCGCCACATCCGGCCCAGCAGCGCCAGGCAGCGCGCGAACTCCGGCAGCCCCGTGTTCACGAACTGCGGCGGCACGGGCGCACCGCCCGGACCGGCCTCCACCGGGACCGCCACGATGGCCGCCGTGCCGTACTGCACACAGATCGCCCGGCCGAAGTCGCTGCCCACGACGAGGTACGACCCCGCGTCCGAGGCGGGCTGCACACCGCGCTCGGCGGCCAGCTCCGCCAGCGTCGGCACCGGCCGCCCCGGCTGGGCCTGCGCCCAGAAGAACGGTCCCATGTCCATCGGCAGTCCCGCGGCCACCAGCGTGTGCGCCACGACCGGCGGCACACCCTGCCGCGACACCGCGGCCTGCTCGAACCGGAAGACCCCCGGGCCGAACGCACCGGCCAGCTCCTGCCCGACGGCCTCCGGCGGAACCGGCGGCACGGGCTGCACCTGCGGCAGCGGAGCGCGCACCGGCGCGGGACGCGCCGGCCCGTCGGCCACCTGGTGCAGCTCGCCTTGGTGCGCCAGCAGTTGCTGCATGCCCTGCTGCCGGCTCGCGTGGTCCAGACCGTACGGCGCGATCGAGGTGATCCGCGCCTGCGGCCACTGCTCCCGGATCATCCGCGCGCAGTACGCGCCCGGCAGCTCGCACGACTCCAGCTCGGTGTGCAGCTCGAGGACCTGGTCCGGCGGCACGTTCATGGAGCGCAGCTCGTGGAACATCTGCCACTCCGGGTGCGGCGTACCCGGCGCGGAACGCCGGATCAGCTGCTGCTCGGAGCCGTCCTGGGCGCGGTAGCGCAGCACGGCCTGGTAGCCGGGCCCGACGGTCGGCTGACCGGTGGGCTGCGGCGGATAGCCGTACGCCGGCGGCTGACCCGGCACGGGCTGTCCGGGCGGCGGCGGTACGGCACCGGGCGGGGCAGGTACGGCGCCGGGCGGGGGCGGCGGCGCGCCGATGCCGCCGGGACCGCCCAGGGAGGGCGCGGCCAGCACGGTCTGCGCGTGGTGCACGGCACCGCCCGCGCCCCCCGCGGAACCCTGCGCACCGGGCGCACCCGGAGCGGCCGGGGGAGGCGGCGGCGCACCGGGACCGGAAGGCACGCCCGGCGCACCCGGAGCGCCGGGCGCCCCTGGAGCGGCGGGGGCACCGGGAGGCCCGGGCGGGCCAGGAGGGTTGGGCGGTCCGGGGGGACCGGGAGGCTGAGGGGCACCGCCGCCCGTCCGGCCCGGGTCGGCCAGCATCGTGGCGGCGTGGTGCATCCCGCCCGGCGGCGTCCCACCCGGCGCGTTCGGCGCGCTCGGCGGCGGCGGGGTCCCCGGAGCGCCCGGCGTCGGCGTCGCACCCGGCGCGGGCGGCGCGCCCGGAGCGCTCGGCGGAGGCGGCGTGCCAGGGCCGCCCGGGCCGCCCGGGCCCTCGGGACCGAGCGACGACACCAGCTGCGTCGGCACGTAACCGCCCGCCGGAGTGCCCGGCGCGGGCGTCCCCGAAGGCGCCGGCGTGCTCCCCGGTCGCGCGCCCGGCACACCCGGGGCGCTCGGCGGCGGCGGCGTGGACGAACCACCGCCACGGCGCGGCGGAGGCGTCGCCTTGCTGGTCGCGGCGTCGGCGATGTTCCCGGCGTCCGGCGCGAGCGGCCGGGGCGGCGTGGCGGGCGCCCCGGGACCGGCGGGCGGCTGGGCCGGGGGCGGAGTCGGGGCCGCGGGCGGCGGTGCAGCCGCCCCGGCGGGCGCGCCCGGCGCGTTCGGGTCGCCGATCGCCGGCGAGAGCGCCGTCGGCGGAAGCCGGCTGCCGCCGGACATCAGCGCCGTCTTGGCCTCCGGCGTCGTCGAGGGCGGCGGCGTGTCGTCGTCGACACCGCTCAACGGCGGCGCGAACACGGTCTGCGGCAGCGGTACGGAACGGTCCTCACCGGCGTCCGCGTTGGTGTCCGTCCCGGCCCAGGGCGTCGCCCCGGCGGGCGCACCAGGCGCACCAGGCGCACTCGGTACACCCGGGGCATACGGCGCACTCGGGACACCGGACGCGCCCGCACCCGCGCCGGAGCCACCGGCGGACGACCCGGAGCCCGCCGCCGGCCACCCCGCACCACTCCCGGACGAACCCTCCGCGGGCGCCGGCCCCGACGCCGCGGGAGCCGAGGGGACCCCGGCCTGCGTCTGCGGAAGCGCACCACCGGAGCCGCCCGCGCCTGCGGTGTCACCGCCCTCGCCGTCGCCCCGGCGGCGATCCGGAATGCCGATCCGGTCCGCCGCCTCCTGCAACCACTCCGGCGGACTCAGCAAGAAGGACGTCTGATTCAGGTCCACCCGCGCCGCGGGCGCCGCGGCCGGCGCCTGCGCCTCCTCGGGACGGCCGTACTCCTCCTCGTACCGGCGGATCACCTCGCCCACCGGAAGCGACGGCCACAGCGTCGCCTCGCCACTGTCCCGGGCGATCACCAGCCGCTGCGCGCCCCCGTCCGAACGGGGGCCGTCCGCACGGTCCTCGGCCCACACCACGAACCCGAGGTCGAACTCCCGCACCCGCACCTCGCGGTGCTGGTACGCCGGCAGCTCGCCGTTGACCCACTCCTCCGCGCGCTCCTGCGCCTGCGCGAACGTCACCATCGTCAGCTCACTCCCCCACCGAAGACGTCGAAGACGCCGAGGACGCCGCCGTCACGGGCACCGCACGCGCGAAACCGCCGTCCACCATCAGGTTCGCCACCGTCTCCAACTCCGGCGGGGAGCCCGCCAGCCGGGACAGGAACGCGTCGAAGTCCGCACCGCAGGGCAGCAGCAGCCGCTCCACGCGATCCGCCGGCGGCCACGACGGGTCCACGTCCCGCACGTCGTCGTAGGCGCAGAACCACACCGAACCGATCCGCTCGCCCTTCACCTTCACCGCGAGCAGACCGCCCTGGACGAACGCGACGCCCAGGTAGTCCTTCGTCAGATGGTCCCGCAGGCACTTGTTCACATAGACCAGGTCGTTGACCGCCGCCTCCTCACGCACCGTGAAGAACGGCTGGTCCACCAGCAGCCCCAGCTCCGCGTCGAGCGCCGTACCCACCGGCGCACAGCCGCCCGCCGCCTTCAGGAACGACCGGTAGGCGCCCGGCAGCCGGTACCCGAGATCCTCCTCGACGCCCTGCACCTGCTGCTCCGTGACGGCCACACCCGACTTCGGCAGACCGAAGTGCACGGGACGCGTCTCCTGCAACGGCCGCGTGCCGCGCTTGCCCTGGTCCACCACCGCCGTCGAAATGCCGCCGTGGTGGCGCAGCAGCGCCTTCACCTCTACCGGAACCAGCTCCATGCGCCGCGAACCGGCCACGTGGTGCCACGTCCAGCCGTGCGGCGTCGCCACCGCGGGCACCGTGTCCCACAGCTCGTGCCCCGAAGCCGACAGGGCCGCGTTCGCCGACACGTAGTCCGTGAGCCGCAACTCGTCGACCCCGAACCCCTCCGGCGGGTCCGCGATCTCCGCGACCGCACGGGCGTACGGCGAGAACTCGGGGTAACCACCCGCGTCCACCCGTACCCCTCTCGGGTGACGGGCCGCCCGCACCGGATCCGGGAAATGCACGACCTGCCCGGCATAGGCCGCGTTCGGCGGCGCGGCTGCTTGCCCGAGCCGACCTGTCGTCATGGCGGTTGCCCCCTGCGGCGTCTGTCTGCTGCCAGATCTGTCTGATCTGCCTGCACTGTCTGGAATTCCCCGCGTGCGAGCGCGGTGCCGACAGCCTATGCGGTACGGCGAGAGGGGTCACCGGCGCCGGACCCCGCACCCGGCACGCGGGACCTCCACTTCCGTGACCAGCCGTCACCCTCCCGTGACACACCGCCCATACCCGGGCGTGTCACCCCGCCCCAGCTTCCGCAGCAGCCCCGGGATTTGGCACTCTGTGACCTTCGGGGGGATGCTCAGGAGGGGAAGACGATCATGAGTGCGACACAGACGGGACCCGACACCGGGCGGTCCGACGACCCCCGCGGCGGCGACCCACGCATCGGCTGGAGCAGCACCGACACCCTCCAGACCCCCGCCCTCCGACACCGCCGCGACGGCATACTCCCCACCGTCGCCGCCGCCCTCTCCGTACGCGGCACCACCCTCACCGGCACCGCGACCCGCGCCGACACGCCGCCCGCCCTGCACCACCTCGTGCAGGACTTCCTCGACACCCTCACCAGCGGCCAACGAGACCGTTACACCGGCCGCTGCGCCGAGACGATCCTCATCTCACGGCACCTGGCCACCGCCGACGCCACCCGCAGCAAACGCGCCGCTCGAAAACCCATGACCAACGGCGAAGCCCGCAAGGCCCTCAAACACGCCAAGCTCACCACCCGCCGCATCCGCGAGGACGGCGACCCCCTCCACGGTGCCTTCGCCGCACCCTGCCGCGCCTGCACCGCCCTCAGCGCACACTTCGGCGTCCGCGTCGTCGACCCCGCGACGGAGAAGGACTGACAGAACAGACCGAGCCGAACCAGCCGACCGAAACGAACCAAGGGCCGATGCAAGCCGACCGCACCTCCACCACCCGCTTCCCCGTCCCCGTCGACGCCGCGCTGCGCGACGCAGGCTGGCTGCCGGGACGCTGGGACATCAAGCAGGCCGAGATCTGGGCCGACACCCTGCGCGAACACACCTCACCCGCGGGGCACCGCCACACCGTCTTCCCCGCCGCCGTGGAGGCCTGGGCCGAATTCGGCGGCCTGCACATCGCGCCCACCGGACCCGGCCGCCAGATCGCCCCCGCCACCCTGCACCTGGACCCCCTGCACGGCCTCCACATGGCCCGCACCCTCGGCGACCTCGGCCGCGCCCTCGACACCCAGACCTGCCCGCTCGGCACCGAGACCGACAGCCAGGCCCTCGTCGCCATCGACGCCGAAGGCCGCGTCTACGCCCTGGACCACACCGGCGACTGGTACCTCGGTCCCGACATCGACACCGCCCTCGCCACCCTCGTCGGCGGGACCCAGCCCGCCCGCCTCACCACGACCGGCTGACGCAGGGACGCGACCAGGACGGCTACGACGCCGGAATCACCGCCGACACCCGAAAGCCCCCGGCATCGGTCGGCCCCGACACGAACACGCCCCCCAGCGCGGCCACCCGCTCCTTCATCCCCACGAGCCCATTGCCCCCCGACGGCAACCGTGCCGACGACGCCGCCGAGGCCTCCGGCGGCGGCTCGTTCTCCACCTGCATCGCGATCTCCGACACCCGGTGCGCCAGCCGCACATGTGTCTTCGCGCCCGCCGCATGCTTGTGCACGTTCGTCAGCGCCTCCTGCACCACCCGGAACGCCGTCGACTCCACCTCCGCCGCATACGAACGCTCCGCGCCCTCCACGGACAGGTTCACGACCATCCCGGCCGCCTCCGACTGCCCGATCAGCTCGTCAAGCTCCGACAGGCACGGCCCCTCCGAGGACGACTCCCCGTCCTCCGCGGCCCGCGACGCCGCCGCGGCGGCGGCCACCCCCACCGCGGCCAGCGGCACCGACGCCCGCTCGGCCCGCGCACCGTCCCCGCCACTGCGCAGCACCCCGAGCATCTCCCGCAGCTCCGTCAGCGCCTGCCGCCCCATGTCCCCCACCAGGGCCGCGTTCTTCACCGCCTTCTCCGGGTCCTTCCGGGCGACCGCCTGGAGCGCGGCGGCATGCACCACCATCAGACTCACCCGGTGCGCGACCACGTCGTGCATCTCCCGCGCGATCCGCGTCCGCTCCTCGCCGCGCGCCCACTCCGCGCGCTCCTCGGCCCGCTCGGCGAGCAACTGCAACTCGCGCTCCAGACTGTCGGCCCGCTCCCGCAGGCTCTCCATCAGCCGGCGCCGCTGCCCCACGTACAGGCCCAGCAGCAGCGGCGGCGCGGTCAGCCCCAGCGACGACCCGATCGCCGCGAAGGCGAAGAACCAGTCCCCCAGGTCCACCCCGTCCCCGACCATGTCCTGCCGCAACCGCACGAACGTCACGATCAACGTCCCCACGAACGACATCCCGGCCAGGGCCCCGATGATCCGCCGCGGCAACTCGCACGCCGCCAGCGTGTACAGGCCGACGACGCCCAGCAGGAAGCCCATCTCGGCCGGAGTGATGGCGAGGGCCACCAGCACCACCGCGATCGGCCACTTCCGCCGCACCACCAGCACCGAACCGGCCAGCAGCCCGAAAACAACGCCCATCGCCGGCGGAATCCCGGCATCCCGTGCGAACGGAATCCCCTCCGCCGCGCACTCCAGCGCGGACACGGCACCGAGGCTCACATCGAGCACCGCACCGCGCCGCCTGTCCCACCACCAAGGCCCACCCCGGGCCGGTACGTGGTCTTCCCCCGTCGTGGTCATGCCTCCAGCCTACGGGCGCCGGGCGCCCCTTTTCCGGTGACTTTCGACAAACGATACGACGCGATACCCCGCGAGGCCCCGGACATCGCCGCCGACCGGTGGACGAGGGGATGCGGGCGGCGAGTTGTACCGTCGCACGGAAGGCATTCGGTACGGCATAGTGTGGGGTGCCGACTCGGCGAGCTGACGGAATGTCCGGTTCGGGCGAGTTACATCCCCCATGGTGTAATCAGGCAGCACTGAGGGTTTTGGTCCCTTAAGTTCAGGTTCAAATCCTGATGGGGGAGCTGTTGCCTCCGGGCCCTGACATCACTGTCGGGGCCCGCACTCATGTCCGCCGCAAACCGCCCCGGTATCCTGCGGATGTCCCCACCTCCTCAACAGCCGAAGGGCATCCCGTGAGCGCCATTCGCCCGGCAGCCGTCGTCGTTCTCGCAGCGGGTGAGGGCACCCGTATGAAGTCGGCCACACCCAAGGTCCTGCACGAGCTGTGCGGCCGGTCCCTCGTGGGGCACGTGCTCGCCGCCGCCGGTGAGCTGGACCCCGAGAACCTGGTCGCCGTCGTCGGGCACGCCCGCGAGAAGGTCACCGCGCACCTCGCCGAGGTCGCCCCCGACGTGCGCACCGCCGTCCAGGAGCAGCAGAACGGCACCGGGCACGCCGTGCGGATGGGTCTGGAGGCGCTGGGCGGTGCCGTGGACGGGACCGTGGTGGTGGTCTGCGGTGACACTCCGCTGCTGACCGGCGAGACGCTCGAGGCGCTCGCCGCCACGCACACCTCCGACGGGAACGCCGTCACGGTGCTGACGGCCGAGGTGCCGGACGCGACGGGGTACGGGCGGATCGTGCGGGACGGGGCCTCGGGTGCCGTCACGGCGATCGTCGAGCACAAGGACGCCTCGGAGTCGCAGCGGGCGATCCGTGAGATCAACTCGGGCGTCTTCGCCTTCGACGGGCAGCTGCTCGCGGACGCGCTGGGCAAGGTGCGGACGGACAACAGCCAGGGCGAGGAGTACCTCACGGACGTGCTCGGGATCCTGCGCGAGGCGGGGCACCGGGTCGGCGCGTCGGTGGCCGGTGACCACCGGGAGATCGCCGGGATCAACAACCGGGTGCAGCTCGCGGAGGCGCGCCGGATCCTCAACGACCGGTTGCTGACCGGGGCGATGCTGGCCGGCGTGACGGTGGTGGACCCGGCGACGACGTGGGTGGACGTGACGGTGACGTTCGAGCAGGACGTGGTCGTGCACCCGGGTACGCAGCTGCACGGCGCCACGCATCTCGCCGAGGGCTGCGAGGTCGGGCCGAACACGCGGCTCACGGACACGCGCGTGGAGGCGGGGGCGCGGGTGGACAACACGGTGGCCAACGGTGCCCATGTGGGGCCGCAGGCGTCCGTGGGTCCGTACGCGTATCTGCGGCCGGGCACCCGGCTCGGGCTGAAGTCGAAGATCGGTACGTTCGTGGAGGCGAAGAACTCGTCGATCGGCGAGGGGACGAAGGTTCCGCACCTTTCCTACATGGGTGACGCGACGGTCGGCGACTTCACGAACATCGGTGCCGCGAGTGTGTTCGTGAACTACGACGGTCAGGACAAGCACCACACGACGATCGGCTCGCACTGCCGTACGGGTTCGGACAACATGTTTGTGGCTCCTGTCACGGTCGGGGACGGTGCCTACACCGCCGCCGGCTCGGTGATCACGAAGGACGTGCCGCCCGGTTCGCTGGCCGTGGCCCGTGGCCAGCAGCGGAATATCGAGGGCTGGGTGGCCCGGAAGCGTCCGGGGAGCGCGGCGGCGAAGGCGGCCGAGGCGGTGTCCCGCGAGGCGGGCGGCGAAGACTGACTGGAAACCGGCGCGTCGAACACGGCGTACCGTGATAAGTGCACATCCGCACCCCACCAGCTGAGACGCCCCCGCGGCCAGTCGGGAGAGCGCCCATGAGCTCAGCTGCGAACCTCTGAGGAGAAAGTGCTGTGACCGGGATCAAGACGACCGGCGAGAAGAAGATGATGTTCTTCTCCGGCCGCGCACACCCCGAGCTTGCCGAGGAGATCGCCCAGCAGCTGGGTGTCGGGGTCGTCCCGACGAAGGCCTTCGACTTCGCCAACGGCGAGATCTATGTGCGGTATCAGGAGTCGGCGCGCGGTGCGGACTGCTTCCTGATCCAGAGCCACACGGCCCCGATCAACAAGTGGGTCATGGAGCAGCTGATCATGATCGACGCGCTGAAGCGCGCGTCGGCCCGCTCCATCACCGTCATCGTGCCGTTCTACGGTTACGCGCGGCAGGACAAGAAGCACCGTGGACGTGAACCGATCTCGGCGCGTCTGATCGCGGATCTGATGAAGACCGCGGGCGCGGACCGGATCCTGGCCGTGGATCTGCACACGGACCAGATCCAGGGCTTCTTCGACGGCCCGGTGGACCACCTGTTCGCGCTGCCGCTGCTGGCGGACTACGTGGGCGCGAAGGTGGACCGTTCGAAGCTGACGGTGGTCTCGCCGGACGCGGGCCGGGTGCGCGTCGCGGACCGTTGGTGCGACCGTCTGGGCGCGCCGCTGGCGATCGTGCACAAGCGGCGTGACAAGGACGTGGCGAACCAGGTCACGGTGCACGAGGTCGTGGGTGACGTGAAGGGGCGCATCTGCGTCCTGGTCGACGACATGATCGACACGGGTGGCACGATCTGCGCGGCGGCGGACGCGCTGTTCGCGCACGGTGCGGAGGACGTCATCGTGACGGCGACGCACGGTGTGCTGTCGGGTCCGGCGGCGGACCGGCTGAAGAACTCGAAGGTGAGCGAGTTCGTGTTCACGAACACGCTGCCGTCGGCGAGCGAGCTGGAGCTGGACAAGATCACGGTGCTGTCGATCGCGCCGACGATCGCGCGTGCGGTGCGTGAGGTGTTCGAGGACGGTTCGGTGACGAGCCTGTTCGACGAGCAGTGAGCGTCGCGCGGTCTGTGCAGTAACCGTTCTGCAGGTGTGGTCCCGCCTGTCTGATCGTTTTGGGTACGGCCTTCCTCTCCGAGTAGACTGCTCGAGTTGCTCGGCGAGGGAGGCCGTACCCGTGTTCGCGGGTGTGGCGCTCCGTTATCGACGCGCTCTTCGTAGCAGGCCGTTCGTGGCCGGGTGACCACGTCCGTTCCTGATTTCCACGAGGAGTGATCATGTCCGAGGTGAAGCTCACCGCCGAGACGCGTACCGAGTTCGGCAAGGGTGCCGCGCGTCGTATCCGCCGTGACAACAAGGTTCCCGGTGTTCTGTACGGCCACGGTTCGGACCCGCTGCACCTGACCCTGCCGGGTCACGAGCTGCTGATGGCGCTGCGTACGTCGAACGTGCTGATCGCGCTGGACATCGACGGCAAGACCAACGAGCTGGCGATCCCGAAGTCCGTGCAGCGTGACCCGATCAAGGGCTTCCTGGAGCACGTCGACCTGCAGCTGGTGAAGCGCGGCGAGACCGTGTCGGTGGAGATCCCGGTGCAGGCCGAGGGCGAGCTGGCCCCGGGCGGGTTCCTGCTGGAGTACGTCCTGGACGCGCTGCCGGTCGAGGCCGAGGCCACGCACATCCCGCAGCAGGTCACCGTGTCGGTGGCGGGTCTGGAGGCCGGTGCCTCGATCCACGCCAAGGACATCGCGCTGCCGTCCGGCGTGAAGCTGGACGTGGACGGCGACACCGTGGTGCTGCAGGTCCTGTCCGCGCAGGCGGAGGAGGCCCCGGCCGAGGGCGAGGACGACGCCGCCGCGGAGGCCTGATCCTCCCCTACGGTCATCGTGTGGTCGGCCGCTGTTCCCGTGCGGGGCAGCGGCCGACGCGTATGTGTGGACGGGTACGGACGGTACGAGGGACACGAAGGAGACATGGACGTGACGACGGACGCGGGCGCGCCGTGGCTGGTGGCCGGCCTCGGCAATCCGGGCCCCGAGTACGCCTCGAACCGGCACAACGTCGGCTTCATGGTGGCGGATCTGCTGGCGGAGCGGATCGGGGCGCGCTTCAAGCGGCACGGCAAGGCGCAGGCGCAGGTGGTCGAGGGGCGTATCGGTCCGCCGGGACCGGCGGGCCGGCGGGTGATCCTGGCGAAGCCGATGTCGTTCATGAACGTGTCGGGCGGTCCGGTGACGGCGCTGCGGGACTTCTACAAGGTCCCGGTCGGCAACATCGTGGCGGTGCACGACGAGCTGGACATCGACTACGGCGTCCTGCGGCTCAAGCTGGGCGGCGGGGACAACGGGCACAACGGCCTGAAGTCGATCACGAAGTCGCTGGGCCCGGAGTACCACCGGGTGCGGTTCGGGATCGGGCGGCCGCCGGGGCGGATGCCGGTGGCGGATTTCGTGCTGCGGGACTTCTCGTCGACGGAGCGCAAGGAGCTGGACTACTTCGTCGACCGGGCGGCGGACGCGGTGGAGGCTCTGGTGATCGAAGGGCTGGAGCGGGCGCAGAGCGCGTACAACTCCTGACTTGTCGGTCGATGGCGTGCGGGCGAGTTGACCGAGCGCGTAGGTATGGCCAATGATCCCGGCCATGCCTGCCTCCGCCGCCGCCCGTCCCCGTCAGGCCTCGTCCGCAGTGCTGCGGTTCGGCCGGGTCGCGTCGATGGGTACGGTCGCGGCGCTGATCCTGATCGCCGGTGTGTGGGCGTCGTGGGGTACGGCGCAGCACGTGCTGCTGACCAAGGGGCGGGAGCGGGGCACGGTCGAGGTGACGCGGTGCGGCGGCGGGATGTGCAGCGGCCCGTACGCGCCGGTGTCGGCGGGGTCGCAGGCGCGGGAACGGGTCGTCATCGAGGACTCGGTCGCCGTGGCGAAGGGGCGGACGTACTCGGTGGTGGTGAAGCCCGGCGGTGACGAGGTGGTGCGGTCGGGGCCGGCGGGGGTGCTGTACGCGTGGGTGCCGTTGGGTGGGGCGTTGTTGTTGGCGTCGGTGGTCGTGGCCGGGGGGCTGCGGCGGACGCGGGTGGCGTGGGGGATGGCGGGGGCGGGGGTTGTGCTGCTGACGGCGGCGTTCTTCGCGGTGTGAGGTGTTTTCGTACGACGTGAGGGTGCCCCGGGCTCTGTGCGAGCTCGGGGCACCGGTGTTTTCACGTGCGGGGGCGTTGAGGTGGGCGTCGAGGGTGCGCTGCCCGGCGTTGCGGGGTGCCGCCTGCGCCCACCCGTGCCGCCCCAGCGGCACGACTGCCCGCAGGCTGCGGGGGGGCTGCCCCGCAGGCTGCGGGGGTCGGGTGTCGTCAGCCGGTGTTGCGGAGGCCCGCTGCCACGCCGTTGACGGTGAGGAGGAGGGCTCGGGCGAGGAGGGGGTCCGGGTCCTCGTTCGCGGCGGCGGCCTCGCGCTGGCGGCCGAGGAGGGCGACCTGGAGGTAGGAGATGGGGTCGAGGTAGGCGTCGCGGATGGTGAAGGTCTGCTTGAGGACCGGGTCGGCGTCCAGCAGTTCACTCTCGCCGGTGACGCGCAGGACCTCGGCGACGGTGAGTTCGTGCTCGGCCTTGATGGTGTCGAAGACGTGCTTGAGCTCGTCCGGGACGAGGGTGTCGACGTAGTGCTGGGCGATGCGCAGGTCGGTCTTGGCGAGGGTCATCTCGACGTTGGAGATGAAGTTGCGGAAGAAGTGCCACTGCTGGTGCATCTCGTCGAGCACTGTATCCAGGCCCGCCTCGCGCAGGGCCTTGAGGCCGGAACCGACGCCGTACCAGCCGGGGACGATCTGCCGGGACTGGGTCCAGCCGAACACCCACGGGATGGCGCGCAGTCCGTCGAGCGAGACGCCGGAGCCGGGGCGGCGGGAGGGCCGCGAGCCCAGGTGCAGGTCGGCGAGCTGGTCGACCGGCGTGGAGGCCAGGAAGTAGGTCGGCAGGTCGGGGTCCTCGACGAGGTGCCGGTAGGCGGTGTGGGCGGCGTCGGAGACGACGTCCATCGCGGCGTCCCAGCGGGCCAGGGCCTCGTCGGACTGGCGGGGTGCGGTGTGCAGGGCGGAGGCCTGCAGGGTGGCCGCGACGGTCAGCTCCAGGTTCTCCCGGGCGAGGGCCGGGATGAGGTACTTGTCGGAGATGACCTCGCCCTGCTCGGTGACCTTGATCTCGCCCTCCAGGGTGCCCCAGGGCTGGGCGAGGATCGCGTCGTGGGTGGGGCCGCCGCCGCGGCCGACGGTGCCGCCGCGGCCGTGGAAGAGGCGCAGCCGTACGCCGTAGCGGTGGGCGACGTCGCGCAGCCGCCTCTGCGCCCGGTGGATCTCCCACTGGCTGGTGGTGATGCCGCCGAACTTGGAGGAGTCGGAGTAGCCGAGCATGACCTCCTGGACGTCGCCGCGCAGCGCGACCAGGCGCCGGTAGGAGGGGTCGGCGAGCAGGTCCTCCAGGATGGTGTCGGCGGCCTTCAGCTCGTCGGTGGTCTCCAGGAGCGGCACGATGCCGATCTTCGCCCAGCCGGCGTGCAGGTCGATCAGTCCGGCCTCGCGGGCCAGCACCGCCGCGGCGAAGACGTCGTCGGCGCCCTGGCACATGGAGATGATGTAGGACTCGATGACCTCGGGGCCGAAGACCTCCAGGGCACGGCGGACGGTCTGGAAGACGCCGAGGGTCTTCTCGCCGGGCGCGTCGACGGGGGCGGGGCTGGGGGCGAGCGGCCTGCGGGAGCGCAGCTCCTTGGCGAGGAGCTTGGTGCGGTACTCGCGGGGCATGTCGGCGTAGCGCCAGGACTCCTCGCCGAGCCGGTCGAAGAGCTGGCCGAGGGCGTGGTGGTGGGCGTCGGCGTGCTCGCGGACGTCCATCGTGGCGAGCTGGAGGCCGAAGGCGGCCAGGGTGCGGATGGTGCGGGCGAGGCGTCCGTCGGCGAAGAGACCGCCACGGTGTTCGCGCAGCGAGGTCTGGACGATGCGCAGGTCGTCGATGAGCTGGGCGGTGCCGAGGTAGTCGCGGCCGTCCTCGTGGGGGGTGCCCTTGGCGAGGCGCTGCTTGGTGTTCTCCAGCTTCTGCCGGATGCAGGTGGCCTTGAGCCGGTAGGGCTCCTCGGCGTTCAGCCGCTTGTAGCGGGGGCTGATCTCGGGGAGCCGCTCCAGGTCGGCCTGGAGCGAGGCGAGCAGCTCCTGCGTCGCACCGGCGTACCGGATGGAGTTGGACAGGAAACCGCGCAGCTCGTCGATCATCTCCAGGGCGTCGTTGATGCCGTGCTCGTGCTGGAGGATGAGGACGTCCCAGGTCACCTGGGGGGTGACGTTGGGGTTGCCGTCGCGGTCGCCGCCGATCCAGGTGCCGAAGGTGAGCGGGCGGGTGTCGTCGGGCAGCTGGACGCCGGCCCGCTCCAGCTCCGCCGTCAGGTCCTCCAGGACGTCGCCGACGGCGCCCGCGTGCAGCTCGTCGAGGTAGTAGATGGCGTTGCGGGCCTCGTCGGCGGGCTCCGGACGGACCACGCGCAGCTCGTCCGTCTGCCACACCAGGTCGATGTTCTCGGCGAGGCGGGTGTCCAGGCGGCGCCGGTCCGACTCGTTGACCGGGGTGTCCAGGAGGGCGGCGATACGGCGCAGCTTGTTCAGGACGGAGCGGCGGGCGGCCTCGGTGGGGTGCGCGGTGAAGACGGGGCGCACGTTGAGGTTGCGGACCGTCTCGCGCAGGTGCTCGGGGTCGGCGTCCTTCAGCCGGTCGGCCGTACGGGCGAGGAGTCCGCCCTCGGCGGCGCGCTTGGCGCCGAGCTCGCGGCCGCGGTGGACCTGCTCGGTGACGTTGGCGAGGTGGAAGTAGGTGGAGAAGGCGCGGACGAGCTTGGCGGCGGTCTCCAGTTCGGTGCCGCGCAGCAGTTCGGCGGCGGCCTCGCCGTCCTCGCGGGTGAGTCGGCGTACCTTCTCGACGAGTTCCAGCAGCTCGGGGCCCTCCTGCCGGACCAGGGTCTCCCCGAGGAGATCACCCAGTCGGCGGATGTCGGCACGCAGCTCGCTGCTGGTCGTCGTGGTGGTCTGGTCGTCGGCACTGCTCACAGGTGCGGCTCCTTGCAGTGTTGAAGCTCGTCTGGAGGGAACCCGGACGGCCGTCTCGCGCGGCGGGCGCCGCTTACCGGGCCGGACGTCCGGGAAGTAATCAGAGCGGACCGCGCTGTCCGACCGGCTTCCAGGATAGGTGTCGGCCAGGACGCGCAGGCTCTGGGGCTCTTGCCGCGCGGCCACGCACTGCCATACTTACGTCGCCGTAGGTTACGGAACCGTAGGAAAACCGTGCATGGTTCCCAAGCCCGGCACCGGCCACACCACACGACCCCACCCTCGACCCCACAGGGGACGCGCATGACCACGAGTTCCGATGTGATCCCAGACGCTCCGCAGCCGGCCGATTCCGGCGCGGCGTCCTCCGCCACGCTGGGGGGTGAACAGAAGCGGTCCATCGAGCAGATCACGCTGCTGCTGTTCATCACCCTTCCGTTCCTCGCGCTGGTGGCGGCGGTGCCACTGGCGTGGGGCTGGGGCGTGAGCTGGCTGGACCTGGGGCTGCTGGTCTTCTTCTACTTCCTGGGCTGCCACGGCATCACCATCGGCTTCCACCGGCACTTCACCCATGGTTCCTTCAAGGCGAAACGGCCGTTGAAGATCGCGTTGGCGATCGCGGGGTCGATGGCGGTCGAGGGGCCGCTGGTCCGCTGGGTGGCCGACCACCGCAAGCACCACAAGTTCTCCGACGACGAGGGCGACCCGCACTCGCCGTGGCGGTACGGCGAGACGGTGCCCGCCCTGATCAAGGGCCTGTGGTGGGCCCACATCGCCTGGATGTTCGACGAGGAGCAGACGTCGCAGGAGAAGTACGCGCCGGACCTGATCAAGGACCCGGCGCTGCGTGCGGTCTCGCGCCAGTTCATCCTGTGGACCGTGGTGTCCCTGGCGCTGCCCGCGCTGATCGGCGGGCTGGTCACGATGTCCTGGTGGGGCGCGTTCACCGGGTTCTTCTGGGGTTCACTCGTGCGGGTGGCCCTGCTGCACCACGTGACCTGGTCGATCAACTCGATCTGCCACGCCGTGGGCAAACGCCCCTTCAAGTCCAGGGACCGCTCGGGCAACGTGTGGTGGCTGGCGATCCTGTCCTGCGGCGAGTCCTGGCACAACCTGCATCACGCGGACCCGACCTCGGCGCGGCACGGGGTGATGCGCGGCCAGCTCGATTCGAGTGCCCGGCTGATCCGCTGGTTCGAGCAGCTGGGGTGGGCGTACGACGTGCGCTGGCCGTCACGCTCGCGTATCGATTCGCGCCGCAACACGGATCAAGACGGCGCCCGCCGCCGGAAGGAGACGGCGAAGGCGGCATGATTGACGCCGTGGCGACCGACTCCAGCAGCACCCCAAGCAACGAGAAGCCGCGGCGAGCGCGTCGCACCCGGATGACCGGTGCCGAGCGCCGCCAGCAGCTGCTGGAGATCGGCCGCACCCTCTTCGCGGCGAAGGGTTTCGAGGGCACTTCTGTGGAGGAGATCGCGGCGAAGGCCGGGGTGTCCAAGCCGGTGGTGTACGAGCACTTCGGCGGCAAGGAGGGCCTGTACGCGGTGGTCGTGGACCGCGAGATGCGGCGGCTGCTCGACATGGTGACCGGCTCCCTGACGGCCGGGCACCCGCGTGAGCTGTGCGAGCAGGCCGCCTTCGCGCTCCTGGACTACATCGAGGAGTACACGGACGGCTTCCGCATCCTGGTCCGGGACTCCCCCATCCCGCAGTCGACGGGTACCTTCGCCTCCCTCATCTCGGACATCGCCACCCAGGTGGAGGACATCCTGGGCCGCGAGTTCAAGAGCCGCGGCTTCGACGCCAAGCTGGCCCCGCTGTACGCGCAGGCGCTGGTCGGCATGGTGGCGCTGACCGGCCAGTGGTGGCTGGACGTACGCCGCCCGAAGAAGGCGGAGGTCGCGGCGCACCTGGTGAACCTGGCGTGGCACGGCCTGGACGGACTGGAGCCGAAGCCGCGACTGATAGGGCACCGCAAGAGCTGAGGGCTGAGGGCTGAGGGCTGAGGGCATGCAACCGCTGCGGGGAGTCACCGTCGTCGCGCTGGAGCAGGCGATCGCCGCGCCCTACGCCAGCCGTCAGCTCGCCGACCTCGGCGCCCGGGTGATCAAGGTGGAGCGCCCGGGGACCGGGGACTTCGCGCGGGCGTACGACACCCGGGTGCGGGGTCTGAGTTCGCACTTCGTGTGGGTCAACCGCAACAAGGAGTCCCTCACCCTGGACTTCAAGGATCCGCGCGGCCTGGAGCTGCTGCGCCGGCTGATCGCGGACGCGGACGTCTTCCTGCAGAACCTGGCGCCGGGCGCGGCCGCGCGGGCCGGACTGGGCGCGCGGGAGCTGCGTGCCGCGCATCCGGAGCTGATCGTGTGCGACATCTCCGGCTACGGCGCGCCGGGCCCCTACGCGGACCGCAAGGCGTACGACCTGCTGGTGCAGTCCGAGGCGGGGCTGCTGTCGGTCACCGGCACGCCGGACGACCCGGCCAAGGTGGGCATCCCGGTGTCGGACATCGCCGCCGGGATGTACGCGTACAGCTCGGTCCTCGGTGCGCTCCTGGAGCGCGGCCGGACGGGACGGGGCACGCACCTGGACGTGTCGATGCTGGAGGCCACCGTGGAGTGGCTGGGCTTTCCCCTGTACTACGCCTTCGAGGGCGGCTCGCCGCCGCGGGCGGGCGCCGCGCACGCGACGATCTATCCGTACGGCCCGTTCACGGCGGGCGACGGGAAGGTCGTGATGACGGCGGTGCAGAACGAGCGCGAGTGGCAGGGCTTCTGCGCGGGCTTCCTGGGCCGTCCTGAGCTGGCCCGGCATCCGCACTACGCCACCAACGCGGACCGCAACACGCACCGGGAGGAGCTGGGCGGGCTGATCGCGGCCCGGTTCGCGGAGCTGACCGCCGCCGAGGCGGTCGAGCTGCTCGACGCGGTGCCGGTCGCCAACGCGCGGGTGAACACGCTCGCCGAGGTGTGGGACCACCCGCAGCTGGCCGCACGCGGACGCCTGCACGAGGTGCCCACACCGGCCGGCCCGGTCCCGGCACTGGCACCGCCGGGACCGACCGGGGACGCGCCCCGCATGGGGGCGGTCCCGGCGCTGGGCGAGCACACCCGTGCCGTACTCGGCGGCCTCGGGCTGTCGGAGGAGGACATCGACGCGCTCGCCGCGGACGGCGTGGTGTGAGCCGGGCCGGGGTCAGGGGCGGGCGGGTCCGTCCGGTTCCAGGAACTCCAGGCGGTTGCCGACGGGATCGGCGCAGTAGAAGCGCCGGTGGCCGGGGAGGTCGTCGTCCCAGGTGACGGGCGTGCCGTGGGCCTCCAGGCGGGCGGCGTACGCGTCGATCCCGGTGACCCGCAGCCCGGGGTGGGCCTTGCGGGCGGGCCGGAAGCCGGCCGTCTCGATGCCCAGGTGGAGGTGGACGGTGCCGGCCCGGAACCAGCAGCCGCCGTGTGCGGCGAGCACGGGCGGCTTGGGTATCTCGGTCATGCCGAGGACGCCGGTGTAGAAGGCGCGCAGCGGCTCCTCGGCGCCGGGCGGCACGGCGAGCTGCACGTGGTCGAGGCCGGTGATCATCAACGTGCCTCCCCCGCGGCCCCCGCGGGCTTCCGTGCGACGGCGAAGACGCGGCGGAAGGGGAAGGGGGTGCCGTGCGCCTGGGCGGGGTAGGCGGCGCGCAGGACGGCCCGGTACTCGTCGACGAACGCGTCGCGGGCGGCCGGATCGTCGTCGAGGGCGTCCAGTACGGGCCGCAGCCCCGTCCCCTTCACCCAGTCGAGGACGGCGTCGTCGCCGGGCAGCAGGTGGACGTACGTCGTCTCCCACACGTCGGCGGTGCAGCCCGCGGCGGTCAGATGGGCCAGGTAGCCCTCGGGGGTGAGGACGGCGTCGTCGTGGCGCAGGACGCCGTCGAGGCGGTCCCGCCAGCGCCGGGAGCCGGCGAGTTCGCGCATCAGGCGGTGGCTGGGGGCGTCGAAGTTGCCGGGCACCTGGAGGGCGAGGGTGCCGCCGGGGGCGAGGCGGTCGATCCAGCCGGGGAAGAGGTCGGCATGGCCGGGGACCCACTGGAGGGTGGCGTTGCTGACGAGGAGGTCGAAGGGCTCGTCGGGGCTCCAGGTGCGGGCGTCGGCGGGGGCGAAGTCGAGGTGGCCGCCGCCGGGGGTGGGGCCGGCGTACTGCCGGGCGCGTTCCAGCATCCGGGGCGAGTTGTCGTAGCCGGTGATGCGGGCGGTGGGCCAGCGGTCGGCGAGCAGCACGGTGACGTTGCCGGGGCCGCAGCCGAGGTCGGCGATGCGGGGCGGGTCCGCGGGCAGGTCCGGGATCCGGGCGAGGAGGTCGGTGAAGGGGCGGGCGCGGTGGCCGGCGTGGCGCAGGTACTGGGCGGGGTCCCAGGTGGGGGCGGTGGCGGGCATGGAGCCTCCAGAGGGTGTCCGTGCGGGACGGGTACCCAGCGTCACTCCAAAAGTATCTCGACGTCAAGACAGTTGTCATTGAGAGAGTCGACATCAAGAGACTTCACGTCGACACAACCACTACACTGATCGTCATGGAGGACGAGGTCGATCGGCTGGTCGCAGCATGGCGCCGGGAGCGCCCGGACCTCGACGTGGAACCGCTCGAGGTGCTGAGCCGCGTCAGCAGGCTGGCCCGGCACCTGGACCGCGCACGCCGGCTGGCCTTCTCCGAACACCAGTTGGAGCCGTGGGAGTTCGACGTGCTGACGGCGCTGCGCCGCGCGGGCACCCCGTACCAGCTCTCCCCGGGGCAGCTCCTCACCCAGACCCTGGTCACGTCGGGCACGATGACCAACCGGATCGACCGGCTGGCGAAGAAGGGCCTGGTGGAACGCCTGCCCGACCCCAGCGACCGGCGCGGCGTCCTGGTCCGGCTCACGGACGAGGGCCGGGACCGCGCCGACCAGTCGCTGGCGGGCCTGCTGGCCCAGGAGCGCGCGATCCTGGGCGAACTCTCCCGCGCCCAGCGCACCGAACTGGCGGCCCTGCTACGCCAGCTGACCGCCCCGTTCGACAACATCCCCGGCTGAGGGCCCGTCCAGGTCCGCCGGTCCCACCCCGGCCCTGCGGGCCAGCGCCACGGCGGCCAGGGTGGAGTGGACGCCCAGCTTGCCCAGGACGTTCTGCATGTGGGTGCGGACCGTGTGCGGGGACAGGTACAGCCGCTCCGCGACCGCCTTGCGGCCCAGCCCGGCGACCATGCAGCGCAGCACCTCGCGCTCGCGCGGGGTCAGCGACTCCACCAGCAGCTCGCTCTCGGTGCGGTGCTTGCGGGCGGCGGTCAGCTCGCGCAGGACGCCGGTGAGCAGGGCGGGCGGCAGATGCGTCTCGTCGCGCAGGACGCCCCGGATGACGCTGAGCAGCCGCGACAGGGAGCAGTCCTTGGCCACCCACCCCGAGGCTCCGGCCCCCAGAGCGAGGGCCGCCCGCCGCGGTTCGTCCTTCTCGGCGAGGACGACGGTCCGTACGCCCGGCTGGCCCGAACGCACCCCGGCGACCAGCGAGATCCCGTCCACCAGCCCGTCCTCGTTGCCGTCCCGCACGGGCACGGCGGGCCGGACGCCGGGCACGTGGCCGCCCAGGTCGGCGTCGACGAGCAGCACGTCGAAGCGCCGCCCCTCGGACGCGGCCCGCTCCAGGCAGCGCAGCGCGGCCGGACCGCTGCCGGCCGCGGAGACGTCGACGTCGGGCTCGGCGGCCAGGGCGGCCGCGAGCGACTCGGCGAAGATGCGATGGTCGTCGACGACCAGGACTCGGATACGAACCACGAAACCCCCTCCCCCGAGCTCCGCGAGGAGCAGGGGATACCCATCGTCTGTCCGTCCTCGGACGACGGCACCGGCACGGGTACGACGGTGAACGGCACCGGCCCCCACCGGTGCTGCTCATCAGAGTACGGGCGGGCGCCGGGAGGGGAAGGCTCTTTGCAGAACTGACTCCGCGGCACGTTTATGGTGAGCCGCATGTTTCGTCTTGTGACAGAAGTCGACAAGGAACGGCGCGATCTGCTGCGCACCCGCCTGCGGGAGACGAACACAGCGGCCTCCTCCGTCCTGCGTTCCCTGCGCGGAACCCCTCACGAACGCGAATTCCCGTTGCACGTGTGGGTGCTGGACGCCACCGGTGGCCTGGCGGGCGGCCTGGTCGGGCACACCTGGGCGACCTGGCTCCACGTGACCTACCTGTGGGTGGACGGCGGCCACCGCGGCGCGGGCCTCGGCTCCGCCCTCCTCGACGAGGCGGAACGCACCGCCCGCGCCGAACGCGGCTGCGCCGCCGCCCGGGTGGAGACCTGGGACTTCCAGGCCCCGGGCTTCTACACGAAACGCGGCTACGACGTCATGTGCGTGATCCCCGACTACCCGCCGGGGATCACGGAGTACACGCTGGTGAAACGGCTCGGCTGACCGGCTCAGACCAGGCGCCGGGCCCCCGCCGAGGGCACCGCCTCGAACACCCGCGGGGCCTTGAGGCCCGCCGCGGCGAAGGCGTCCTCGACCGCCTTGGTGACGGCGTCCACGTCGGCGGCCTCCACCAGGACGATCGCCGAGCCGCCGAAGCCGCCGCCGGTCATCCGGGCGCCGAGGGCGCCGGAGGCGAGGGCCGTGTCGACGACCAGGTCCAGCTCGGGGCAGGAGATGCGGAAGTCGTCGCGCAGTGAGGCGTGGCCCTCGACCAGGACGGCGCCGATGGCCCGGGTGTCGCCGGACTCCAGCAGCGAGACCACCCGCTCGACGCGCTGGTCCTCGGTCACCACGTGCCGGACCAGGCGGCGCACCTCCTCCTCGTCGCCCAGCCGGTCCAGCGCCGCGTCCAGCTCGGCGTACGGCACGTCGCGCAGCGCGTCGACGCCCAGCAGCGCGGCGCCCTTCTCGCAGCCGGCGCGGCGCTTGCCGTACTCGCCCTCGCTGTGGGAGTGCTTGACCCGGGTGTCGACGACCAGCAGGCGCATCCCCTCGGCGGCGAGGTCGAAGGGGATCTGCCGCTGGGAGAGGTCGCGGGTGTCGAGGAAGAGGGCGTGGCCCGCCTCGCAGCAGGCGGACGCCGTCTGGTCCATGATGCCGACGGGGGCGCCGACGTAGACGTTCTCCGCGCGCTGGCACAGCCGGGCCAGCTGCCAGCCGCGCAGGCCGAGGGCGTACAGGTCGTTCAACGCCAGGGCGAGGACGACCTCCAGGGCCGCCGAGGACGAGAGCCCCGCGCCCGAGGGGACGGTCGAGGCCAGGTGGACGTCGGCGCCGGTCAGCTCGTGTCCGGCCTCGCGCAGCGCCCAGAGGACCCCCGAGGGGTACGAGGTCCAGGACTTGTCCGAGCCGGGGGTGAGGTCGGCGACGCGCAGCTCGACCGGGTCGGCGTCGACGTCGGCCGAGTGCATGCGCAGGATGCCGTCGTCGCGCCGGGAGACGGCCGCGACGGCCTGGTGCGGCAGGGCGAAGGGCATGACGAAGCCGTCGTTGTAGTCGGTGTGCTCCCCGATGAGGTTCACCCGGCCCGGCGCCGCCCACACGCCCTCCGGCTCCGCCCCGTACAGCTCCCGGAACCGCTCGCCGACGGTCCCCGCGACAGCCTCGCCCATGTCCTGACCCCTCGCCCTTCCGGTAACTGCGGTAAGTACTAGCCCGCGCGCCGCTGCGCGAACTCCCACGCGTCCGACACGATGCCCGCGAGGTCCGCGCGGGACGGGTTCCAGCCCAGTTTCTCGCGGGCGGTGTCGGCCGACGCGACCAGGACCGCCGGGTCGCCGCCCCGGCGCGGGGCCGTGACCTCGGGGATCGGATGGCCCGTCACCCGCCGCACGGTCTCGACGACCTCGCGGACGGAGAAGCCGTTGCCGTTGCCCAGGTTGCAGATGAGGTGCTCGCCCGGGGCGGCGGCCGCCACGGCCAGCAGGTGGGCCTCGGCCAGGTCGGCGACGTGGATGTAGTCGCGCACGCAGGTGCCGTCCGGCGTCGGGTAGTCGTCGCCGTAGACGGAGATGGCCTCCCGCCTGCCCTGCGCCACCTGGAGGACCAACGGGATCAGATGCGACTCGGGATCGTGACGCTCGCCGTACTCCCCGTAAGCGCCCGCGACGTTGAAGTACCGCAGCGAGACCGCGCCCAGCCCGTGGGCGGCCGCCTCACCGGTGATCATGTGGTCGACGGCCAGCTTGGAGGCGCCGTACGGGTTCGTGGGCTTCGTCGGCGCGGTCTCGACGATCGGCACCTGCTCGGGCTCGCCGTACGTGGCGGCGGTGGAGGAGAAGACGAGCCGCCGCACGCCCGCGCCCCGCATGGCCTCCAGCAGCGCCATGGTGCCACCGACGTTGTTGTCCCAGTACTTCTCGGGCTTCACGACCGACTCGCCGACCTGCGAGAAGGCGGCGAAGTGCAGCACGCCGTCGAACGAGCCGTCCAGCCACTTGGCCGCGTCCCGGATGTCGCCCTCGACGAACGAGGCACCCGCCGGTACGCCCTCACGGAAACCGGTCGACAGATTGTCGAGCACGACGACCTCGTGCCCCGCCTCCACCAAGTGCTGGGCGACGACGCTGCCGACGTATCCCGCACCACCTGTCACCAGGTACTTCCCGCTCATGAACTCGCTACCTCTCGCAGTCGCTCGGCCGCGAGCTCCGGGGGTACGTCGTTGATGAACACGTTCATGCCGGATTCGGAGCCCGCGAGGAACTTCAGCTTGCCGGACGTACGGCGGATAGTGAAAAGTTCCAGGTGGAGCGCGAAGTCGTCGCGCGTCACACCCTCGAACTCCTCCAGCTGCCCGAACGGCGCCTGGTGCCAGGCCGCGATGTAGGGAGTCGGGGGCTCGCCCTCGCCGAAGATCCGGTCGAAGCGCCTCAGCAGCTCCAGGTAGACCTTGGGGAATTCTGTGCGAGCCGCTTCGTCGAGCCCGAGCAGATCCGGCACCCGCCGCTTCGGATACAGATGCACCTCGTACGGCCAGTGCGCCGCGTACGGCACGAAGGCGGCCCAGTGTTCACCCTCCAGCACGACCCGCTCACCGGCCAGCTCCTCCGCCAGCACGCCGTCGAACAGGTTCTCCCCGCCCGTCGCGTCCTTGTGGGCGGCGAGTGAACGGAGCATCAGGGCGGTGCGAGGGGTGGTGAACGGGTAGGCGTAGATCTGCCCGTGCGGGTGACCCAGCGTCACCCCGATCTCGGCGCCCCGGTTCTCGAAGCAGAACACCTGTTCAACGGAGGGCAGATGGGACAGCTCGGAGGTGCGGTCCGTCCAGGCGTCGAGCACCAGCCGGGCCTGCTCCTCGCTCAGGTCGGCGAAGGAGGCGTCGTGGTCGGAGGTGAAGCAGACGACCTCGCAGCGGCCGGAGTCGCCGGCCAGCGACGGGAAACGGTTCTCGAAGACCACCACGTCATAGGCCGAGTCCGGAATCTCGCTCAGCCGCTCCCCGTCCGACGGGCACAGCGGGCACTGGTCGGCCGGCGGATGGTAGGTGCGCCCCTGACGGTGCGAGGCGACGGCGACGGAGTCGCCGAGCAGCGGGTCGCGACGCACCTCGGACGTGGTGACGGTCCGCTCCAGCGGACGGCGGTCCACGGCGTCGCGCACGGTGTCGTCACGCAGGTCGTAGTAGACCAGCTCACGGCCGTCGGCCAGCCGGGTCGAGGTCTTCTTCACTGCCGCACTCCTCTGCACCCACCCATGACAGTCGCCAGGACATCCGTCAATCATCCAACACAATCAAACATAACACATCACAACCCACCACCCCCACGCCACATCACAATCAAACAAAGTTCATCACCAAAAGTGTTCAATTACTGAACGCGGAGGCGTAGGTTCCGCTCCGGATCAGTTCGCGAACGAAGCGAGTGCTTAATGCAAACCCCCACAAGCTCCACATACCTAGCCGCAGAGCTTCGACTCCCCACCAACTGGCTCGACTACACGATCCTCGGGATCTACTTCGTGGTCGTCCTGGGCATCGGCTTCGCCGCCCGCCGCTCGGTCAAGACCAGCCTGGACTTCTTCCTGTCCGGCCGCTCCCTGCCCGCCTGGGTCACCGGACTCGCCTTCGTCGCCGCCAACCTGGGTGCCACCGAGATCCTCGGCATGGCCGCCAACAGCGCCCAGTACGGCGTCTACACGACCCACTGGTACTGGATCGGCGCCATCCCGGCGATGGTCTTCCTCGGCCTGGTGATGATGCCGTTCTACTACGGCTCGAAGGTCCGCTCGGTCCCGGAGTTCCTCCTCCTGCGCTTCGACAAGGCCTCCCACCTCCTCAGCTCGGCCCTGTTCGCCATCGCCGCCATCCTGATCGCCGGCGTGAACCTCTACGCCCTCGCGATCGTCGTCGAGGCACTGCTGGGCTGGCCCGAGTGGGTGGCCATCGTCGTGGCCGGCTTCTTCGTCCTGGCGTACATCACCCTCGGCGGCCTCTCCTCGGCCATCTACAACGAGGTCCTCCAGTTCTTCGTGATCCTGGCGGGCCTCATCCCGATCACCATCCTGGGCCTGAAGAAGGTCGGCGGCTGGGACGGCCTGTCCGACTCCCTCTCCAAGTCGCACGGCTCCGACTTCATGACGGCGTGGGGCGGCACGGGCATCGGCAGCGAGAACCCGCTGGGCGCCAACTGGCTGACCATCGTCCTGGGCCTCGGCTTCGTCCTCTCCTTCGGCTACTGGACGACGAACTTCGCCGAGGTGCAGCGCGCCCTGTCCGCGAAGAACCTCTCGGCGGCCCAGCGCACGCCCCTGATCGCGGCCTTCCCGAAGATCTTCATCGTCTTCGTCGTCATGATCCCGGGCCTGGTCGCCGCGGTCCTCGTCCCGAAGATCGGCACCCCCGGCTCGGACCTCCAGTACAACGACGCGATCCCGTACCTGATGCAGCAACTGCTGCCCAACGGCGTCCTCGGCATCGCGGTGACGGGCCTGCTGGCCGCCTTCATGGCCGGCATGGCGGCCAACATCTCCTCCTTCAACACCGTCTTCACCACCGACATCTGGCAGAAGTACGTGGTGAAGGACCGCGAGGACGGCTACTACGTCCGCTTCGGCCGCCTGATCACGGTGATCGGCGTCCTGGCCTCCATCGGCACGGCGTTCCTGGCCTCCTCCTTCTCCAACATCATGAGCTACCTCCAGACGCTCTTCTCCTTCTTCAACGTGCCGATGTTCGTGGTCTTCATCATCGGCATGTTCTGGAAGCGGGCGTCGATGAAGTCCGGCTTCTGGGGCCTGATCGCGGGCACGACCGCCGCGATGGTGAACTACTTCGTCATCTACAAGCAGGGCATCATCGACATCCCCTCCGACCAGGGCGCCAACTTCGTCTCCGCGATCGCGGGCTTCGTCGCCGGCGCGGTGGTCATGGTCGCGGTGTCCCTGTTCACCGCGCCGAAGCCCACCGCCGACCTCCAGGGCCTGGTGTACGGCACCACCTCACCCGGCATGGCGGAGGCGCCCGCCAAGGGCGACGACGCGTGGTACCGCAAGCCGGCGCTGCTCGGCTGGGGGGCGGTCGTCCTGGCCGCCGCCTGCTACATCCCGTTCTCGTTCTGATCGCGGGAGGATTGAGAGAACATGTCTGATTCCTACTCCGACAAGAACCTGCAGGACGAGGTCTCCGAGCTGGAGACCAAGTCCGTCACCGCCGCGCGGCTGTTCGACATCCGCCGGATCATCGGCGGGCTGTTCGTGATCTACGGCGTCATCGTGACGATCGCGGGCTTCGTGGCGTCCGACGAGGACATCGACAAGGCGCAGGGGGTGAACATCAATCTGTGGACCGGGGTCGGGATGCTGATCCTGGGCGTGTTCTTCCTGGCCTGGCTGAAGCTGCGCCCCACGGCGCCGCCGACACCTCCGGTGGAGGAGGCCGGGAAGAAGTGACAGTCGGCCTGGGACGCCGGGCAGCGGTCCGGCGTCCCCCGGCCACCCGGCGCGGGTGTGCGCGCGAGGGGAAACGCGGCCCGCAGCGGCGGCGGGATGGACGGTCGGCCGCGTACGGCGGCGAGGGGTCGTGTCGGGGGGTGTCCGCCCGCAGCGGTTGGCGCGTCAACGCGTCGAGCCTTTTCAAGTGACCGATTCCGCGCCGTTCCGAGGACGGACACCCCCCGGCGCGACCCCGACCCACTCACCGAACCCACCGCGCCACCCGCACCCCCACCGAAGCCGCAGCGGCGCCGCAGGCATTCCGCACCCCCACCACCCCGCACAGGCGCCGCAGGCACCCCCGCTCAACCGCCGGAGGCACCCGCCCGGTCCAGCAACCCCGTCCGCGCCGCCAACGCCGCGGCCTCCAGCCGCGACCCCACGCCCAGCTTCATCAGCACCCGCTGGACGTGCGTGCGCGCCGTCGACGGAGCGATCCCCATCCCCGCCGCGATCAGCCGCGTGTCCTCGCCGTCCGCGACCCGCACCAGCACCTCCACCTCCCGCGGAGTGAGCATCTGCAACAGCCGCTGCCCCTCGTCGTCGGGCTGGGCCGCAGGATTCAGCAGCTCACCGAACGCCCCCTGCAACAAGGCCGGCGCCACCGCCGCCTCCCCCGCCCGCGCCTTCATGATCGCCCGCTCGACACCCTCTATCCGCTCGTCGTGCCGGACGTACCCCGACGCCCCCGCCGCGAACGCCGCCGCGATCCCGCGAGGGCTCGGCACCGGACCCAGCACCAGCACCGCCACCTGCGGACGCTCCCGCTTGATCCGTACCACCGGATCGAAGTTCCCCGGCTCCGCCGGTGTCGCCGTCCCCAGCAGGCACACCTCCGGCGCCCGGCTGATCACCAGCTCCGCCGCCCCCGCGGCCGGCGCCGCCGCGGCCAGCACCCGGTGCCCCCGCAGCTTCAGCGCCGAGGCCAGCGCCTCGGCGAGCAATCGGTGATCGTCGACCACCATCAGCCGTACTCCCATGGAGCAACCCCCCAGTCACCCATTCACCCGTCCCCGGCATACCCCCCGGCATGTCCCCCGGAAGCTACACGCTAGCCAGCCCGCGCGCTGCCCCTACCGGTGAGAACCGCCCCGGAGTGCCGAAATCCCCCGCGCAACGCGGCCGGCCCCGCCCCTGGGACAGGGACGGGGCCGGAACACCGGGGCCGGAACGGTCACCCGCTGGTGCCGAACCCGATCGCCAGGTACTCCTTCTCGTCCGCGCTCGTCGGCTCACTGGCGAACACCTGCGACATGTACAGCCGCCCCTGCGAGTAGAGCAGCTCGGAGTAGTCCGGCGACATGCTGGACTCCACGTCCCGCACCGCCTCCGTCGCCGGGTTCTCCAGCAGCGTGGTCTGCTTGAACGTCGCTCCGTCGATGCTCACGACCTGGCCGCCCTTGTCGTACGGCGGGCGCTTGTAGGCGATCACGTTGCCGCCGTCCATGCGCAGCGGAGTGATCGTGTAGTCCTCGCCCGAGTCCGCGCGCTGACCGGTCTGCTTCCCGGTGGCCAGGTCGAAGGCGACGACCTCGTTGGCCCGGCTGTACGACTCGCCGCCGCCCTCGTGCTCCTCGGTCGCGATGTACAGCTTGCCGTTGCCGGCCGCGAGCCCGTTGCAGCTCTCGGTCTTGGTGATGCTGTCGCAGCGGGCCGCGAACTGGTCGCCGGGCGCCGAGATGCGGGTGAGCAGCTTGCCGGTCTTGTTGTCGATGGAGAAGAAGTCCGAGATGCCGCTGCCGTCCCCGGCGGAGTCACCGACGTCGGCGGCCACGACCAGCGGGTTGGTCGACACGACGCCCGCGTACTCGATGCCCTTGGCCATCTTGTACTCGGTGATCACCTTCCCGCTCTTCGGGTCGATGGTCTGGATGTTCAGCTGGCGGGCGTCGTACGAGCCGCACTTGCGCACCGCGACCAGCTTCTCGCCGCCGCCGTAGCCCGCGTCGTAGCAGGTGTCGGTCGTCTTCGGGGACCAGAGGATGTCGCCCTTGGCGATGTCGAAGGCGACGCCGCCGTCGCTGCTGCCCGCGGCGACGGTGTCACCGCTGATCGTGACGTTGTCGAAGGAGATCGGCCCTTCGCCGGCGGACTTCGTCCACACCTTCTTCCCGGCGTCCAGGTCGAGGACCGCGACCTGGGTGCAGCCGTGCGAGGGCTCGGCCTTGGTCGGCATGGCGGGCTGGTGGATGATCACCGTCTTGTTGTCGTCGGTGACGTGCCGGGTGACGGCGCACACGGGGCCGTCCAGCTTGATCGTCCACTTCTTGCTGCCCTTGGCGGGGTCGTACCCGTTGACCTCGGCGATGCCGCTCTTGGCATACACCTTGTCGGTGAGCCACGAGCCGGAGACGACGACGCTGTCGTCCTCCTTGCTCACCGCGGGCATCGGGACCTGGAAGAGCACCTTGGCCGCCGGGTCGGAGGGCGCCTTCTCCTTGGCGCCGGAGGCCTTGCCGCCGTCGCCGCCCTTCTGGTCCGTACCGCCGTCGCCGCCCGTGCCGCCGCTGGAACCGGCGGTGTCGTCCTTGCCCCCGTCGTCGGAGGAACCGGCGTACCAGACCCCGCCGCCGATGATCAGGGCGATCGCGACGACGGCGGACACGATGATCGCGACCTGCGCGTTGATCTTCCGGCCCCCGCCCGCGGGCTGCGGCTGCATGGGCATGGTCGACGGCTGCGGATAGCCGTAACCGGGCTGGCCCGGCTGACCGGGCTGCCCATAGCCCGGCGTCGGCTGCCCATACGCCCCGGGCTGACCGGGCTGACCGGGCTGCCCCGGGTACCCGTACCCGGGCTGGGGCTGCGGCGGCGACTGTGGCGGGGCCTGCGGCGGCGTCTGCGGATACCCGTACCCCGGCTGCTGCGGCGGGGTCGGCGGCTGCGGCGGCTGGTTCTGCGGCGGGCCGAACCCGCCGCCCTGCGGGGGCTGGTTGGGCGGCGGGGGAGGCGGCTGGGTCATGACGTGAGTACCTCGGAGAGCGGAGACGACGGAGAGGGAACGAGCCGCGGAACGGCGAAGTCGGACGAGAAGAAGGAGAAAGCGAAGAAAGAAGAGGTCACTTGCCGTCACTTGCCGTAGGCGAGCATCAACTTCTCCTTCGACTCGTCGTTCCCGGTCAGGCGGGTGCTGGAGATGAAGAACCGCCCGTCGACCCAGTCGATGTCCTTGGAGTAGAAGCTGTTCTCGATGTCCGCGACGCCCTGCGGGTTCTGCAGCAGCTTGGCGGGCTGGTGGCTGCTGCCGCCGGTCGGGATGGACACGATCTGACCGCCCGCGTCGTAGGACGGCTGGACGTACGCGATGAGCTGGTCGCCCTCGATCTTCAGCGGCATCATCGACTCGTCCGCGGGGGACTTGGTGCGCCACTTCTCCTTGCCGGTGGTGAGGTTGATCGCGACGATCTCGTTGGCGCCGCTGGTCGCCTCGGTCGGCAGGTAGAGCGTGCCCGCGGCGACGGCCACGCCCGTGCAGCCCTGGAGGTCGCGTTCGAGGATGGCCCAGCCGCACTCGGGGGCGAAGTCCTCGTCGACGCCGACCTGTTCCTGGACCTTGCCGCCGGCGGTGAAGCTGGAGATGTTCCAGACCTTCTTGTCCTCGTTGGTGGCGTAGACGACCAGCGGATCGACGGAGTAGGCGCGGGCGATCCGCCAGCCCTTCTCGTACTTGTAGGTCCACAGGACCTTGCCGGTCTTCGGGTCGAGGCCCTGGAGCTCGTCGTGCGCGTTGTTGCCGCCCGCGCCGCAGGAGGCGACCTGGACGAGCTTGTTCGCGCTGCCCGCGAATCCGGCGGGGAAGCAGGCGTCGCCGTACTTCTTCTTCTCGTACAGCTTCTTGCCGCTCTTGACGTCGTAGGCGGTGCCGGACTGGGAGCGGCCGACCATCATGGTGTTGCCGCTGAGCGAGAGTTCGAGGGAGAGCGTGGAGTCGAACAGGTCGCCTTCGGCGACCTCCTCGGACCAGCCCTTCTGGCCGGTGGCGAGGTCGATCTCCTGGAGCTTGTTGCACTTGGCGCGGTCGCTGGAGCCGCTCATGTAGGCGACGACGATCTTGTCGTCGGCCGTCTTCTCCGGGGTGACCGCGCAGATCTTCTCCGGGAAGGCGATCGGCTCCCAGGCGGGCTTGCCGTCGCCGACGTTGTAGGCGAAGACCTGCTTGTACGCCGCCTTCACCGCCGCCTTGCCGGTGATCCACATGCCGTTGGCGTCGGCACCGGAACCGGGGGCGTCGGGCGCCTCCTTGTACCAGAGCACCTTGGACTCGCCGGCCTGGCGGCCCTCGTTGAGGTTCTCGGGGTCCTCGCCGCCGTCGCCGCTGCCGTCACCGGGGTCGACCGGGGCGCCGCCCTTGGAACCGGAGGGCTTGGGGTCGTCGGTCTTGGCGACGACGGGCTTCTTGTCCTTCTCGTCGTCACCGCCGCTCGCGGTGACCGCCCACACGCTGCCGCCGATGACGAGCAGGGCCGCGACGGCGGCGCCGATGGCGAGGGCGGGCTTGCCCTTGAAGGGGTTGCGGGACCCGGGGCCACCGGGCGGCGGCGTACCGGGGGCGCCGGGGTACTGCTGCTGCGGGTAGCCGTAGCCGGGCTGCTGGCCGTAGGGCCCCGGCTGCTGGGGCTGCTGCGGCTGGGCGTACGGCCCGGAGTTGTACGGTCCGGGCTGCTGTCCGTACGGCCCGGGCTGGGCGGGCTGACCGGGCTGCTGCGGATAGCCGTAGCCCGGCTGCTGCGGCGGCGGACCGGGCGGCGGCCCCTGCGGGGGCGGCGGGGTCGGTGCCCCGAAGCCTCCCGGCGGTGGGTCCTGCGGTGCTCCGAAGCCACCCGGCTGCGGCGGCTGATTCGGCGGCTGGCTCATCAGCGCGTTCCCCCTTATTACTCACTGATTTTTAGCCACGCCCCGGGTCACGCGCTGGCCCCGGAGTCGTCTACGGCGATCGTTCCACAAGCCTCGGACCGCCCTGGGACAGTCCTCGGACGGCCTTTCTATCACCCGCGCCCAACCGTCCACCGGGCCGCGTCCACCCCTGTTCCCAAGGGAGGACCGGCCTGTGATGCCACCGTTACGAGCCTTCACGCGCCCTTTACATCACCCGCGCGCCCGGCGCACGCGGTCACTCAGGCGTCCTCGGCCAGTTCCAGCCAGCGCAGCTCCAGGTCGTCGCGCTGTCCCGTCAGCTCGCGCAGCTCGGCGTCCAGTTCGGCCACCTTCGCGAAGTCCGTGGCGTTCTCGGCGATCCGGGCGTGCAGTTTGGTCTCCTTCTCGGAGACCTTGTCCAGCTGCCGCTCGATCTTCTGGAGCTCCTTCTTGGCGGCGCGCACGTCGGCGGCGCTCTTCTCGGGCACGGCGGCGGCGGGCTTGGCCGCCACGGCCGGGGCGCTCGACGCGGCGGCCTCCTCCATGCGCCGGCGCCGCTCCAGGTACTCGTCGATGCCGCGCGGCAGCATGCGCAGCGCGCCGTCGCCGAGCAGGGCGAAGACCCGGTCGGTGGTGCGCTCGACGAAGAACCGGTCGTGCGAGATGACGATCATCGAACCGGGCCAGCCGTCGAGGACGTCCTCCAGCTGGGTCAGGGTCTCGATGTCGAGGTCGTTGGTCGGCTCGTCGAGGAAGAGGACGTTGGGCTCGTCCATGAGGAGCCGCAGCAGCTGGAGCCGCCGCCGCTCACCGCCGGACAGGTCACCGACCGGCGTCCACTGCTTCTCCTTCCCGAACCCGAAGGTCTCGCAGAGCTGCCCCGCGGTCATCTCGCGCCCCTTGCCGAGGTCGACGCGCTCGCGGACGCGCTGTACGGCCTCCAGCACCCGCCAGTCCGGGTCCAGCTCGGCGACCTCCTGAGACAGGTACGCCAGCTTGACGGTCCTGCCGACCCGCACCTGCCCGCCCGTCGGCTGCTGCTCGCCCTCGCTGCGGGCGGCCTCGGTCATGGCCCGCAGCAGGGAGGTCTTGCCGGCGCCGTTGACCCCGACCAGGCCGATGCGGTCGCCGGGGCCGAGCTGCCAGGTGACGTGCTTGAGCAGCACCTTGGGACCGGCCTGGACGGTGACGTCCTCCAGGTCGAACACGGTCTTGCCAAGCCGGGAGGAGGCGAACTTCATCAGCTCGCTGCTGTCCCGGGGCGGCGGCACGTCGGCGATCAGCTCGTTGGCGGCCTCGACGCGGAAGCGGGGCTTGGACGTCCGCGCGGGCGCCCCGCGCCGCAGCCAGGCCAGCTCCTTGCGGACCAGGTTCTGCCGCTTGGTCTCCTCGGTGGCGGCGATACGCTCGCGCTCGGCGCGGGCGAAGACGTAGTCGGAGTAGCCGCCCTCGTACTCGTAGACGTCGCCCTTCTGCACGTCCCACATGCGGGTGCAGACCTGGTCGAGGAACCACCGGTCGTGGGTGACGCACACGAGCGCGGACCGCCGCTCCCGCAGATGCCGGGCGAGCCAGGCGATGCCCTCGACGTCGAGGTGGTTGGTGGGCTCGTCGAGGACGATCAGGTCCTGCTCCTCGATGAGCAGCTTGGCCAGCGCGATCCGGCGCCGCTCGCCGCCGGAGAGCGGCCCGATCACGGTGTCGAGCCCCTGCGGGAACCCCGGCATGTCGAGCCCGCCGAAGAGCCCGGTCAGCACGTCCCGGACCTTGGCGTTGCCCGCCCATTCGTGGTCGGCCATGTCGCCGATGACCTCGTGCCGGACGGTCGCGGCGGGGTCGAGGGAGTCGTGCTGGGTGAGCACGCCGAGCCGCAGCCCGCCGGAGTGGGTGACCCGGCCGGTGTCGGGCTCCTCCAGCCTGGCCAGCATCCGGATCATGGTCGTCTTGCCGTCGCCGTTGCGCCCGACGACACCGATGCGGTCCCCCTCGGAGACGCCGAGGGACACGCCGTCGAGGAGTGCACGGGTGCCGTACACCTTGCTGACGTTCTCGACATTGACCAGATTGACGGCCATTTCTCTCCTGCCTGGGGGATCGCTCGACCCTCCAGGGTAGTCCGGCCGCCGTGCGCCTCAGTCCAGGACCGTGGCCCCCGCCGCCGCCCCCACCGCCGTACGCACGTCCCGGCAGGTCCCCGAGGCCCGCAGCACCCCCGCGATGTCGGAGGCGGACCTGGCGTCGGTCGCGAGGAAGGCCGTCGTCGGCCCCGAGCCCGAGACCAGGGCCGCCAGTGCTCCGGCCGCCCGGCCCGCGGCGAGGGTGTCGGACAGCTCGGGGAAGAGGGAGAGCGCGGCGGGCTGGAGGTCGTTGGAGACGGCGACGGCGAGCGCGGCGGCGTCGCCCTTGGCCAGGGCGTCGAGCACCGCCTGGTCGGCGACCGGCTCGGGAATGTCCAGTCCCTCCCCCAGCCGGTCGAACTCGCGGAAGACGGCCGGCGTCGACAGTCCCCGCGCGGCCAGCGCGAACACCCAGTGGAAGTCGCCCCCCACCTCCAGCTCCGCCAGCCGTTCCCCCCGCCCGGTGCCCAGCGCCGCCCCGCCGACCAGGCTGAACGGCACGTCGCTGCCCAGCCCGGCGCAGATCTCGAGCAGTTCCTCGCGGGAGGCGCCGGTGCCCCACAGGGCGTCGCAGGCGAGCAGCGCGCCCGCACCGTCGGCGCTGCCGCCCGCCATGCCGCCGGCGACGGGGATGTCCTTGGCGATGTGGAGGTGGACGTCGGGTGCGCGGCCGTACCTGGCGGCCAGCGCCTCGGCCGCGCGCGCCGCGAGGTTGGTGCGGTCCAGGGGGACCTGGCCTGCGTCGGGTCCCTCGCAGGTGACGCGGAGCCCGTCGGCGGCCGGGGTGGCGGTGATCTCGTCGTACAGGGAGACGGCGAGGAAGACGTTGGCCAGGTCGTGGAAGCCGTCGGGGCGGGCGGCGCCGACCGCGAGCTGCACATTGACCTTGGCGGGGACGCGGACCGTCACGCTCACTTGCTCGTCACTCCCTGACTTCCTGCTGCTTGTGCTCGGCGATACGCGCGAACTCTTCCACGGTCAGCGCCTCTCCGCGCGCCTGCGGCGACACGCCCGCGCCGACGAGGGCGGCCTCGGCGGCGGCGGCCGAGCCCGCCCATCCGGCGAGCGCGGCCCGCAGGGTCTTGCGGCGCTGGGCGAAGGCGGCGTCGACGACGGCGAAGACCTCGGCCTTGGACGCGGTGGTCTTCAGCGGCTCGGTCCGCCGGACGAGTGACACGAGCCCGCTGTCGACGTTCGGCGCGGGCCAGAAGACGTTGCGTCCGATGGAACCGGCCCGCTTCACCTCCGCGTACCAGTTCGCCTTCACGGACGGCACGCCGTACACCTTCGAGCCGGGCCCGGCGGCGAGCCGGTCGGCGACCTCCTTCTGCACCATGACGAGGGTCCGCTCGATGGTCGGGAAGGTGTCGAGCATGTGGAGCAGGACGGGCACGGCGACGTTGTACGGAAGGTTCGCGACCAGGGCGGTCGGGGCGGGGCCCGGCAGCTCGGTGACCTGCATCGCGTCGGAGTGCACGAGCGCGAACCGGTCGGCGCGCTCCGGCATGCGGGCGGCGACGGTGGCGGGCAGGGCACCGGCGAGCACGTCGTCGATCTCGACGGCGGTGACCCGGTCGGCGGCCTCCAGCAGGGCCAGGGTGAGCGAGCCGAGACCCGGTCCCACCTCGACCACCACGTCGTCGGGGCGTACCTCGGCGGTGCGGACGATACGGCGGACCGTGTTGGCGTCGATGACGAAGTTCTGGCCGCGCTGCTTGGTGGGGCGCACGCCGAGGGCCGCCGCGAGTTCGCGGACGTCGGCGGGACCCAGGAGGGCGTCGGGGGTGGGGCTGCTCACCCCGCAAGGGTAGCCGGGGGCGCGTGGGCCCCACGCCCGCGGCGGAGCCGCCGCGGACGGGCCGGCGCCCTCGCCCGGACGCCACGGGCGGCCCCGCGCCCGCACCCGGGACGGGCACCCTCACCCGCGCACCGGGCGTCACGGAAGGCCTCAGCCCCGCAGACCGGCGCCGCGGACGGGCCCGCGCCCTCGGCCGGGTCCCGCGGACGCCCTCATGCCCGCACCGGGACGGGCCCCTCACCCGCGCAGGCGGGCACGCGGGCACCGCGGAAAGCTCCAGCCGCACACCCGGACGCCGCAGGCAGCAGCCTCAGCCCCCCAGGCGTGCGCCGCAGTGCGGCCAGGCGTCGGCGCCGCTGCGCACGTACAGCTTCTGCGCCCGGTACGTCTGCTCCGCGGCCGACGCGTCCTCGGGGCGGCCCGCGCCGCCGAGGCCGTGCCAGGTGGCGGCGTCGAACTGGTAGAGCCCGCCGTACGTCCCGGACGGGTCGACGGCGTCCGGGCGGCCGCCGGACTCGCAGGCGGCCAGGCCCTGCCAGTTCAGGTGGTCGGCGCCGTTCACGGAGGTCGGCCGGGGCCGGGTGCCGACCCGCACGACGCGCGGGCTGGGCTCGCGGACCACCTCGGTGCGCAGGCGGCGCGGCTTCTGACGGACGCCGTTGACGGTGCGCAGGGCGTACGTGGTGCGGCGCAGCCCGGGCCGGCCCGCCTCCTGGACGACCTCGGTGCCCCGGAAGAGGGAGGCGTCCTCGGCCCGTCGCTCGTCGAAGGGGATCGGATCCTCTCGGACCTCCTGGGACCCGGTGATCCGCAGCACCGTGACGGTCTGCCCGTCGCGCGGGAAGCCGGTCGCGGGGACGGAGGTGGTGTCCTCGCCGCGCAGGGTGATGCCGGCCTCCTCGACGACCTCCCGCACGGTCGCGGCGTTGGTGCGGACGGTGCGGGTCCGGCCGTCCGCCATGACGGTCACCACCCGCTCGGTGCGCACCACCAGGGCGAGGCCCTCGCGGCCGATGCGCCGGGAGGGCCCGGTGGACAGGTACGCGCCCTGCGTGCGCACCCCGAGCTGCCGCAGCGCCCCCGCCACCGTCCCCGCGGTCGTCCACACCTGACGCCGCCGGCCGTCGAGGGTGAGCAGCACGGGCCGTCCGTGGCGGACGGTGACGTCCTCGCCGCTGGTCAGCGGGGTGCCGGGGGCCGGTGCGAGCACGTCGTGGGCGCCCACCTGGACACCTTCCTCGGCGAGCAGTTCGGTCACGTCGTCGGCGAAGGTGTGCAGCGTGCGCGGGCTGCCGTCGACGGTCAGCTCGACCGCTTTGTCCTTGGCGACGAACGCGGTGGTGCCGCCCGCGAGGAAGGCCACCACCAGCGCCCGCGGCAGCAGCCGGCGCAGGGAGCCGTCCGCGCGCCCCGCGCACCGCGCCCGGCGGCGGCGCTCGGCCCGCCCGTCGCTCTGCCGGGGCAGCGCGGGCACGGTCGGCTCGTGGACGGACGGCGCGGTCGGGTGGGGGTCGCCGCCGTAGCCGTAGGGCAGGGTCGGCGCGCTGTGCACGTCGTACGGTGCGAGGTACTCATACGCCTCGTACGCCTCGTACGCCTCGTACACCTCGTACACCTCGTACGCCTCTGCCGGCTCGAACTGCGTTCTGCTCACACCCACACGCTCCAGGGTCCCGATCGGGCCCCCAGAACCTAGCGGAGGGCCGGTCACTCTCCCAAGCGACGCGACTACTCAGCGTGTCAGTAGCCGAAGGCGCGGGCCGTGTTCGCGGCGAGGGCGGTCGCCAGGGTGTCCTCGTCGACGCCCCGCACGTCCGCCATGGCACGCACCGTGACCGGTACCAGGTAGGGCGCGTTCGGCCGCCCCCGGTAGGGCGCCGGCGTCAGGAACGGCGCGTCGGTCTCCACCAGGACCAGCTCCGGCGGGGCCACGGCGAGGGCGTTGCGCAGGTTCTGGGCGTTCTTGAAGGTGACGTTGCCCGCGAAGGACATGTAGTAGCCGGCGCGGGCGCAGATCCCGGCCATCTCGGCGTCGCCGGAGTAGCAGTGGAAGACGGTGCGCTCGGGGGCGCCCTCCTCCTTCAGGACGCGCAGGACGTCGGTGTGGGCGTCGCGGTCGTGGATGACGAGGGTCTTGCCGTGCCGCTTGGCGATCTCGATGTGGGCGCGGAAGGAGCGCTCCTGGGCTTCCTTGCCCTCGGGGCCGGTGCGGAAGTAGTCAAGGCCCGTCTCGCCGACGCCTTTGACCTGCGGGAGTGCCGCGAGCCGGTCGATCTCGGCGAGGGCGTCGTCGAGGGCCGCGTCCCCGCCGGGCTGCCGCGCCCCTTGCCGGGACCAGCCGTCGGGGTCCCCGTGCACGATCCGAGGCGCCTCGTTGGGGTGCAGGGCGACGGTGGCGTGGACGGCGTCGTGCGCCCCCGCGGTCTCGGCGGCCCAGCGGGACCCCGCGAGGTCGCAGCCGACCTGGACGACGGTCGTGACACCGACCGACGCGGCCTTGGCGAGTGCCTCCTCGACCGTGCCGGACTGCATGTCGAGGTGGGTGTGCGAGTCGGCGACCGGCACCCGGAGGGGCTCGGGGAGCGGGGGCGCGCCGTTCTTGTCGGACCGGCCGGAGGCGTTCGAAGGCATGCCCCGATCCTACGAAAGCGCCCGCGCGCCCCCGAAGGGTCGGCTAGCTCGCCCTGCGGTGGAGGTGGAGGGCGTGCAGCAGGTCGGCCAGGTGCCAGTGCCGGCGTTCGCCGGACAGTCCCGGCGCCCCCGGTCCGGGCACCTCGGGCACCAGCGGCACCTCCAGGGGGCCGGCCGGCGGCACCCGGTGGACGGTGTGGGTGGCGCCGCGCACCGAGGCCACCCGGCCCGGGCGCAGGATCCGTACGACGTGGCTGTCGCAGGTGGCGCAGGTGGGCCGGGTCAGCGGGGAGGGCACGACCCGGCCGTCCGCGACGTAGAGCACGAACTCGCCGCCGTCGGGGTCCGTGTGGTGCTCGATCTCGAACGACTGCTCCCAGCCGTGCCCGCAGCGCATGCAGGCGAAGGAGTACGACTCGTGGACGACGGCGGTGGCACCGGCACGCAATCCGGTCCGCACGGCGCTCTCACTCATGCTCATCCCGGCTCCTTGGTTCGTTCTGCTCCTTCCTCCAGTGGACTCCTCCACCAGCGGGAAAGCACCAGGCGCTGCCGAGTGTTTTAGCCGATTTGAGCTGTCCTTGGCAGGAGCGCCCGCAAGGTCAGGGACGGGTCAAGGGCGGCCCTACGGATCCCCTCAGATCCCCGCGTTCTTCGCCGCCACCACCGCGTCGAACACCTCCCGCTTGGGCACCCCCACCTGGGCGGCGACCGCGGCGATCGCCTCCTTGCGCCGCTCCCCCGCCTCCTCGCGCACCCGCACCCGGCGCACCAGCTCCTCGGCGCCGACCTCCTCGGGCCCCTTGTCCGGCGCCCCCTCCACGACGACGGTGATCTCGCCCCGCACCCCTTCACCGGCCCACTCGGCCAGCTCGCCCAGCCCCCCGCGCCTGACCTCCTCGTACGTCTTGGTCAGCTCCCGGCAGACGGCGGCCCGCCGGTCGGCGCCGAAGACCTCGGCCATGGCGGCGAGGGTGTCGTCGAGGCGGTGCGGGGCCTCGAAGTAGACGAGGGTCCGGCGCTCCCCGGCGACCTCGCGCAGCCGGGTCAGCCGCTCACCGGCCTTGCGGGGCAGGAAGCCCTCGAAGCAGAACCGGTCGACGGGCAGCCCCGACAGGGCGAGCGCGGTCAGCACCGCGGACGGTCCGGGGACGGCGGTGACGCGCACGCCCCGCTCGACGGCGGCGGCGACCAGCCGGTACCCGGGGTCGGACACCGACGGCATCCCGGCGTCGGTGACCAGCAGCACCCGCGCCCCGCCGGCCAGCTCCTCCACCAGCTCGGGCGTACGGGCGGACTCGTTGCCCTCGAAGTACGACACGACACGCCCCGCGGGCGCGACGCCGAGCGCCTGGGTGAGCCGGCGCAGCCGCCGGGTGTCCTCGGCGGCGACGACGTCCGCGCCGGCCAGTTCCGCGGCGAGCCGGGGCGGGGCGTCCTGGACGTCGCCGATGGGGGTGCCCGCGAGTACAAGGGTTCCAGTCACGCCCCCATCCTCCCAGCCCTCCCGGCCGGTCCTCCCGAAAGGGGAACGTATCCGCACCCGGGAGGCCCATGCACGGGACGTGCACAGCGCGGTTCCCTACGATGGCGCGGTGACCAGTACCGCGTCCTCCACGGACACCCTGCACGACCAGGCCCCGCACGACGAGCGGCCCACCTGGCAGCAGCGGCTGCGCCGCTTCGGCTACCCGGCGGGGCCCGCGGCCGGCGACGTCCGCGACCGGCTGGTGCCGCCGTACACGAGCCCGAGCCCGCGCCTGTGGGCGTTCCTGGGCCTGTCGAAGCCGCTCGCCGACCGGATGATCCGCTGGTCGGCGTGGGGCGGGCCGCTGCTGGTGGCGCTGCTCGCGGGGGTGCTGCGGTTCTGGAACCTGGGCAGCCCGAAGGCGGTGATATTCGACGAGACGTACTACGCGAAGGACGCGTGGGCGCTGATCCACCGCGGCTTCGAGGTCAACTGGGACAAGAACGCCAACGACCTCATCCTGAACTCGGGCGGCGACGTCCCGATCCCGACCGACGCGGCGTACGTCGTCCACCCGCCGGTCGGCAAGTACGTCATCGGCCTCGGCGAACTGCTGTTCGGGTTCGACCCGTTCGGCTGGCGCTTCATGACGGCCCTGCTCGGCACCCTCTCGGTGCTGCTGCTGTGCCGCATCGGCCGCCGCCTGTTCCGTTCCACGTTCCTGGGGTGCCTGGCGGGCGCCCTGATGGCGCTGGACGGCCTGCACTTCGTGATGAGTCGCACCGCGCTGCTGGACAGCGTGCTGATGTTCTTCGTGCTGGCCGCCTTCGGCTGCCTGGTCGTCGACCGCGACAAGGCCCGTTCGAGACTCGCCGCCGCACTCCCGGTGGACGAGGACGGCCGCGTCCGCCCCGACGCGCACGTCGCGGAGACCCTGCGCCTCGGGTGGCGACCCTGGCGCCTGGCGGCGGGCCTGATGCTGGGCCTGGCGGCGGCCACCAAGTGGAACGGCCTGTACATCATGGCGGCCTTCTGCGTGATGGCCGTCCTGTGGGACGTCGGCTCCCGCCGCGTGGCGGGCGCCCACCACCCCTACCGCGCCGTACTCCGCCGCGACCTGGGCTGGGCCTTCCTCTCCACGGTCCCGGTGGCCCTCGCCACCTACCTCCTCTCCTGGCTCGGCTGGATCCTCTCCCCCTCCGACGGCACCGGCGGCTACTACCGCGACTGGGCGACGAAGGACGGCGCGAACAGCTCCTGGTCGTGGCTCTTCCCCGACTGGTGGCGCAGCCTGTGGCACTACGAGACCCAGGTGCTGGAGTTCCACACCCACCTGACCTCGCCGCACACCTACCAGTCGAACCCCTGGAGCTGGATCGTCCTGGGCCGCCCGGTCTCCTACTTCTACGAGTCCCCGTCGGCGGGCTCGGACGGCTGCCCGGTGGACGCGGGCGAGAAGTGCGCCCGCGAGGTCCTGGCCCTCGGCACGCCCCTCCTCTGGTGGGTGGGCTGCTTCGCCCTGCTGTACGTCCTGTGGCGCTGGCTCTTCCGCCGCGACTGGCGCGCGGGCGCCATCGCCTGCGGCATCGCCGCCGGCTACCTCCCCTGGTTCATGTACCAGGAGCGCACGATCTTCCTCTTCTACGCCGTCGTCTTCCTGCCGTTCCTCTGCCTGGCGGTGGCGATGCTCCTGGGCGCGATCATCGGCCGCCCGGGCTGCAGCGACACCCGCAGAGTCGCGGGCGCGACGGGAGCGGGCGTCCTGGTGCTCCTCATCGCGTGGAACTTCATCTACTTCTGGCCCCTGTACACGGGCACGGCGATCCCGATGGAGGAGTGGCGGGCACGGATGTGGCTCGATACGTGGGTCTAGACGGCAGGCTTCCTGACCGGTGACGCATCGCGAGCTGCGAGATGCGGGGATCCTCTCAGAGGAGGAGTTCGTGACCAAGAAGACAGAGATTCTCGCCCGTACGTGACGCACAGGCAGACGGCTCACCCACCGAGTTCGCGACGGTCCGACGCCCTGGCGGGAAGGGTTGTCGATGGGCAGGGTGCCGCTTCGCGTACGACCAGGTCACCGCGGTCATCAGCACGGGGATGGCGAGCAGGGGCGCGAAGGCAAGGCCCCAGACGGTCTGTGGCGTGCCGCTCGACAGGTACGTCTGGCTCTCGGCGGTGAAGGCGACCACGAGCTGCCACAGCGCCAACAGGACCAGAACCGCGGAGGCGGTCCAGGCCAGCGGGGCCAGGATCCCGGGCCGCAGCGGCCGCCACCGGTCGCTGACGAGCAGCACCGGAAAGAGGGCGGCCAGCTCGGCCAGGACGGAGAGGCCGACGACGTAGGCGATGCCCCATCCCGGTATGTCGTAGACGTCGCGCAGCACCTGGTCGCTGTAGCCGACGTAGACACCGGCCGCCATGGCGATGCGCCACAGGCCGGACGGGACTGCGCACACAGCGATGGCGTGGGCGGTGCGACGAGCCCAGACAGGCGCGGGTGCGGGGAGAGGGGTGGTCGCTGTCGTCATGGCGTCCATGCTGGCCCCGGACACGGCAGCCGCACTTCGTCCGCTACGGCAGACCGTGTCCGCCTCGCGGCCGAGGTGACACCCCCTGAAGGAGGACCCGAGCAGGAGCCCATCTCCGGGCGAGCCGGATGCCGAACCGTACGTCGACCTCGGCCCAGACCGTATGACCGGCATAGCGCCTTCCCTGCCCGAAGCCACGAGCGGGCAGTGGTTCCATGGGCGCCGGCAGGAACGGACATGGCGCCCGATACCGTGAACCCACGCCATGCAAGGAGCGCCGCTGCCATGACCGCGGGCCCGGCAGACTCGGGTCAGCCCCAATCTTCCCCCCCATGCGCACCATCGGCGAACTGCGCCCCCGCCGACCTCTCCGGCGTCGTCCGCCTTGTGGAGGAGTTCCGCGGTCGGGTGATCGCCCGCCAGGACCCGGCCTGGTCCGCGTTGCTCTGATCGGCGCGCCCCGCCCTCGGGTCTCCTTTAGGCCACCAAACGGAAACACCCGTACCGCCGGTCACTCCCTGCGCATAGAGTGCAACCACAACTGCTTCTGAACGCGTTCAAGAAGGCGGGCGGAAGGTCTGACGGGGAGGGGACTGCCGATGGGCAGGGGGGTCAAGGTCGCCGTCATAGGCGGCGTGTTCGCCGTGATGGTGGGCGGTGCCGGGTACGGCGCCTACAACGTGGTGTCGGCGCTGGACGGGGGCGGCGGGTCGTCCGGGGCGGAGGCCAAGAGCGGGCCTCCGGACAAGGACGAGGTCGCGGAGACGAGCGAGAAGTTCTTCACGGCCTGGGAGAAGGGCGACGCGACGACCGCCGCGTCGTACACCAACAACGCCTCGATCGCCGGGACGCTGCTGACCGCCTACGGCGAGGACGCGCACATCGGCGGCGTCGAGATCACGCCGGGCACGCCGACCGGCACCTCCGTGCCGTTCACGGTGAAGGCGAAGGTGTCGTACGAGGGGACGACGAAGCAGCTCGGTTACAAGAGCACGCTGACCGTGGTGCGCGGGGAGACCAGCGGGCGGGCGCTGGTGCAGTGGGAGCCGTCTGTCGTCCATCCCAGCCTGAAGGACGGGGACACACTGGTCACCGAGGAGTCGGCGACCCCGCAGATCCAAGCCGTGGGGCGGGACGGTGACGTACTCACGAAGGAGAAGTACCCCTCGCTCGGGCCGGTCCTCGCCACGCTGCGGGAGCGGTACGGCTCCAAGGCGGGCGGCACCCCCGGCGTCGAACTGGCGGTCCGTCACACGGCCGCCAACACGCCGGACACCCCGCTGCTGACCCTGACCGAGGGCGAGCCCGGGAAGCTCAGAACGACCCTCAGCGCGAGCGTCCAGGCGGCGGCCGAGAAGGCGGTGAAGCGGTACGGCGAGTCCTCCGTGGTCGCCGTGAAGCCCAGCACCGGGGAGGTGCTGGCCGTGGCGAACAACCGTCAGGACGGGTTCAACGCCGCGTTCCAGGGGCGGGTCGCTCCCGGCTCCACCATGAAGATCATCACGTCGGCGATGCTCATCGACAACGGTGTGACCTCGATGAACGGTCCGGCACCCTGCCCCGACACGGCAACCTGGCAGAGTCAGACCTTCAAGAACATCACCAACATGAAGCCCAACATGAGCGCCACGCTCGCCAACACCTTCATGCGCTCCTGCAACACCGGCTTCATCAAGCTCGTCGACGAGAAGCCCCTCACCGACTCCTCGCTGACCCAGGAGGCCCAGGAACGCTTCGGGCTCGGGAAGGACAACTGGCAGACCGGCATCGTCTCGTTCGACGGCAGCGTCCCCGCCTCCGGCGGACCGGACCGCGCCGCCAACGCCATCGGGCAGGGCCAGGTCCAGATGAACCCGCTGAACATGGCCTCCGTGACGGCGACCGCCACAACCGGTGAGTTCCGCCAGCCGTACCTGGTGCCGTTCGACCTGGACGACCGGGAGCCGGCCACCGCCAAGGGGCTGCCGCAGGGCACCGTCTCCCAGCTCAAGCAGATGATGCGGCTCACCGCCACCCAGGGCACGGCGGTGGTCCCGATGTCCGGGCTCGGCGGCGACATCGGCGCGAAGACCGGGTCGGCCGAGGTCGACGGACGGGCCACCTCCGACAGCTGGTTCACCGGCTACCGCAACGACATCGCGGCGGCGGCCATGGTCCAGCAGGGCGGCCACGGTGGCGACGCGGCCGGGCCGATCGTCGCAGATCTGCTACGAGTGGGCGGCTGACCCGGACCGGCGGCCGCGACTGCGCCTACTGTGGTCGCCGTTGCGGGCACCATCCGGTGCTGAACGACCGACGGCACCGAGGAACGGGACGCAGTGGGCAGCAGAAGGGGCGCCGCCGCCGAGCGGCGCAGGACGAAACCCGCCGTGATCGGCAGTGTGGCCGCCGTGGTCGTGGCCGGTGCCGGATTCGGTGCCTACGCGATGTACGGCGGCGGGGCCGACGGCGAGGACTCCGCGCGCACCAGGTCCGCGGCGGCCGCGGAGAAGGTGAAGTCGGGCCCGCTGACGGCGGCCGAGGTCACCTCGACCGCCCAACGGTTCCTGACCGCCTGGCAGCAGGGCGACGTGGCCGGCGCGGCCGCCGCGACCGACGACGCCGAGGCCGCGAAGGCGCTGCTCACCGGTTACGCCAAGGACGCCCGCGTCAAGGACGCCACCTTCACCGCGGGCACCCCGGCCGGGGAGAAGGTCCCCTTCTCCGTCAAGGCCACGGTCGCCTACGAGAAGGCGGCCGAGCCGCTGGCGTACGACAGCGCGCTGACCGTCGTCCGCCGGGACGGGGACGGCGAGCCCCGCGTCGACTGGCACGCGGCCGTCGTGCACCCGGAGTTGAGGGACGGCGACAAGCTGGTCACCGGGAAGGCCGGCGACCCGCCGGTCAAGGCGCTGGACCGGGACGGCGCGGAGCTCACCGCCGCCAAGTACCCGTCCCTCGGCACCGTCCTGGACGGCCTGCGCGACAAGTACGGCAAGAAGGCCGGCGGCACCCCCGGCGTCGAGCTGCGCGTGGTGCGCGGTAAGAGCACCGCGGACGCGAAGGGGTCGAAGGAGTCCGGGGCCGGCGAAGTCGCCGACAAGACCCTGCTGGAGCTGAGCGAGGGCACGCCCGGCACGCTGAAGACGACGCTCGACCCCGCCCTCCAGGCCGCCGCCGAGAAGCAGGTGGACGGCAAGAAGGGGGCGTCGGTGGTGCTGCTGCGCGCCTCCACCGGCGAGGTCCTCGCGGTCGCCAACGGCGGGCACGGCTTCAACACCGCCTTCCTGGGCTCACTCGCCCCCGGCTCCACCATGAAGGTCGTCACGGCCTCGATGCTGCTGGAGAAGGACCTGGCGACCGTGAACGAGAAGCACCCGTGCCCGAAGTACTTCGAATACGGCGGGTGGAAGTTCCAGAACGACGACAAGTTCGAGATCAAGGACGGCACCTTCAAGGCGAGCTTCGCCCGGTCCTGCAACACCGCCTTCATCAGCCAGGCCCCCGAGCTGAAGGACGACGACCTGACCAGGCAGGCCAAGGAGGTCTTCGGGCTGTCCATGAACAACTGGTCGGTCGGGGTGTCCACCTTCGACGGCAGGGTGCCGGTGCAGAGCAAGGCCCAGATGGCCGCGTCCCTCATCGGCCAGGGCGGGGTGCGGATGAACCCGCTGAACATGGCCTCGATCTCGGCGACCGTGAAGTCGGGCTCCTTCCACCAGCCGTACCTGGTCGCCCCGTCGGTCGACGGGCGGGCGCTCGCCACGGCCTCCCGCACGATGTCGGGCGAGACGCTCGGCGCGCTGCGCGAGCTGATGTCCTACACGGCGGCGTACGGCACCGCGGCGGAAGCCATGGCCGGGGTGAGCGGTGACGTCGGTGCCAAGACCGGCTCGGCGGAGGTCGACGGGCAGGAGAAGCCCAACGGCTGGTTCACGGCGTACCGGGGAGACCTCGCGGCGGCGGGCGTGGTCCAGCAGGGCGGGCACGGCGGCGACACCGCGGGCCCGATCGTCGCGGCGCTGCTCAAGGCAGGCGGCTGACCCCCGTACCGCGGCTCAGTGGGCCACCGGCTGCGCGGTGGCCGCGTAGGTGCGGCGCAGGAAGCGGATGAGGGCCTTGTTCTCGAACTGGACCACCGAACAGCCCTGCGGGGAGTGGAACTCGACCACGGCCTGCACCCGGCCGCACGGCCACACCCGCACCTCGCCGCTCCCGGCGGGCGCACGCAGGCCCTGTTCCAGCAGCTCGCGGGAGAAGGTCCACTCGCGGGAGCGGGACGCGCGGCCGCCCCGCCCGGGCAGGGCGACGCACACCAGCGAGGGGTCGAGTCCGGGGTCGTAGCGCAGGACGACGGGTATCGCCCCGCCGTCGTCCTGGTCGGGGGCATCCCCGTCCGTGAGGATGTGGGCTCGTGCGTACTGTTCGACTACGGACATGGGGTCGCCCCTTACGCTCTGCCACCTTTGTTGAAGCTGTGGGTCCACCCCCACTCCAATGTCCCATATTTCCCGGCTCACGCCCTGCGGGCCGGATACCACATGTGAGATGGACCCCATCGGCAGACCGGCAGCCTTTACCTCGCTCTTGCGAACGAGTTGCAACTGGTCTCTATCATCGAACCGTGCATGTACCTGACGGATTCATCAACGCCCCGACCTCCGCCGTGACCGGAGTCGTCGCCGCGGGCGCCATCGCGGTCAGCCTGCGCGGCGCACGCCGTGAGCTGGACGAGCGGACGGCGCCGCTGGCCGGGCTGGTCGCGGCGTTCATCTTCGCGGTGCAGATGCTGAACTTCCCGGTCGCGGCCGGGACCAGCGGGCATCTGCTCGGTGGCGCACTCGCCGCCATCCTCGTGGGGCCTTATACGGGTGTGCTGTGTGTCTCCGTCGTGCTGCTGATGCAGGGCATCCTCTTCGCCGACGGCGGTCTGACCGCGCTCGGCGTGAACATCACCGACATGGCGATCGTCACCACGGTCGTCGCCTACGCCCTCTTCCGGGGCCTGGTGAAGGTGCTGCCCCGCACCCGCCGCTCGGTCACCGTGGCCTCGTTCGTCGCCGCGCTGGTCTCCGTGCCGGCCGCCGCCCTCGCCTTCACGTTCCTGTACTGGATCGGCGGCACCACCGACGTCTCCATCGGCAAGGTCGCCACCGCGATGATCGGCGTGCACGTGCTGATCGGCATCGGCGAGGCCGCGATCACCGCGCTGACCGTCGGCGCCGTCATCGCCGTACGCCCGGACCTGGTGTACGGGGCACGCGGGCTCCAGCAGCGGCTCAAGCTGCGGGTGAACGGTGAGCTGGTCGACGCCCCCGGGTCCGAACCGACCCCCGCCGCCCCCGCGCCCGTCGCCGCCCGTTCGCACCGCAAGGTGTGGATCACCGGCCTCGTCGCCTCCCTGGTCCTCGCCGGATTCGTCAGCTTCTACGCCTCCGCCAACCCCGACGGCCTGGAGAAGGTCGCCACCGACAAGGGCATCGACGAGAAGGCCGAGGAGCACGCCGCCGCCGACTCCCCGCTCGCCGACTACGGCGTCAAGGACATCACCAACGCCCGGGTCTCCGGCGGCCTCGCGGGCGTGATCGGCGTCGGCGTCACCGTCGTCGCGGGCAGCGCCGTGTTCTGGGCGGTGCGCAGGCGCCGCAGCGACGACGCGTCCCCGACCAGCACGGAAACGACCGTCTGAGGTGGGTGCGGATGGGGGTACCTCCCACGCGTTCAGCAGTGGGGGAGCGCACCGGCTCTACCGGCACGGGCACTCCCCCGTGCACGGGCTGCCGCCGCACACCAAACTCGCCGCGGTCTTCGCCTTCGTGGTCGTCGTGGTGTCCACGCCACGCGAGGCGATGTGGGCCTTCGGCCTGTACGCGCTGCTGCTCGCGACGGTGGCGTACGCGGCGCGCGTCCCGGCGTCCTTCCTGCTCAAGCGGATGCTGATCGAGGTGCCGTTCGTCGCGTTCGCGGTGCTCATGCCGTTCGTCGCGGAGGGCGAGCGGGTCGACGTGCTCGGCCTGTCCCTGAGCGTCAACGGCCTGTGGGGCGCCTGGAACGTCCTGGCCAAGGGCACCCTGGGCGTCGCCGCCTCCGTGCTCCTCGCCTCCACGACCGAGCTGCGGGAACTCCTCCTCGGTCTCCAGCGGCTGCGGCTGCCGCCGCTGCTGGTGCAGATCGCCTCGTTCATGATCCGGTACGGCGATGTCATCGCGGACGAGATGCGGCGGATGCGGATCGCCCGGGAGTCGCGCGGGTTCGAGGCCAAGGGTGTGCGGCACTGGGGCGTGCTCGCCAAGTCGGCGGGGGCGCTGTTCATCCGCTCCTACGAACGCGGCGAGCGCGTCCACCTGGCCATGGTCAGCCGCGGGTACGCCGGTTCGATGCCGGTGATCGACGAGGTGACCGCGTCCCGGGCGCAGTGGTCGTACGCGCTGGCCCTCCCGTGTGCGGCACTCGTCGTGTGTCTGCTGGGATGGACGCTATGACAGCCAACCCGGCCTCCCTCGACGTCTCCGGCCTCGCCTTCGCCTACCCCGACGGGCATCAGGCGCTGTTCGGCGTGGACTTCTCCGTCGCGCGCGGCGAGCGGGTCGCGCTGCTCGGTCCGAACGGCGCGGGCAAGACGACCCTCGTCCTGCACCTCAACGGCATCCTCACCGGCGGCACCGGCACGGTCACGGTCGCCGGGCTGCCGGTGGACAAGCGGAACATGGCGGAGATCAGGCGCCGGGTCGGCATCGTCTTCCAGGACCCCGACGACCAGCTGTTCATGCCGACCGTGCGCGAGGACGTGGCGTTCGGACCGGCGGCGGCCGGGGTGAAGGGGGCCGAGCTGGAGGCCTGCGTGGACCGGGCGCTCACGCTGGTCGGCATGGCGGAGTTCAAGGACCGGCCGCCGCACCACCTCTCCTTCGGCCAGCGGCGCCGGGTGGCGGTGGCGACCGTGCTCGCCATGGAGCCGGAGATCCTGGTCCTGGACGAGCCCTCCTCCAACCTCGACCCGGCCTCCCGCCGCGAACTCGCCGACATCCTGCGCTCCCTGGACGTCACGGTCCTGATGGTCACCCACGACCTGCCCTACGCCCTGGAGCTGTGCCCCCGTGCCCTGATCCTCAGCGACGGGGTGATCGCGGCGGACGGACCGACCGCGGAGCTGCTGTCCGACGACGCCCTGATGCGCGCCCACCGCCTGGAGCTGCCCTTCGGCTTCGACCCGCGGTCGGTGTCGGCGAGCGGGTGAGGAATGGTGGACCGCCGGTGGCGGTTGCAGCCACTGTCACGAGGGGCCGGAAGGGGCGTACAGAGGTGGACGTGAACGTGCACGGCACGGTGGCCGAGGGCTTCGAGCCGGTGAGGGACGCGTTCGCACGGAACTTCACCGCGCTCGGCGAGCGAGGGGCGGCCGTCGCCGTCTACCGGGACGGGCGCAAGGTCGTCGATCTGTGGGGCGGCAGCAGGGACGTCGACGACACCGCCGGCGCCGAGCCGTGGCGGCGCGGGACCGCACAGGTGGTCCGCTCGGCGACCAAGGGCGTCGCCGCCGCCGTGCCGCTGCTGCTGCACCGGCGCGGGGAGCTGGACCTGGACGCGCCGGTGGGCGAGTACTGGCCGGAGTTCAAGGCGCACGGCAAGGAGCGGGTGCTGGTCCGGCACGTGCTGAACCACCGGGCCGGGCTGCCGGTCCTGGACCGTCCGCTCACCCCCGAGGACGCCCTGGACCCGCTGCGGGGCCCCGCCGCCGTCGCCGCGCAGGCCCCCGTCTGGGAGCCGGGCACCGACCACGGCTACCACGCGCTGACCTACGGCTGGCTGCTCGACGAGCTGGTCCGCCGGGTGACGGGCGGGCGCGGCGCCGGACAGTGGATCGCGGACGAGATCGCCCGCCCGCTCGGCCTGGACCTGTGGGTCGGGCTGCCCGCGGCGGAGGAGGCCGCGGGCAGGGCCGGTCGCGTCGGGCGCCTCGACGACCCCGAGCCGTCGGGGCCCGGGAACGGCCCGCGGCTGCGCCCCAAGCGCTCGGTCACCGAGGCGTACGACAACCCGGAGTCCCTCACCCGCCGCGCGTTCGCCGCGATCACCCCCTTCCCCGACCAGAACGACCCGGTGTACCGCGCGGCCGCGCTCCCGGCCGCCAACGGCATCGCGACGGCCGACGGCCTGGCCCGCTTCTACGCGGCGCTGATCGGCGAGGTCGACGGCGTGACGCGCGGCGTGCGGCTGTTCGACCCGGCGACCATGGAGCTGGCCCGCGCGGAGGAGTCCGCCGGTCCCGACCGGATCCTGGTCGTGGGCACCCGGTTCGGCCTCGGCTACATGCTGCACGGCAGCGCGTCCCCGTTCCTGGCCCCCGGCTCCTTCGGCCACCCGGGCCGCGGCGGCTCCCTGGGCTTCGCCGACCCGGAGGCCGGCATCGCGCTCGGCTACGTCACCAACGGCTTCCGCAAGACCGTGACGGCGGACCCGCGGGCGCAGGCGCTGGTACGGGCGGTACGCGCGTCGCTCGCCCAGGGCCCGTCCTAGAGACAGGCCCTGGACCGGGCCCAGACGCGGGTTCAGGCGTGGGTTCAGACGTGGGTTCAGACGTGGATCGGGTGCGAGGTCCGCCCGGACGCCGCGTCGATCTCGTCGTGGGCCTTGGTGAGCAGCTGCATCGCCAGCTCGTTCAACGCCCGTGCGCCCGCGACCTCCTCACCGACCCGTGGCTGCTGGGAGTCGATCCGGTGCCGGCTGGCGTGGCCGTGCGCGCGGACCTCGGTGCCGTCGGGGAGCCGCACCATCGCGACCGCCCGCGTGTGCTGGTCGTCCTCCGTGAACTCCATCTCGACGTGCCATCCCACTGTGGTGTGCATCATGACGATCACCTCCGGAACACCTTCTTCCAGGGTGCGCCTCACGACGGCCGTACGCACCATCCAGGCCCTCGCGGCTATCCGGTGTGCAGCATCAGCCCGATCCCGACGACCAGGAGACCGGCCGCCGCGATCCGGGGCGCGCCGAACCGCTCCTTGAAGAACAGGGCCCCTATCGCGGCGCCGACCAGGATGGACGACTCGCGCAGGGCGGCGATGGGCGCGAGTTCGGCGCGGGTCTGCGCCCACAGGACCAGGGCGTAGGCGGTGACGGACAGGGCCGCGCCGACCAGTCCGAGACCGGCCTGGGGCCGCAGCAGGGCCCAGGCCCCGGCGCGGTGCCGGTACAGGAAGTACGCCGGCAGGACCGTCCCCTGCACCGCCATCAGCCAGGCGATGTAGCCGAGGGAGGACCCGGAGGCGCGGACGCCGAGGCCGTCGACGACCGTGTACGCCGCGATGGTCACGCCGGTCGCCAGGGCGGCGCCGATGGCCGCCCAGTCGGGCCGGCGGCCGCGCAGCCCCCACAGGGCGACGCCGGTCAGCCCGGCGCAGGAGACCAGGATGCCCCCGGTCGCCCAGCCGTCCGGCACCTCGTGGGCGAAGACGGCGGCGAGGACGGTGACCAGCAGCGGCGCGCTGCCGCGGGCGATCGGGTAGGCCTGGCCGAAGTCGCCCAGCCGGAAGGACCGCATGAGCAGGGCGTAGTACGCGATGTGGATGGCGGCGGAGACCAGGAGGTACGGCCAGGCCTCGGCCGCGGGGAACGCCGTGAACGGCAGCAGCGCGAGCCCGATGAGCATTCCGCCGCCGGAGATCAGCGCGAACCCGGTCAGCTTGTCGGTGATCCGGTGGGCGATGGCGTTCCAGCTGGCGTGGGTGACCGCCGCGAGCAGGACGGCGGCGGTGACCAGCGGCGTCACTCGGAGCGCTCGCGCACGTCCACGAGGGTGGCGCCGGCGGTGGCGACGAGGTCCTTGGGCTCCATCGGGAAGACGGCGTACGGGGTGCCGGCGGCGGCCCAGACGACGTCGTGGGCGAGCAGGGACCGGTCGGCGAGCACCCGGGTCCTGGTCCGGTGCCCGAAGGGCGGCACCCCGCCGATCGCGTACCCGGTCGTCTCCCGTACGACGTCGGCCTTGGCCCGGGTGACCTTCCCGGCGCCGAGTTCCTCGCGGACCCGGTCCAGGTCGACGCGGGAGGCGCCGTCCATGAGGACCAGTACGGGCACGCCGTCCGCGGCGAAGATGAGCGACTTGCAGATCTGGCTCAGCTCGCACCCGATGGCGGCGGCGGCCTCGGCGGCGGTGCGCGTGGCCTCCGGGAAGCGCCGGGCCCGTCCGGCCAGGTCGCCGAGGCCCAGCTCGCCGAGGGCGGCGGCGAAGCGCGGGTGGGCGGCGGAGTCGGAGGAGGCGGCGGAGTCGGAGGCGTCGTCGGTCGTCGTCATGGACCGCACCGTAGCGGTACGTGTAGTCCACAGGCGACCGGGTTACGGAGCCGTCGGGTGCCCCGGAACGGAGGAAGCCGGTGAGGGCAGCCCCGTCCCCACGGAGCCCTCACCGGCTGGTCTGTTGTCGTCCTCCTGTCAGAGGCGGGGGTGGCGGGTCAGGTGCGCACCAGCTCCCGGTCCTCGTCGGGGCCGGTGCCCCGCTCGGCGGCGGTGCGCAGGCCCTCGCCCTCGACGTCCACGTTGGGCAGTGCGCGGTCCAGCCACTTCGGCAGCCACCAGGCCTTCTTGCCGAGCAGGGCGAGGACCGCCGGGACGATGGCCATGCGGACGACGAACGCGTCGAAGAAGACGGCGATCGCGAGGCCGAAGCCGATCATCTTGACCATGGACTCGCTGGAGCCGATGAAGCCGGCGAAGACCGCCATCATGATCACCGCGGCGGCGGTGACGACCCGGGCGCCGTGCTTGAATCCGGTGACGACCGCCTGGTTCGGCTTCTCGCCGTGGACGTAGGCCTCCCGCATGCGGGTGACCAGGAAGACCTCGTAGTCCATCGCCAGGCCGAAGACCACGCCGACCATGAAGATCGGCATCATCGACATGACCGGTCCGGTCTCCTCCACGCCCATCAGGCCGGACAGCCAGCCCCACTGGAAGACCGCGACGACCGCGCCGAGCGCCGCCATGACGGAGAGCAGGAAGCCGAGGGCCGCCTTCAGCGGGACCAGGATCGAGCGGAAGACCACGATGAGGAGGAGGAAGGCCAGGCCGACCACCAGGACCAGGTACGGCACCAGCGCGTCGTTGAGCTTCTGGCTGACGTCGATGTTCATCGCCGTCGAGCCGGTGACCAGGGTCTCGGCGCCGGTCTTCGCCTCGATGTCGCCGCCCGCGTCACGGATGGCGTGCACCAGGTCCTCGGTCTGCACGGACGACGGCTTGGAGTCCGGGACCACGGTGATGGTCGCGGTGTCGCCGCCCTTGTTGGGCGCGGGCGGGGCCACCGCCACGACGCCGTCGAGGCCCTTGATCTCGCCCGCGACGTCGTCGAAGGCGTCCTTGGGCGCGTCGCTGCCCTTGGCGTCCACGACGACCATCAGCGGGCCGTTGAAGCCGGGGCCGAAGCCCTCGGAGAGCAGGTCGTAGGCGCGGCGCTGGGTCGTGGACGTCGGCTGGGAGCCGTCGTCGGGCAGGCCCAGCTCCAGGGAGGTCGCGGGGACCGCGGCGGCGCCGAGGCCGATGACGCCCAGCAGGAGGACGGCGAGGGGGCGGCGGACGACGAAGCTCGCCCAGCGGGTGCCCAGGTTGGCCTTCGGCTGCCCGACCGGCCGGTCCGGCTTCGGCTCAGCCTTTCGGGAGCGGCCCAGCAGCCTGCCCTTCGCCCCGGCGGGCTTGACCCTGCGACCGGCGTAGCCGAGCAGCGCGGGGATCATCGTCAGGGCGATCAGGACCGCGATGGCGACGGTGCCGGCGGCCGCGATGCCCATCTTGGTGAGCATCGGGATGTTGACGACCGCGAGGCCCACCAGGGCGATGACGACGGTGAGTCCGGCGAAGACGACCGCGGAGCCCGCGGTGCCGACCGCCCGTCCGGCGGCCTCCTCGCGTTCGCGCCCCTCGGCGAGTTCGGCGCGGTAGCGGGAGACGATGAACAGGGCGTAGTCGATGCCGACCGCGAGGCCGATCATCATCGCCAGGATCGAGGTGGTCGAGCCCAGTTCGAGCGCGCTGGCCAGCGCGGTGATCGAGGAGACGCCGATGCCCACGCCGATCAGGGCGGTGAGCAGCGGCAGCCCGGCCGCGACCAGGGAGCCGAAGGTGATGACCAGGACGACGGCGGCGACCGCGATGCCGATGACCTCGGTGGCGCCGGTCTCCGGGACGGCCTGGAGCGCGTCACCGCCGATCTCGACGGTCAGCCCGGCGTCGCGCGCCTGCTGGGCGGCGTCCTCCAGGGCGTCCTTGGTGGACTCCTCCAGCTCCATGCCGGAGACGTCGTACTTCACCGAGGCGTAGGCGATGGCGCCGTCCTTGCTGACGGCGTCGCCGGTGTAGGGGTCGGCGACCGAGGCGACCTCGGAGCCGTCCGCCAGTTCGTCGACGGTCTTCTCGACGGTCGCCTTGTTGCCGGCGTCCGTCATCTTCTCGCCGGCGGGCGCCTTGAAGACGACCCGTGCGGTCGCCCCGTCGGCGCTCGCCCCGGGGAAGCGCTGTTCCAGCAGGTCGAAGGCCTTCTGGGCCTCCGTTCCAGGGATGGAGAAGGAGGAGTTTCCGGCGGGCGGGGCGCTGGCGGCGCCGACGCCGGCGAGCGTCAGCAGGGCCACCCAGATCAGGGCGACGAAGTGCCGTCGGCGAAAGGCGAGCCGGCCGAGTTTGTAGAGGAACGTGGCCACGGGGGCGTACTCCCGGTCAGGTCGTGGGTCTTCAGGGCAGGGGGGATCAGCCCGACGACGTGAGCGGTTACGTCAGGTGGGGCTCAGACGGTGCGTGGGGATGTCAGTGGGTGGAGACGCCGAGTGCGGGGAGGATCACGGCGTCGATGTAGGAGGTGAGGAACTCCCGGGTCGGCGGCTGGTCGTCCAGCAGCGTGCGGGTGGCGAATCCGCCGACCATCATGTGCACGAGGAAGTCCAGCGCCGGACAGTCCGCTCTGATCTCACCGCGGTCGACGGCGCGCTGCATCACGCGCTGGAACTCGACCATCTCCGGTTCGATGAGCTGTTCCCGGAACGCCTGGCGAAGGTCCGGGTTCTGGTGCAGCGCCATGGCGACGCCCCGCATCAGCGCGGAGTTCTGTTCCATGGTGCAGTCGTCCTCACGCGCCATCAGGGCGTGCAGGTCGCCGCGGAGCGACCCGGTGTCGACGTCGCCGATCTCGCCGGGCTTGTTGTGCCGGATGGCCTTGACGACCAGCTCCGGCTTGCCGCCCCACTGGCGGTAGAGCGTCGCCTTGCTGGACCGGGTGCGGGCGGCCACGGCGTCCATGGTGAGGGCGTCGTAACCGACTTCGCGGAGCAGGTCGAGCACGGCCTCGTACAGCTCGGCCTCGCGCTCGGGAGTGATCCGGCTACGGCGCGCGGTGGCGGTCTCCGTCATCTCGCTCACTCCTCTCCGTCCGGCCGACCGGTCCACTCGACCAGAACGACACTGTTTCGTACATGACGAATGTACCCCACCGCCTAGCGAAACGAAACGGTTTCGTTCGTGGTTTGGGTCACGGTTGTCGGCGCCGCATAAGTTGCCGGTACCCGGTGCCCGGAAAAGCATGGGGTGGGTGAGTTATCTGCGCCTTCCGCACCTCAGTGGCGACCAGCTGTGTTTCGTGGCCGAGGACGACCTCTGGCTCGCGTCCCTCGACGGTCCGGGCCGGGCCTGGCGGCTCACCGTCGACCGCACCAAGGCCGGTCCCCCGCGCTTCTCCCCCGACGGCCGGCACATCGCGTACACCAGCTGGCGCAGTCTGGTGCCGGAGGTCCACCTCGTGCCGGTGGACGGCGGCCCCGGACGGCAGCTCACCCACTGGGGCGGCTTCGACACCCGGGTCTGCGGCTGGTCGCCCCCCGACCCCGACGGCAGCACCGCCGTTCTCGCCGTCGCCTCGCACGGCGAGCCCTTCTCGCACCTCACCTGGGCCTACAAGGTCACCCCCGACGGCGACCCGGGCCGCAAGCTGCCCTGGGGGCCGGTCACCGACATCCAGGCCGCCGACCTCGACGGCGAACGCAGGACCCTCCTCCTCACCGGCACCCCGCCGCACGAGCCGGCCGCCTGGAAGCGCTACCGGGGCGGTGCCACGGGCCGCCTCTGGCTGCACGGCGAGCGGCTCCTGCCCGACCTCGGCGGACACCTCTCCGCGCCCATGTTCGTCGGCGGCCGGATCGCCTTCCTCTCCGACCACGAGGGCGTCGGCAACCTGTACTCCTGCGCGCACGACGGCACCGGTCTGCGCCGCCACACCGACCACGACGCGTTCTACGCCCGCAACGCCGCGAGCGACGGCACCCGGGTGGTGTACCAGTGCGCGGGCGATCTGTGGATCGTGGAGGACCTCGCGCCCGGCTCGGCGCCGCGCCGGCTCGACGTGCGGCTGAGCGGTCCGCGCGCGGGACGGCGTACGTACCAGGTGCCCGCGGCCCAGCACGTGGGCGGCATCTCCGTGGACGAGACCGGCCGCGCGAGCGCCGTCGTGGTGCGCGGCAGCCTGTACTGGCTCACCCACCGCGACGGCCCGGCGCGCACCATCGCGGACACCCCGGGGGTACGGGTGCGGCTGCCGGAGATGCTCGGGGAGAGCGGGCGGATCGCGTACGTGACGGACGCGGAGGGCGAGGACGCCGTCGAGATCTCCTACCTGCCCCGGGCGACCGGCGGCCGCGCGGCCCGGCGGCTCGCCTCCGGACGCCTCGGCCGGGTCCTGGAGCTGGTCTCGGACCCGGCGGGCGACCGGCTCGCCGTCGCCTCGCACGACGGACGGCTGCTGATCCTCGACGTCGCGGAGCCGGACACGGAGGTGGCACTGGCGCTGGAGGCGGTGGACGCCGGGTACCCGGCGGACGCGGGCGAAGAGGACGCGGCGGGGACGGCCGCCCGCACGGACCCCACCCCGGACGCCCCCACCGAAGACACCGACCCCGGGGGCACCGGCATGCCGGGAGACGGCACTCCGGGAGGCGACTCCGCGACCGGCGCCCTCGCGGGAGGCGGAACGACCACCGGTGGGACGGCGGGAAGCGCCCCCGCGGACCGCCGCACCGCGGCCGACGCCCCCGGGGCAGGCGCCCCGCACGACGACCCCGACCCCGGCCCGCCCGGCCGACCGACCGCCGGAGGCACCGGCACGGACGTCCCCGCGGGAGGTGACCGGTCGGCAAGCGCCCCCGCGGACCGCCGCACCGCGGCCGACGCCCCCGGGGCAGGCGCCCCGCACGACGACCCCGACCCCGGCCCGCCCGGCCGGCCGACCGCCGGAGGCACCCGCACGGACGTCCCCGCGGGAGGTGGCCGGGCGGCGAGCGCCCCCGCGGAGCGCGGCACCGCGGCCGACGCACCCGGCGACGACCCCGGCGCCGGACCGGCCGCCGGGGGCACCAGCACCCCGGGCGCCCCAGGTGTCCCCGGCCCGGCCGGCCGGCCGACCGACGGGGGCACCCGCACGGAGGTCACCGAGGACGACGCCGACGGCGACGCCGGGGGCACCGTGACGCCGGGCGCCCCCGGCACTCCCGCCACCGCCGGAGGCCAGGTCACCGAGCTGATCCGCTCCGTCAACGGCCCCGTGCGCGACCTCGCCTTCTCCCCCGACGGGGCCTGGCTCACCTGGTCGCACCCGGGCATCGGACGCACCCTGCGGCAGATCAAGATGGCCCGGATCGACGGCCCGGAGGGCACGCTCGTCGTCGACGTCACCAACGGCCGCTTCGAGGACGAGAACCCGGTGTTCACCCGGGACGGCCGCTACCTCGCCTTCCTGTCCTGGCGCGGCTTCGACCCGGTGTACGACGTGCACACCGGCGACCTGTCCTTCCCGCTGGGCTGCCGCCCCTACCTGGTGCCGCTGTCCTCCGCGACCCCCTCCCCCTTCGCCCTCAACCCCGAGGGCCGCCCCGCGGCAGGCGGCCTGGACCCCCTGGAGGACGAGCCCGGCGAGGGCGGCGCGGTGATGGTCGAGGTCGAGGGTCTGGAGAGCCGGGTGACGCCCTTCCCGGTCACCGCCTCCAAGTACTCGGCGCTGGAGCCGGTCGCGGGCGGCGGCCTGGTCTGGCTGCGCTGGCCGATCTCGGGTGCGCTCGGCGAGACCTTCGCCAACCCCGCGGACCCGAGCGAGCGGCCCACCCTGGAGCACTTCAACCTGGCCAAGGCGAAGAAGTCGGAGCTGGTCGACCACCTGGACTGGTTCCGGGTCAGCGGCGACGGCAGCCGCCTGGTGGTGCTCGACGAGGGCGAACTGCGCGCCGTACCGGCGAGCGAGGCGGGCGACGGCGACTCGACCACCTGGATCGACCTGCGCCGCGTCCTGCACGAGGTCGACCCGGCCGCCGAGTGGCGCCAGGCGTACGACGAGGCGGGACGGCTGATCCGCGCCTACTTCTGGGACCCCGGCATGTGCGGCATCGACTGGGACGCGGTCCTGGACCAGTACCGTCCGCTGCTCGAACGGGTCGCCTCCCCCGACGAGTTCGCCGACCTGCTGCGCGAGGTGCTCGGCGAGCTGGGCACCTCGCACGCCTACGTGGTCGCCGCCCGGCGCAACGAGGGCCCGGCGCACTACCAGCGCTGGCAGGGCCTGCTCGGCGCCAACTTCGCCTGCCGGGACGGCCGGTGGCTGGTCCGGCGGATCCTTCCGGGCGACTCCTCCGACTCCAAGGCCCGCTCCCCGCTGGCCGGCACGGGCATCCGCGACGGGGCCGTGCTGACCCACGTCGACGGCCGCCCGGTCGACCCGGCCCTCGGCCCGTCCCCGCTGCTGGCGGGCGCGGGCGGTACGACGGTGGAGCTGACCTTCGCGCCCGCCGAGGGCTGCCAGGGGCCCTCCCGCCGGGTGGCCGTCGTGCCGCTCGTCGACGAACGCCCCCTGCGCTACCAGGACTGGGTGGCCAAACGCCGCGAGGTGGTGCGGGAGTTGAGCGGCGGACGGTGCGGCTACCTGCACATCCCCGACATGGGCGGCTCCGGCTGGGCGCAGTTCAACCGCGACCTGCGCATGGAGGTGTCCCGGCCCGCGCTCATCGTGGACGTGCGCGGCAACGCGGGCGGGCACATCAGCGAGCTGGTCATCGAGAAGCTGACCCGGACCATCCTGGGCTGGGACCTGACGCGGGACGCCCAGCCGGTGTCGTACACCTCCAACGCGCCGCGCGGACCGGTCGTCGCGCTCGCCGACGAGGCGACGTCCTCCGACGGCGACATGATCACGGCGGCGTTCAAGCTGCTTCGCCTCGGCCCCGTGGTCGGGCAGCGCACCTGGGGCGGGGTGGTCGGCATGACCGGCCGGCACCGGCTCGGCGACGGCTCGGTGATCACGGTGCCGATGAACGCGGCCTGGTTCGACGCCTACGGCTGGACCGTGGAGAACTACGGCGTCGCCCCCGACGTCGAGGCGCTGCGCACCCCGCTGGACTGGGCCGAGGGCCGCTACCCGGTCCTCGACGAGGCGGTGCGGCTGGCGTTGGAGCTGCTGGAGACCAACCCGCCCGCCACGCCGCCCGGTTATGACGCCGTACCGGACCGGTCGCGTCCGCCCCTGCCGCCGCGGGAGTAGCGACCTCCCCCGCGACACCTCCGGTGGCACGGGAAAGGGCGCCCACCCGGTCGACCCGGGGGGCGCCCTCTCACCTCAGCGGCGGCGCGTCAGGCGTCGAAGCTGTCCTGGAGCCGGTCGTCCTCGTCGCGACGGCGCGAGGACGGGTCCTGGTGCTCCGACTCGCGGCGACGCGAGGCCGGGGAGGACGGGTCGTTCTCGTCCTCGTCGCGACGGCGGTCGCGGTTCTGGAACTGGTCCCGCCCCTGCTCGGCACGCTGCTTGCCCTGCTGCTGCATGCGCTCGGCCTTGTCCTGGAACTGGTCCTTCATACCCATGTGGGTTCACTCCTGTGGTGATCGGGCCCGACCGGATCGGCCGGGCGCTCGATCAGATTCACACGAGTGGTGACCGTGCGCATGTCGATCACTTACGGACCGTAGTCGCGCTGGTCGGACGGTGTTCGTCGGCCGCTCCACCGGCCCCGACCAGGCCGATCCGCCTGCCGTTCAGCCGGTCGCCGAAGCGCCGCATCTCGCGCTGTCCGACGGTGCCGATGACGGCCGGCAGGTAGCCGCGCACGCCTTGCATGCCGCGCAGCCACCACTGCCCGTAGACGTGCGCGGAGCGGCGCTCGACGCCCTCCACCAGCCTGTCGACGGCCGGGCCCAGCGGGTAGGTCTTGTTGGTCGGCCAGGGCAGCCGCTGCCGCAACTCCCGCATGACGTCGTCCTGGTCGGCGCCGCGCACCATGTCGGTGTCGGTCCAGGACAGGTAGCCGACGCCGACCTTCACGCCGCGGTGCCCGACCTCGCCGCGCAGGCTGTGCGCGTACGCCTCGACGCCGGACTTGGAGGCGCAGTAGGCGCTCATCATCGGGGCGGGGGTGAGGGCGGCCAGCGAGGCGATCTGGAGCAGGTAGCCGCGGCTTTCCAGCAGCGCGGGCAGGAAGGCGCGGGCGGTGACGGCCGAGCCGATCAGGTTGACCTCGATGACCCGCCGCCAGGACTCGGGGTCGGAGTCGACGAAGGGGCCGCCGGTGGCGACGCCCGCGTTGGCGACGACGATGTCGACCTTCCCGAAACGATCCTGCACCTTGGCCGCCACCCGGGCCATCGCCTCGTGGTCGGTGACGTCGGCGTGCCAGTGGTCGCTGTCGCTGTGCAACCGGGCGGAGACCTGCTTGAGTTCGTCCGGTTCCAGCCCGACGAGGGCCACCTTCACCCCGCGCGCGGACAGCTTGCGGGCCATCAGCTCCCCCACGCCCCGTGCGGCTCCGGTGACGACGGCGACCCGTCCTTCCAGGCTCACCCTGCTCATGCGCTCTCCTCGACGGGTACGGCACGCTCACCGCGTGCGCTGGGTATGTAGGTGGCGGCGAGCGCCCGTATCTTGCCGGTGACCAGGTCCGGCGCCTCCACCGGCGTCATGTGGCCGAGCCCCGGCAGTTCCGTCAGGCCCACGCAGTCGGGCAGCGCGGCGGCCAGCGCGCGGGCGTGCACGGGCGGCGTCAGCCGGTCCGCCGTACCGACCACGATCTCCACCGGCATCCGCAGCCCCCGTACGCCGTGGTCGAGGTCGAGCAGGTCCAGCACCTGGGACCAGCCGTGCCGGACCCGGCTCGGGCAGGCGTGCACGATCCGGGCGCAGGCGTCGACCATGTGCGGGGCCGAACCGGGCCCCATCGTCCCGTACTTGAGGATCCGGCGGGCCAGTGGTGTGACCGGTCCGAGCGGCGCCCGGGAGCCGAGGATCCGCCGGGTCAGCCAGGTGCGCACCCGGCCCGCGCGCATCGGCACCACGGTGGCGGACGCCACCAGCCGTGCGCTGCCCGTGCTGCACAGCAGGACGGCCGCCGCGTGCTCGCGCACCGCGGGCCGGGTCGCCGCGGCCATCAGCGTCATCCCGCCCATGGAGTGCCCGGCGATCACGGCCCGCTCGCCCGGGGCCAGGGTGGCCTCCAGTACGGCTTCGAGGTCGTCGGCGAGCGGCTCGGTGCCGTACGCCGGGTTGGCCGGGCTGCGTCCGTGGCCGCGCTGGTCGTAGGCGATGACGCGGTGGTCGACGGCCAGTTCGCGGATCTGCGCCGCCCAGAAGGCGGTGGAGCAGCACCAGCCGTGCGCGAGGACGACCGCGGGGGCGTTCTCGGGGCCGTGCACCTCGACGTGGACGCGGGCGCCGTCGGCGGCGGTGACGGTCAGCTCGTGAGCGGGCACCGGCGGGGCGTACGGGCCGTCGGCGACGTGCAGCAGGCGGCTCACGCGCTCACCTCGGCGTCCGCGCCGGTGTTGGTCTCGGTGGCCTGCACCGCGACCGGGCCCGGGCGCAGCACCCGGTACTCCGCGAGGTCCACGCGGCGTGTCTCGCGCCGGAACTCGGCGGTCGTGCCGGGCCAGACGGTGGTGTTGCGGCCGCTGGCGTCCAGGTACCAGCTGGTGCAGCCGCCGGTGTTCCACACCGTGCGCTTCATGCGCTCCTGCACCCGGTGGTTCCAGTTGCGCACGGCGGCGGGCCGGGGGTCGAGGGCGGTGCGGCCGCCGAGGACGTTCAGCTGGCGCAGGTAGTCCGCCATGTAGTTCAGCTGGGACTCGATCATGAGGATCATCGACGAGTTGCCGAGGCCGGTGTTGGGCCCGATGACCGTCATGAAGTTGGGGAATCCGGCCGCCGTGCCGCCGCGCAGCGCCTCCATCCCGCCCTTCCAGGTCTCGGCCAGCGTCCGCCCGTCCGCGCCCACGACCCGCTCGGCGATGGGCATGTCCGTGACGTGGAAACCGGTGCCGAAGATGATCGCGTCGGCCTCGGCCTCGGTGCCGTCGGCCGCGACGAGCGTCGACCCGCGCACCTCGCTGAGCCCGCTCGCGACCACGTCGACGTTGGGCTCGGCGAGCGCCGGGTAGTACGTGCTCGACAGCAGGATCCGCTTGCAGCCGATGCGGTAGTCGGGGGTGAGCTTGGCGCGCAGGGCCGGGTCCTTGATGGCGGCGCCCATGTTGCGCTTGGCGATCTGCTCCACGAAGCCCAGCTCGTTGGGGTGCTTGGTGAAGGCCTGCACCTGGAGTTCGCGGATGCCCCAGAGCAGCCCGCGGCGCAGCTTGGTGGTGACGGGCAGCGCCCGGTGCAGGGCCCGCTCGGCGCCGCTGATGGCCCGGTCCACGCGGGGCATCACCCAGGCCGGGGTGCGCTGGAAGAGGGTGAGCCGGCCCACCTTCGGCTGGACGGCCGGCACGATCTGGATGGCGGATGCGCCGGTGCCGATCATGGCGACGCGCTTGCCGGCGAGGTCGTAGCCGTGGTCCCAGCGGGCGGAGTGGAAGACCTTGCCGGGGAAGGTGTCGAGCCCGGGGACGTCCGGCGTCCTGGGGTCGGACAGCGGCCCCGTCGCGGACACGACGACGTCGGCCGTGAGCGTGCCGCGCACGGTCTCGATCTCCCACCGCAGCTGCTCGGTGTCCCACGCCATCCGCGTCACCTCCGAGTCGAAGCGGAGATGGGGGCGCAGCCCGAAGGTGTCGGTGACGTGCTCCAGGTAGGCGCGGATGTGCTCCTGCCCGGAGAAGGTGCGCGGCCACTCGGGGTTGGGCGCGAAGGAGAAGGAGTACAGGTGGGACGGCACGTCGCAGGCGCAGCCGGGGTAGCTGTTGTCCCGCCAGGTGCCGCCGACGCTGCCGGACCGCTCCAGTACGACGAAGTCGGTGATCCCTTCGCGCCGCAGCCGCACGGCGGCCCCGAGGCCGCCGAAGCCGGACCCGATCACCGCCACCCGTACGTGTTCGTGAACCTGCTCGTGCTCGGCCATCCCGGAGCCTCCACGCTTGCCTGGACCGTCTGGAACCTGGAACGTCTGGAACCTTGCCAGTGAACACTGGCGCAATGGGAGCGTAGAGCAGCCCCGTACTCATGGGTAGGGGTCGGGCGGAGGAAAGTTACCGGCGGTACGCCATAAGGTCGACGGCGTGACCGAGAAGCGCGAATACCGCATGGAGGAACTGGCCCGGCTGGCCGGCATCACGGTGCGCACCCTGCGCTTCTACCGCGAACGCAAACTGATCCCGCCGCCCCGCCGCGAGGGCCGCATCGCCTGGTACGACGACCACCACCTGGCCCGCCTGCGCACGATCGCGGCCCTCCTGGAGCGCGGCCACACCCTCAACGGCATCGCGGAACTGGCCGACGCCTTCGACCACGGCCGCGACGTCGGCGACCTGCTCGGCCTCGGCGAGCCCACCGAGGAGACGCCGGTCCGCCTCACCCCCGAGGAACTGGCCGCCCGCTTCGAGGGCGAGGTCACCCCGGAGAACCTGGCCGCCGCGATGGAGCTGGGCTACCTCGGCACCGACGGCGACGAACTGGTCCACATCAGCCACCGCCTGCTGGAGGTCTCCTCCGCCCTGGTCCGCGAGGGCATCCCGCTCGGCGAGGTCCTCCAGGCCGGCGTCCGCGTCCGCGAGCACGCCGACGCCCTCGCGGAACTCTTCGCCGACCTGATACTGCGCCACGCCCCCGAACCGGAGCTGCACCGCCTGCGCCCGCTGGCCCGCAGCGTCGTGGAGGCGGAGCTGTCCCTGGCCCTGGACCGACGGATGCGGAAGGGGGCGGAGTAGCCCTCCGCCCGGGCCGTCAGGGGCCGTAGACCACCGTGACCGGCGCATGGTCGGACCAGCGCTCGGCATGGCTGGCGGCCCGCTCGACACGGCCCTTGAGCGCCTTGGCGGCCAGGCCCGGGGTGGCGGCATGCAGGTCGATCCGCCAACCGCTGTCGTTGTCGAAGGCCCGCCCCCGGTAGGACCACCACGAGTACGGCCCCTCGACGTCCGGGTGCAGCGCGCGGATCACGTCCACGTACCCGCCCTCCGCCGGGTCGAGGACGCGGCCGAGCCACTCCCGCTCCTCCGGCAGGAACCCGGAGTTCTTCTTGTTGGCGCGCCAGTTCTTCAGGTCGGCCTCGCGGTGGGCGATGTTCCAGTCGCCGCAGACGACGACCTCGCGCCCCTCGGCGGCGGCACGCTCGCGCAGTTCCTTCAGGTAGGCGAGGAACTCGCCCATGAAACGGACCTTCTCGTCCTGGCGCTCGGTGCCGACCTCACCGGAGGGGAGGTAGAGGGAGGCGACCGTCACACCGGGCAGGTCGGCCTCGACGTAGCGGCCGCTGGCGTCGAACTCCGTCGAGCCGAAACCGACACGGACGGCGTCGGGCTCACGGCGCGTGTACAGGGAGACACCGGCACGGCCCTTGGCGGCGGCGGGGGCGTGTGTCACGTGCCAGCCGTCGGGAGTACGGACGTGTTCGGGCAGTTGGTGGCGTTCGGCCCGCACCTCCTGGAGGCACAGCACGTCGGCGGAGGTGTCGGCGAGCCACTCCACGAAGCCCTTCTTCGCGGCGGCACGGAGGCCATTGACGTTGACGGAGGTCACGGTGAGCATCCCGGCACGATACCGGCACACTGGACGGTGTCCCGCTCCGGGCGCCGCATCGATATACGGTAGGAAGAATGAACATACGCCGGGTCCCCTTCGACCACCCCGACGCCGTGAAGCTCAACGACGACGTCCAGGCCGAGTACGACGTCCGCTACGGCGACGGCGGCGACGCCACGCACCTGGACCCGTCGGACTTCGCGCCGCCGAACGGCCAGTACCTGATCGCGTACGACGAGATGGACGTCCCGGTCGCCTCCGGCGGCTGGCGCAGCCAGGACGCCAACGACGAGGGCAATCTCGACGGGGACGCCGAACTCAAGCGGATGTTCGTGACCGAGCAGGTGCGCGGGCGCGGGCTGGCCCGCCGCATCCTGGCCGCCCTGGAGGACGACGCCCGTGCGGCGGGCCGGACCCGGATGGTGCTGGAGACCGGCACCAAGCAGCCGGAGGCCGTGGCCCTGTACACGTCCAGCGGCTACGAGCCGTGCGGGAAGTTCGGCTACTACCGCTTCCACGAGGACAGCCTCTGCTACGCGAAGGCCCTCCGGGTCCCGTAGGCACCACGGCCGGAGTCAGGCCGTGGTGCCGCCCGTCCTGCGCCGGCGCGAGACGACATACAGGACGCCGCCCGCCGCGAGCGCGAGGGCCGCGCCGGCCGAGCCGAGCAGCACCGTGGAGCCGGTGGAGGCCAGCACGCCGCCCGCACCGCCCTGGGGCGACTGACCGCCGGTGCTGCCGCCGGTGCTGCCGCCGCTGGTCCCGGCGGTGGAGGTGCCGCCGGTGGTCCCCCCGGCCGTGTCCGAGCCACCGGTCGTCCCGGTGCCGCCCGTCGTCTGCGAACCGCCGGTGCTGCCCGTACCGCCCGTGGAGTCCGGGCCGCCGGTGCTGCCGCCGGTGTCGCCCGGAGTCTCCTCGTCACCCGTGCCGTTGAGCACGATCCAGCCGGTGTCGTTGGACGGGTCGCCCTCCCACGGGTTGTCGTAGTCCGGCAGGGCGATCTTGCCCTTGGCGCCCGCGACGACCTTGTCGATGCGCAGCTTGAAGGGGAAGCTCCGCTCGTCGTCCTCCAGGAAGGGGGTGTCGGCGAAGCAGCGGTACACGTCCGGGGTCTCGTCGTTCACGGGCCGGCAGGGGCTGTCCACGACGCCGGCACCCTCGGGGATCTGCACGCTGAAGCCGAGCGGCTCGCCGCCCGCGCGCAGCGACCCGATCCAGGCGGGCCCGTGGTTGCTCATGCGGACGTCGACGGTGACCGTCTCGCCCTGCTCGCCCGCGACGCGTGCGCCGGTGAGGTCGAGGTCGTAGGTGTTCTGCGTGGGCAGGTCGATCTCGGCGTACTTGGAGTAGTCGCTGACGTGGCCGCTCTCGACCGGCTCGAGCGTGAGCGTCCTGCCGGTTCCCTGCCGGTGGCCGGCGCCCGACCGCAGCGCGTCTGCGGCCTCGGCGCCGACGGCGTCGAAGCCGTAGGTGAAGATGTCGCCGAGCGCGAAGTCCGCGGTCTTCACCTCCACCGGCTCGCTCAGTTCGTAGGCCATGCCGTGCAGGAACTCGCCCTCGAAGGTGCACAGCGCGACCTGGCGGTAGCGGATCAGGTTGTCCTTGTTCTCCTCGGTGTACGAGCAGTTGTCGTACGACTCGGGGAAGGAGAGGCCGCGGGTGCCGGCGAAACGGAGCACGACGCCGTGGGCGGGCATGCTGCCGACGTTGCGGAAGCCGAGCGGGGCCCGGTAGGTGTCACCGGGGCGGAAGCCCGCGGGTTCGGCGGGGAGCTTCTTCTTGAGCAGTTCGGGACCGCCGACGAGCACGTCGACGGTGTGCTCGTTGAACTCCAGGCCCTCGCCCTTGCCCGTGACCTTGATGGTGCCGTGGTCGCCCGCCTCGGCGGTGTCCTTCAGGTCGAGACGGACCTTCCAGCTCGGGTTGTACGAGGAGCCCGGGTAGAGGGTGCTCTCGCGGCAGACGGCGACCAGGCCTTCCGCCTCGCACCACTTGGGCAGGGTGACCTTGGCGAAGCCCTTGAGCGCGGTCGCGTCGACGGTGATCTCGTAGCCGTTGTTGGGAAGAGGCTGCGGTTCGGTGTCGCCGTCGGGCTCCTCCCCCGGGCCGGTGAGCCCCAGGCGGATCTGCGGCTCACCGGGCTCGTCCTCGGCCCCGTCCAGCGCCATGCCCACCCGGTCCGGGCCGGTGATGGTGACGGGCAGCGGCGCGCCACCGTTCGCCACCTGGTCGTCCGCCGCGTGCGCGACGCCGGCCAGTCCGGCCGCGGCGAGCCCGGCGGCCGCCGCCCCGGCCACGGCCGCACGCGCCCACGGCGAGTGCAGGGAGCTAGGTCTCATGTGTGCTTCTTCCGTTCCCCAGACGACAAGAAGGTGCCACTGCGTGACACCGCGCACAGGTGACCCATGGGAAACACCGAAGGTTGCGCCGTACATGATCACGGATGCGTCTCGGCGCGGGGGCCGACACATGACGAAGGTCCCGTCCGATCATCATGACCGGACGGGACCTTCGTCAATGTGCGTGGACCTGAGGGGATTCGAACCCCTGGCCCCCTCGATGCGAACGAGGTGCGCTACCGGACTGCGCCACAGGCCCTTGCAACGAGTGAAACTTTAGCACCCCGTCCGGCCTGCTCAAAAATCCCTTCCGGCTACTCGTTGGCGGCGCGGGGGCGGTCGCCGTCGTCGTACTGGTCGAAGAGCGGCGTGCGGCCCCGCTCCCGGGCCCGGCGGGCCGAGGCGGCGCGGCGGGCACCGCTGCGGCCCGGGGTCTCGGGACGCTCCTCGGCCGGTGCGTGCACCGGTGCGTCCGCCGGGCGGTCCCGGTCCGCGCCGGAGGCCCGGGCGGCGTCCTCCTGGTCGGGCGCGACGGCCGAGGAGCGTGCCGAGCTCCACGCGTCCGGCGCCGCGAGGTCCACGTCGGGCGTGGCGCGAGGGGCGACCGGGGCGGTCACGTAGGTGGGCAGGGGCACCGGCACCGGGTCCCAGCTGTCGCCCTGCGGGCGCCCTCGGCGTTCCCGCTGCTGGTCGACCCATTCGGCGTGGTCGGTCTGCTCGACCAGCGCGCGCCGGTCCGCGGCGAGCGCGGACATTCCGGCGCCGGACTCCGTGTCGGGTCCGTCGTCCGGCTCCTCGGCGTCGAGGTCGCCGACGGGGCCGCCGGGGCCGCCGGGGGTGGCGGCGGGTCCGCGCCGGCGCGGGCGGGGGTCGCGGTCGCGCAGTCGCTGTGCGGCGGCCTCGGCCTGGCGACGGTCCATCTGGAAGGCGAAGCGTCGGCGCTCCTGCGCCCGCAGATGGGCGATGTAGGCACTGAGCAGCACCGCGGGCACCCCTGGCGCCCACAGGAACGCGAGCCCGCCGACCGCCGCGACGACCGAGCCGAGGGTGAAGGCCAGGAACAGCATCACGGTGGTACGCCGACGGCGTGCGAGCGCCTTGCTGCGCCGGGCCCGTGCCGCGGCCCCCGGTGAGACGGGTGCGCGACGGGCCTGCGGAACCCGCCCCCGCGCCGGTGCCGCGCCGGGTCCGGCCTGGCGGCCGGATTCGGCGGACTGTCCGGGTCTCGGGCCGTCCTCGGGTCCGCCCGCCCGCGGGCGCGCCGTTTCGGGCCGCTCCGCCGCCTGCCGGGGCGGGGTCGGCCGGGTGTGCCGTCGGGTCCTGGACACGGCGAAGGCCCGGACGTCCACCGAGTCGGTGACGGCGTCCGGGGCGTCGGCGTCGGTCCCCGCCTCGTCGGCGGAGCGCGACCGCAGGTCCTTGGCGTACCGGCGCTCCATGCCCGCCCGTCCGGACAGGAGCCGGATGGCGGTGCTGAAGCGTTCGGTCGGACGGGCCTCGTTCAGCTCGTCCTGCCTACGGAGCCACATCGGCACCAAGTAGGCGGCCCAGGCCCCGACGATGACTGCGTAGATGAGGCCGCTGCTGCTCACGCCTCACACGGTAGAGGGGTTTGCGTGAGGCCATCCGCCAATTGAGCCGGTGTGTCGCACGATCTGGCTGATATTTCGAACTTTTCTTGTGACCGATCCGATCAGCCGACTGCCAGGACCGCGAAATTATCCGCTTCAGGATGGTCACGGCCCGATCATTTTCGAACGTTTATTCAATTCTCGGCGTTGGGGGTACTGCGGTGCCGTGACCGGTGCCATCGCCGCAGCAGGCCTTCGGGAACCTCGTCCGCGGTGAGCGCGAAGACGAGATGGTCCCGCCAGGCTCCGTCGATGTGCAGATATCGCGGCCTGAGACCCTCCTCGCGGAATCCGAGTTTCTCCACGACCCGGCGGCTGGGCGCGTTCTCGGGGCGAATGCAGACCTCGACGCGGTGCAGTCCGACGGTGCGGAAACAGTGGTCCACGGCCATCGCCACGGCCGTCGGCATCACCCCGCGGCCGGCCACCGCCTCGTCCACCCAGTAACCGACGTGTCCGGAGCACATCGAGCCCCAGGTGATGCCGGCCACCGTCAACTGGCCGACCAGCCGCCCCTGGTACTCGATGACGAACGGCAGCATCCGGCCCGCGTGGGCCTCGGACCTCAGGTGCCGCACCATCTGCCGGTAGGTCGGCCGGTGCGCGATCGGGCCGCCGGGCCCGGGCGGCGGGATGGTGGCCTCCCACGGGCGCAGCCAGTCCCGGTTGCGCCGGTTGACCTCGCGCCAGGTCCGCTGGTCGCGCAGCCTTATCGGCCTCAGGACGATGTCGCCGTCCGTCAGCTCGGCGGGCCAGGACGGGCCGTTCAGCTCGCACCCCCACCGCTGGCGGGTCTCGGGTGGTCGCCGCCGCGGATCTGGTCCACGGCGTGCTTCAGCAGCGGCTCCAGCACCGCGAGACCGTCCTTCACCCCGCCGGAGGAGCCGGGCAGGTTGACGATCAGCGTGCCGTTCGCCACGCCGGCCAGTCCCCTGGAGAGCGCCGCGGTGGGCACCTTGTCCCGGCCGTACGCCCGGATCGCCTCGGCGATGCCCGGGACCTCGTGGTCGATCACCGCCCGGGTCGCCTCGGGGGTGCGGTCGGTCGGCGAGATGCCGGTGCCGCCGGTGGTGACGATCACGGCGTAGCCCGCTTCGACGCCCGAACGCAGGGCGGCCTCCACGGGGTCGCCGTCGGGGACGACCCGGGGGCCGTCGACGTCGAAGCCGAAGCGGCGCAGCCCCTCGGCGATCAGGGGTCCGCCCTTGTCCTCGTAGACACCGGCGGCGGCCCGGTTGGAGGCCGTGACGACCAGGGCGGCGTACGGCCCCAGGAGGGGTCCTCCCGCGCCGGTGTCCGGCGTCATGACCGGTTCCAGTCGCCGGACTTGCCGCCCGTCTTCTGCTCCACCCGCACGTCCGTGATGACCGCTCCCTTGTCGACCGCCTTGACCATGTCGACCACGGTGAGCGCGGCGACGGAGACCGCGGTGAGCGCCTCCATCTCGACGCCCGTGCGATCCGTCGTCCGCACCGTGGCGGTGATCTCCACGGCGTCGTCCGCGACCGACAGGTCCAGTTTCACACCGGAGACCGACAACGGGTGGCACAAGGGGATCAGGTCGGGGGTGCGCTTGGCGCCCATGATGCCCGCGATCCGGGCGGTGGCCAGCGCGTCGCCCTTGGGTACGCCCTCGCCGCGCAGCAGCTCGACCACGCGGGGCGCGACGAGGACGCGTCCACTGGCGCGGGCGGTGCGGGCGGTCACGTCCTTGCCGGACACGTCGACCATCCGGGCGGCGCCCGCCTCGTCGATGTGCGTCAGCCGGCCCTGCGGGTCCTGTCCGCTGCTCGGCGGTCGGTCCTGCGTACTCATTCTTGTGTGGCGCTCCCGGTCCTGGCCCGGCGCGGTGCGGCGCGTGGGCCTGCTGTGCGCGACACGGTACCGCCATCGGGCCCCGCTCAGCCGAGCAGGACCACCTCGACGTCGGTGCCGGGCTCGACGGATTCGGTGTCCTCGGGGACGACGATCAGCGCGTTCGCCTGCGCGAGGGCGGCCACGAGATGCGAGCCGGAGCCGCCGACCGGGGTGACCGCTCCGTCGGCGTGGTTGCCCCGCAGGAACTGCCGTCGGCCCTTCGGCGAGGTCAGCGCCTTGTCCGCGGCCAGGGACGCGGTGACCGTCGGACGGTGCACGTCGGGCAGCCCCATGAGGGTGCGGATCGCGGGGCGCACGAACAGCTCGAAGGAGACGTACGACGACACCGGGTTGCCGGGCAGGGCGAGCAGCGGGGTGTGGTCGGGGCCGATGGAGCCGAAGCCCTGGGGCTTGCCGGGCTGCATGGCGAGCTTGCGGAAGTCCACGCCGCCGCCCGGCTCGTCCTCGTCGCCGACGTGTGCCAGCGCCTCCTTGACCACGTCGTACGCCCCGACGCTCACGCCGCCGGTGGTGACCATCAGGTCGGCGCGCACCAGTTGGTCCTCGATGGTGGACCGCAGGGTCTCGGCGTCGTCGGCGACCGCGCCCACGCGGTAGGCGATGGCTCCGGCGTCGCGGGCGGCCGCGGTGAGGGCGAAGCTGTTGGAGTCGTAGATCTGACCGGCCGCCAGCTGTTCGTCGGGCTGGACGAGTTCGCTGCCGGTGGAGAGCACCACCACGCGCGGGCGCGGGCGCACCCGTACCGTGCCCCGGCCGATCGCGGCGAGCAGGCCGATCTGCGGCGGGCCGAGGACGGTGCCCGCCGCCAGGGCGCGGTCGCCGGAGCGGACGTCGCTGCCCTTGGCCCGTACGTGCGCGCGCTCCTCGGCCGGCCGGTACACGTGGACGTGGCCCTCGGCACCCTCGGGGGCCAGACTGCGGGCGCGCATCCCGGCCACCGGGCCCTCGCCGAGCCCTCCGTCGGTCCACTCCACGGGCACGACGGCCTCGGCGCCGGGCGGCAGCGGGGCGCCGGTCATGATGCGGGCGGCCTGGCCGGGGCCGACGGACGGAGCCTCGGCCTGGCCGGCGGCGACGTCCCCGACGACGTCCAGGACGGCGGGGAACTCCTCGCTGGCCCCCGCGACGTCGGTGACCCGCACCGCGTAGCCGTCCATGGAGCTGTTGTCGAACGGCGGCAGGGACAGCGGCACCGTGATGTCGTCGACCAGCACGCAGCCCTGGGCGTCGAGCAGGTTCAGCTCGATGGGGTCCAGGGGGCGGACGGTGGCGAGGACGTCGTCCAGGTGGTCCTGCACCGACCACAGCCGGTCCGGGCCGGGGCCCGCGGCGGCGTGGTCGTGGCCGGTGTCACGGTGCGCGCTGCTGCTCAACGTCCCTGCATCTCCTCGGCTACGTAACTGCGAAGCCAGGTCCGGAAGTCCGGGCCCAGATCTTCACGTTCGCATGCGAGTCGGACAATGGCACGCAGGTAGTCGCCACGGTCGCCGGTGTCATAGCGGCGGCCCTTGAAGACGACGCCGTGCACCGGGCCGCCGACGGACTCGTCCTCGGCGAGCTGCTGGAGGGCGTCGGTCAGCTGGATCTCGCCGCCGCGACCGGGCTCGGTCTTGCGGAGTATGTCGAAGACGTGCGGGTCGAGGACGTAGCGGCCGATGATGGCGTAGTTGGACGGGGCGTCGGCCGGGTCCGGCTTCTCGACCAGCCCGCCGACCTTGACCACGTCGCTGTCCGCGGTGCTCTCCACGGCCGCGCACCCGTAGAGGTGGATCTGCTCCGGCGCGACCTCCATGAGGGCGATCACGCTGCCGCCGTACTGCTCCTGGACGTCGATCATGCGCTGGAGCAGGGGGTCGCGCGGGTCGATCAGGTCGTCGCCGAGCAGGACCGCGAAGGGCTCGTGGCCGACGTGCGGGGCGGCGCACAGCACGGCGTGACCGAGGCCCTTGGGGTCGCCCTGGCGGACGTAGTGCATCATCGCGAGGTCGCTGGATTCCTGGACCTTGGCCAGGCGGCTCGCGTCGCCCTTCTTCTGGAGGGCGGACTCCAGTTCGTAATTGCGGTCGAAGTGGTCCTCGAGCGGGCGCTTGTTGCGGCCGGTGACCATGAGGACGTCGCCAAGGCCGGCGGTGACGGCCTCTTCGACCACGTACTGGATCGCCGGCTTGTCGACGACCGGCAGCATCTCCTTGGGAGTGGCCTTGGTGGCCGGCAGGAACCGGGTACCGAGACCGGCTGCTGGGATGACAGCCTTGCTGATCCTGGGGTGGGACTGAGTCATGCGCGCCACCATATCCGGTGCCTATTGGGAGAATCTGTGTCGCCTCAGCCTCCGCGCTCATATGAGCAGATCAGAGTGGTACGGGAGTGACCATTGCCTCACAACGACCCTGCGGACGAACCCGGCAAGCGCCTCCTGCGGCGGGACCTGCTCGCGGCGCGCACCCGGATGACGCCGGATGACGTGCGGGAATCCGCGGACGCGCTGGCCCGGCGGGCACTTGGGCTGCCGGAGGTCGCGGGGGCGCGCGCGGTGGCGGCGTACGTCTCCGTGGGCGCCGAGCCGGGCACCCTCGCGCTCCTGGACGCGCTGCGCGCGCGGGGGGTGCGCGTGCTGCTGCCCGCGCTGCTGCCGGACAACGACCTGGACTGGGGCGAGTACAGCGGGAAGGACTCCCTCGCGCGCGTGCGCCACGGCGGGCGGATGGAGCTGTTCGAGCCCGCCGGTGAGCGGCTGGGGCCGGAGGCGGTGACGCGGGCGGACGTCGTGCTGCTGCCGGGGGTCGCGGTGGACGGCCGCGGTCTGCGCCTGGGGCGCGGGGGCGGCTCGTACGACCGGGTGCTGGCCCGGCTGGATGCGGCGGGCGCGCGCCCCGCGCTGCTGGTGCTGCTCTACGACCGGGAGGTCGTCGCGCACGTCCCCGCGGAGCCCCACGACCGGCCGGTGGACGCGGTGGTGACGCCGTCGGGGGTGCGCAGGTTCCGCTGACGCCCGGACACACACGGGTGCCGACGGCAGAACGGCCTCCACGCGTGCGTGGAGGCCGTTCTGCCGTTCGTCGGCGGGGGCGGGTCCGGCTACGGCTTGAGGACCAGCGTGTCGCTCGTGCTCTCGTCGACGGCCTTCTTCGAGAAGGACCACGGCAGCAGCTCGCCGTTCGCCCACTTGTCGGTCTGGTCGGTGTAGTGGGCGCTGTAGGCGTGCCCGGAGGCACCGGTGAGGTTGATCCAGCGGGACTTGTCGAGGTCGCCGAGGTTGACCACCATCCGCATGGACGGCACCCAGATCACCCCGTAGCCGCCGGCCGCGTTCCAGCCGGAGGCGTTGACCGCCGCCTCGCCGCCGCTGAGCTTCCAGGGGCCGCGGTTGAGGGCGTACTTCAGGAAGCCGGGGCCCTCGGTGCCCAGGGTCTGGTTCTTCAGGAACAGGCGGTGCAGCCGGCCCCAGTTCCAGGTGTCGATGTCCTTGCCGAGCTTGGCGGTCAGCTCCCAGCGGGCGTCGGTCATGGCGCGCTTGAACAGGTCGTCGCGGTTGTGGTCGGCGCCCTTGCGGGTGCCGTTGGCCGGCGTCGTCCACCAGTCGCTCTTCGGCTTCTCCATCAGCGTGCGGACCACCTCGAACCAGCGGTCGCCGCCGTCCGGCTGCGCCTGGTCCGCGTCGCGCTGGCCGCACTCGCGGACCTTGTTGGTCTCGTCCGCGGGTCCGGTGGTGTTGACCGGGTCCACCCACAGGCACTGGCCCTCGACCCGCAGCTCCTTGGGCAGCTTGTTGCCGAAGGCGAGCTTGAGGATGTTGCGCCAGACCGCGTTGAAGTAGGCGGCGGCGGCCGAGTCGGCGTCCTGGGTGTAGTCCCAGCCCTCCAGCAGCTTCTGCGCCTCGCGGACGTCCTTGTCGGCGATGTCGATCTTCAGCAGCTGGGGCACGAGCAGTTTGGCCATCTCGCTGCTGTTGTCCAGCTGCATCTGGCGCATGTCGTCGGTGGAGATCTTGCCGCCGTCCTTGATCTTCTGCTCGATCAGGGAGGTGATGCGCTGGCTGCGGGCGCCGTAGCCCCAGTCCGTGGTGAGCGTGTACGGGTACTTGTCCGCGTCGACGACGGCCTGGTTGGCGGTCACGATGTAGCCGCGCTCCGGGTCGTACTCGTAGGGCAGCTCGTCCTGGTCGATGTACTGGCCGGTCCAGCGGAACTTCGGGTCCCAGCCCGGCGCCGGGACGGAGCCGTCGTGGCCCTCGGCGCGCACCGGGATCCGGCCCGGCAGCGTGTAGCCGATGTGCTCTTCGTCGGCGTAGACCAGGTTCTGCGAGGGCACGTCGAACAGGGTGGCGGCCTCGCGGAAGTCGTCCCAGTTCTGCGCCCGGTCGATCGCGAAGACGGCGTCCATGCTGGTGCCCGCCTCGAGCGCGGTCCAGCGCAGCGCCACGCCGTACCCGTCGCCGCGGTCGGGGGCGGCGGTCTCGACGGAGGCCTTCTTGCCGGTCTTCACCAGCTCGTCGTCGCGGTCGGAGAGCAGGGGGCCGTTGTTCGTCTCGCGGACGACGATCTTCTTCGAGTCGCCGCCGGCGACCTTGATGGTCTCCTCGCGCGTCTCGAAGGGGACCACCTTGCCGTCGTACTGGTAGCCCTCGCCGGTGATCTTCTCCAGGTAGAGGTCGGTGACGTCGGCGCCGGAGTTGGTCAGGCCCCAGGCGATCTCCCGGTTGTGGCCGACGACCACGCCGGGCATGCCCGCGAAGGTGTAGCCGGCGACGTCGTACCGGCACTTGTCGGAGACGGTGCGGCAGTGCAGGCCCATCTGGTACCAGACGGACGGCAGGGACGGCGACAGGTGCGGGTCGTTGGCCAGCAGGGGCTTGCCGGTGATGGTGTGCTTGCCGGAGACGACCCACGAGTTGGAGCCGATGCCGTTGCCGTTCACGCCGACGGCGGTGGGGACGTTGTCCAGGACGTTCTGGAGCCCGGCCAGTTGGCCCTCCAGGGCGCTGCCGGAACCGGTCCCCGTACCGGTGCCGGTGCCGCTGCCGGTCCCCGTGCCCGTGCCGTCGCTCTCGTCGCCGCCCGACGTACCGCCGCCGTCGAACGTCTCGGTCAGCTCGTCGTACTGGCCCTCCTGGACGATCGCCTTGTTGCGCTCGTACGGGTAGGCCGGGTAGAGGTCGGCGATCTGCTTGGGGCCGAGGCGGCTGGTCATCAGCGCGCGGTCGACCTCGTCCTGCATGTTGCCGCGCAGGTCCCAGGCCATCGCCTTCAGCCAGGCCACCGAGTCGACCGGGGTCCACTCCTGGGGCTTGTAGTCGTTGGTGAAGCCGAGGGCGGCGTACTCCAGGGAGATGTCCGCGCCGTCCTTGCCCTTCAGGTAGGCGTTGACGCCCTTGGAGTACGCCTGGAGGTACTTCTTCGTGGAGTCCGAGAGCTTCTCGTCGTACTCCTTCTTCGCCACCCGGTGCCAGCCCAGGGTGCGCAGGAACTCGTCGTTGTCGATCTGGCTCTTGCCGAACATCTCCGACAGACGCCCGGCGGTCATGTGCCGGCGGACGTCCATCTCGTAGAACCGGTCCTGCGCCTGGACGTAGCCCTGCGCCATGAACAGGTCCTCCTCGGTGGAGGCGTAGACCTGAGGGATGCCGTACCCGTCGCGCTTGACGTCGACCGGGCCCGACAGGCCGTCCAGCGTGATCGAGCCCTTGGTCTGCGGGAAGGACGCGCGGACGGTGCTGATCGACCAGTACGCCCCGTAGGCGAGGCCGCCGATGAGGGCCAGGACCAGCACGAGGACGAGCAAGCGGCCCTTGCGGCCCTTGCGCCCCTTGCGCCCCTTCTTCCTGCCGGACGTGCCGGACTGCTGACCCGTGGAGGCGGTGGTGGTGGGGGGCATCGCTGTCCTTGCTGTCCTAACACGAGCGGCAGGGGCGGGCTGTGCTTCGTACGGAGCGCCGAGCGCTGAACGCCGAACGCTGGAGCAACTGTAGGCGCAGGCCCGGCTCCACCTTGACGCGGAGTCGGGTACGCGGACGCACGGGCGTTCGATCTTGCCAAGCCGAGCGTCAAGAAAGCGTCAAGAGTTAGGTAAGGTAACGAAGTAGTTGCCCGCAGAGCATGGCGGATTCGTGTGCCATGGGGTGGTGCGCCGGTGCACCACCGGTGCACGCCTCGCGCGCCGAGCGGGCGCGCTCGCCCGCGCTGTGATCCATGCGGTGCGCCAGGGAAAGGGAACGGCCGCTGACTGTCCACCACCTCAACCAGCTCCTGCTCGTCTGCTCGCTCGTCCTGCTCATCGCCGTGGCGGCGGTCCGGATCTCCTCGCGCAGCGGGCTCCCCAGCCTGCTCGTCTACCTGGCCATCGGCGTCGCCATGGGCCAGGACGGCATCGGCGACATCAAGTTCGACAACGCCGAACTGGTCCAGGTCATCGGCTACGGGGCCCTCGTCGTGATCCTGGCCGAGGGCGGACTCGGCACGAAGTGGAAGGAGGCGAAACCGGCGCTCCCGGCCGCCTCCGCGCTGGCGCTGGGCGGTGTCGCGGTGAGTGTCGGCGTGACCGCGGCGGGCGCGCACTACCTCACCGGGCTGGAGTGGCGGCAGGCACTGATCGTCGGGGCCGTGGTCTCCTCCACGGACGCCGCGGCCGTCTTCTCCGTGCTGCGCCGGATTCCGCTGCCCAAGCGGATAACGGGCACGCTGGAGGCCGAGTCCGGCTTCAACGACGCCCCGGTGGTCATCCTCGTGGTCGCCTTCTCCACGGCGGGGCCGATCGAGCACTGGTACGTACTCATCGGCGAGATCGCCCTGGAGCTGGCCATCGGCGCGGCCATCGGACTCGCGGTCGGCTGGCTCGGGTCGTGGGGGCTGAAGCACGTGGCACTGCCCGCCTCCGGCCTCTACCCCATCGCCGTCATGTCGATCGCCATCGCCGCCTACGCGGCCGGTGCGATGGCCCACGGCAGCGGCTTCCTGGCCGTCTACCTCGCCTCGATGGTCATGGGCAACGCGCGGCTGCCGCACTGGCCCGCCACCCGGGGCTTCGCCGACGGACTCGGCTGGCTCGCCCAGATCGGCATGTTCGTCCTGCTGGGCCTGCTGGTGACCCCGCACGAACTGGGCGACGACATCCTGCCCGCCCTGGTCATCGGGCTGGTGCTCACCATGGTGGCGCGCCCGCTGAGCGTCGTGCTGTGCCTGGTGCCCTTCCGGGTGCCGTGGCAGGAGCAGGCCCTGATGTCCTGGGCGGGGCTGCGCGGCGCGGTGCCCATCATCCTGGCGACGATCCCCATGGTGGAGGGCGTCGCGGGCAGCCACCGCATCTTCAACATCGTCTTCGTGCTGGTCGTCGTCTACACCCTGGTGCAGGGCCCGACGCTGCCGTGGCTGGCCCGCAAGCTGCGCCTGGGCAAGGGCGACGAGGCGGCCGACCTCGGCATCGAGTCGGCACCCCTGGAACGGCTGCGCGGGCATCTGCTGTCCGTGACGATCCCCGAGGGTTCCAGGATGCACGGCGTCGAGGTCAACGAGCTGCGGCTGCCCACCGGGGCCGCCGTCACGCTGGTCGTCCGCGACGGGACGTCCTTCGTACCGCTGCCGACCACGGGGCTGCGCCGCGGCGACGAACTCCTGGTGGTCGCCACGGACCCGGTGCGGGACGCGGCCGAGGCACGGCTGCGCGCGGTCGGCCACGGCGGCAAGCTGGCCGGCTGGCTGGGCACCGGGGGCACCGAGGACGCCCGCGGCAATCGCAGGTGAGCGTACGAGGGGTGCTCCCTTTCACAGGCCGCCCCCCTCCCGCCCCCTGTACGATGAAGGCCGCACCTGATCGAACCACCTCTGTCTGAAGCAGAGCTGGCGCGACCGTATGGCGGTCGGATCGCCCCCTCATCCACGCGGGCTCCGGCATCTACCGCAGTCCGCGCAAGTGGACAGCTCTCGGCGCTCCCGCACGACGACCACCACGAGGCGGCGGGACCGCGCTACCAGTCAGCAGAAAGGCACGGGCCGTGGCATCCACGGTCACCCGTCCGGGATACGGGCAGCTCCTGCGCACCCGCGGCGCCTGGACGTTCCTGCTCCCCGGCTTCGCGGCACGCCAGCCGTTCGCCATGCTCACGCTCTCCATCGTGCTGCTGGTGCAGCACACCACCGGCTCCTACGGCGTCGCGGGCGCCGCCGCGGCCGTCACCGGCGTCTCCATGGCCGTGTTCGCCCCGTACAGCGGCCGGCTCGCCGACCGCTACGGGCAGCGCGCCGTGCTGCTGCCCGGCGTGCTCGTGCACGCGGCGTCCGGGCTGACCCTGACCGTCCTCGCGCTCGCGGACGCGCCCCTGTGGGCGCTGTTCCTGGCGGCGGTGCCCACCGGCGCCTCGGTGCCGCAGGTCGGGCCCATGGTGCGGGCCCGCTGGGCCGTGAGGCTCAAGGACTCCCCCCTGATGAGCACGGCGGCCGCCTTCGAGTCCGTCACCGACGAGCTGACCTTCGTCCTCGGCCCGCTGGTGGCGACCGCGCTGTGCACGGCCGTCGACCCGGCCGCGGGCCTGGTCACGGAGGCCGCGCTCACCCTGGTGGGCGGTCTGCTGTTCGCCGCGCAGAAGAGCACCGAGCCGAAGGCCGGCGACGCCGACGGCGGGCACGCGCGCGTGGAGCACGTTTCCGCGCTGCGGGTCCCCGGCGTGCGGGTGCTGATCGTCGCCTTCCTGGGCATCGGTTCCGTCTTCGGCGGCATGCAGGTGTCGCTGGCCGCGTTCACCGAGTCCATCGGCGAGCCCGGTCTCAACGGCGTCCTGTACGGCGTCTTCGCGGCGGGCAACATGATCTCCGGCCTGGCCTGCGGCGCCATCGCCTGGAAGGTGGCCCCGCAGCGGCGCCTCCTGGTCGGCTACGCCGCCCTCGCGCTGACCGCGTCCGGCCTGTGGGCCGCGCACTCGGTGCTCGTACTGGCGGGCCTCGGCCTGCTGGTCGGCATGTGTGTCGCGCCCGCCATCGTCACCGGCTACACCCTGGTCGAGGGCCTGGTCCCGGCCGGTGCCCGCACCGAGGCCTTCACCTGGCTGACCGGCGCCGTCGCGCTGGGCCAGGCGGCGGCCGTGACCGTCGCGGGACAGCTGGAGGACCGCTTCCGGGAGGGCGCCGGGTTCCTGGTGCCGATGGGCGGCACGGTCCTCGCGCTGGCGGTCCTGGTGGCGCTGCGCTCGCGGCTGGCGACCCGGTCCCCCGGCCGTACGGTCGCACGTGGTGTCGGTCACCGCGCGCCCGCCACAGTGGACTGATCCCGCGGAATAGGTCACTATGGACCGTCGTTAGCACTCATCGAGTGAGAGTGCCAGGAGGAAGACAGTGCCGACGTACCAGTACCAGTGCACCGAGTGCGGCGAGGGCCTCGAGGCGGTGCAGAAGTTCACCGACGACGCTCTTACCGAGTGCCCGAACTGCCAGGGCCGCCTGAAGAAGGTGTTCTCGGCGGTCGGCATCGTCTTCAAGGGCTCCGGCTTCTACCGCAACGACAGCCGCGGCAGCTCGTCGAGCAGCTCGCCGGCGTCGTCGTCCTCGAAGGCGGCCTCGTCCTCGGCTTCGTCGTCGTCCTCGGACTCGGGTTCGTCCTCGTCGTCCTCGGCGTCCTCCTCCGGATCCGGTTCGTCGTCGGGCTCCGGCAGCTCCTCCGCGGGCAGCACCGCCGCGTAGCACCCGGCTCCCACCGTCGCGCGGGACCCACTTCTTACGAGACCCTGTCGTCGGCCGACGACGGGGTCCTCGGCGTTGAGCGGGGCGGTTAGGGTGCGGGCATGGCGAACAAGGTGAAGGCCGGGAACGGGCAGGCCCAGAACGAGCGGGTCGAGATCGGCGTGATCGGGGGCTCGGGTTTCTACTCGTTCCTCGACGACGTGACCGAGGTCCGGGTGGACACCCCGTACGGGCCGCCCAGCGACTCCCTCTTCCTCGGTGAGGTGGCCGGCCGGCGGGTCGCCTTCCTCCCCCGGCACGGTCGCGGTCACCATCTGCCGCCGCACCGGATCAACTACCGCGCCAACCTGTGGGCGCTGCGTTCGGTGGGCGCACGCCAGATCTTCGGCCCCTGTGCGGTCGGCGGCCTGCGCCCCGAGTACGGGCCGGGCACGCTGTTGGTGCCGGACCAGTTCGTCGACCGCACCAAGTCCCGCCCGTCGACCTACTTCGACGGGCTGCCGACACCCGACGGCACGGTGCCCAACGTGGTGCACGTGTCGCTGGCCGACCCGTACTGCCCCACCGGACGGGCCGCCGCGCTGAAGGCGGCCCGGGGGCGGGACTGGGAACCGGTGGACGGCGGCACCCTGGTCGTGGTCGAGGGGCCCCGTTTCGGGACCCGTGCGGAGTCCCTGTGGCACCGGGCGCAGGGCTGGTCGGTGGTGGGGATGACCGGCCACCCGGAGGCGGCCCTCGCCCGTGAGCTGGAGCTCTGCTACACCTCGCTGACCCTCGTGACCGACCTCGACGCCGGCGCGGAGAGCGGCGAGGGCGTCTCGCACGAGGAGGTGCTGCGGGTGTTCGCGGCGAACGTGGACCGGCTGCGGGGCGTCCTGTTCGACGCGGTGGCCGCGCTGCCGGCGACCGGGGAGCGGGACTGCCCCTGCCGTGCGGCGCTGGGCGGGATGGATCCGGGGATCGCGCTGCCGTAGGGGTACGGAGGGCCGCAAGACGGGGGAACACCACGTTCCGGTGAGGGAGTTGTCCACAGCCGGTCCGTGGTCCACGGGCTTCGGCGGGACGCGGCGACAAGCCTCATCGTGGGAGCGCAAGCCGGTCCCTCGTCACAGGTGGTGGTCCCCGTGTTCCGTCCCGCCCTGCCCTCCCCTTCCTCTTCCCCTCCCTCGTTCCCGTTGCCGTTCCCGCTTCCGCCCGGCACCGATGCGCCGCCCACCTGCGAGGTGCCGCAGTTCGCCCCGGTGCGGGTGCGCGGCGGGCTGCACCGGCTCGTACGGCACCGGCGGCGCGCCCTGGCCGCCGGGCTCGCGGTCACCGCCGCCGCGCTGGTGGCGGCGGGCCCGCATCCGGGGGCCGGCGGGCAGGACACGCGTCGGGCACGCGGACACCCGGTGGCCGATCCGGTGGCCGAGCGGCCGGCCACCCGGTTCGTGGCGGCGCCGGTGCGCATCGCCGACGCGGCCACGGTGCGGCTGCTCAGGCCTGGCGACCGGGTCGACGTCGTGGCGACCGGGGACGGCGGGGCGGATGACGCCTCGGTGATCGCGCGCGGTGTGCGGGTGACGAAGGTGCCGGAGCCCGTGGCGGATGCGGCGGCGGGCGGGGCGCTGGTCGTCGTCTCGGTGCCGCGCGCCACCGCCCACCGGCTGGTCGGCGCGGGTACCACGGAGCGGTTGGCGGTGGCCCTGTGCTGAGCCCGTCAAGTCCCTCGTTCGTGGGATCGGATTGGACAGGACGGCCCAAGGCTGTCGTAGGTTGCGGAGCGTTTGGTTCCTACACCTGTTCAAGCGAGGAGTGCTCCCACCGTGAGCGAGAAGAACGAGCCGAGCGTCTGGCAGGGCTTCAAGGCCTTCCTGATGCGCGGAAACGTCATCGACCTGGCGGTGGCGGTCGTCATCGGCGCCGCCTTCACCAAGATCGTCAACTCGGTGGTGGACGGGGTCATCAACCCCCTGGTCGGGGCATTCGGCACGAAGAGCCTGGACAGCTACAGCTCCTGTCTGAAGGGCCCGTGCACCGGGACCGGCGACAGCGCCACGGGCGTGCGCATCCTCTGGGGCTCGGTGCTGGGCGCCACCCTCACGTTCCTGATCACGGCGGCCGTCGTCTACTTCCTGATGGTGCTGCCCATGTCGAAGTACCTGGCCCGGCAGGAGGCCCGCCGCAGGGCGAAGGAGAGCGCCGAGGAGGTCATCGAGGTCTCCGAGCTGGAGGTGCTCAAGGAGATCCGCGACGCCCTGATCGCACAGCGCGGTTCGGGGCACGACCGCTCTTAGCGCGGGCGGTCCGGGCCCGGGCGGCTCACAGGTGGTGGGGCGGCTTCTCGTCGAGGAAGCGCTTCAGGTCGGCCGCGCTGTCACCCTCGGGCCGCTCGCCCCAGCCGCGGTCGGTGTCGTCCGAGCTCTGCTGGTCCAGCGGGTCGTCGAAGACCAGCGCGGGCCGGGGCGCGCCGGACTCGGGTTCGGGGGTGGTACTCATGCGTCCAGGGTACGGCTCGCCCCGTGGACGACGCCCCCTGCGCCCCGCTCGCCCCGGCGGACGGGGTGGTCCGCAAGTACGTCCGCGCCGTCTCTGCTGTGCTGGGAGCCATGATGTCCAGTCCCTCCTCCGCAAGCGCGCCCGCCGGGCCGCCGCCCGACGGCCACCCTCCGGTGCGTCGCCTGAAGGCCCGCCACCGGCACGAAACGCACCGCGCCGCCACGCCGCTGGAGCTCTTCTTCGACCTGTGCTTCGTCGTCGCCATCGCCCAGGCGGGCGTCCAGCTGGTGCACGCCGTCGCCGAGGGACATGCCGGCGAGGGCGTCCTCAACTACGCGATGGTCTTCTTCGCCATCTGGTGGGCGTGGATGAACTTCACCTGGTTCGCCTCCGCCTACGACAACGACGACGTCCTCTACCGGGTCGTCACGCTGGTCCAGATCGCCGGTGTGCTGGTCCTGGCGGCCGGGATCTCCCGGGCCTTCGAGGACCACGACTGGGTGGCCGTCGTCATCGGCTACCTGATCATGCGGGTCGCCATGGCGGCGCAGTGGCTCAGGGCGGGCCGGTCGGCCGCGCCGCCGGAGAGCACCATGGCCCGGAGCTACTCGGTCGGCGTGCTCCTGTGTCAGATCGGCTGGCTGGGGATTCTCTTCCTGCCTGAGGACGACCGCGGCTGGCTGTTCCTGGTGATGGTGGTGCTGGAGCTGTGCGTGCCGGCGTACGCCGAGCGCAAGCACCCGTCGTCCTGGCACCCGCACCACATCGCCGAGCGGTACGGGCTGCTCACGATCATCGTGCTCGGCGAGACCATCGCCGCGGCCACGGTCGCGGTGAAGTCGGGCATCGAGGAGAACGACGCGCTGAACGAGGTCCTCCCGATCGCGGCCGGCGGACTGCTGATCGTCTTCGCGGCCTGGTGGATCTACTTCGTGGTGCCCGTGCACAGTTATCTGCGGTCCAGCAGACAGTCCTTCCTGTGGGGTTACGGCCACTACCTCGTGTTCGCCTCGGCGGCGGCGATCGGGGCGGGACTGGAGGTGGCGGTGGAGCAGGCCGTGGGCAAGGCACACATCTCCGCGGTGGCGGCGTCCGCCGCGGTGACCCTGCCCACGTCGGTGTTCCTGCTCACGGTGTGGGCCCTGCACGCGCGGCACTTCAAGGTGGGCGTCGCCGAGCAGCTCGTGCTGCCGACGGGCGCGCTCCTGGTGCTCGGCTGCACCTTCCTCGGCGCCGAGGCGGTGCTCGTGGCGGGAATCGTCCTGGCGCTGACCGTGGCGGCCGGGGTGGCGCTGACCGCGCGGCGCACCGAGCGGGAGCGGCGCGCGGCGGCACCGGCCGCCTGAAGCACCGCCGCCTCCCGCCCCTTCTCGCCGCCTCCCGCCCCTTCTCGCCGCCTCCCGCCGGTTCCCGCGCCGCCGCGGGTGGCTGGTCGAGACTGGCCGTATGACAGTTGACGCATTGACGGACGTCGCCGGTCTGCTGGTGGGGCACGCGACCCGCACCGGGGACGGGTGGCTCACGGGGACCACGGTGGTGCTCGCGCCGGAGGGCGGGGCGGTCGCCGGTGTGGACGTGCGCGGCGGCGGCCCCGGCACCAAGGAGACCGACGCCCTCGATCCGCGCAACCTGGTGCAGAAGGTCCAGGCGGTGGTGCTGACCGGCGGCAGCGCCTACGGGCTGGACGCGGCCTCCGGCGTGATGGCCTGGCTGGAGGAGCGGGGGCGAGGCGTGCGGGTCGGCCCCGATCCGGCACACGTGGTGCCGGTGGTACCCGCGGCCTGCGTCTTCGACCTGGGACGCGGGGGTGACTTCCGGGCCAGACCGGACGCGGCCACCGGGTACGCGGCGGTGGAGGCGGCGCACGCGAGCACGTCGGGCGCCGCGGTGGCCGAGGGGTGTGTCGGGGCCGGCACGGGTGCCGTGGTCGGCACGCTGAAGGGCGGGGTGGGCACCGCGAGCACCGTGCTGGACTCGGGGATCACCGTGGCGGCGCTGGTGGTGGCCAACGCGGCGGGGTCGGTGACGGATCCGGAAACGGGGGTGCTGTACGGGGAGTTGTTCCGGGGCGGGCGGGTGGAGTACCCGGCGCCGGGGGTCCACGAGGCCGCGGGGCGGCGGCTGGCCGAGGTCGCGGCGGGGAACGCGCCGCCGCCGCTGAACACCACGCTCGCCGTGGTCGCCACCGACGCCGCTCTGTCCAAGGCGCAGGCGCAGAAGCTGGCCGGCACCGCGCACGACGGGATCGCGCGTGCCGTACGGCCCGTGCATCTGCTCAGCGACGGGGACACGGTGTTCGCCCTGGCGACCGGCGGGCGCCCGCTCGACGCCGGGCAGCCGCTCGCGCTGAACGAGGTGCTGGCGGCGGGCGCGGACATGGTGACGCGGGCGATCGTGCGCGCGGTCCGGGCCGCCGAGCCGGTGGACGGCCCGGGCGGGGCGTGGCCGTCGTACGGCGAGCTGTACGGCGAGCTTTAGGGCGGGCCGGGAGGCCGGGAGGTCTGAACGGGCCGTTGCCCCGGGGCGGTTGACCCGTCCGTGTTGCGATTGTCCGGGTTTTGTCACGTGACGGCGTTCGCGGCGGCCGGTGGGAACCTCACGGGCCGCCGGGCCCCTCTACACGGCTGAAGCGAACATCGCACAACACCCGAACCTGGAGCAGCCCGTGACAACGTCGGACATAGCCACGCGGCGCGTACTGGGGGCGTGTGCCGCCCTGGTGGTCGGCGCCCTCACCCTCACCGCCTGCGGCGGGAGCGCCAGTGCCGACGACCAGCAGGACGGCAAGGGCGGCGCCGGGTCCGCCGACACCTCGGTCGCCAAGCTCGTGATCTCGGCGAAGGACGGGTCGACCGGCGCCTCGATCAACTCGACCGGGGTGAAGGTCAGCGACGGCAGGCTGACCGACGTGAGGATGACCGTGGCGGAGAGCGGTGCCGCCGTACCCGGCGCGGTGTCCGGCGACGGCGGCAGCTGGAAGCCGAAGGAGCAGCTGGAGCGGGGCACGAAGTACCGGATCACGGCACGGGCGAAGGACGCGAACGGCCGCACGGCCGCCGCCGACTCGGTCTTCACGACCGTCTCCTCGGACAACAGCTTCGTCGGCACGTACACCCCGGACGGCGGCAGCACGGTCGGGGTGGGGATGCCGGTGTCGTTCACGTTCGACAAGGCGATCACCGACCAGAAGGGCGTGCAGTCGCACATCTCGGTCACCTCCAGCAGCGGGCAGGAGGTGGTCGGGCACTGGTTCGGCGCGCAGCGGCTCGACTTCCGGCCCGAGGAGTACTGGAAGGCCGGTTCCAAGGTCACGATGAAGATCGACCTGGACGGGGTGGAGGGTGCGAACGGCCTCTACGGCGTGCAGAAGAAGACCGTGACCTTCACCGTGGGCCGCGCGCAGGTCTCCACGGTGGACGCGAACACGCAGACCATGACGGTGGTGCGCGACGGCAAGACGCTCAAGTCCGTCCCGATCTCCGCGGGCAGCGCCGCGAACCCGACGTACAACGGGCAGATGGTGATCTCGGAGAAGTCCGAGCAGACGCGCATGAACGGGTCGACGGTCGGGTTCGGCGGCGAGTACGACATCCCGGACGTGCCGCACGCGATGCGGCTGAGCCAGTCGGGCACCTTCATCCACGGCAACTACTGGTACAACCGCGGCAACCCGCCCTTCGGCGCCCAGGGCACCAGTCACGGCTGTGTCGGACTGGCGGACGCGCAGGGCGCGCAGGGCGACACCCCGGGCAAGTGGTTCTACGACAACTCGCTGATCGGGGACGTCGTCGTCGTCAAGAACTCCCCGGACGACACGGTCGCACCGGACAACGGGCTCAACGGCTGGAACATGCCCTGGAGCGAGTGGACCGCCCAAAGCGCGGCCTGATGGGCTCGTGAGCAGGGAATTTTGACGGTTCGTCGGGCCGCGCGGAAACTTTTCGCGCGGTCCCCGCGTTTTTCGTGCGTACGTTTTCTCGGTTCCCGGACATGATGTCCGACCGAGGGGCTACGGTATGCACCCACAAGGTGACATGCAGCAACGCCGGGAGAAACCTTGAGCGTTCCGTACGAGACGGCAGCGTACGAACCACCCGAGTCGCCCGAGTCTCCGGAGGAGCACCTCATGCGACTGCTGGGTCGCGCCCTGAACTCCTTCGAGCTGCCCGAGGAGACCATACGGCGGCTGGACTGCGCGCTGGCGCACGACGCTTCGCTGCACTCCGCGCACCACAGCGCGGGACTGCACCGCGAGACGTACCGGCACACCTGGCTGCTCGCCGACGGTTCGGCGCTCACGCTGTGGGAGCTGGTCCGCAACACCGCCCCGGGCAGCGAGCCGCAGCACGAGGTCTACCTGGACGAGGAGGAGCTGCGCGCCGCGGGTTCCCGGCTGGCCCTGTCGCCCGAGGCCCCCGACTTCGAACTGCCGGTGCAGGTGCAGTTGTCGCCCGTCCCGGCCCCCCGCCACGCCTACGTCCCCGACGCCTCCGCGGACCACGCCCGCAGGCTGCTGCGCCGCGCGGAGAACGCGGACCGTCCGGACGCCGAGCTCGCCGACCGGCTGTCGTCGGCGTGCGGGCACCAGATCACCCAGGCCTTCGGCGGTCCCGGCCGCGCGGGCCGGGCCCGGGTCGGTTTCTCGCTCTACGAGCACGCGTTCCTGCTGCGCGACGGCGTGGAGGTCTCCCTGTGGGAGGTCGAGCACACGGCCACCCCGGACGGGCGCCACATGTGCGAGGTCTACGACAGCGAGGACACCGCCCGCCGGGCGATGGAGCGGCGCGCGGCCCAGGTCTCCCCGTAGCGCGCCCCGCTCCGCCGGCCCGTCGAGTCCTGCCCTACGCGGCCACCGCCTGCTTCGCGCCCGGCGTCGGGGACGACGGGCCCGCGCCCCCGCCGGATCCCTGGGCCGCCGCTCCCGGCGCCGCCTTGCGCAGCCCCTTGAGGACGATCACCAGAGCCGCGGTGACGCAGACCCCGGCCGCGACGGCGACCAGGTAGAGCAGCGGGTTGCCGATCAGCGGGACCACGAAGATGCCGCCGTGCGGGGCGCGCAGCGTCGCACCGAAGGCCATCGACAGGGCGCCGGTGACCGCGCCGCCCACCATCGAGGACGGGATGACGCGCAGCGGGTCGGCCGCGGCGAACGGGATCGCGCCCTCGGAGATGAAGGAGGCGCCCAGGACCCAGGCGGCCTTGCCGTTCTCGCGCTCGGCGGCGTTGAAGAGCCGGCCGCGCACGGTGGTGGCCAGGGCCATCGCCAGCGGCGGGACCATGCCGGCCGCCATCACCGCCGCCATGATCTTCATCGCCGAGTCGCTGGGGCTGGCGACCGCGATGCCCGCGGTGGCGAAGGTGTAGGCGACCTTGTTGACCGGGCCGCCGAGGTCGAAGCACATCATCAGGCCGAGCAGCGCGCCGAGCAGGACCGCGTTGGCCCCGGACAGGCCGTTCAGCCAGTCGGTCATGCCCGACTGCGCGGACGCGATGGGCTTACCGATCACGACGAACATCAGGAACCCGACGACCGCCGCCGAGACGAGCGGGATCACCACCACCGGCATGATGCCGCGCAACGCCTTCGGTATCGGTACCCGCTGGATCGCCAGCACCACCGCGCCGGAGATCAGACCGGCCGCCAGACCGCCGAGGAAGCCGGCGTTGATGGTCAGCGCGATCGAGCCGCCGACGAAGCCGGGGACCAGGCCGGGCCGGTCGGCCATGCCGTAGGCGATGTAGCCGGCCAGCACCGGGACCAGGAAGGCGAAGGCCACGCCGCCGATCTGGAACAGCAGCGCCGCCCAGCTGTCCGCCTGGGTCCACACGAAGTGGTCCATCACGGAGGGCGCCTTGTTGATCTCGTAGCCGCCGATCGCGAAGCCCAGGGCGATCAGCAGGCCGCCCGCGGCGACGAACGGGACCATGTAACTGACGCCGGACATCAGCCACTTGCGGAGCTTGGTGCCGTAGCCCTCGCCGGACTCGCCGCCGCGCTCGACGGGCGTCGCGCCCGGGGAGGCGGAGGTGACCTCGCCGCGGGCCGCCTTGTCGCGGACCTCGCCGATCAGTTCGCCCGGCCGGTTGATGGCGGCCTTGACGCCGGTGTCGACGGTGGGCTTCCCGGCGAAGCGGTCCTTCTCGCGCACGGCGACGTCGTGGGCGAAGATCACGCCGTCCGCCGCCGCGATCACCGCCGGGTCGAGCCGGGTGAAGCCGGCCGAGCCCTGCGTCTCGACGACGACCTCGACGCCCTCCTCGCGGCCCGCGTTCTCCAGTGACTCGGCCGCCATGTAGGTGTGCGCGATGCCGGTGGGGCAGGAGGTGACGGCGACGATGCGGAAGGGGCGCTCGGGCCCGCCGCCGTCCTCGCTGGTGCTGCCCGGGGCGGTCTCGGCGGAGGCCGCCGCCGAGACCGCCCCGGTGTCCTCGGCCGGTGTCGGCTCCTCCCCGCGGATGAGTGCCGCGGCGCCCGCCGCGTCGCCCACCGAGCGCAGCGCGTCGGTGAACCCGGCGTTCATCAGCTGCCGGGCCAGCGAGGACAGGATCGTCAGGTGGGCGTCGTCGGCGCCCGCCGGAGCGGCGATGAGGAAGATCAGGTCGGCCGGTCCGTCCGCCGCCCCGAAGTCGACACCGGCCGTGCTGCGCCCGAAGGCGAGCGTCGGCTCGGTGACGTGCTCGCTGCGGCAGTGCGGGATGCCGATGCCGCCGTCGAGGCCGGTCGGCATCTGCGCCTCGCGGGCGGCCACGTCGGCGAGGAAGCCCTCCAGGTCGGTCACCCGGCCCAGGGCGACCATCCGCTCCGCGAGGGCGCGCGCCGCCGCTTGCTTGGTGTCGGCGGACAGGTCGAGATCGACCAGATCCGCGGTGATCATGTCGCTCATCGCGGGCTCCTTAGCTCGCGTATCGCCCGGAACGTGGGGTGAGGGGCGGGGGCGGGGAGGGGGACAGGGGCACAGCGGTGGGGGCTGGGGACGGCCCCGGGGAGGAGGCATCGGGCGGTGCGGGGAGTCATGGCACCGGCTCCCCCAGTACGCGGTCCACGGGCACCTCGGCCGTGACCGTCACGGCGGCCGGGTCCAGGTCGTGCGGCGTCGGCATCACGCTGCCGGGCAGCTGGACGGCGGCGGCGCCGTGCGCGACGGCGGCGGCGAGGGCGCCGGGACCGGTCCCGCCGGCGACGAGGAAACCGGCGAGGGAGGAGTCCCCGGCGCCGACGTTGCTGCGTACGGCGTCCACGCGGGCGGTGCCGAACCAGGTGCCCGCGTCGTCCACGAGCAGCTGCCCGTCGGCGCCCAGGCTGGCGAGCACGGCCCTGGCGCCCAGCTCGCGCAGTTCCTCGGCGGCCTTCACGGCGTCGCCGACCGTGGCCAGCGGACGCCCGACGGCCTCGGCCAGCTCCTCGGCGTTCGGCTTGACCACGTCGGGCCGCTCGCGCAGCGCCCGCAGCAGGGCCGGTCCGGAGGTGTCCAGCGCGATGCGGACCCCGGCGGCGTGCGCGCGGGCGACCAGGTCGGCGTACCAGGACGGGGCCAGGCCGCGGGGCAGGCTGCCGCAGCAGGCGATCCAGTCCGCGCCGGGCGACTGGCGGCGCACGGTCTCCAGGAGCAGTTCCCGTTCGGCCGGGGTGAGTTCGGGGCCCGGTGCGTTGATCTTCGTCAGGACGCCGTCGGCCTCGGCGAGCGCGATGTTGGAGCGGGTGGGTCCGGTGATCGGCACCGGCGCGACCTCGATGCCCTGCGCGTCGAGCAGGTCGGCGACGAGGGCGCCCGGCGCTCCGCCCAGCGGCAGCACCGCGACGGTGCGCCGTCCGGCGGCGGTCACCGCGCGCGAGACGTTCACGCCCTTGCCGCCGGGGTCGACCCGCTCGCCGGTGGCGCGGACGACCTCGCCGCGGTCGAGGGAGGGCACCTCGTAGGTGCGGTCCAGCGACGGGTTGGGGGTGACGGTCAGGATCATGCGCGTACTACTTCCGTGCCGGCGCGCTCGATGTCGCCCGCGTCCTCGGGGGTGAGTCCCTTGTCGGTGATCAGGAGGTCCACGTCGCCGAGGGCGCCGAAACGGGCGAAGTGCTCCTGGGCGTACTTGGAGGAGTCGGCGAGCAGCACCACGCGCCGGGCGGCGGTCAGGGCGGCCCGCTTGACGGCGGCCTCGGCGAGATCGGGGGTGGTCAGTCCGTGCTCCACGGAGAACCCGTTGGCCGCCACCACGGCCATGTCGGCGCGGATCTCGCCGTACGCGCGCAGCGCCCAGGCGTCCACCGCGGCGCGCGTACGGTGCCGCACCCGCCCTCCGACGAGGTGGAGCTGGATGCCGGGGTGGTCGGCGAGGCGGGCCGCGATGGGCAGGCTGTGGGTGACCACGGTCAGCGAGGCCTCCGGCGGGATCGCCGCGGCCATGCGGGCCACCGTGGAACCGGCGTCGAGGATCAGCGTGCCCTCGGCCGGCAGTTCCGCGAGGGCGGCCCTGGCGATGCGGTCCTTCTCGTCGGCGGCCGTGGACTCGCGCTCGGCGAGGTCCGGTTCGAAGTCGAGCCGGCCGGCCGGGATCGCGCCACCGTGCACCCGGCGGAGCAGTCCCGCGCGGTCGAGCGCCTTGAGGTCGCGGCGGATGGTCTCCGCCGTCACCTGGAACTCCTCGGCCAGCGACACCACGTCCACCCGGCCGCCGTCCCGGGCGAGCCGGAGGATCTCCTGCTGCCGCTCCGGTGCGTACATGACCGTTCACCTCCGACCCATGCCCGAACCTGTGGTTTCGCTCGGAGGCTACGCCTGCTTGTCCGGAATGTAAACAGGAAGCAGAAACACTCGGACACAAACAGGCGTGAACGGGCATCGATATGAAGGAGGGCGGGCCCGGCACCTTCGTGCCGGGCCCGCCCCCGTCGCGTGTCCGCGGTCTCAGACCAGCGCGGGCTCCTTCTCCTCCGCGCGGTCCTCGGCCGGGCCGCCCTCCACGTGCTGGGCCGGCCGCCGGGGCAGCGCGAACATCAGCAGGAAGATGACGGCCAGCACGGCGGCCACCCACCCCAGGGCGTTCTGGAAGGCGTCCACATAGGCGGGGCCGATGCGGTCGGGGGTGAGGCGGTCGCTCATCGTGCCGAAGAAGACCACCGACACCAGCCCGAGTCCGAGCGCGTTCCCCATCTGCTGCACGGTGTTGATGAGCCCCGACGCCGACCCGGCGTGCTCGCGCGGCACCTGGGAGAGCACCGCGTCGGTCAGCGGCGCGACGATCAGGCCCATGCCGAGGCCCATCACGACCAGCGGCAGCGCCATCTGCCAGGACGTGATGGCGAGCCCGTAGCGCCCGGACTCCCAGATGTAGAGGAGCACTCCGGCCGCCATCACCAGCGCGCCCGCCTGGAGCACCTTGCGCCCGAAGCGCGGGACCAGCTTCTGCACCGAGATCCCGGCGGCCGTGGAGACGGCGATCGAGAACGGCACGCCGGTCAGCCCGGCCCGCAGCGGGCTCCAGCCGAGCCCGAACTGCATGTACAGCGTCCACACCAGGAAGAAGACGCCGAGCGCGACCCCGAAGACGGTCTGCACGGCGATCCCGGCCGCGAAGCTCTTCACCCTGAACAGCGACAGCTCCACCAGCGGCGAACCGTCCCGCGCGCTCTTGCGCCGCTCGTAGGCGACCAGGGCCGCGAGGACCACCAGCGAGCCGGCCATCGACAGGTGTCCCCACAGCGGCCAGCCCAGCTCCTCGCCCCGGGTGAGCGGGTAGACCAGCATCAGCAGGCCGAGGGTGACCAGAGCCACCCCGACCAGGTCCAGCCGGAGGGCGCGCGGCGCCCTGGACTCGGTGATGAAGCGGCTGCCGAGGACGAGGCCCGCGATGCCGACCGGCAGGTTGATGAGGAAGATGGGCCGCCATTCGAGGCCGAAGAGGTTCCACTCGGTGAGCAGGGCGCCCAGCAGCGGGCCCGAGACGGCCCCCAGACCCACGATCGCGCCGAACAGCCCGAAGACCTTGCCGCGTTCGTGCGCCGGGAAGGTGGCGTGCACGATCGAGAGCACCTGCGGCACCATGAGCGCCGCCATGCCGCCCTGGAGGATGCGGGAGGCCACCAGCATCTCCGGGTTGGCCGCCAGGCCGCACAGCGCCGAGGCGAGGGTGAAGCCGCCGATGCCGACGAGGAAGACCCGCTTGCGGCCGTGGATGTCGCCGAGCCGCCCGCCGGTGATCAGACCGGCCGCGAAGGCGAGGGCGTAACCGGCGGTGATCCACTGGATCTGGCTGAAGGAGGCTCCCTCGTCCCGCTGGATCGAGGGGATGGCGATGTTGACGATGGTGACGTCCACCAGGTCCATGAAGGCCGCGGTCATCACGATCGCGAGGGCGAACCAGCGACGCCGGTCGCCCGCCGCGGGCGGGACGGGAGCCGGTTGCGGGGTCTGCTTGAAGGTCATGGGAGGAACGTATGCGGCCAGTAGGTCGGATCGTGTCCTAGATATGCGGCATCCTCACTCACATGACGACGGACACTCCGGCTCGGCTGCTGACCCTCCTCTCCCTCCTCCAGACGCCCCGCGAATGGCCCGGCGGCGAGCTGGCCGACCGGCTCGGGGTCTCCCGGCGCACGGTCCGCCGGGACATCGACCGCCTGCGCGAACTGGGCTATCCGGTGCAGGCGACGATGGGCACCGACGGCGGCTACCGGCTGGTGGCGGGCAAGGCGATGCCGCCGCTGGTCCTGGACGACGAGGAGGCGGTGGCCATCGCGGTCGGGCTGCGGGCCGGCGCGGGGCACGCGGTCGAGGGCCTGGACGAGGCGTCGGTGCGGGCCCTGGCCAAGCTGGAGCAGGTGCTGCCCTCCCGGCTGCGGCACCGGGTCACCACGCTCCAGTCCGCGACCACGCCGCTGACCAGCGGGGACGGGCCGAGCATCGCGCCCGAGACGCTGACCGTGATGGCCTCGACGGTGGCCGGGCACGAGCGGCTGCGGTTCGCCTACCGCGCGGCGGACGGCAGCGAGACGCGCCGCGTGACGGAGCCGTACCGGCTGGTGTCGACGGGGCGGCGCTGGTACCTGGTCGCCTACGACCTCGACCGGGACGACTGGCGGACCTTCCGGGTCGACCGGGTGAGCGAGCCCTTCGCCACCGGGGCGCGGTTCGCTCCCCGGGAGCTGCCGACCGGGGACGCGGCCGAATACCTGCGGCGCTCGATGCAGCGGCGGCACGACTCCTACGGGATCACGGTCGTCTTCCACGCACCGGCCGAGGCCGTCGCGCCGCTGCTGCCGCACTGGATGGGAACGCCCGAGCCGGTGGACGGCTGCGCTTCGTGCGTGGTGCGGGCGACCGTGTCCGGCCCGGTGGAGTGGACCGCGGCCCGGCTGGCGACGACCGGGCTGGAGTTCCGGGTCCGGGAACCGGCGGAACTGGTGGAGTGCGTACGGGAGCTGGGGGCTCGGCTCGGACGCGCGGCGGGGTCCGGCTGACCGGGCGGGCCGACGGAACGACCGGCGCACCGGCCGGCGGCGGCGCCCGCCCGGAGCCTCACCCCTCTTCCGCGGGCCCGGCCTCCCAGGCGAACCCCCGCAGCACCTCCAGGTTCAGCAGCGCCTGCTCCAGGGGACTGCGTGCTCCTTGCGGGGAGGACGACGCCCAGTACTCCGCCGCGACGCGCACGGACGCGCCCGCCACGGCCGCCGCGAAGTGCAGCCGGGGCGAGGCGGCGAGGCGGGCGGCAACGTTGTCGTCGCCCCCGGACATCCGCGCGGCCAGCGCCTGGACCAGCCCCCGCTCCGTGGAGTGGCAGACCTCCGCCCACACCTTGCGCAGCGCCGGACTGCTCTCGGCCAGGCGGATGAGGGTGCGGGCCCACTCCCAGGAGGGCGCCGACACACCGGCGCCCGGGGTCAGCGTGTGCCGCACGGCGCGTTCCAGTGCCTCGGGCGGCGACAGTTCGGCCGGGGCCTCGCGCACCGCCCGCACCCAGCGCTCGGCGCCCAGGGCGTAGAGCGGGGCGATGGCCTCTTCCTTGGTGGCGAAGTAGCGGTAGAACGTGCGCGGGGCGACACCCGCCGCCCTGGCGATGTCCTCGGCCCGGGTGGCCCGCAGGCCCTGTCCGACGAAGAGGCGGGCCGCCGCCCGGGCGATCTCCATCCGGGTCTCGGCCTTGCGCCGCTCGGTCAGGGAGACCGGTCCGGCCGGTTCGGGTCCGAAGCCGGGTCCGGGGAATGCTGGAATGGTGCTGCTCACTTCGGCAGGCTATGCCGCTGTGGCAGAATCTGCCATTCGGCGGGCCACCCCGGGGTTCAGGTTCGGGGTGCCCCGCCTCCCCGCTCTGCCCCGCCCTCCGTGACGCGGAAGGAGCCGGGCTGCGGCGCCCCAGGGGGGAGGGGCGGCCGAGCCCGGCTCGGGAAGTCCCGGCGCCGGGGGGAGTGCGTCGGGACGTGGTCTCCAGTGATGCCGCGGTACCGGCTCGAACGTCTTGTTCCCGGCCCCCGCGGATTGAAGCAGCGTTGTACGGCCATGTTTGCGCCGGGTCCGACACCCGGCGTACGCCCCATCCGCCCCGTCACGCCCCCCACGTCACGCGGCCTCCGGGCCGTACGGCCGGCGTCGTCCTACGGCCGGGTCAGGCCGCCGCCTCGAAGCCGGTGTCGCGGGCCAGCTTCTTCAGCTCCAGCAGCGCGTGCTTCTCGATCTGGCGGATGCGCTCGCGGGTGAGACCGTGCTCCTTGCCGACCTCGGTCAGCGTGCGCTCGCGGCCGTCGTCGATGCCGTACCGCATCTTGATGATGGAGGCCGTGCGCGGGTCCAGGCGGCCGATGAGGTCGTCCAGCTCCTCGCTGCGCAGCAGGGTCAGCACCGACTGCTCGGGCGACACGGCCGAGGTGTCCTCCAGCAGGTCGCCGAACTGGGTCTCGCCCTCGTCGTCCACCGACATGTTCAGCGAGACCGGGTCGCGGGCCCAGTCGAGCACGTCGGTGACGCGCTCCGGCGTGGAGCCCAGCTCGGCCGCGATCTCGGCGGGCTCCGGCTCGCGGCCGTGCTCGCGGTTGAACTCGCGCTGCACGCGACGGATCCGGCCCAGCTCCTCCACCAGGTGGACGGGCAGCCGGATGGTGCGGGACTGGTCGGCGATGGAGCGGGTGATGGCCTGACGGATCCACCAGGTCGCGTACGTGGAGAACTTGAAGCCCTTGCGGTAGTCGAACTTCTCGACCGCGCGGACCAGACCGGCGTTGCCCTCCTGGATCAGGTCCAGGAGCGGCAGACCGCTGCGCGGGTAGCGGCGGGCGACCGCGACGACGAGGCGGAGGTTGGAGCGGATGAAGACGTCCTTGGCCCGCTCGCTGTCGTCGATCAGGGCCTGGAGCTCCTCACGGGTGGCGTCCGCCCCGGTCTCCTCGTACCCTTCGAGGACCTGCCGCGCGAACACACCCGCCTCGATGGTCTGGGACAGCTCGACCTCCTTGGCGGCGTCGAGCAGCGGTGTCCGGGCGATCTCGTCGAGGTACATGCCGACCAGATCGCGGTCGGCGAGCTCGCCGCCGTTCGCGCGGACGCTGGTTGCCGAGCCGGAGGTCTCGCCGGTGGCGGACTTACGACGGGCGACGGCACGGGTTGCCATGCGTGCTCCCTTGCGATGGTGGTTCAGCGGGTGGTCCGGTGGACGCTCGGGCTCCTTGCGGGGTTGTCTTCGTGTCTCCAGCCCCTCTCGGGACTCTCCTCGGGTGCCCTGCATCCGATGGAAACAACGACTGGAATCCGGACAGAATTCCCAACCTGCCCCTCGATTTTTCTGATCATGCAGTACCCTGTGCCGCCACAGAGGGAGGGGCGGCCATGCCGGGAACTGCCGAGGTCCAGGTCAGACCGGGAGTCGAGGAGGATCTCAAGGCACTCACCGACCTCTACAACCACTACGTGCGTGAGACGCCCATCACGTTCGACACCGAACCGTTCACCCCGGAAGAGCGCCGCCCTTGGCTGCTCTCCCACCCTGAAGACGGCCCGTACCGCCTGAGGGTTGCCACGGACGCGGACTCACAGGAGATTCTGGGGTACGCCACATCCAGCCCCTACCGCGCCAAGCCCGCCTACGCGACCTCGGTGGAGACCACCGTCTACGTCGCCCCGGGGGCCGGCGGCCGGGGCATCGGCTCGCTGCTCTACGCGTCCCTCTTCGACGCCCTGGCCGGCGAGGACCTGCACCGGGCCTACGCGGGCATCGCCCAGCCCAACGAGGCGTCGGGGCGACTGCACGCGCGCTTCGGCTTCCGGCACGTGGGCACGTACCGGGAGGTGGGCCGCAAGTTCGGGCGGTACTGGGACGTGGCCTGGTACGAGAGGCCGCTCTAGCCGAACTGCACCGACCGCTTCGCCAGGCCCATCCAGAACCCGTCGATCACCGAGCGCCGCAGGTCAAGCTCGCCGGCCGCGTCCGCCGCGCCCATGGTCACGAACAGGGGCGCGAAGTGCTCGGTGCGCGGGTGGGCGAGCCGTCCCGCCGGGGACTTGTGGGCGAAGTCGAGCAGTCCGTCCACGTCCCCGCCCTCCAGCGCGCGCCGGCCCCAGTCGTCGAACTCCGCGGACCAGGAGGGGATGCCGCCCTGGCGCAGCGCGGCCAGGTTGTGGGTGAAGAAGCCGGAGCCGATGATCAGCACGCCCTCGTCGCGCAGCGGCGCGAGCCTGCGGCCGATCTCCATGAGCCGTGCCGGGTCGAGGGTCGGCATGGAGACCTGGAGGACCGGGAGGTCGGCGCCGGGGTACATCTCCACCAGCGGCACGTAGGCGCCGTGGTCGAGGCCGCGGTCGGGGACGTCCTGCACGGGCGTGCCGGGGGCGCGCAGCAGCTTGCGCACGGACTCGGCGAGCGCGGGCGCGCCGGGCGCTCCGTAGCGCACCTGGTAGTAGTGCTCCGGGAAGCCCCAGAAGTCGTACACGAGGGGGACGGTCCGGGTGGCGCCGAGGGCGAGCGGGGCCTCCTCCCAGTGGGCGGAGACGACGAGGATCGCCTTGGGGCGCGGCAGGCCCGCGGCCCACGCGGCCAGTTCGCCGGGCCAGACGGGGTCGTCGGCGAGCGGCGGGGCGCCGTGGCTGAGGTAGAGGGCGGGCATGCGCTCCCGGGCGGCGGCCATGACTCACAACTCCAATACTTGAACTCTCAATCTTTACCTGCCATCAATCTACGCCGCCTTTGTTTAATGTTCAAGGAACCGTTTCGTAGAGTGGGACACATGAACGACGAACCCCGTTGGCTCACCGCTGAGGAGCAGCTCGTCTGGCGCTCCTACATCGAGGCCGCCACCCTCCTCGAGGACCACCTCGACCGGCAGCTCCAGCGCGACGCGGGCATGCCGCACGTCTACTACGGCCTGCTGGTCAAGCTGGCCGAGTCACCGCGCCGGCGGCTGCGGATGACCGAGCTGGCCAAGTACGCGAAGATCACCCGGTCCCGGCTCTCGCACGCGGTGGCGCGCCTGGAGAAGAACGGCTGGGTCCGCCGCGAGGACTGCACCTCCGACAAGCGCGGCCAGTTCGCCATCCTCACGGACGAGGGGTACGAGGTGCTGCGCCACACCGCACCGGGCCACGTCGACGCCGTGCGCCAGGCGGTCTTCGACCGGCTCACCCCCGAACAGCAGAAGTCCCTCGGCGAGATCATGCGGATCGTCGCCGAGGGACTTCAGCCGAGCGAAGCGGGTGCGGACCTGCCCTGGCTGCGCTGAGCGCGCGGCCGGGGCAGGTCCGGGGGAACCGTGCGTACGGGGCGTCCCCTCCCCGTACGCACGGGTGGAACAGGGGCCCGAGCGGGTACCGGGGCGGTCGTCAGTGGGCGACGACCGGCACCCGCAGCTCCTCCTCGGCCTCGTCACCCGCACCGGACCCGGTGACGGCGTTGCCGCCCGGACGGCCGGCGTTGATGAGGGTCAGGGCGATCGCGGCCGCGACGACCAGGATGCCGACGGCGAACCAGATCGCGCTGGTGTAGCCCTGCACCTGGCCCTCCAGCTGGACCAGCTGCTGCTGGGACCGGGAGGCCGCGCCGCCGATGTGGTCGGCGATGTAGGACGTGGTGGCCGACGCGGCGATCGTGTTCAGCAGCGCCGTACCGATCGCGCCGCCCACCTGCTGCGAGGTGTTGACCATCGCGGAGGCGACACCGGCGTCCCGCGCCTCCACGCCCATGGTGGCCATGGACATGGCCGGCATGAACGCCGTACCCATGCCGAGGCCGAGCAGCAGCATGCCGGGCAGCAGCACACCGGCGTAGGAGGTGTCGACCTCCAGCTGGGTCAGGAACAGCATGCCGACCGCCGCGACCAGGAAGCCGGGGCCCATCAGCAGCCGGGGCGCGACCCGGGTCATCAGCCGGGCGCCGATCTGGGTGGAGCCCGTGATCATGCCCGCGATCATCGGCAGGAAGGCGAAGCCGGTCTTCACCGGCGTGTAGCCCTTCACGATCTGCAGGTAGTAGGTCAGGAAGAGGAACAGGCCGAACATCGCGATGATGGCCAGGCCCAGCGAGAGGTAGATCCCGCCCCGGTTGCGCTCGGTGATCACGCGCAGCGGCAGCAGCGGGGCCTTGACCCGGGACTCGACGAGCACGAAGGCCAGCAGCAGCACGGCCGAGCCGACGAACATGCCGACCGTCAGGGCGTCGCTCCAGCCGTTGGACTCGGCGCGGGTGAAGCCGTAGACCAGCGCGACCAGTCCGAGGGTGGACAGGATGACGCCGGGGATGTCGAGCGGCGAGCGGTTGCGGCCGCCCTTGGGCTCACGGATGACGAGGTACGCACCGGCCGCGGCGACGATCGCGAACGGGATGTTGACGAAGAACGTCCAGCGCCAGTTCAGGTACTCGGTGAGGAAACCGCCGAGGATCAGACCCACGGCACCACCGCCACCGGCGATCGCACCGTAGATGCCGAACGCCTTGGCGCGCTCCTTGGCGTCCGTGAACATCACGGCGAGCAGGGAGAGTGCGGCGGGCGCGAGCAGGGCACCGAAGACACCCTGGAGGGCGCGGGAGCCGAACATCATCGCCTCGTTGGTGGCCGCGCCGCCCAGCGCGGAGGCTACGGCGAAGCCGGCCAGACCGAGGACGAAGGTGCGCTTGCGGCCCCACAGGTCGGCTATCCGGCCGCCGAACAGCAGCAGACCGCCGAAGGCGAGGGCGTAGGCCGTGACGACCCACTGCCGGTTGCCGTCGGAGATGCCGAGGTCCTGCTGTGCGGAGGGGAGGGCGATGTTCACGATGGTGGCGTCGAGGACCACCATCAGCTGGGCGAGCGCGATGAAGACCAGCGCTTTCCAGCGACCGGCGTCCGGGGCGTCGCTGACGCCGGAGGCCTTGACGGCTGTTTGAGACATGGGGATACCCACTTCGGACTTCGTGACGGAAAAAGATGAGAAAAGGGACGAGTGAATCCGCACCGACCGCCCGCGGTCAGCGGCGGAGCCGAGAACCCGGCGTCGGTGGCGGTACTGGCGGTACTACTGGTCGCAGGGCCGGCGCAGGTCCTCCAGAGTCACGGCCGCACCCGGGAGGGCGGAGCGGGCGGGAGCCCGCAGCCCGTCCAGGAACAGCTGAAGATGGCGATGGACGAACCGGTCGGCGCTCACGCACCCCGTACCGGCCGGGGGCCGGCTGAGCTGGGCCGCGGCGATCATCAGATCGCCGACGCCCACGTCGCCGCGGAGCTGACCGGCCGCCTTCGCCCGGTCCATGACCTCGGCGACCAGGCGCTCGACCCGTCCGCGGGCCGCCTCCAGGTCGGGGTGGTGCTGGTCGAAGGTGTTGGCCACCATGGGGCACAGGGCGCTGATCCGCTCGTCGGCGGAGGCGTGCACGAAGCGCTCCAGCGCCTCGAACGCGTCACCGGTCTCCGCGAGGGCCAGCTCGGCCGCCCGTGCCGTACGGTCCATGACCGAGCAGACGACCTCGCGGACGAGGGCGTCACGGTCGGGGAAGTTGCGGTACACCGTGGCGTTGCCGACGCCGGCCCGGCGGGCGACGTCGTCGAGGGGCACGTCCGGCCCGTGCTCGACGAACATCTCGCGGGCGGCGAGGACGATCCGCTCCCGGTTGCGCAGAGCATCGGCGCGGGGCCGGGCCACCTTGCGCTGATCGGGAATCGCGGTCTGCACGGCGTACTCCTTCGTGTCTGTGGTGTCTGTGAGGGTGTCGGTCACGGGTGTGACGACTGGGTTCACGATCCGGGGAGGGAATCCCCGTTTCGCTCGGACACAGGTCTAAACGGGGAAACGATCCCCGGTTATTTCCCGCTCCCGAAGAACTTTCCGGTGACCTGAGTCACAACGGGATCCCGGCCCGTCCCCCGGTCGGCGGCTACCGGTGAGAAACCCACGATCGGCCTCTCCAGCGCGCGCCCGCCCACCCCTCGGCACAGGGTGAGCGCAAGGGTGCAGCCGGTGTCGGGCGGCTGCCGTGGCCGGGGAGGTCCGCATGCAGCCGCACGGGCAGGTGCAGCCGCCGAGCCGCCGCATACGCCCGCGCAGACTGGCCGCGGCCGGGACCGTCGCCGTCCTGACCCTCGCGCTCAGTACCTCGGCCGGCACCGGCCGGCTCGCGCCCGGCACCTCGACCGCGGGCCCCGGCCCCGCCGCCCTCTCCCGCTCCTCCACGCACGGCCCCTGCATGATCGGCGGCGGCGCCGAGATCCAGATGTCCGAGGGCGTGCCCACCTCCGCCGGCTACGCCCGCTCGACCGGCACCGTCCGCGCCCTCAACCTGATGATCGACTTCTCGGACGCGCCCGGCGAGGGCAAGGCGCTCGACCGGTACGCGGAGTTCTTCCCGCAGACCGAGGAATGGTTCCGCACCAGCAGCTACGGCCGCCTCGACTACCGCCCCGAGACCCCGGTCCGGAACTGGCTGCGGATGCCCAAGTCGTTCGCGGAGTACGGCATAGAGCGCGGCGCCCCCTTCGAACCCGGCTACCGCAAACTGGTCCAGGACCTGGTCGCGGCGGCCGACTCCAAGGTCGACTTCCGCTCGTACGACCTCCTGAACGTCCTGGTCACCCCGAACGCGGGCCCCTCCGCCCTGGACACCGTCCTGTCCGTGACCTTCGCCGGGAACCAGGAGGCTCCCGTCGCCGACGGCGTGCCGGTGGCCAACGCCTCCTTCGTCTACTCCCGCCAGGACGACGGCTCGGGCTCCTACGACGAGACCGGCTACCGCGTGCTCCCCCACGAGAACGGCCACGTCTTCGGCCTCCCGGACCTCTACACCCAGGAGGGCGGAGGTGCCGTCGGCCACTGGGACATCATGAGCGAGGACTGGGGCGCCAACAACGACCTCCTCGGCTGGCACAAGTGGAAGCTGGGCTGGCTCGACCCGTCCCAGGTGCACTGCGCGTCCGCGCCGGGGACCACGGAGTACACGCTGACCCCGCTGGCCCGCAAGGGCGGCGACAAGCTGGTCGTCCTCCCCCTGAGCGGCACCTCCGGCTACGCCGTCGAACTGCGCACCCGCGAGGGCAACGACGAGACGGTGTGCCGGCCCGGCGTACTGATCTACAAGGTCGACGCGGACGTCGACACCGGCATGGGCCCGGTACGGGTGTACGACTCCCGGCGCGACAGCGGCGGCTGCACCCGCAGCCCCAACGTCCACGCCGAACTCTCGGACGCCACCTTCACCCCGGGCGAGACCTTCAAGGACCCGCGCAAGGGCGTCACGATCAAGGTGTCGGAGAAGGACGGCGAGGGAGACGTCCGGGTGCGGGTGACGCGGAGGTGACGGCCGGGCGATCGGGGCTACCGTAGGCGGCCTGCCGTGATCGCCGTACCGGAGAGCCGATGCCCGCCCACACCACTCACGACGCCGCCCGTGACGAGGCGGTCGCGCCGCTGCTGCGCGGCATCGCCGTACTCGGCCGGCTGACCGGGTCGGACGACGGCACCCTCAGCCTCAGCGCCCTGGAGCGGACCACCGGCCTGGCCCGCTCCACGGTCGACCGCCTCACGGCGACCCTCGCCCGCATGGGGTACGTCCGGCTGGACGGCCGCGACGTGACCCTGGCTCCCCGTCTGATGGAGCTGGGCAACGCCTATCTCGCCGCGCTCCGCCTCCCCGCCCTGCTCGCCGCCCGCGCCGACGCCCTGGCCGACGAACTGGACGAGTCCGTGTCGCTGGCCGTCGGCGACCGGGACGGCATCCGCTTCATCCACCAGGCCACCCGCCGCCGTGCCATGTCCCTGAGCTTCCGCATCGGCGACCTGCTGCCGGCCGAACGCACCGCCCCGGGCCCCCTGTTCGCCGCGGAATGGACCGAACCGGACTGGCACCGCTGGCGGGAGCGCCGGGCGGCGGACCCGGAGGACCGCTCCTTCCCCGCCGTGCCGCCCCGCGATCCCGGCGCCACCGGCGAACACGAGGCCCCCGGCGCGGACTTCGCCCGGCGGGCGGCGAAGGCGGCGGCCGACGGCTGGGCGCTGGACGACCAGCTGATCGAACCGGGCCTGGTCGCGGTCTCGGTCCCGGTACGGGACCCCGGCACCGGCCGGGTGGCGTGCGTGGCCAGCGTGGTGAGCCACACCAGCCGCCACACGGCACCGGACCTGCGGGCGGCCCTGCTCCCCGGGCTGCGCGCGGCGGTCTCGGCGATGGAGGAGGACCTGCGCGCCGCACCGGCCCCGGAACCGGGACCGCCGCGCGCCGGCCTGGCCCTGTGGACGGGCGCCTCCAAGCAGGAACTGGGCCGGGAGTTCGTCGAGTCCCTGGCCCGCGGCCTGACCGTACTGACCGCCTTCGGCGAGGGCCGCTCCGCGCTGACCCTGACCCAGGTCGCGCAGGCGACCGGCCTGGCCCGCGCGACCGCCCGCCGGGCACTGATCACCCACGCACAGGCGGGCCTGGTGGCGCCCGGCGCCGACCACACCTTCAGCCTCACCCCCCGGGTCCTGTCCCTCGGCTTCCCGCCGCTGTCCCGCACCTCCCTCCCGGAGATCGCCCAGCCCCACCTGACCGCCCTGGCCGACCGCGTCCACGAGTCGGCGTCCCTCGCCGTCCTGTCGGACTCGGGCGAGGAGATCCAGTACACGGCCCGGGCGTCCGCGGCCCGCGTCCTGAGCGCCCGGGTCACGGTCGGCACCCGGCTGCCGGCCCGTGCGACGGCGCTGGGCCGTGTCCTGCTGGCCCTGCCCGAGGTCCGGGCGCAGGGCTACGCCCTGGTCGACGAGGAGCTGGAGGCCGGGCTGCGCGCCATCGCGGTCCCGGTGCGGGACCGTACGGGGCGGGTGGTGGCGGCCCTGAACGTCGCGCTGCACGCGGCCCGCCGGACGGCGGACGACTGTGTCGCGCAGATCCTGCCGGAGCTGCGGCACACGGCGGACCTGGTCGAGACCGAGCTGCGGGTGGCGGGGCGCTTCTGCCGCGTGGCGGCCGTCTGATTCCCCCTTGCCCCTGCGGCAGCCGGCGGCCCGGGGGCGGCGGGTCCGGACTCTGCGGACCCGCCGCCCCCGGGCCGGTTGCGCCAGGAGCCTGCGGGGGAATTTTCAGGCCCCTGCGCACGAGGGTACGGAGAGCGTTCACGGCGGCGCACCTGGCGTTCGTCAGGTACGGGACTTACCTTCGGCAGTACGACGGCCGGGCGGCCGAACGCTCCGCCCGCTCCCGCCCGCACGCCCCGCCCTCACGCTCCGCCGCGCAGTTCGCGCAGGAACTGGGCGACGCGGAAGGCGAGTTCGATCGACTGGGCGGCGTTCAGCCGGGGATCGCAGGCCGTCTCGTACCGGCTGGCCAGGTGGGTGTCCAGCACCTCGTCGAGGTCGCCGCCGAGGCACTCGGTGACGTCGTCGCCGGTGAGTTCGAGATGGATTCCGCCCGGGTGCAGGCCCTCCTCGCGGTGCACCGCGAAGAACTCGGCCACCTCGGTGGTGATGTCGGACAGCCGACGGGTCTTGTAGCCGCTCCCGGAGACGAAGGTGTTCCCGTGCATGGGATCGCAGGCCCACACCGGAGCGTGCCCGGCGTCCCGCACCGCCCGCAACAGCGGCGGCAGCAGCTCCGCGCCCCGCCCGGCGCCGAGCCTGCTGATCAGGACGAGCCTGCCCGGCGCCCGGTCCGGGTCCAGCCGTTCGCACAGTTCCCGCAGGTCGGCGACGCCCATGGTGGGGCCCACCTTGACGCCGACCGGGTTGTCCACCCCGGCGAGCAGTTCCACGTGCGCGCCGTCGACGCGGCGGGTGCGGTCGCCGATCCACAGCAGGTGCGCACTGGTGTCGAACCAGCCGCGCCGCTTCTCGTCGTAGCGGATCAGTGCCTGCTCGTACTGCGGCAGCAGCGCCTCGTGCGAGGTGTAGAGCTGGACCTGGTGCAGGGCGGCCTGGGAGCGGGTGTCCAGGCCGCAGGCGGACATGAACCTGAGGGCCCAGGTGATGTCGTCGGCGGCCTTCTCGTACCGCTGTCCGGCGGGGCTGCGCCGGACGAACTCCTGGTTCCAGTCGTGTACCTGGCCGAGGTCGGCGTAACCGCCCAGGGTCAGCGCCCGCAGCACGTTCAGGGCCGCCGAGGCGTGGTGGTAGGCGCTCAGCAGCCGGCCCGCGTCCGGGCGGCGGGCCTCGGCGGTGAACTCGGGGCCGTTGACGATGTCCCCGCGGTAGGCGGGCAGTTCGACTCCGTCGACGGTTTCCGTGGGGCGGCTGCGGGGCTTGCCGAACTGACCGGCGATCCTGCCCACCTTCACCACCGGCAGCCCGGAGCCGTAGGTGAGCAGGATGGCCACCTGGAGGATGACCCGCAGCTTGCCGCGCACCCCGGCCTCGGTGCAGGAGCCGAACCGCTCCGCGCAGTCGCCCGCCTGGAGCAGGAAGCCCTCCCCCGCGGCGACCTGGGCCAGGGAGCGGCGCAGGTCGAGGATCTCGTCGGGCAGCACCAGGGGCGGCCTGAGCGCGAGGGTGTCCTCCACGCCGCGCAGTTCCCCGGGGTCGGGCCACTCCGGCTGCTGCACGGCCGGCCGACTCCGCCACGAGCCGGGACTCCATCCGCCCCGCCCGACATCGACCGCGGGGCGGGTCCCGGCCGGGGCCGACGTGCCGGTCCCGACCGGAGTCACCGTGCCAGTCCCGGTCGAGGCCGACGTGCGGGGCCGGTCCGGGATCGCCCCGCCGGTCCCGACCGGAGCGACCGCGCCGGTCCCGACCGAGCCCGACGCACCAGTCCCGACCGGAGCCACCGTCCCAGTCCCGACCGAGGCCGACGTGCCAGTCCCCGTCGAGGTCGACGTGCCAGTCCCGACCGGAACCACCGTCCCAGTCCCGGTCGAGGCCGACGTGCCAGTCCCGACCGGAGTCACCGTGCCGGGCCCGGTCGGGGTTGACGTGCCGGGGTGGGCCGGGGGTGTGTGGGGTTCCGTGTGTGTGTCGCTCGCTGTCATCCGACCAGTTCCTTGATCGTGGCGCCGGGGTCGCCGGCCCGCATGAGCAGTTCTCCGACCAGGACCGCGTCCACCCCGGCCGCTTCCAGCGCGCGGGCGTCGGGTGCGCCGCGGACGCCGCTCTCCCCGACCATGACCCGCCCGGTGCCCACCCGCCCCCGCAGCCGGGCCGAAAGGGTCCGGTCGATCGAGAAGTCCCGCAGGTCGCGGTGGTTGACGCCGATGACGTCGGCGCCCGCCGCGAGGGCCACGTCCACCTCCCGTTCGTCGTGCACCTCGACCAGCGCCTCCATGCCGCAGGCACGGGTGCGGGCCAGGAGTGCGGCGAGCCGTGCGGGACTGAGCGCGGCGACGATCAGCAGCAGGGCGTCGGCGCCGAGCGCCCTGGCCTCCAGGACCTGGTACTCGTCGACGACGAAGTCCTTGCGCAGCACGGGGAGTTCGCAGGCGGCGCGGGCGACGGCCAGGTGGTCCGGGCTGCCGCCGAAGCCCGCCTCGTGGGTGAGCACCGACACGGCGTGGGCGCCGCCGCCCTGATAGGCGCGGGCCAGTTCGGCCGGCCGGTAGTCGTCGGTGAGCGGCCCCTTGGAGGGGCTGCGGGGCTTCATCTCGGCGATGACGCCGAGCCCGGGTTCGCGCAGCGCGGCGGCGAAGTCCCGGGCCGGGGGCGCCGCGGCGGCCAGCTCGGTCAGCTTCGCCTCGGTGCGCAGCGCGCGCCGCCGCCCGGTCTGCGACTCGGCCTCGGCGACGAGGCCGGCGAGGATGCCGTTCATGCCGGCACCTCCACCAGGTCCGCCCGCTGCCAGGAGGCGTGGGCCCAGCGGGCGAGCAGGTCGGCGGCGGCGCCCCCGTCGACGGCGGACGCGGCCAGCCGCAGCCCGTCGGACCAGGTGCCGGCCAGGTCGGCGACCCGCAGCGCCGCGGCGGCGTTGAGCAGGACGACGTCCCGCGCGGGACCGCGCTCACCGGCCAGGACACGGCGCAGGACGGCCGCGTTGACGGCGCGGTCGCCGCCGGCCAGGTCGCCGGGGCGGGACCGGGCCAGCCCGTGCTCGGCGGGGTCGAAGCGGTGGGTGGTGCGCCGTCCGTCGCGCAGTTCGACCAGGTGGGCGGGTGCCCCGGTGCTCAGTTCGTCCATGCCGTCCGCGCTGTGGAAGACCAGGGCGCGGGTGACGCCGAGCCGTTCGAGGACCTCGGTCATCGGTTCCACCAGCTCGCGGCTCGGCACCCCCAGGGTGCGCAGCCGGGCGCCCGAGGGGTTGCACAGGGGGCCCAGGAGGTTGAAGACGGTCCGCGCGCCCAGTTCCCGGCGCGGTCCCGCCGTGTGCCGGAAGGCCGGGTGGAAGACCGGGGCGAACAGAAAGGTGATCCCGGTGCGGTCCAGGCAGGCGGCGGCCTCCTCGGCGCCGAGGTCGATGCGGACGCCCAGTTCCTCCAGCACGTCGGCGCTGCCGCAGGCGGAGGACGCGCTGCGGTTGCCGTGCTTGGCGACCCGTACCCCGCAGGCGGCGGCGACGATCGCGGCGGCGGTGGAGATGTTGAAGGTGTTCAGCCCGTCGCCGCCGGTCCCGCAGGTGTCGAGCAGCTCGCCGCCCGCGCGGGGCACCGGCGTGGCGAACTCCTGGGCGGCGCGGGCCATGCCGACCAGGTCGTCGGCGGAGGCGCCGCGCACCGTGACGGCCAGCGCGAACCCGGCGATCTGGGCCGCCGTGGCCTCGCCGCGCATGATCACCCGCATCGCGTCGGCCGCCTCGGCCTCGGTGAGGGGCCGCCGTACGAGCGTTCTCAGTGACTCAATCATCGGCGCACTCCAGGAAGTTCGCGATCAGCTGCTTGCCCTCGGGGCTGAGCACCGACTCGGGGTGGAACTGCACTCCGTGGACCGGGTACGTGCGGTGGCGCAGGCCCATGACCGTGCCGTCCGCGGTGCGGGCCGTGACGGTCAGCTCGTCCGGCAGGCCGACGGGCTCGACCACGAGCGAGTGGTAGCGGGTGGCGGTGAACGGGTCGGGCAGGCCGGTGAACACCCCGCCGCCGTCGTGGTGCACGGCACTGGCCTTGCCGTGCACCTGCTCGCCGCGCACCACCGAGCCGCCGTAGGCGACGGCGACGGCCTGGTGGCCCAGGCACACGCCGAGGACGGGCAGCCGTGGGCCGAGTGCGCGGACCGCGTCCACGCAGATCCCGGCGTCGGCGGGGGTGCCGGGGCCCGGCGAGAGCAGCAGCAGGTCGAATCCGGCGAGGTCGGCGACGGTGACGGCGTCGTTGCGGAACACCGTGGGCCGGCCGCCCAGTTCGGCGACGTAGTGGACGAGGTTGTAGGTGAACGAGTCGTAGTTGTCGATCACCGCGACCCGTGGCGCCGTGCCCGCGCGGGTGCCGGTGGGGGCGCTCATGCCGCCGCCTCCGCCCGCCGTACGGCCGTGAGCATGGCGCGCGACTTGTGCAGGGTCTCGCGGAACTCGGCCGCGGGGTCGGAGTCGGCGACGATCCCGGCGCCCGCCTGCACGTGCACCTGGCCGTCGGCGACGACCATGGTGCGCAGGGCGATCGCGAAGTCGGTCAGGCCGTCCGCGCCGACGAAGCCGAGGGCGCCGCCGTACACCCCGCGCTGCTCGGGCTCCAGCTCGGCGATGATCTCCATGGCCCGGATCTTGGGCGCCCCGGAGAGCGTTCCGGCGGGGAAGGCGGAGCGCAGGGCGTCCAGCGCGTCCCGGTCCTCGGCGAGCCGTCCGCGCACGGTGGACGACAGGTGCATCACGTGGGAGAAGCGCTCGACCCGCATCAGCTGCTCCACCCGTACCGTGCCCGGTTCGGTGACCCGGCCCAGGTCGTTGCGCCCGAGGTCGACCAGCATGACGTGCTCGGCGCGTTCCTTCTCGTCGGCGCGCAACTCCCGCTCCAGCCGCAGGTCCTCGGCGGGGTCGGGGTGGCGTGGCCGGGTGCCCGCGAGGGGCCGGGTGCGCACCGTGCGGCCCTCCGCCTTGACGAGGAGCTCGGGCGAGGCGCCGATCACGTGCCGCCCGCCGCCCAGGCTCAAGTGGTACATGTACGGCGAGGGGTTGGTGGCCCGCAGGTGCCGGTACAGGTCGAGCGGCCGGGCGCGCAGCGGCCTGCTGAGCCGCCGGGAGAGCACGATCTGGAAGGCGTCACCGGCCGCGATGTGCTCCCGGGCGCGGGCGACCCGGCCGGTGAAGCCCTCCTCGGTGAGGTTCGCGGTCCAGCCGTCCGTCCCGTGGTCGGCCGGCGTGGCGGCGGCGAGCGGACGCCCGGAGAAGACGGCGGGCGCCGGCGCCCGGCGCAGTGCGCGGTTGAGGCGCACGATGCGGGCGACGGCGTCGTCGTAGGACTCGCGGGCCGGGCGGTACAGGGTCATCAGCAGGACGCGCCGGGTCGCGTGGTCGAAGACGACGAGGTCGTCGGCGGCGAGGAAGGCGGACTCGGGCAGTCCGGGCGGCGGTCCGGCGGCCAGGGGCAGCTCCTCGAAGTGGCGGGCCGCCTCGTACCCGAGGTAGCCGACGACCCCGCCGTGGAACGGCGGCAGTCCGGGCACCGGGGCCACGGACCGGGCCAGGTGGGGGCGCAGCGCGGTCAGCGGGTCGCCGCCGGGCGGCTCGAGCGGGGCCGGGCGGTGGCCGACGTACGAGTACCGTGCCACGCCGCCGGAGACCGGCACGCTCTCCAGCAGGAATCCCGCCTCGTCCGGTCCGCACAGCTGGGCGAAGGCGGTGACGGGGCTGATCGAGTCGTCCAGGAACTCCTGGTGGAGCGGGACGACGTCGTGCTCGCGGGCGAGTGCCGCGGCGGCGGCGCGGTGCGGGACGGTGGCGCGGGCGGCCTCGTCGGCCTCCGCCGCGTCCGGTGCGTCCGGTGCGTCCGGTGCGCCCTGTTCGTCCGTCGTGGGCGCCTCGGCGGCGTGGGTGGTCATGCCGCCTTCCCGGCGGCGGCCGAGACCCGGCCCACTCCGACGACGGCGCGCCGCGGAATGGTGACGCGCCATCCGCCGGTGGCCTCCTCGCGGCGCAGTTCGCAGGAGGCGAGGCCGTCCTCGGCGTCCGGGTAGCGGAAGACGGCCTTGGCGGTCTCGGCCACCCAGCGGTACGCCTCCTGCTCGGTGCGCCCCTCGAAGACCTTGACCAGGCCGTACATGTTCAGCAGGTACCGGCCGATCTCCAGCTCCGCCTCCTCGGGGGTGGCGGCGACGGCGGTGTAGGGGTCGTCGATCTCCACGACCTCGCGGTGGTCGTAGCCGGCCTTCTCCAGGTACCCCTCGATCTCGTCCCGGGTGAAGTGCAGGAACTTGTGGCCGGTCGCCGAGTACACGTCGGTGACCTCCTCGAACCACACGTCCACGGGCGAGCCGACGAGGAAGTCGTGCAGGACGAACGTGCCGCCGGGGCGGAGCATCCGGCGGGCCTCGGTGGCCACCGTCTGCCGGTCCGAGGGCGGCACGTGGTGCGAGCCGTAGGCCAGCAGTACGGCGTCGACGCTGTGGTCGCGCAGCAGCGGCTGCTCGGCCCGCTGGAGCAGGGCGGGCACGCCGGCCGACCACGCCGTGGTCACCATGTGGGGGGACGCGTCGCAGGTGAGGATGTTGAAGTCGCCGATGCCCAGGTCCTCGCAGACCTTGCGCACCAGTCCGTCGCCGCCGAGCAGGTCGACCAGGACGGGCCGGTCGCCGTCCGCGGTGCGGCGGGCGGTTTCGGCGAAGCCGAGGAGCTTCCTGATCCCCGTCTCGCGGGCGCGCCGGTTGAGGGCCTGGGCCTGTACGTACTCCACGCCCCGGCTGCCCTCCCCGTCGGCGCCGAAGTCGTCGTGGCGCCCTGGGGCGCTGTCCCTGGCCGCCTCCCAGGCGGCGATCCGTCGCGGGTCGGCGAGGGCGTGCAGCTCGGGGTGGCTGCGCCGCAGTTCCGCCAGCTGCCCCTGCACGTCGTCCCCGGTCACGGTGGGTCCGCTCGTCTGTGCGCGCATGCGTCGGGATCTCCTCGGGTGGGGGTGGACGCGGGCAAGACGATGCCCGCCGGGCCTGCGGGCACGACGGTAGGAGCGTCAACTTTCTCCTCGATATCGATCGGTTTTCGCCCCGCCGGGCCAAGATCCGTCCCTGTCGAAAGTAAGGCCCAAGAGACGTCGTTCGTGCCTGGTGACGGCGGATGACGGGCTCCTACAGTCACTTCGCGGGGGACGCAGCCGAGACCGGAACTGAGCGCGGAGTCGAGCCCGGAGGGCGTCAGGGATGAAGAACCAGTTGGACGAGCCGGGGGGCGCGGTCCGCGTCGGCGGGGGTGGCGGCCTGAGCGCGGCGGAAGTCGCCGAACGGGTCGCGGCGGGGCAGGTCAACGACGTACCGGCCCGGTCGAGCCGCACGATCGGGGAGATCGTCCGCAGCAACCTGTTCACGCGCATCAACGCGATCATCGGCGTGCTGTTCGTCATCGTGATGATCGTCGGACCGGTGCAGGACGGCCTGTTCGGCGGCGTCATCCTCGCCAACACCGCGATCGGCATCATCCAGGAGGTGCGTGCCAAGCGGACCCTGGACCAGCTGGCGATCGTCGGCGAGAGCCGGCCCCGGGTGTGGCGGGACGGGCAACGGCTCGAACTCAGCGCCTCCGACATCGTCATCGACGACTCCATCGACCTCGGTCAGGGCGACAAGATCGTGGTGGACGGCACGGTCACCTCGGGCGACAACCTGGAGGTCGACGAGTCGCTGCTCACCGGCGAGGCCGACCCGGTGGTCAAGCAGCCCGGCGACCCGGTGATGTCCGGCAGCTTCGTGGTGGCCGGATCGGGGACGTTCACCGCCACCCGGGTGGGCAAGGAGGCGTACGCCTCGCAGCTCGCCGACGAGGCACGGCGCTTCAGCCTCGTCAACTCGGAGCTGCGCAACGGCATCGACCGGATCCTGAAGTTCGTCACCTACGCGATCGTCCCGGCGGGCATCGCGCTGATCATCACGCAGTTCGTGGTGAACGACGACAACTTCTCGGAGGCGATCCGGCGCATGGTGGGCGGTCTCGTCCCCATGGTCCCCGAGGGCCTGGTGCTGCTGACCTCGCTGGCCTTCGCGGTCGGCGTGGTCCGGCTCGGCAAGAAGCAGTGCCTCGTGCAGGAGCTGCCCGCCATCGAGGGGCTGGCGCGGGTGGACACGGTCTGCCTGGACAAGACGGGCACGCTCACCGAGGCGTCGATGGACGTCGACGAGGTCCTCCCGCTGCTGCCGGAGCTGCCGGTCGACGCGGTGCTCGGCGCCCTGGGCGCCGCCGACGAGCGGCCCAACGCCAGCCTCCAGGCGATCATCGAGTCGTACCCCGCTCCCGAGGGCTGGCGGCGCACCGCCACCGCGCCGTTCTCGTCCGCCCGGCGGTGGAGCGGCGCCTCCTTCGTCGAGCCCTCCGGCACGGAGTCGGCGTGGCTGCTGGGGGCGCCGGACACGATGCTGCCGGCCGGGCACTCGGTGCTGACCGCCGCCGACTCCTACGGGGCCCGGGGGCTGCGCGTGCTGCTCCTGGCACGCAGCGACCGGCCGCTGGACGCGCTCATGGACGACCCCGCGGCCGTGCCCGCCGCGGTCACCGCCGCCGCGCTCGTCGTCATCAAGCAGCGTGTGCGGCCGGAGGCGCAGGCCACCCTGGAGTACTTCGCCGACCAGGGCGTCACGGCCAAGGTGATCTCGGGCGACAACGCGGTCTCGGTGGGGGCCGTGGCGTCGAGCCTGTCGCTGCCCGGCTCGGAACGGCCGGTGGACGCCCGGTTCCTGCCGGAGGACCCGGCGGAGCTGGCCGACGCGGTCGAGGAGAGCACCGTCTTCGGACGGGTGGGGCCGCAGCAGAAGCGGGACATGGTGGGCGCGCTCCAGTCCCGCGGGCACACCGTGGCGATGACGGGCGACGGCGTCAACGACGTCCTCGCGCTCAAGGACGCGGACATCGGCGTGGGGATGGGCTCGGGCAGTCCGGCCACCCGGGCGGTCGCACAGATCGTCCTGCTGAACAACAACTTCTCCGCGCTGCCCTCGGTGGTCGCGGAGGGGCGCCGGGTCATCGGCAACATCGAGCGGGTGGCCAACCTGTTCCTCACCAAGACCGTCTACTCGGTGCTGATGGCGCTGGTCGTCGTGATCGCCCAGGTGCCCTATCCGTTCCTGCCGCGCCACATCACCCTGGTCGGGTCGCTGACCATCGGCATCCCCGCGTTCTTCCTCGCCCTCGCGCCCAACAAGGAGCGGGCCCGGTCCAACTTCGTCGGCCGGGTCCTCAGGTTCGCGATCCCGGCCGGCGCGCTCGCGGCCACCGCCACCTCGGTCGCCTATCTGATCGCCCGGTCCGTGTACGACGACAACCTGGACGCCGAGACCTCGGCGGCGACCCTCGCGCTGTTCCTCACGGCCCTGTGGGCGCTGGCCGTCATCGCCCGCCCGTACACCTGGTGGCGCGTGCTGCTGGTGCTGACCATGGCGGTGAGCTTCGCCGTGGTGCTGGTGGTGCCCTACTTCCAGGAGTTCTTCCAGCTGAAGCTGGTCGGCGTCACCGCGCCGTGGGCGGCGGTCGCCTGTGCGGCGGTCGCCGGGCTGGTGCTGGAGTTCGTGTGGGCACGTATGCGGCGTCGTCTCGACGCCGACTGAGCCCACCGGGCGGTCGACCCCCGTACCGCCCGGTGAAGAGGAGGGGACGCCCGGTCCGTGCCGGGCGTCCCCTCCGTCTTTCTGTGCCCCGCACCGACCGGAACGACACGATCCGGCCAAACCTGCGCACCGGCGCGAGTGGAGGAGTCGCCTCCGGGCCGCTCGCCGGGCGACCCGCCACGGCACCGGGACGAGCCCCGGCATCCGCCGCCACCAGCGGATTTCACATTCCTTACGCAATCGGCGGCGAAAGTAACCGACAGGTAACCTCGGGGCCGAATCCAGGCCATCGGGGAATAGCAAACGGCGCACTGACGAAAGCCAGGGCAGAGACCTGCCGAAAGTTGAGTGTTGGATTCAAAGAAGATCCGTATTATTCCGACTGCAGGCAGGGGGGAGCCGGCTACGAAGGAAAAAATCCGCAGGTCAGATTGGGCCGGGTCGCAGGCAGCGCCGCACCGGCAACCACGACCGCGACTTTCGCGACGCTCCCCCCTCGCACCGCCGCCCGGCCACCGGTCCGGACGCATGGAACCGAAGGGAAGTGAGGACCCACGCACAGACCAGCAGCTCCTGACGCAGCGACCCGGACCTGGAGGTGAGTGACATGACGACGAGGCCCCGACCAGCGGTGAACCCGGCTGACCCGGCCGTAACGGAGTCTTCATGCCCGTGGCACCCGACGGCTTCGGAGAGTTTCGGCACGCAGACATCAGCACAACTTGACGCGGGGGTATCAAGAGGTCATGGATCTTCGGCTGATAGAACCGATATACCAGAGAATCGGCAATGCGGAAGTCTCCCAAAAGGAAACCCCGATCGCCGGTCTCGAATTCGGAGTGCTCGGGCCACTCGAAGTGCATATGAATGGCCGAGGTCTTACGGTGGGCGGTCCCCGGCAACGGGCCGTGCTCTCCGCACTGCTTCTCTCCGCTAATCAGGTCGTTTCTTTCGACTCCCTGATAGAGGAGGTCTGGAACGGCCGTCCGCCCAGTACCGCCCGCACCCAGGTGGCCATTTGCATAGCCACACTGCGCAAAATCTTCCGTACCGCGGGCTGGGAACGGGAAACCATCATCACGGCCACACCCGGCTACATGCTCAGCCTCGCCGGCCACTCACTCGACTCGCTCCGTTTCGAACAACTGGTCTCCAGAGCCACCGAACTGACGGCGGACAACCGTCCGGCCCCGGCGGCCGAGGCGCTGCGCCAGGCCCTGGCCCTGTGGCGCGGACCCGCCCTGGGCGGCGTCCACGCACCCTTCGCCGAGACCGAGGCGGCCCGGCTGGACGAGCAGCGCATGCTGGCCGTCGAACAGCACATGGCGTTGCGCCTCCAACTCGGCGAGCACCAGTCGGTCCTGGGCGAACTCCAGGCACTGGTGGGTGCCTGCCCGCTGCGCGACCGGCTGCGCTACTACCTGATGCTCGCTCAGTACCGTTCGGGACGGCGGGCGGAGGCACTCACGACATTCCGCGACGGAATGCGGCATTCCATCGAAGAGATCGGTCTTGAACTGGGTACCGACCTCCAGTCGCTGCACGACTCGATCCTGCGCGACGAATTCCCACAGCTCGGCGTCCTCGGCATAGCCGCGGCGCAAAAAGAGCGGCAGCAGACCGTTCCGAGTCAGCTTCCGGAAAGCGACGCCTACTTCATCGGGCGTAGCCGGGAGCAGTGGTTGATGGATGACGTGCTGCTCGACGGATCCGCGCAGAATCCGCCCGCCATCGCCTACCTCACCGGAAGTCCCGGAATCGGAAAGACGAGCCTGGCGATCAGCTGGGCGCACCGCGCGGCGCACAGATTTCCCGACGGGCAGCTCTTCGCCGACCTGCGGGAGGGCGGCCCGCTGGAGGTGCTCCACCACTTCCTGCGCCAGCTGGGGGAAGAGGGTCCGCTGCCCGCCGAGCCCGCGGAGGCGGCGGAGCGGTACCGCGGACTGCTGGAGGGCAGGCGGGTCCTGATCGTGCTCGACCACGCCTCGTCCTACGCCCAGGTACGTCATCTGCTGCCCACGAGCGGCGGGTGCTGCGTACTCATCACCGGCCGGGCCAACCTGGACGAGCTGATGCAGAAGTACCGCACCTTCCGGCTGCGGGTCGCGCCCCTGTCGGACGACGAGGCGCGGGAGACGCTGGCCGGCGTGCTGCGGGACTCACGGGCGCAGGACGTCCCCGAGGCGACCAGCAGGCTCGCCGCACTGTGCGGGCACTCGCCGCTGGCGCTGCGGGCCGCCGCGGCCAGGCTGCTCACCAAGACGCACTGGCGCGTGCTCGACCTGGTCTCCCGGCTGGAACGCTCGGGCGACCGGCTGGCGGCCCTCAGCATCGGGGAGGACTCGCTGCGCGCCCGGCTGGACCGCAGCATGCGGGAGCTGGACCCCAGGGTGGCCTTCGCCTACCGGGAGCTGAGCCGCCTCGGCGACGCGGACTTCGACGCGGCGCAGGCGGCCCGGGTGCTCGGCACGGACCTGCTGGAGGCCGAGGACCTGATCGAGACCCTGGTCGACGCGCAGCTCCTGGAGGCGGTCGGCCGCAGCCGCTGGGGCGGGATGCGCTTCCAGTGGCAGGAGCTGGTGCGGCTGCACGCGTCCCACTGCCTGACGGCCGTGGGGTCCCTGGAGACCGCGGCGCCGGTCGCCGTGGCCCTCACCGACTGAGCCGGAGACGGCGACGGCCCGTACGCCCCCCTCCGGGGACGTACGGGCCGTCGTGTCCGGTCAGTTGCCGGTGCTCATCGCCTCCACGAGGCTCCTGGGCCGCATGTCGGTCCAGTTCTTCTCCACGTACTCCAGGCACGCCTCCCGGTCGGACTCGCCGAGGGCGACCGTCCACCCGGCGGGCACGTCCACGAAGGACGGCCACAGCGAGTGCTGACCCTCATCATTGACCAGCACGAGATAGCGGCCGTCTGCGTCTTCGAACGGATTGGTCACGTCGCATTCCTTCCGGGAGCGTCGGGCTGGAGACTCTGCGCGGGTCGCGGACCCTGCCGACCCCGGTCAAGGTACTGAGACCGTTTTTCCTTCCGATATCGATCCGTTTTCCCGCGGGCCGTTCAGCGTCCGTGGGTGAGGACCTCCGGGTCCTGCCCGGCGGCGGTGTCGAGGCGGGGGCCGTACCGGCGCAGCCGTTCGTCGAGGAAGGCCACCACCAGCTCCCTGGTGACGCGCCCGGCGTCGGCCGCGCCGAGCGTGACCTCCTCGCCCGCCGTGCCGGTGCGTTCGAGGAGCCGGGCGTAGTCGGTGAAGGACAGGTGCCCGGCGCCCCGGACCGACAGCCAGCGGCGCGGTCCCGTCAGGTCCCGCCAGGCCCGCTGCCAGGTGGGGTCGGCGCCGGGCCGGCCGTGCTCGCCCGCGCCGAGCAGCAGGAACGGCCGGTCCACCGGGCTCCTCCCGCCGGTGTGGACGGTGCCGTCCAGGTTGGCCGCGGCGGCGAAACCGGCGTCGGTGCGCAGCGCCTCGAAGGCCGCGGCGCCGCCCATCGAGTGGCCCACCACCGCCACCCGCGACGGGTCGAGCCGCGGCAGCCCCACGGCGCCCGGCGACCGCAGCAGCCGCTCGCGCACGAAGCGGAGGTCCGCGGCGCGGGTGGCGGCGACCCGTGCGCCCTCCGGGTGCCGTCGGCAGGCCAGGCAGCCGGTCACCCGACCGTCGGGGTGGCTGATGGCCGGGGCCTCGTAGGCGTGGTCGACCGCGGCGACGGCGTACCCGCGGCTCGCCAGCTCCTCGGCGAGCCCGGTCAGCGAGGAGCGGGGCAGCGCGAAGCCCGGTGAGAGCAGGACGAGGGGCAGCCCGCGGGCGGGTGCGGGCAGCGGCGGCGGGGCGGTGCGCGCGTGGACGCGGATGCGGCCGAGCAGGTCGGCGGGCACGCCCTCGACGTGGTGGAAGCGCAGGATCAGCGCCGACTCCCGGGCCGTGACGTACGAGGCGCGCGGCGCCCGCGAGGGCAGCGCCGGGTACCAGAGCGAGAGGGCCAGCTCGCGGTACCGGTCGGGGTTCCAGGGATCGCGCCGGGAGGTGTCACGCAGGTGCGCGGTGCGCACCCCGACCGGCAGGGCGCCGGTCGGCGCGGGCAGGGCGGACGCGGTCCACGCGGCGTCGGCGGCCGGTGCGGCCCGCGCGGCGGCCGTGCCGGGGGCGCCCGCGCCGAAGGACACGAGGGCCAGCAGCAGGGCCGCCACGAGGGCGGCACACCGGCGCGCCGGACGACCGGCTCCCATCACGTTCGGCATCAGCGCTCACTTCGTCGGAAGCAGGAACACCGATCACGCTAGGAGCGCAAAACACGAGGTGGAAGCGGCAACGGCGGTTTCATCACCTTGGTCGTCACAAGTGGATGCGATCTCCGTGGGCCGACCGGTGAAGCGCCTGGACTTCCGTCGTCCGCCGTGCGCGCCGGCCCTGTCCTTTCGACAGGGCCGGGCGTGCGGGCGGGACCGTCACATGAAGACCATCGTGAGATGGGTGTCCGCCACGCCCGTGACGTCCTTGGGGCCGTACTCCGAATCGGTCGGGTCGTAGTCGAACTCGACGTAGGGCTTGTCGGTGAAGTGCGGGCAGGCCAGCGGGGTGGTGCTGGAGTCGGGGCCGGACGCCGTCTCCCAGTCGATCCACCAGCCCACGCAGCCGGAGTCCCCTCCGTTGAAGGGGCCGCCGGGCTTGAGGTCCTCGACGTGACCGGTCACCCGTACCTCGCCGTCCTCGACGCAGACGGTGATCTCGCCCCGGCCGTTGTCCCCGGTCTCGCTGTCCGTGACACAGCCGGAGGCCGCGGGCCCGGCGGGCGCGGCGGCCCCGGCGGGCGCGGCGGAGGCGGCCGTCGTCGGGAGCAGGGCGACCGCGCCGATCGCGGCGGTGAGCGCCGTGGCGCGCAGGATTCCACGCATGGTCGTGTCCTTTCCATCGGTGGTGCCGGATGACGGTGGTGGCGCGGGTCCTCGGGGTGCCGGGGTCCACGGCGGTCCGTCGCCCCCCGGCTCAGGGCGAGGGGGTGTGCGGCTCCCGGATACGGGCGCGTCCGGCCACGCCGAAGCGCAGGGTCTCCCGCAGCCGGACCGGGCCGTCGGTGTCCCCGGACCGGGCGGCGTCGCGCAGTTCGCGGGCCATCGCCTGCGCCTCGGCCGCCCAGTCGTCCAACTGGTCGGCGACGGGACCGGCGTTGGCGGTCAGGATGCGGGCCCAGCGTTCCGGGTTGGCGTCCGCGGTCCTGGTGACGTCCCGCAGGTCCTGGCCGGCGAGGCGTACGGCCGACTCGTCGCCACCGAGCAGCCGCGCGGCGACCAGGCTCGCGACCAGGTGCGGGGCGTGCGAGACGAGGGCCACGGCGCGGTCGTGGGTCTCGGGGTCCAGCAGCACCGAGACCGCCCCGCACAGCGCGACCAGTTCCAGCGCGCAGTTCAGGGCGAGGTTCCCGGTGGCCTCGGTGGGCGTGAGGGCCCAGGGCCTGCCGTCGAAGAGGTCGGCCCGCGCCCGGACCGGGCCGCTGCCCCCGACCACGGGGGCGCCGCTGACCAGGGAGGCCAGGTCGCAGCCGTGCGCCCTGACCTCCCGGTGCAGACGCACCTTGACGCCGGAGACGTCGGTGTAGCAGCGGGCCGTGCCGAGTTTCTGGTGCTCGGCGAGCACCGGCGCGACCTGGTCGGGCGGCACCGCGAGCACCGCGATGTCGGCCTGCCGCGGCGGCGGCGCCGCGAAGCCGGCCCCGCAGCGTTCGCCCGCCAGCGCCGCCTCGGGGTCGGCGTCGGTCAGGTACGTGGTCACGCCGTGCCGCCGCAGAGCGAGCCCCACGGAGCGGCCGATCACTCCGGCGCCCACGATGACGACGCTGCGCATGCGTCTTCCCCTCCTCGGCCCGGGCCCGCGCTGCTCGGCTCGGCAGGCTCGGTCGGCTCTGCTCAGCCGAAGATCTTGACGGCCTGGTAGTAGGTCCAGGCGGTGCTGTTGCAGGCCGTGTTCTTCTCGCCGGTGTAGCCGGTGCAGACGCGCTTCATGTCCTCGTAGAAGGCGCTGTCGATGCGGCTCTTGTTGGCGTCGAAGCTGCCCGCCGCCTTGTAGTTGCGGTAACCGAAGTCGTGGCGCGCGCAGGCCGTGTTGAACGGGAAGCCGAAGGGGTTGTCGGGCGCCTGGGTGCACAGGTCCGTGGACCAGTCGAACTCGTAGGCGGCCCAGGCGGACTGGTTCCGGTTGGCCGCGAGCCAGGCGTTCTGACTGGACGCGCTGGTCTGGGTGAAGGAGGCGAGTACCTGGGGCTTGTCCGCGGGGGCCGCCTGGGCGGGGGCGGCGGCGACGCCGAGGGCGAGCGCCGCACCGAGGGCGGCGAGCGTGGTCCGGGTCCTGGTCGTGGTGCGCACGGGCGGCCTCCAAGGTGGGGGGCGGATACGGCTCCACCACCTTGGCGGGACGCGCTATGGGCCCCTTATCGCACCGGTATCGACGAAGGGGCCGTGCTCCGGCTGCCGGAGCACGGCCCCTTCGGGAGCCAGGACGGGTGGGGCGTCAGGCGTCGCGGCGGCGCAGGACCGCGGTGCCGGCGGCGTAGGCGGCCAGCGCCCACACCAGGAGGACCAGCAGCGCGGTGCCGGCGCCGTAGGGGTCGCTGTCCTGGGTCAGCAGGACGGTACCGGCGACGCTCGGCATGTAGTCCGAGGCGGTCTCCAGCCACTTGGCGCCGACGACGCCCATCAGCTGGGGCAGCGCGAGCAGGACCATGATGAGGGTCGTGATGGTGCCCGCGGCGCTGCGCAGGACGGTGCCGAGCCCGATGGCCATGACGGCGAGGAGGGCGAGGTAGACCCCGGCGCCGAGCGCGGTGCCGAACAGCTGGCCGCTGCTGTAGTCGCCGTAGTCGCCCATCAGGGGCGCGGCCACCAGGGTGCCCAGCAGGCTGAAGACGAAGCCCGCGGCGACCACGACGGCGGCGACGACCAGGGTCTTGGAGCGCAGCATCCGGCCGCGCGCGGGCACGCTCTGCAGCGTGGTGCGGATCGAGCCGCTGGAGTACTCGCTGGTGAGGGCGAGGGTGGCGAGCACCACGATGGTCAGCTGGGAGATGAGGAAGGCCTGCGAGGCGTGGTGCGGGGCGGGCATCGTGACGTCGACGCCCTTCTTCGCGCTGGCGTCGGCGGAGGCGCCGACCATGGCGGCGAAGGCCACGGTGAGCAGCAGGCCGACGGCCAGGTTCCACCAGGTGGCCCGCACGCTCCAGAACTTGGTCCACTCGAACGCGACGGCACCCTTGAAGCCGCCGCCCTTCACGGGACCCACGAGCTTGGGGACGGTTGTAGTAGTCATATCCAGTTACGCCTTCTGGTGGTCCGGGACTTCGGTGACCTGGGAGAGCGCGGGAGAGCCGTACTCCACGCTCGCGGCGGTGAGTTCCATGTACGCCTGTTCCAGGCTGGCCTTGCGCATGCTGAGTTCGTGGATGGGAACGCGGTGGTGGAAGGCGAGGTCGCCGATCTCCTCCAGGGTTCCGCCGACGACGAGCAGTTCGTCGGGCGCGGAGTCCGCGTTCGGCTCGACGCGCAGCCCGAACTCCAGCAGCTCCCGCCTGAGCACGTCGGGCTGCGGGGTCCGCACCCGTACGGCGGTCAGCGAGCTGCCCGCGATGACCTCCTCGATCGGCGCGTCGGCGATGATCTTTCCGCGGCCGATGACCAGGAGGTGGTCGGCGGTCTCCTGCATCTCGCTCATCAGGTGGCTGGACACGAAGATCGTCCTGCCCTCCGCCGCGAGGGAACGCATCAGCTCGCGGACCCAGCGCACACCGTCCGGGTCCAGTCCGTTGACCGGCTCGTCGAAGAGCAGCACCTTGGGGTCGCCCAGCAGGGCGGCGGCGATCCCGAGCCGCTGGCCCATGCCGAGGGAGAAGGAGCCGATGCGCTTGTTCGCCACCTCGGACAGGCCCACCGTCTGAAGGACCTCGCCGACCCGGGACGCCGGGATCCCGTTGCTGCGGGCCAGGCCGAGCAGGTGGTGCCGGGCCGAACGGCCGGGGTGGCCCGCGCGGGCGTCGAGCAGCGCACCGACCTCCCGCAACGGGTGCCGCAGCTCCTCGTACCGCTTGCCGCCCACCAGGGCCCGGCCCGAGGTGGGCGCGTCCAGACCGACGATCATGCGCATCGTCGTCGACTTTCCCGCGCCGTTCGGGCCGAGGAATCCCGTGACCTTTCCCGGATTGATCTCGAACGAGAGGTCCGAGACGGCCGTCTTGTCGCCGTACCGCTTGGTCAGTCGGTCCAAAGTGATCATCGCCTGGTGGCTCCTTCCAAAGTCACGTCCTCAACGCTAGGGAGGGGAAAGGGCACGAAACATCTGGCGATCGGCAACGACCGCAGTCGACTTTCGGCAGATCCGGCGGCCGGGGCCGCTCTTGTAGCGTGCTGGAATGCACCGATGGCAGGCCGTGCGCCGACGAATCGAATCGCTTGTACGGGTCCTTGGCTCCGAGCGCCCGTTCACCCGGCGCGCCGATCTCGTGCTGCTGCTCGTGCTGCTCGTGCCCTCCGCGTTCGCCACCGGGACGCTCGGCACGGCGCCGGTGGCCTGGCTGACCGCCTGTCTGCTCATCGCGGCCGCGGTCGTGGTGCAGCGCACCGCACCGCTGCTGTCCCTGCTGCTCGCGGCGCTGCTGACGCTGTTCTATCCGTGGTTCGGGGCGAACCTGTGGCCGGCGATGGCGACGGTGGTGCTGAGCTGCCTCGCGGGCCGCAGACTGACCCGGCTGTGGCCCGCGCACCTGGTGTTCCTCTGTGTCGCCGTGGCCGGGCTCCTGCTGGTGGGCACCGTCGGCCAGGGCAAGGACTGGCTGAGCCTGCTGATGACCGAGTTCGTCGCCTGTGTGCTGCCCTGGTGGGCGGGCAACTGGTGGAGCCAGCGCACCGCGCTGACCCACGCCGGCTGGGAGCACGCCGAGCAACTGGAGTGGCGCCAGCGCTACATCGCCGACCAGGCCAGGATGAAGGAGCGGGCCAGGATCGCGCAGGACATCCACGACTCCCTGGGCCACGAGCTGAGCGTGATGGCCCTGCTCGCCGGCGGCCTGGAACTGGCCCCCGGGCTGTCGGAGCAGCACCGGGAGTCGGTGGGCCAGTTGCGGGAGCGGTGCACGATGGCCACCGAGCGGCTGCACGAGGTGATCGGGCTGCTGCGGGAGGACCCCAATCCGTCGCTGACCCCCGCCGACGAGTCCGTCGCCCAGCTCGTGCGCCGCTTCCAGCGGTCCGGTACGCCGGTCAGGTTCCAGGAGGACGGCGCCCGGGACCGGCCCGGCACGCCCCTGCTGTCCGACCTCGCGGCCTACCGGGTGGTGCAGGAGGCGCTCACCAACGCGGCCAAGCACGCGCCGGGCGCCCCCATCGACGTACGGGTGACGCACACCGCGGACGAGACGGTGGTGTCGGTCGTCAACGAGCGGCCGGAGCGCGGCGGAAGTGCTCCGGCGACCGGGAGCGGGTCGGGGCTGATCGGCCTCGACGAGCGGGTCCGGCTCGCGGGCGGCACCCTGCGCACGGGCCCGCGGGCGGGCGGCTTCGAGGTGTACGCGCGGCTGCCGCGCGGCGCCTCCTCGCCGTCGCGGTCCACCGAACCGCCGGAGCCGGGTTCGCCGGGCCCGGCCGACGGGGACGGCACGGGCGGCGGCACGGTGCCCGGGGCCGCGACGGCCGGGAACGACGGGCGGGCCGCGGCCGGCGCGGCGGACCTGCCCGCCGCCTCCGGGCCGCGGCGCAGCGCCTCCCGGGCCGCGCTGCTGCGCACCCGGGCCCGGATCAGGCGGGACGCCCGGCGGGCCGCGCTGATCCCGGCGGTGCTCGGCGCCGCCATCGTGGCGTTCCTCGGCGGGCTCTACGTCTTCACCTCGGCGACCACGTCCCTCGCCCCCGAGGACTACGCCCGGATCCGGGTGGGCGAGACCCGCGCCGATCTGGCGCCCGCGCTGCCGGAGCGCCGGATCAAGAAGCCGCCGCCGGTCACCTCCGAGCCGTCCGTCCCGGCCGGCACGACCTGCGAGTACTACCGGGCGAGCAGCGGTCTGCTCGACTTCGGCGGCGCCATGTACCGGCTGTGCTTCAAGGATGATGTCCTCATGGCCAAGGACACGCTCTGACCACCAGGGAAGGATCGGATGATTCGCGTACTGCTCGCCGACGACGAGACCATCATCAGGGCCGGGGTTCGCTCCATCCTGACGACCGAGCCGGGCATCGAGGTGGTCGCCGAGGCGGCCGACGGGCGGGAGGCGGTCGAACTGGCCCGCAAGCACCGGCCCGACGTGGCCCTGCTCGACATCCGGATGCCGGAGATGGACGGCCTGACGGCCGCGGGTGAGATGCGGACCACCAACCCGGACACCGCGGTGGTCGTCCTCACCACCTTCGGCGAGGACCGGTACATCGAACGGGCCCTGGACCAGGGCGTGGCCGGGTTCCTGCTCAAGGCGTCCGACCCGCGGGACCTGATCTCCGGCGTACGGGCGGTGGCGTCCGGCGGCTCCTGCCTCTCCCCGCTGGTGGCGCGGCGGCTGATGACCGAACTCCGCCGGGCCCCCTCACCGCGCTCGGAGGTGTCGGGGGAGCGTACGACGCTGCTGACCAAGCGGGAGCAGGAGGTCCTCGGCATGCTGGGGGCGGGGCTGTCGAACGCGGAGATCGCGCAGCGGCTGCATCTGGTCGAGGGCACGATCAAGACGTATGTCAGCGCCATCTTCACCCAGTTGGAGGTCCGCAACCGGGTGCAGGCGGCGATCATCGCCTACGAGGCGGGGCTGGTGAAGGACAGCGACCTCAACCGTTAGACGTCGCGCGGTCCTTGACGAAGCGGGCCAGCCGCGTCGCCCCCTCGGCGGCGCGGTCGGTGGTGAGGTAGCTGCACGACAGCCGGATCTGCCGGTCGCCCGCGTCGTCCAGGTGGAAGTGGCGCATCGGCGTCCAGATGACGCCGTACTTCTCCGCGGAGACGTCCAGCGCGGCCTCGTCCGCCTCGAAGGGCACGTCGAGGGTCAGGAAGAACCCGCCGTCGGGGTCGTTCCACCGCACGCCGTCCGACTCCGGTGAACCTGGAGGCAGTTCGGCGGCGAGGGTGTCGCGCAGGCACCGCATCGTGGACTGGTAGTGGCGGGCCGAGGCCTCGTTCGCCGCCCGCAGTCCCCCGCCGTTCTGCAGCAGCAGTCCGGCGACCGCGGCCTGGCTCAGGGTGGGGGTGTTGACGGTGACCATGCTCTTGACCTTGGCCAGTTCGTGGGCGAGCAGACCGGGCGGCCGCCCGTCCGCGCCGGCCACGAGCTGGTCGGCGACGACGAAGCCGACGCGGGCGCCCGGGAAGGCGGTCTTCGCGAAGGAGCCGAGGTAGACGACGCGCCGTTCGGTGTCGAGGGACTTGAGGGTGGGGCGGCGCACCCGGCTGAACACCCCGTAGGGGTTGTCCTCCAGGAGGAGCAGGTCCAGCCGCGCGGCGGCGTCGAGCAGGGCGGTGCGGGCCTCGCGGCGCATGCTGACGCCGGTCGGGTTGGAGCAGTCGGGCACGACGTACAGGCACCTGGCGCGCCGGCCGCTCGCCTCGATCTCCCGGACGGTGCGTTCGAGCCCTTCCGGGCTCGGTCCGTCGGGGGTGCCGGGCACCGGTACCACGGGGATGTCCAGCAGGCCGGCCGCGCCGGTGATGCCGACGTAGGCGGGGCTGTCGACGAGGAGCACGTCGTCCGGTCCGGTGAACAGGGCGCGCAGGGTGAGCAGGACGGCCTCCTGGCAGCCGACCGTCACCACCACGGAGGCGGGGTCGACGGTCAGGTCCTCGTCCACCTCGAGCATGCGGGCGACGATGTCCCTGATCTGCCCGGCGGTCTCGCCGTACTGGTAGAGCGCGGTGCGGACGCGCTCCTCGGAGTGGCCGCGCTCGCGCAGGTGGTCGAGGTAGGTCTCGATGTACCCGGGGACGCGTGCGACGTCGAAGTCCCCCTCGTAGGGGCGCCCCGGGGCGAAGGAGATCGCCTGCGGGTAGCGGAGGGTCACCTCGTTGAGGAAGTTCATCGTGTCGAGCAGCGGGGCGGAGAGGCTGGGGTGCAGGGCGGTCCGCGCCAGGACGCCGTCCCGGTCCGTGCGCGCTGGGGTGGTGGTGGTCATCCGTGGCTCCTGTCTCGGTACGGCGCCGGGCGGGGCGCGATGTGCGGACCGTCGTGCGGCGGGGCGTCGTGCGGCGGGCCGTGGTGCGGCGGGGCCAGGGTGTCCGGGCCGATCGTGCCGGTCGCGGCGTGGCCGGTGAGCACCATCGTGTCGGCGAAGTCCTCGGTCAGCAGGGTGAGCATCCGGCGCACGCCCGCGGCGCCGCCGACCGCCAGCGCGTACAGCGCGGGCCGCCCGACCAGGACGGCACGGGCGCCGAGAGCCAGGGCGGCGAGGACGTCGGCGCCGGTGCGTACGCCGCCGTCGAGGAGGACCGGGCAGCGTCCGCGCACGGCGGACACCACCTCGGGCAGCGCCTCCAGGGTCGCCGGTGCGCCGTCGAGTTGGCGGCCGCCGTGGTTGGAGACGACGATGCCCGCGACGCCCGCCGCGACCGCGGCCTCGGCGTCCGCCGCGGTCAGCACGCCCTTGGCCAGCACCGGGAGGCCGCTCGCCGCGCCCAGGTCGGCCACGAAGGACCAGTCCAGGCGGCGGTCGAAGGCCAGCCTGCTGTGCGCACCGGGGCTCGCGCTGCCGGCCGCCGCCGTGCCGGTCAGGTTGGCCGGGGCGATGTGGGCGGGGACCGAGAAGCCGTTGCGCAGGTCGCGCAGCCGGCGGCCGGTGAACGGGGTGTCGACGGTGAGTACCAGCGCCTGGTAGCCGCTGTCGCGGGCCCTGCGGGCCAGGCCCAGGGTGGTCTCGTGGTCCCGGAAGCAGTACAGCTGGAGCCACAGCGGTGCGCCCGCCGCCTGGGCCACCTCTTCGAGGCTCCGGCTCGCGAAGGTGCTGACGACGAGCGGGAGTCCGAGCGCGCCGGCCGCCGCGGCGGTCGCCGGTTCGCCGCCGGGGTGGGCGAGTTCGTGGTAGGCCACCGGCGCGATGCCCACGGGCGCCGGCCACCGGGAGCCGAGTACCTCCACGGAGGTGTCCGGCTCCTCGATGCCGGGCAGCGCCCTGGGCCGCAGCCGTACGGCCCCGAAAACGGCCTCGTTGGCAGCGAGAGTCCGCTCCCGCCCAGCCCCGCCCGCGATGAAGTCCCACGTGGCCGCCGGTAGTTGCCCGCGCGCAAGCCGCGCGAAGTCGTCGAGCGCGAGCGGCTCCCGCACCTGGCCACCGCTGCCGCCCGCCGGGCTCCCGGCCGTCACGCGTGCCGGGGCCCCGGACCCCTCGGGCCCCACCGCCCCGGGCTCCGCGGGCGCCGCGTTCCCCGGCAGGGCGGGCGCCCGCTCCCCCGGTACCACCGCTTCCGGCTCCGCGGGCGCCACCGGCGCGGCGGGCCCGGGCTCGGCGGACCCCCGGGTCCCGGTCCCCGCGGACGCCGGGCTCCCGGCTTCCGCGGGGTGCCGGACGGTGGGGGTCATCGGTCGGCCACTTCCCGCTCTCGCTCGACGGCCTCGTACAGGGCCTTGATGTTGGAACTGCCGAAGCCGCGGGCGCCGTTGCGCTGGATGTACTCGTAGAAGAGGGTGCCGCGCGGGTAGGGCGAGCGGGTGAAGATCTGGAGCAGGTAGCCCCACTCGTCGCGGTCCGCGAGGACGTTGGTCTCGCGCAGGTCCTCGATGGCGTCGGCCATCGCGCCGACCCGATCGGTGAGCAGGTCGTAGTAGGCGCCCGGGGTGCGCAGGAAGGCCACGCCGCGGTTGCCGAGCGAGCGGACCGAGCCGACGATGTCGTCCACCAGGAAGGCCAGGTGCTGGACGCCCGGCCCGTCGTGGGCGCTCAGGAACTGGTCGATCTGGCCCGGCACCCGGGTGTCGTCCGGCTCGATGAGCGTGAAGGTGATGCCGCCGCCGGCGTTGCGCACGACGATGGAGTCCATCGCCTGCTCGCCCACCTCGATGTACTCGGAGGAGTAGTAGGGCATGTCGAAGGCCGCTTCGTAGAACTCGGCGGTGCTGCGCAGCGTGCCGGACTCCAGGCAGACGGCCACGTGGTCGAGGAGGGGCCGCGGCCCCGTGCGGCCCGTGGCGGCCGGGAGCAGCGCCCAGTCCCGGTCGGGCGGCAGCAGCCCCGCGCCGCCCCCGCCCCCCGCCGGGACCAGGGTGTGCCGGATGTCCCCGAAACCGGCGACGGTGGCGAACCACGCGTCCTGGCCCGCCCGGTGGGAGGGCGTCGGGGACTGCAGCACCTCGGCACCGGCGAGGACCGCGCGGTCGAAGCAGGAGCGCACGTCGTCGCAGCCGAAGGCGAGGTCGGCGATGGAGTCGCCGTGCCGCTCCACGTACCGGGCGACCGGGGTGTCCGGCGACAGCGCCTGGGTGACCACGAGCGTGACCTCACCGCTGCGCAGCACGGTGGACCGGCGGTCGTGGGTACCGGTGGCGGGGCCCGCCACCGCCAGGGGGACGAAACCGAGGCTGTCGACGAGGAAGCCGGACGCCTCCCGGTCGTCCGCGACGTACAGCTCGGCGTACGCGATGTCACTGGGCGGCATGGCGGCTCTCCAATGAATGAAGGGGAAAGGAGGGAGCGCTGAGGGAGCGCCCGCCGGGAAGAGGGAAGGGGTCCTCTCTTTCTCCGGCAGCAATGAGAAATGCGCGTGGCCACACTCTACAAATGACCCGTATAACCTCGCTATCGACTGGTTATCAAGGCTCCTACCTGCGGTTATCTGCTCGCATAAGTATATTGACCAGCTCGTCGCAGGCTTGCTAGCGTCCCAGTTCGCTCTCAATTGAATGCCGTCCGGTAAATGCCGCACGAGCACACATCTTGTTTGTTTTGCATTGTGAGGAGACAGGTGTCTGAGAACTCTTCGCTTCGGCACGGTCTGACGAGCGCGCAGCACGAGGTGTGGCTCGCCCAGCAGCTGGACCCGCGTGGCGCCCACTACCGGACCGGCTCCTGCCTGGAGATCGACGGACCGCTGGACCACGCGGTGCTGAGCGCGGCCCTGCGGCACACCGTGGCCGGGACGGAGACGCTCTGCTCGCGCTTCCTCACCGACGAGGAGGGCCGGCCGTACCGCGCGTACTGCCCGCCCGCGCCGGAGGGTTCGGACGCCGTCGAGGACCCGGACGGGGTGCCGTACACCCCCGTACTGCTGCGCCACATCGACCTCTCCGGGCACGAGGACCCCGAGGGCGAGGCCCAGCGGTGGATGGAGCGGGACCGCGCGACGCCGCTGCCCCTGGACCGGCCCGGTCTGAGCAGCCACGCGCTGTTCACGCTCGGCGGCGGACGGCACCTGTACTACCTGGGCGTCCACCACATCGTGATCGACGGCACCAGCATGGCCCTGTTCTACGAGCGGCTGGCCGAGGTGTACCGCGCGCTGCGGGACGGGCGTGCGGTGCCCGCGGCCGCCTTCGGGGACACGGACCGGATGGTCGCGGGCGAGGAGGCCTACCGCGCGTCGGCGCGGTACGAGCGGGACCGGGCCTACTGGACCGGCCTGTTCGCCGACCGCCCCGAGCCCGTCTCGCTCACCGGGCGCGGCGGCGGCCGGGTCCTCGCGCCGACCGTGACGAGCCTGGGCCTGCCCCCGGAGCGCACGGAGGTGCTCGGCCGGGCCGCCGAGGCGACCGGTGCGCACTGGGCCCGCGTGGTCATCGCCGGTGTGGCCGCCTTCCTGCACCGGACGACGGGCGCCCGGGACCTCGTGGTGTCGGTGCCGGTCACCGGGCGCTACGGCGCGAACGCCCGGATCACCCCCGGCATGGTCTCCAACCGGCTGCCGCTGCGGCTGGCGGTGCGCCCCGGCGAGAGTTTCGCGCGGGTGGTCGAGACCGTGTCCGAGGCGATGAGCGGCCTGCTGGCGCACAGCCGCTTCCGCGGCGAGGACCTCGACCGCGAGCTGGGCGGCGCGGGGGTGTCGGGGCCCACCGTCAACGTCATGCCGTACATCAGGCCGGTGGACTTCGGCGGCCCGGTCGGCCTGATGCGCAGCATCAGTTCGGGTCCGACGGACGACCTGAACATCGTGCTGACCGGCACCCCCGAGTCCGGCCTGCGCGTCGACTTCGAGGGCAACCCGCAGGTGTACGGCGCCCAGGACCTGACGGCGCTGCAGGAACGCTTCGTCCGGTTCCTGGCGGAGCTGGCGGCCGACCCCGCCGCCACGGTCGACGGAGTCGCCCTGCTGACGCCGGACGAGCGGGAGCGGGTCCTCGACGGCTGGAACGACACCGCCCACGAGGTCCCGGAGACCACGCTGCCCGAGCTGTTCGCCGCGCGGGCCGCCCGCACGCCCGGGCACGAGGCCCTGGTGTACGAGGGCACCTCGCTGACGTACGCCGAACTGGACGCCCGCGCCGAGCGGCTGGCCGGTGCGCTGGCGGCGCGGGGCGCGGGCCCGGAACGGTTCGTCGCGGTCGCCGTGGAGCGGTCCGCGGAGCTGGTGGTGGCGCTGCTCGCGGTGCTCAGGTCGGGTGCCGCGTACGTCCCCGTGGACCCCGGCTATCCGGCCGAGCGCATCGCGCACATCCTGCGGGACGCGGGCGCGATGCTCGTCCTGACCACCCGGGACACGGCGGAGCGGCTGCCCGCGGACGGCACGCCGCGGCTGCTGCTCGACGAGCCGGCCGCGGCGGGGCCGGCCGCCCCGCCCGTCACCGTCCCGCGGGCGGTGCCCGACCCCGGCCACCCCGCCTACGTCATCTACACCTCGGGGTCCACCGGCCGTCCCAAGGGCGTGGTGATCCCCCACCGGGCGATCGTCAATCGGCTGGCCTGGATGCAGGACACGTACGGCCTGGAGCCGTCCGACCGGGTGCTGCAGAAGACGCCGTCCGGCTTCGACGTGTCCGTGTGGGAGTTCTTCTGGCCGCTCGTCCAGGGCGCCACCCTGGTCGTGGCCCGGCCCGGGGGCCACACGGACCCGGCCTACCTGGCCGACACCGTCCGGCGCGAGGGCGTGACCACCCTGCACTTCGTGCCGTCGATGCTCGACGTGTTCCTGCGGGAGCCCGCCGCGGCCGCGCTGGGCGGTGCGACGCCGGTGCGGCGGGTGTTCTGCAGCGGCGAGGCGCTCCCGGCGGAGCTGCGGGCCCGCTTCCGGGCCGTGTCGGAGGTGCCGCTGCACAACCTGTACGGGCCCACCGAGGCCGCCGTCGACGTGACGTACTGGCCGTGCGCCGAGGACACCGGCGACGGACCGGTGCCGATCGGACGGCCGGTGTGGAACACCCGGATGTACGTGCTGGACGCCGCGCTGCGCCCGGTCCCGGCCGGGGCGCCCGGCGAGCTGTACATCGCCGGTGTGCAGCTCGCCCGCGGCTACCTGGGCCGCCCCGCGCTGAGCGCCGAGCGCTTCACCGCCGACCCGCACGGCGCGCCCGGCAGCCGGATGTACCGCACCGGCGACCTGGCGCGCTGGAACCACGACGGCAGCCTCGACTACCTCGGGCGCGCCGACCACCAGGTCAAGCTGCGCGGCTTCCGCATCGAACTCGGCGAGATCGAGGCCGCGCTCGTACGGCAGCCGGAGATCGCCCAGGCCGCCGTCGTCCTGCGCGAGGACCGCCCCGGCGACCAGCGCCTGGTCGCCTACACCGTGCCGGCGCGGAACCCGGACACACTCACGGACACCCCTGCGGACACCGGGACCCACCCCGGGCCGGACGGCACGGCGGCGAACGCCGGAGCGGACGCCGGGACGGGGACCGGGGCGCACCCCGGCCCGGACGGTGGTGTGCTCGCCGCGCGGCTGCGGGAGGTGCTGCCCGGGTACATGGTGCCCTCGGCCTTCGTCGGTCTGCCCCGGCTGCCCGTCACGCCGAACGGCAAGCTCGACCGGCGGGCCCTGCCCGCGCCCGCGGAGACCGCGCGTTCCGGCGGGCGGGCGCCGCGCACGCCGGGCGAGGAGCTGCTGTGCACGCTCTTCGCCGAGGTGCTCGGCGTGGCCGAGGTCGGTGTCGACGACAGCTTCTTCGACCTGGGCGGCCACTCGCTGCTCGCCACCCGGCTGATCAGCCGCATCCGTGCCACCGCCGGGGCGGAGGTGCCGATCCGGCGCGTCTTCGAGGCGCCGACCGTGGCGGAGCTGGCGCCCGCGCTGACGGACGGCGGGCGGGCCCGTGCCGCGGTCACCGCCCGGCCGCGCCCCGACCGCCTGCCGCTCTCCTTCGCGCAGCGGCGCCTGTGGTTCATCCACCAGTACGAGGGGCCCTCGCCGCTCTACAACATCCCGGCCGCGCTGCGGCTGGCGGGCCCGGTGGACGGCGCCGCGCTGTCCGCGGCCCTCGGCGACGTGGTGGCCCGGCACGAGAGCCTGCGCACCGTCTTCGCCGAGGACGCGCACGGCCCCCACCAGGTGATCCTGTCCGCCGAGCGGGCCGTGCCCCTGCTGGAGACGCTGGACAGCGCCCCGGAGCGGCTGGCCGCCGACCTCGCGCGCACCGCCCGGCACACCTTCGACCTGACCCGGGACGTACCGCTGCGGGCCACCCTGCTGCGGGTGGCGCCCGAGGAGCACGTGCTGCTCCTCGTCCTGCACCACATCGCGGGCGACGGCTGGTCGCTGGCGCCCCTCGCCCGTGACCTGGGCACCGCCTACGCCGCCCGGACCGCCGGCACGGCCCCCGACTGGGCGCCGCTGCCGGTGCAGTACGCCGACTACACGCTGTGGCAGCGTGACCTGCTCGGCGCCGACGGGGACGGCGCGGGCGCCGAGGACGGCGAGGACGGCGGTGAGGGTGCCCGGCAGCTCGCCCACTGGCGCGAGGCCCTGGCCGGGCTGCCGGAACGGCTGGAGCTGCCGAGCGACCGGCCGCGACCGGTGCGCCGCGACAACTCCGGCGCGCGCCTGGACGTCACCGTGCCCGCCGGGCTGCACCGCTCCCTGGCCGCGCTCGCCGCCGAGACGGGGACCAGCGTCTTCATGGTGCTCCAGGCCGCGCTGGCGGGGCTGCTGACGCGGCTCGGCGCGGGCGAGGACGTGCCGATCGGCTCGACCATCGCGGGCCGCACCGACGCCGCCGTGGAGAACCTGGTCGGCTTCTTCGTCAACACGCTGGTGCTGCGCACCGACACCGGCGGCGACCCGGCCTTCCGCGAGCTGCTCTCCCGCGTCCGCGAGCGCGACCTGGCCGCCTACGCCCACCAGGACGTGCCCTTCGAGCGGCTCGTCGAGGCGGTCAACCCGGACCGGGCCACCTCCCACCACCCGCTGTTCCAGGTGATGCTGACCTTCGACACCACCCAGCAGGACGCCCTCGGCGAGCTGGGCCGGCTGCCCGGGATCACGACGTCGCGGCTGCCCGTGCACACCGGACTGTCCCGGTTCGACCTCGTGTTCGCCTTCGACGAGCGGCGGGACGCCGCGGGCGGGCAGGCCGGTCTCGACCTCGCGGTGGAGTTCAGCACCGAGCTGTTCGACGCCGGCACCGCCCGCGCCCTCACCGAGCGGCTGCTGCGGCTGCTCACGCAGGTCGCCACCGACCCCGGCATGCGCCTGGGCGACCTCGACGTCCTCCTCCCCGGCGAGCAGCACGACCTGCTGGTGGCCGCCAACCGGCCCGGTACCGGACCCACTTCACCTGCGCCCGCTTCACCTGCGCCCACTTCCCCCGCGCCAGCCTCACCCGCGCCGGTGCCGGCCACGCTCCCCGGGCTGTTCGAGCGGCAGGCCGCCCGGCACCCGGACCGCACCGCGCTGACCTTCGAGGGCACCTCGCTGTCCTACGCCGAGCTGAACGCCCGCGCCAACCGCCTGGCCCGGCTGCTGACCGCCCGCGGGATCGGCCCCGACGCGCTGGTCGCCCTGGCCCTGCCGCGCTCCGTCGAACTGGTCGTGGCCCTGCTCGCGGTGGTCAAGTCGGGCGCCGCCTACGTGCCGCTCGACCCCGGATACCCCGCCGACCGGCTCGCCCACGCACTGTCCGACTCCGCGCCCGCGGCCCTGCTCACCGACCGCGCCACCGCCGGCCGGCTGCCCGCCCACGAGGTGCCCCGCATCGTCCTCGACGCCCCCACCGGGGCGGACGGCGGCACCACGGGCGGCGACCCGGCGGACGCGTTCCCCGCCACCGACCTGGCGCAGGGCGAGCGGGTCAGGCCGCTGGACCCGAGGGACACGGCGTACGTCATCTACACCTCCGGCTCGACGGGCCGCCCCAAGGGCGTGGCGGTGCCGCACGGCAACGTCGTACGGCTCTTCTCCGCCACCGCGCCCTGGTTCGGCTTCGACGAGCGCGACGTGTGGACGCTCTTCCACTCCTACGCCTTCGACTTCTCGGTGTGGGAGCTGTGGGGTCCGCTGCTGCACGGCGGCCGGCTCGTCGTCGTCCCGCACGACGTCACCCGGGACCCCGCCGCCTTCCTCTCCCTGCTCGCGCGCGAACGCGTCACCGTCCTCAACCAGACGCCGTCCGCCTTCCACCAGCTGGCCGCCGCCGATCGGGAGAACGGCGCGGAACTCGCCCTGCGCACCGTGGTGTTCGGCGGTGAGGCCCTGGACCTGTCCCGGCTGGCCGACTGGTACGAGCGGCACGCCGAGGACGCACCCGCCCTGGTCAACATGTACGGCATCACCGAGACCACGGTCCACGTCTCGCACTTCGCCCTGGACCGGGCCACCGCGGCCGCCGCCTCGGCGAGCACGATCGGCGTCAACATCCCCGACCTGCGGGTCTACGTCCTCGACGACCGGCTGCGCCCCACCGCTCCCGGCGTCACCGGCGAGATGTACGTGGCCGGTGCGGGCCTCGCCCGCGGCTACCTGGGCCGCCCGGCGCTGACCTCGGACCGTTTCCCCGCCGACCCGTACGCCGCCCTCTTCGGCGAGCGCGGCAGCCGTATGTACCGCACCGGCGACCTGGCCAGGCGCCGCACCGACGGCGGCCTGGACTACCTGGGCCGCGCCGACCAGCAGGTCAAGATCCGCGGTTTCCGCATCGAGCCCGGCGAGATCGAGGCCGTGCTCGCCGCCCACCCCGCCGTCGACGACGTGGCCGTGGTGGCGCGCGAGGACGTCCCGGGCGACCCGCGGCTCGTCGCGTACGTGGTGACCGGCTCCGGCGCGACGGCCCGCACGCTGCACGACCACGCGGCCGGGCACCTGCCCGACCACATGCTGCCGTCGGCGTTCGTCGCCCTGGACGTGCTGCCGCTGACGCCCAACGGCAAGCTCGACACCAAGGCGCTGCCCGCCCCCGCCCACGCGGGGCAGGTGACCGGACGCGCGCCGCGCGGCCCGCGCGAGGAGATCCTTTGCTCCCTGTTCGCCGAGGTGCTCGGGGTGCCCCGGCTGACCGTCGACGACAGCTTCTTCGACCTCGGCGGCCACTCCCTGCTCGCCACCCGGCTGGCCGGCCGCATCCGCAGCACCCTCGGCGTGGAGCTGTCCGTGCGGCGGCTGTTCGAGACCCCCACGGTCGCCGGGCTCTCCGCCGCCCTCGACGGCGCCGAACGGTCCGGCACCGGCCCGACGGCCGGTGAGCGCCCGGAGCGGCTGCCGCTGTCGTACGCCCAGCAGCGGCTGTGGTTCCTGCACCAGCTGGAGGGCCCCTCCCCCACGTACAACATCACCGGCGCGCTGCGGCTGACCGGTGACCTGGACCCCGGGGCGCTGCGCACGGCCTTCCAGGACGTCGTCACGCGCCACGAGAGCCTGCGGACCGTCTTCGCGGAGGACGGGCACGGCGCCCGGCAGACCGTGCTCGACGCCGCCGGTGTGCGCTTCGAACTGCCGGTCACCGACGTCACCGACATCACCGGGGACCGGCTGGACGAACGCCTCGAGGAGGCCGCCCGGCACTGCTTCGACCTGACGACCGACATCCCGGTGCGGGCGGAGCTGTTCCGGCTCGGCGCGCGGGAGCACGTCCTGCTGCTGATGGTCCACCACATCGCCGGTGACGGCTGGTCCCTCGGCCCGCTGATCCGCGACCTGGCCGCCGCCTACACGGCCCGCGCGGCCCGTCACGTCCCCGACTGGGCGCCGCTGCCCGTGCAGTACGCGGACTTCGCCCTGTGGCAGCGCGCCGCGCTCGGGGACGCCGCCGACGCCACCAGCCCGGCGGGACGGCAGCTCGCGCACTGGAAGGAGGCCCTGGCCGGGCTGCCCGACCGGCTCGAACTGCCCGCGGACCGCCCGCTGCCCGCCGTCGCCTCGCACCGCGGCGGCCGCGTGCCGCTCACCGTCCCCGCGCCCCTGCACCTCGGCGTGGCGGAGCTGGCCAGGGAGTCCCGCACCAGTGTCTTCATGGTGCTCCAGGCGGCGCTGGCAACCCTGCTGACCCGGATGGGCGCGGGCGAGGACGTCCCGCTCGGCACCCCGGTGGCGGGCCGCGGCGACGACGCCGTCGACCAGGTCGTCGGCTTCTTCGTCAACACCCTGGTCCTGCGCACCGACACCGGCGGCAACCCCACCTTCCGCGAACTCCTCGACCGGGTCCGCGACACCGACCTGACCGCCTACGACCATCAGGACCTGCCGTTCGAGCACCTGGTGGACGTCCTCTCCCCGACCAGGTCGCTCTCCCACAACCCGCTGTTCCAGGTGCTGCTGAGCCTGGACACCACCCAGCAGGACGCCCTGGCCGCGCTCTCCGCCACGGGCCTCGGCGTGCGGCTGCTGAACGTCGCCACCGGTGTCGCCAAGCTGGACCTGGCCCTGGAGATCGCCGAGCACCGCGACGCCGACGGCACCCCCGCCGGGCTGGTGGGCGCGGCCGAGTACAGCGCGGACCTCTTCGACGAGGGCACCGTCACGCTGCTGGTGGAACGGTTCCTGCGGCTGCTGGACGCGCTGGTCGCCGACCCGGCCCGGCGCATCGGCGACGTCGACGTGCTCGGCCCCCGGGAACGGGAGCGGGTCCTGGCCGAGTGGAACGACACCCCCCGCCGGCCGGTGGCGGGCACCTTCGCCGACCACGTCGCCCGGCACGCCGCCGAGCGCCCCGGCCACCCGGCGGTCGAGACGGCCGGCGCCGGGACACCCGACGGCGCGCTGACCTACGGGGAACTGAACGAGCGCGCCAACCGGCTGGCCCGTGCCCTCCTGGAACGGGGCGCGGGTCCCGAGCGGTTCGTGGCGGTCGCCCTGCCCCGCTCCGCCGACCTGGTCGTCTCGGCGCTCGCCGCCTTCAAGGCGGGCGCGGCCTACCTGCCGGTGGACCCCGCGCACCCCGCCGAACGGATCACCCACCTCGTCGGGGACGCGGCGCCCACCCTGATCGTCACCACGTCCGCCCTGGCCGCGGGCCTCCCGGAGACCGGTACGCCGGTCCTCCTGCTCGACACCCCTGAGACCGCCGCGACCCTCGCCGCACTCCCCGGCCAGGACGTCACCGACCCCGACCGGCCGGTACCGCTGCGCCCCGAGCACCCCGCGTACATGATCTACACCTCGGGAACGACCGGCCGCCCCAAGGGCGTCGTCGTCACCCACACCGGGCTGCCCGGCCTCCTGGACATCTTCACCCGCGACTGCGCGGCGGGCCCGGGCAGCAGGATCCTCCAGCACCTCTCCCCGAGCTTCGACGCCTCGTTCTGGGAGCTGGCGATGGGCCTGCTCACCGGGGCCACCCTGGTCGTGGCGCCGGGGGAGACCACGCCGGGACCGGAGCTGGCGGAGCTGGCGACCCGGCACGCGGCGACCCATCTGAGCCTGACCACGTCCGTCCTCGGGCTCCTGCCGCCGGGCTCGCTGCCCGACGGGCTGACCCTCGTCGTGGGCGCCGAGGCCATCCCGCCCGAGCTGGTGGAGCGCTGGTCGCCGGGCCGTACGATGCTGAACTCCTACGGTCCCACCGAGACCACGGTCTGCTCCACCATGAGCGGCCCGCTGTCCGGCCCCCTCGTCCCGCCCATCGGCTCCCCCGTCGCCAACAGCGCCGTCTACGTCCTGGACGCGGCGCTGCGTCCGGTCCCGCCCGGAGTGCCCGGCGAGCTGTACGCGGCCGGAGCGCATCTGGCCCGCGGCTACCACGACCGCCCCGCGCTGACCGCCGAACGGTTCGTGGCCAACCCCTTCGGCGAGCCCGGCAGCCGGCTCTACCGCACCGGCGACCTGGTCCGCTGGCGGCCCGACGGCCAGCTGGAGTACCTGGGACGCGCCGACACCCAGGTCAAGATCCGCGGCCTGCGGATCGAGCCCACCGAGATCGAGGCGGTCATCACCGAACGCCCGCACCTGGCGCGGGCGGCCGTGATCGTCCGCGAGGACCGGCCCGGCGACCGGCGGCTCGTCGCCTACGTCGTACCCGAGCCGGGCACCACCGTCGACACCGCCGAACTGCGCGCCGCACTGCGCGAGACCCTGCCCGACCACATGATCCCGACCGCGTTCGTGGTGCTGGACGCGCTGCCGCTGACCCTCAACGGCAAGCTGGACCGCAAGGCCCTGCCCGCCCCCGACTACTCCGCCCGCGCCTCGGGCCGGGCCGCCCGCGACCCGCGCGAGCGGCTGCTGACCGGGCTGTTCGGCGAGATCCTCGGCGTGGAGCCGGCCGGCGTCGACGACGGCTTCTTCGACCTGGGCGGGGACAGCATCCTCTCCATCCAGCTCGTCGCCCGCGCCCGCGCGGCGGGCCTGGTGCTGTCGGTGCGGGACGTCTTCGAACACCAGACGCCCGCGCTGCTCGCCCGGTCGGCCGCCGCCGCACCCGCCGGAGACCCCGCGGCGCGGGACTCCGACGTGCCCGCCGACGGCCCCGCGCCGCGCACCCCGATGATGGGCTGGTTCGCCGGTCTCGGCTCCGGCCTGGCCGCGTTCAACCAGTCACTGGTCCTGCGCGTGCCCGCCGCCCTCGACCCCGACGCGCTCGACACCGCCCTGCGGGCCGTGCTCGAGCGGCACGACGCGCTGCGCATGCGGGTGGCCGACGACTGGACCATCGAGATCCCGCCGCCGGGCTCGGTGACACCGGCCGACTGCCTGGTCCGCTTCGACGCCGTACGCCTCGACGAGTCCGCCGTGCGCTCGGCGGTCACCGAGCAGGCACGGGCGGCCCGCGACCGCCTGGCCCCGGCGGACGGCCGCATGCTCCAGGCCGTCTGGCTCGACCGGGGCGCCGACCGGGACGGGCTGCTCGTCCTGGTCGCCAACCACCTGGTCGTGGACGGCGTCACCTGGCGCATCCTGGTCCCCGACCTGGCGGCCGCCTACGCGGGCGAGACCCTCGCCCCGGTGGGCACCCCGTGGCGGCACTGGGCGCTGTCCCTCTCCGACCTGGCCGGGCAACCGCGGACCGAGGAGGAGCTGGACCACTGGCGCCAGGTCCTCGGCGACACCCCGCACACGCTCCGCCTGGACCCCGCACGGGACACCCACGCGACCGCGGGCGAGATCACCGCCGAACTCGACGCGGACACCACCGAGGCCCTGCTCACCTGGGTCCCCGGCGTCTGCCACGCCACGGTCAACGACGTGTTCCTGAGCACCTTCGCCCTGGCCGTCGCCGCCTGGCGCCGCGGACGCGGCGAGGCCCCCGAAACACCCGACGCCCCCGTCGTGCTCGACCTGGAGAGCCACGGCCGGCACGAGGAGGCCGTCCCGGGCGCCGAACTCAGTCGCACGGCCGGCTGGTTCACGTCGATGTACCCCGTCCGCCTCGCACCACCCGCCGTCTCTGCCACCGGCACCACCTCCGGGGACGGGTCGGCGCTCCGCGCGCTGAAGACCGTCAAGGAGCAGCTGCGCACCGTCCCCGGCGACGGCCTCGGCTACGGCCTGCTGCGCCACCTCAACCCCCGCACCCGGGACGCCCTCGCCGCGCTGCCCCTCCCCGAATTCGGCTTCAACTACCTCGGCCGGATCGGCCAGGAGGGCACCGACGAGGCCCCCTGGACCATCGAGGGCGGCGACGTCGCCGGTATCGACGGTGCCATGCCCCTGGCCCACCCCGTGGACGTGAACGCCGTCGCCCGGGAGACCGCCGACGGCACGCGGCTGCGCGCGAGCTGGACGTACTCCCGCACCGCGCTGGAGCCCGAGGACACCCAGCGGCTGGCCGACACCTGGTTCCGGCTGCTGCGCCGCCTCGTCGAGGAGGCCCGGCAGCCCGGCGCGGGCGGCCTCACCCCCTCCGACATCGCCCACCCTGCCCTCGCCCAGGACGAGATCGAGGACCTGGAACACACCGTCCCCGGCCTCCAGGACATCCTGCCCCTCGCCCCCCTCCAGGAGGGCTTCCTCTTCCTCAACCTGTACGACGAGAGCGCCCGCGACGTCTACGTCGGCCAGCTCGCCTTCGATCTGGAGGGCTCCTTCGACGCCACCCGGATGCGTGCGGCGTCCGGGGCCCTGCTGCGCCGCCACGCCAACCTGCGGGCCGGTTTCCGGCAGACGGCGTCCGGCGCGTGGGTGCAGGTGGTACCCGCCGAGCTCGAACCGGACTGGCGCGAGTACGACCTGACCGACCGCGCCGACGAGGCGGAGCGGGACGCGGAGGCCGGACGGCTGGCGACCGGGGACCGCGAACGCCGCTTCGACCTCACCAGCCCGCCGCTGATGCGTTTCACGGCGATCCGGCTGTCCGCCGACCGCGTCCGGCTGGTGATGACCAACCACCACATCCTGCTGGACGGCTGGTCCATGCCGCTGCTCTGGCAGGAACTGACCGAGCTGTACGTCTCCGGCGGCGACCCCGTGAGCCTCCCCCCGGTCCGTCCCTACCGCGACTACCTGGCCTGGCTCGACGCCCGCGACCGGGACGCCGCCCGCGACGCCTGGCAGCGGTCCCTGTCCGGACTCGACGAGGCCACCCTCCTCGCCCCGGACGCCGGCCCTGCCGAGGCGGCCCCGCTGAGCATCCCGTTCGGCCTGGACCGGGACGCCACGGCGGCCCTGTCCGCGTGGGCGCGGGGTCAGGGCGTGACCATGAACACGGTCGTCCAGGGCGCCTGGGCCCTCGCGCTGGCCCAGGCCACCGGACGCGACGACGTCGTCTTCGGCGCCACCGTCTCCGGCCGCCCGCCCGAGCTGCCCGGCGTCGAATCCATGATCGGCCTGTTCATCAACACCCTGCCCGTCCGCGCCCGCCTCGACCAGGCCGAACCCCTCGGCGACCTCTTCCGCCGCCTCCAAAGCGAACAGGCCCGCCTCCTGGACCACCAGTGGCCCGGACTCGCCGACATCCAGCACTGGGCCGGACACGGCGAACTCTTCGACACCGCCATGGTCTTCCAGAACTACCCGGTGAGCGCCGACACGACGAGCCGTCAGCTCGACGGACTGCGGGTGGCCGGTTTCGACGCGGTCGAGAGCACGGACTTCGCCGTCAACCTCGTCGCCCACACCCGCGACGACGCCCTGCGGCTGCGCCTCGACCACCGCGCGGACGCCTGCTCCGGCGACCTGGTCCGCTCGCTGGCGGACCGGATGCTGCGGGTCCTGCAAGCACTGGCCACCGACTCGGACCGTCCCGTGGCCCACCTGGACACCCTCGACCCGGCCACGCGGGAACGGGTCCTGGTGGAGTGGAACGGGGCCCCGACCGCGCTTCCCGGGACGCCGCTGCACGAACTGATCGCCGAGCAGGCCCGGTTGACGCCGAACGCCGTAGCGGTGGTGTGCGACGGCACCTCCCTGACCTACGCCGAGCTGGACGGACGCGCCAACCAACTCGCCCGGCACCTGCTGGAAGAGGGGCTGGGCGCGGAGGACTTCGTCGCGATCGCGCTGGCCAAGTCGCTGGACGCGGTGATCAGCATGCTGGCCGTGCTGAAGACCGGCGCGGCCTACCTGCCCATCGACCCCGACTACCCCGCCGAGCGCACCCACTACATGCTCGACGACGCCCGGCCCGCCCTGACCCTCACCGAGCCGGTACCCGTGGAGCGGTACGCCGGGCACTCCGTCGCGGCAGTCACGGATGCGGAGCGTCGTGGACCGTGGTCAGCGCGGCACGCGGCCTACATGATCTACACCTCCGGCTCCACCGGACGGCCCAAGGGCGTCGTCATCGAACACCACGCCCTGGCCACCTACCTCCACCGCGCCCGCAACACCTACAGCGCCATGACCGGCGCCACCGTCCTGCACTCCCCGCTCGCCTTCGACCTCACCATCACCGCCCTGTGGACACCCCTCACCGCCGGCGGGACCGTCCGTCTGACCAGTCTGGAGGAGGCTGAGGTCCAGCCCAGCCTGATCAAGGCCACCCCCAGCCACCTCCCCCTGCTCACCACACTCCCCGACACAGCATCCCCGACCCACACCCTCATCCTCGGCGGCGAAGCCCTCCACACCGACCACCTCGCCACCTGGCGGACCCAGCACCCCCACGTCCAGATCATCAACGCCTACGGCCCCACCGAATCCACCGTCAACATCACCGACCACCACGTAAGCGAAGACACCCCTGACGGCCCCGTCCCCATCGGACGGCCCTTCGCCAACACCCAGGTCTACGTCCTGGATTCGGCCCTGCGCCCCGTCGCCCCCGGCATCACGGGAGAGCTGTACCTCGCGGGAGAGCAGTTGGCGCGCGGCTACCTCGGCCGCCCCGCCCTCACCGCCGAACGCTTCACCGCCAACCCCCACAGCACCACACCCGGCACCCGCATGTACCGCACCGGCGACCTCGCCCACTGGAACCACCACGGCCACCTCACCTACGACGGACGAGCCGACCACCAAGTCAAACTCCGCGGCCACCGCATCGAACTGGGCGAGATCGAAGCCACCCTCACCGCACAGCCCGGCATCACCCAAGCCACCGTCCAACTCCGCGAAGACACCCCCGGCGACCAACGCCTCATCGCCTACCTGGTCACATCCACCGAATACGACGAGAACACCGTGCGGGACGCACTGACGAACGCCCTGCCCGACTACATGGTCCCCAGCGCACTCATCACCCTCGACGCCCTCCCCCTCACCCCCAACGGCAAACTCGACCGCACGGCTCTCCCCGCACCCGCCTACACGACCACCACCACCGGACGAACCCCCCGCACCCCCCGCGAAGAAATCCTCTGCACCCTCTTCGCCGAAGTCCTCGGCGTCGACCACGTCACCATCGACGACAACTTCTTCGACCTCGGCGGACACTCCCTCCTCGCCACCCGACTCGTCTCCCGCACCCGCACCGCACTCGGCGTCGAACTGTCCATCCGGCAGCTCTTCGAGGCGCCGACCGTCGCGGGTCTCGCCGAGGCCCTCGACGCGTCGGGCACCGTCCGTACCGCGCTCACCGCGAGGCCGCGTCCGGAGCGCGTCCCGCTGTCCTACGCCCAGCAACGCCTCTGGTTCCTCCACCAGCTCGAAGGACCGTCGGCGACCTACAACACCGTGCTCACGCTGCGGCTCGGCGGCACGGTCGACGTGGAGGCCCTGCGCGCGGCGATCGGTGACGTCGTCGCCCGGCACGAGAGCCTGCGGACGGTCTTCACCGAGGACGAGCGAGGCGCGTACCAGATCGTGCTGCCTGTGGAGGCCGCCTCGACGCCCTTCACCGTCGTCGACGTGGCCGAGGAGGAGATCGGCGACCGGCTCGACGAAGCCGTCGGCCACTGCTTCGACCTCGCGCAGGAACTTCCCGCGCGCACGTCGCTGTTCCGGGTGTCGGAGCAGGAGCACGTGCTGCTGCTCCTCATCCATCACATCGCCAGTGACGCCTGGTCCCGCGCCCCGTTGGCCCAGGACCTCACGGCCGCCTACGCGGCCCGCGTCCGCAGCGAGGCGCCCACCTGGGCCCCGCTCACCGTCCAGTACGCCGACTACGCGCTCTGGCAACAGGAGATCCTCGGCGACGACACCGACCCGGAAACCCTCGCGGGCCGCCAGCTCACCTACTGGCAGCAGCAGCTCGCCGGCCTGCCCGAACAGCTCGACCTCCCCACCGACCGGCCCCGACCAGCCGTCGCGGGGTACTCGGGGGACCGTGTTCCGTTCACCGTGCCGACGGAGCTGCACACGCGGCTGACGGAGCTGGCGCGCGCCACCAACACCAGTGCCTTCATGGTGATCCAGGCGGCGGTCGCCGTCCTGCTCACGCGTCTCGGCGCCGGTGAGGACATCCCGATCGGCACCCCCGTCGCCGGACGCACCGACGACGCCGCCGACGACCTGATCGGGCTCTTCATCAACACACTGGTCCTCCGCACGGACACGTCCGGTGATCCGACCTTCCGCCGGCTCCTCGACCGTGTGCGGGACACCGACCTGGCCGCCTACGCGCACCAGGACCTCCCCTTCGAGCGGCTGGTCGAGGCACTGAACCCGGCCCGCACGCTGTCCCATCACCCCCTCTTCCAGGTTCTGCTGACCTTCAACAACACGGACCACGAGGGCGCGCTGAAGGACATCTCCGAGCTTCCGGGGCTCACCGTCGCGCTCCGGGAGGTCCAGCGGACCTCGTCGAAGTTCGACCTCTCCTTCGGGTTCGCGGAGTCCTTCGACACGTCTCGCCGTCCACAAGGCATCGAAGCGGCGCTGGACTTCAGTACGGAACTGCTCGACCGACACTCCGCCCAGGCGATCGCGGACCGGTTCCTGCGGGTGCTGGAGGCCGTCACCACGGCCCCGGACCGGCCGATCGGTGCCGTCGACCTGATGGACGCGGTCGAGCGGGAGCGGGTGCTGGTGGAGTGGAACGGGGCCCCGACCGAGCTTCCCGGGACGCCGCTGCACGAACTGATCGCCGAGCAGGCCCGGTTGACGCCGGACGCCGTAGCGGTGGTGTGCGACGGCACCTCCCTGACCTACGCCGAGCTGGACCGGCGCGCCAACCAACTCGCCCGGCACCTGCTGGAAGAGGGGCTGGGCGCGGAGGACTTCGTCGCGATCGCGCTGGCCAAGTCGCTGGACGCGGTGATCAGCATGCTGGCCGTGGTGAAGACCGGCGCGGCCTACCTGCCCATCGACCCGGACTACCCCGCCGAGCGCATCGCCTACATCCGCGAGGACGCCCAGCCTGCCCTGACCCTCACCGAGCCGGTGGACCCCGCTGCGTATACGAGTCGTCCCGACGGTCCGCTCACGGATGCGGAGCGTCGTAGCCCCTGGTCAGCACGCCATGCCGCGTACATGATCTACACCTCCGGCTCCACCGGACGGCCCAAGGGCGTCGTCATCGAACACCACGCCCTGGCCACCTACCTCCACCGCGCCCGCAACACCTACTCCGCCATGACCGGCGCCACCGTCCTGCACTCGCCGCTGGCCTTCGACCTCACCATCACCGCCCTGTGGACGCCTTTGACAAGCGGCGGCACGGTCCACCTCACCAGCCTCGAAGAGTCGGACACCCAGCCCAGCCTGATCAAGGCCACCCCCAGCCACCTCCCCCTGCTCACCACACTCCCCGAGACGGCATCCCCCTCCCACACCCTCATCCTCGGCGGCGAAGCACTCCACACCGACCACCTCGCCACCTGGCGGACCCAGCACCCCCACGTCCAGATCATCAACGCCTACGGCCCCACCGAATCCACCGTCAACATCACCGACCACCACCTCGACGGCACGGAAGAAGGCCTCGTCCCCATCGGACGTCCCTTCGCCAACACCCAGGTCTACGTCCTGGATTCGGCCCTGCGCCCCGTCGCCCCCGGCGTCACAGGAGAGCTGTACCTGGCCGGTGAACAGTTGGCGCGCGGCTACCTCGGCCGCTCCGCCCTCACCGCCGAACGCTTCACCGCCAACCCCCACAGCACCACACCCGGCGCCCGCATGTACCGCACCGGCGACCTCGCCCACTGGAACCACCACGGCCACCTCACCTACGACGGACGAGCCGACCACCAGATCAAACTCCGCGGCCACCGCATCGAACCCGGCGAAATCGAAGCCACCCTCACCGCACAGCCCGGCATCACCCAAGCCACCGTCCAACTCCGCGAAGACACCCCCGGCGACCAACGCCTCATCGCCTACCTGGTCACATCCACCGAATACGACGAGAACACCGTGCGGGAATCGCTGGCTAGCGCCCTGCCCGACTACATGCGCCCCTCCGCCTACGTCACCCTCGACGCCCTCCCCCTCACCCCCAACGGCAAGCTCGACCGCGCCGCCCTCCCCGCACCCGCCTACACGGCGTCCAACACCGGACGGACCGCCCGCACCCCCCGCGAAGAAATCCTCTGCACCCTCTTCGCCGAAGTCCTCGGCGTCGACCGCGTCACCATCGACGACAACTTCTTCGACCTCGGCGGTCACTCCCTCCTCGCCTCCCGGCTCGTCTCCCGCGCCCGCACCGCGCTCGGCGTCGAACTGTCGGTGCGGCAGTTCTTCGAGACGCCGACGATCGCCGGGCTCTCGGGTGCGTTCGACCGGGCCGGCCGTGCGCGGGCCGCGCTCGCCGCGAGGCCGCGTCCCGAGCGCATCCCGCTCTCCTACGCCCAGCAACGCCTCTGGTTCCTCCACCAGCTCGAAGGACCGTCGGCGACCTACAACATCCCCACCACCCTCCGCCTCACCGGCACCCTCGACCCCGACGCCCTGCACACCGCACTCAACGACCTCCTCGCCCGCCACGAAAGCCTGCGCACCACCTACACCGAGGACGACCGGGGCCCCCGTCAGGTGATCCACGCGTGGGAGCCCGGAATGCTGCCCCTCGCCGTGGTCGACACCGGGGAGGGCGAGCTGGACTCGGTGCTCTCCGAAGGGGTTCATCACGCGTTCGACCTCACGGCGGGCATCCCGGTGCGGGCCACGCTGTTCCGGATCTCGGCGCAGGAGCACGTACTGCTGCTCCTCATCCACCACATCGCCACCGACGCCTGGTCCCGCACCCCGCTGGGGCACGACCTCGCCGCCGCCTACTCGGCGCGCTGTGCGGGCGACGCTCCGGCGTGGGAGCCGCTGCCCGTGCAGTACGCCGACTACGCGCTCTGGCAGCGGGAGCTCCTCGGTGACGAGTCCGACGCCGACGCTCCCGCGGGCAGGCAACTCGCCTACTGGAAGCAGCAGCTCGGCGGCCTGCCCGAACAGCTCGACCTCCCCACCGACCGGTCCCGGCCGGCCGTGGCGAGCCAGGACGGCGACCGCGTCGCCTTCTCGCTCGACGCGGACCTGTACGTGCGGCTGACCGAGCTGGCCAGGGCCACGCACTCCAGTACGTTCATGGTGGTGCAGGCGGCGCTCGCGGTACTGCTGACCCGGCTGGGCGCGGGCGAGGACATCCCGATCGGCACTCCGGTCGCCGGACGCACCGACGACGCGACGGAGAACCTCGTCGGCTTCTTCGTGAACACGCTCGTCCTGCGCAACGACACCAGCGGCAACCCCACCTTCCGGGAGCTGCTGGAGCAGACGCGCCGCACCGACCTGGCCGCCTACGCGCACCAGGACCTCCCCTTCGAGCGGCTGGTCGAGGCGCTGAACCCGGCCCGTACGCTGGCGCACCACCCGCTCTTCCAGGTGATGCTCATCCTGAGCACGGCGGAGACGGACCCGGACGCCTCGCTGGCGCTGCCGGGGCTGCGGGTCGGCGCGGAGCGCAGCCGGCTCGGGGCGGCCAAGGTCGACCTGGCGTTCGCGCTCGCCGAGGTCCGGGACGGTGAGGGCCGGAGCACCGGACTGACGGGTGCGCTGGACTTCCGGACCGACCTGTTCGACCGGTCCACGGCCCGGTCCCTGGTGGAGCGGTTCATGCGGACGCTGGAAGCGGTCGTCGCCGACCCCGGGGTGCGGCTGTCCCGGGTGCCGGTGCTGAGCGGGTCCGAACGGCACTCGCTGCTCGGCCGGGGGACCGGCCCCCTGCTGGAGGGCCTGGACGCGACGCTGCCCGAACTGTTCGCGGAGCAGGCGCTCCGGACGCCCGAGGCTCCCGCCCTGGTGCGGGGCGGGACGACGGTGTCGTACGCCGAACTCGACGTGCGCACGAACCGGCTGGCCCGGCTGCTGCGGCAGCAGGGAGTGCGGCCGGGTACGCCGGTGGTCATGCTGATGGAGCGGTCGCCCGCCCATGTCGTGGCGACGCTGGCCATCGCCAAGGCGGGCGGCGCCTACGTGCCCCTGCACGACACGTATCCGCTCGACCGGATGCGGCACGTGGTGGCGGACACCGCCGCGACGCTGATCCTCACCGACCGGGCCGAGGCGGCGCGGGCCGGGCAGCTGGGCGCACGGGTGATGGTGGTCGACGCGTACGGCACCACGTCCTCCGGATCCGGATCCGGATCCGGCTACGTCGACGACGTACCGGACGTGGGCCTGCGGCCGCAGGATCTCGCGTACGTGATGTACACCTCCGGGTCCACCGGCCTGCCGAAGGGCGTCGCGGTCACCCACCGCGGGGTCGTGGACCTGGTCCGCGACCACTGCTGGCGGCCGGGCGTCCACGAGCGGGTGCTGTTGCACGCCCCGCACGCGTTCGACGTGTCCTGCTACGAGATGTGGGTGCCCCTGGTCTCGGGCGGAACGGTCGTCGTGGCACCACCCGGACACCTGGACCCGGCCGCGATCACCGACCTGATCACCGCTCACGACATCACCGCGATCCACCTCACCGCGGGCTTCTTCCGGGTCGTCGCGGAGGAGGCACCGGAGTGCTTCGCCGGTGTGCGGGAGGTGCTGACCGGCGGTGACGTGGTCTCGCCCGCCGCGGTGGCCCGGGTCCTCACGCACAACCCGCGGGTCGTACTGCGCCACCTGTACGGGCCGACCGAGACGACGCTGTGCGTGACGCAGCACGAGGTCACCGCACCGTACGAGGCCCGCGGCAGCCTGCCGGTCGGGCGGCCGACGGGGAACACCCGGGCCTACGTCCTCGACCGGTACCTCCAGCCGGTGCCGGCCGGCGTGCCGGGCGAGCTGTTCATCTCCGGCTCCGGTCTGGCGCGCGGCTACCTGGACCGTCCCGACCTGACCAGTGAGCGGTTCGTCGCCGATCCGTACGGCGGGTCCGGCGAGCGGATGTACCGCACGGGCGACCTGGTCCGCTACAACGCGGCGGGCGAACTGGAGTACCTGGCCCGCGCCGACGACCAGGTCAAGATCCGCGGCTTCCGGGTGGAACCGGCCGAGATCGAGTCGGTCCTGTCCACGCGCCCTGAGCTGGCCCAGGCCGCCGTGGTCGTCCGCGAGGACCGGCCCGGCGACCGGCGCCTGGTCGGCTACGTGGTGGCCGCGGAGGGCCGGGACGGCGAGCTGGACCCGGACGCACTGCGCGCCTTCTCCCGCCAGGCGCTGCCGGACTACATGGTGCCGTCGGCATTCGTGGTCCTCGCCGCCCTGCCGCTGACCGTCAACGGCAAACTGGACCGCAAGGCGCTGCCCGCGCCCGACTACGCGGCGGCGTCCACCGGGCGGGCCGCCCGCACCCCTGCCGAGGAGCTGCTGTGCACGCTCTTCGCCGAGGTGCTCGGCCTGTCCGCGGTGGGCGTCGACGACGGGTTCTTCGATCTGGGCGGCGACAGCATCCTGTCCATCCAGCTGGTCAGCCGGGCCCGCGCCGCCGGACTCGCCCTCGCCGTCCGCGACGTCTTCGAGCACCAGTCGACGGCCGGGCTGGCCGCCGCGCTGGCGGACCGGGACGACGCCGCTTCCGTTCCGGAGGCCGAAGAGGTGCCGCCGTACGGTCCCGCCCCGCTGACCCCCGTGATGGCGCGCACCGCCGAACTCGGTCTGGGCGGCGACGACTTCAACCAGTCGGTCGTGGTGTCCCTGCCGCCCGCGGTGGACCGGGACCGGCTCGTCCCGGCCCTGCAACGTGTGCTCGACCACCATGACGCCCTGCGCCTGCACGTCCTGCCCGACGGGAGCACGGAGGTACGCGCCCCGGGCAGTGTGCCTGCCGCGGACGTCCTGCGCGTCGTCACGCGGGCCCCCGGCGCCACCGGCGAGGAGCGCGACGCCCTGCTCGCGGAGGTGGCGTGCGCGGCGCGGGACCGACTCGCACCGGCCGAAGGCCGCATGCTCCAGGCGGTCCTGGTCGCCGGAACGGACGGCACGGACGGTACATCCGGCACGGACGGCGTGCTGATCCTGGTCGCCCACCACCTGGTGGTCGACTCGGTGACGTGGAGCATCGTCGTACCGGACCTCGCCGCAGCCTACCGGGGCGAGGAGCCCGCCCCGGTCGGCACCTCCTGGCGGCAGTGGGCCACCTCCCTGGAACGGCTGGCCACCGACCCCCGCGTCGAGGCGGAGACCGCCCACTGGGAGCACACGCTCGCGGGGGCGGGCACCCTGCGCCTTGACCGCGGGCGCGATCTCCAGGGCGACGCCGGACGCATCGGCCTCGACCTGGCCCCGCACACGACCGAGGCGCTGCTCACGCGCATGCCGGGGGGCGTCAACGCGAGCGTGCACGACGTCCTGCTGACGGCCTTCGCGTTCGCCGTCGCCGGGTGGCGGCGCGGGCGGGACGAGGACCCGGACGCGCCCGTCGTGCTCGACCTGGAGAGTCACGGCCGGCACGAGGAGGCGGTGCCGGGTGCCGAACTCAGTCGCACGGCGGGCTGGTTCACGGCCCTCCACCCGGTGCGGCTGGCCCCGGACATCACCGACTGGGCCCGGCTGCACCAGGACGGCGACGCGCTCCGGGACGGCCTCAAGCAGGTGAAGGAACAGCTGCGGGCCGTACCGGGCGACGGCCTCGGCTACGGCCTGCTGCGCCACCTCAACCCCACCGCGGGGCCCCGCCTCGCGCGCCTTCCGGAGCCCGACTTCGGCTTCAACTACCTGGGCCGCCGGCTCACCCCTGCCACCACCGGCACCCCGGAGCCCTGGACCGTGACGGGCGGTGGTCTCGCCGCCTCGCGGCCCACAGCACCGATGGCCCACGCGATGGAGCTGAGCGCCGTCGTCCACGAGGGGGCGGACGGCCCCCGACTGCGCGCGGAGTGGACCTACGCCCGCCGCCTGGTCCCCGATCACGACGCCCGCCGCCTGGCCGAGCAATGGTTCCGGGCGCTGGAAGCCCTGGTGGAGCAGGCCGACCGGGCCGGCACCGGCGGCCTGACCCCGTCCGACGTGACCCTCGGCTCGCTCAGCCAGTCCGAGATCGAGGAATTCGAGTCCGACCTTGAGTCCGAGTGGGAGATTGAGCAGTGAGCCAGCAACCGACCCGTGCGCGCGGCAAGATCGAGGACATCCTTCCGCTCTCCCCGCTGCAAGAGGGCTTCGTGTTCCTCGGGCTGCTGCACACCGAGGGGCCCGACCTCTACATCGGCCAGGTGGCCTTCGACCTGGAGGGCCCCTTCGACGGCGCCCGGATGCGCGCGGCGGCCGGGGCCCTGCTGCGCCGCCACGCCAACCTGCGGGCCGGGTTCCGGCAGCGCAAGAACGGGGCCTGGGCCCAACTGGTCCTGCGCGACGTCGACCTGCCGTGGCAGGACGCCGACCTGAGCACGCTGCCCGAGGGCGAGCGCCGGGCGGAGGCCGACCGGCTCGCCACCGCCGACCGCGCCCGCCGTTTCGACCTGGGCCGTCCTCCGCTGCTGCGCTTCACGGCGATCCGGCTGTCCGCCGACCGCGTCCGGCTGGTGATGACCAACCACCACATCGTGCTGGACGGCTGGTCCATGCCGGTCCTGCTGCGCGAACTCATGGCGCTCTACGCCGCCGAAGGCGACCCCTCCGCGCTCCCCCGGGTCCGTCCCTACCGCGACTACCTGGCCTGGCTCGACGCCCGCGACCGGGACGCCGCCCGCGAGGCCTGGCAGCGGTCCCTGTCCGGACTCGACGAGGCCACCCTCCTCGCCCCGGACGCCGGTCCGGCGTCGACGGCTCCCGCGCAGGTGTCCTTCACCGTGGACTCCGAGGTCAGCGGCGCGCTGTCGGCCTGGGCGCGGGGTCAGGGCGTGACCATGAACACGGTCGTCCAGGGCGCCTGGGCCCTCGCGCTGGCCCAGGCCACCGGACGCGACGACGTCGTCTTCGGCGCCACCGTCTCCGGCCGCCCGCCCGAGCTGCCCGGCGTCGAATCCATGATCGGCCTGTTCATCAACACCCTGCCCGTCCGCGCCCGCCTCGACCAGGCCGAACACCTCGGCGACCTCTTCCGCCGCCTCCAAAGCGAACAGGCCCGCCTCCTGGACCACCAGTGGCCCGGACTCGCCGACATCCAGCACTGGGCCGGACACGGCGAACTCTTCGACACCGCCATGGTCTTCCAGAACTACCCGGTCGAGGAGGGCGACCTCTCCGCCCCCACCGACCCGGACCGGCTCCAGGTCGCCTCGGCCGACATCAAGGGCGGCACGCACTTCGCCGTCAACGTCGTCGCGACGATGCGCGGCGCCGAACTGTCCTTCCGCGTCGACTACCGCCCCGACCTCTACGACGAGGCGTACGCCCGCGACTTCGGCCGACGGATGCTGCGGGTACTGGAGACCCTGATCTCCGACTCGGACCGTCCCGTGGCCCACCTGGACACCCTCGACCCGGCCGCGCGGGAGCGGGTGCTGGTGGAGTGGAACGGGGCCCCGACCGAGCTTCCCGGGACGCCGCTGCACGAACTGATCGCCGAGCAGGCCCGGTTGACGCCGAACGCCGTAGCGGTGGTGTGCGACAGCACCTCCCTGACCTACACCGAGCTGGACCGGCGCGCCAACCAACTCGCCCGGCACCTGCTCGAACAGGATCTGGGCGCCGAGGACTTCGTCGCGATCGCGCTGGCCAAGTCGCTGGACGCGGTGATCAGCATGCTGGCCGTACTCAAGACCGGCGCCGCCTACCTGCCCATCGACCCCGACTACCCCGCCGAGCGCATCCACTACATGCTCGACGACGCCCGGCCGGCGCTCACCCTCAGGGAACCCATACCGGCTGCTGCGTACGGTCACCGGCCCACCGACGACATCACGGACGCGGAACGACGGACGCCCTGGTCAGCACGCCATGCCGCGTACATGATCTACACCTCCGGCTCCACCGGACGGCCCAAGGGCGTCGTCATCGAACACCACGCCCTGGCCACCTACCTCCACCGCGCCCGCAACACCTACAGCGCCATGACCGGCGTCACCGTCCTGCACTCCCCGCTCGCCTTCGACCTCACCATCACCGCCCTGTGGACGCCTTTGACAAGCGGCGGCACAGTCCACCTCACCAGCCTCGAAGAGTCGGACACCCAGCCCAGCCTGATCAAGGCCACCCCCAGCCACCTCCCCCTGCTCACCACACTCCCCGAGACGGCATCCCCCTCCCACACCCTCATCCTCGGCGGCGAAGCCCTCCACACCGACCACCTCGCCACCTGGCGGACCCAGCACCCCCACGTGCAGATCATCAACGCCTACGGCCCCACCGAATCCACCGTCAACATCACCGACCACCACGTAAGCGAAGACACCCCTGACGGCCCCGTCCCCATCGGACGCCCCTTCGCCAACACCCAGGTCTACGTCCTCGACTCAGCCCTGCGACCCGTACCCCCCGGCGTCTCCGGCGAGCTGTACCTGGCCGGTGAACAGTTGGCGCGCGGCTACCTCGGCCGCTCCGCCCTCACCGCCGAACGCTTCACCGCCAACCCCCACAGCACCACACCCGGCACCCGCATGTACCGCACCGGCGACCTCGCCCACTGGAACCACCACGGCCACCTCACCTACGACGGACGAGCCGACCATCAGATCAAACTCCGCGGCCACCGCATCGAACCCGGCGAAATCGAAGCCACCCTCACCGCCCAGCCCGGCATCACCCAAGCCACCGTCCAACTCCGCGAAGACACCCCCGGCGACCAACGCCTCATCGCCTACCTGGTCACATCCACCGAATACGACGAGAACACCGTCCGAGACGCACTGACGAACGCCCTGCCCGACTACATGGTCCCCAGCGCACTCGTCACCCTCGACGCCCTCCCCCTCACCCCCAACGGCAAACTCGACCGCACCGCCCTCCCCGCACCCGCCTACACGACCACCACCACCGGACGAACCCCCCGCACCCCCCGCGAAGAAATCCTCTGCACCCTGTACTCGGAGATCCTCTCGGTGAACACCGTGGGCATCGACGACAGCTTCTTCGAGCTCGGCGGTCACTCCCTGCTCGCCACCCGCCTGGTCAGCCGCATCCGCACCACTCTCGGGCGGGAGCTACCGATCCGGCAGCTCTTCGAGACGCCGACCGTCGCGGGCCTCTCCCGTGCCCTGGACACGTCCGGCACCCTGCGCACCGCGCTCACCGCGAGGCCGCGTCCGGCGCGCATCCCGCTCTCCTACGCCCAGCAACGCCTCTGGTTCCTCCACCAGCTCGAAGGACCGTCGGCGACCTACAACATCCCCACCACCCTCCGCCTCACCGGCACCCTCGACCCCGACGCCCTGCACACCGCACTCAACGACCTCCTCGCCCGCCACGAAAGCCTGCGCACCACCTACACCGAGGACGACCAGGGCGCCCAGCAGATCGTGTTGCCCGTGGAGGCCGTCGCGACGCCCTTCGCAGTCGTCGACGTGGCCGCGGAGGACGTGGCGGAGCGGGTGGCCGAGGCGGCGGCGCACGCCTTCGACCTGGGCGCGGAGATCCCCGTGCGGGCGCGGCTGTTCCGGGTCTCGGAGCGGGAGCACGTGCTGCTGCTGCTCGTGCACCACATCGCCAGCGACGCCTGGTCCCGCACCCCGCTGGCCCAGGACCTCACCACCGCCTACACCGCCCGCTGCGCCGGCGACGCACCCGCCTGGCAGCCCCTCCCCGTCCAGTACGCCGACTACGCCCTGTGGCAACGCGACGTCCTCGGCGACGACACCGACCCGGACACCCTCGCGGGCCGACAGCTCACCTACTGGCAGCAGCAGCTCGCCGGCCTGCCCGAACAGCTCGACCTCCCCACCGACCGGCCCCGGCCCGCCACCGCCGACCACACCGGCGACCGCGTCACCTTCACCCTCCCCGCCGACCTCCACGCCCGCCTGACCGAACTCGCCCGGGAGACCAACACCACGGCGTTCATGGTGATCCAGGCGGCGTTGGCGGCGTTGCTGACGCGGCACGGCGCGGGCGAGGACATCCCGATCGGCACCCCCATCGCCGGACGCACCGACGACGCCACCGACCACCTCATCGGCTTCTTCGTCAACACCCTCGTCCTACGCACCGACACCAGCGGCAACCCCACCTTCCGCGAACTCCTCACCCGCGTCCGCGACACCGACCTCACCGCCTACACCCACCAAGACCTCCCCTTCGAACGCCTCGTAGAAGCCCTCAACCCCACCCGCTCCCTCACCCACCACCCCCTCTTCCAGACGATGCTCACCCTGCACAACACGCAGGGCACGAAGACGGACCGGTTCGCCGGGCTGGATGCAGAGGTGGTGGCGTCGGAGTCGGTCTCGGCGCGCTTCGACCTGTCGTTCGCGTTGGCCGAGCACTTCGGCGCGGACCATTCCTGCGAGGGCATGAGCGGCGGCGTCACGTACAGCACGGCGCTGTTCGACCGTGCCACGGTGCGGGATCTCGCCGACCGGCTGGTGCGGCTGCTCGCGGCGGCGGTGGCGCACCCGGGGCGGCCCGTGGGGCAGTTGGAGATCATGGACGCGGCCGAACGGCGGCTGGTCCTCCAGGAGTGGAACGACACCGCTGCCGCGCCGCCCGCCGCGTCGGTGACCGGGCTCTTCGAGCGGCAGGCGCGGCGGTCGCCCGGGGCGACGGCCGTGGAGTCCGGCGACGTGCGGCTGTCCTACGCGGAGCTGAACGCGCGCGCCAACCGGCTGGCCCGGCACCTCGTCGCGCGCGGCGCGGCGCCGGGCCGGTTCGTCGCCGTGGCGCTGCCCCGCTCGGCGGAGCTGGTCGTGACGCTGCTCGCGGTCCTCAAGTCGGGGGCCGCCTACCTGCCGATCGACCCGCACTACCCGGCCGAGCGGGTGGAGTACATGCTCGCCGACGCCGGGCCCGCGCTCACGGTGGCCGAACCGGTGGCGGAGGCAGAGCTGTCGGGGTACGGGGGCGGGGACCTCGGAGCGGACGAGCTGCGGAGTCCGGTCCACGGGGCGCATCCGGCGTACACGATCTACACCTCGGGTTCCACGGGGCGGCCCAAGGGTGTCGTGGTGCCGCGCGGGGCGCTGGACAACTTCCTGGCCGACATGGGCCGGCGGTTCACGCCGGAGGCCGGGGACCGGCTGCTCGCCGTGACCACGGTGGGCTTCGACATCGCGGGCCTGGAGATCTTCCTTCCGCTGCTGCACGGCGCGGTGCTGGTGCTCGCCGACGAGGAGACCGCGCGCGATCCGCACGCGCTGCTGCACCGGGTGTCGGCCTCCGGGATCACCATGGTCCAGGCGACGCCGAGCCTGTGGCAGGGGGTCGCGGCGGTGGCCGGGGACGAGCTGGCCGGGGTGCAGGTGCTGGTGGGCGGCGAGGCGTTGCCGTCCGAGCTGGCGCGGGCGCTGACGGACCGCGCCCGCTCCGTGACGAACCTGTACGGGCCGACGGAGGCGACGATCTGGGCGACGGCTGCCGACGTCGCCGAGTCCGGGCCGGTCATCGGCCGGCCGCTCGCCAACACCTCGGCCTACGTGCTGGACTCGGCCCTGCGGCCGGTCCCGGTGGGCGTGCCGGGCGAGTTGTACCTGGCCGGGGAGCAGCTGGCGCAGGGCTACCACCTGCGTCCCTCGCTGACGTCGGAGCGGTTCACCGCGGACCCGTACGGCCCGGCCGGTACCCGGATGTACCGCACGGGCGACCTGGTGTGCCGACGCCGGGACGGTGCGCTGCGCTATCTGAGCCGGGTGGACCAGCAGGTCAAGCTGCGGGGCTTCCGTATCGAACTCGGGGAGATCGAGGCGGAGCTGTCCCGGCATCCGGCGGTCGCCGAGGCCGCGGTGACGGTGCGTGAGGACCGGCCGGGCGACCGGCGGCTGGTCGGGTACGTCGTACCGAGGGGACCGGAAGAACCGGCGGGCCGGGCGGGACCGTTGCCGAGCGCCCCGGAGCTGCGGGAGCGGCTACGCGGACGGCTGCCGGAGTTCATGGTGCCGACGGCGTTCGTGGTGCTCGACGCGCTGCCGCTGACGCCGAACAGGAAGCTGGACCGCAAGGCGCTGCCCGCTCCGGAGTACGACGGCGAGCCGGTGGGCCGGGGGCCGCGGGATCCGCGCGAGGAGATCCTGTGCGCGCTGTTCGCCGAGGTGCTGGGCGTCGCCCGGGTCGGCATCGACGACGGCTTCTTCGACCTGGGCGGGCACTCGCTGCTCGCGAGCCGGCTGGTCAGCCGCATCAGGACGGCGCTGGGCGTCGAGCTGTCCGTGCGCCAGTTCTTCGAGACGCCGACGATCGCCGGACTCTCCGGCGCCCTGGACCGGGCGGCGGGCGCGCGGGCGCCGCTGGTGGCCAGGACGCGGCCGGAGCGGGTCCCGCTGTCGCCTGCGCAGCAGCGTCTGTGGTTCCTGCACCAGTTCGAGGGGCCGTCGGCGACGTACAACATGCCGACGGCGCTGCGGCTGTCCGGTCCGGTGGACCGGGCGGCGCTGGAGCGGGCGATCGGTGACGTGCTGGTCCGGCACGAGAGCCTGCGGACCGTGTTCGCGGCGGACGACGGGGGTTCGTGGCAGGTCGTGCTGCCCGCCGACCGGGCCGCCCGCCGTCTGGACGTGGTCGACGTGGCCGCCGGGGAGGTGGCGGAGCGGGTGGGCGAGGCGGCCCGGTACGCCTTCGACCTGACGGCCGACATCCCGTTCCTGGCCCGGCTGTTCCGGGTCTCGGAGACCGATCACGTCCTGCTGCTGCTCATCCACCACATCGCGGGCGACGGCTGGTCGATGGCGCCGCTGGCCCGTGATCTCACGGCGGCGTACGCGGCGCGTTGCGCGGGCGCGGCACCGGACTGGGAGCCGTTGCCGGTGCAGTACGCCGACTACGCGCTGTGGCAGCGGGAGGTCCTCGGCGACGAGTCCGACGCCGACAGCGTGGCGGCGCGGCAGCTGGCGTACTGGAAGGACGCCCTGGCGGGGCTGCCCGAGCAGTTGGAGCTGCCCACCGACCGGCCCCGCCCGGCGACCGCCGGGTACACCGGCGACCGCATCGCGTTCACGGTGCCGACGGCGCTGCACGCGCGGCTGACGGAGCTGGCGCGGTCCACGCACTCCAGCCTGTTCATGGTGGTCCAGGCGGCGTTCGCCACGCTGCTGACCCGGCTGGGGGCGGGCGAGGACATTCCCGTCGGCACGGCGGTCGCGGGGCGCAACGACGCCGCCACCGAGGATCTCGTCGGGTTCTTCGTGAACACGCTGGTGCTGCGCACCGACACCGGCGGCAACCCGACCTTCCGTGAGCTGCTGGGCCGGGTGCGGGAGCGCGACCTGGCCGCGTACGCGCACCAGGACGTGCCGTTCGAGCGGCTGGTGGAGGCGCTGAATCCGGCGCGGAGTCTGGCCCACCACCCGCTGTACCAGGTGATGATCACCTTCAACAACACGGCCGGTGCGGGCGACCGCACCGCACCGGACACCCCGGACGCCCCGGACGCGTCCGGTGAGGCGGGCGCGCTCGTGCACGCGACCCGGATGACCGCCGGTACCGGGGTGGCCAAGTTCGACCTGGCGCTGACCTTCGGGGAGCGGCACGACCCGTCGGGCGGTCCTGCGGGCATGCGCGGTTCGCTGGAGTACCGCACGGAGCTGTTCGACCGGGAGACCGCGGAGTCGGTGATCTCGCGGCTGCTCGGGGTGCTGGGCTCGGTCACCGCCGACCCGGACCGGCCGATCGGCGGGATCGGCCTGCTGGACCCGGCCGAGCGGCGGCAGGTGCTGCGGGAGTGGAACGACACGGCGCGCCCGCAGCGCGAGGGGACCCTGCCGGAGCTGTTCGAGGAGCAGGTCGCCAGGACTCCGCGCCGCCCGGCGTTCTCGGCCGGCGGGACGACGCTGACGTACGCCGAGCTGAACTCCCGCGCCAACCGGCTCGCCCACCTCCTCGCGGAGTCCGGGGCGGGTCCGGAGCAGGTGGTGGCGATCTCGTTGCCGCCGTCGGTGGAGATGGGCGTGGCGGTGCTCGCGGTGCTGAAGACGGGGGCCGCGTACCTGCCGGTCGACCCGGGCAGTCCGCGCGAGCGGATCGCCACCATGGCCGAGGACGCGGCGCCGGTGTGCGCGCTGACGACGTCGGCGGTCCCGGCCGGGGTGTTCCCGGCGGAGCTGCCCCGGCTGCTGCTCGACGACCCGGACGTCACCGCCCGGCTGGCCGCGCAGCCCGCGCACGACCTGACGGACGAGGACCGCACGCAGCCGCTGTCGCCGTGGAACGCGGCGTACATCATCTACACGTCGGGCTCCACGGGCCGCCCCAAGGGCGTACTCGTCGAGCACCAGCCGGTGCTGAACTACCTGGCGGTGTCGGCGGAGCTGTACCCGGGCGTGGCGGGCAACGCGCTGCTGCACTCGCCGCTCTCCTTCGACCTGACCGTCACGGGACTGTTCGCGCCGCTGCTGAACGGCGGCCGCGTGCACCTCGCGGACCTGGAGGAGCTGCACGAGCGCGCGCTGGACGGCGAGGTGCCCGACCTGCCGCAGACGACGTTCCTGAAGGCGACACCGAGCCATCTGCCGCTGATCACCGGGCTGCCCGGGGTGTGCGTGCCGGACGGCGAACTGGTCCTGGGCGGCGAGTCGCTGACCGGCCGCGCGGTGCGGACGCTGCTCGCGGCGCATCCGGGGGCGCGGGTCCTCAACGAGTACGGGCCGACCGAGACGATCGTGGGCTGCACGACCTGGCGGGTCGAGGCGCCGGACGACCTCGCGGACGGCGTGCTGACCATCGGCCGCCCGTTCCCCAACACGCGCATGCTGGTCCTCGACCCGTATCTGCAGCCCGTGCCGGCCGGGGTGCCGGGCGAGCTGTACGTGTCCGGGGTGCAGCTGGCGCGCGGCTATCTGAACCGGCCCGGGCAGAGCGCGTCCCGGTTCGTCGCCAACCCCTTCGAGGGGCCGGGCGAGCGGATGTACCGCACCGGCGACATCGTGCGCTGGAACCGGCGGGGCGACCTGGAGTTCATCAGCCGGGTCGACGACCAGGTGAAGATCCGCGGCTTCCGGGTGGAACTGGGCGAGGTCGAGTCCGCCCTGTCGCGGCACCCGGGGGTGCCGGAGGCGGTGGCCGTGGTGCGCGAGGACCGGCCGGGCGACCGGCGTCTGGTGGCGTACCTGGTGACCGGGGCCGGGCCGGTGCCGGTGCCGTCGGACGAGGAGTTGCGGGAGCGGCTGCGCGAGACGCTGCCCGACTACATGGTGCCGTCGGCGTTCGTGCGCCTGCCGGAACTGCCGCTGACCGGCAACGGCAAACTGGACCGGGGGCGGCTGCCCGCACCGGACTACGCGGCCGCCGGCACGGGCCGGGCCCCGGCCACGGCGCGCGAGGAGCTGCTGTGCGCGCTGTTCGCCGAGGCGCTGGGCCTGGAGTCGGTCGGTGTCGACGACGGGTTCTTCGACCTGGGCGGCGACAGCATCCTGTCCATCCAGCTGGTCAGCCGGGCCCGCGCGAAGGGCCTCACGCTCTCCGTACGGGACGTCTTCGAGCACCAGAGCGTCGCCCGCGTCGCCGAGGCACTCGATCTCGCCGAGGCACAGGCCGCCGACGACGCGGCGGGGCGGTCGGCGGGCGCCGTACCGGGAGGGGCCGAAGGGCCGGAAGAGGAGGCAGCGGCGAGCGGGCCGGTTCCCGCGACGCCGATCATGGGGTGGTTCGCCGCGCTGGGCGGGCCGGTCGCGCCGTTCAACCAGTCGGTGGTGGTGTCCGTGCCCGCGGACCTCGACGCGGAGCGGCTGGTGGCCGCCCTCGGAGCGCTCCTGGACCGGCACGACTCGCTGCGGCTGCGGGTCGCCGCGGACTGGTCCATGTCCGTGCCCGAGCCCGAGCCCGGCGGCACGGACGCCGCCGGTCTCCTCACGCGCCGACCGGCCGGGGACGTTGACGACGCCGACCTGCACGCGGTGGTGGCCGAGGCGGCCGCCGCCGAACGCGACCGGCTGTCCCCGGCCGACGGGCGGATGCTGCGGGCCTGCCACGTCGACCGGGGGCCGGGACGGCCGGGGCTGCTGGTGCTGGTCGCCCACCACCTGGCCGTGGACGCGGTCAGCTGGCGGCTGCTCGTGCCGGACCTGACCGCCGCCTACGAGGGCCGCCCGCTCAGCCCGGCGGGCACCGGCTGGCGCCGGTGGGCATCGGCGCTGCGGGACCTGGCCGGCTCCGCCGTCACCGAGGCCGAGACGGACCACTGGCTGGACGCGGCCCGCCCGGCCGCCGAGCCGTCGGATCCGGTACTGGATCCGGCCCGCGACACCCACGCCCGCTCGGGGCAGGTCGTCCTCGACCTCGACCCGGACACCACCGACGCCCTGCTCACCTGGGTGCCCGGGGTGTTCCGGGCGGAGATCAACGACCTGCTGCTCACCGCGTTCGGGCTGGCCGTCGCCGACTGGCGGCGCGAGCGGGGCGCCCGGGGTACGGCGGCCGTCACGGTGGACCTGGAGAGCCACGGCCGCCACGAGCACCTGGTGCCGGGCGCCGACCTCACCCGCACCACCGGCTGGTTCACGTCGATGCACCCGGTGCCGCTGCGCCCGGAGGTCGACGACCCGGACTGGGCCGAGGTGTGGGACGGCGGGGCCGCGGCCGGGCGGGCCCTGAAGCGGGTCAAGGAGCAGCTGCGCGCCGTCCCGCGCGACGGCGTGGGCCACGGCCTGCTCCGCCACCTCAACCCGCGCACCCGGGACCGGTTCGCCGCCCTGCCGGCACCGGCGTACGGCTTCAACTACCTGGGCCGCTACACCGGCGGCCGGGGCGGCGCCGCACGGGGCGGCGACGCACCTGGTGGCGGCACCGGACCCGAGCCGTGGAGCGTGCTCGGGCGGGGGGTGGCGGGGCAGCACCCCGACACCCCGCTGGCGCACCCGGTCGAACTGGTCGCGGGCGCCCACGACACCCACGAGGGGCCCCGGCTGCACAGCGTGTGGACGTACGCGGACGCCGTGCTGTCCGAGGCCGAGGTGCGGCGCCTGGGCGAGGGCTGGTTCCGGGCCCTGAAGGCGCTGGTCGAGCACGCCGGCCGGCCCGGGGCGAGCGGTCTGACCCCCTCGGACGTCTCCCTCACCTCGCTCAGCGAGGACGACATCTCCCGACTCGAGAGCGAATGGGGTTCCCTCTGATGGCCAAGTCCGGCTTGGAAGACATCCTGCCGCTGTCCCCGCTCCAGGAGGGGATGCTGTTCCACAACCTCTTCGACGACGAGGAACTGGACGCCTACAACGTCCAGGTCTTCATCGACCTGGAGGGCCGCACGGACCCGGAGCGGCTGCGCCGGGCCGGGCAGGCGCTGTTGGAGCGGCACGCCAACCTGCGGGCCGCCTTCCGGCACGAGGGGCTCAAGCGCCCGGTGCAGCTCATCCCCCGCCGGGTCGTCCTGCCCTGGGCCGAGGAGGATGTGGCGGGCGTCCCCGAGGAGGAGCGGGAGGCGGCGGCGGAGCGGGTCGCCGAGCGGGACCGCTGGACGCGCTTCGACCTGTCCCGCCCGCCGCTGATCCGCTTCACCCTGGTCCGGCTCGGCCCGGCCCGCCACCGGCTGCTGCTGACGCTGCACCACATCCTGGCGGACGGCTGGTCCATGCCGATCCTGCTGCGCGAGCTGATGACCCTGTACACGGTCCACGGCGACGGCACGGCCCTGCCCCGGGTGCGCCCCTACCGCGACTACCTGGGCTGGCTCGGCGGCCGGGACCGGGACGCCGCCGCGCAGGCGTGGACGCAGGCGTTCGCCGGGTTCGACACCCCGAGCATCGTCGCCCCCGACCGGGGTGCGCTCACCGCGGCGCCCGAGCGGATCGACTTCTCCGAGGACGAGGCGGCGAGCGCCGCGCTGACCCGGTTCGCCCGGTCGAACGGGCTGACGGTGAACACGGTGATCCAGGGCTGCTGGGGGCTGGTCCTGTCCCACCTCACCGGCCGGGACGACGTGGTGTTCGGCGTGACCGTCAGCGGCCGCCCGCCGGAACTGCCCGGCGTCGACACCATGGTCGGCCTGTTCATGAACACCCTGCCGCTGCGGGTGCGGCTGCGGCCCGCCGAGACGGTGACCGGGTTCCTGCGCCGGTTGCAGGGCGAGCAGGCGCGCCTCATCGACCACCAGTGGGTGGGCCTCGCGGAGATCCAGCGCTGGGCGGGCTCCGGCGAACTGTTCGACACCGCCATGGTGTTCGAGAACTATCCGCTCAACTCCAGCCGCGGCCGCCCCCCGGGCGCCGCGCCGGACGCGGACCTCCCGACCGTCCTCGGGGTCCGTTCGAAGGACCAGATGCACTACCCGCTGGGTCTGCTGGCCCTGCCCCGCGAGACCCTGCGGTTCTCCCTGGGCTATCTGCCGCAGGTCTTCGACCCGGCGCGGGTCGAGGCGGTGATCGCCGCGTTCCGCCGGGCGCTGCGCACCGTCCTGGACGGCCCGGACACCCGGGTCGGCGCGGTCGAGCTGCTCGACCCGGAGGTGCGCGGCACCGTCCTGGAGAAGTGGAGCGGCTCGGACGACGTGCGGCCCGCCGAGCGGTTCACCGACCTGTTCGAGGAGCAGGTGGCGCGCACCCCCGGCAAGACGGCGCTGATCGCCCCCGACGGGCGGCTGACCTACGCCGAACTCGACGCCGCCGCCAACCGGCTGGCCCGGCGCCTGGTCGAGCTGGGCGTCGGCCCGGAACGGCACGTGGCGGTCGCGGTGGGGCGCCGCACGGAACTGGTGGTCGGCATGCTGGCGGTGCTCAAGGCGGGCGGCGCCTATGTGCCGGTCGACCCGGAGTACCCGCCGGACCGCATCCGCCACATGATCCAGGACGCGGATCCCGCGCTGGTCCTCACCACCTCCGACGTGGACGAGCGGATCGGCGAGGAGTGCTGCGGGCCGCTGACGTTCGTCATGGACGACCCCGGCACCGGAACCTCGCTGGCCAGGCACTCCGGGACGGTCCTCACCGACGCCGACCGCGCGGCGCCGCTGCTGCCGGACCATCCGGCGTACGTCATCTACACCTCGGGCACGACGGGCCGCCCCAAGGGCGTCGTCGTCGAGCACCGGGCCCTGTCGGCGTTCGTGCGGCACTGCCGGTCCTCCCAGGCGCCGGACATCTCGGGGCTGTCCGTGATGCAGGCGTCCGCGTCCTTCGACCAGAGCGTCGGCTCGCTGCACGCCCCGCTGATCAGCGGCGGCTGCGTCCGGCTGACGGATCTGCGCGCCCTCGCCGAGACGGCCGGGTCCGAACCCGGCTTCCACCGTGCCACCTTCATGAAGGGCACCCCGTCCCACCTGGCGCTGCTGGCCACCATGCCGCCGGAGGTCGCGCCCTCGGGCACCCTGACCCTGGGCGGCGAGGAGCTGCGCGGGGAGATCCTGGCGCCCTGGCGCGAGACCGTGCCGGACGTGACGGTGGTGAACGTCTACGGGCCCACCGAGGCCACCGGTCACTGCCTGGAGCACTGGATCGATCCGGACCGCGCGGTGGAGCCGGGCCCGGTGCCGATCGGCACCCCGCACGAGGGGGTGCGGGTGTACGTCCTCGACTCCGCGCTGCGCCCGGTCGCGCCGGGTCTGGACGGCGAGGTGTACCTGGCGGGCGTGCAGCTGGCGCGCGGCTACCTGGGCCGCGGCGGGCTGACCGCCGAGCGGTTCACGGCCGACCCGTTCGGCGTGCCGGGCAGCCGCATGTACCGCACGGGCGACGTCGCGCACTGGAACGGGTCGGGGGAGCTGGTCTTCGCCGGGCGCGCGGACCGGCAGGTCAAGCTGCGCGGGTACCGCATCGAGCTGGGCGAGATCGAGGCCGCCGTCGCGGGCGGGCCGGGTGTGCGCCAGGCCGCGGTCGTCCTGCGCGAGGACCAGCCGGGCGACCAGCGTCTGGTGGCCTACGTCGTCCCGGACCCGGGCCACTGGGACGAGGCCGCCGCCCGCGCCCGGCTGGCGCTGTCCCTGCCGGACTTCATGATGCCCTCGGCCTTCGTCGCCCTGGACGCCCTGCCGCTCAGCCCGAACGGCAAGCTGGACCGGGCGGCGCTGCCCGCCCCGACGTACAGCGGCCGGACCGCGGGCCGGGCGCCGCGCACCCCCGCCGAGGAGATCCTCTGCGACCTGTACGCGGAGGTCCTGTCGCTGCCGGGCGTCACCGTCGACGACGACTTCTTCGACCTCGGCGGTCACTCCCTGCTCGCCACCCGGCTGGTCAGCCGGGTCCGCACCACGCTGGGGGCCGAGCTGTCCATCCGGCAGTTCTTCGAGGCACCGACCCCGGCCGCGCTCGCCGTGGTGCTCGCCGGGGCGGGCCGGGCGCGGGCCGCGCTCACCGCACGGCCCCGTCCCGAGCGCCTCCCGCTCTCCTACGCCCAGCAGCGCCTGTGGTTCCTCCACCTGCTCGAAGGGCCGAGCCCCACCTACAACATCCCGACCGTGCTCCGGCTGTCCGGACCGCTGCGCCCGGACGCGCTGCGCGCGGCGCTGCTGGACGTGGTCGGGCGGCACGAGAGCCTGCGGACGACGTTCACCGAGGACGAGCTGGGGGCCCGTCAGGTGGTGCACCCCGCCGACGGGGTCCGGCCGGTCTTCGAGACGGCCGAGTCCACCGAGGCCGACTACGAGGCCGACCTCGCCCGGGCGGCCCGGCACCCCTTCGACCTGGGCACGGAGATCCCCGTACGGGCCCGGCTGCTGCGGATCTCGGAGCAGGAGCACGTCCTGCTGCTGCTCGTGCACCACATCGCCAGCGACGCCTGGTCCCGCACCCCGCTGGCCCAGGACCTCACCACCGCCTACACCGCCCGCTGCGCCGACGCCACACCCGCCTGGCAGCCTCTGCCCGTCCAGTACGCCGACTACGCCCTGTGGCAACGCGACGTCCTCGGCGACGACACCGACCCGGACACCCTCGCCGGCAAGCAACTCACCTACTGGAAACAGCAGCTCACCGGCCTGCCCGAACGCCTCGACCTCCCCACCGACCGGCCCCGGCCCGCCACCGCCGACCACACCGGCGACCGCGTGGAGTTCACCCTTGCCGCAGACCTCCACACCCGGCTCACCGAACTCGCCCGGGCCACGGACACGACCCTCTACATGGTGCTCCAGGCCGCCCTCGCGACCCTGCTCACCCGGCACGGCGCCGGTGAGGACATCCCGATCGGCACCCCCGTCGCCGGACGCACCGACGACGCCACCGACCACCTCATCGGCTTCTTCGTCAACACCCTCGTCCTACGCACCGACACCAGCGGCAACCCCACCTTCCGCGAACTCCTCACCCGCGTCCGCGACACCGACCTCACCGCCTACACCCACCAAGACCTCCCCTTCGAACGCCTCGTAGAAGCCCTCAACCCCACCCGCTCCCTCACCCACCACCCCCTCTTCCAGGTGGTGCTGTCGCTGCGCAGCACCGCCCCGCGGCGGGCGGACGGGGAAGGCGCGCCCGCGCTGCCGGGCGGCTTGACGGTGAGCGGCGCGGGCGGTGCGGCGGCGACGGCGGCCAAGGTGGACCTCGGGTTCTCGGTGACGGAGCGCCGGACCGCCGACCACACCCCCGACGGGGTGGCGGGGGTCCTCGACTTCCGCACCGACCTCTTCGACCGCGGCACCGCGCAGGGTCTGGTGGACCGGCTGGTACGGGTGCTCGCCGACGCGGCCGCCCACCCCGACCGGCCGCTGAGCCGTATCGACGTGCTCGGACCGCGGGAGCGGCACCGGGTCGTCGAGGAGTGGAACACGACCGCGAAGGGGCTCGCCCCGGCCACCCTGCCCGAGCTGTTCGAGCGGCACGTGCGGGAGCGCCCCGGCGCCGAGGCGGTGGTCGTCGGCGACACGTCGCTGAGCTACGCGGAGCTGAACGCGCGCGCCAACCGGCTGGCCCGGCTGCTGGTGGCGCGGGGGGCGGGTCCCGAGCGGCTGGTGGCGCTGGCGCTGCCCCGCTCGGCCGAACTGCCCGTCGCCGTCCTCGCGGTGGCCAAGGCGGGCGCCGCCTACCTGCCGCTGGACCCGGCCCACCCGGCGGAGCGGATCGCGGGCACCCTCGCCGACGCGGCGCCGGTCGCGCTGCTGACCACGGCAGCGGTGGCCGCCGGGCTCCCGGACACGGCCGTACCCAGGCTGCTGCTCGACGAGGAGCCCGCGGCCGGCGGTGGCACGGGTGGCGAGGACGCCGGCGACCTCACCGACGCCGACCGGCTCGCGCCGCTGCTGCCGGGGCATCCCGCGTACGTCATCTACACCTCCGGCACCACCGGCCGCCCCAAGGGCGTCACCGTGACGCACTCGGGCCTGCCCGCCCTGCTGGACATCTTCACCTCGCAGCTGGACGTCGTGCCCGGCAGCCGCGTCCTGCACCACCTCTCCCCCGCCTTCGACGGCGGGTTCTGGGAGCTGGCGATGGGGCTGCTGACCGGTGCGGCCCTCGTCGTCGTGGAGCCCGGCACCGTGCCGGGGCCCGCCCTCGCCTCGCTGGCGGTCCGCCACCGGGTCACCCACGCGGCGATCACCCCCGCGGTGCTCCAGCTGATCCCCGAGGGCGCGCTGCCCGCCGCCACGACGCTGGTCGTCGCCGCCGAGACCTGCCCGCCCGAGCTGGTCGAACGGTGGTCCGCGGGACGTCTGATGCGCAATTCCTACGGTCCGACGGAGACCACGGTCTGCGCCACCATGAGCGCCCCGCTGGCGGGCGCAACCGTCCCGCCGATCGGCGCGCCGATCGCCGACACCGCCGTGTACGTCCTGGACGGCGCGCTCCAGCCGGTGCCGCCGGGCGTGCCCGGTGAGCTGTACGTGCGCGGGCCCGGGCTCGCCCGCGGCTACCTGGGCCGCCCGTCGCTGACCGCGGGCCGCTTCGTGGCCTGCCCGTTCGGGCCCGCGGGCGGCGTGATGTACCGCACCGGCGACCTGGTCCGCCACCGCGCGGACGGCGACCTGGAGTACCTGGGCCGCACCGACACCCAGGTCAAGCTGCGCGGCATGCGCGTCGAACCGGCCGAGATCGAGGCGGTGACGGCGGGCCTGCCCGGCGTGGCGCAGGCCGCCGTGCTGGTCCGCGAGGACACGCCCGGCGACCGCCGCCTGGTCGGCTACGTCGTGCCGGACGCCGGAGCCGGTGTCGACCCCGGCGCGCTGCGGCAGGCGCTGCGCGGTGCGCTGCCCGAGTACATGGTGCCCGCCGCCCTCGTGGTCCTCGACGCGCTGCCGCTCACCACCAACGGCAAGCTGGACCACCGCGCGCTGCCCGCGCCCGAGTACCGCACCGTCGAGGGCCGTTCGCCGCGCACCCCGCGCGAGGAGGCCCTGTGCCGGCTCTTCGCCGAGGTCCTCGGTCTGGAGCTGGTCGGTCTCGACGACGGCTTCTTCGACCTGGGCGGCCACTCGCTGCTGGCGATCCGGCTCGTGGAGCGGGTCCGGGCCGAGCTGGGCGAGGAGCTGGGTGTGCGCGACCTGTTCGCCGCTCCGACGGTCGCCGACCTGGCGGTGCGGCTGGCGGCGCGCGGCGGCCGGGAGCCGATGGAGCGGCTGCTCCCGCTGCGCGCCGCCGGTGCCGCCCGGCCGGTGTTCTGCGTCCACCCCGGTTCCGGCATGAGCTGGTGCTACTCCGGGCTGGTGCGCCACCTGCCGGCCGGCCTCCCGGTGTACGGCGTGCAGGCCGTCGGACTCGACGGCGACGGGCCGCTGCCCGCGACGCTGGAGGAGATGGCCGCCGAGTACGCGGACCTGGTCCAGGGGACGCAGCCCGAGGGCCCCTACCGGCTGCTCGGCTGGTCGCTCGGCGGCAACGTGGCCTTCGCCATGGCCCGCGAACTGCGCGCCCGCGGGCAGGAGGTGGAGCTGCTGGCCTTCCTGGACGCCTATCCGCGGCAGGCGGGCGCGGGCCCGGAGGCCCCGCTGGCCGAGGTGTTCGCGCACAACCTGCGCGACGCCGGGTTCGACGTCGCCGAGGAGGAGCTCACCGGCGGCCGCTTCCCCACGGCCCGCTACCGCGCGTTCCTGACCGCCGCCGGGGACCCGATGGGCCGCCTGGACGAGGCCGAACTGGCCGCGGTCCTGGAGGTGTTCATGAACAACGCAGCCCTGATGCGCGGACACACCCCCGGGACCTACGACGGCGACGTGCTGGTGCTGGCGGCCGAGCGGGCGGACGGCGACAAGCTGGCCCGGCGCGGCGCCGAGTCGTGGCGCCCGCACGTGCGGGGCCGGATCGAACGGGTCGGTGTCGACGCCGACCACCTCGGGCTCGTGCAGTCCGACGCCGCCCTCGCCGTCATCGGCCGCGCGCTGGCCGACCGCCTGGACCCGGCGACGGGCCCCGCGGCTTCCGCAGCAGTCCCCGAGACCGAGACCGAAGGAGTCACCGCCATGAACCCCTCGCCCGAACCCGCCCCGTCGCCCGAGCCGCTCGATTCGCCCGAGGTCGTCTGACGCCATGCCTGTCCTCACCGTCAACGGCATCAGGATCAACTACTACGACGACGCGCCCCCGGCGGGTGCGCAGGCCGCGCCCGCCGTGCTGCTCGTCATGGGCTCGGGCGGCAGCGGCCGGGCCTGGCACCTGCACCAGGTGCCCGCGCTGGTCGCCGCCGGATTCCGGGTGATCAGCTTCGACAACCGGGGCATCGCGCCGAGCGAGGAGTGCCCCCAGGGCTTCGGCATCGACGACCTGGTCGCCGACACGGCGGCCCTCGTCGAGGAACTGCAGCTGGGGCCCTGCCGGGTGGCGGGCATCTCGATGGGCGCGCACATCGCCCAGGAGCTTGCGCTGTCCCGGCCCGACCTCGTGGACCGGCTGGTCCTGATGGCGACCCGGGCCCGCCCGGACGCGCTGCGCGAGGCGCTGTGCCGCGCGGAGATGGAGCTGTACGACCAGGGGATCCGGCTGCCCGCCGCCTACGAGGCGGTCGTGCAGGCCATGCAGAACCTCTCGCCGCGCACCCTCGACAACGACGTGCAGGCCCGCGACTGGCTGGACGTGCTGGAACTGACCCGGCGCTCCGGTGCGGGCTACCGGGCCCAGCTCGGGGTGCGGGTGGACGGCGACCGGCGGGAGGCCTACCGCGGCATCCGGGCCGCCACCCGGGTCGTCGCCTTCCAGGACGACCTGATCGCCCCGCCCCACCTGGGCCGGGAGGTGGCCGACGCGATCCCCGGCGCCGAGTACGAGCTGGTGCCCGACTGCGGGCACTACGGCTACCTGGAGTCGCCGGACGCGGTGAACAAGAGCCTCGTCGAATTCCTGCGCCGGTGAAGGAGAAGCCGTTGAAGACCGAGTCCGACGGGCAGCTGATCGCGCTGGCCCGTGAGGTGTGCCCCGGCTTCTCCCCCGGGGAGGTGGTCTACCGCAGTCGCACCTCGCTGGTGGTGGGCGGCGAGCTGGACGGCGTCGAGGCGCTGGCCAAGGTGCGCACGCCCGACTGGCGGCGCCAGTGCCTGCGCGAGATCGACACCTACGACCTGTTCGACGCGGTGCCCCCGCCGGTGCCGGTGCCGCGGCGGTTCGCCTCCGACCGGGAGCGGGCCGTGCTGGTCATGGAGCGGCTCGCGGGGGAGGTGCTGGCGCCGGACCGGTTCCCGGTCACTCCGGTCTCCCGGGAGGACCTGGCCGGGGTGCTGGAGGCCGTGGAGCGGCTGCGGCACTGGCGGCCCGCGGCGGCCGGCGCGTGGGCGGTGGACTACCGGGGGATGCTGGAGGGGGTGCACGCCCAGGGCGTCTTCGACGACGCGCACTGGACGGACCTGCTCCGGCTCCTCGACCTGTCCGGCGCGCCCCGCGAGTTCGGCCACGGCGACCTGGTGCTGGCCAACGTGGTCCGCAGCCGGGGCCGGCAGGTCCTGATCGACTGGGCGAGCAGCGCCCTGTACCTGCCCGGCCTCGACCTGGCCCAGCTCTGGATGCTCCTCGGCGACGTCCCCGGGGCCCGGGCCCGCGTCGAGGTGGAGGTGGCCGAACGCGCCGACGAGCGGGACGGGATGATGCCGTTCCTGGTGAACCTGACGCTGCTGCTGTACCGCGAGCGCCGCGCCCACCGGCGGTTCACCGACGAGGCCTCGCGGGCCCGGGCGGTGGGGCTGGACGCCGCCTGGGAGCTGACCCGGCACCGGGTCCGGCAGTGCCTGGCGACGGCCGGCTGACCGGCCCGCAGCACATGAAGGGGCCTCCCGGTGCACTGCACCGGGAGGCCCCTTCATGTGGGGGGAGGGTAGGCGGTCTACTGGATGAGCAGTTGGTGGCTGGCCAGCTCCCGGTAGAGGGGGCTGGTGCCGGTCAGTTCCTCGTGCCGGCCCGCGGCGACGACCCGGCCGTGCTCCAGGACGACGATCTGGTCGCTGTCCACGACGGTGGACAGCCGGTGGGCGACCACGAGCAGCGTCCGGTCGGCGGAGACGGTGCCGATGGCCTCCCGCATCAGGGCCTCGTTGCGGGCGTCGAGGTTGCTGGTCGCCTCGTCGAGCAGCATGATCGGCGGCGCGGCCAGGAAGGTGCGGGCCAGCGCCAGGCGCTGCCGTTCGCCGCCGGACAGCAGGACGCCGCCCTCGCCGACCTCGGTGTCCAGGCCCTGCGGAGCCCGCTCGATCACGCCCATGAGGTTGACCGAGCGCAGCACCTCCCGCATGTCGTCGTCGGTGGCGTCGGGCGCGGCGAGGGAGAGGTTGTCGCGGACGGTGCCGGCCAGGACCGGCGCCGTCTGCTCGACGTAGCCGAGGCGTCCGCGCAGCTCGCGGCGCGGCAGGTCGCGTACGTCGGTGCCGCCGACCCGGACGGTGCCGGAGGTGACGTCGTAGAACCGTTCCACCAGCGACAGCAGGGTGGACTTGCCCGCTCCGGAGGGGCCGACCAGCGCGGTGCGGGTGCCGCGGGGGACGGTGAGGGACACGTCCCGCAGGACGGTCTCGCCGTCGGCGTAGCCGAAGCTGACGCCCTCGAACTCGATCGCGGGCGGCCGTCGTTCCGCGCCGGCGGGCTCGCTCCCGGGCCGGGTGCGCTCGCGCACCGTGAGCGCACCCGCGCCGGCGTCGGTCTCCTGCGGCAGGTCCACCATCTCCTCGATGCGCTGGAGGGCGCCGAGCCCGGACTGGAGCCGGGAGTAGGCGGTCAGCGCGCGGCCGAGCGGGAACCACAGCATGAACAGGAAGAGCACGAAGGCGACCATGTCGCCGACCTGGATGGCGCCGCTCGCCACCCGGGCGCCGCCGAGACCGAGGACGACGAGGAACGCCACCTGGATGGTGGTCGAGGTGATCGGGTTGATCATCGCCTGGAGCCGGGCGATGCGCATCCCGGCGTGGTAGGCCTGCTGCGCGTACCCGTCGACGGCCTTGCCCTCGCGGTCCTCGGCGCCGCTGGCGCGGATGGTGCGCACGGCGGAGATGGCGCGCTCGACGGCGGACGTCATCTCGCCGATCCGGTCCTGGGCGTCGCGGGAGGCGCCCCGCACCCGCCGGGAGAGCCCGACGACGGCGAGGACGCCGAGTCCCAGGCCGAGGGCGGTGGCCGCGAACAGGGTGGGGTCGATCAGGCACATCATGAGCGCGGAGCCGCCGACCATGACGACGTTGGTCACCGTGTCGAACAGTCCCGAGGTGACCACCGCGCGCAGCATGGTGGTGTCGGCGCCGACCCGGGACAGCATGTCGCCGGTGCGGCGCTGGTCGTACTCGGTGATGGGCAGCCGCAGCAGCCGGGCCACCAGGCGGCGGCGGGCGGTCAGCACGAGCCCTTCGGCGGCCCGCTGGAGCAGGTAGTCGCGGACCCCGCCGAGCACGGCCACCACCACGAGGACACCGATGAGCAGGGCCACCAGCCGCCCCACCGGCCTGTCCGCCTCGATGTCGGCCAGGACGTCCCGGGTCAGCACCGGCTGGCTGAGGGTCAGCAGGGTGACCACCAGGGAGAGCACCGCGACGATCCCCAGCGTCGGCCAGTAGCCCTGGAGATACGGGAACAGGGAGCGCAGCCCGACCTTGCGGACCGGCGGGGCGGGCGGTCCGGACTCCGGCGCGCTCTTCGCGCCGGTCTCCCGGGCGGGCGGTCGCTCCCTGGTCTGCGTGCTCGTCATCGCACTCCTACTCCTGTTTCACTGCGGGGGCTTGGCCGGTCAGGCGGGCTGCGGGGCCGCTCCGAGCACATAGCCGTCGGCCGGCCGCAGCGCGCGCGAGCGGCGCAGGTCGCTGAGCACGAAGGTGCGCTGGAGCCAGCGGTCGGTGCCGTCGTAGCGGGGGGTGAACTCGGTGCGGCCGTGCACGGTGACCCGGTTGTCGACGATCGCCAGCTCCCCGGGCAGGAGGCGGTGGGTGACGGCGGTGGCGTCGAAGCGGGCCTGGAGTTCGCGCAGGGCCTCGGCGGCCCGCTCGGTCACCGGCTGGGTGGCCGCCAGGTCCACCCGGAGGTCGGGGTCCGAGGGGTCGCCGAGGAGTACCGGTCCGGGTGCCTCCTCGGGGCCGCTCAGCTGGAAGGAGGGCGGCGGCGCGGTGCGGAACTCCGGTGCCCACAGGGCGTCCACGGTGTCGTCGGACAGCAGCGGCAGCACCCGCCGCACGCAGGCGGTGCGCAGGCCCGCCCGGCCCGTGGGGTCGGCGCGCAGGCACAGCAGCATCACGAAGTCGGGGCGGTGCTCGTGGAAGGCGTTCTCGTTGTGGAAGGTCAGCAGGGTCGAACCGGCGTTGCCCTGGAACTCCTCCATGCCCGGCACGGGGACGACGTCCTGCACGAGGGCGCCGTTCTTCTCCGGCCGGAACGCGCCGGGGTCGCCCAGCCCGCAGGCGGTCATCAGCAGCACGGCGGCGCCCAGCGAGGCCTCCCGCTGCACGGAGCCGTTGACCCGCGGGGTCGGCGGCAGCCCCATGGAGTCGACGGGCAGGCCGCGCAGCACGATCGCGCCGTCCGGTCCCGAGTCCCGGCGGAATCCGGCGAGGTCCCGGCGCAGGGTCGCCGGCCAGGCATGCCAGGCGTTCCTGGCCGCCTCGACCCATTCGGCGTCGTCGGGCCGCCCGGTCGCCTGCGTGGCGAGTTTCCAGGCGATCTCCTCGACGAGTTCCGCGTCCGACTGATCCAGCGTCACGTCGTAGCGCGACGCCGGTCCCGCGGCATTCGCAGCCATGGTCAGAGCCTCCGTCCACCGTCGTTTTGTGTGTACTCGGGACGCTATGGGCCGTCGTTATCGGCCGCGTATCGAGCGGGCATGGGGAGAGATCCCGGCCAGCGAGAGCAGCAGGTCCTTGACCTCCGTCGCGGCGACGGACGCCCCCAGGGGCGCGTCCGGGTCGGAGACCAGGAGCACCGGCGCGTCCTCGGGGCGGCCGGGCAGGCGTCCGTGGCTGCCGCGGACCCGGGAGCCGTCCAGGGGGACGACGTTCATGGTGTAGCGCAGACCGAGTTTCTTGCGGGCCAGCGCGGTCGCCGCGCGGAGCCGGGCCGCCGCCGGGGCGTGGTGGTCGAAGCCCAGCTCGGCCGGGTCGTAGCCGGGCTTGCGGTGGATCTCGACAGTGCGGGCGAAGTCCGGGGCGCGGGCGTCGTCCAGCCAGTAGTAGTAGGTGAACCAGGCCTCGGGCCGGGCGACGGCGACGAGTTCACCGGCCCGCTCGTGGTCGAGCCCGTGCTCCTTCTTCCCGGCCTCGCCGAGCACCTCGGCGACGCCGTCCAGGCCGTGCAGCAGGTCCGCCACGCGCGGCAGGTCGGCGGCCTCGCGCACGTAGACGTGGGCGACCTGGTGGTCGGCGACGGCGAAGGCCCTGGACGTCCAGGGGTCCAGGTACTCCATGCCGTCCTGGGTGTGCACGGCCAGCAGCCCGGCCCGGCGCAGCGCCCGGTTGATGTCGACGGGCCTGCTGACCGGGGTGATGCCGTACTCGCTGAGCACCACGACGGTGACGCCGTCGCGGCGGGCCTCGTCGAGCAGCGGTGCCAGGGTGCGGTCCAGTGCGGCGGCGGCCCGGCGGGCCCGGCGGCTGTCGGGGCCGAAGCGCTGGAGGTCGTAGTCGAGGTGCGGCACGTAGACGAGGTTCAGGTCGGGCCGGTGGGTGCGGTGCAGGTGGCGGGCGGCGTCGACGATCCAGTGGGAGGAGGCGAGGTCCGCGGTGGGCCCCCAGTAGTGGAAGAGCGGGAAGGGCCCGAGACGGCCGGTCAGCTCGTCGTGCAGGGAGGCCGGGTGGGTGTAGCAGTCGGGCTCCTTGCGGCCGTCGGCGTAGTAGACCGGGCGGGGCGTCACCGTCCAGTCGACGTCGGCGCCCATGGCGTACCACCAGCAGACGTTGGCGACGGTGTAGCCGGGGTGCAGCGCGCGGGCCGCCTGCCACACCTTCTCGCCGCCGACGAGCCGGTTGTGCTGCCGCCACAGCAGCACCTCGCCCAGGTCGCGGAAGTACCAGCCGTTGCCGACGACGCCGTGCTCCGCGGGCGGCCGGCCGGTCAGCAGCGTGGACTGCACCGAGCAGGTCACGGCGGGCAGCACGGTGTCCAGGCGGGCACCGGTCCCGGCGTCGCGGAGCGCCGAGAGGCGGGGCATGTGGGCCAGCAGGCGCGGGGTGAGCCCCACGACGTCCAGCACGAGCAGGCGCTTCACGGGGTGCTCTCCTCCGTCAGGCCGAGGGCGGTCAGGGTGGAGCGGGTCCAGGCGAGTTCACCGGCGATGCCGTCGACGAGGCCACCGCCGTCGGGTGCGCCGGGCAGCACCGGCCAGGTGTACGTCTCGACCTCCACGTGGTCGGTGAGCGCGGTCGGCCCGCCGAGCAGCGTGGTCAGCGCGGCGACCAGTTCGGGGCGGGTGCTGCGCAGGGGCGGCGGCAGGTCGCGCTGGACGGGCACGTGGTAGTGGACCCGCCAGGCCGCGTCGCCGGACAGCGCGCCCCGAAGCGCCTCGGGCAGGTCGTCGGCGGCCAGTGGGCCGCCCGGCGCGGCCTGCCGCGTCTGGTGCAGGAACCGCCGCTCGGCGAAGGCGGCCAGCGCGGCGCGGGCGGCCGGGTCGGCCGGCCGGTCGGCGTGCACCGCGCAGGACGCCTGGGTCTTGACGACGGGCAGCGCGGCGGCCAGCCGAGTCAGCGCGGGTCCCGGCTCCTCGAAGGCGACGGCGAGGTGGCAGGTGTCGACGCAGACGCCGAGCCGTTCGTGGTCGGCGTCGGCGAGCCGTGCCACCGCCTGGCCGGTCGTCTCGATCAGGCATCCGGGCTCCGGTTCGAACCCGACGCGCACGGTGCGCCCGGTGTCCGCGGCGAGCGCGGCCAGCCCCTGGGAGAGCAGGTCGAGGTGGCGCCGGGCGAGGTCGTCCCGGTGCGGGGTCCAGGGGGTGCGCCAGGCCAGCGGCAGCGTGGAGACGGAGCCGCGGGCGGCGTCGGGCGGCAGCAGCTCGGCCAGGACGCGGGCGCAGGCCAGGGTGTGGTCGAGGCGGGGCCGCTCGGTCCAGTCGGGCCGGTAGACGGCCTTTTTGACGGTCGGGGCGTGGAAGCCCGCGTAGGGGAAGGCGTTGAGGGTGACGACCTCGATGCCGCGCAGGTCCAGTTCCTTGCGGAGCAGGTCGAGCGCGGACCGGTCCGTGGCCAGGGCCGTCACCACCGGCGCCGCCAGCCACAGTCCGAGGCCGATCCGGTCGGCGCCGAGCCGTTCGCGCACCGGCTCCCCGTAGCGGGCGAGCTGGGCGAGGACGCCGTCGAGGTCCTCGGCCGCGTGGACGTTGGTGCAGTAGGCGAGGTGGACGGTGGTGCCGTCGGGGTGCCGCAGGCGCACCGCCCGTCACCTCTCCCCGCGGCGGATCGAGCTGCCTTCGAACTCCGCGCGGGCGCCGGGGGCTTCGGAACCCTCGGGGTCGTCGAGTTCGAGGCGTCCGCTCTGCCCGTAGAAGGCGACCGGGTTGCGCCACAGCACCTGGTCGACGTCGTCCTCGCCGAAACCGGCGGCGCGCATGGCGTCGGCGGTGCGGCGGGTCTTCAGCGGGTCGCTGCGGCCCCAGTCGGCGGCGGAGTTGACGAGGATCCGCGCGGTGCCGTACTCGCGCAGCAGCGCGACCATGCGGTCCTCGCTCATCTTGGTGTCGGGGTAGATCGAGAAGCCCATCCAGCAGCCGCTGTCCGCGACGTCGCGCACCGTCACCTCGTTGAGGTGGTCGACGACGACCAGGCCCGGGTCGATGCCGGACTCGCGGACCACGTCCAGGGTGCGGCGGGTGCCGTTGGCCTTGTCGCGGTGCGGGGTGTGCACCAGGACGGGCAGCTCGTGCCGCACGGCGAGCTCCAGCTGCACGGTGAACGCCTTGTCCTCCTGCGGCGTCATCGCGTCGTAGCCGACCTCGCCGACCGCCACCACCCGGTCCCGGACCAGGTAGTCGGGCAGGACGTCGAGCACCCCGGCGAGCCGGGGGTCGTTGGCCTCCTTGGGGTTCAGGGCGAGCGCGCAGTGGTGGCGGATGCCGAACTGCTCGGCCCGGTAGGGCTCCCAGCCGAGCAGCGCGTCGAAGTAGTCGGTGAACGAGCTGACGCCGGTGCGCGGCTGGCCCAGCCAGAAGGCGGGTTCGACCAGTGCGCGGACCCCGGCGGCGGCCATCGCCTCGTAGTCGTCGGTGGTGCGGGACGTCATGTGGATGTGCGGGTCGAAGATGCGCGTCACGCCGTGGCCTCCGTGGATACGCGGTGGGTGTGCAGGTAGGCGGCGACGTCGGGCGGGACCGGCCGTCCCGCGGCGCGCCGCTCGGCGGCGAAGTCCGTCATCATCCGGTCCAGTTCCGCGTCCGCGCGTGCGTCCAGAGCGGCCACCAGGTCCAGCGGGACGCCGACGAACACGCACTTGAGGACGGCCTGCCGGAAGGCGTGCGCACCGAGCCGGCGGGCGCCGTACGGGCCGACGGCGGCGGCGATCAGCCTCGGGTCGTTGCACCGCAGCGCGTCCTCGACCAGCGGCAGCCCCAGGCCGCCGAGGTCGCCCACGGCCTCCAGCAGCGTCAGCGAGCGCAGGACGGCCCGCCGTTCGGGCCCGCCCCCGATCCGGTACAGCCGGGAGACGACGGCCGCCAGCGCGGCACCGCGCACCGGAAGCGCGGCGAGCAGCAGCACGCGTACGGCGTCGTCGACGCTCCACCCCGCGCCCGCGTCCGCGTCCGCTCCCGTGCCGACGTCCAGCGCGCCCCGGCCGCACCGCCGGGCGGCGACCGCGAACTTCCCCTCGACCTCGCCCGCCTCGCACCGCACCGCCGCGCGCGCCTGCTCCAGCCACGCGGCGGCGTCCGGGGTGAGCGCGCGATCGAGGGCGCCGGAGAGGGCGCCCGGCAGGAACCGGACCCCGTCGCCGCCGGGGATCACGCGGCCGCTCCCCGGGTCGCTGCGCCTGCGTCGGCTTCGGCCGCGCGCAGGAAGTCCAGGGACCGGCGGGCCACTTCCGGGGCGGCGTGGCTGTGGCGGGGCAGTTCCACCGAGACCAGTCCGCGGTAGCCGGTGGCGGCCAGCGCCGACAGCACGGGCGGGAAGTCGATCTCCCCGCTGCCGAACTCCAGGTGCTCGTGGGTGCCCCGGCGCATGTCCTCGATCTGCACGTTGACCAGCCGGTCGGCGACCCGTCGTACGCAGTCGGCGACCGGCTGCGGTTCCAGGCAGCGGCAGTGCCCGATGTCCAGGGTCAGCCCGAGGGGGTGCGGGCCGCCGAGCCTGCGGTGCAGTTCGTCGTAGGCGTCCAGGGTGTCCACGAACATGCCGGGCTCCGGTTCGAAGCCCAGCACGACGCCGGCCCGCGCGGCGGCATCGACGACCGTGCCGCAGCCGGCCAGCAGCCGGTCCCAGACCACCTGCCGGGGCGTGTCGGCGGGGGCGGCACCGCTCCAGAAGGAGACGGCCTCCGCGCCGAGGTCGGCGGCGATCCGCACGGCCCGCAGCAGCAGGTCGACCCGGCGCTCTGCGCCCTCGGCGGACATCAGCACCGGCTGGTGCTTGCGCCAGGGGTCGAGCACGTACCGTCCGCCGGTCTCGACGACGACGGCCAGCCCGAGCCGGTCCAGCCGCGCCGCGAGCCGTTGCAGCCGGTGCGGCAGGTCGTCGGCGAACGGGTCGAGGTGCCGCGGGTCCAGGGTGAGTCCGACGCCCTCGTAGCCCAGGTCCGCGAGGACGGCCAGGGCGTCCTCCAGCGGATGGTCGCCGAAGCCGTTCGTGCCGTACCCGAATCTCGTGCCGGCGCTCATGTGGGGGACACCTTTCTGCCGAGTCGTCGGGCCCACGGGAGGGCGCAGGCCAGCACGGCGCCCGTGGCGCCGCGTCCGGCGGTCGCGGTCAGCGCCGCCTGGAGCGGGATCAGCGCGTGGATGCCGGCCGCCACCGCCCGCCGTACCTGCGGCGCGGCCGGACTCCGCGCGGCCGCGAGCTGCGCGGTCGCGCCCCCGTACGCGTACACGGCCGTCAGGCCCGCGGCCAGCACCCGGTCCGGGGCCGGCCGGCCCCGGCCGCGCAGCAGTACGGCGGCGCCGACCGCACCGCCGACGGCGAGCGACTGCCGGGGCACCGCGCGGGGCGCGCCGCTCACCTCGTACCGGCTCAGCCGGGTGACCATGCCGGTGTGCAGGGCGACGGTGGCCGCCGCGGGCAGCGCCCGGCGCAGTCCGCCGGGTCCAGCACCGCCCAGGACGTTCAGCGCGCGGGCCGCGGCCATCGCGGCGGCACCGGCCGGGGTGGGCTTGAGTACGAGGTCGTACGCCCACACGACACCGGCCAGGGGCAGCGCCGTGGCCAGGCCCCGGCGGCCGCGGGCCAGCGCCGCGAGGCCGAGCCCGGCCGCGGTGAGCCCGCAGCCGACCGCGCGGGCCGCGGCCGGGCTCACCGCTCCGGAGGGCACCGGGCGTTCGGGCCGCTCCACGGCGTCGAGGTCGCGGTCCGCGTAGTCGTTGAGCGCCATCCCCGCCCAGTACAGGCAGACCGACGACGCCGTCATGCCGAGCAGCTCGGGGCCGAGCGGCCGCCGGGCCGCCGCCGCTCCGGCGAGGACGTCCCCGGGCACCGACAACGCGGCCGGGGCCCGGACCAGGCGGGCCAGGTCGTGCACCCGCGGCAGCGCACTCACGCCGGCGCCCCCACCGAGCGCGCCCAGCCGGCCAGGCTCGCGTACTGCGCGGCCAGGTCGTGCTCGGCGGAGCCCACCGGGTCCTTGAAGAAGAAGCCCAGCTCCGGCACCGGCCCGGCGACGCCGCCGCGGTGCGCGAGGGCCATGAACCGGGCCAGGTCCAGTACGAGCGGCGCGGCCAGCGAGGAGTCGCAGCCCTGCCACGTGAACTGCAGGGTCATCCGGGTCCCGAGGAAGCCCTCGAACGTCACGTGGTCCCAGGCGGTCTTCCACTCCCCGAGGTCGGGGACGTGGTGGATGTGCACGCCGCCCTCGACGGCGTGGCCCAGCTCCGCCTCCAGCACCAGGCCCTTGGAGGCGTTCTTGCTGACCACCCGCTCCGGGTCGGCGAGGGTGGCCCCGTCGCCGCCGCCGAGCAGGTTGGTGCCGGACCAGGAGCGCACCCGCAGCGCCCGGCGCGCGAACATCGGCGCGAGCACCGACTTGACCAGGGTCTCGCCGGTCTTGCCGTCGCTGCCGGCGTAGGGCAGGCCCCGTTCCCGGGCGAGTTCGTCCAGCGCGGGCAGGCGCGCCCCCGTCGACGGGGTGAAGTCGACGAAGGCGCACCCGGCCCGCAGCGCCGCGTAGGCGTACAGGGAGCTGACGGGCAGCGGCCGTTCGCCCCGCGCCAGCGCCTCGCCCAGGGCTGCCGCGGAGGCGTGCGCCGGCTGCGGCACGGCGGGCGGCTGGGTGGAGGAGACGTTCACGACGACGACCCGGTCGAGGCCGAGGCGTTCCCGGAAGCCGGTGAGGTCGGCGACGATCGCCGCGGCGGCCGACGCCTGGTCCGGGGTGCCCTCGCCGCCCTCCTCCGTGCCCGGCGGCGCGGGCCTGATCTCGGCGTCGGCCGCGTCGAGTTCCGCGGTCAGCACGCCCGGCAGGCCGCGGGGTACGACGCCCGCCTCGGCGAGCTGCTCGGCCCGTTTGACCAGGCCGGTGCCGACGACGTCGTGGCCGCCGAAGACCAGCTCGTCGAAGCCGGGCAGCGGCACGCCGTCGAAGGCTTCGAGCGTGCTGACACAGCCGGTGGCCGGCACCAGCCCGGCGCGCAGCGCGGCGGCGCCGACGACGGTCGTGGTGGCCACCGAGCCGCGGGCACCCACCAGCCAGATTCCGGTACGCATGGTGTCTCCTCCTGTCCTTCCCGTGGGACTTCCCGTCGGGCTTCCCGTGCGGCTTCCCGTGCGGCTTCCCGTGGGCGCCGGGTCCGTCAGCTCATGCCTTCGGGCAGCGGATAGGACAGGAAGTCGCGGTCGAGCTGATGCACGCTGCGCGGCAGCCACTTGGCGGCCTCCCGGGCCACGACCCGGCGCGGCAGCGGCTCCTTGACCTCGAACTGGGAGGGCTTGGCGATGGTCTGGATCGCCCACGCCATGGCGTTGACCGGGGCCATCCGCTCCCAGCGGTGCCGGCTGATGTCCAGCAGCATCATCGACCGCATGAAGATGAACCAGATGTGGTATCCGGGCGGCGGGTTGCCGTTCATGGTGTGCACCGGGCGCTCGCGGCGGGGGTCGTTGAGCACGCCCTGGGCGAAGTCCGCGAAGGCGCCGACGATGCCGTGGCCGTAGGGCCGGTAGTAGGTGTCGAAGACGCCGAGCTGGGCCTTGGAGAGCACCTGGAGCGGGCCCTTGATGGGGGTGACGTACTCGATGAAGTTGTTCGGGTAGTCGCTGGTGGCGGCCATGGCCATCCAGGCGTCGAAGATGGCCCGCTCCCAGCCGTCGCCGAGCGCGGTCTCGATGTCGGTGAACGCCTGCTCCAGCTCCGGGCCCACGTTGTAGAGCGTGGTCTCGTCGAACATGTACCAGAGTTCGTTGGCGCGGCGGTCGCCGAGCATGCCGGGTACGTCGGGGAAGTCGTCGTGCCCGCGGTGCGGGGTGACGGGGCGCTCGGCGGCACCGGCCGGAGCGGCGCCCAGCAGACCGGCACCGGCGCCGAGGCCGACGGCCGCGGCGCCGCCGAGGGCGGTGGTCATCAGGCGCCGCCGGTCGAGGTGGTTCGACATGGGTTCTCCTTGGTTCTCTCGCGCGGGCAGGGTTGGGTCGGGGGTGGGTTCAGGGGGTCGCCGAGGGCAGCGGCGGCAGCGGTGGGAGGCCGGCCTCGGCGTCGTGGCGCTGGATCCAGGACACGTCCTCGACGAGGGACGACATCGTGCCCGTGGACTCGGCCCCGTCCTCGTCGGGCCGCAGCCGCTGGGAGCCGCCGCCCCGCGAGCCGAGCTGGACCCGGGTGGTGTGCGGCCTGCGGACGCCCTCGTAGGCGTCCAGCGCGGCCGCGATCGCCCGCCGGGCGGCGGGAGTGGAGGCGGCGTCGGCACAGGCCGCGGGGTCCGGGCCCGTCGCGGCGTCCAGGCAGTGCGCGAGGACCGCCGCGTCCTCGACGGCCTGGCTGACGCCCTGGCCGTGGTGGGGCAGCATCGGGTGGGCCGCGTCGCCGAGCAGGGTGACGGCGCCCGCGCTCCAGCGGGCCAGCGGCTCACGGTCGTACAGCGCCCAGCGCCGGGACTCCCGCACCGCGGCCACCAGGGACTTGACGTCGGTGTTCCAGCCGTCGAAGCGGGCGGCCAGTTCGTCCAGGTCGCCGGGGGCGCTCCAGGACTCCAGGCGCCACCGCGGATCGGGCACGACGGCGACGAAGGTGAGGAACCGCCCGCCGCGCACCGGGTAGACCAGCATGCGGGCGTCCGGTCCCGCCCACACCAGGAGCGTGTCACCGGGCAGGCCGGGGACCTGGTCTCGGGCGACGACACCGCGGAAGGCGCTCTGGCCGGAGAAGACGGCGGTGTCGGGCCCGGCGAGCGTGCGGCGCACCACCGAGTGCGCACCGTCCGCGCCGATCAGGACGTCCGCGCCGGTGGTGGAGCCGTCGGCGAACTCCAGCCGGACCCCGCTGCCGGTCTCGGTGAACCGTTCGAGCCGGTGCCCGGCCCGCACCGTGCCGCGGGGCAGCGACTCGGCGAGCATGGTGTGCAGGTCGGCCCGGTGGATCGTGTAGTAGGGCGCCCCGAACTCGGCGAGCCACTCCTCGCCCATCGGCTGCCGCACCAGGGTGCCCCCGTGCGACCAGTCCCGCACCTCCATGCCGGTGGGCCGCACGCCGAGGGCGCGCAGCCGCTCGCCGAGGCCCCAGCGTTCCAGGAGGCGGCTGCCGTTGGGGCCCAGGTGCATACCCACGCCCGCTTCCCTGAGTTCGGGCGCCTGCTCGTAGACGCGTACCTCGTGGCCCTTCCGGGTCAGGGCGAGGGCGGCGGCGAGTCCGCCGATGCCCCCGCCGACGACTGCGATCCGCAGCTTCGGCACCACGTTGTCCCTTCCTCTCGTGCGCCAGGTTCGTCGCTCGGTCCGGTCAGCTCCGCTGGTCCTGGACGGGTTCCGCGCCCGACCAGACGACGGCGGCGGAGCCCCAGGTCAGCCCGCCGCCGAAGGCGGTCAGGAGCAGTCGGTCCCCGGAGCGGATACGGCCCTGCGCGGCCGCGTCGGCCAGCGCGAGGGGGATGGACGCGGCGGCCGTGTTGGCCACGTCCGCGATGTTCGACACCACCCGGTCCCGGGGCAGCCGCAGCCGCTTCGCCACCGAGGTGAGGATGCGCAGGTTCGCCTGGTGCCCGACGAAGGCGTCCACGTCCGCCAGGTCCCAGCCCGCGTGGGCGGCGGCGGAGCGCGCGGACTCCGCCATGGTGGTCACGGCACGGGCGTAGACGTCGCTGCCGCGCATGGTGAGGTACGCGCCGTCCGGCGGGATGGTGATCAGCTCGTCGCCGGTGCCGTCGCTGCCGAGTTCGGTGTGCAGCACGGCGCCCGGGTCGCCGGTGCTGCCGCGCTCCAGGAGCACGGCGCCCGCGCCGTCGCCGAACACGACGGCGGTGCCGCGGTCGTCGGGGTCCACGATCGAGGAGTAGACGTCCGCGCCGATGACCAGGGCCCGGTCGCAGGTGCCCGCGGTGATCATCGCGTCGGCCACGGAGAGCCCGTACACGAAGCCGGAGCACACGGCGGACAGGTCGAACGCGGCGGCGGCCCGCAGCCCGAGCCGGGACGCCACCCGGGGCGCGGTGGCGGGGCAGCGCCGGTCCGGTGTGGTGGTGGCGAGGAGGACGAGGTCGCAGTCGTCCCGCCCGGCGGACTTCAGCGCGGCGGCCCCGGCGGTGACGGCGAGGTCCCCCGTGGTGGTCCCGGGGGACACCCGGCGCCGGCGCTCGATGCCGGTACGGCTGTGGATCCAGGCGTGGTCGGTGTCCAGATGCCGGGACACCTCGTCGTTGTCGACCACGGTCTCCGGCAGACAGGTCCCCACCCCGGTCACCACGGCCCCGGGCCGACCGCCCCCCGCCGCGCTCATGGGCGTGCTCCGGCCTGCGGGGAGGCAGGACGCGGGGCGACGGCGGCCCCGGAGACGGCCTGCGCGGACGCGGGCGCGGCAGGCCGCGCGATGCCCCGCGAGGCGGGGACGGACGCGGAACCGGCGGGCCCGGGCGCGGCATGGGCCGCGGCGGCGTGCCGGTCCGCGAAGTCCGGGTGCGCGATCGGGGCGCTGATCAGGCCCTCGGGCACGGACAGTTCGCGCAGCAGCGCGTCGGCGTCGAGGGGGGCGCCCGCCGCCTCGTGCCGGGCCGCCTCGAAGGCCAGGAGGGCGTCCTGGTCGAGGATCCCGGCCCGCAGGGCGTCCAGCGCGTGTTCCAGGACGCAGACCGCCGCGTACTGCGCGAGCAGCCGCTCGGACAGCGGGGTCGGGGCGTGGCGGGCCCAGTGGCCGATCGCCAGCGTCTGGTGGACGGCGCGGCTCCACCGCGCGCTGGCCTCACCGGCGCCGTCCCGCTCCACCCGGTCGAGCAGGTGGTCGCAGACGGCCCGCAGCACCCGGACGGCGGCCGGCCGCCCGGCACCGGCGACCGCCTCGTCCAGCACCCGGTCGAAGTCCTCGCGGTGGCGCAGGGCGAACCGGGTCGCCTGGTAGCCGAGGACGGTGTTGTCACCGCCGAAGGTGACCGCGATCTCGTAGTCGTGCAGCAGCGGCGCGATCTGGTTGGCGTCGTGGTAGCCGAGCCCGCCGCACAGCTCCCGGGTCTCGGCCAGCGTGTGCCGGGCGTCGCCGGTGCAGCCGGACTTGCCGCAGGAGATCAGGGCGTGCAGCACCTGGTCACGGGCCGGTGCCCCCTGCGCGCTCCGGGCCACCGCCACCTCGGACAGCGCCGCCATGGCGTGCCGGGCGGCCAGCGAGCGCCCCACGGCCGCCGACAGCCGCATGCGGTAGTGCTCGTGGCCGATCAGCGGCCTGCCGAAGGTCTGCTTGACGGCCGCGAACCGCGTGGTGATCGCGCAGGCGAGCAGTTGCGCGTACGCCGCTCCCACCGACGGGAAGAGCCGCTCGTGGGTGAAGGTGGCCAGGCACTCCTCGAACCGCCGGTGGCGCGGCAGCGGGGACCGGTAGGTGCCCTCCTCGTCGATCGACGCCCAGCGGTTCATCAGCGCGGACAGCGGCAGCCGGTGGTCCGTGAAGGTCAGTACGCCGGTCTGGTTGGCCGTGACGCCGCCCTTCGGCTCGGCCCGCCCGATGCGCACGCCGGGCAGTACGGCGCCGTCCTCGCGCAGCGGAACCCGCAGCCAGTGGTGTCCCTCGTCGCGCCCGCCGACCTCCAGCCGGGCCAGCACCATGGCCACGTCGCCGGTGTGCAGGCTGTTGCCGGTCCACACCTTGCTGTCGGCGGGCCGGGGCGTGTTCAGCACCAGGTTCCGCTCGTGCGGGTCGTAGGCCGCGGTGGTCCGCACCTGCTTCAGGTCCGAGCCGGCGAGCAGTTCGGAACCGGCGAAGCAGTACATCCGCTCCATCGCGTCGATCTCCCCCGCCCAGGCGTCCAGTTGCTCCGGACCGCCGTGGCTGAGCAGCGCGTCGCCCGCGATCTGGTGCGAGACCAGGACGTTGAGCAGGGACAGGTCGTACGCGCCGATCCAGCCCATGGTGCGCAGGAACTCCGGGAAGCGGGCGCTGTCGCCACGGCCCAGCCAGCGGGAGTTCGCCGCGAAACCGGCGCCGTTGAGGAGCCGCGCCCGGCGCAGCGTCAGCAGGCTGTAGTCGAGGACGCTCAGGTCGTCCGGTCGGATGGTGGCGAACTCGGGCCCGGACAGGACACGGGCCAGCTCTTCTTCGCGTTGCGTCATGGGCTCTCCAGGAAGGGAAGCTCGGATCCGTGGACGCCGTGGCGTCGCTCAGCCGGCGTCCAGCACCAGCGCGCAGTTGCTGCCCCCGAACCCGAAGGAGGTGCTCACGGCGACGTTCCCGTCGTGCCGGCGCACTCCGCCGAGGACCAGGTCGAGCTCGGGCAGGCCGGGGTCGGCCCGCTCGGTGTGCGCGATCGGCGGCAGCACGCCGCTGCGCAGGCCGCGCAGGGTCAGTACGGCCTCGATGGCGCCCGCCGCGCCGAGCGTGTGGCCCAGCAGGCCCTTGTTCGCGGTGACGGACGGGCCGTGCGGGAAGAGGCGGGCGATGAGCCGGGCCTCCGTCAGGTCGTTCTGCGGGGTCGAGGTGCCGTGCGCGTTGACGGTGGTCACGTCCCGCGCCGACAGGCGTGCCGCCGCCAGTGCCCGCTCGACGGCGGCCGCGGCGCTCGCGCCGTCCGGGCGGGGGGCCGTCGGGTGATGGGCGTCGGAGGTGTCGGCATGGCCGAGCAGCCGGCCCAGCACCTCCGCGCCCCGGGCGCGCGCCTTGGCCGGCTTCTCCATGACGACGGCGGCGGCGCCCTCGGAGATCACGAAGCCGTCGCGGTCGGCGCCGAACGGCCGGGACGCGTCGGTCGCCTTCTGTTCGGACAGCGCGCCCATCCGGGCGAAGCCGGAGACGACGAGGGGGGTGACGGCCGCGTCCGTGCCGCAGACGACGACCGTGTCGCAGACACCGGCGTCCAGCAGCGTCTTGCCGAGCCCGAACGCCGAGGCCCCCGACGCGCAGGCGGCGGCCACGGTGTGACCGGGCCCGGTGATCCCGTACCGGGCGCCGATGGTCCCGGCCGCCATGTTGATCAGGGCCCGGGGATGCAGGTACGGCGACACCATGGCCGCCCCCTGCCGCTCCAGCCGCCGGTGCTGCTCGTCGTGCGTGGTCACACCCCCGAAGGCGCTGCCCACGACGACCCCGACCCGGCTGCCGTCCCAGCTGTCCGGGTCGAGCCGCGACTGCGCCAGCGCCTCCGCCACCGCCACCAGCGCGAACCGGATGAACGGATCGGTACGGGCGGTTCCGCGCCCGGTCAGCTGCCCCGGCCGCAGCGCGGGCACCCGCAGGCTGTGCCACGCCCCGGTCCCGGCCAGCGGCTCGGGGTCACCGCCCTCCAGGGACCGGGCGGCGCACATCGCCTCCCAGGTCGAGTCGGTGTCGGTACCGGCCGGCGTCACCAGTCCGACACCGGTGATGGCGGCGGGCCCCTCGGTCACGCCGCTTCCAGACCCGAGCCGGCCAGCAGGACCACTTCCCCGACGGTGAGGTCCGCGATCCGCGTCTCCTCACCGCTGAGGTCGACGCCGGTCTCCTCCTTGATCCGCACGATCAGCTCGGCGACGGCCAGCGAGTCCAGCTCCAGGTTCCGCAGCGAGGCACCGTCCGTGATCTCCGCGGGGTCCACTTCCAGATCCTCGGCCAGGATCCCGTGCACAACCGACTTGGGGTCCGTACTCATCGCGTTCACCTCTGGGGCTCAGGGTTGATTCGACACCTCGAAACGAGATCGGGCTCCACTGTGCTGGCGACGGATATGCGGGACCTATCGCGCCGTTATCGGGGAGCGGAGACGGCTCAAAAAGAAAGACGGGCGGCCACTGCTGGGCCGCCCGCGGGAGTTCTGTCGCTGTGCCGCTACTTCGCCGCCCGGCGTGCGGCCGTCCAGTCCGTCAGCGCCTGCGAGCAGCGTTCGAGCTGGGCCAGGAGACCGGCGGCCTCGTCCTCGCCCAGCCTGCTCGCGAGGAGGTCCTCGAGGTCCTGGACGACGTCGTCGGCGCGGCGCACCAGCGCGTGGCCCGACCGGGTCAGCCGCGCTTCGAGGATGTGCTGGTGGATCGGGTGGGGCCGGCGCTCGACGAGGCCGCGCCCCTCCAGGTTCGACAGTACGGACGACATGGTCTGCGGGGTCACCATGCTGCGGCGCGCCAGTGCCGCACCGGACAGTCCGGGCTCCTGCTGCAGGGCACGCAGCACGGTGTACTGAGGGACATTGACCTTGAGCGGCCTCAGGGCGGCGTGCTTGGTGGACGTGAGCTCCTGCTCCACCCGCTTGATGTGGTCCCCGATTCGTCTTTCCATAGCTGATGACACCATGTCCTGGAGAGTACCTGCGCACCTCTTATTAGTGTATGTCTGCTGCGACTCATTCCAGATCGAAGAACCGTCCCGCCGGACGCCGCCAGGCGAAGAAGAGCCGCACGGCCCCGGGCCGGCCCCGCGCGGGGCTCAGCGCGACGGACAGGAGCGACTCGCGCACGGCGGACCTGCGGGCCGCCTCGTCGAGAACGAGGTCCCACTGCCGCACGGCGTGCGCCACGGACACGGGTACGGGCTCCGGGAGTTCATGGCCGAGGCGGCGCAGGAGCTCCTCCGCGGCCGCCATGCGGGCGAGCCCCGCCGGGGTGCACAGGCGTTCCATGACGGCGCGCCCCACCCGCGTCTCCAGTTCCGCGGCCGGGGCGGCGGGCTGGCAGTCCGACGGGCAGTAGTACCCGGCCGGCTCGCCGGGTGCGGTGTGCGCGTACCGGCACGGTTCGCCGCACAGGCCGCAGACTGCACACTGGTCCAGGAGCGGCTCTTCGGGCACCGCCGTCATGTCCGGGAGCGCCGTCGCAGCGAGGCGTCGGCGAGGGCCGGCGGCGTGTAGTCGGCGTCGGACGGGTTCAGGTCCGTGCCCGGCGGGACGAGTTCGTCGATGCGGTCCAGGACCGCTTCCTCCAGCTCGACCGTGTCGGCCGCGAGCAGGTCCGCGAGCTGTTCCCGGGTGCGCGGGCCGATGATGGCGCTGCCCACCGCGGGGTGGTTGAGCACGAAGGCCAGCGCCAGTCGGGTGAGCGGGACACCGGCCTCCGCCGACAGCTTGAGCAGCTCTTCGACGACCTGGTACTTGCGGACGTTCCCGGGCAGGTCCAGGTCGAACTTGTGCGGGATGAGGTTGCTCCGGAAGTCGTTGAGCTCCAGCGGGGCGCCGCCGCGGAACCTCCCCGTGAGCCACCCGCTGGCCAGCGGGCTCCAGGTGAGCACACCCACCCTGTGGCGCTGGGCGGTGGGCAGTACGGCACGCTCCACGCCCCGCATGAAGATCGAGTACGGCGGCTGTTCGGTGTGGAAGGGCGTGTGGCCGCGGCGGTCGGCCACCCAGCGGGACTCGACGAGCTGCTCCGCCGGGAAGTCCGAGCTTCCGATCGCCATGACCTTGCCCTCGCGCACCAGGTCGGACAGGACCGAGAGGGTCTCGTCGAGGTCGGTGTCCGGGTCGGGGCGATGGACCTGGTACAGGTCGATGCGGTCCGTGCCCAGGCGGCGCAGGCTCTCTTCCACGGCGCGCCGGATCCACAGCCGGGAGTTCCCGGACCTGTTGAGGCCGTCGCCCATGGGGAAGTGGACCTTGGTCGCCAGCACCACCTCGTCCCGCCGCCCGCGCAGCGCCTTGCCCACGATGCGTTCGGACTCGCCGTCCGAGTACATGTCGGCGGTGTCGACGAGGTTCACGCCGGCGTCCAGGGCGTCGTGGACGAGGCGTTCCGCCTCCGCGTGGTCACGCTGCCCCCACGCCCCCAGCATCATCGTGCCCAAGGCGATGCGACTCACCTTGATTCCGGTACGCCCCAGGGTGGTCGTGCGCACAACTCCTCCGTTCGTCGGCAGCCGCGACGGGCACACCAGGTCGGTGCGACGCCGTACATCTATCAGAGAGCTTATACATATGCGCCGCCTGCTGAACAGAGGGCGGGCCGGGAGGATCCCGGTGGCCGGGGCAGGCGCGCGGCGGACCGCCGCGCGCCTGCCCCGGCTCACGGCGCTTCGGACTCCGTGGCACCGCCGGAGTCGCCGCCCAGCAGCCGGTGCATCAAGGAGTGCTCCGCGGCCTGTCGCAGACCCTCGCGCCTGCGGCGCTCGATGTGCCGGAGAACGAGTCCGCGAAGCTCCGGGTGGGCAAGCACGGATTCGAGGGCCGTCGTGGGATGCGGGCGCACGGTCAGCCGGCCGTGACCGCGACGGGCCGCCCGGTGTCACCGGCCCGGGCACACGCGGTCGGTGCCCACTGGGCCAGGATCGCCCCCACGGTCATCCCACCGCCGAAGCCGGCCATCAGGACGGTCTCGCCGTCGGCGAACTCCCCCTTGCGGTGGGCGACGTCCAGCGTGAGGGGCACCGAGGCCGACCCCGTGTTGCCGTACTTCTCGAGAGCGAGGTGCATCGTCGCCCCGGGGAGCTCCAACCGGGGCCACACCTCCCCCAGCATCACGCCGTTGGCCTGGTGCGGGACGAAGTGCCGTACCTGGTCGCGGTCGACCCCGGCCCGGTCCAGGAGCTCGTGCAGCGCACCGGGGAGGTTGTCCTGCACGAAGGAACGCACCCCGCGGCCGTCCATGCGGAAGAAGTGGCCGCCTTCCCGCAGGCTGCGGTCGCTGGCCGGCATGCGACTGCCGCCCGCGGGAACGCTGATCAGACGGTACTGATCTCCACGGGTCAGCAGGCTGGTCTCCTGGATCCCCCGCCCCTGGGGCACGCTGCCCAGCAGGACGGCCCCCGCGCCGTCCCCGAAGAGAATGGCGGTCTTCCGGTCGGAGTAGTCGAGGATGCGCGAGTAGATGTCCGCTCCGACGACCAGGGCGTAGCGGCCCTCGCCGGCCCCCCGCAGCAGGCGTTCGGCCACGGCGGTCGCGTACACGAACCCGCTGCACACCGCGTTGATGTCGAAGGCGGCCGCGTTCACCGCGCCGAGGAGATGCTGCACGATGCCGGCCGTGGCGGGCTGCGGATGGTCGGGCGTGGACGTCGCGAGGACGATGTAGGCCACGTCCTGAGGGGCGACGTCGGCCTGCTCCAGTGCCGCGCGGGCCGCTCTGGCCGCGAGGTCCGAGGTGGCGTCGCGGTCGTCGGCCCGCCGCCTCTCACGGATTCCGGTCTTGCGTACGATCCACTCGTCGGAAACCCCCGCTCCCCGTGCGACTTCCTCGTTGCTGACCACCGTGTCCGGTACGTACGAACCGGTGGCCACGATTCCCACTTGAGGCACGACCCCTCCTCTCGATCAGGGCGAGGAGCCGGATGCCCCCCGCCTGCCGTGCCGGGCCGCGTCGGCCGTGCGGCCCCGCGTCCGTCATCGCCTTGCCGCACCGGTGATCAGGCGCCCCCATCCGGCGCGCCGGGCATGGGCCAGGAGCTCGGGGTGGTCGCCGACGGCGATGGGCCGACCGACCTCCCGCAGCATCGCGAGGTCGCTGATGTGATCGCCGTAGGCCGAGCTGCGGGCCAGGTCGAATCCGCCCAGCACACCGGCGAGCCGTACCGCGCGCCCCTTCGTCGGGCCGATCATCGGCGCGAGCACCTCGCCAGTGAGCTCACCACGGCGGACCACCGGGCGGGTGGACAGCACCCGGCCGGCCCCGACGTCCGCGGCGATCGGGTCCAGGCACGCGAAGAACGACCCCGAGACCAGCACGAGTTCGTGACCGGACGCGCGGTGGCCGGCCAGGGCCTCCTCGACCTCGGGCACGTACAGGCCGCCGGGCGACTCGTGCCACTCCCTGGTGAACCACGCCCGTCCGGCCGCGGCCAGGCGGCGGGCGCTCTCACCGCCGAGGAGCCGGTAGTAGGCCCGGTTGATCTCACTGCGGGGGACCCCGCGCCGCGCGGACTCCCGCAGCCCGGCCACGAGGCGCTGATACGTGGCCACGGGCTCGCCCCGCCGTTCCAGGTAGAACGCCAGGAAGCGAAACATGCTCTTGACGCGGATCAGCGTCTCGTCCACGTCGCAGAACACGCCGGTGCGTGACGTCGTCCGGGGTGCCGGCCGCACTTCCCCGAGGGCGGTGGCGGTCATACCGGCATCCGGGCCAGTACGAGGTCGAAGGAGCACAGCGTCTCGCCCTTCTGTGTCGCCTCGACGTGCACGGGAAGCCTCGCGTCCACGCCGCCGCGCGAGTCCAGGACTCCGCCCAGCGTGTAGTCGGTGATCTCCTCGGCTCCGCTTCCCGTGAGCGGCGGCACGGTCGCGCTCAGGACGGTGTCGTCCTCCAGCTCGCCGAAACGCGTGAAGCGCACGTCCAGTTCGGTGATCAGCGTCTTGGAGGGGGCGAGCCCCCGGATGTCGAGTGCGGCGAACAGCGCGAGCTGCCGGGCGCCCTCCGCGATGACCATGCCCGGCAGGTGATCCTGCGGGTGGTCGAAGAGGCTGGCGTGGTGGGCCGGTATGCGCAGCAGGGCCTGGGCGCTGTCACCGATCACGACACCGTCCAGCAGCACCACGTTGTCCGGGTTGGCCCGGCCGACGAGGTGGGGGGTGAGCGGTGCCCCGGGCGTGGCCGCGGGATGGCTGGCGGAGGACGGCAGGGCCATGCCGTCGCGGTTGTTGAGGCGCAGCGTGAGATAGCCGTTCGGGTTCTTGAAGCGGAGCCCGATGGCGGCGGTGCCGATCAGTGAGCTGTCGACGTACAGGTCGATCTCGTAGTCGAGCCCCGTGACCCGGTTCTCCCGCTCCTTGCGGCTCGCTATGCGTATGCGCATGGAGAGGCGGAACGGTGAGGTCCCCACGTAGGTCAGGCTCGGGCGGTCCAGCCGCAGCCGCAGGTGCGTGAGGATGAACTTGTGGTCGGCGGGCACGGCGAAGAAGCGGTGGGCACCTGCGAGCGCGGCCTGTCGGCACGCCTCCAGGATCAGCAGCGGATCGTGGCAGCTGGGCCGCAGCAGGTGGTCTCCGTAGTAGGCGTGCGAGCGGGGCAGTTGGGCCCCGGCGGCGTAACCGCCCGCGTCGATGGCCTGCAGATCCGTCAGGAACACCTCGCCCAGGGCGTCCCGATGGACGAGCAGTCGGTCGACGGTCCGGGTGTAGTCCAGCGACGGCAGCGCCGGTGATGCGACTTGGGGTGCTGTGGTCATGGGTGGCCTGGCTTCCTGTTCGCGGTCGTGAGTTCCTTGCTCTGAGAATGCGGAGGTGGGCGTTTCGCCGGTCGGGGGAACTCAGGCCGGATACACGTCGCCGGGCAGCTTGCGGTCGGAGCCCTCGCGGCCGATGTGCCAGTAGGGGTAGGGCGCGGTGGTCTCGCTGACCTTGTCGAGCCGGCCGAGCTCGTCCTGGGTCAACGACCACTCCATGGCCTGGAGGTTGTCGGCCAGCTGGTGCGGCTTGGTGGCGCCGACCACGGCGGAGGTGATGCCCGGCTTGGCGAGCACCCAGTTGAGCGCGACCTGTGCGACGGACGCGTCGTGGTCGGCGGCGATCCTCGCCATCTCGTCGACGATGTCGTACGCCTGTGTCTCGTCGGTCAGCGGCGTGGTCTCGGACGGCGTGCGCTGGGCGAGGCGGCTGCCCTCGGGGCGGCCCTCGCCACGCCGGTACTTCCCCGTGAGGAAACCGCCGGCCAGCGGCGACCAGGCGGTGATGCCGACGTTCTGGTCGACGGCCAGCGGGACGATCTCCCGCTCCAGGTCGCGGGCGCCGATGTTGTAGTAGCCCTGGTAGCAGACGAAGCGGTTGAGGTTGCGGCGCTCGGAGACCGACAGGGCCTTCATCAGCTGCCAGCCGGCGAAGTTGGAGACCCCGATGTAGCGGATCTTGCCGGAGCGGATCAGGTCGTCCAGGGCGCGCAGTGTCTCGTCGAGCGAGGTGCGTGGGTCGAATCCGTGTATGTGGTAGAGGTCGATGTAGTCGGTGTTCAGCCGGCGCAGGCTGTTCTCGACCGCCGCGTACAGGTGGTGGCGGGTGGCTCCGAGGTCGTTGGGGTCGTCGGTGATGCGCCACCGGCCCTTGGTGCCGATGACGACGCGGTCGCGCACCTTGCCGAGGGTGCGGCCGAAGAACTCCTCGCCCTTGCCGTTCTTGTAGACGTCGGCGGTGTCGAAGAAGTTGATGCCAGCGTCGAGCGCCTGGTCCATCATCCGCGCCACATTGGCGTCCTCGACCGTGCCGAACTCCGACCAGTTGCGGTCGGAGGCGCCCAGGAAGGTCGCCCCGCCGCCGAAGGTCATGGCGCCGAAGCACAGTTCGGAGACGGACAGACCGGTGTCTCCCAGGTAGCGGTATCGCATGGTCGCCTGCTTTCCCTTGGTGTGTGCGTGCGTTGACTGGCCGTGGGGGCGCGGACGGCGCTGTCCGCGCCCCCACCGGAGGGGGCCCGCGGGGGGAACGCGGGCCCGCGGGAGGGGGATCCCGTGGGACGGAGGGAGTGCCCGGGACGGGGGGAGACCGGGCACTCCCGGCTCTCGGCGGATCCATCGGCATCCGGTGGTCCAGGAGACCGGGGCGTACTCCTGGACGGATCCCCTTTCTTACGGCTTCGGCTCACCGAATCCCTGCGACCGGATGTACGATTCCTTAGGACCGTAAGACATCTGATGGCATTCGTCAATGAGAGGCGGGACCACCCCATGCCGAGTTCTTCCGCATCCCGACCGCAGGCCGAGGATCCCGAGGCGCACGAGGTCCTGATCGTGGGCGCCGGACCGAGCGGCATGGTGGCCGCTTGCGAGCTGCTGCGCCGCGGCGTGCGCGTGCGGGTCGTCGACCGCGCTCCGGCCCCCTCGCCCTTCCCGAAGGCCCTGCTCGTGTGGCCGCGCAGCATCGATCTCTTCGAGGACCTCGGTGTGCTCGCGCACCTGCGTGAGGCGGGCACGCAGATCAACGCCTTCAGCTACTTCTCCGAGCGCCGGCTGCTGGCCAGCTTCGACTTCCCGCAGCACCTCAGCCCCGTGTGCCTGCCGCAGAACGAGACCGAGCGGATCCTGCGCGAGCGGATGGAGGCCCTCGGCGGCAAGGTGGAGCGGGGCGTGCGGCTGCTCACCCTCGAGGGACTGGACTTCTCCGGCCGCATAGCGGGAACCGGGGACGTCACCGCGGTGCTCGAGCACGAGGACGGACGCGTCGAGCGCACCGGCGCCCGCTTCGTGATCGGGGCCGACGGTGCGGGAAGCGCCGTTCGGGGCCTGCTCGGAGGCGGCTTCACCGGCAACACGTACGAGACTTCCTTCGCCCTGGTCGACACCCGCATCAAGGGCTTCCTGCCGCCGGACCAGGCCCTCTACTACCAGTCGCCCGCCGGGGCACTGGTGGTGGTGGCCCTTCCCGACGGGGTGTTCCGGTTCTTCTGCAGCCTGCCTCCCGGCGAGCGGGTCACGGTGGAGCGCATGCAGCGGATCGTGGACGAACGCGGCCCGGCCGGAGTGACCCTGACGGATCCCGTCTGGGTCTCGGACTTCCGCATCCACGCCCGCCACGCCGACCAGTTCCAGCTCGGCCGCGTGTTCATCGTCGGTGACGCGGCGCACGTGCACAGCCCGGCCGGCGGCCAGGGACTCAACACCGGTATCCAGGACGCCCACAACCTCGCCTGGAAGATGGCGGCCGTCCTGCACGGAAAGGCTCCCTCCGACCTGTTGCGCACCTACGGACCCGAACGCGCCGCGGTGGCCCGGCGGGTGGTGCGGGACACCGACATCCAGACGAGGAGCTGGCTGGTCAAGCGCCCCACCGCGGTCGTGGCCCGCGACGCCGCGTTCCGGCTCGCCGAGCGCACCGGTCTGTTCCGGCTCTACGCACCGGTGATGGCGGGACGCCGGCTCGCCTACCCGGCGGTGCGGCAGACCCAGCTGCCGACCGGGCGGACCTCCTGCCACCTCCGCTCGCGGCTTCCCGGCGGGCTGACCGTCGGCGCGGTCTTCCCGCGCTCACTGGCCGTCCCCGCCGGCTTCGCGGGAACCGCCGGCCTCGCCGGAACGGCCGGCGAACCCGCCGGGTGGACCCTGGCGGTGACCTGCCGGGGCGACGCGGTCGCCTGGCGCGAGCAGGCGCGCGCGCTCGCGGCCGCCTGGCCGCAGGTCCGGGCCGTCGACCTGTCCGCCAGGTCCGCGCGGACGGAGACGGGATGCCGGCACCAGGGCTACTACCTCGTGCGCCCGGACGGGCACGTCGCGGCGCACGGTCACGCCGGCGACCTGGACCGCCTGCACGTCGAACTGACCCACTGGCTGGGCCCGGCGGACCGGGTCGCCGCCCGCTGAGCCGCCGGGAACAGCGTGAAGGGGGGTGCGGCCGAGAGCCGCACCCCCCTTCACCTGGGCTCAGGCGGTGGCCTTCGCCTCGCTCCGGGTCGCGCCGAACGACAGCTCGCCCGTGGTCATCAGGTCGAGGAGCTGCGCCAGGCCGCGGTCCTCCGGCGTAGCCGTGCGGAAGACGAAGTGCCGGAGCCCGGCCTGCTCCGGCCCGCCGAAGAACCGGAAGAAGCTGATGTCCTCCGGGTGAGCGGCGAAGCTCTCGTAGAGGTGGACGCTGCCGCCCTCCGCCATGAGGCCCCTCGCGGCGGCCGCGAAGACGCCGTCGGCCGCCTCGTAGACGAGGTCGAACGGGCCCGCCACGGCGGCGATGTCCGTCACGGCCCGAGCCGCTCCCGACCCCACCGCGAGCGCGGCCTGCTCGTGGTCGGCGACCACGGCGGTGACCTCGGCGTTCAACGCGGACAGCAGCTCGACCAGGAGCCGTCCGACCCCCACGTCGGCTCCCGTGACCAGCACGCGCCGGCCACGGATGACCCCCGCACCGCGGACCAGTCGCAAGGCCGTGAGCACCGCGACACGCAGCGCCGCCGCCTGCTCGAAGCTGACGTGGTCGGGCAGCACCGTGGCGTACTCCGTGGGCAGCGCCATGCACGGAGCCCATCGCGTTCCGGTCGCCACACCGACGACACGGTCCCCCGGCTGCGGGCTGAAGCCCTCCGGCGCGGCCCGCATGACCACTCCCGCCACGTCCCAGCCCGCGACCCATCCCTCCGGCAGCGGTTCGGCCTTGATCATCTCGTCGAGCTCGGGAGCCACCGCGCGCACCGCGACGAGTATCTCGTCCTCGGCCTGCGCCGTGATCGCGTCCTTCATGCTGCTGAGCTGCTCGGACATGGCTTCGTTTCCTCTCGTGCCTACGGTTCGTGCGTGCGGGTTCGTGCGTGCCGGTTCGTGCGTGCTGTTCGTGCGAGCGGTTCGTGCGGGCGGGTGGCTTTCGTCGACGAGGCGCCGCGCCGTCAGAACTCCCCCGGGGCCAGGGGGGACGCGCCGAGCGGGTGGTCCACCGGGACGACCTCGAACGCCTCCGGCTGCTCGGCGACGCAGTCGGCGAGCACGAGATGGTGTTCGAGGACCTGGTACCTGACCCAGGCCCGGCTGTGGTGGTCGTCTACGGCGTCCGGGGCCAGGCGGACCCGCAGGTGGACGCACTGCTCCGGGGTGACGGCGACCTGGGCCTGCTCGACCTCGTCGCATGCCGTCGCCAGCGCGACCAGTTCCCGGGCGTCGATGGTGCGTCCGCAGAAGCGGAAGGACGGGGGCGTGGGGCCGAGCGCGCGGAGGGCGGGGCCCCTTCGGCCGCATGAGCAGTGCGTGAACTCCGCGCGTTCCCGGGTCTCGTAGCGGATCAGCGCTGGTGTGCGCACCGGGCTGAGCGTGGTGAGCAGGACGCGGCCGTCGACCACCTCGACCAGCTGGTGCGGCAGGGGGTGGTAGACGTCCGCCAGGCACTGCGGGCCGTGGTGGCCGATCACCCACGACGTCGGCGTGCCGTACAGGCGCCAGATGTCGGTGTAGGGGAAGCGGTCGGCGAGGACGGCGTCCGGCGTGGTGTCGTGGGTCGTCCCGCCCAGGAGGAGCGTTCGCAGCCAGGGGATCGGCCGTCCCGCGGCGACGCCGCCGACCAGGCGCGCCATGGTCTGCGGCGGTGCCGCCAGTGCGGTCACGCCCTGCCCGGCGAGCAGCGCCAGCCAGCCCTCGGCGTCACCCGGCGGCAGATCGCCGACGGGGAGCACCGTGGCCCCGGCCGTGGCGGCGAACCGGTTGAAGAGGTAGTGGTCGGGGCGGAGCCGGCCGGACGGGTGGAGGTTGGCCACGACGTCCCGAGGACCGAGCGGGCTCCAGGCGGAATGGATCTCGGCAGCGAACATGCCCTCGGGCAACAGGCTCAGGCCGGGTGCCTCCAGTGTCCCGCCGTGGGCCCAGAGCAGACCCGGATCGCCTTCGCGGCAGGCGACCGCCTCCTGGGTCGCGGCTGCCAGCTCCTCCTGCGTCAGCACGGGAAGGTCCCGCAGCGCGAAGGTCCCGCGAGCGGTGTACGGCTCGTACTTCGCCGCCAGCGAAGGCAACTGGACGGCGCTTCGCACCAGATCCTCCAGTGCGGACGCCGGTGCACGTGCTCCCTTCGGCCGCTTGGCGCCGGTGCGCGCCTGGAACACGGGCGTGCCGCTCAATGGGGGCATCGGGCGGGCTGTTCGCGAAACCATCGGGCTCCCCCTCATCGCTCGTACAGCCGAACCGCAGCGAACCGCCGCAGCACCAGCATGCGTTGACTCCAGGCCACCTTATGACCGTGGTCGCAGATTAGTCTAGAGTCTTAGTTAGTACTCCAGGGCAACTTACCCCCGGCATCACGCGCACCACTCGATTGCGCCACTGGCCATTTTCGAGTCAATCCTTGCATCGGGAACTAATGCTGGCCTGGGGTCCACATTTGGACTACGCTCCCTCCGTTGGCGCTGCCGGGGCGGCGCCACCTGCGTGTTCTTCGACGACACCTGGAATCCATAGGGGGATTTGACGTGGGCATAGGCAGAGAAGGCACGATCATCGCGGTGGTGGGCATGGGGTGCCGTTTCCCCCAGGCCGACAGCGTTGAGGAGTACTGGTCCAACCTGGTCGAGAACCGGGACTGCGTCACACCCGTCCCGCCCGAGCGCTACGACGTCGAGGCCTTCTACGCGCCTCAGCCGGGCACACCCGGACGGACGGTCAGCCGGTACGGCGGCTTCCTGGACGACCCGTTCGGCTTCGACCCGGGGTTCTTCGAGATCTCTCCCGCGGAAGCTGCCAGCATGGACCCCCAGCACCGACTGCTGCTCCCCGTGGTGCGGGAGGCGCTCGAAGGCGCGGGCATCCGTCCGAGCGCGCTCGCGGGAACGAACACGGGCGTGTACATGGGCCAGGCCACGGCCGACTACGCGCACGAGAGCCACATCGAGACCCACGACCTGCACGAGGCCACCGGAAGCCACATCCGGGCCATGGGCTCCGGCCGGGTCTCCTACGACCTGGACCTGCGCGGGCCGAGCCTGACGGTCGACACCGCCTGCTCCTCCTCGCTGGTGGCCGTGCACATGGCCCGGCAGGGACTGCTCACCGGGGAGACCGATCTCGCCGTCGCCGGTGGCGTCAACCTCATCCTGTCCCCGCTGGACGCGGTGGCCTACTCGCAGGCCGCGATGCTCTCGCCGGAGGGGCGCTGCAAGTTCGGAGACACCGCCGCGAACGGCTTCGTGCGCAGCGAGGGCGTGGGCATCGTGGTGCTGGCCCGGTTGAGCGACGCCCAGAAGGCCGGGTACCCCGTCCTGGCGCTGCTCCGGGGCAGCGCGGTCACCAACGACGGGCGGGACAGCGGGTCGCTGATCAAGCCCGCGGAGTCGGGCCAGGTCACCTTGGTGGAGAGGGCGTGCCGGGACGCCGGCATCACCCCGGAGGAGCTCGACTACGTCGAGGCGCACGGAACGGGGACACCGGTCGGCGACGCGGTGGAGCTGCGGGCCCTGGCCGCCCTCGCCCGGCGGCGCGGTCCGCACCGCGGCCCGCTCCGGACCGGGTCGGTGAAGACCAACATCGGGCACACCGAAGCGGCCGCGGGGATCGCCGGGTTGATGAAGGCGGTCCTGATCGCCCACCACGGCGTCGTACCCGGCTCGCTGCACCTGCGGGAGCCGCAGCCCGCACTGACCGACTCGGACGGGGCGGTGCAAGTCGTCGCCGCCAACCACGCGTTGACCGCCGAGGCCGAGCACCCACTGGTCGGAGTCAGTTCCTTCGGGCTCTCCGGCACCAACGCACACGTCGTGGTCGCCCGGGCGGAGGAAGCGGAGGCCCGCGCGCCGCACGGCCGCACGGAGCTTCCTGCGGCCAGGCCGGCCCATCTGCTCGTGCTCAGCGCACGGTCCCGTACGGCGCTGCTGCGTCTGGCGGGCGACTACGCCGACTTCCTCGCGCCGGGCGGCCCGGGCAACGAGCTGCCGCTGTGGGACATCTGCGCGACGGCCGCGCTCCACCGCGACGCGCACCCCTACCGGCTGTGGGCCACCGGCGACGGCCACGAGGACCTGGCGCAGGCGCTCCGGACCCTGGCACAGGGCGGGGACACCGACCGGGCGGGCCTGGGGGAAGCGGGTTTCGGCGCCGCCAGGCGCACGGTGTTCGTCTTCCCCGGACAAGGCTCGCAATGGGCCGGCATGGGGCAGTCCCTGCTGGGTTCCACGCCGGCGTTCGAGACGGCGATCACCGCGTGCGACGCGATCGTCCGGGCCGAGACGGGCCGCTCGGTGACCGAGGCACTCACCGACGGGACCATCGGTGACGACGTCGCCGAGGTCCAGCCGATCCTGTGGGCCATGGAGGTGGCGCTCGCCGCCACCTGGCGGGACATGGGCGTCGACCCGGCGGTGTGCGTCGGCCACAGCATGGGCGAGGTCGCGGCCGCGGCGGTGACCGGCGCGCTGCCGCTCGCGGACGCCGCCGCGGTCATCTGCCGCCGCAGCGCACTGATGCACCGTACCGTGGGGCAGGGCGCGATGATGTCGGTGGACGTCTCGGCCGAGCAGGCCGCGGACCTCGTCGCCACCGAGAAGAACGTGTGCGTCGCCGCCGAGAACGCGCCCTCGTCCACGATCCTGGCGGGAGACGCCGCCGCCCTGCGCCGCATCGGCCGGCGCCTGGACCGGTCCGGGGTCTTCCACCGGATCGTCCGGGTCAACGTCGCGTCCCACTCGCCCGCCATGGATCCGCTCCGCGACGACCTGCTGGCCGCGTTGGCCGGCCTCACGCCCCGGGACGGCACCGTCCCGCTCTACTCCACCGCCCGCGACACCCTCCTGCCGGGGTCCGAACTGGACGCCGGGTACTGGATGGAGAACCTGCGGCAGCCGGTGCGGTTCCTCGACGGGATACGGCACCTGGTGAAGGAGGGGGACAACGTCTTCGTGGAGGTCAGCCCGCACGCCGTGCTCCAGATGGCCGTCGACGACATCGCGCGGGAGGCGGGTGCCGCTTCCGGGGTCGTCGCCTCGACGACGCGGAAGTCGCGCGAGGAGCCGCTCGCCCTGGCCCGCTCCCTGGGCGCGTTCTTCGCCATGGGCGGGACGGTCGACTGGGAACGCTGGTTCAGGGGGGTGGCACGGCAGGTGCCCCTGCCGCGCTACGCGTGGGACCGCGAAGTCCTGCGCCGGGAACCGGCCGCACCCCTCGCTCCGGCCGGGTCCGGCGGCCGGGTCACCGACATCACGACGAACCTGGCCGACGCGACCGTGAGCCTGCACGGCTTCGAGGCCATTCCGCCGGTGGTCCATCTGGCCACGCTCCACGAGGCGGTGAGCGCCACGGCCGGCCGGTCCACCGTCACGCTGGAGCAGGCCGAGGTCAAGGAGCCGATCGAACCGCCGGCCGGAGGCGAAACGACTCTGCGGGTCCGGCTGGCGGCCACGCCCGGCGCGATGGCGGCCACGGTCCACCCGGCGCACGACACCGGTCGAACGGCACTGACTGCCCGGGTCCGCGTCGAAGGCGAAGCCGCCGTCGAGCAGCGGCACTCGTTGACACGGCTGGACGCGGCCCTCGCCCGGTGCCGGACTCCGCGCACGTCGGCACAGTTCGCGGCGGATCTCGTCGCTCGCGGATACACCGTCGGTTCCCGCGTACGGACCCTGCAACGCCTGTGGCGGCGCGACGGCGAGGCCGTCGCCCTCGTCGCGAGCCCGCAGGGCTCGCCGCACGTCGCCTGGGAGAGCTGCCTGCTGGTGCTCCTCGCCTGTGTCGCGGACCACGCGTACACCGTCACGTCCTTCGAGCGGGTCCGGTTCCACCGCCCGCTCACCGGTGACGTGTGGGTGCGCGCACTCGTGGCCCCCGGGGACTCCGGCCGGACCGCCGTGGCCCACGTGTGGGTGCTCGACTCGCAGGGACGGCCGGTGGCCGATTTCGGCGGCATCGAGCTGCGTCGCGCCACGTCCCCGCGCCGCGGGGACGCCCCCGACGGACTCGGCCTCGCGCGCATGGTCCGCAGGCCGGCCCGGCGCCTGGCGGCGGCGACACGCATGCTGCGCGGACCACGCCCCGCGCAGGCCGCCCTCTCCGTGGCGATTCCCTCGCCACGCACCGGCGAGGAGCGGTCGCCGCTCGCGGACACCGGGACCACCGCGGACAGCCGAGACACCGGGACCGGGGACACCGGAGACCTGTTCCTGGCCCAGATCTCGCAGGTGCTGCGGCTCCCCGTGGAGCGTCTGGACCTACGCCGTTCGCTGCGGGACTACGGGATCGACTCCTTGAGCGCGGCCAAACTGCGCGTCGGCTTCCGGCATGTCACCGACCGGGACATCGCGCTCTCCCGCCTGCTCAGCGACAGCGCCCTGAAGGAGCTGGTCTCGGAGGCGAGCTCCCTCCAGCCGACTGTCTGAGTCGCGGACAGCCCGGGTCGCGGGCACGTGGCACGAGGCCGGGGTGCGTGAGCACCCCCTCCTTGGTAAACCCCAGGTCAATACTGCACTACTCATCATTCATGGATCGTGATACAAGTGAACATGATGCAAGTGCGCAGCCGGGGCACGCGAATCCGTGACCCGCGGCAGCCGGACCGTGCACGCCGTCCCGTGCGCTACTGGAGTTGAAGATGGTCGAGACGATTTCTCCCACTGCGGCGCAACCACAGGGGCGCCGGGAGCGCAACAAGATGCGCGTCAAGAACGGCATCTACGAAGCCGCCCTGGAGCTGTTCACCCAGCAGGGCTACGACCAGACCACAGTCGAAGAGATCGCCGAGAGGGCCGACGTCGCGCGCGGCACCTTCTTCAACCACTTCCAGCGCAAGGAAGACATCATCGGCGAGTGGAGCGAGCGGCGGCGGGTCCTGCTGCGCGAGGGGCTGGACCCGGAAGGGATCGAGAACCCGGAAGGTGCCGACATCCGGCACACCCTGTCGCGCTGCATGAGCATCCTCGCGCAGATCACACTCGCCAACTCGGCCCAGACCAAGGCCCTGCTGAACGCCTGGGTGCGCGCGGGGGCGCCCCTGCACGAGGAGCCGCACACCGCTCACATGTTCAGCCGCTTCATCGAGGCGGGGCGGGCGAGTGGCGGCATCCCCGAGAGCGTCGACTCCGAGCTGGCGGGCCACCTGCTGCGCGACGTCTACCTCGGCACCCTGTTCCGGTGGGCCCGCAAGCCCGCCGGCCAGGGCGACCTGGAGGCCGAACTGCAGGCCGCCTGCACCGCCCTGCTGGACGGGCTCGCCCCCCACTGAACCGGCGCCCCCCGCACGCCACCTCCGGAGCCCCGGGACGACACGGACGTCGCCCCGGGGCTCCGCCGTTGCCGCGCCCCGATCGGGCCCCTGAGGGGTAAGGTCTCAGCCAACCCACCTTCTCCTGAGCCATGTGGATTGACTGCTATGGATAAGACCTCTTATGGTCGACAGGAACCATCCAACAGATCGTATCCATATACCTCAGACAAGGAGGAGCTCCGTGTCCGACCACCGTTCAGGCGCCCGTCCGAGCGCAGTGGCCATGACTGTGGGGCTGACCCTGCTGGCCCTCAACCTTCGGCCCGCCGTCGGCAGCGTTTCCCCCCTGCTCGACGACATCCAGGAGTCCGTCGGACTCTCCGACTCGGCGGTGAGCGTTCTCACGACGCTGCCGGTCGTGTGCCTGGGTGTCTTCGCCGCCGTGTCCCCCGCCCTGTCCCGCCGCTTGGGTACCCCCCGCGCCCTGGTGCTCGGCTTCCTCTTCCTGATCGCCGGAATCCTCGTCCGGCTCGACGAGGCCGCCTGGGCGCTCTTCCTCGGTACCGCTCTGGCGGGCGCCGGCCTCGCCATCGGCAACGTGCTGATGCCGGCCGTCATCAAGAGCGTCTTCCCGGACCGGGTGCGCCTGTACACCGGCATCGGCACCGCGGTGCTCAGCGCCGGCGCCGCACTGGCGGCGGGCGTGGCCGTCCCCCTGCGCAACGCCACCGACAGCTGGAGCGGCTCGCTCGCCCTGTGGGTCGTCCCCGCGGCACTCGGCCTCATCGTGTGGCTGCCGCTCGCCCGCCGGAGCGAGCGTCCCGCCCCCGCCACCGGCTCCACGGCCCGCGGATCCCTGCTGGGCGACGCCATGGCCTGGCAGGTCACCGGATACCTGGCACTGCGCGCGCTGGCCTACTTCACCGCACTGGGCTGGCTGCCCACGATCCTCGCCGACCTCGGACACAGCAACGCCGCCTCCGGAGCGCTGCTCTCCGTGGCCATGCTGGTGAGTGTTCCCGGAGCGCTCTTCGCCCCGATCCTCGTCGGGCGCAAGGGCACCGCCCCCATGGTGATCGCCATCGCCGTCGGCGGCGCGATCAGCCTGCTGGGTCTGCTCTGGGTGCCGGGAATCGCCGCCCTGTGGGTCGTGATCCTGGGCCTCACCCTGGGAGCCGGCCACGCCATGGCCCTCACCTTCATCGGGCTCCGCTCCCCCAACCCCCAGGTCGCGGCCCAGCTGTCGGGCATGGTGCAGACCATCGGCTACCTCGTCGGCGGTATCGCGGGCCCGCTTCTGCTGGGCCTGCTGCACGGCGCCACCGACGGATGGACGGTCTCCCTCGTCCTGCTGGCCGCGTTCACGCTGCCCGAGCTGATCCTCGGCCTGTGCTCCGGCCGTGGCCGGGCCGTGCGTCCGCGCTTCCGCCAGACCAGCGCCACGCCGCAGCAGACGACCACACCGCCCGTGCTCGTCGACTGACCGTCCCGCATCCCCAAGGAGGAACCCCATGTACCACGTTGCCGTCGCCTTCGACGTACAGCCCGACCGGCACGAGGACTTCATCGCCGCCTGCCACGCCGACGCCCGCGACTCCGCCGTGGACGAGCCGTTCACGCAGCGGTTCGAGCTGGTGGCGGACGAGAACGACCCCAACCGGTTCTACCTGGACGAGGTGTACGACGACGCGGCCGCCTTCGACAAGCACATGGCCGGTCCGCACTTCGCGAAGTTCTTCGAGCGGATCGGGGACATCGCCGAAGGCCCCACCTGGCTGATCCGCGGCACCCGGGTCGTGGACCCCACCGCGTCCTGACCTGTTCGAACCGGCGGTCGGCCGAAGCCGAGGGGCTCACGAGCCTCTTCGCCCACGCCGACCGCCGTGCCCGTTTCCGCGCTGCTGCGTTCTGCGTTTCCGCGTTTCCGCGTTTCCGCGTTCTGCGTTTCTGCGTTTCCGCGTTTCCGCCCCTCACATCCCAAGGAGCATCCTGTTATGTGCAGCCCCAAGGTCATGGAGCAGGTCTACGGAGAGGCCGGCCACGACTGCGCCGGTCACGGCGCCGACTCCGAGGACGAGCGGCAGACGACCGGTCGGCCGGGCGGCGGCACCCCACTCATCAGGGGGAGCCGCGTCAGCGATCTGACGCACACGTTCGGCAACGACTTCCCCGTGCTGGAGCCGATCGTCCTCAAGCCGAACATCGACCACTTCGCCGACGTGGCCGGCGAGGGGTTCAACGCGAACAAGCTGGAGATCGACGAGCACACCGGCACCCACGTGGACGGTCCCGCGCACCTCGAGGACGGTCCGATGTACACCGACGAGATCCCGATCGACCGCTTCATCGCCCCCCTCTGCGTCATCCGCATAGGAGACCGCGCCGCGAAGGACCACGACACCACACTCACCGCGCAGGACATCCTCAGGTACGAGAGCCGCCACGGCCGGATCCCCCAGGGCGCCCTGGTCGTCATGGACTCGGGCTGGTGCGACCGGATCAACACGCCCGGCGCCTACATCAACCGCGACTCCGAGGGCGCGGCCCACTTCCCCGGCCTGGGCTTCGACGCCGCGGAGCTGTTGGTCCACGAGCGGGCGGTCCACGCCGCCGGCACCGACACCCCCAGCCTCGACGCCGCCAAGAACCTCCAGGTGGACGACCCGGGCGCGCACCGCATCGTCCTGGGAGACATGCGCTACGGGGTGGAGAACATCGCGAACCTGGCCACCGTGCCGGAGTCCGGTGCCACCGCCGTGATCGGGCTCATCAAGCACCGCAAGGGCTTCGCCGGACCGTGCCGTGTGTTCGGCATCTACTGACCGGGCCGGCGCACAGGTGACGGCCACCGCACCGCACCGCCCGACGGCCGCCGAACCGTCGCCACCGCGGCGGACGGCTCCTGCGACGGACCTGCTGAACGCCGTTGCGGCCGCGCGGTCGGTCGCCGGGCACGGGGCGGACGCCGCGGACCGCGACGGCCGGCTCGCGCCGGAGACGGTGGCGGCGCTGACGGACGCCGGGTTCCACCGGCTCTTCGTGCCACCCGAACGGGGCGGTGCCGGTGGCGGCTTCGCCACCCTGGTCAGCGCCGTCGCCGCGGTCGGCGAGGGCTGCGCGTCCGCCGCGTGGGTCGCGGCCGTCCTCGCCAACTTCGGCCGGCTCGCCGGGTTCCTGCCCCCCGAGGGCCGGCGCAGGATATGGGGCGACGGCCCGGACGTCCGTCTGGTCGGTGCCGTGGCGCCCACCGGACGCGCCCGGCCGGGCCCGGGAGGGTGGCTGCTCTCCGGAAGCTGGCAGTACGTCAGCGGGGCCGCCTTCTCCCACTGGGCCCTGCTCGCCGGGAGGGCGGCCGAGGACGGCGGCGAGGAGGGCGGCGAGGAGGTGCGGTTCTTCGCCGTACCCCGGCAGGCGTACGAGATCACCGGCACGTGGGCGGCCCCGGGCATGCGCGGCACGGGCAGTGACACGGTCCGGGTCGACGAGGCCTTCGTCGCGCGGGAGTTGTCCTTCCCCCGGCGGCTGGCCGCCGACGGTGCGGTCTCGGCGCACCCCTGGCTGACCGTGCCGTCCGCGGCGGTGACCCCCCTGTGCTTCGTGGCGCCGGCCCTGGGCGCCGCGGCCGCGGCCCTGACCGCCTGGGCACAGCGGCTCCGGGACGCACCGGCCAGGTCCACGGACGCCGCGCGCGTCGCGCTGGCCCGGTCCATGGGCGAAGTGGACGCCGCCCGCCTCCTCGTCGACCGGGCGGCCGCCACCGCCGACCTCGGCCGCGTCGGCCGCCCCGACGCGGTGCGCAACGCACGCGACGCGGCCCTGGCCATGGAGCTGATCTCCACAGCCGTCTCTCGGCTGTACCGGCTGGTCGGAACCAGCGGTCAGTCGGATCCCCGGTTCCAGCGTCCCTGGCGCGACATCACCACCGCGGCCGGCCACGCCCTGCTGGACTTCGAGGCCGCCGGCCGGTCCTACACCGAGCAGTTGACCACTTCCCCGGGAGCGCCGTACGGCGCCCGACAAGACGCAAGGAGCCATCGTGAGTGACACGGAACCGAGCAAGGCGGAGCGGACGGAGCGAACGGAACGGACGGAGCGAACGGAACGGACCTGTGCACTGATCACGGGAGCCAACAAGGGTCTGGGCCGCGAGGTGGCACGCCAACTGGGGCTCCGCGGCATGACCGTACTCGCGGGCGCCCGCGACCGTTCCCGGGGCACCCGGGCCGTGGAGGAACTGCGGCAGTCCGGGATCGACGCCCACTTCATCCAGCTCGACGTCGACGACGAGTCGTCGGTGTCGGCCGCCGCCGACCGCATCGCGCGCGAATTCGGCCGTCTCGACGTCCTCGTCAACAACGCGGGCGTCGTCGAGGACGACATCGCGCCCAGCGCGACGACGTCCACGCTGGCCGAGCGGATCTACCGCACCAACGTGTTCGGCGTGATCGCGACGACCCACGCCATGCTGCCCCTGCTGCGCGCGTCGGACGCCGGCCGGGTCGTCAACCTCTCCAGCAGGCTCGGTTCGCTGGCCAAGGCCGCCGACTTCACCGCCCCCCACCGCGCGCTGCTCGCGTACAACTCCTCGAAGGCGGCCCTCAACTCGCTGACCCTGCACTACGCCCGCGAGTTCGCCGGAAGCCCGCTGAAGGTCAACTCCGCGACGCCCGGCTACGTGGCTACCGACCTGAACGGCCACCAGGGCACCCGCACGGTCGAGGAGGGCGCACGGGTGGTCGTGACCCTGGCCACGCTGGACAAGGACGGACCGACCGGTGGCTTCTTCGACGAGGACGGACCGGTGGCCTGGTGACCGCGGCGACGAACGACGCCCCCGGGACGAAGACGGCGAGCGAACGCTACGGCGAGACCCTCTTCGTCCGGGACACCCCGGAACACAGGCGCCTGCGGCTCCTGGGCGAGGTCTTCGACCCACTCTCCATACGGACGCTGGACGCCATCGGCGTACGCCCCGGCATGCGCTGTCTGGAGATCGGGGCCGGCGGCGGCTCCATGGCGCGGTGGCTGTGCGCACGGACCGCCCCGGCCCAGGTCGTGGCCACGGACCTGGACGTCTCGCCGCTCGTGGCCGGGCCGGAGGAGAACCTCCTGCCGATGGTCCACGACGTGACCCGGGACACCTTCCCCGCGCACTCCTTCGACCTGGTCCACGCCCGCTTCGTACTCAACCATCTTCCCGAACGGGACGAGGTGCTGAAGCGGATCGTGCGGTGGCTGCGGCCCGGCGGTGTCCTGGTGGTCGAGTCGTTCTCGTGGTTCCCCGTGGACAGTTCCCCGGACGCCGGGTACCGCAAGGTGCTGCTCCGGTGGAGCGATCTGCTGCGGGACACCATCGGAACCGACAGCAGGTGGGCCCGCAACTACCCCTCCGCCCTCGCACACCACGGCCTGCGCGACCTCGGCGCGAACACGGTCACCCAGCACGTCAGAGGAGGCAGCGACCTCGCCGACTTCTGGCGGCTCACGGTCGCCATGTCGAAGGAGCAGCTCCTCGGCAAGGGATATCTCTCCGCGAAGGAGTACGAGGTGTTCGCCGCACAGATGCGGGACGCGGACTTCTGGGACCTGGCACCGGCCCTCACCCAGGCGTGGGGGCGGAAGGCGTGGGGGCGGAAATGACCGCTGTCCGGCCCCGCCTCGGCCACATCTCGTTCCTGAACAGCTACCCGCTCCTGTGGTCCCTGCGCAGGACGGGCGTCCTGCCCACGGTGTCGCTGCGCATCGACACCCCGGACAAGCTGAGCGACGACCTGGTGGAGGGCCGGCTCGACGCGGGTCCGATCACCATGGCCGAGTACCTCCGCCACCACGACCGTCTGCTCCTGCTCCCCGGACTCGCCATCGGCTGCGACGGCCCGGTGCTCTCCTGCAACATCGTCAGCAAAGTGCCGTTGCGGGACCTGCACGACCGCCCGGTCGGCCTCGGCACCACAAGCCGCACCACAGTGCTCCTGGCGCAGCTCATCCTGGAGGAGCACCTGGGCGTCCGTCCCCGCTACACCCCGTGCGTCCCGACGCTCTCCGCGATGCTGCGCCATGCCGATGCCGGTGTGCTGATCGGGGACGTGGCCCTGCGCGCCCGCCTGGAGGACGGGCCGCGTCTCGGCCTCGAGGTCCATGACACCGGCGCACTGTGGAAGGACTGGACCGGGCTCCCCATGGTCTTCGCGGCGTGGGCCGTACGGCGCGAGTTCGCCGAACGGCATCCGGCCGAGACCGACGCACTGGCGCGCGGCCTGCGGCTGGCCCGCGCCCACAGCGAGGCCCACCTCGACACCGTCGCACGAGACGTCACCCTGCTCGGCACCACCGTCGCACCGCGTCAGGCCGCCGACTACTTCCGGCACCTGTCGTTCGACCTGACGGCACGGCACCTGGAGGGGATGCGGACGTTCGCCGGCCTCGCGGCCGAACGGGGCGCGGTCCCGGCGTGCCCGCCGTTCTCGTTCCTCGGCTCCCCCCGCCCGGTGGGGAGCGACGCATGAACGCGGCACCCGCCGTCGACGGGAGGGCACGCCCACGTGGCCCGCACACCGCCCCGCCGACCGCCCCGCTGGCCGGTGTCACGGTCGACGGCACGGCCGCGGGACCGGCGGGCGCGGTCGCGCTCGACCATCTCCGCGCGCTGGGTGCCACGCACCGTCCCGGCGTCCGGGCCCCGCGGCACGGGGCGACGGAGCACCTCACCGTGCTGCCCGAGGACGGCCTGCCTCCCCTGGTCTGCGAGATACTCCCGTTCCCGGACGCTCCCGGGTCCCGGCTCGGCGAGACGGCCCTCCAGGCCATGGCGGGCCTGATGGCGGTGAACGGCCGGCAAGGGAACGCACCGCGCCGCCTGCCGCTCGACTACGTCTCCGCCTGCGCCGGGGTACTCGCGGTGCAGGGGGTACTCGCGGCCATGATCGCGCGGACGCGTGGAGCGCCGCTGGGACGGATCCGCACGGCCCGTTCGAGTGCGGCGTTGCTGACCGTCTCGCAGTACCTGGCCGCCGAGACCGCCACGGACGACACGGACGGGACCGGGCCGGACGGGACCGGGCCGGACGGACCACCGGCACCTCGGCCCACGACCGGGACCGGGACCGGGATGGGGACCGGGACCGGCCCGCCGTTCCTCAGCCGGGACGGAGTCTGGTTCGAACTGGAGGCGCTGGACGGTACCCCCTGGCGCGATTTCTGGGCCGCTCTCGGCCTCCGGGGCCGCGAGGTCTCGCTGGGCTGGCGGGCCTTCGTCAACCGCTACTCCGCGGCGACGGCACCGCTCCCCCCGCTCCTGCACCGGACGCTCGGCACCCGCGACTTCACGGACATCGCCGCCGCCGGAGTCCGCGGCGGCCTCAGCGTGTGCCGCATCCGTACGACGGCCGAACGGTACGCGGAGGAGGAACCGCTCCCGGCGCCATGGAGTCTGCGCCCACCGGGCACGGAGCACACGGAGCACACGGAGCCCCTCTCCTCCCGCCCGGCCCCGTGGTCCGCCCCCCACGTTCTTCCGACGGCCGGGCAGCCGCTGCGCGGCCTCACCGTCGTGGAGGCGACCCGGCGTATCCAGGGCCCGATGGCCGGGCATGTCCTCCAGATGCTCGGCGCGCACGTCGTACGCGTCGAACCCCCGGGCGGCGATCCGCAGCGCGGCGCGGAGCCGGTGGCCGGCGACTGTTCCGCCCGGTTCCTCGCCCTGAACGAGGCCAAGAGCGTGGTCGAGGCCGACCTCAAGACCGCCGAGGGCCGCCGCACGGTCCGGGAGCTGGCCCTGCGCGCCGACGTCTTCCTCCACAACTGGGCGCCGGGCAAGGCCGAGGTCTTCGGCCTCGACGCCGAGACCCTCTGCGCGGCCAACCCCGCCCTGGTGTACGCCCACGCCTCGGGGTGGGGGCCCTCGTCGGTTCCGGACCTCTTCCCCGGTACGGACTTCATGGTCCAGGCCCGGTCCGGTCTGGCCTGGGAGATGGCCGAGGGTGCGGACCGGCCCCGGCCGACGCTGATGACGGTGCTCGACCTGCTGGGCGGGCTCATATCGGCCGAGGGCGTTCTCGCCGGACTGCTGGCACGCGAACTCGGGGGCGGACCCCAGCGGGTGGACACGTCCCTGCTGTCCGCGGCGTCGGTTCTCCAACGCCTGGAAGCAGACCGCGGCCCCTCCGCACGGGCGCATGCCGCATGGGAGGGCCCCTACCGCACGGCGAAGGGCCACATCGCCCTGTCGCTGCCGGCCGCCGGAGGTCGGAGCCTTCTGGCCACGGCGCTGAACATCCCGGCCACCGGGCCGCACCCGCCCCTGCGTGACACCGTCGCCGCCCGCCTTCTGACCCGCCCGGCCCGGAGCTGGATCGAGGACCTCGGCAGGAACGGGATCGAGGCGGTCCTCGTCCAGGAAGACATCTCGGCCGTCGCCCGGGACCCGGCCTTCCGGGCGGACCTCCGTCATGGCGCGTGTGCGCTGGTGGCACCCCCTTGGAGATTCCTGTCATGACCGTCCAGCTGCCCGACCTCGTCCCCGCCCGACTGCGCCGGCGCTGGAAGGCCGAGGGCGTCTATCCCGGACGCCCGCTGTTCGACCTCTTCCGCGAACGGGCGCACGAACACCCCGACGCCCCTGCGGTGGTGGAGCCGCACGGCACCACCACGTACGCCGAACTCCTGCGCGCCGCCACGGCTCTCGCCGTCGAACTGGGCGAACAAGGCGTTCGCGGAGGTGACGTCGTCGCGGTCAACCTGGCCAACGGATGGCGAGCGCTCGCCGCCGACCTGGCCATCGCGGCGACCGGTGCCGTCAGCCTCCCGTACCCCCTCGGCCGCAGACGTCAGGACACCAGGGCCATCCTGGGAAAGTCCCGCGCCGTCGCGGCACTCATCACCCGCACCGTCGGGGACCAGGACTACGCGCGGACGGTCGACGAGCTCCGGGCGGACCTGCCGGAACTGCGGCACGTGTACGTCGAGGGCCCGCGACTGCCCGGCATGCGAGCGCTGGAACCGGTGTGGCACGGCCCGGTCCCGCCGCAGAACCGGCTCCCCCGGGCGTCCCCGGACCCCGACTCGGCCGCGCGCATCATCGTGTCGTCCGGAACGGAGGCGGCGCCCAAGCTCGTGGCCTACTCCCACAACGCGCTCGCCGCCAGCCGTGGACGCCTGCTGCTGAACCTGCGCGCCGGCGACCGGGAACCGCTGCGCCTGCTGTGCATGGTCCCGCTGGCCTCCGCCTTCGGCTCGGTCGGCCTGGCCGCACTGTGCGTGCTGGGCGCGACGGTGCTCGTCACTCCCCGCTTCTCCCCCTCGGCGACACTCCGCATGGTCGCCGAACAACGCCCGACCCACCTTCTCGGCGTACCCACGATGTACCAGGAACTCCTCACCGACCCGACGCTGCGGGACACGGACGTGTCGTCCCTGCGCTGCCTCGTCAGCGGCGGTGCGCCACTCCAGCCGGAGACCGCCGCACGGTTGCGGCGCGGCCTGTGCCCCACGGTCACCACCGTGTACGGGTCGGCGGACGGGGTCAACTCCCACACCCGCCCCGGGGACCCGGCGGAGATCGTGGACACCACGGCGGGACGCCCGGACCCCTCCATCGTGCGGCTCAGGATCGCCGACGAACACGGCACCGAGGTCCCCACCGGCCACACCGGCGAGATCTGGGCGCGTGGCCCCATCACGCCGCTGTGCTACGTCAACGACCCCGAACTCAACCGCCGTTACCGCGCACCGGACGGTTGGGTGCGCACCGGGGACCTGGGGGCGGTGACCGGCGACGGAAGACTACGGCTCACCGGCCGCAAGAAGGACATCGTGATCAGGGCCGGTCTCAACATCAGCCCGGCGGAGGTCGAACTCCACGTCTCGTCCCACCCCGACGTGGCCGGCGCCGTGTGCCGCGGCGTACCGGACCCGCTGCTCGGCGAACGCCTCGCGGTCTTCGTCGTCCCGACACCGCGCGCACAACCACCGACCCTGCCCGCGCTCCACCGTTTCCTCCTCACCGACCGCGGCCTGGAGCGCGCGAAGCTGCCAGAAATCCTGCGCATCCTCCCGGCATTTCCGTTCAGCCCGTCGGGAAAGGTGGACCGCGAACAACTCGACGCTCTAGTGAGAGAAGACATCACATGAGCGCACTGTTCACCCCTCTCGTCATACGCTCCCTCGAAATACGCAATCGCGTATGGATGGCGCCGATGTGCCAGTACTCCGCCCCCGTCGGCGGAGAGCGCACAGGGGCTCCGGACGACTGGCACTTCACCCACCTCTCGACCCGGGCCGTGGGCGGCGCGGGGCTCATCATGACCGAGGGAACGGCCGTGACGGCGGCCGGCCGGATCACCCCGGCGGACCTCGGCCTGTGGAACGACACCCAGCAGGCGGCATTCCAGCGCATCGCACAAGGTCTCCGCACCCTCGGCTCGGTGCCCGCCGTCCAACTCACGCACGCCGGAAGGAAGGCGTCGACGGCCCGCCCCTGGAACGGCGGCACCCCCCTCACCCCGGAGTACGGAGGATGGCACCCCGTAGGCCCGAGCCCACTCCCTTACGGCCCCGGCCATCCCGCTCCCGGCGAGCTGACCGTCCCCGAGATCCACCAGATCGTCGACGACTTCGCCCGAGCGGCACGACGCGCCCTGGACGCGGGTTTCCAGGTGGTCGAGGTGCACGGCGCACACGGCTACCTGATCCACCAGTTCCTTTCCCCCTACACCAATCGACGCGGCGACCAGTACGGCGGCTCATTCTCCAACCGGATCCGATTCGCGCTGGAGGTGGTCGACGCGGTGCGCTCCGTATGGCCGGACGACCTCCCGGTCTTCTTCCGCGCATCGGCCACGGACTGGCTGGAGAGTTCGTCCGGCGAGGACCCGGGCAGCGGCTGGGAGGTCGAGGACACCGTGCGACTCTCCGTCGAGCTCCTGGACCACGGCGTGGACCTGCTCGACATCTCCTCCGGAGGAGTGGCCCCCGGGATCAGAAAGCCGGTGGCACCCGGCTACCAGGTCCCCTTCGCCACAGCGGTCCGGCACAAGTCCGGCGCCCCGGTCTCCGCCGTCGGCCTCATCACCGACCCGCACCAGGCGGAACACATCGTGGCAACGGGCCGGGCCGACGCGGTGATGCTGGGCCGCGAACTACTCCGCAACCCGTACTGGCCCCACCGGGCGGCACAGGAACTGGGCGCAAGGCCCACCTGGCCACAGCCATACGAAATGGCCCACCCATGACACCCCCACCGCCCCCGGAGGCCCCTCCCCCTCCCCTACGGCGCCCCCAGCGGCCACCGAGGCTCACCCGCTACACTGTCGCCAGTCTCCTCCGCCTCCGTAGCTCAGGGGATAGAGCACCGCTCTCCTAAAGCGGGTGTCGCAGGTTCGAATCCTGCCGGGGGCACAGGAAAGGGCACCTACATTCTTTTCGTAGGTGCCCTTTGCCGTTCAGGCGGCGTGCGGGGTGAAGGTGACGTGTGAGTCGCCTTCGTCAATGGTGAGGTTCAGCGTGCCGTCCAAAGCCTTGGCCAGGCGCCGCAGCAGCGGGAGCGTCGGCACGGTGTCGCCCCCCTCCATCCGGGAGACCTGGGGCTGGGTCATCCCGGCCCGCTCTGCCAGTTCCGTCTGGGACAGGCCCAGCTCGATCCGCCGGTCGTAGACCGCCTGCCCGAGGTCGCCGGCCAGGCGGGCGTCAACGTACTCCTGGTCGTACTCCACCGCCTCACCCGCGAGCTGCCGAGTCCGACGCGTCCTCCATGTGCTGTGATTCATCAGCTCTCCTTGCGCCGCTCGTAGATGTGCTGGGAGTGTCCGTGTTCGGTCTCGCAGACCTTCTGGACTTGATGCGCGCGCTCAACTTCTGCTGTCTCACGCATCCTCGTCTTGCGGAAGACCGTCAGCAGCACGATCCGTTGGCCGGGCGCGAGCCAGTACGGGATGCGTACCGCCTCGCCGTCCAACTCGAAAGGCATAGCACAAGCCGCCGCAGGCCTCGGGACCGCGCTCACCCGGGGTGCGACAGGGGTCGGCTGCCTCACCACCACCGGGGGACTCCGTGCCCCTCTCGTGCCAGAACGTACGCGGAGTCAGCGGCGAGCGGCACCGGTCAGGAGCTGTCGCCGCCGTGCTGCGTGCCGGCGGTCGGGGCGGTCTGGTGCAGGCGGGTGGCCAGGGTGGTGGCGAAGTCTTCGGCTCGGGCCAGTTGGGTGCGGAGTTTGCCCACCTGTTCGGCGGCGGCCTGGTGGTAGGTGCGGACGCGTTGGAGCAGGGCGTCGCGGTCGGCCGTGTCGAGTGCGGCGTCGCCGTCCAGGCGGTCGGTGGCGTCGAGCAGGTCGCGCATCTGGTCGAGGGTGAAGCCGAGCGGCTTCATCCGGCGGATGACCATGAGCCGGGCGACGTCGGTCTCGGTGTAGAGGCGGAAGCCGCCCTGGGACCGGGCGGAGGGGATGACCAGGCCGGTCTCCTCGTAGTGCCGGATGGTGCGCAGGGACAGCTCCGTCCGCGCGGCGACCTCACCGATCTGCATGTGCCTGTCGTCCACGTCGTCCACGCCGTTCTCCTGGCTCCTCGCGTCGGCCCCTCGGCCCGCCGACCTCTACTCTAACGTTAGGGTAGAGTTGGGGACGGTGAGGGCGGCCCCGGCTGCCCGTTCCTGCCGTTCCGGGGCCGATGACGCCCCCGGCGAAGATCCGATTCCCGCGGGAGAGAGCGTGCGCGAGCCCCTGACGCCGATCGCCGCCGCGTGCCCGCCGTGACCCTTCGCCCCTGAGACTTCCGGCCCGTTGCGCGGGTCGCCCGCCCTTGCCGCACCCCCTGCCGCACGCCCGGCCTGCCCGTGGGTGTGCCCGAGCACGACAGGTACGCATCTCCTTGTCTTCTGCTGCTGTGACTCCCACGACTCCCGCCGCGCGGCTGCGCGCCCTCAGGCCGGACTGGCTGAACGATCCGAAGGTCTGGCGCACCGAGGTCCTGGCCGGCCTCGTCGTCGCCCTGGCGCTGATCCCGGAGGCCATCTCCTTCTCGATCATCGCCGGCGTCGACCCGGCGATCGGCCTGTTCGCCTCCTTCACCATGGCCGTGACGATCTCGATCGTCGGCGGCCGCCGCGCGATGATCTCCGCCGCCACCGGCGCGGTCGCGCTCGTCATCGCGCCGATGAACCGGGAACACGGTCTGGGCTACCTGGTCGCGACCGTCATCCTGGCCGGCGTCTTCCAGATCGTCCTGGGCGCGGTGGGCGTGGCCAAGCTCATGCGGTTCGTGCCCCGGTCGGTGATGACCGGCTTCGTCAACGCCCTCGCCGTCATGATCTTCATGGCGCAGGTGCCGGAGATGCACGACGTGCCCTGGCCGGTCTACCCGCTGATCGTCGGCGGTCTGGCGCTGATGGTGTTCTTCCCGAAGGTCACCAGGGTGGTCCCGGCCCCGCTGGTGTCCATCGTCATCCTCACCGTGATCACCGTCGCCGCCGGGATCGCGGTGCCCACCGTCGGCGACAAGGGCGAGCTGCCGTCCTCGCTGCCGGTGCCGGGCCTGCCGGACGTGCCCTTCACCCTGGACACCCTGACCACCGTCGCGCCCTACGCCCTCGCCATGGCGCTGGTCGGCCTGATGGAGTCGCTGATGACCGCCAGGCTCGTCGACGACATCACCGACACCCACTCCTCCAAGACCCGGGAGTCCATCGGCCAGGGCGTCGCCAACATCGTCACCGGCTTCTTCGGTGGCATGGGCGGCTGCGCCATGATCGGCCAGACCATGATCAACGTGAAGGTGTCCGGCGCCCGTACCCGCGTCTCCACCTTCCTCGCCGGCTCGTTCCTGATGGTGCTGTGCATCGTCTTCGGCCCGGTCGTCTCCGACATCCCCATGGCCGCTCTGGTCGCCGTCATGGTCATGGTCGCCTTCGGCACCTTCGACTGGCACTCCATCGCGCCCAAGACCCTGAAGCGGATGCCCGCCGGGGAGATCGCCGTCATGGTCATCACGGTGATCGTCGTGGTCGCCACCGACAACCTCGCCATCGGCGTCGTCGTCGGCACCGTCACCGCCATGGTCGTCTTCGCCAGGCGCGTCGCCCACCTCGCCCAGGTCACCGCCGTCACGGACCCCGACGGCACCACGGTCGTCTACCGGGTCACCGGAGAGCTGTTCTTCGCCTCCTCCAACGACCTCGTCGGCCAGTTCGACTACGCGGGCGACCCGGACCGGGTCGTCATCGACCTGTCCGCCGCCCACATCTGGGACGCCTCCTCCGTGGCCGCCCTGGACGCGATCGAGACGAAGTACGGGCAGCGCGGCAAGACCGTCGAGATCACCGGCCTGAACACCTTGAGCGCCGACCTGCACGGCAGGCTCACCGGCGAACTCACCGGCAGCCACTGACCGGGGCGCGCGTCACCTCGTCGTGCCGAACCACGCCTCCGCGAGCGACGGAAGTGTCTGTGCGGCGGGTACGGGCAGTTCGCGCAGGTACCAGGGGAGGTCGCTGTACACGTGCAGCAGCGTGTACGCGAGGAGCACCGACGGCTCGAAGGTGTGGCCGTACGCCTTGGCCAGGCGGGCCAGCAGGTCCGGGTCGCCGCCGGTGACGAACAGGCCGACGCCCACGAAGTCGTAGGCCCGGTCACCGATCATGGCGGGTTCGAAGTCGAAGAGCCCGGTCGGCCGCCACCCGTCGGGGTCGACCAGGAGGTGCTGCCGCATGACCTCGGTGTGCAGCAGGCAGCGGTCCGGGTCGCGCGGCAGCGGGACCGAGGCCAGGAAGTCGGGGATCTGCTCCAGCCAGCCGGCCGGCAGTCCGTGGGCGCGCTGCTGTTGTACGGCGCCGGCTCGCTGACGGTCCAGGAAGGCGCCCCAGTCTCCCGGGCCGAGGACGTCCCCGAGGGGGCCGGGGTCGAGGGAGTGCAGTACCGCGAGGGTCTCCCCGACCTCGGTGACGAGCCGTTCGCGGTGGTCGCGCGGCACGCGGTCCCAGGCGTGGGCCAGGTTCTCGCCGCGGAGGCGGGACATCAGGACGTAGCGCCAGCCGTTCTCGTACGGGCCGAAGTCCCGGACCCGCGGGGTCGGTGTCGGCAGTCGTCCCTGGACGTGGGTGAGGACACGGCCCTCCGCGACGCCGTGCCGCGCGGCGACTGCCGGGAACAGCTTGAGCACGTGCTCGCCGCCCACCGCGTAGACCGGCTGGGAGCCGTCCGGGAAGCGGGTCAGCGGTGCGTCGGCGAGGCCCAGGCGGGCGCACAGGTCGGCCGCGCCGCGGCGCATCACCGTCTCGTCGGGGACGACCGCGTCCCGCTCTTCGTCCGATTCCACCCGGGGCAGCATGACCGGGACGTTAGGTCACCGCGTACCGGGGAGCAACGGAGATTCGCGGCTCCTCCTTCCGGCGTACGCCCGGTAGTCCCGGTCTGCCGGGCGGGCGACAGTGGCAGGGGGCGGGCGCCGTCGGCATCCCGTCCCGGCACGCCGTACGCGAGGGAGCGTCGATGGCACGGAACGCGGGGCGGCGACGTGCGCGTCAGTCCGTGGCCGGGCGGCACGGCGGTGTCCCGTGAGCCACCCGGGCACCCTCGTCCTGATCCTGGCCGCCGCGGTCCTCGCGCCGCTCCTCGTCCACGCCACCGGGCGGCGGGTCCGGATCCCCCTGGTCATCTTCGAGATCGCGCTCGGCATCCTGATGGGTCCGGACGTACTCGGCTGGGCCCGACCCGACGACGTCGTCGACACACTGGCCGACCTCGGCCTGTCCATGCTCATCTTCCTGGCCGGCTACGAGATCGACTTCGCCGCCGTCCGGGGCGACACCCTGCGCCGCTCCCTGTGGTCCTGGCCGATCGCCCTCGTCGCCGGGATCGCGCTGGCGCTGCTCGTCAGCGGCGGGGACGTCTTCGAGGCGTTCGTCATCGGCACCGCGCTCACCAGCACCACGCTCGGCACCGTACTGCCGATGCTGCGGGACAGCGGCGAGCTGCGCGGCCGGTTCGGGACGGTGATCTCGGCGTTCGGTGCGGTCGGCGAGTTCGGTCCCGTGATCGCCGTGGCGCTGCTGCTCAGCGGGCGGCGGCCGGCCGAGTCGGCGGCGCTGCTGGCCGCGTTCGGGGCGATCACGGCCCTCGCCGTGTTCTGGGCACTGCGCCCGAGACCGCCCTGGTTCGCCCGGCTGACCGAGCTGACCCTGCACAGCAGCGGCCAGTTCGCGGTCCGCTTCGTGATGCTGCTGCTCGCCTGCATGCTGGGCCTCGCCGAGGTCTTCGGACTCGACGTCCTGCTGGGCGCGTTCGCGGCCGGCGTCCTGACCCGGCTCGTACTGCACCGGGCCGCGCCCGCGAGCAGCGGGGAGGTCCTCGGCAAGGTGGAGGCCATGGGCTTCGGCTTCCTCGTGCCCCTCTTCTACGTGGTCACCGGTATCGAGTTCGACCTGGACGCGCTGCTGCACGACCCGGGCGCACTGCTGCTGGTGCCGGGGTTCCTGCTGCTCTTCCTGCTGGTGCACGGTGGCCCGGTGTACCTCCTCGCACCCCGGGATCTCGGCCGCGGGGACCGGGCGGCGCTGGCGCTGTTCACCTCGACGTGCCTGCCGCTGGTCGTCGCCATCACGACCATCGGCGTCGACCAGGAGCTGATCGCCACCGACCGGGCGGCTTCGCTGGTCGGTGCCGCGATGGTCTCCGTGCTCGTGTTCCCGCTGGTCGCGGCGCGGGTGCGGGGGACGGGGCGGACGGCGCCCGCGACGGAGGGGGCCAAGGACTCGGAGGCCTGGTGACATCCCTGGACCAGATACCCCCAGGGGGTATACCCTTTCGGCCATGGACCACGACATGGACCAGCACATGGACCACAGCACGCACCACACCGCCCCCGGAGGCGCCGGGCACGGGCACGGCACCACGTGGGCGACCGCCATGCAGGCGACGCTGCACTGCCTCACCGGGTGCGCCATCGGCGAGATCCTCGGCATGGTCATCGGCACCGCGCTGATGTGGGGCAATGTGCCGACCATGGTGCTGGCCATCGCCCTGGCCTTCGTCTTCGGCTACTCCCTCACCCTCTTCGCGGTGGTGCGCGCCGGGGTGTCCATGAAGGCCGCGATCAAGGTGGCACTGGCCGCCGACACCGTCTCCATCGCCGTGATGGAACTGGTCGACAACGGGATCATCGCCCTCGTACCGGGCGCGATGGACGCGCACCTGTCGGACGGGCTGTTCTGGTACGCCCTGCTCGGCGGCTTCGCCGTGGCATTCGTGATCACCACGCCGGTCAACAAGTGGATGATCGGCCGCGGCAAGGGCCACGCCGTCGTCCACGCGTACCACTGACCGCGCGGGGCTCGGCCCGGGTCGGCCCAGGTCGGCCGGGTAGGTACGGAGCAGGTCGTTGACGGTGGTGGGCCGCCGGACACCTGTCGGTATGCTCCCCGCCGTGGCCGTCCGCCGACCGAGAACAGCGAGAAGAGCACCGTGACCCCGTACGACTCCAGGAACGAGTACGAGTACGAGAAGGACGGCGCGGCCATCTACCGCCAGTCCTTCGCCACCATCCGCGCGGAGGCCGACCTGTCCGGGCTGCCCGCCGACGTCGCCCGGGTCGCGGTCCGGATGATCCACGCCTGCGGCATGGTCGACCTGGTCCGCGACCTGTCCTGGTCCCCCGGCGTCGTCTCCCGTGCCCGCGAGGCCCTGCTGGCCGGTGCGCCCGTGCTGTGTGACGTGCGGATGGTGGCGAGCGGGGTGACGCGGGCCCGGCTGCCCGCGGACAACGACGTCGTGTGCACCCTGTCCGACCCCGCCGTCCCCGAGCTGGCGGCCCGGCTCGGCACCACGCGCAGCGCCGCCGCGCTGGAGCTGTGGCGCGACCGGCTGGACGGCGCCGTGGTCGCCGTCGGCAACGCGCCCACCGCGCTCTTCCGGCTCCTGGAGATGATCGACGAGGGGGCTCCGCGCCCGGCCGCGGTCATCGGCGTACCCGTCGGCTTCGTCGGTGCCGCCGAGTCCAAGGACGCGCTGGCCGCCCACCCGTCCGGGGTGGAGCATCTCGTCGTACGGGGGCGCCGCGGGGGCAGCGCGCTCGCCGCCGCCGCGATCAACGCGATCGCCCGCGAGGAGGAGTGAGGAGGCCGGACGGACAGCGGCCGGTACGGGACTCGGCACAGGACTCGGCACGGGACTAGGGCCGGCGGTCCGCCTGCGCCGCCTCCCTGACCCACTGTGCCGCCTGTACGGGTTCGGCCACGACCGGTACCCCCTCGGGCACCGGGGGCCTGCGCACCACGAGCACCGGCAGCCCCGCCTCACGGGCCGCCGTCAGCTTCGGGGCGGTGGCCGCTCCCCCGCTGTCCTTGGTGACCAGGACGTCGATCCGGTGCCGGCGCAGCAGCTCGCGCTCCCCGTCGAGGGTGAAGGGGCCGCGGTCCAGCAGGACCTCCATGCGGGGCGGGCAGGGCGCCTCGGGCGCGTCGACGGACCGTACGAGGAACCACGGGTCGGCCAGAGCGGCGAAGGCGGCCAGGCCCATGCGGCCGGTGGTCAGGAAGACCCGCCGGCCGAGCGCGGGCAGCAGCACGGCGGCCTCCGCCAGGGAGCCGGCCTCGTGCCAGACGTCCCCCTCGACCGGCCGCCAGCCGGGGCGGCGCAGCGCGAGCAGCGGGACCCGGGCGGTGGCGGCGGCGTGTGCCGCGTTGCGGGTGATGGTGCCGGCGAAGGGATGGGTGGCGTCGACGAGCAGGTCGACGGCGTGCTCGCGGAGCCAGGCGGCCAGTCCTTCGGCGCCGCCGAAGCCTCCGACGCGTACCTCGCCCGGGGGCGTCCTGGGCGCGGAGACCCGTCCTGCCAGGGAGGTCGTCACGCGCGGCCCCGCCGGCTGCCCGGCCGGCTGTCCGGCCGTCAGCAGTTCGGCCAGGCGGCGGGCCTCCGTGGTGCCGCCGAGGATGAGCACGTGCACGGCAGTCCGTCTCCCTTACCCGCGTTCCCGCTTCCACGGGTTCCCGCTTCCACGGGTTCCCACTGCCCCCGGTTCCCGCTTCCCCCGGTTCTCGCTGTCGGTCAAGCGCCGAGCCAAGCACATCCTCCGGCCGAGTTGCCGGACGGGGCCGATGCGAGAAGGTGAGGAAGGTGAGGGGGGAAGGCCGCGAAGGGAGAGCGTGCGGTGACTGGCGATCCCATCGGCGACGCCGCGGTGCTCAACGCGCTGTTCGCCAACTCACCCCAGGGTCTGTTCGTCTTCGACTCCGAGCAGAAGGTCACCCGCTACAACCCGGCCGGCCGGGGAGTGCGGGGGCTGTCCGAGGAGGACGTCGTCGGACAGGGCATCGCCGACTTCGCCCCCGGGTTCGAAGCGGGCGAACTCCAGGGCCTGATCGACGAGGTCCTGGCGACCGGCGAGGCGTTGCGCGGCCGCCTGGTCCGGGGCAGGTCGCCGTCCGGCCCGCACCAAACCCTCGCCGTCGAGGTGTCCCTCTTCCCGCTGCACGACCTCGGCGACGGCAAGCCCGGTCTGGTGGGCGTGGTCGAGGACGTGACCGATCGGCAGGCCGCGGCGGACCGGCTCGCCGTGCTCAGCGAGGTGCACGCGAGAGTCGGCTCCACGCTGGACGTACGGACCACCGGCGACGAACTGGTGGCGGCCCTGGTGCCCGCCTTCGCCGACGCGGCCACCGTCGACCTGCTGGACGACGGTGTCGTCGCGGCCGAGCGGGCGGCCGGTCCGCCGCCGACGGAGGTTCCGCTGCGCCGGGTGGCCTTCGCCCCGCCGACCGCCGAGGTGAGCCGCAAGGAGGGCGACAGCCGTCCGCTGCCCTTCCCCACCCCGTACACGCAGGTCCTCAACGACATGCGGGCCCGGCTGGTCCGCGTCGCGTCCGACGACCCCTGGCTGTCCACCGACCCGGAGGGCTTCGAGCCGCTGGTCCGGGCCGGCGTGCACTCCATGATCGTCGCCCCGCTGCTGGTCCGGGACACCGTGCTCGGGCTGCTGACCCTGTACCGGCACCGGACCGACCCCTTCGAGGAGGCCGATCTGGACGTGGCCCGGCAGGCGGCGTTCACCGCGTCCGTGCACCTGGACAACGCGCACAGCTACCGGCGCGAGCACACCGTGGCGGCCGCCCTCCAGCGGCGGCTGCAACCCGGCGCGATCCCGCTGCTCTCGGCGGTGGAGACCGCCCACGTGTACCTGCCCGAGAGCGCCGGCGGCGACTGGTTCGACGTCGTCCCCCTGTCCGGCACGCGCGTCGCCCTCGTCGTCGGCGACGTCACCGGCCACGGCATCGAGGCGGCGGCCACGATGGGGCAGCTCCGCCTCGCCGTGCGCACCCTCGCCCTGCGGGACCTGGAGACGGACGAGCTGCTGACCTACCTGGACGAGGTCGCCTCCCAGCTGGCGGACGCCTCCGGGCCGGGTCCGGGCGCCCCGTTGGCGACCTGCGCGGTCACCGTCTACAACCCCGTCTCACAGCACTGCACCATGGTCCGCGCGGGGCACCCGGCCCCCGTCGTCATCGACCCGGACGGAGTCCCCCGCGCCGTGGACGTCCCGCAGGGGCCGCCGCTCGGGACCGGCGGCGGCCACGTCTTCACCCCGGCCGTGCTCGAACTGGCGCCCGGCACCCTGCTGGCCCTGCACACCAACGGCCTCACCGGGGGCAACGGCGACCAGGGGGACGCCGCCCGGCGCCGTCTCGAACACATCCTCGCCTCCACGACCCGGCCGCTGCAGGAGCTGTGCGACACCGCCGTGTACCACATGGCGCCCTCCCGCCACGACGACGCCGTCCTCCTGCTCGCGCGCACCCGCGCCCTGCCGCCGGAGCACGTCGCGGACTGGACGCTGCCCGCCGACGCCTCCGTGGTGGGCACCGCCCGGCGGCTCGTCGACCGGCAGCTCGCCTCCTGGGGCCTCGACGAGGCGGTCTACACCACCGAACTCGTCGTCAGCGAACTCGTCACCAACGCCATCCGCTACGGCAAGGGCCCGGTGCGGCTGCGGCTCATCCGCGACCGGGGCCGGCTGCTGACGGAGGTCACGGACGCCAACAGCGCCAGCCCCCATCTGCGCCGGGCCCGGGAGAACGACGAGGGCGGCCGCGGCCTGTTCATCGTGATGCGGCTCAGCACCCACTGGGGCGTCCGGCACAGCCGGCACGACAAGACCATCTGGTCCGAGCAGCGGCTCGACGGAGGGCCGCCGGACACGTCCGGCCTGCTGGACGCCTTCGACGTGGCGGACGCGGCGGGACCGTGAGCGGGATCGTGACCGGGGCTGTGACCGGCCCCGGGGTCACCGCTCCGTTCCGCCGGCCGCGTGCCGCGCGTGCGGGCCGGCCAGGAGGTGGCGGGGGTCGGCGGCGCGGGTGATGGCGGACTCGACGGCGGCGACGCGGTCCGCGAGCAGGCCCAGGGCGGCGACGGCACGGGTGAGCGGGTCGTCGCCGGGGCCGCCCAGGGTGCGGGCGCGGACGTGGGCGGTGCGCACCTCGGCCCACCGGTCGGCCTGCTCGGGGGTGAGCGTGCCGCGCAGCTCGGCGAGCTTGAGGAGGTTGGCCTCGGCCCCGTGGGTGAGGGTCTGCGCCTCGGCGGTGTAGTGGTCGTCGAGGACGGCGGCGCGTTCGGCGTCGTTCATGACGGGACGGATGCGCTGGGCGATCTTGTTCATGTTGCGGTAGGAGCCCTGGAGCCGGAAGGCGGGTTCGGTACGGGTCTCGTCCGACCGGGCCGCGGAGGCGATGTAGGCGGCGTTGACGGCCAGCACCGTCTCGCGGGCGGCCACCAGGTGGCGCAGGACGGACAGGATCCGCTCCAGTTCGGCCGGCGGGTAGGCGTGGCCGATGCGGTCGGCGCGGGCGGTGGGGTCGCCGGTGGCGAGGCGGACGAGCAGCTCCAGGTCGGCGCGGTCGCGGCCGGCGAGCGGGGCCAGGACCGGGTTGGCGGTGAGCGCGTTCTCCAGGAAGCTGAGCGCGAAGGCCTCCTCCTTGCCGGTGAGGACGTCGCCGAGGTTCCAGACGTCGGCGCGGTTGGCGAGCATGTCGGGGACCTGGAAGCGGGCGCCGGACTCCGTGTAGGGGTTGCCGGCCATGCAGACGGCGAAGCGCTTGCCGCGCAGGTCGTAGGTGCGGGGCGCACCGTCCCACACGCCGTCCACGCGGCGGGTGGAGTCGCACAGCGGGATGAACTTCTGGAGGAGCTCCGGGGAGGTGTGCTGGATGTCGTCCAGGTAGAGCAGCGTGTTGTTCGCGGACGCCAGCGCGAAGTTGATCTTCTCGACCTCCTGGCGTGCGGTGGCGTTCGGGGCGTCGGCCGGGTCGAGCGAGGTGACGCCGTGGCCGAGCGCGGGGCCGCCGACCTTCACCAGCATCAGACCGAGGCGCTCGGCGACGTACTCGACCAGGGTCGTCTTGCCGTACCCGGGCGGGGAGAGCAGCAGCAGGAGACCGCCCGTGTCGGTGCGCTTGCCGTCGCCGGTGGCACCGAGCTGTTTGGCCAGGCTGTCGCCGACGAGCGGGAGGTAGACCTCGTCCACGAGGCGGTTGCGGACGAAGGCGGACATGACGCGCGGCCGGTGGTCGTCCAGGCGCAGCCGGGCCCGTTCGGCGCCCACGAGGGCGGTACGGCGGCGCTGGTAGGCGCGGAACGCGGGGACGTCGTGCGCGGCGAAGCGGGCGGTACGGGCGAGGAACTCGTCGAGGCGCAGCGGCAGTCGGCCTCCTGTGATGCGCGGGTGGGCGCCGAGCAGGCCCTCGGCCGTGGCCGTCGTCGGGGCGTCCCCGTCGTAGCGGGGCAGGTCCGGGCACAGCTCGGCGGCGACCGCCTCGGCCAGGTCACCGGGGGTGAGCCCGGTACCGCCGGCGGCGGCGTACGACGAGATCCACGCCTCGGCGAGCTGCCCCCGGGCGGCCAGGTCGTCCAGCGCGGCCAGGTCCTCGTCGTAGGCCGGGGTGCCCACGGTGCGGCGGAACTTCTCCAGGAGCGTGCGGGTAGCGGCACCGAGGACGAAGCCCTCGGGCTCGGCGGTCAGTTCGTGAAAGAGGTACGCGGCAGCCGCGCGGGCAAGCTCCGCGCCGAAGCCCGCCGGCCCCGCGGACGGGCCGAACGTACCGATCGGAGAACCGACGGCCCCAACCGTCCCGGCGAAGCCTTCGGCCGAGCGGGCCGCCCCCGCTGCGGCCCGGGGCACGCCCGCCGCCCGACCCGCGTCCCCCGCGGCGCCCGAACCGGAAGGCCCGGCCGGCGAACCGGAAGGCCCGGTCGACGAACCGCCGGCTCCTGTCGACGAACCGCCGGCCGCGGCTCCTGCGGGGCCAGGACCGGCACCCGCGGCGCGGCCGACCGCCCCCGCCACCGTCTGCCCCGGCCCCGGCTCCGGCCACGAGCCGACGGCCTCCGCCAGCTCCTCCTCCAGGGCCGTGATCGCCGTGGAGAGGCCGAAGGTGTCGCGGGCGCGGGCCAGGGAGCGGGCACGCCGGGTCCACGTCTCGCGGGCTCGCGGGGTGGTGCCGTGGGTCCAGAAGAGCTGGGCGGCGGCGCGGGCGGCGGGCTCGTGGACGAGGGTCCCGGCCCGCTCGTACAGGGGCAGCAGCGCCCTCAGGACGACCGTCGCGTCGTGGTCGTGCACGCCCCGCTCGTAACCCTCGTCGTACGCCTCCTGCGCGGCCTCGCGGACGAGGGTGGGGAGGTCGTCGGCCGTGACGAGGGCGCTCGCGCCGTGCTGACGGAGCAGACGGGCGGCGAGGTGCTCGGCGCGGTAGACGCCGGGGGACTCCGAGGGGAGGGTGCGGTCCCAGAGGGCGCGGGTGGCCGCGAAGTCCGGGTCGGTGACCGGTGCGCGGTAGTCCGTGCCGGTGAGGGCGAAGGCGAGTCCGTCGCCGTCGGGGACGAGGGTGAGATCGAGGGGCTGGGTGTTGACGGCGAAGCGGTGGGCGCCCAGGCGCAGGGTGCGGCCGTCGTCGGCGTACAGGTCGGTGCGGTCGCGCAGGGCGCGGGAGGCCTCCTGGCGGGCCGACTTGAGGCGCCCGTCCAGTTCCTCGGCGCGGACGCTGTCGCCGAGGGCGCGCAGTTCCTCGGCGGTGCGGCGGACCTTGGCCGGCATGGGGTCGGAGGCGAAGTACGTGCTGACCGCGTCGGCGTCGGCGAGCGTGGCGCACCGCCGGGTGATCGTCTCCATGATCCGGGCGGCGGAGGCGGCGAGCTGTTCGGCGCGGCGGGCGCGGGTGTCGGAGAGGGACTGCTTGCGGGCGGCGAGCGCGTCGTGGATCTCGGTGCGCTTGTCGGCGAGTTCGGTCAGGAAGCCGTCGAACTCCGCGAAGCGGGACTCCAGGTCCTCCAGGCGGGCGAGCAGCCGCGCCAGCTGGTCGTCGCAGCGCTCGGGGGTGTCGGCGGCGGCGAGCGCGGCGGTGACGGCCTGGCCGAGCAGGGCCGTCTCGGCGGTGAACTCGGCGCGGCCCTCCCGGTCGAGGAGGACGCGGCGGCGGGCGTCGAGGGTGGCGCGGGCGCGGTTGACGCCGCCCAGGACGGCGGCGACGCGTTCCAGCAGGGCGGTGCGGATCGTGGCGTCGCCCATGTCGAGTTCGGCGGCGACGTCGGTGACCGTGCGCAGCCCCTCGGCGAGTTCGTCCAGCCGGGCGGCGACGGGTCCGGCCCCGGCGACGGTGGTGATGGCCTCCGCGTCGGCGACGAGCGCTTCGACGTCCGCACGCTGGGCGTCGAAGGCGTCCTCGCGGGCGAGGAAGGCCACGGCCCGCTGCCCCAGCTCCGCGAGGGACGCCTCGGCCTCCTCGGCGAGGGCGTCGATGCCGGGGGCGTCGGCGTACCGGAGCTCCTTGACGGTCAGCAGGTGCCCGTGCGCGTGCCGCAGTTCGGTCAGGCCCCGCACCCAGGCGGCGGCCTCCTTCGGCGCCTCGCCGCGCAGCCGCCGCACCACCGACGCGATCCGCTCGGCGGCCTCGTCACGGGCCTCGGCGGCCCGCCGGGTCAGGTCCCGTACCGTCTCGAACTCGGCCAGCACCTGCTCGGCGGTCTCGCGTACGGCGGCCAGCGCGCCGGCCAGGTCGCCCAGGTCCGCTTCGCCCAGCCAGTGGTGGGCGTCGGCCGCGCGCACGCAGGAGGCGGCGAGCGCCCGGTAGCCCTCGGCGGTGGTGATGCCCTCGCCGACGGCCCCGGCGACGGACAGGCAGGCGGAGATGCCGCGCACCAGGTCGGCGTTGCCCACGCGGGCCAGCGGTCCGCTCCCTGCGGGCGCGGCGGCGGCGTGCGTGTCGGAGACGTACGGCGAGTGCCACCGCTGCACCGGGTGCACCTGGGCGGGTTCGTCGCCGTCCGCGCGCAGCACGGTGAAGGTGCCGTCCTCCGCCAGGGTCCAGCCCCGGCAGGGCAGCGGGTTCGCGACCTCCTTGCGGATGGTGTTGTACGACAGCAGCAGGCCCCGGCTCTCGCCGCGCGCGTGGAAGGCGTACAGCACGTCCTCGCCGTTCGGCGAGCGCACCTCCCGCTCGAACTCCATCCCGGTCGCGTCGAGTTCGTACGTCTTGTGGACGCCGGTGGCCAGGCAGTAGCCGCCGGGGAAGACGATGCCCTGGTCGTCGGGCAGGCGGCGGCAGGCCAGGCCGATGCCGTCCAGGCGGACCACCGACTTGGTGAGGGTGTTGAACACCAGGTGCCGGTCGGTGTCCTCCTTGTAGGGCCGTACGCGCAGCAGGATCAGGGCGCCGACCCTGGCGTGCGCGATGTCGGCGTCGGCCAGGGACTGGAGGGGTTCGTCGACGGGCTCGGAGTAGATGCCCCCGGCGGTCTCGGTGTCGTCCTCCAGCTTGACGGTGAGGGCGCCGCCGACCGCGCCGACGTGGAACTCGCCGCGCACCGACACGTGCGGGTGGCGGCCCAGGACGTGGTCCTCGCGGGTCGCGGCGGTCCACTCGAAGTCGTGGGACGGCGGGAACACGTCGTCGCGTTCGCCCCGCGCGTCCAGGAAGGCCGCCCGCCCGTCCTCGGTGAGTTCCCAGCGCAGGACGCGGATGTCGTCGGCCTTCTCGCCGGTGCGGAAGACGGCCAGCAGCCTGCCGCCGACGGGGCGCAGCCGCAGCAGCCGGGCCTGCCGGTAGTAGCGGTGCAGGTCGGCGAACTCCCGTGCGAAGGCCGGGTCGTCGAGCAGGCCCGGCACCGCGGACTCGGGCAGCGGGTTCAGGTCGCGGTCGTACAGCGTGAAGACGTCCGCCACGGCCGCCGTCCGGGTGCGGTGGCCCGGACGGCCGGTGGAGCCGAGGAGCAGGACGTCGCCGACGGCGGCGAGGTCGCGGGGCACCCCCGGGTGCTCGGTGCGCAGCCGCTCGGTGGAGGCCAGTTCGAGGCGGGCCGAGCCGAACTCCTCCACCCGGCGGGTATTGAGGACGTCAGCGCGGCGGGCGAGGTCGGCGCTCTGCGCGGCGAGACGGTCGCGCAGCACCTCGTACGCGCCGGCGTCGGCGGTGTCGTACGTGACCGTGGCGGATGTGACCGTGGCGGACGTCGTAGCCGTCTCCGCAGCGGTGGCCATGAGCGGTTGGTCCCTTCGAGGAAGCGGGGGGTGCCGAAGCCGCCGACCCCCGTACGGCGGTCCCGGCACCCGGTCTGTGGTGGCCGGTCAGACCCTGGCCGTGCCGTTCAGCGCGGTGAGCGGGGTGTCGGCGAGGCCCAGTTCGCCCGCGCGGTCCAGGAGGCGCTGCACCTGCCCGGCGTCCGTGCCGCCCGACTTCATCAGCTTCATCAGCAGCGCGGAGACCGTCAGGTTCTGCACGTCGGCCGTGGAGAACGAGCCGAGTACGCGGGTCAGGTCGTCGGTGAAGCTCGACGAGCCGTCCAGCCAGGGCCCGGCGAGGGCCTGCGCGGTCTCGGAGTGCTTCACGAATCCGTCGACGCCCTTGCCGAGCGCGACCGAGGACATCAGGCGGTCGAAGAAGACCGTGTCGCCGCCGACGATGTCGATGTCGGCGTTCTCCAGACCGGTGGCGAGCACCGTGGCCTGCGCCTCGGCGACCTGCCGCTGCACGTCCAGACCGGCCAGCCGGATGTCCTTCTCCGCCTCCAGGCGCAGCCGGTACTCCTCGTGGCCGCGCGAGGCGTCGTCCAGGGCGGCCATCGCGGCGGCCTTCTCGGTGAGCCCGGCGGCCTCCGCCTTCAGCTTGCCGCCGATGGCCTCCGCCTCGGCCAGGGCCTTGGCCCGCGCGCCCTCGGCCTCGGCGCGCATCCGGGCCTCGGTGGCCTCCGCCTCGGCGCGGCCCGCCTTCTCGATGACCTCGGCCTCCTTGTCGCGGACCTGGACCGCGGCCAGCCCCGCCGCGGCGGCCTCGGCCTGGATGCCCTCGGCCATCCGCAGCTTGGCCTGCGCCTCCAGGTCGGCGCTCTTCAACCTGGCCTCGGCCATGGTGAGTTCCTCGGCGGCACGGTGGGAGGCCGCGGCCTCCGCCGCCTCGGCCGCCTTGATGTCCTTGACCAGCCGCTCCTGCGCCTGGGCCTCGGCGGCGATGATCACGGTCTGCCGGTCCCGCTCCGCCTCCTCCACCGCGCGCAGCTTCTTGATGGACTCCTCCTGCTCGGCGACCGTGCGGTCCACGGCGACGCGCTCGCGGATGACCTCGGCGATGTCCCGCTTCTCCGCCTCGACCTCCTTCTCGGCGGCGATCCGGGTCAGCTCGGTCTCCCGCTCCCGGCCGATGGCCTCCAGCATGCGGTCCTTCTCGATGCGCTCGTTCTCCACGGCGATGACCCGCTCGCGGTTCTTCGCGGCGACCGCGACCTCACGGGCCTGGTTCTCGCGCTGCACGCCGAGCTGCTCCTCGGTGCGCAGGAAGGCCGCCTGCGCGCGCAGCCGCTCCTCCTCCACCACCCTGGCCGTCTCGGCCTCCTCGCGGGCCCGGGTGGTGTCGATCTCGCGCTTCTGCTTGATCTCGGCGTCGGCCTGCCGGCGCTCCAGCTCCAGTACGGCCTCGCGCGCGTCGACGTTCTGCCGGGTGATCTCCTTCTCCTCGGTGCGCCGGGCCTCGTTGGTGCGCACGTGCTCGACGGCCGTCAGCTCGGTGATCTTCCGGATGCCCTGGGCATCCAGGACGTTGGCCGGGTCCAGCTGGGTCAGCGGCGTCTGCTCCAGGTAGTCGATGGCCGCGTCCTCGAGGTGGTACCCGCTGAGGTCGACGCCGATGACCTCGATGATCCGGTACCGCAGCTCCTCGCGCTTGGTGTAGAGGTCGGTGAAGTCCAGCTGCTTGCCGACGGTCTTCAGCGCCTCGGAGAACTTCGCGTGGAACAGCTCCTGCAGCGTGTCCCGGTCGCTGGCGCGGGCCGTGCCGACCGCCTGGGCGACCTTGACGACGTCCTCCACGGTCTTGTTGACCTTGACGAAGAACGTGATGCGGATGTCCGCCCGGATGTTGTCCCGGCAGATCAGCCCTTCCTTGCCGGCCCGGGTGATCTCGATCGTCTTGACCGAGATGTCCATCACCTCGGCCCGGTGCAGCACCGGCAGCACAACCTGACCGGTGAAGGTCACGTCCACCTTGCGCATCTTCGAGACGATCAGCGCCTTGCCCTGCTCCACCTTGCGGAAGAGCCGCGAGACGCCGAACAGCACGACGGCGAGAAGGAGCAGGCAGACGAGGGCGAGGACACCGATGACTTCCATGGCATACGTCCTTACGGCATGAGGCGGCTGTCACGGCGGCCGGACGAGCGCGGCCGGCCGCCGCCGATGTTGGTGTGGTGACGCCCGTGCGGACAGGCGTGGTTCCGGGGGGGCGGGTCTTCGGACGGACCACGCCCGCGCGGGGCCCCGCCAGAGGCGGTGAGCGGGTCTCAGACGGCGCGGCGGCCGTGTGCCGCGGCACCGGCGGCGCGAGCGGCGCGGCCGGGTTCGTCCGGGCGGGGGCGGAGTTGGTGGAGAGGGCGAACGAACGGACTGTGCGTCGACTTCGACTTCGTCTTCGTCGTCATCGTCCGGCCCCCTCTCCGCAGTGCTCCCCGTGCGCCCCATGATGCGTGACGGTGCCACCTATCCGCATTGCCGGTTTCCGGCAGCGTTCACCTGGCCTTGAGTGCCGGTGAAGTGCCCCGGGGCGACCGGCGGGGCGATCAACGCGGCGGCCATACCGGAAGCCGATCGGAAGCGCATCGGAACCCCGGAAATCTGGTTCCGGAAGCGCCGCCACTGGTCGGATCGGTCGATGCACAAGGCACATCGGCCCACTCGGGGCGCGTGCCGTATCCGCCCGGCCGGATACCGGCGGCAATGAGGTGACAGATGAGCAGTACACGCGTCCCGTCCGGCGCCCGGGGTTCCTACCCCGCACCGGGGCTCGCACTCACGCCCGGCCCCGTACGCAACCAGGCCCTGACCGTGATCGCGGTCCCCTTCGTCCTCATAGTCGTGCTGGCCGTCGTGCTCGCCACGACCGGCCCGGACGACGGGGCGCCGGCCACCGACGGGCTCTACGGCAGCGGAGCGCTGCCTGACTGGGGGTCCGGCACGACCGACGACGGCACGACCGACGACGGCACCTCGGGCGACGGCACCGACCCCGACGGCACGTACGGCAACGGCACGTACGAGGACGGCACTTACGGCGACGGCACGACCGACGGCGGTACGTACGGCGAGGACACGTACGGCGACGACACCACGGACGACACCCCCACGGACGACACCACGACCGACGACACGGCCACCGAGGACACCACCGCCGACGGGAGCGGGCCGGAGGCGACCGTGACGGCGTACTTCGGCGCCATCAACAACCGCGACTTCGCGACCGCGTGGGAGCTGGGCGGCAAGAACCTCGACCAGGACTACGACTCCTTCGTCGCCGGCTTCGAGACGACCCTGCGGGACGACGTCACCGTGACCGGCACGTCCGGCGACGACGTCTCGGTCACGGTCGTGGCCCGGGAGACCGACGGCACGCAGACGACGTACGAGGGCACCTACACCGTCAGCGGCGGCGTCATCACCTCGGCCGACATGCGGGAAGGGAACTGAGCAGCCATGACCACCCACGCCGCCCCGCCGCCCCCGGACGCCACGAGCAACGCCACCCGCCTGCTGTGCGCGGGCACCTACCTCGACCCCCTCTACCGCAAGGCCGTCATCCGGGAGCTGCTGACCCACCGCTACCGGGTCGTGGCCCCCTCCTACGGCTACGACGCCGCGCCCGTCCTGGCGCACGCCCTGGCCGCCCACAACCTGCGCCGCAACCAGCTGATCGCCCTCGGCGCGGGCGCGGTCGTCATCGCGCTGCTCATCGCCGCGGGCGTGCTGGGCGGCTGGACGGCCGCGCTGTTCGCGTTCTGGCTGGCCTGGGCCACGATGTTCCTGCGCAGGCTCGCCATCCTGCAGACCCTCGCCGAGCACCTCGCGCCCCCGGCGGACGACCGCACCGGATTCGACGGCTCCCACCCGATCACCTCGCGCCTCACCCCGGAACTCGTCGGCAAGATCAACCGTGAGCAGGCCTCGGACACCGTGTACTACGGCGGCTACAAGCCCTTCGTCGGCGCCGGCGGCTCGGTCAAACGGTGGGCCAACGCGGAACTGCTGCTCGGCGCCCCGAAGTCCCGGGCCGGCGCGCTCGGCCAGACCCTGCTCAACGGACACCTCCCCGCCCAGCACGGACCGGCGGACGGCGCGGACGGCACGGGCGGCACGGGCGGAGCCGGAAGGACGGAACGCAAACCGATCATCCCCTTCACCGTCGAGGACATCACCACCCGGGTCTGCGAGGGGCTGCTCGCGGAACTGCGCGACAAGCCCGCGCCGAGCGACCGCGTCGAGCTGCTCTCCGTCGACCGGCGCCGGTTCACCAAGGCGGTGCGGACCGCCGAGGGCAGCGACCCCGTCGCCGTGCTCCTGGACACGCCCGACCCCGGCCACCCCGACCACACCGCCGCACACTGGCGGGAGGACTACGACGCCCGCCGCGAGTACCTGTGCGTCCGCATCGGGGCCTGGCAACAGGAGCTGGTCACCTCGGTGTTCATCGGCTTCGACATCAAGGGCAGCACCCTGCACACCGAGTTCTACACCTACGTACTCGGTCCGCTGCCGGAGAGCTTCCACCTCGCCGACCGGCTGCCGGCCGCGATCGACGGCAGGCTCATGTGCCGCATCGCCTGGGACGTGACCCGCAGCGCGCCCGGCGAGCTGCTGCGGCTGATCGCCAACCCGCTGCGCGAACGGCTGCCCAGCCGCTTCTCCACCGACACCGTCCGCAAGCTGGTGGGCCGGCCCGCCGACACCAGCGAGTTCCGGCTCGGCCGCTACGCGCTGACCGCGGTGGACTGCGGCGCCCTCACCAGCGTCCGCGAGCTGGCGCCCGACCACGACTTCCACCACTTCTTCCAGGAGTCGGACGCGATCAAGTACATCCAGATCATCGAGCGCCATCTGCTCCAGATCGTCGGCGACTTCCTGCGCGACCACGACGTCGACACCCGGGAGCACGAGGCGAACCAGACCAACATCCTCCAGCAGAACTTCGGCGCCAACAGCACCAACAACTTCGGCGGCAACCAGAGCGTCGGCAACACCAACACCACCCAGACCTTCGGCAACAACTCCGGCGTCACCAGGGAGGCACGGCAGGCATGAGCGGCCAGCAGTTCCACGGCAACAGCTTCGGCCAGGGCAGCACCAACAACTTCGGGGGCAACCAGAGCACCGGCAACACCGACACCACCCAGACCTTCGGCGACAACTCCCCCGTCCACGCCGCACCGCCCGCGCCGTCCACCCCGCCCGCACAGCCGTACGCCGACGGATGGCGGCGCCCGGCCGCCGCGGCGGGCCAGGACGCCGAGCGGGCCCGCAGCGTCTTCGTCGTGCACGGCCGCGACGACCAGGTGCGGCGCGAGATGTACGAGCTGCTGCGCCGGCTCGACCTGCGGCCCAAGGAGTGGGAGGACCTGGTCCGGGCGACCGGCCAGGCCTCCCCCTTCCTCGGCGACGTGGTCGCGGGCGCCCCCGCCCAGGCCCAGGCGGCGCTGGTCCTGCTCACCCCGGACGACGTCGTCACCCTCCACCCGGACCTGCGCGGCCACGACGAACCGGACCACGAGACCCGGCCGGTGTGCCAGCCGCGCCCTAACGTCCTGATCGAGCTGGGCATGGTGCTGATGGCCTACCCGGAGCGCACGCTGATCGTCGAGGTCGGCAGGGTGCGGCCGATCGCCGACATCGCGGGCCGCAACGTGGTCCGCTTCGACGGCTCCGAGACGGCGCTCGGCAAGGTCGTGGAGCGGCTGAAACTGGCGGGCTGCACGGTCAACGACACCGGCTCCGACTGGCGCCGGACCTACCCCTTCCGCCACCTGTCCGCCTACCACCGGCGGCCGTAGCCGTCCTGCCACCGCCGGCGCAGTCGTCCGGCGGATCCGGCGCCGCTCGGGGGACCGGCGCAACCGGCCCCCGGGGCACGTCCCGTCACCGCGGTACGTGTCCCGGGGGCCGGCCCCGCACGAACCGACCGAAACCACAACTCCCCCAAACGGACAATTGATACGCTGCCGACACCTCTCCCGCGACCACCGGTCGGGAGAGTGTGAAGCGAGTGGAGACCACTTGTATGGCGCGCATCCGTGTGAGCGTCCTGGGTCCGGCCAGGCTCGAAATCGACGGCGTACCCGCCCGGTTGACCCCGTTGACGACACGGCTGCTGGTCCGGCTGGTGGCGGCGGACGGCGAGCCCGTCCCGGTGCGCCGGCTGCACCGGGACGTGTGGGCACTCGACGGCGAGCAGCCGCACGCGGCGCAGCGCCACCGCAACGAGGTGCAAAAACGCGTCCTCGAACTGCGCCGCGCCCTCGATCCCACGCAGCGCGGTGACGGCGCCCGGGTGCTGCGCACCGAGCAACTGCTGGCCGGCCCGGCACCCGAGACGGCCTACCGGCTGGTGCTCGCGCCCGGCGAACTGGACTGCGCGGAGTTCACCGACCTGGTCGACTCCGCGCTGCTCGCGGCGCCCGCGTCGGCCGCCGACCGGCTGGCCGCGGCGCTGGCCCTGGTGCGCGGCCGTCCCCTGGCCGAGGCGGGCGACGAGGACTTCGCGCGGCCGCTGGTGCGCCGGCTCACCGCGCTGTACGAGACCGCCCGCCGCCAGCTGATCCGCAGCAGGATGGACCTGGGCCGCCACGACCTCGCGCTGCCGGTCGCGGAACGGATGGCCCGGGAGCGGCCGGACGACCAGGACGTCGCCGAGCTGCTCGGCGCCCTGCGGGCCCGGCTGCGCGAGCGGCACGGACGGGAGTTGCTGCGGCAGCCGTTCCCCGGCGCCGGTGACCTCGTGGTGGTGCGGGGCGACCTGTTCGACCAGGACGACGCCAATCTGGTCGTCGGGTTCACCGACACCTTCGACACCGCCACCGAGCAGGACCTGGTGATCAGCCGGGACAGCGTCCAGGGCCAGCTGGTGGAGCGGCTGTTCGGCGGGGAGCGCAAGCTGCTGGACGACCGGATCCAGGCCGGGCTGCGGGCGCTGCGGCCGCTGCGCACCGAGCGGCCCCAGGACAAGCCGCGCGGCCGGCGCGTCCGCTACCCCCTGGGCACCACCGTGCCGCTGACGGTGGGCGGCCGCCGGGTCTTCGCCGTGGCCTACTCCCGGCTCGGCAACGACCTCGTCGCCCGCTCCGGACCGGCCGAGCTGCGGGCGAGCCTGGACACCCTGTGGCCGGCCGTGGCCCGGTACGGCATGTACCGGCCGCTCGCGATCCCCCTGATCGGCTCCGGGCTGGCCCGGATCGTGGAGCTGGACCGCACCCGGCTGCTGCTCCTGATCGTGCAGAGCTTCGCCGACCACTGCCGCCGCGATCCGGCGACCGCCCCGGAGCTGCGCGTCGTGATCCGCCCGGCCGACCTGGAGCGGACCGACCTGTCGGTGCTCGGCACCTATCTGCGCACCAGGCGACTCCCCGGCACGAACACCACCGCCGGCACCGGCACCAGCGCCGACGTCGGCGCCGGCACCGGGAGTCAGGACACCGGTGCCGGCGCCGGCGACAGCGGTGGGGCGTACGGCCGCCGGTGACGTCGACATGCCCTTACGGCATCAGCGACCCCGCTTCCGGAACCAGCGGCGCACCGCTTCCGAACCGCTTCCGGTTCCGGGTTCCAGGTGCCGGGTTCCGGCGTCGGTCCGCGCCGATCGGCGGCCCTTCCTACCGGGAGTCCGCCCGGCGCGCGGCCCCGGCCGGCCACACGACGTCGACGGGGATCCCCGCCTCCCGGGCGGCGAGCACCAGGTCGGCGGTGCCGCCGCCCCGGCCGCTGGGCGGTTCGCCGTTCCACACGGCCACCAGCCGGTCGGCACGTTCGAGGAGCAGGGCGTTGGCGGCCTCGTACGCCTGCCGGCCGGCCCTCTCGCGGGGCAGTACGACGACCTCGTCGGCGGCGGCGGCGAGGTGGTCGAAGAGGGGGGCGTCGTCGGGCTCGACCGTGCTGCGGCGGTAGTCCCGCGAGGGGACGACGACGACCAGGCGACCGCCGACGGCCAGTACCGCTTCGGCGAACAGCGAGTCGGCCCCCTTGGCGATGCAGGAGATCCCGACCAGTGTCTTGCTTGCGCCCAAGTCCCTGTACCGGCCCAGCAGTTCGTCCAGGGCGGCGCGGACCGCGGGGAGGCTCTCCTCCGTCAGGTCCATGTGCCCGGTCACCGCGAGGGCCGTCACGGTCTCCCCCTCGGTCGATGGCCTGCCGGCAGGCCCCGGATCCTATCGCGGCCCGTGGCTCACCGGGCGACGAGGGCGGAGAAGCCCATCACGTAGGAGACGGCGAAGACGACCGGGACCCACTGCTCGACGTAGGTCAGGGGCAGATACCGGCGCCAGTCCCGGCCCTCGCCCAGCGCGTCCCACTCCCCCCTGCTGTACGCGAACGCCGGCAGCCGCTCCTCGAAGGCGCCGATCACCGCGTACTTGGCGCGGTTGAGCTGCCGGTACGACCGCACCATGACGTACCAGGCGGCGCACTGGACGAGCAGGATGACCAGCCCGGCCAGCAGCAACGGGACGGACGCGTCGGCCAGTGCGCCGCCCGACACCGCGGCCACCACGGCGACCACCGCGCTGTTGAGCGACAGGAAGAACGTGTTGGTCAGGTTCCGCCGGGCGCTGACCCGGTCGGCCATCTCCACGCAGAGCTTGTACTGGTCGAGCACCGCCTGCCGGTAGCGGTCGTCGGCCACCGAGTACTCGGCCGGGCCGACCTCCGTGTTCCACAGCGCGTCCCCCATGTCGCTCATGCCTCGCCGTGCCTCCCGTCCGCCCGCCGTTCGAGTTCGAGTTCGAGTTCGGTCAGGCGCACCATGGCGGGCCACATGGCACGGTCCAAAGAGCCCACGAGCTGGTCTTCGAGCGGTGAGGGCCGGCGCAGGGCGACGAACTCCGCCGTCCAGTCCGGCTCGAAGTGGATGATTCCCCTGACCCGGGACGACAAAGCGCGGCTGCGCCGGTACGCGGGCAGCGCACCGGGCGTCAGGTCGCCCGCGAGCGCGCGGAACTCGTCGTACGCCTTCTCCTTCATCGGCACGAGCAGCAGCAGCCGCTCCGGCGGCAGGATCCGCATCGCCTCGCGGATCTCCCAGAGCGTCCCCCGCCCCTTGCCCAGCACGACCACGACGAGCGCGGCGCCGCGCATCATGGTGCTCACCGGCGTCTGCCAGTCGTCCGGCGGCAGGTACATCCGCCGGGCACCGGCCCGGGGCACGCGCTCCCCGGGCGCCCCCACCCCGACGAGGGTGCCGGCCCAGGAGAGGGCGTCGGCGATGCGCTCCTCCTCGCCCTGGCCGATGCCGACGGCCGCACCCAGCCAGGCGCCCGCCAGAGGGATGCGGTGGGGGCGCGAGAGCCGGTGGTCGTCGCGGAAGGAGCGCAGGTAGAGGACGTACTGGCGGCCCGCGAGGTCGTCCGGGGAGGAGACGACCGTGTCGTAGTACTGCACTGAGGTGCGCAGGATCGTGTTGCCCAGGCCGATGAAGAGGACCGTCTGCACGAACAGGCCGACGACGACCAGGGACGCCCACCACGGGTTGTCCTCGGTCGTCAGCAGGTCCCGCAGGGCGAGAAGGGTGAAGCAGAGGAACAGCGAGCCGAGCCCGGAGACGACCGCGCCGAAGATCCCCGTCGTCGTGAAAGGGATCCAGCGCGCCCCGGGCCGCGGCTCGCCGAGCGGCTCGGCGGGCTCGAGCAGCCCGTTCTCCTCGCGGTGGCGCCGCAGTCCCGACAGGGTGAGCTGCGCGGCCCGCCGCACCTTCCTGCCGTGCAGGAAGAACTGGAGGCCCAGGAGGAAGAGGACGGCCGCACTCCCGTGGGGGCCGAGCGAACCGTCCCGCAGAATCAGGTAGTAGGCGAACGCCTGCGCCAGCACACCCGTCGCGCACAGCCCGGTCCCGGCCGCCAGGTGCCACAGCGCGGGCTTCCTGGACGTGGCGTAGCCCACCGCCACGAAGGCCACGCCGCACAGCACCGCCGCGTAGACCGGTCCCCACAGGACGGCCACCAGGAGGGAAGCGGGGAACACCGCCGGCAGCCACCGGGGCAGCGGCGGCTCGGGTAACCGGTCGGGCGACTGTCCCGGCTGGGGTCTGCTCATCCTGGCCACACCGTAGTGAACCGCCGACCGGGCCGGGCGGGAACCCCGTCGGCGTCACACGATCCGGTGATACGGCCGGTGCCCGGCCCCCACCGGCAGCCGCCCTACGGCGCCGGGCTCGGGCCCGGGACGCTCAGCGCGGCGAGCCGCTCCGCGAAGGGCGTGACCTCCTCGAAGGAGTCCCGCTTCGGCAGCGGGCGCCCCGTGGACGGCCCGGACGCCCGCGAGGACCCCGACAGCCCCGCCATCAGGGCCGCCAGCTCGGTCGCGGCCCGCCCGATCCGGGCGTCGAGCCCTTCCGCGCCCCAGTCCTCGGAGGCGGCGTAGACCCCGGTGGGGACGATCACCGCCTTCAGGTAGGCGAAGAGCGGCCGCAGCGCGTGCTCCAGCACCAGGGAGTGCCGGCCGGTGCCGCCGGTCGCGGCGATCAGGACCGGCTTCCCGGTGAGGGCGTCCTCGTCGTTGACGCTCAGCGCGTCGAAGAACGACTTGAACAGCCCGCTGTACGACGCCGAGAACACCGGCGTGACGACGATCAGTCCGTCGGCCGCCGCGACCTCGGCGAACGCGTCCGCGAGCGCCGGTGCCGGGAAGCCGTTGGTGAAGGTGTGCGCGATCTCCACGGCGAGGTCGCGCAGCTCGATCACCCGGACGTCGGCCGGGGCGGGCTCGGGCGCGGTGGCCGCCGGGGCGGCGACCGCGGCCAGCCGGTCGGCGAGCAGCCGGGTGGACGACGGCACGCTCAGCCCCGCGGAGACGACGACGAGCTTCATGCGCGCGCTCCTTCCTTGTCATGGCTGTCCCGCTTGTCCTGCCCGGCGGCCTTCGCGGCCAGCAGGGACGCGTGGGTCGGCGCGTCCGGCACGCCCGCCGGACGGTCCTTGGCGAACTCCTTGCGCAGCACCGGCACGACCTCCTCGCCGAGCAGGTCGAGCTGCTCCAGGACGGTCTTCAGGGGCAGCCCGGCGTGGTCCATCAGGAACAGCTGGCGCTGGTAGTCACCGGCGTAGTCGCGGAAGGCGAGCGTCTTCTCGATCACCTGCTGCGGCGAGCCGACGGTGAGCGGCGTCTGCGCGGTGAAGTCCTCCAGCGACGGTCCGTGTCCGTACACGGGTGCTTCGTCGAAGTACGGCCGGAACTCGCGCACCGCGTCCTGACTGTTCTTCCGCATGAACACCTGGCCGCCGAGGCCGACGATCGCCTGCTCGGGCGTGCCGTGCCCGTAGTGGGCGTAGCGGGCCCGGTACAGCTCGATCATGCGCTTGGTGTGGTCGGCGGGCCAGAAGATGTTGTTGTGGAAGAAGCCGTCGCCGTAGTAGGCCGCCTGCTCGGCGATCTCCGGCGAGCGGATCGACCCGTGCCAGACGAAGGGCGCGACCCCGTCCAGCGGACGCGGGGTGGAGGTGAAGCCCTGGAGCGGGGTGCGGAACTTGCCCTCCCAGTTCACCACGTCCTCGCGCCACAGGCGGTGCAGCAGGTTGTAGTTCTCGACGGCGAGGTTGATGCCCTCGCGGATGTCCTTGCCGAACCAGGGGTAGACCGGGCCGGTGTTGCCGCGCCCCATCATCAGGTCCACCCGGCCGTCGGCCAGGTGCTGGAGCATCGCGAAGTCCTCGGCGATCTTCACCGGGTCGTTCGTGGTGATCAGGGTGGTGGAGGTGGACAGGACCAGCCGCTCGGTGCGGGCCGCGACGTAGCCGAGCATGGTCGTCGGCGACGAGGGCACGAAGGGCGGGTTGTGGTGCTCACCGGTGGCGAAGACGTCGAGCCCGACCTCCTCGGCCTTGAGCGCGATGGCGACCATGGCCTTGATGCGCTCACGCTCGGTCGGCGTACGGCCCGTGGTCGGGTCGGGCGTGACGTCGCCGACGGTGAAGATGCCGAACTGCATGATCGCTCAACCTCCGATTTGTTGACGGTTCAACTATACCCGTGCAACGGTGGCCCCCGACCCGTTATTCCGCAGGTCCGTGCGAAGCTGCCCCCCATGCTGGTCCTCCGCTCCGCCGCCCTCTTCGTGGTCGCCGCCCTCTTCGAGATCGGCGGTGCCTGGCTGGTCTGGCAGGGGGTGCGCGAGCAGCGCGGCTGGCTGTGGGCGGCGGGCGGGGTCCTCGCCCTCGGCGCCTACGGCTTCGTCGCCACCTTCCAGCCCGACGCGCACTTCGGCCGCATCCTCGCCGCGTACGGCGGGATCTTCGTGGCCGGCTCGATCCTGTGGGGCGTGGTCGCCGACGGCTACCGCCCGGACCGCTGGGACATCGCGGGGGCGCTGGTCTGCCTGGCCGGGATGGCCCTGATCATGTGGGCCCCGCGCAACGGCGGCTGACTACCCTGGTCGGCGACCGTCCGCACCGACCTTCGTACGCACCAGGAGCAGCCCCATGGCCACCGCAGCAGCCGCCCCGTCCGCCGCCTCCCGCATCGCCGTCGTCACCGGCGCGAGCAGCGGCATCGGCGCCGCCACGGCCCGGCAGCTGGCCGCGGCCGGGTACCGCGTCGTCCTCACCGCGCGCCGCAAGGACCGCATCGAGGCGCTGGCCGAGGAGATCGAGGCGGCCGGGCACAAGGCGACGGCCTACCCCCTGGACGTCACCGACCGCGAGGCGGTCGACGAGTTCGCCACCGCGTTCAAGACGGTCGGCGTCCTCGTCAACAACGCGGGCGGCGCGCTCGGCGCCGACCCGGTGGCCACCGGCGACCCGGACGACTGGCGCCGCATGTACGAGACGAACGTCATCGGCACCCTCAACCTCACCCAGGCCCTGCTCCCCAAGCTGGAGGCGAGCGGCGACGGCACGATCGTGGTCGTCTCCTCGACCGCGGGCCTGTCCACCTACGAGGGCGGCGCGGGCTACGTCGCCGCCAAGCACGGCGAGCACGTCCTCGCCGAGACCCTGCGCCTGGAGATCGTCGGCCGCCCGGTCCGCGTCGTCGAAGTCGCGCCGGGCATGGTCAAGACCGACGAGTTCGCCCTGACCCGCTTCGGCGGCGACCAGGACAAGGCGGCCAAGGTCTACCAGGGCGTCGCCGCCCCCCTGACCGCCGACGACGTCGCCGACACCATCACCTGGGCGGTCACCCGCCCGGCCCACGTCAACATCGACCTCCTGGTCGTCCGCCCCCGCGCCCAGGCCTCGAACACGAAGGTGCACCGGGAGGCGTAGACCCGCCTTCCGGTGCACCTGGCGCGTCCGGGCGTCAGCCCTTCACACAGACGACCTGCTTCAGCTTCGCCACGACCTCCACCAGGTCGCGCTGCTGGTCGATGACCTGGTCGATCGGCTTGTACGCGCCCGGGATCTCGTCCACGACGCCGGAGTCCTTGCGGCACTCCACGCCCCGCGTCTGCTCCTCCAGGTCCTTGGTGGAGAAGCGGCGCTTGGCGGCGTTCCGGCTCATCCGCCGGCCGGCGCCGTGGGAGGCGGAGTTGAAGGACTTCGCGTTGCCGAGGCCCTTCACGATGTACGAACCGGTGCCCATGGAACCGGGGATGATCCCGAAGTCCCCGGAACCCGCACGGATGGCGCCCTTGCGGGTGACCAGCAGGTCCATCCCGTCGTACCGCTCCTCGGCGACGTAGTTGTGGTGCGCGCTGATCTCCGGCTCGAAGACCGGCTTGGCCTTCCTGAACTCCTTGCGGACCACGTCCTTGAGGAGCGCCATCATCAGCGTGCGGTTGTACTTCGCGTACTCCTGCGCCCAGAACAGGTCGTTGCGGTACGCCGCCATCTGCGGGGTGTCCGCGACGAACACCGCGAGGTCGCGGTCGACCAGGCCCTGGTTGTGCGGGAGCTTCTGGGCGACGCCGATGTGGTGCTCGGCCAGCTCCTTGCCGATGTTGCGGGAACCGGAGTGCAGCATCAGCCAGACGGAACCGGTCGTATCCGTGCAGACTTCGACAAAATGATTACCTCCGCCCAGCGTCCCCATCTGCTTCCCGGCCCGTTCGTGACGGAACTTGACCGCTTCGGCGACTCCGTCGAACCGCCCCCAGAAGTCGTCCCAGCCGCCCGTCGCCAGCCCGTGGAAGCGCCCCGGCTCAAGGGGGCTGTCGTGCATCCCCCGCCCCACCGGAATCGCCTGCTCGATCTTCGAGCGCAGCCGGGACAGGTCGCCCGGGAGGTCGTTCGCCGTCAGGGACGTCTTGACCGCCGACATTCCGCAGCCGATGTCGACGCCCACCGCCGCCGGGCACACCGCACCCCGCATCGCGATCACGGAACCGACCGTCGCGCCCTTGCCGTAGTGCACGTCCGGCATGACCGCGAGGCCCTTGATCCACGGCAGGGTGGCGACGTTGCGCAGCTGCTGGAGGGCGCCCTCCTCGACCGTCGCCGGGTCGGTCCACATCCGGATCGGCACCTTCGCGCCCGGCATCTCCACGTACGACATATCGTCCTCATTCCCCCGGAAAACAAACAGAAGTCTCGAAGCGCAAATCCGGCGCCAAGGGCAGCCAAAGGGACGACTGACCGGCGTTCACGGCGGCGCGTGCGATACACATTGTCTCCAGGGAACGCCCCCGCGCGGCAAGCGAATAACCAGCGGGGACACTGGAGTACCGACCACAGCCACACCGGCGAGAGGAGCCGCACCGTGCAGCGGAAGGCCTACGTACCGGGCGTCGCCGCCCTCCTGGCGGCGTTGCTGGCCGGCTGCACCGGCGGCTCGGACGGCGGCGCCACCGCGGACGACTCGAACCCGGGGCAGCCCGGGGTCGCGACCGAGGCGGCCGAGCCCGGCAAGTACCGCACCCTTCCGGAGCCGTGCGGCGCGGTCGGCCACAAGGCGCTGGACACCCTCCTGCCCGGCATCGAGGAGATCGCCGACGAGGAGCAGCGCGAGAAGGCGTACGCGGGCGAGCCGACGCTCGCGTACGACACGGACCGCAAGGTCGGCTGCCGCTGGAAGGTGGAGTCGGCGGAGGCCACCGATCATCTCTTCGTCGACTTCGAGCGGGTGGTGTCCTACGACGGCTCCGTGAGCGACGACAGCGAGGCCGAGCAGCTCTTCGCGCAGCAGGTGGAGGCCGCCGACCTGCCCGAGCCGGTCGTCTCGGAGTCCGGGTCCGCCGCCTCGGACTCCCCGTCCGGCAGCCCCTCGTCGTCCGCCGGGGAGTCCGGAGAGCCGGCCGGCGGTGCGGGCGGCACGCCCTCGTCCTCGGCGTCCGCCCCCTCGTCCTCGCCCTCCTCCTCGGCGTCGGGTTCGTCCTCGTCGACCGCGTCCCCCGCCGAGGTCCAGCCCCGGCTCCTGGACGACCTGGGCGACGAGGCGTTCGTGGACGACGCGCTCAGCAGCTCCGGCTCGACGGCGAAGCGGCGCACCGTGACTGTGGCGTTCCGCACGTCGAACGTCATGGTGACCATCGAGTACGCGGAGCAGTCGGCGACGCTCGGAGTCGTCCCGGACAGCGAGGAAATGCAGGACATGGCGCGGAAACTGGCTTCCCAGCTGGCGGATTCACTGGGCGGTTGAGTCGTTCCGGGGCTCCCCCGCACCCGCGTGCGCTGCCGCCGAAGCGGGACCGCACGATTTCTTCACCGCGTACGGTGGCCCCTCGGACCCGTTCCGAACGCAGGAACCACGAGTGCCATGAGTGAAGGAACCATGCAGCTACGAGCCCAGCGTGACCAGCGAGACCCGCAAGCGAAGCGAGCGAAGCGACTCACCCGCGTCCTTGTCGGCGCGGCCGCCGTACCCGTGATGCTGGTGGCAGCCGGCTGCTCCTCGGACTCCGGCTCCGAGGACGGCAAGGACAAGGCCGCTGAGGAGTCCGCCGCGTCGAAGTCCGCGAGCCCGTCCCCGACGGTGAAGGCGGCGGCGTACGGGAAGCTTCCGCAGCCGTGCTCGGTGGTGACGAAGAAGACGCTGGACGATCTGGTGCCGAAGGGCGACTCCGGCAAGGAGGGCTCGTCCAACGACACGGCGACGCGGGCCAGTTGCTCCTGGGACAGTCTCGACGACAACGGCGTGAAGGGTTCTCAGTTCCGCTGGCTGAGCGTGTCGATGCTGCGCTTCGAGTCGGACGTGACGCGCGGCGAGGGCGAGAAGCTGGCGCACGACTACTACCTGAAGCAACTGAAGGACGCGCAGGCCGCTGAGGGGGCGAAGAGCCTCAAGACCACGCCGGTGAGCCGTACGGGCAACGAGGCCTCGGTGGTGAGCTACGACCTGAAGAAGAAGGAAGGCACCTTCAAGCAGCAGACGGTCGTGACACGGGCCGAGAACGTCGTCGTCACCGTCGACTTCAACGGCGCGGGCCTGGCGGGCGACAAGACCCCGGACGCCGACGACCTGGTGAAGGACGCGCAGAAGGCGGCCAAGGAGGCGGTGGCCGCGGTGATGAAGGCCAACGACACCTCCGCCGGCGCCAAGCCGAGTGGCACCCCGAGCGGCACGCCGGCACCCTCCGGCTCGTCCTCCAAGGCGCCGGCGAAGGACAGCTGACGGTCTCTTCGACCCACCGGTCACCCGTCCCCCGCACACATGTGCCACTCTGTTGCGCGCAACAACACGCAATGGGAGGGGAGTACGGGTGGCCGCGCCACTTCAGCTGACCCGGACGCACCGCGTCCTCATCGGCCTGGTCGTCTTCGGTGCCGTCATCATCGCCGGGATCGGCTTCGCGGGTTCGTACGCGGCGGTGCGGGAACTGGCCCTGAAGAAGGGGTTCGGGAATTTCTCGTACGTCTTCCCGATCGGCATCGACGCGGGCATCTGTGTGCTGCTCGCCCTGGACCTGCTGCTGACCTGGATCCGCATCCCCTTCCCGCTGCTGCGGCAGACGGCGTGGCTGCTGACGGCGGCGACGATCGCGTTCAACGGCGCCGCGGCCTGGCCCGACCCGCTGGGCGTGGGCATGCACGGCGTGATCCCGATCCTGTTCGTGGTGTCCGTCGAGGCCGCCCGGCACGCGATCGGCCGGATCGCCGACATCACCGCCGACAAGCACATGGAGGGCGTCCGCCTCACCCGCTGGCTGCTCTCGCCGGTGCCGACGTTCCTGCTGTGGCGGCGCATGAAGCTGTGGGAGCTGCGCTCCTACGAGCAGGTCATCAAGCTGGAGCAGGAGCGGCTGGTCTACCGGGCCCGGCTGCGCTCCCGCTTCGGCCGCGCCTGGCGCCGCAAGGCGCCCGTGGAGTCCCTGATGCCGCTGCGGCTGGCCCGCTACGGCGTCCCGCTGGCGCAGACCGGCCCCGCCGGGCTGGCGGCGGCGGGCATCGAACCGGCCCTGCTCCCGCCGGTGCCGCGGCAGCTCCAGGAGACGGGCCCGCAGACCCCCGTGGGCGAGCAGCGTGCCGAGCTGGTCAAGGGCCCCGAGGCGGACGGGCCCCGGCCCGCCGACCGGTCCGGACCCGCGGACCGGTCCGGGCCCGAGGACGGGCCGCCGCACGGTGCCGGGGAGGAGGACGGCCCGGAGCAGAGCCCCTGGTTCAACACCCGCCAGGTCGCCTACCAGGGCGGTTACGACCCCAGCTACGACCCGGGCGAGCAGTACGCCCAGTGGTACGAGGAGCAGCAGCAGGCCGACCAGTACCGGGACCAGTACGAGGAGGAGCCCCCGCTGCAGGAGCCCTCGCCGGAGGAGACGGGCAGCTTCCCGATACCGGTCGTGCCGGGCCGCACCCGCGAGCTGGGTGAGGGCGTCGGCACAACCGAGCCGGAACCGACGGAGGAGGACTACTACACGGTCTTCCGGAAGTCGATCGACGGCAGCTACCCCACGGTCGCCCAGTTCCGCAACGACGTGGAGGCGACCTTCGGCGTGCCGCTGGCTCCGCGTGAGGCCGATCGCATGGTGAAGGCGTTCAGCGAGCGCCACATGCGGGAGCTCCAGGAAGAGCACATCGCCTGAGGCGGCTACGGCGAAGGGGGCGCCCGGCGAGAACCGGGCGCCCCCTTCTTCGTACCGTCCGTGCGGTGCTACTCCCCGAGCAGGGCCCGCACCCGGTCCTGCCCCACCGCGAGCAGCAGCGTGGGCAGGCGCGGGCCGGTGTCGCGGCCGACGAGCAGGTGGTAGAGCAGCGCGAAGAACGTCCGCTGGGCGGTCTTGATCTCCGGCGGCAGCTCCTTGGGCGTGGCGTCGGCGGGGAAGCCCGCCTGGACCTTGGGGACGCCGTAGACGTGGTGGGTGAGCCCGTCCAGGGACCAGTGGTCGGCCAGCCCGTCGAGCAGCAGCCGCAGCGACTCCCGGCTCGGCTCGTCGAGGGACTTGAGCAGCTCGGCGTCGGGCTCCTGGCGCACGATGGTGCGCTGGTCGGCGGGGACGTGGGTGTTGATCCACGCCTCGGCCTTGTCGTAGCGGGGCCGGGCCTGGTCCAGGGCCTCGATCGGGTTCGCCGGGTCCAGCTCGCCGAGGATGCGCAGCGCCTGGTCCTCGTGTCCTGCGGTGATGTCGGCGACGGAGGCGAGCGTGCGGTACGGCAGCGGCCTGGGTGTGCGCGGCAGCTCACCGGCGGCCGTGCCGACGGCGCGCGCGTGGGCGGCGACGTCGGCGGGGAGGGCCGAACGGTCGGCGACCTTGGCGTCGAGGCGGTCCCACTCGTCGTACAGCCGCTGGATCTCCTGGTCGAAGGCGATCTTGAAGGACTGGTTGGGGCGGCGGCGGGCGTACAGCCAGCGCAGCAGCTGGGGCTCCATGATCTGGAGCGCGTCGGCCGGGGTGGGCACGCCACCCTTGGACGACGACATCTTGGCCATGCCGCTGATGCCGACGAAGGCGTACATCGGGCCGATCGGCTGCTTGCCGCCGAAGATCCCGACGATCTGCCCGCCGACCTGGAACGACGACCCGGGCGAGGAGTGGTCCACGCCGCTGGGCTCGAAGACGACGCCCTCGTACGCCCAGCGCATCGGCCAGTCGACCTTCCAGACCAGCTTGCCGCGGTTGAACTCGCTCAGCCGCACGGTCTCGGAGAAGCCGCAGGCGGTGCAGGCGTACGTCAGCTCGGTCGAGTCGTCGTCGTAGGCGGTGACCGTGGTCAGGTCCTTCTCGCAGTTGCCGCAGTACGGCTTGTACGGGAAGTACCCGGCGGAGCCGGAGCTGCCGTCGTCCTCGGCGGCGGCGCCGGAGCCCTCGGCGGCCTCCAGCTCGGCCTCGTCGACGGGCTTCTGCGACTTCTTGCCGGTCGTCTTCGGCTTGGTCCGGTACTGGTCGAGGATCGCGTCGATGTCCCGCCGGTGCTTCATGGCGTGCAGGATCTGCTCGCGGTAGACGCCGGAGGTGTACTGCGCGGTCTGGCTGATCCCGTCGAACTCGACGCCCATCTCGGCGAGCGAGGCGACCATCGCGGCCTTGAAGTGCTCCGCCCAGTTCGGGTGCGGGGAGCCCTTCGGGGCCGGGACGGAGGTCAGGGGCTTGCCGATGTGCTCGGCCCAGGTCTCGTCCACGCCGGGGACGCCGGCCGGGACCTTGCGGTAGCGGTCGTAGTCGTCCCAGGAGATGAGGTGCCGCACCTCGTACCCGCGGCGGCGGATCTCGTCGGCGACCAGGTGCGGGGTCATGACCTCGCGCAGGTTGCCCAGGTGGATGGGGCCGGAGGGGGAGAGTCCGGAGGCGACGACGACACCTGGTTTGCCCGGGGCACGGCGCTCCGACTCGGCGATGACCTCGTCCGCGAAACGGGAGACCCAGTCGGTGGTCTCTGTGCTCTGAGCCACGATCGGCACGTCCTCTTTCCTGAAGCTTCCCCGGAACCGCTCCGGAGACAGCCGGTACGGTCGCACGGCTGACCGCTCCATTCTCCCAGCCCGGCCCGCATCCGCGAAAACCGCTTTTCACCGCGTGGGATACTCGGTTTCTGTACCACTTCCAGGAACCCGAGCAGAACGGCAGCCACTCCATGGCCTCGGTCACGTCCCTCAGCGACTCCGTCCAGCAGCACCTCGCGTCCGCCCTCACGGCCACCCGGCCGGAGGCCGCCGGCGCGGACCCGCTGCTGCGACGAAGCGACCGGGCCGACTACCAGGCCAACGGCATCCTCGCCCTGGCCAAGAAGGCGAAGGCCAACCCGCGGGAGCTGGCGGCCGAGGTCGTCGCGCGGATCACCACCGGTGACGAGCTGATCAAGGACGTCGAGGTCTCGGGACCCGGCTTCCTCAACATCACCGTCGCCGACCGGGCGATCACCGCGAACCTCGCCGCGCGGCTCGCGGACGGCGAACGCCTCGGCGTGCCGCTGAAGCAGGACGCGGGCACCACGGTCGTCGACTACGCCCAGCCGAACGTGGCGAAGGAGATGCACGTCGGCCACCTGCGTTCCGCGGTCATCGGCGACGCCCTGCGCGGCATGCTCGACTTCACCGGCGAGAAGACGATCGGCCGGCACCACATCGGCGACTGGGGCACCCAGTTCGGCATGCTCATCCAGTACCTGTTCGAGCACCCCGGCGAGCTGGCCCCGGCCGGGGACGTCGACGGCGAGCAGGCCATGTCGAACCTGAACCGGGTGTACAAGGCCTCGCGCGCGGTCTTCGACGCGGACGAGGAGTTCAAGGAGCGGGCCCGGCGGCGGGTCGTCGCCCTGCAGTCCGGCGACAAGGAGACGCTCGAGCTGTGGCAGCAGTTCGTGGACGAGTCGAAGGTCTACTTCTACTCCGTCTTCGAGAAGCTCGACATGGAGATCCGCGACGAGGAGATCGTCGGCGAGTCCGCGTACAACGAGGGCATGCCGGAGACCGCCCGCATCCTGGAGGAGACGGGTGTCGCGGTGCGCTCCGAGGGCGCGCTCGTGGTGTTCTTCGACGAGATCCGCGGCAAGGACGACCAGCCGGTGCCGCTGATCGTGCAGAAGGCCGACGGCGGCTTCGGCTACGCGGCCTCGGACCTGACCGCGATCCGCAACCGCGTCCAGGACCTGCACGCCACCACGCTGCTGTACGTCGTGGACGTACGCCAGTCGCTGCACTTCAGGATGGTCTTCGAGACCGCCCGCCGGGCCGGCTGGCTCGGCGACGAGGTCACCGCGCACAACATGGGCTACGGCACGGTGCTCGGCGCCGACGGCAAGCCCTTCAAGACGCGTGCGGGCGAAACCGTGCGCCTGGAGGACCTGCTGGACGAGGCGGTGCAGCGGGCGGCCGAGGTCGTGCGCGAGAAGGCGCGGGACCTCACCGAGGACGAGATCCAGGAGCGGGCGGCGCAGGTCGGCATCGGCGCCGTGAAGTACGCGGACCTGTCGACGTCGCCGAACCGCGACTACAAGTTCGACCTGGACCAGATGGTCTCGCTCAACGGCGACACCAGCGTCTACCTCCAGTACGCCTACGCCCGAATCCAGTCCATCCTCCGCAAGGCCGGCGAGGTCCGCCCCGCCGCCCACCCGGAGCTGGAGCTGCACGAGGCGGAGCGCGCGCTGGGTCTGCACCTGGACGCGTTCGGCACCACCGTCTTCGAGGCGGCCGCGGAGTACGCCCCGCACAAGCTGGCGGCGTACCTGTACCAGCTGGCGTCGCTGTACACGACGTTCTACGACAAGTGCCCGGTGATCAAGCCGCAGCCGCCGCAGGACGTGGCGGAGAACCGCCTGTTCCTGTGCGACCTCACGGCCCGCACCCTCCACCGGGGCATGGCCCTGCTGGGCATCCGGACGCCCGAGCGGCTCTGAGCGCCTGAGCACCCGAACAGACACGCACGGCCCGTCCTCTCCCCCGGTGGAGGACGGGCCGTGCGTGTCCGTGTGCTCGCGGGGCCGAGTCAGCAGACGGCGGTGAAGTTCCAGAACGCGGCCCTGGTCGCCACGCCGGCGACGCCGTCGACAGCGAGGTTCTCGTCCGTGTGATCGTTCAGGTAGCGCTGCAGCGCCCGGATCGTATTGGTTCCGACGATTCCGTCGATCTGGTTCCTGGGATAGCCCCACTTCGTCGAGAACAAGCGCTGGGCGGCCTTCCAGCTGTTGGTGCCCAGCTGCCCGTCGATCGAGCCGGGGTTGTAGCCCTTGTACTTCAGCCAGCACTGCCAGTTCTTGGCGTGCTTGCTGTCCAGCCCCAGGTTGTTCACCGCGAGCACGGAGACCGCCCCGGCGCTCGCCGTCCGCTGCTGTGCCGGCTCGGGCGCGGCCGTCGCGGTACTCGCGGCGGCCAGGCCGCCGACGGCGATCCCGGCCGCGGTGGTCACACTCACCAGTGCCCTGGTCAAAGCTCGCATGGTTCCCCTCCGATGCGTTCGCGGTGCTGTCGACGACGAGCCTGCGGCCCCGGCGGCCCGGCCCGCCACACTCGCCTGGCGACTGACGTCCGGACGGGACGTTGCACCCGGCTGCCTGCGGGGATGCCGTACGCCGGGACGGCACGACGGGACGGCTGGGGCGGGCGATGGCCGATTCCGTACGGGCACGGGAACCGCCGCCCGGTGGGTGTCGTGGTCGCTGATGCAGAACGAGCCGGGACGCGAGTGGGGGGAACATGTCGCGTTGGAAAGAGCTGCCCGCCGAACTCGACCCGCGCGTCCACCAGCTGGTGGTGCGATTACGGCGGGTGAAGGACCACGGCGGACTGAGCATGCGGCAACTGGCCGCGAAGACGGGGTACAGCGCGAAGTCCTGGGAGCGTTATCTCGGCGGGCGGTCGCTGCCGCCCCGGGCGGCCGTCGAGGCGATGGCCCGGATCGCCGGGGAGGAGCCGGCCCGGCTGCTCGCACTGCACGAGGTCGCCGCCGAGCGCTGGGCCGCCCGGACCCGCGGGGGCGTCCTGGCCGAGCCGGACGGCACGGCAGCAGCCGGGCGGGAGGGCGCGACGGCCGGGTCCCCACCCGGGAACGGGCGGACCGGGGGGCGTTGGCCGCGCGGCGCCGTGGTGGCGGGTGCGGCAGCCCTCGTCCTGGCCGTCTCCGCCGCCGTCCTGCTGGCGGTGCGGCTCCCCGGCGCCTCCGACTCCGGCCCCGGTGCCGGGGGCGGGGGCGGCGACCGTGCGCACGGTACGACGACGGCCACGCCCGTCCCGGCCACCGCGTCGGCGTCCCGCTCACCGGTCACCTACACCTGCCGGATCACCCGGGCCGACGGCCTCTGGTACGCGGGCAACAGCCGTACTCGGGACGCCGTCGTGGCCTTCGGCGAGGCGGGCCCGGAGGTGGCCGAGGCACAGTGCCTGCTGGCGCGGGCGGGGCTCTCGCCGGGAGAGGTCGACGGCATCTTCGGCCCGATGACACAGCGCGCGGTCAAGCGCGTGCAGAAGCGGCACGGGCTCGTCGTGGACGGCATCGTCGGCCCGCACACCTGGAAGGCGCTGCGGGGGAAGGCGCCAAAGTGACGCCGGAGGGCGACCGGCTGACCGCGGCGCTGCGGGAGTTGCGCACGCGTACGGGTCTGAGCCTGGCGGCACTGGCGGAGCGCACCACGTACAGCAAGTCGTCCTGGGAGCGCTACCTCAACGGCAAGACCGTACCGCCGCGTCGGGCCGTGCGGGACCTGTGCCGGCTCGCGCGGGAGCCGGAGGGGCGGCTGCTGGCGCTGTGGGAGATCGCGGAGTCGGAGTGGAGCGGACGCGGGGCGCGGCCCGCCCCGGCCCCGCCGGAGGCCGCCCCTGCGGAGCCCACTCCTCCGGAACCGCCGCCCGAGTCGCCGTCGTCCCGGGCGCGGCCGCCCCTCGCCCGCGGACGCCTGCTGGTGGTGCTGGCGTCGGTGTGCGCGGTGGCCGCCGGAGGTGTCGTCTCGGCGCTCCTGCTGCTGCCGCACCTGCGGGGCGACGGGGGCGCCCACGGGCCGCCGTCCGCCGCGCCGTCCGCACCCGGACCCCGCTGCCGGGGCGCCGCCTGCGAGGGCCAGGATCCGATGCAGATGTACTGCGGTTCGGGACCCGACACCCTCACCGCCGAGCGCACCGCCACCGGGGCCCGGGTGGAGCTGCGCTACAGCCCCAAGTGCCAGGCCGGGTGGGCCAGGATGTGGGGGACGCGGGTCGGGGACCGGCTGGAGGTGACGGCGGGCGGCCCGACCCGGCGCGCGGAGATCGCGGACGAGGTCGACGCGGAGTCCTACGTCTACACGGTCATGACCGCGGCCCGCCCCGGGACCGTCGTCCGGGCCTGCTTCCGGCCCGCGGCGGCCGACGGCGAACGGGAGTGCGTCGACGCCCGCGTGCGCGGTGCCGCCGACACGACACCCCGGTCGCCGCCGCCCGGGTAGCACCAGCGGCAGGCGTACCGGCATTTGGCGCCGGGGTGGGGACAACCCCCGGTGGGGACACCGGGCCACCGCAGTGCACAGACATCTGTGCACAGACGACTGTGGACGCATGCCCCAGGAACCCGAAGCACTCGACCCCGCCGCGCTCAAGGCGCTCGCGCATCCGCGCCGGCAGCGGGTGCTGCACCACCTGAGCCTGCACGGACCGGCCACGTCGGCGACCCTGGCCCGCTCGCTCGGCCTGAACACCGGGGCGACCAGCTACCACCTGCGTGAGCTGGCCAGGTACGGCTTCGTGGAGGAGACGGAGCGCGGCGGCGGCCGGGAGCGCTGGTGGCGTGCGGTGCCCCGCGACCGCCGCTTCCCGCCCCGCAGCCGCCAGAGCCTTGAGACCCGGCACGTCATGGACGAGCTGAACCGGCACGCGTACGCCGCCGACCTGGAACTCTTCGAGCGGCTGCAGCGGACCGCACCCGACGACCCGTGGGCCGACGCCTACCCGTACTCGCGCGGCACGGTCCGGCTCACGCTCCCCGAACTCCACGCGTTCTTCGAGGAGTACATCGCGCTCCTCAACCGCTACAAGCGGCCCGCGGACGAGACCCCGCCCGGCGCCCGCACGCTGCTCACCCGGTTCTTCGCCTTTCCCGTCCCGGAGCCGGGCGCCGACAGAGAGGCCGACCCCTCATGATGCTGCGCTACGCCCTGAAGACCGTCCGCGCCCGCAAGGCCGGCTTCCTCGGCGCCTTCCTCGCCCTGATGTGCGCGGCCGCCCTGATCACCGCCTGCGGCACGCTGCTGGAGACCGGACTGCGCGGCACCGTTCGCACCGAGCGGTACGCCGCGGCCCCGGTGGTGGTCTCCGCCGACCAGAACGTCCACCAGAGAACCGTCAAGCACAAGAAGGGCAAGACCAAGGTCAAGCACAAGGCCAAACCCATCGCCGAGCGGGCGTGGCTCGCAGCCTCCCTCGCGGACACCCTCGCGGACACGCCCGGCGTCGCCCGGGTGATCCCCGAACTTACCTTCCCGGCCACGCCGTTGACCGGAACCAGCACCGGCACCAGTACCGGCAGTGACACCGGCGCGGACGGTCGGGCCGCCTACGGGCACGCCTGGGAGTCGGCCGCGCTGACGCCGTACCGGCTCACCTCCGGCGCCGCCCCGGAGGCCGCCACCGACGTGGTCGTCGACCGGCACCTCGCCGAACGCGCCCGGCTCGCCCCCGGCGACCGTCTCACCGTCCAGTCGACGCGGGCGCCGCGTTCCTACCGGGTCTCCGGGATCGCCGCTCCGGGCCCGGACGTGCGCCACCAGACCTCCCTCTTCTTCTCCGCCGCCGAGGCCCGCCGGCTCGCCGCACACCCCGGGCAGGTCACCGCCTTCGGCGTGCTCCCCGAGGCGGGCACCGACCCGGAGCGGCTGCGGCACGACCTCACCGAGACGCTGCGCGACACCGGCAGCGGCGCCGGTACCGGCGCCCGGGTCACGACCGGCGACGCCCGCGGACCGGTGGAGTTCCTGGACGCCGCCGCGGCGCGCACCAAGCTGGTCAGCATGGGCGGCGCGATGGGCGGCACCTCGCTGCTCGTGGCGGTCCTCGTGGTCGTCGGGACCTTCGCGCTCTCCGTACAGCAGCGCCACCGCGAGCTCGCCCTGCTGCGTGCCGTCGCCGCCACCACGGGGCAGGTCCGCCGGCTGCTCGGGCGGGAGGCGCTGATCGTCGGCGCCGCCGCGGGCACCGCCGGGGCCCTGCTGGGACTCCCGCTGGGCACACTGCTGTTCGACAGGTTCGTGGCGCTGGGCGCCGTACCCGCCACGCTCCAGCACACCACCGGCTTCCTCCCGCCGCTCGCCGCCGTCGCCGCGACCCTCCTCGGTGCCTGGGCCGCCGCGCGGATCGCCTCCCGCCGGGTCACCCGGATCCGCCCCGCGGAGGCGCTCGCCGAGGCCCGCACCGAAAGCCCCCGGACCCCCTGGGGCCGCCTGCTCGCCGGGCTGGTGCTGCTCGCCGGTGGTGTCGTGCTGGTGGTGGTGCTCAGCATGCTGCGCACCGAGCCCGCCTCGACGCCGGTCACGTTCCTCGCGGTCGTCGTCCTGTCGACCGCCGTCGCCCTGCTCGGGCCGCTGCTGGTCAGGGCGGCGGCCCTGCTGCTGGCGGGACCGTTGCGGCTGACCGGCCACGGGGGCAGGCTCGCCACCGCCAACCTGCGCGCGGGCGCCGCCCGCGCGGCCTCCGTCGTCACCCCGCTGACGCTGCTGGTCGGCATGGCCTGCACCGTGCTGTTCGTGCAGCCCACCCTCGGCGACGCGGCCCGCGCCCAAGCCCGTGAGGGGGTGCGCGCCGACTGGGTCGTCGCCTCACCGGGGCCCGGCGTCCCGGCCGAGGCGGCACACCGCCTGCGCTCGGGCGAGGACGTGGTGACCGAGGTGGTCCGTACGACCGTCCGGGTCGGCCTCGACAAGTACGCCGCGCAGGGCGTCACGCCCGCGGGCCTCACCCGCACCTGGGACCCGGACGTGGTCGCCGGTTCGCTCGACGGCCTCACGGAGCGCACCGTCGCCGTCAGCGAACTGGCCGCGGACCAGCTCGGCCTGGCCCCCGGCAACGCCCTGAAGCTCACCCTCGGCGACGGCACGCCCGTCGAGGTCACGGTCGCGGCCGTCTACGCCAGGGGCCTGGGCTTCGGCGACCTCACCTTCGCGCACGGCCTGGTCGCGGCCCACGTCGACAATCCGCTGGCCGCCACCCTCCTCGTCGGCACGGACCGCGCCCGCGGCGACCTGGCCGCCGCACTGCGGGACTTCCCGGGCCTCACCGTCCTCACTCCGGCCGCCGCGGACTCCCTCCAGGCCGAGCGTCAACAGGCCAACGCCGAGGTGAACTTCCTCGCCATGGGCCTCGTCCTCGCCTTCACCGCGATCGCCGTCGTCAACACGCTCGCCATGTCGGTCGCCGAGCGCGTCCGTGAGTTCGCACTGCTGCGCCTCGCGGGCGCCACCCGCCGCCAGGTGCTGCGCATGCTGCGCACCGAGGCCCTGTCGCTGCTCCTGCTCGCCACCACGCTCGGCAGCGCCATCGCCCTGTCCGTCCTGACCGCGTTCAGCGTCGGCATGACCGGCCGGGCGGCACCGGCCGTCCTCCCGCTCGTGTACGTGGCGGTGGTCGCCGGGGCCGGATTCCTCACCCTCGTCGCGACCGCTCTGCCCGGCCGGGTGGCCCTGCGGGTCCGGGCGGTGACGGTCGCGACGGCCAGGGAGTGACCCTGCCGGCTCCGGTCTAACGCGCGGCCCGCAGCCCCTCCCCCAGCCTCCGCAGCCCCTCCGCGATCTCGTCCGGTGTCTGGGTGACGAAGCAGAGCCGCAGCGTGGCGCGGTCGGGCTCGCCGGCGTGGAAGGGGGCTCCGGGGACGTACGCCACGTCGTGCCGGACCACCTCGGGGAGCAGGGCGGTGGTGTCGTACCCCTCGGGCAGTCGCGCCCACAGGAACATGCCGCCCTCGGGGCGGGTCCACACCGACCCGGCCGGGAGCGCGTCCGCGAGGCCCGCGAGCATGGCGTCCCGGCGCCGGCCGTAGACGGCGGCGACGCGGGCGACGTGGGCGTCCAGGTCCCGGTCGGCCAGGTAGCGGGCGGCGGCGAGCTGGTTGACGGTCGGGGTGTGCAGGTCGGCGGCCTGCTTGGCGACCGCGCAGGCCCGGCGCAGCTCGGCGGGCGCCCGCAGCCAGCCCAGGCGCAGACCGGGCGCCATGACCTTGGAGAAGGAGCCCAGCAGCACGGTCCGGTCACGCGCGCCCTCGTAGGAGGCGATCCACGGCACCCGCTCGCCCTCGAAGCGCAGTTCGCCGTACGGGTCGTCCTCGACGATCCACAGGCCGCACCGCCCGGCGACCTCGGCGAGGGCGGCGCGGCGGGCGGCTGGCACGGTGCGGCCGGTGGGGTTGGAGAAGGTGGGCACCGTGTAGAGCAGCTTGGGGCGCTCGCGCACCACCAGCTCCTCCAGTGCCTCGGGGTCGATTCCGTCCTCGTCCCCGGGCACGGCCACCACCCGGGCGCCCGCGAAGCCGAAGGCCTGCAGCGCGGCCAGGTAGCAGGGGCGCTCGACGAGGACGGTGTCGCCGGGTTCGAGCAGGGCGGTGGCGAGCAGCGAGAGGGCCTGCTGCGAGCCGGTGGTGACCAGGATGTCGTCGGCGCCGGTGGCCAGCCCGCGCGCCGAGGTACGGGCGGCGAGCGCGGCCCGCAGGGCGGGTTCGCCCTCGGTCGTGGAGTACTGCAGGGCCCGCGCGGGCGTCTCGGCGAGGACGTCCCGGTACGCGGCGGCGATGCCCTCCGCGTCGAAGAGTTCGGGGGCCGGCAGCCCGCCCGCGAAGTTGATCACCTCGGGGCGGGCGGTGACGGCGAGGATGTCCCGTACGGGCGAACCGCCGATCGACCGGGCCCGTGCGGCGAGCGGCGGCAGTGGAGCGGGCACGGCGGCGGTGGCGGCGGGCGCGTTCTCAGTCACGGTCATGCGCGCAGCGTAAAGAAATACGTGTCGCCTACAGGCGACTTTCCGCGATCCGGACACCCGTACGGCTCGCGGCCGCCGAACGGTCAGCCCTTGGTGCCCAGCCCGCCGTACACGTTGATGTCCGCGTCCGTGACGTCGTTGATGTCCCGGTAGCGGACCTTCTCGATGTCGTCGAGCTCGGCCAGGTACGACTCCTCCGGCTGCTCCGGCACCGGTGCCGCGTGGTCGGGCCGCCAGTGGTGCACCGGGACGACCCCCGGCTCGGCCGGCTCGAGACCGGCCTCGGTGAAGAAGCGCTCGACGTCCTTGCGGGAGCGCAGCACGAAGGTGAAACCCCGCTCCGTGTACGTCCGCTGGACCGCGCGGATGTTCTCCGGGTTGAGGTCCTCCGTGAGGTGGCTGAGGACGAGCCGGCTGCCGGCGGGCAGCGCGTCCATCAGCTCGCGCACGATCGGGTACGCCTCCTCGTCCTCGACGAAGTGCAGGATGGCGACGAGGCAGAGCGCCACCGGCTGGTCGAAGTCGAGGGTCCCGGCGGCCTGTTCGAGGATCCGCGCCGGGCTCTTCAGGTCCGCGTCGATGTAGTCCGTACGCCCCTGGGGGCCGCTGGTGAGCAGGGCGCGGGCGTGGGCCAGCACGACCGGGTCGTTGTCGACGTAGACGACCCTCGACTCGGGGGCGATGCGCTGGGCGATCTGATGCACGTTCTCGGCGGTGGGCAGCCCGGTGCCGATGTCGAGGAACTGCCGGATGCCGTCCTCGCGGGCGAGCGCGGTCACCGCGCGCCGCAGGAAGTCGCGGTTGTGCCGTACGTCGAGGTAGCCGCGCGGATTGGCGGCGAGCCCGGCGGCCGCGGCGTCGAGGTCGGCGGGGTAGTGGTCCTTGCCGCCGAGGAAGACGTCGTAGACCCGGGCCGGGTGCGCCTTGCTGCTGTCGATCCTCCTCCGCAGCTCCGCGGGGTCCTGGCTGAGGGCGTCACCGGGCATGGGCGTCCCACCTTTCGGATGTCGCCTGACGAAGCGAACCGGTTAGATGGTCAACAACCTATCCCCCGGCCGGACTTGCCGCTGCCCCGCCGTGGCCTCCCGCGTCAGCCGCCCTCGACCGCCTCCCAGGCGTCGCTGCCGAGGGGGTAGGCGTAGTAGGAGTCGTCCCGGGAGGCACTGGTGCGGAACGGCTTGCCGTTGTCGTCGATGCGCGTCGTGCCGTGCCGGCCGCCGCTGGACCACTCCAGCTCCAGCTCCCAGCTGACGTCGTGGCCGCTGGTGTGCGCGTTGACCTGGAAGACCTCGGGGTCGGACTCGCTGACGCTGTACGGGAAGTCCCGCTGGCCCCCGATCGGCGTCGCGGTCGGCGTGCCGAGGTCGAGCGAGACGTCGAAGGCCGTGATGTGCACCTGGCCGCCGCAGCCGTTGCCCATCACGTACTGGTTCCAGTCCAGCGCCGGTCCGCTGCTCTTCACCCGGACGTGCAGGTCCTCCAGGACCACCGTCTCCGGACCGGTGCCCTGCACGGTGAGGACGACCGTCTGCCGGTTCGCGGAGACCGCGTTGAGGGGGGTGGCCCAGCCGACGGCGTCCTGCTGGGGCGGGGGCTTGGGCACGTTCTTCGGGCTGCGGTCGATCAGGAAGGCGTGGTCGCAGGGCACGTCCCAGTAGTACGGGGTGGTCGACACGGTGAGCGGAGGCCCGGCGGGGGGTGCCTCGCGGCTCGGCTCGGCGGTGGTCCGGCGCGATGGCGTCGAGGAGGGGGACCCGGACGGGGACGGGGAGGCGGACGGGGAGGACGTGGCGGCGCTCGCGCTCGGGGAGCCCGACCCGGTCGCGGTCGCGGACACCGACGCGGAGGTCTGCGCGACGGCCCCGGCCGGACCGTGCCCGCCGTCCTCTCCCGGGCCGGAGACGAGGTTCGCCACCAGCGCCACGGCGGCGCTGACGGCGACGACGCCGGACGCGGCGTAGAGCGCGGCGCGCGGGACCCGACGGCGGGCCGGGCCGGGCGGCACATCGAGGGCGAGGGCGCGCGGGGCACGCGGTGCGGGTGAGGGATCCGGGGCGGGTGCGGCATTCGGGGCCGACCGTGCGTCCGAGGCGACCGAGGCATCCGAAGCGTCCGAGGCGTCCGAGGCGTCCGAGGCGTCCGAGGCCGACGGTGTCTCCGCTGCCTCGGCTGCTTTTGCCGCCCCCGGCATCGGGGAGGCGGGCCCGGAATCGTCCGCGACCGGGCGCCCGTCGCCCGCTTCGCCCTCCGGCTCCTCCTTCTTCACGCCGCGCAGCGCGTCCGCGCGGATCCAGCGGCGGTGGAGTTCGAGCAGCTCCTCGGGCGTCGCCCGGCACACGCGGGCGAGGCGTTCGACGGGCGCGAACTCGACCGGCACCACCTCCCCGCTGACGTACCGGTGCAGGGTCGAGCCGCTCATGTGCAGCCGCTTGCCGAGTGCCCCGTAACTGAGTCCGGACCGCTCCTTCAGCTCCCGAAGCAGTCCCGCGAAGTCGTCCCCCGCCACCGTTCCTCCCTCTCCTCGCATCCCCGTACCGCATCCCAGAGGGACGTTGTTCCCGCAGGTCAGAGCGTTCCGGGCGTCCCACCGTCCCGCATGCTCCCCCATCGCTGGCGGCCGGGACGATCAGGGCCGCAAGCTGTGGTCATCCAAGCAGCCGCTCCCGGTGAACGGTCGAGCGGCTCGCCTCAACAGTCACATTCCCAGGGGGACCTTCCATGTCCGCACGCCGCATCACCCGTACCCGCCTGTTCGCCGCCACCACGGTCGCGCTGGCCGCGCTCTCCCTCACGGCCTGCGAGGGCGACGAACTCACGGGCTCCCCGGCGCCCGAGTCCACCACCTCCGCACCGGCGGACGGGAACAGCGCCAAGCCGGCCGGAGGCACCGGCGACACGGGGTCGACGGGCGCGACCGGCACCGCCGGCTCCAACGGCTCCAACGGAAACGACAACGCCTCGGGCTCCGGGTCCGGTTCCGACGCCGGGTCCGAGGCCGGAGCCGGAACCGACGACTCCGACTCGGACGTCCCCGGCGAGTGCTCCGCGTCCGACGTACGGATCACCGCGGCGAACGCCCCCCGCCCGATCAACCACCTGCTGCTGACCGCCACCAACACCGGCTCGAAGACGTGCGCGCTGCCGCCGTACCCGGCGGCGCGGTTCGGCGAGGCCCAGTCCGTGCCGCCGGTCGCGGAGTCCAGCAAGCCGCAGTCGCTGACGACGCTGGCCCCGGGCGAGTCGGGCTACGCGGGCGTGCGGCTGTCGTCCGGCGACGGCAGCGGCGAGAACGGCTACGACGCGAGCACCCTCACCATCCCGTTCGAGGACGGTTCCATCGCCACGGTCAAGCTGCCCTCCGGCGGCGTCTACGTCGACACCGCGCTGACGGTCACCTACTGGCAGACCGACGCTTCGAACGCGCTCGAGTACTGAAGGGGTCCGCACCCCCGCACGCCCCGCACCCCTTGTGTGCGGGGCCGGCACCGGTCGCTCAGCGCAGTGTGCGGGCGACCTCGGTCGCCCAGTACGTCAGGATGTTGCGCGCGCCCGCCCGCTTGATCCCGGTGAGGGACTCCAGGATGGCCCGGTCGCGGTCGATCCACCCCTTCTCGGCGGCGGCCTCGATCATCGAGTACTCGCCGGAGATCTGGTAGGCGGCGACGGGCACGTCCGAGGCCTCGGCGACCTTGGCGAGGATGTCGAGGTAGGGCCCGGCCGGCTTGACCATCACCATGTCGGCGCCCTCCTCCAGGTCCAGCGCCAGCTCCCGCAGCGACTCCCGCGCGTTGGCGGAGTCCTGCTGGTAGGTCTTGCGGTCGCCCTTGAGCGACGACCCGACGGCCTCCCGGAAGGGCCCGTAGAAGGCGGAGGCGTACTTGGCGGTGTACGCGAGGATCGCGACGTCCTCCCGCCCGATCTGGTCGAGCGCGTCCCGGACGACCCCGATCTGCCCGTCCATCATCCCGCTGGGCCCGACGACATGGGCGCCCGCGTCGGCCTGCACCTGCGCCATCTCGGCGTACCGCTCCAGCGTGGCGTCGTTGTCGACGCGCCCCTGGTCGTCGAGCACCCCGCAGTGTCCGTGATCGGTGAACTCGTCGAGGCACAGGTCGGACATCACCAGCAGCTCGTCCCCGACCTCGGCCCGTACGTCCCGCAGCGCGACCTGGAGGATCCCGTCGGGGTCGGTGCCCGCCGTCCCGGCGGCGTCCTTCTTCCCCTCCTCCGGCACCCCGAAGAGCATGATCCCGGAGATCCCGGCCTCGACCGCCTCCGCGGCCGCCTTCTTCAGCGTGTCCCGCGTGTGCTGCACGACCCCGGGCATCGCCGCGATCGGCACCGGCTCGCCGACGCCCTCGCGGACGAACGCGGGGAGGATGAAGTCGGCGGGGTGCAGCCGGGTCTCGGCGACCATCCGACGCATCACGGGGGTGGTCCGCAGTCGCCGGGGCCGGGTGCCGGGAAAGGATCCGTACGTCGTCATACCACCTACGCTACGCCCGCCCCACCCGTGCCTTTGCCGACGGGAAGTCGGCCCGGCCGGTGTCCGATTCCTTCAAGAGAACGGCGGCGGCGACCCGCTACCGTCGGCGCCATGAACGGCACCGGCAGCGAGTCCCGCCACCTGAGCATCCGCGTCGACCGCCCCGTCGACGACGTCTACGCCTACGCCTCGGACCCGGCCAACCTGCCCGCGTGGGCCCACGGCCTCGGCGGGTCGATCGAGAGGATCGCGGACGAATGGATCGCGGACTCCTCACCCCTCGGCCGGGTCAAGGTCACCTTCGTCCCCCGCAACGACCTGGGCGTACTCGACCACCACGTCACGCTCCCCTCCGGCGAGACCGTCCACAACCCGGTCCGCGTCCTCGCCGACGGCACGGCGAGCGAGGTGGTGTTCACCCTCCGCCGGCAGCCGGGGACGACCGACGCGGACTTCGAGCGCGACGCGGGCATGGTGGCCGCCGACCTGGCCCGGCTCAAAAAGCTGCTGGAGTCCGACTAGGGCGCGGCGGGCGGTCCGGGCGGCGGCCACGGGACGTCGGCGAGGAGCGGCAGCAGCGTCTCCTCCTCGTAGTCGAGATGCGCGTTGAGCTGTGCGGACATCTCGTCCATCTCGGCCCGGAAGCGCACCGGATCGGCGATGGCGACACCGTCCAGCAGGACGGCCAGCTCACCCTGGAAACGGGCGACCGTGCGGTGCTCGTCGGCGAGCCGGTCGAAGACGCCGGACAGGTGGGGGTGGTGCCGGGCGATCCCGGGGAACAGGTGTCCGTCCTCGCTCACGTGGTGGAACTCCAGCGCCTGGCAGAACGCCAGGCAGCGCTGCCGGATCTGCAGCCCGAGACCCGGCGGCGCACCGACCGCCCCCGGGGCAGCGAAGTGGGCCTCGACCTCCGCCCGTACCTGCCGCAGCTGCCCGCGCAGCCAGGTGTGCACCTCCAAGAGCTTGTCGGCGAGCGTACGGACTTCTCGGGGCCCCTCCCACCCCTCGGGCTCGGCCCGCTCCAGCACCACGACCGGCAGCCGCCTGCCGGTGCGGGCCTGGTAGTCGCCGTAGCCGGGCGCCGCCCGCACGACGTGCGCGAACAGCTCCTCGCGCCGGGTCCCCTCGGCGGGCACCGCGAGCGCCTCGGAGCTCGACGTGCCCACCTCCACCCGGACCACGGGATGGGCGAGCAGGTTGTGGTACCAGCCGGGGTGTCGCGGCCCCCCGAGGTTGGACCCAACGACGAGCAGGGAGTCCCCGTGGCGGACGTAGCCGAGCGGGGTGGTCCGTGCGGCGCCCGACCTGGCGCCGGTGGTGGTCAGCAGGAGCAGGTCTCCGCCCTCGAAGGGGCCGCCGACCTTCCCCTCGTTGGCGCGGAACTCGTCGATGACGGACTGATGGAACGATGTGGGCATCGGTTCTGTGTCTCCAGGACGGCAGGCCGCGGCAACGGCATGCGCCGCGGCGTGCGAGGAACGAGGGACGAGGACGAGGTCGACGTGCGAAAGCGCTACGTCGCGAACTCGGAATCAGGGCGCGGAGTGTGAACGCATCACGTACCCCTTGAGGGAAGGGCGCTCGCCCGATCGCCGGTCGGCCCACTGCTCTTTGACCGGCGCCACGCGGCACCACCCTCATTACACGCACCTGCCCGCCCCCTGTCAACGCGGGCCCGCCCGCCACCGGTTGCCGGACCTACTGCACCCGCACGACGTGCTTGCCCCGAACGCCCCCGGCCGCCAGGGCCCGTTGGGCGTCGGCGACCCCGTCGAGCGGGTGGACGGTGTCGACGACGGGGACGATGTCACCGCGCTCGGCGAGCCGGGCGGCCTCGGCGAGCAGCGCGCCGTCGGGATTGCCGCTGAAGAAGCGGATGCGCCCCTTGCCGTGGGCGACGGAACCGAGCACGGTACCGAGCCACGCGAGCGGCCGGTCGAGGTCGGGGGCGACGGCGACCATGCGCCCGCCCGGCGCCAGCAGCCGCCGCACTCGGGCCTGCTCGGTGCCGACGGTGTCGAGGACGACGTCGAAGCGGCCGAGCGCGGACAGCGCGGTCGTCCGGTGGTCCAACGCCTCCTCGGCGCCCAGCCCCCGCACGAAGTCGAGGTTGCGCCCGCCCGCGAGCGCGACGACACGTGCCCCGAGCACCTTTCCCACCTGCACGGCGACGCTGCCCACGCCCCCGCTTCCGCCCCGCACGAGCAGCCGCTCACCGGGCTGCAGGGCGGCCTTGTCGCGCAGCGCGGTCACCGCCGTGGTCGCGCCCGCGATCAACGAGACGGCCTCCTCCGGCGTGAGGTTCTCGGGGGCGGCCGAGATCCGCCGGGGGCTGACGGCGACGTACTCGGCCATGCTGCCGGTACGGCGCCCCAGCAGCCCCCACACCCGCTGTCCCTCCCGGATCCCGCGCACCGAGGCCCCGACCTCGGCCACCTCGCCCGCGAAGTCGATGCCGCACCCCTTGGGAAAGGTCCGGCCGGTCACCAGGCGCACCTTCCCCGTCCGGTCGTGCAGGTCCCCGCCGTTGACCGCGGCGGCACGCACCCGCACCAGCACCTCGTCGGGGCCGATGGCGGGCACCGGCCGCCGTCCGACGTACAGCACCTCGGGAGGCCCGTAGCGGTCGAAGAGAACCGCCTTCATCTCACCCATGTCTCGGCCCATGTCTCGTGATCCACATCGTGTTCGGGAAGTGCGGAGGCGGGGCCCGCATCCGCTGCTAACCTCACGCTAGACACCTAAGTGGACGGCACCCTCCACTTGACCCGGAAGTGAGAAACATGCCTGACCAGCCCTCTCACAAGCCCGCAGAGCACAGACCCGCGGAGCACACCACCGGGTTCCCTCCGCCGGACGCGCTGCGGGCCGACGCCCGCCGCAACCGCGAACGCGTCCTGGAGGCCGCCCGCGAGGTCTTCGCCGCCCAGGGGGTGGACGCCCCGATGAGCGCGGTCGCCCGCCGGGCGGGCGTCGGCGTCGCCACCCTCTACCGCCGCTTCCCCACCCGCTCGTCCCTCGTGACCGCGGCCTTCGACGACCAGCTCGCCGTGTGCGCGACCGCGTTCGAGGAGGCCCTGGCCGACCCCGACCCGGGACACGGCCTGTACACGCTCCTGCGGAAGGTGTGCACCACCCTGGTCACCGACCGCGGCTTCGAGACGGTGTTCATGGCCGGTTTCCCGGCGTCCCTGGACTACGACCGGGAACGCGCCTGCGCCGAGGAGCGCCTGGCGCACCTGGTCCAGCGCGCCCGCGACGCCGGCCAACTCCGCGAGGACTTCTCCCCCGCCGACATCCCCCTGCTCCTCCTGGCGGTGAGCGGCCTGGCCTCCCAGCCCCCCGAAACCGCCGTCCCCGCCGCCCACCGCCTCCTCACCTACCTCTTCCAGTCCTTCCAGGCCGACCCTCCGGCCCGGCCGGCCCCCCTGCCGCCCGCCCCGGCGCTGGACCTGAGCGGGCTGCACCGGTCGGCGGGGCACCCGTAGCGGGTGCGCCCCCCGCCCTCGGCTACTCGGGGAACGGACCGCGGACCGAGACCCCGCCGTCCAGCACGATCTGCTGGCCGGTGACGTAGCGCGACTCGTCCGAGGCGAGATAGACGGCTGCGGCCGCCATCTCCTCCGACGTGCCGTAGCGGCCCGCCGGGATCTCCGGAACCCATGCGGCGGAGGGACCGGCGTTGACGGCGGTACTGATCGCCCCACCCGCGACGACGTTCATCCGGATGCCGTCGGCCGCGTACTCGGCCGCGACGGTCCGCGCCAGACTGTGCAGGCCGGCCTTGGCCGCGCCGTAACCGGCCTGCATCGGCGCGGCCATGAAGCCGGTGACCGAGCCGATGCCGACGATGCTCCCGCCGGTCCCCTGCTCCAGGAACAGCCGCAGCACCCGTCGTACCGCGCGCGCCACATAGCGCAGGTTCAGTTCGTAGACGGTGTCCCAGTCGGCGTCCGCCATCTCGTGCAGCTTGACCGCGGGTACGAACGCCACCTGCCCGCCGACGACCGTGATCAGGACGTCAAGACCGCCGAGCCGTTCGGCCGCGCCGACGATCACGTCTTCGAGCTGCTCGCGGGAACGGACGTCGCCGCTCAGCGCATGGGCGACGTGTCCGGCCGCCAGCAACTCGTCCGCCGCCTCGGTCGCCCGCGCGGCATCCACGTCGGCCACCGCCACTGCCGCCCCGGCGGCCGCACAGGAACGGACGATGCTCCGGCCGATCCCCGCCCCGCCACCGCCGATCACCAGAGTCCGCTTGCCCTCAAGCCTGCCCAACCCGGTCATGCACCCTCCACCGTCGTCAAGTCGCCCAAGGCTAGGCGCAGTCGCCCCCCGCCCACTTGCGGTCCGGGCAACGACGACGGGGCGCCCCCTGACCAGGGACGCCCCGCATCAGCTCACGCGGAAGACCACCTCAGGTCGAAGACCGCCGTCTCCGTGACCCCGGCCGCCGCTCGCTCGGGCGCGTCACCGGGTCCCCCGCCTCCAGGGCCGCCGCCCGGCGGCGCAGGCCGAAGTCGGCCAGGGCCTCCGCCAGCTTGTGGACGGACGGTTCGGGAGCCATCACGTCGACACGCAGCCCGTGCTCCTCGGCCGTCTTGGCCGTCGCCGGGCCGATGCACGCGATCACCGTGACGTTGTGCGGCTTGCCCGCGATGCCGACCAGGTTGCGGACCGTGGACGACGACGTGAAGAGCACCGCGTCGAAGCCACCGCCCTTGATGGCCTCCCGGGTCGTGGCCGGGGGCGGCGAGGCGCGCACCGTGCGGTAGGCCGTGACGTCGTCGACCTCCCAGCCCAGCTCGATCAGACCGGCGACCAGCGTCTCGGTGGCGATGTCGGCCCGGGGGAGGAAGACACGGTCGATCGGATCGAAGACCGGGTCGTACGGCGGCCAGTCCTCCAGCAGACCGGCGGCCGACTGCTCGCCGCTCGGCACCAGGTCCGGCTTCACGCCGAAGGCGATCAGCGCGTTGGCCGTCTGCTCGCCCACCGCGGCGACCTTGATGCCGGCGAAGGCGCGGGCGTCGAGGCCGTACTCCTCGAACTTCTCGCGGACCGCCTTCACCGCGTTGACCGACGTGAACGCGATCCACTCGTAGCGGCCCGTCACCAGGCCCTTGACCGCCCGCTCCATCTGCTGCGGGGTGCGCGGCGGTTCCACCGCGATGGTCGGGACCTCGCTGGGGACGGCCCCGTAGGACCGCAGCTGGTCGGAGAGCGAAGCCGCCTGCTCCTTCGTGCGCGGGACGAGGACCTTCCAGCCGAACAGCGGCTTGGACTCGAACCACGACAGCTGGTCGCGCCGGGCGGCGGAGCTGCGCTCGCCGACCACGGCTATCACCGGGCGGCCGCCGTCCGGGGACGGCAGCACCTTCGCCTGCTTCAGGGTCTGGGCGACCGTGCCGAGCGTCGCCGTCCAGGTGCGCTGCCGCGTGGTCGTACCGGCGATCGTCACCGTCAGCGGGGTGTCCGGCTTGCGGCCCGCCGAGACCAGCTCGCCGGCCGCCGCCGCGACCGAGTCGAGCGTCGTCGACACGACCACCGTGCCGTCGGAGGCGCCCACCTCGGTCCAACAGCGGTCCGACGCCGTACGGGCGTCCACGAAGCGCACGTCCGCGCCCTCCGCGTCCCGCAGCGGCACACCGGCGTACGCGGGCACGCCGACGGCGTTCGCGACGCCCGGGACGACCTCGAAGGGCACCCCCGCCGCGGCGCACGCCAGCATCTCCTCGGCGGCGTACGCGTCGAGCCCGGGGTCACCGGTCACCGCACGCACGACCCGCCTGCCGCCCCGCGCGGCCTCCATGACAAGATGTGCGGCATCCCGCACAGCGGGGGCGCCGAGGGTCGTTGACGCACCGTCAACTACCGTCAGCTGGGGCGCGCCTGTGCCCGGATCCGACGGATCGGCATCCGTGTGCACTTCCGACACGCCCTGCCTCGCGTGCGTGCGCACGACGTCGAGCACCTCGTGCTCGGCGACGAGGACGTCCGCGTGGGACAGCGCCTCCACGGCGCGCAGAGTCAGCAGTCCCGGATCTCCGGGTCCGGCACCGAGGAAGGTGACGTGCCCGTGTTCCGGACCGGCGGGAAGGGTGGTGGGGCTCACTGTGCTCGCTCCCCCATCAGACCGGCCGCGCCCTGGGCGAGCATCTCGGTGGCGAGTTCGCTACCGAGTGCCAGCGCCGCCTCGTGCGTCTCGGGCACGGGACCGGTGGTGGACAGCTGCACCAGCGTCGAGCCGTCGGTCGTGCCGACGACGCCGCGCAGGCGCATTTCCTTGACAGTCTGCCCGTCGGCCAGAAGGTCGGCCAGCGCCCCCACGGGTGCGCTGCAGCCGGCCTCCAGGGCGGCGAGCAGTGACCGCTCGGCCGTTACGGCGGCCCGCGTGAACGGGTCGTCGAGCTCGGCGAGCGCGGCGATCAGCGAGGCGTTGTCCGCCGCGCACTCGACCGCCAGTGCCCCCTGGCCGGGGGCCGGCAGAACCGTGTCGACCGACAGGAAGTCGGTCACCTCGTCGATGCGCCCCACCCGGTTCAGCCCGGCGGCGGCCAGCACGACCGCGTCCAGCTCACCGCTGCGGACGTATCCGATGCGGGTGTCGACGTTGCCCCGGATCGGGACGGTCTCGATCTCCATCCCGTGGGTGCGGGCGTACGCGTTCAGCTGCGCCATGCGGCGCGGCGCGCCCGTGCCGATGCGCGCCCCGCTCGGGAGGTCGGTCAGCTTGCGCGCGTCCCGGGCGACGACCACGTCCCGCGGGTCCTCGCGCTCCGGGATCGCGGCCACGACCAGGCCTTCGTGCTGCGCGGTGGGGAGGTCCTTGAGCGAGTGAACCGCGAAGTCCACCTCACCCCGGAGCAGCGCGTCGCGCAGCGCGGCGACGAACACCCCCGTGCCGCCGATCTGCGCCAGGTGCTCTCGCGACGTGTCGCCGTACGTGGTGATCTCGACCAGCTCAACGGGCCGACCGGTCACCTGGCTCACGGCGTCCGCCACCTGCCCGGACTGGGCCATGGCGAGCTTGCTCCGCCTGGTCCCCAGCCTCAGTGCCTTCTCAGTCATGCCGGCCCTCGGTTCTTCTCAGTGCTGTTCTCGGCGCGGGAGACGGAGGCCACCGTCTCCTGGTCGAGGTCGAACAGGGTGCGCAGCGCGTCCGCGTACCCGGCGCCGCCGGGTTCGGCGGCGAGCTGCTTGACCCGCACCGTCGGCGCGTGCAGCAGCTTGTCGACCACACGCTTGACGGTCTGGGTGATCTCGGCCCGGTGCTTGTCGTCGAGCCCCGGCAGCCGCCCTTCCAGGCGGGCGATCTCGCCGGCCACGACGTCCGCGGCCATGCTGCGCAGCGCGACCACGGTGGGCGTGATGTGCGCGGCGCGCTGGGCGGCGCCGAAGGCGGTGACCTCGTCGGCGACGATCCGGCGGACCATGTCGACGTCGGCGGCCATCGGTGCGTCGGCGGAGGCCTCGGCGAGCGACTCGATGTCCACCAGGCGGGCCCCGGCGAGCCGGTGCACGGCGGCGTCGACGTCCCGCGGCATCGCGAGGTCGAGCAGGAAGAGCACGGGCTCGGGGCGGGGCACCTCGGCGACCGGCTCCGGGCGGCGGCGCTCGGGGATGCGGCCGACGCGGGTCGCCGTCGCGGCGAGCGCGCCGATCAGCTCGGCGTCCGCCTCCGGACCGCTCCGGCCCGACTCGCGCGGCCGGTCCACCGCCGTACCGCCCGCGGCCCACGCCCCGTGCTGCTCCAGCGTCGCCGCGTCCAGGCCGGCCACGGCGGCCTCGCCCATGACGGAGAAGCCGGAGGGGACGGAGGACACGGAGGAGAGGTCCAGGGGGCAGTTCTCGTCGGCGGCGCTCCCGGCACCCGGCAGTGGCGTTTCGCCGGCTTCCCGTACGGCGGTCTCCCGTACGGCGGTGTCCGCGACGGCGGGCGCGCCGGTGCGGCCCTGCACCGTCGCCGCCACCGAGTCGGCCGTGAGGACGAGACCGGTCGCACCGGTGCAGGAGACGGCCACGTCGGCACGTGTCAGCTCGTCCGGCACCGAGTCCATCGGTACCGCGCGGGCCAGCACGTCCGTGTCGTCGCCCTCGGAGAGACGTTGTCCATATTGCTCTTCGAGCAGGAGTGCGAGGCGCTCGGCGCGCTCGAAGGTGCGGTTGGCGACCACGATCTCGGCGACCCCGGCCCGCGCCAGCGTCGCGGCGGCCAGCGAGGACATCGAACCGGCGCCGATGACCAGCGCCTTCTTGCCCCGGGCCCACTGCTGGACGTCGGCTCCGGCGGACAGCTGCTCCAGGCCGAAGGTGACCAGGGACTGTCCGGCGCGGTCGATGCCGGTCTCGGAGTGGGCGCGCTTGCCGACCCGCAGCGCCTGCTGGAACAGGTCGTTCAGGAGCCGTCCGGCGGTGTGCAGGTCCTGGGCGCGGGCCAGCGAGTCCTTTATCTGGCCGAGGATCTGCCCCTCGCCGACCACCATCGAGTCCAGCCCGCAGGCCACCGAGAACAGGTGGTGGACGGCCCGGTCCTCGTAGTGCACGTAGAGGTGGGGGGTCAGCTCCTCCAGGCCGACGCCGCTGTGCTGGGCGAGCAGCGTGGACAGCTCGGCGACACCGGCGTGGAACTTGTCCACGTCGGCGTACAGCTCGATGCGGTTGCAGGTGGCCAGCACCGCGGCCTCGGCGGCCGGTTCGGCGGCGACCGTGTCCTGGAGCAGCTTGAGCTGCGCGTCCGCGTTCAGCGAGGCCCGCTCGAGCACGCTGACGGGGGCGCTGCGGTGGCTCAGCCCGACGACGAGGAGGCTCATGCCGGCATCACGGCGGGTACGTCCCCGTCGGGTCCCTGGTCGGTGGAGCCGGTGGAGCGCTGCTGCTTGCGGGCGGCGACGGGCGGTGCGACGCCGTCGGCCGCGGCCTCCTCACCCGCCTTGCGCTGCTCGTGGAAGGCGAGGATCTGCAGCTCGATGGAGAGGTCGACCTTGCGCACGTCGACGCCCTCGGGGACGTTCAGCACGGTCGGCGCGAAGTTCAGGATGGAGGTGACACCGGCGGCCACGAGGCGGTCGCAGACCTGCTGGGCGGCGCCGGCGGGGGTCGCGATCACACCGATCGAGACACCGTCGTCCTGGATGATCTTCTCCAGCTCGTCGGTGTGCTGCACCGGGATGCCGGCGACGGGCTTTCCGGCCATTCCCGGATCGGCGTCGATGAGTGCGGCGACGCGGAACCCGCGGGAGGCGAAACCGCCGTAGTTGGCGAGCGCGGCACCGAGGTTGCCGATACCGACGATCACAACCGGCCAGTCCTGGGTGAGGCCGAGTTCGCGCGAGATCTGGTAGACGAGATACTCGACGTCGTAGCCGACACCACGCGTCCCGTAGGAGCCGAGGTAGGAGAAGTCCTTGCGCAGCTTCGCGGAGTTGACCCCCGCGGCGGCCGCCAGCTCCTCGGAGGAGACCGTGGGCACCGAGCGCTCGGACAGCGCGGTCAGTGCGCGAAGGTACAGCGGAAGCCTGGCGACGGTGGCCTCGGGAATCCCTCGGCTGCGGGTCGCCGGTCGGTGTGCTCGGCCAGTTGCCACGGTGCTCCTGCGGGTAGAGCGGGGCTGTAGGCGGTCATACGTCCCTACATGACCGCCCCGTCGAATGCAGGCTATGTCTTTGTGAACGCGTGCACAAAGATGGTGTCCGATTTGCCCGGCCAACGTGACCGGGGTCACGCGCCCCCGGCGCACGGAACGGGAACCGGCACATACGTACTCTCGTTCCTCACTCATCGGGGGCAAAGCCGTACACGCTCCTCACGATCAACGCCCCCGAGACCTGGTCGCCATCGATCCTAAGCGACCATACGGACTACTTGTACTGATCGGTCAGTACCTTGCGCAGCCGTTCCTCGTTCACACGCCAGAAGGTGTGCTGCCGGCCGTCGACCAGTACGACCGGAATCTGTTCCCAGTACTGGTCGTGGAGCCCGCGGTCCTCGGTGATGTCCTTCCCCTCCCAGGGGACGCCGAGTTCCGCGCAGACCTTCTCGACGACGAGCTGTGCGTCATCACACAGATGACAGCCGGGTTTGCGGATGAGGGTGACGAGATGGTTCTCGGAGTGCTCAGGGGGCTGCGTGGGCTTCCGGCGGAAGAGGGGACTCATGCCGGCCATTCTCGCGCGCGCGGGCGGGACCGCGGGCGAGCCCTCGGAGCGCGGCCGCTTAACGAGACCGCCGCCCGACGTTCACAGCCTGCGAACCCGTCGGCTCCGAAGCATCCGAACAAGCTGGCTATGCTCACTGGCATGGCCGCTCTTCGATGGCTCACTCCCCGTAGGCGCTCCGCCACGGCACGGAGCGTGTTGGCAGGCGAGGCCTCGGCGGAGGCAGCCCGCAAGTCCGCGGAAGCCGCCGAGCTCGCCGGGCCCCCGCAGGAAACCGCCTCCGACTCCGGCATCGCCGAACCGGAGTTCCCGGTCCACGGCGACGACCGCGCGGCCGCCTTCTTCGACCTCGACAACACCGTCATGCAGGGCGCCGCGATCTTCCACTTCGGCCGGGGCCTGTACAAGCGGAAGTTCTTCGAGACCCGCGACCTCGCCCGCTTCGCCTGGCAGCAGGCGTGGTTCCGGCTGGCCGGGTTCGAGGATCCGGAGCACATGCAGGACGCCCGCGACTCCGCGCTCTCCATCGTCAAGGGCCACCGCGTCTCCGAGCTGAAGTCGATCGGCGAGGAGATCTACGACGAGTACATGGCCGAGCGGATCTGGCCCGGCACCCGCGCCCTCGCCCAGGCCCACCTGGACGCCGGGCAGAAGGTCTGGCTGGTCACGGCCGCCCCGGTGGAGATCGCCCAGGTGATCGCCCGCCGCCTGGGCCTGACCGGCGCGCTCGGCACGGTGGCCGAGTCGATCGGCGGCGTCTACACGGGCAAGCTGGTCGGCGAGCCGCTGCACGGCCCCGCGAAGGCCGAGGCGGTCCGGGCGCTGGCCGCGGCCGAGGCCCTGGACCTGTCCCGCTGCGCCGCCTACAGCGACTCCCACAACGACATCCCGATGCTGTCGCTGGTCGGACACCCGTACGCCATCAACCCGGACTCCAAGCTGCGCAAGCACGCCCGCGAGCTGGAGTGGCGGCTGCGCGACTACCGCACCGGGCGCAAGGCCGCCAAGGTCGGCATCCCCGCGGCCGCGGGCGTCGGGGCGGTGGCGGGCGGCACCGCGGCGGCCATCGCGCTGCACCGCCGCCGCCGTTGACCGGCCGTCGACCCGGTCGTCGACCCAATCGGGATGACGTACCCCAGGGACCGGCTTTCCAGTCCCCTGTACTCACATCGACCACAACACGCTCTGTAGTCACACGGAATCCGAACCGTTCCGGTCACCAAGCGATCATTCTGGCGCAGCTGATCGAGCGTCAATCGGGCACAGAAGCGACGTAATCGATGATTTGAGCAACTGGGCGTAGCAGTGCCTGCACGAAGCGTTATTCTCCTCAGACGCATTCCGGTGCCCCACCTTCGCTACGACGGGTGAATGGTTCCGTACTGCACGTGATGGAAGCTCTGCCTCTGGGAGTCCCGTGTACCCACACGTCGGGGTTGACGCCTCGGGCCTGGCTACGCTGCGCGCAACGGTCAAATCAGCCCAAGACCTTTTGCGCGGCTTCGTCCCCACCGCGTATGCCGTCCCCGCCCTCGCCGCGGCCGCCGTGCCCGCCGGTCCGTGCTACGCACTGGCCGAAGGAAGCGCCGCCGTCGGCAGACGAGCGCGGTCGTCCTCGTCCGGGGCCGCCGCCACCACCCACCGCCGCCCCGCCGCGGACAGCGACAGCGCCCGCATGATGGAGCTGGTCGAGCGGGCCCAGGCCGGCGAGGCCGACGCCTTCGGCCGGCTCTACGACCAGTACAGCGACACCGTGTACCGCTACATCTACTACCGCGTGGGAGGCAAGGCCACCGCCGAGGACCTCACCAGCGAGACCTTCCTGCGGGCGCTCAGGCGCATCGGCACCTTCACCTGGCAGGGCCGCGACTTCGGCGCCTGGCTCGTGACGATCGCCCGCAACCTGGTCGCCGACCACTTCAAGTCCAGCCGTTTCCGCCTCGAGGTCACCACCGGCGAGATGCTCGACGCCAACGAGGTCGAGCGCTCCCCCGAGGACTCCGTCCTCGAGTCCCTCTCCAACGCCGCCCTGCTGGAGGCCGTACGGCGGCTCAACCCACAGCAGCAGGAGTGCGTGACCCTGCGCTTCCTCCAGGGCCTCTCGGTCGCCGAGACCGCCCGGGTCATGGGCAAGAACGAGGGCGCCATCAAGACGCTCCAGTACCGGGCCGTGCGCACCCTCGCCCGGCTGCTCCCCGACGACGCCCGCTGAGAGCCGCCCGTCGAGGCGCTCACCCTTCGTGTTCCCCAAGTCACCACTGGTGAGAGTCCGTTGAGTCCGCCGTCCGATCATCCAGCGTCCGTAACCCAAGTGCCGCGCCGCTCGTTGTGCGGGATGCAGGCTCCCTGTGGTCACTCCCTGGCCGACTCCGATCACCCGATCGGATGGTTCCGACCAGGGCGTGCAACCCTCAGGACCCCCTGGGGAGTCGACCGTGATGACGAGAGGAGGTGCCGCCAGTGATCGCGAACGTATCGGCACACCGGCGGGCGAACGCCTTCGCCCAGGCCCTGGAGGAGCAGTCGGATCCCGGGGCGGCGGCCGAGCAGTCCGGAGGGCCGGCGACCGCCGGGGCCACCGCGGAACCGACCGAGCAGGGTCGCCTGGTGACCCTCGCCCATGGTCTGGAGACGCTGCCCCGGCCCGAGCTGGATCCCGAGGTCAAGGTCGTCCAGCGGGCCCAGCTCGTGGCCGCTTTCGAGGCCATGCTGCAGGAGGGCACCGCGAGCGGCGGGGCGACGGACACGTCGGTACCGGAGCAGCGCCGGGCGCGCGGCACCCATCGGGCGGCCCCGCTGAGCAGGTTCCGGCCCCGCTCGCGGCTGGCCAAGGGCCTCACCGCGGGCGGACTGAGCGTGAGCGTGGCCGCCGGTGCCTTCGGCGGAGTCGCCGCCGCCAGTTCGGACGCCCTGCCCGGCGACTCGCTCTACGGCCTCAAGCGCGGCATAGAGGACTTCCGCCTCGGCCTCGCCGACGGCAACGACGAGCGGGGCCGGGCCTATCTGGACCTCGCCTCGACCCGGCTCAGCGAGGCACGCCGGCTGATGGAGCGCGGCCGCAGCGGCCCCCTCGACCACGAGTCCCTCGGCGAGGTCCGCCGCGCCCTGTCCGGCATGCGGCACGACGCCTCCGAGGGCCACCGCCTGCTCAGCGCGGCCTATGCCCACGACCCCGACTCGCTGGCCCCCATGCAGGCCCTCTCCGCCTTCTCCCAGTCCCACCGGGAGACCTGGGGAGCGCTGCGCGAGCGGCTGCCCGTGCAGCTCGGGGACGTCAGTGAGCAGGTGTCGTCGGTGTTCGACGCCATAGACGACGACGTGGCCCCGCTGCAGTCCATGCTGCCGCAGCCGCCAGCCCAGGACGAGGACGGCGGGGACGACGGTCTGCCGGGCGGTTCCGGCTCGACGACCACCGACACCCCCGGCTCCGGTCACTCCTCGGCGCCCCGCACCGGCGACGAGGGCACGTCCGAGCGCGGTCGCTCGCAGTCCGACCGGCCCAGCGAGTCCGCCGAGTCCGGCGACGAGAGCGACGGCCTGCTCGGCGGCGGCACCGGCGGCCTGCTGGACCCGCCGAAGGACGACAGCGGCACCGCCTCCCCGTCCACGGGCGGCAACACCCCGCCCACGGAGCCGGACGTCACCCTCCCGCCCCTCCTCCCGGGCCTCCTGCCCGGCCTGGGCATCGAGGCGGAGGACGCGGACTGAGCCGACGCGGCGCGTGTACGGCGGTGGGACAGGCCCATCGCCGTACTGGCCGTCAGAAGAACACCGACCTCCGCTGCACCAGCAGCGTGGCCCCCCTGTCTGCTGCCCTCGCACCGCTCCGCGGGCTTCGGCCGGCTGCGCCGGACTCCGTCCGCCGGCTCAGTGCCCCCACCACGCCGTCCACGCACCGCGCCTCAGAAGAACACCGACCTCCGCTGCACCAGCAGCTTGTAGAGCGTGTGCTGGATCTGCTCTCTCACCTGGTCGGTCAGGTTGAACATCAGCACCGGGTCCTCGGCCGCCTCCGGCGCGTAGCCGTCCGTCCGGATCGGCTCACCGAACTGGATCGTCCACTTCGTCGGCAGCGGCACCGCGCCCAGCGGCCCCAGCCACGGGAAGGTCGGCGTGAGCGGGAAGTACGGGAAGCCCAGCAGCCGCGCCAGGGTCTTGGAGTTGCCGATCATCGGGTAGATCTCCTCCGCCCCGACGATCGAGCACGGAACGATCGGCGCCCCCTGCCGCAGCGCCGTGGAGACGAAGCCGCCCCGCCCGAACCGCTGGAGCTTGTAGCGCTCGCCGAACGGCTTGCCGATGCCCTTGAAGCCCTCCGGCATCACCCCGACCAGCTCGCCCTGCGCCAACAGCCGTTCGGCGTCCTCCGCGCAGGCCAGTGTGTGGCCCAGCTTGCGCGCCAGCTCGTTGACCACCGGCAGCACGAACACCAGGTCCGCCGCCAGCAGCCGCAGGTGCCGGTCGGCCGGATGGTGGTCGTGCACGGCGACCTGCATCATCAGCCCGTCCAGCGGCAGGGTCCCGGAGTGGTTGGCGACGATCAGCGCACCGCCCTCGGCCGGGATGTTCTCCACGCCCTTGACCTCGACCCGGAAGTACTTCTCGTACACCGGGCGCAGCAGGGACATCAGCACCTGGTCGGTCAGCTCGGCGTCGTAGCCGAAGTCGTCGACCTCGTAGTCGCCGGTGAGCCGGCGGCGCAGGAAGGACAGACCGGCCGCGACGCGCCGCTCCAGGCCGCCGTCCTGGTCGCCGTCGTCCTGATCGCCCTCGTCCTGGTCGCCGCCGTCGCCGACCGCCGACCGCGGCTCGGGCGACTCGTCCGGCCCGGGGGCGGGGTCCTGCGCGGCGGCTCCCCGTACGGGCAGCGGCTGCACGTCGCCCACCGGCCCCTCGCCCACCGGCGCCGACTCCGCCGCACCGCCCCTGCGTCGGCTCCCCGCGCCGCGGCTTCCCCGCGACCGGTCGTCGTCGAACGGAATGACCTTGGCGTCCGCCATCGTTGATGCGCTCCTCAGTTGGCGCTCTGCGTCGGGAGGTGACCGCTGCCCGGCAGGGACAGCTCCGCGATCCGGTCGACGGCCCCCGCGAGGGCCTCGGGCGGCAGCAGCCCGGCACCGCGCCCGCGGGCGAAGTCCGCGAACGCCCCGGCCGTCGAGTACTTCGGCCGGAAGCCCAGCGTCTCGCGCATCTGCGTGGTGTCCACCACCCGACCGTGGGTGAGCAGCCGGATCTGCTCGGGGGAGAAGTCCGTCATCCCCAGCGTACGCACGAGCGAACCCGCCCAGGTGACCGCCGGCAGCAGCAACGGCACCGTGGGACGGCCGAGGCGCCGCGAGCACTGCGAGAGCAGCAGCACACCGTCCCCGGCGATGTTGAAGGTCCCGCTGTTCAACGTGGACCGCCGCGGCTCGTCCGCGCAGACCCGCAGGACCTCGACCACGTCGTCCTCGTGCACGAACTGCAGCCGCGGGTCGTAGCCGAACACCGTGGGCAGCAACGGCAGTCCGAAGTACGAGGCGAGCGGCGTGTCCGCGGCCGGGCCGAGGATGTTGGCGAACCGCAGCACGGTCACCGACACGTCCGGCCGCCGGCGCGCGAAGCCCCGCACGTACCCCTCGACCTCGACGGCGTCCTTGGCGAAGCCGCCGCTGGGCAGGGACTTGGGCGCAGTGGTCTCGGTGCAGACGGCCGGGTCGCGCGGCGCGGACCCGTAGACGTTCGTACTGGACTTCACCACCAGCCGCCGCACCGTCGGCGACTTCTGACAGGCGCCGAGCAGCTGCATCGTGCCGATGACGTTGGTCTCCTTCACCGAGGCGCGACTGCCGCTGCCCAGCGGCGTGCCCGTCACGTCCAGGTGCACCACCGTGTCGGCACGCGTCTGGGCCAGTACCCGCCCGATGGCCGACTGCCGGATGTCCGCCTGGACGAACTCGGCGCCGCCCAGATGGTGCTCGGGCGCGACGGCGTCCACGCCGATCACCCGCTCCACGCCGGGATCACGCTGGACGCGCCGGACGAACCGGCCGCCCAGCTGCCGGGCCACTCCGGTCACGAGCACGACCTTGCCCAAGATCAGCGCCTTCCTTCCGCCTGCACCGTAGCCTGCCGCGTTCCCCGCCTGCGGGCCAACTTAGCCGGTAGGTGTTGCGCCGTGATGACCGCCGGACGCGGCACATGACGAAAAATGACGGCCGAACGACTGTGGCCCCCCACCGGATGCGGTGGGGGGCCACAGACCACGCCGACGGCGCAGCGTCGCTTACTTCTTGTTGCGACGCTGAACGCGCGTGCGCTTCAGCAGCTTGCGGTGCTTCTTCTTGGCCATCCGCTTGCGCCGCTTCTTGATAACAGAGCCCACGACAGTCCTCGCTCACTTCTCATCACTCGGTTGGTGAGCGCCATGGGCCCACACGACCTACGAGGGGCCAGCCTACCGGTCCGAGCGCTGAGGGTGTAATCGAGGCCAGTCAGGCCGTTTCCACCCCCACATAGCTCTCGCGGAGGTACTCGTGAACCGCTTGCTCCGGGACGCGGAACGACCGTCCCACCCGGATCGCGGGCAGATGACCGCTGTGCACCAACCGGTACACGGTCATCTTGGACACGCGCATCACCGAGGCGACCTCCGCCACGGTAAGGAACTGAACCTCGTTCAGAGGCCTCTCGCCAGCTGCAGCCATGACACACCTGAACCTTCCGCACTCGACGGCCACCGGCTTCCCCTTCCGGTGACTCTTCGTCGCTGCGTGCTCACTCCCCAATGTAGGGGCGGGTGATGCGAATGGGGAAGAGGTGCACCCATCGCTTCCCTACCGTGACAGACACGCCCGATTGAGTACGTAGCGGGTAAGCGGTCGGTAGTACTCGGACCGCACGGCGTCATCAAGTGGAACGGCGACGGACACGAACCCCTCGGCCTCCCCCACGAAGAGCGCGGGATCGTCCGTATCGGCCGGCCCGATCGCCTCGAACCCCAGCTGACCTGCTCCGCAGACCCACCCGTGGTCCCCGATCACCAACTCGGGCAGTGGCCCGCCGCCCTCGGCCGCGGCGGCCAGCGCGGTCCGAACCGGCAGCGGCGAGTGCGTGTGCGCGCCGGGCTCACCACCGGCGCGCCCGGCACCGGGCTCCCGCACCAACGCGACTCCGCGGACGTAGTCGAGGTTGTACGTGCGTAGGCCGAACCGGGTCGTTATGTCGACAGAGCGACCCTGCGCCGGGGTGAGGACAGTACATCCCGCCGCCGACAGCGCCTCGGCCAAGGCGACGTAGAAGCCGAGCAGTCGGTGCGGGTGCCCGGTGCCGAGCAGCACCGGGGCCCGGCGTCCGGCGGCCGCCGCGAGCCGCCCGGCGAAGGCGTCCAGCGCCGCGAGGGTCCGGTCCGGGTCGATGACGTCCTGGCCCGAGACGTCACACGGATCGGCCGAAACCCCGCACCTCTCCGCCATCAGCCCGAGCAGCTCCCGCTGCCCCCAGTCCCGCTCCGGATCGATCCCGATCAGCACCCGGGGATCCCTAGCGGCGAACAACCGGTAACTCCGCAGACTCACCTCCCGAGAGGTCGCCACCACGCCGGCCAGCCGGACATCAAGAAGATGAGCCCGAAGAGCTCCACGGGTCAGCACACCTCCGATGCTGCCGGGTCCTTCCATCACCGGAAGAGGAAACGGGGGAATCTACGCACGGTCGGCGTAACACCCGTGCCCCCCCCCAGCTGCGGGCAATCGTGCCGCTGGGGCGGCACGGGTGGGCGCAGCGGCACCCCGCGACGCCGGGCTGCGCACCGCCCCCCGCCCAGCACCAACGCCGGGCAACCGGAAAACGCCCGAGAAACCCCCTACGCCAACAACCCCCGCAACGGAAAAACCGCCCGCCGAGCCGCCCGCACCGCCTGATCCAACCGATCCGCAGGGTCGTACCCCGCCTCCCACGAGGCATACGACACCGGCCACCGCCCATCAGTCATCCGCATCGGCCCAAGCTGCCGCGTCCGCGCGTACACCTCCTGCCGCCACCCCTCCGGAATCACCGTCTCCGGCTCCACCGGCCGCCCCGCCGCGATCCCCACCAGATGCGCCCACGACCGCGGCACCACCTCCACCACGGCGTATCCACCCCCGCCGAGCGCCACCCACCGCCCCCCGGCGTACTCGTGCGCCAGCCCGTGACACGCCACCTGCACCGCCCGCTGCGCGTCCAGCGACACCGCCAGATGCGCCAGCGGATCCTCGAAGTGCGTGTCGGCGCCGTGCTGCGTCACCAGCACCTGCGGCCGGAACTCCGCGAGGACCTCCGGCACCACCGCGTGGAACGCCCGCAGCCACCCCGCGTCCCCGGTCCCCGCCGGCAGCGCGACGTTCACGGCCGACCCCTCGGCGCAGTCCGCCCCCGTCTCCTCCGGCCAACCGGTCTGCGGGAACAGCGTCGCCGGATGCTCGTGCAGCGACACCGTCAGGACCCGCGGGTCCTCCCAGAACGCCGCCTGCACCCCGTCCCCGTGGTGCACGTCGACGTCCACGTACGCGACCCGCTCGGCCCCCAGCTCCAGCAGCCGCGCGATCGCCAGCGCCGCGTCGTTGTACACGCAGAACCCGGACGCCGCCCCCGGCATCGCGTGGTGCAGCCCGCCCGCGAAGTTCACCGCGTGCAGCGCGTCCCCGCGCCACACCGCCTCCGCCGCCCCCACCGACTGCCCGGCGATCAGCGAGGACACCTCGTGCATCCCCGCGAAGGCAGGGTCGTCGACCGTCCCGAGCCCGTACGAACCGTCCGCCGACCGCGGATCCGCCGACGCCGCCCGCACCGCGTCGATGTAGTCCTCCCGGTGGACGAGCCGCAGCGTCGACTCCCCGGCCGGCCGCGCCGCGACGACCTCCACCTCCCGGTCGAGCCCGAGGGCACCGACCAGACTGCGCGTCAGGGCGAGCCGGACCGGGTCCATCGGATGCTCGGGACCGAAGTCATAGCCCGTTACTGCCTCGTCCCACATCAGCTGTGCGCGGCCGCTCATGCCCGCCACCGTATCGGTCCGGTTGACCCTCGAACGACCTGGCGTACACGACCGTCACCAGCACCAACACCATCGGCACGAGCATCGCCCCGCGATAGCTCCAGGCGTCCCCGAGCGCGCCCACCAACGGCGAACCGATCAGGAAGCCGACGTAGTTGAACACATTGAGCCGCGCCACCGCCGCGTCGGAAGCCCCCGGGCGACCGTCCCTCTCCGCCGCCAGCCGCCCCGCCGCCGCGAACGTCTGCGGCACCAGCACACACAGCCCGAGACCCAGCAGCGTGAACCCCAGCATCCCCACCCAGGCTCCCGGCGCCGAGGCCACCACGGCGAACCCGCCCGCCGCGACGACCGCCCCGCCCCGCACCACCGCCACGGCCCCGAACCGACGCACCCCGAAGTCCCCGAGGGCCCGCCCCACCAGCGTGGTCACCATGTAGACGTTGTACGGCACAGTGGCCAGCTGCTCCGAACTCCCCAGCACGTCCTGGAGGTACTTCGCGCTCCAGTTGGAGACGGTCGAGTCCCCGATGTACGCGAACGTCATCACCAGACACAGCGGCAGCAGCACCTTGAAGCCGACACCCGCGCCGACTCCGCCCCCGCCCGTGACCTCACCCGTGCCCGTGCCCGTGCCCGCGCCCTCCGCGCCGCCCTCACGGTCCCCGTCGACGTACCACCGGCTCCCGACCAGCGCGGCCGGCAACAGCAACACCACCACCGGCAGATACGACACCCACAGCGCCAGACCCCAGTGCGCCCCCGCCCAGGCCAGCGAGGCCCCCAGAATCCCGCCCAGGCTGTACCCGGCGTGAAACCCGAGCATGATGCTTCGCCCGTACGCCCGTTGCAGGCTCACGCCGAGCATGTTCATCGACGCGTCCAGCGCGCCCACCGCCAGCCCGAAGACCGCCAGGGCGACGGCCAGCACCGCCACCCGGTCCCCCGCCCCGACCCCGAGCAGCGCCAACAGCACCACCGGCTGGGACCAGCGCAGCAGCCGGCTCGGCCGCACTCGCCGCACCAGGCGCTCGCTCACCACGCTCCCGACCCCGGCCAGGATCGGCACGGCGGCCAGGAAGACGGGCAGCAGCGCGTCGGAGACGCCGTACCGGTCCTGGATGGCCGGGATACGCGTCACCAGCAGGGCGAAGGCGACACCCTGGGCGAAGAAACCGAACGCGAGCGAGGCCCTGCCGCGCCGCAGCACATCAGTCATGGCGGCGAGCGTAGGGCCCCGGCTTACCCGTGGGTAGATCCAACCAAAGATGAATTCTTCTCAGCTTCCAGGACCGCGTCGAAGGCATCGACGGCGTCGTCCGTGGTGACGGCGGCCCCGATCATGTGGGCCATGGGCCCCGCCCCCAGCGCACCACTCACCACGAACGCGACCAGCATCGTCACGATCATGACGACCGTCCCGAGCCACACCATCGTGTCGACGGGCAACGCGTAGACCCCCACGATCCGCACCCCGCACTCGCCGACGAAGGCGACTCCCCACACCGCCGAGAACCGCAGCTCCGCCCGCCTGAACGCCGACGACTCACGCCGCAGCCGTCCCCAGGCCGCCTCCCGGCCCGCGTCCCCCTTCACCAGCCACGGCTTCAGGGTCGCCGTCATCATCGGCCGCCCGAGCAGCACCGACCCCAGCAGCGCGAACCCGACCAGGCTGGTGACCGCGCTGTCCTTGGCCAGCATCAGCCGGGCGTCCCCCGTCCCGAAGCCCATCAGCAGCCCGGCCAGGTTGGCCAGCAGGATGAGCAGCGGCAGCACGTTCACCTCCCGCTGCCTCAGCACCCCCCAACCGGTCCGCAGCAAGGGCCCGACACTGCTCCAGCCGAGCGCCGCGACCGCGCTCGTCCCGAACGCTCCCGTCAGCAGGTAGTACGACCCGACGGGCACGCCCACGTCCAGGAGCAGCGACACGACGGTCCGAGACTTACGAGGCTTGGTCATGCACTCAGCTTCGCGGCCGGGCAGGGTCCCGCAGTAGAAACAACCGTCCGGATCCGCGCATGACAAATGTCAGGCCTCAGCCGCGCAACAGGTCGGCCAACTCCCCCATGTCCGCGAAGAGCCGAGTGGCTCCGTCGAGCTTCCCGGCGGGCGTCATCGCGGTGAACCCGTACACGTCCATCCCGGCCGCGACGGCCGCCCGCACGCCCAGCGGACTGTCCTCGACCACGACACACCGCTCCGGCGCCACGCCCATCCGCGCGGCCGCGTGCAGGAACAGATCCGGCGCCGGCTTCCCTCGCCCCACGTCCTGGGAACTGAAGATCCGCTCGTCGTCGAACCACCGGTCGAGCCCGGCCTTGCGATGCCCCATCCGAATCCGCTCGTGACTCCCGGAGGAGGCCACGCAGTACGCCACCCCGTCCGCGGCGAGCTTCTCCAGCACACCGGCAGCGCCAGGAACGGGCTCCAGCTCCCGCTCGAAGGCGGCGAACACCCGCCCGTGGAAGACATCGTCGAAGTCCTCGGGCAGTCGCCGCCCCGTCCGCTCCAGCACGAGGTCGTGCACGCGGTGCATGGCACCACCCATGTAGTCCCGCAGCGAGTCCTCGTAGGACGTCGGGTGCCCCAGCTCGGTCAGATAGCCGGCCAGCAGCCGATTCGAGATCGGCTCACTGTCGACGAGAACACCGTCGTTGTCGAAGATAACCAAGTCGTAGCGCATACGGAGACCCTAAACGCAGAAAACCCCGCACCGTTCCCGGTGCGGGGTCTCCCAGCAATAATTGTTCGGCGGCGTCCTACTCTCCCACAGGGTCCCCCCTGCAGTAC
>NZ_JBVKBZ010000008.1:0-447831 GCF_055635195.1 Streptomyces sp. NPDC111628 | reverse complement strand
CGCCCGGTTACATTTCGAACCCGGAAGCTAAGCCTTACAGCGCCGATGGTACTGCAGGGGGGACCCTGTGGGAGAGTAGGACGCCGCCGAACAATCTTTGGAAAGGACCCCTGGTCCCCAGCGTTCAGCTGGGGACCAGGGGTCCTTTCGTTTTTTCAGGGCGCACCGGGTACCCGGCTGCGCGAGAATGACTTGCAGTACCGAAGACAGGAGTCACCGATGTCCACCAACTCTCCCGACGACCGACCGGAGCGCGACCAGCGCCGACGGGACAGTGGTGACCGGGGTGACCGCAGGGATCAGCGCGGGGACCGTGGAGGGTTCCGCCGAGACGACCGCCGGGGCGACGACCGTGGCGGACAGCGCGGTGGCTTCCGCCGGGACGACCGAGACCGTGGGCCGCGTCGTGATGACCGCGATCGTGGCGGCGACCGGGGTTTCCGTCGGGATGACCGGGGTGGTGACCGTCCGTCCTTCCGCCGCGACGACCGCGGTGAGCGCGGGGACCGGGGTGACCGTCCCTCGTACCGTCGTGACGACCGCGGCGACCGCGGCGACCGTCCCGCCTTCCGGCGTGACGACCGGCGCGATGACCGTGGTGGGCAGCGCGGTGGCTTCCGTCGGGACGACCGTCGGGACGATCGCCGTGATGACCGCCGCGACGGTCGTCGCGAGGACAACCGCGGTGGCGGGTACGGGCGTCGGGACGACCGGGACCGTGGTGGCGACCGGGGTTTCCGTCGGGATGACCGGGGTGGTGACCGTCCGTCCTTCCGCCGCGACGACCGCGGTGAGCGCGGGGACCGGGGTGACCGTCCCTCGTACCGTCGTGACGACCGCGGGGACCGGGGTGACCGTCCCTCGTACCGTCGTGACGACCGCGGCGACCGTCCCTCGTACCGTCGTGACGACCGCGGCGACCGTCCCTCGTACCGCAGGGATGACCGTCGTGACGACCGCCGTGACGACCGTCGGGATGATCGTCCTCCCTTCCGACGCGACGACCGGCGGGACGACCGTCCTGCCTTCCGGCGTGACGACCGTCGGGACGACCGTGGCGATCGTGGCGGCTTCCGTCGGGACGACAACCGTGGTGAGCGTGGCGGATTCGGCCGGCGTGACGACCGGCGGGACGACGGCCGGGGTGGTGACCGTGGTGGCTTCCGCGGGCGCGACGACCGCGGGGGCCGTGGGCCTCGTCGTGACGACCGCGGAGGGCGGCCCGGGGGCTACCGGGGCCGGGACGATCGGCAGGGTGGCGGTGGCCGCTTCCGCGAGGAGCGCGACCGCGACCGGGACCGGGAGCCGATCAAGCGGCTGCCGATCCCCGAGGAGGTCACGGGCGACGAGATCGACAAGGACGTACGGCAGGAGCTGCAGAGCCTGCCCAAGACGCTCGCGGAGGACGTCGCCAGGAACCTGGTGATGGTCGCGCGGCTGCTCGACGAGGACCCGGAGGCCGCGTACGGCTACTCCAGGGTGGCCCTGCGCCTGGCCTCCCGCGTCGCCGCCGTACGGGAGGCTGCCGGGTTCGCCGCGTACGCCAACCAGAAGTACGCCGAGGCACTGGCGGAGTTCCGGGCCGCTCGGCGGATGACCGGTTCCGTCGAGCTGTGGCCGGTCATGGCCGACTGCGAGCGCGGGCTCGGCCGGCCGGAGAAGGCGCTGGACATGGCTGGTGCCCCCGAGGTGCACAAGCTGGACAAGGCCGGTCAGGTCGAGATGCGCCTCGTGGCGGCCGGTGCCCGGCGTGACATGGGTCAGCTGGACGCGGCCATCGTGACGCTGCAGAGCCCCGAGCTCGCCTCCCACTCCGTCCAGCCGTGGACCGCGCGGCTGCGGTACGCCTACGCCGACGCGCTGCTGGCCGCAGGCCGGGAGCAGGAGGCGCGGGAGTGGTTCGCGAAGGCCGTGGAGTCGGACCGGGACGGCAGCACGGACGCCTCCGACCGGCTCGCCGAGCTGGACGGCGTGGAGTTCATGGACGCCCTGGACGAGGGTGAGTCCGAGAGCGAGGGGGAGAGCCCTGCCGCCGAGGACGGCGACAAGGGCTGATGGCCTGACGGCTTGACGCCTGACGGCGAGTCGAGGGGGCGGGACCGGTTCACGGGCCCGCCCCTTCGGCGTTCGTCAGGTCGTCTCAGGCGTCGAGTGGGCGCAGTACCAGGCCCGAGGCCGGTTTCGGGCCGAAGGACGTCGACTTGCGGGGCATCGTGACGCCCTGTCGGGCCAGTTCGCGGACGACCTCCTCGCGGACCGGGTGCATCAGCACCGCCGTACCGCCGTCGCGCTCGGCCTTCTCGACGGTGGCCGCCGTGTCGTGAATGTAGGAGATGTGGGACGCCGAGTCGTCCGGAACGTGCCAGACGTGGGCGAGGAGCGTGGCGTGCAGGACGGTGGCGTCCAGCGTGCGCCAGGCCTCGGGCCGGTCGGTGGGCACGGTGCGGGCCAGTAGCCCGGGGTCGGGCAGGTCGACGAGGTGGAAGGCGCCGTCGCCGGCGAGGAGGAAGGCGTTGCCCGCATCGGCCGCCTTCGCCAGGGTTTCCAGTGACTCGTCCAGGGACGTGCCGAGGCGGCGGACGCGGAAGTGTCCGGCGAGGGCGGCCACGGCTTCGTGCACCGGGACGCCGTGCAGCAGCCGGTGGATGGCGCGCACGCGCAGCGGGTAGCGGGCCGTGTCGACCAGGAGGACCAGGCCGTGGTCCCACGGGCTGGGCGAAGGGTGCTCCGCGCGGAGGGTGCGGTAGGTGGCCCACCGGTGGTGGCCGTCGGCGATGAGGGCCTGGTGCCGGGACAGCTCGGTCCGGACGCGGGTCACGGTGTCCGGGTCGGTCACCGACCACAGGCGGTGGCAGAAGCCGTCCTCCGTGGTCGTGGACAGGAGCGGCGGCTGCTCGGCCGTGCGTTCCACGAGGGCGGTGGTGGCCGGCGTCCCGTCGTCGCCGCGGTAGGTCAGGAGGAGGGGCTCGAGGTTCGCCCGGGTGGCCCGCATGAGTGCCGCGCGGTCGGCGACGACGTGGGGCATGACGTCCTCGTGCGGCAGGACCACCTGCTCGGCGGGGTCCGACACGCGCAGGGCGCCGATGATGCCGCGCTGCAGCATGCCTTCGCGGTCGCGTTGTTCGTAGACGTACAGGCCCGGTTCGGGGTCGGTGGTCAGGATGCCCTCCGCCGTCCAGCGCCGCAGGGTGCGGGCGGCCTGCTCGTTGCGCGCCTCGGGTGTGGCGGCCTGGGGCAGGATCAGCCGGACGATGTTGTACGGGTCGGCGGACTCGAGGTGGAGCAGGCCGTCGGGGCGGACCACGACGTCGTAGGGAGGGGAGGTCACGGCGGCCAGGCTGCCGACCCGGTCGGGGTCGTAGCGGAGGCCTCGGAACGGGGTGAGTTCCAGGCCCCGGCGCGCCGTTGCTTCCGGGTGACCTGCAGAGTTCATCCCGGCATCGTACGTGTGTCAGTGGCATGGGGGATGATCGGGGGAAAGGCGACGAACGAGGAGCGATGCGCAATGAGCCGGAGCGTCAGGACGAGGCCCGCGGGCAGTGGGCCGGACCTGAGTGAGGCGTACGACACGGCGCTGCTCGACCTGGACGGCGTGGTGTACGCCGGGGGGAACGCGATCGCTCACGCCGTCGACTCCCTCGCCGCGGCCCGCGACGGCGGCATGCGCCTGGCCTACGTCACCAACAACGCGCTCCGGACCCCCGACGTGGTGGCCGCGCACCTGACCGAGCTGGGTATACCGACGGGGGCCGAGGACGTCATCACGTCGGCGCAGGCGGTGGCCCGGCTGATCGCCGAGCAGCTCCCCTCGGGGGCCCGAGTGCTGGTGATCGGCGGTGAAGGGCTGCGCGTGGCGCTGCGTGAGCGCGGTCTCGAGCCCGTGGAGTCGGCCGAGGACGATCCGGCGGCCGTGGTGCAGGGCTTCGGCGGGCCCGAGCTGCCGTGGGGGCGGTTCGCCGAGGCCTGCTACGCGATCGCGCGGGGCGTGCCCTGGTACGCCTCCAACACCGACCTGACCATCCCGGGCGCCCGCGGGATCGCCCCGGGCAACGGCGCGGCGGTGGAGGTCGTGCGGATCGCGACCGGCGCCGAGCCGCAGGTCGCGGGGAAGCCCCTGCCGCCCATGCACCGGGAGACGATCCTGCGGACCGGCGCCCGGCGCCCGTTGGTGGTGGGCGACCGGCTGGACACGGACATCGAGGGGGCGTTCAACGGGGAGGTCGACTCGCTGCTCGTCCTGACCGGCGTGACCGACGGGGCGCAGCTGCTGGCGGCGCCGCCGCGGCACCGGCCGACGTACGTCGACGCCGATCTGCGCGGGCTGCTCACCGGACAGCCGGACGTCACGGGTGACGCGGAGGCAGGCTTCCGCTGCGGAGGCTGGACGGCGACGGCCGGCGGGGAGCGGCTGGAGCTGGACGGCGAGGGCGCGGCGCTGGACGGGCTGCGGGCGCTGTGCGCGGCGGCCTGGACGGCGGGCGGAGAGCAGGGCTGCGGGCTGGACTCGGGGAAGGCGCTGGCGCGGCTGGGGTTGTGACGCGGCGTACGGGGAAGGCGCCCGGTGACCGCGCTGACCCGCGGCGCCTTCGAGTACCGGGGCCGGCGGGCCGGTGCCGCCGGGTGTGTGCCGGGCCGGGGCGGCCTCGGGAAGGCTCGGGGATCGTGATCGATTAGCAGGGTAGGCTAACCTAACTGCGTGTTGGTCGACAGTCCCCCCGAACAGCGCGCGGAGACCGCTCCCGCGCCGCCCTCAAAGCGTCGTGTCCTGCGTGCCGCGGGGCTGCCCGTCTCCGTGGCGGTCCTGGTGTTGATCGTGCTGGCGAGCATCGCGATCGGCGCGAAGGACCTGTCCCTTGCGGAGGTCTGGCACGGCCTCTTCCACGACTCGGGCACCTACGGCGACGTCGTGGTCGGCGAGCGGCTGTCGCGCACCGTCCTCGGTCTGCTGGCCGGCGCCGCCCTCGGCCTCGCCGGAGCCGTGCTGCAGGCGCTGACCCGTAATCCGCTGGCCGATCCCGGACTGCTCGGCATCAACGCGGGCGCCTCCGCGGCCGTGGTCACGGGCATCACCTTCTTCGGCGTCACCTCGCTGACCGGGTACGTGTGGTTCGCCTTCGCCGGTGCGGCGGGCGTCGGCGCGCTGGTCTGGTTCCTGGGTGGCAGCCGGGGGGCCACGCCGGTGCGGCTCGTGCTGGCCGGTACCGCGATCAGCGCCGCGCTCTTCGGCTACCTCCAGGCCGTGATGATCATGGACGACGCGGCGCTGGGCCGGATGCGCTTCTGGACGGTCGGTTCGCTCGCCTCGGCGACGACCGGCACCATCCGGGAGGTGCTGCCGTTCTTCGTGGTGGGCACGGTCCTCGCCCTCGCGCTCGCCCGGCCGCTCAACGCCATGGAGATGGGCGACGACACCGCCAAGGCCCTCGGCGCCAACCTGAACCGCACCCGGGCGCTGTCCATGCTCGCCGCGACCGTACTGTGCGGCGCCGCGACCGCGGCCTGCGGGCCGATCGTCTTCGTCGGACTGATGATCCCGCACATCGTCCGCTCCTTCACCGGACCCGACATGCGCTGGATCCTGCCCTACGCGGCGACCCTGTCCCCGGTGCTGCTGCTCGGGGCGGACGTCCTCGGCCGGATCGTCGCCCGGCCCTCGGAACTCCAGGTCGGCATCGTCACCGCCGTCCTCGGCGGGCCGGTCTTCATCTTTCTCGTACGACGGCGGAGGACGGCCCAGCTGTGAAGACCGCGAAGACCGCGAAGACCGCGAAGACCGCGAAGACCGCGAAGACCGCGGAGACCGGGAAGAGCAACCGTGCCGTGCGCACCCCGGGCGGGCTGTCGCTCCGCCTGGACGTGCGGGCCGTGGTCGTCGTCGCGCTGCTGCTGCTCCTCGCGCTCGCCGCGAGCGTGCTGCTGATCGGCACCGGCGACTTCGACATACCGGCCGCCGACGTGCTGAAGACCCTGGTCGGCCAGGGCAACGCCGGGCAGGAGTTCATCGTCAACGAACTGCGCCTGCCGCGGGTCCTGGTCGGACTGCTGGTCGGCGGCGCGCTCGGCGTCGGCGGTGCGCTCTTCCAGGCCATCTCCCGCAACCCGCTGGGCAGTCCGGACGTACTGGGCCTCGGGCAGGGTGCGACGGCCGGCGCGCTCATCATGATCGTCCTGTTCTCCGGCAGCTCGGCCCAGGTCACCGTCGGCGCGCTGGTCGGCGGCCTGGTGACCGGCGTCGCCATCTATCTGCTCGCCTGGAAGCGGGGCGTGCACGGATACCGACTGGTCCTGGTCGGTATCGGCGTGTCCGCGATCGTCACGGCCGTCAACGGCTACCTGCTCACGCGCGCCGACATCGTCGACGCCTCCCGCGCCGTCGTCTGGATGACCGGCTCCCTCAACGGCCGCGACTGGGACCAGGTCTGGCCCCTGCTCGCGCTGTGCGCCGTGCTGGTGCCGCTCGTGCTCACCAACGGACGGGCGCTGCGGATGATGGAGATGGGCGACGACGTCTCGTACGCCCTCGGGGTGCGCGTCGAGCGGGTGCGGGCGCTGCTGATGGTGGCCGCCGTACTGCTCACCGCCTCGGCCACCGCAGCCGCCGGACCGGTCAGCTTCGTGGCGCTCACCGCGCCGCAGCTCGCCCGGCGCCTGACCCGCTCGCCCGGCCCCAACCTGCTGCCGTCCCTGTGCATGGGCGCCGCCCTGCTGGTCGGCGCGGACTTCGTCTCGCAGCGGGTCTTCGGTGCCGACCAGCTGCCCGTGGGTGTCGTCACGGGCGTGCTCGGCGGCGTCTACCTGCTGTGGCTGCTGGTCACCGAGCGCAAGGCGGGCCGGATATGAGCACCGGTACCGGCCACCGCAGCGGGCCGAACAACCAAAGGAGCAACAGCAACGTGAACCGCCTGACCGCCGAGAACGTCACCCTCGCCTACGACCAGCGGGTCATCGCGGAGAAGCTGTCGGTGGAGATACCCGACAACTCCTTCACCGTGATCGTCGGCCCGAACGCGTGCGGCAAGTCCACCCTGCTGCGCGCCCTGTCACGGATGCTCAAGCCGAGCCAGGGCCGGGTGCTGCTCGACGGGTCGGTCATCCAGTCGATGCCCGCCAAGCAGGTCGCCCGGACCCTCGGCCTGCTGCCGCAGTCCTCCATCGCGCCCGACGGCATCACCGTCGGCGACCTCGTCGGCCGCGGCCGCTACCCGCACCAGGGCATCCTGCGCCAGTGGTCGACCGAGGACGAGCGGGTCGTCCAGGAGTCGATGGCCCAGACCGGCATCTCCGAGCTGGCCGACCGCTACGTCGACGAACTCTCCGGCGGACAGCGCCAGCGCGTGTGGATCGCCATGGCGCTCGCCCAGCAGACCCCGCTGCTGCTGCTCGACGAGCCGACGACGTACCTGGACATCCAGCACCAGATCGACGTCCTCGACCTGTGCGCGGAACTCCACGAGGAGCAGGGCCGCACCCTCGTGGCCGTACTGCACGACCTCAACCACGCCGCCCGCTACGCCACCCACCTCATCGCGCTGCGCGAGGGGCAGGTCATCGCCGAGGGCGCGCCGAAGGACATCGTCACCGCCGACCTGGTCGAGCGGGTCTTCGGGCTGCGCTGCCAGGTCATCGACGACCCGGAGACGGGTACGCCGCTGGTGGTGCCGGCCGCCCGCAAGGGACGCACCAAGCAGGTGGACAAGCAGGTGAAGGCGGTCGCTACAGGAGCTTCCTGAGCCGGAACACATCGCGCAGGCCCGCTTCCAGCTTCACCCGGCCCGAACCCCAGGCCCTGGCGAAGTTCAGTTCGCCCGCCACCAGGGCCACCAGGTCGTCGCCGGTCATCGCCAGCCTGATCTCCGCCTTCTCCCGGGGCGGCCCCTCCAGGGTCTCGCGCACGTCGATGCGGCCGTCCGCCATCCGTCCGGCGAAGGTGACGTCCAGGTCGGTGATGTGGCAGCTCACCGAGCGGTCCAGCTCCGTGGCCGACCGCACGTCCCCTTCGGCGCCCCGCATGTTGTCCGAGAGCTTGTCGAGTGCGGCACGGCACTCCTCAGTCGTCGCCATCGGGACCGACCGTACCCCAGCCACGCGGTAGCGTCGGGGCATGAGCGACGCAGTACCGGAGCCGGAGCCGGAGACCGAGCCCGAGCAGGCGGAGCCCGGGGTGCGCACCGGCCCCGGGTACGAGCCGGCCGCCCCCGCCCCGCTGGGCGTCCCGCGCGACCCCACCGGGAACGCCGAGGTCGACGCCGGACTGGCGCGGCTGGCCGACGCCGACCACCTGGCCACCGACGGACATGTCGAGGTGTACGAGGATGTACACCGGGGGCTGCGCGACGCGCTCACCGCGCTCGACACCCGCCCGGGACCACCGGCGCCCCCGTCGCCGCCATCACCGTACGACCGCAGGAGCTGAACCGAACGTGGCAGGAGTCGCACGCCGCCGTCTCGACGCGGAGCTGGTGCGCCGCAAGCTGGCGCGCTCGCGCGAGCACGCGAGCCAGCTGATCGCCGCCGGGCGGGTCACCGTCGGCAAGACCGTCGCGACCAAACCCGCCACGCAGGTCGAGACCGCCGCCGCGATCGTCGTGACCGCCGACGGCGACGACCCCGACTACGTCTCGCGCGGCGGCCACAAGCTCGCCGGAGCCCTCGCCGCCTTCCTGCCGCAGGGCCTCGTCGTCGAGGGGCGGCGGGCCCTGGACGCCGGTGCCTCCACCGGCGGCTTCACCGACGTACTGCTGCGGTCGGGCGCCGCGCACGTCGTCGCCGTGGACGTCGGATACGGACAACTCGCGTGGAGTCTCCGGCAGGATGAACGCGTCACCGTCAAGGACCGTACGAACGTACGCGAGTTGACGCCGGAAGCGATCGATGGGGAGTCCGTGGACCTTGTCGTGGGGGATCTGTCCTTCATCCCGCTCGGACTGGTACTGCCCGCACTGGTGCGGTGCACCCGGCCGGGCGCCGACCTGGTGATGATGGTGAAGCCGCAGTTCGAGGTGGGCAAGGAGCGGCTGGGCAGCGGGGGAGTGGTACGCAGCGCGCAGCTGCGGGCCGAGGCCGTGCGGGGAGTCGCGCGGAAGGCCTGGGAGCTGGGGCTCGGGGTGAAGGGGGTCACCGCCAGTCCGCTGCCGGGGCCCTCCGGGAACGTCGAGTACTTTCTGTGGCTGCGGGCCGGAGCCGGTGAACTGGACCCGGCCGATGTTGACCGTGCAGTGGCGGAGGGGCCGCGTTGACACAGAACCGAGCGCGTACTGTTTTCCTGCTCGCCCACACCGGGCGCCCCGCTGCCATCCGCAGCGCGGAGCTGGTGGTCAAGGGGCTGCTGCGGGCCGGGATCGGCGTACGGGTCCTGGAGGCCGAGGCGCGCGACCTGCCGCTGCCGGGTGAGGTGGGGCTGGTCGGCGAGGCCACCCCGCAGTGCCTGGACGGGTGCGAGCTGCTGATCGTGCTGGGCGGCGACGGCACGCTGCTGCGCGGCGCCGAGTTCGCCCGCGCCTCGGGCGTGCCGATGCTCGGCGTCAACCTCGGCCGGGTCGGCTTCCTGGCGGAGGCCGAGCGCGACGACCTCGACAAGGTCGTCGACCGGGTGGTGAACCGGGCCTACGAGGTCGAGGAGCGGATGACCGTCGACGTCGTCGTGCACCGCAACGGCGACATCGTGCACACCGACTGGGCGCTGAACGAGGCGGCCGTGCAGAAGGCCGGAGCCGAGAAGCTGCTGGAAGTCGTGCTGGAGATCGACGGCCGGCCGGTGACCGGGTTCGGCTGCGACGGCATCGTGCTGTCCACGCCGACCGGGTCGACGGCGTACGCCTTCTCGGCCGGCGGTCCTGTGGTGTGGCCCGAGGTGGAGGCGCTGCTGATGGTGCCGATCAGCGCCCACGCGCTGTTCGCGAAGCCGCTGGTGACCTCGCCGGACTCGGTGCTCGCGGTGGAGGTGCTGCCGCACGTCCCGCCGGGGGTGTTGTGGTGTGACGGGCGGCGGACGGTGGAGTTGCCGCCGGGGGCGCGGGTGGAGGTGCGGCGGGGGGCGGTGCCGGTGCGGTTGGCTCGGTTGCACCATGCGTCGTTTACCGACCGGCTGGTGGCGAAATTTGCGTTGCCGGTTTCTGGATGGCGCGGGGCGCCGCATTAGCGGTCTCGAAGGGGTGGTTCTGTCGTGTCCCGGCTGCGGGCCGTGCGTGGCTGGTCGCGCAGTTCCCCGCGCCCCTGAGGGCGTACCCCTTCCCGGCATGACAAGGGTGGGCTGTGTGCGCTTTCCGGCCTGGACCTCGTATGGTCGTGTCCGTGCTTGAGGAGATGCGGATACGGTCGCTCGGAGTCATCGATGACGCCGTGGTCGAGCTGTCGCCCGGGTTCACCGCTGTCACCGGTGAGACGGGTGCCGGCAAGACCATGGTGGTCACCAGCCTGGGGCTGCTCCTGGGCGGGCGCGCCGATGCGGCGCTCGTGCGGATCGGGGCGAAGAACGCGGTCGTCGAGGGGCGCATCGCCGTGCCCGGCGACGCCGCGGCCGCCGTACGGGCCGAGGAGGCCGGGGCCGAGCTGGACGACGGGGCGCTGCTGATCAGCCGTACCGTGTCCGCCGAGGGGAGATCGCGCGCGCACCTGGGCGGGCGGTCGGTGCCGGTGGGGATGCTCGCCGAGCTGGCCGACGAGCTGGTCGCCGTGCACGGGCAGACCGACCAGCAGGGGCTGCTGAAACTGACCCGGCAGCGCCAGGCCCTGGACCGGTACGCGGGCGACGCGGTCGCCGGGCCGCTCGCCAAGTACGCGGAGGCCTATCGTCGGCTGCGGGCCGTCGCCCGTGAGCTGGAGGAGATCACCACACGCGCGCGTGAGCGCGCCCAGGAGGCCGATCTGCTGCGCTACGGCCTCGACGAGGTCGCGGCGGTCGAGCCGCGCGCCGGTGAGGACCTGGAGCTGGCGGAGGAGGCGGAGCGGCTGGGACACGCCGAGGCGCTCGCGTCGGCCGCCACGGTCGCCCACGCCGCCCTGGCGGGCAACCCGGAGGATCCCGAGGGCGTGGACGGCGCCACGCTCGTCGCGGGCGCGCAGCGGGCTCTGGACGCCGTACGGTCCCACGACCCGGCGCTGGCCGCGCTCGCCGAGCGGATCGGCGAGGTCGGCATCCTGCTGCGCGACGTGGCCGGGGAGCTCGCCGGGTACGCCGACGACCTGGACGCCGACCCGCTGCGGCTGGCGGCGGTGGAGGAGCGCCGGGCCGCGCTCACCGCGCTGACCCGGAAGTACGGCGAGGACGTCGCGGCCGTGCTGAGCTGGGCCGAGCAGAGTGCCGCGCGGCTGACCGAGCTGGACGGCGACGACGAGCGGATCGGCGAGCTGACCGCCGAGCGGGACGCGCTGCGGGCGGAACTGGGCGGTCTCGCCCAGGCGCTGACCGACGCGCGGACCGAGGCCGCCGAGCGGTTCGCCGCCGCGGTGACCGCCGAGCTGGCGTCGCTCGCCATGCCCCACGCGCGCGTGTCGTTCGACATCCGGCAGACCGAGGATCCGGAGGGCGTCGAGGTCGGCGGGCGGACGGTCGCCTGCGGGCCGTCGGGCGCCGACGAGGTGGAGCTGCTGCTGGCCCCGCATCCCGGGGCGCCGCCGCGGCCGATCGCCAAGGGCGCCTCCGGTGGTGAGCTGTCGCGCGTGATGCTGGCCGTGGAGGTCGTCTTCGCGGGCACCGATCCCGTGCCGACCTACCTGTTCGACGAGGTCGACGCCGGGGTCGGCGGCAAGGCGGCGGTGGAGATCGGGCGGCGCCTGGCGCGGCTGGCGAAGAGCGCGCAGGTCGTGGTCGTCACGCATCTGCCGCAGGTGGCCGCGTTCGCCGACCGGCAGCTGCTGGTGGAGAAGACGAACGACGGCTCGGTGACCCGCTCCGGCGTGAAGGTCCTGGAGGGCGAGGAACGCGTCCGGGAACTCTCCCGGATGCTCGCCGGCCAGGAGGACTCGGAGACGGCCCGCGCCCACGCGGAGGAACTGCTGGAGACGGCCCGGGCCGACCAGTAGCGGCTCCGGGGCCCGAGCGGGCGTACTTCGTCGGTCTCTTGGACGTACGCCCCGGGTGGCCGGTCCGGTGCGACGGCGTGACGTTCACTCGTACGGGTGAGGTGGTCCCGTGTCGTTGCCCCGCCGGTCGTCCGGTCGTGGCGGTCGTCGTTCCCGGAACACCCGTGCGGCCTGGCATCCTTGACGGAGCGGCGCACGGGAGACCGCCCGGCGCACCCCGTCCGCACCATCCTTCTGTACGTTCTTCGTGACCGTCCCCGCGTCCTTCGTGACCGTCTCCCGCCGAACCAGGAGCCCCGGCCAGGTGACCCCCGTGAGCAGCCACTCACCGCACGGCCAGTCGCCGCTGCGCACCGTGCAGGTGCTGGGCGGCGGCAACGCCGGCAGCAGCGCGCACGTGCGCTCACTGGCCGCCGGGCTCGTCGCACGGGGCGTGAAGGTGACGGTGTGCGCCCCCACCGATGCGGAGTGCACCTACGACTTCACCGGCGCCGGGGCCGACCACGTGCACGTGCCGCGCAGCAGCGATCCCGTCTCGGTGGCCGCGCTGCGGACGGTGTGCGCCGAAGCCGACCTGGTGCACGCGCACGGACTGCACGCCTCCTTCCGGGCCGCCCTGGCCCTCGGCGGACGGCGCGTACGCACTCCGCTCGTCGTCACCTGGCACGACCGGGCGCACGCCGAGGGGGCCCGCGGTCAGCTGCTGCGCGTGCTGGAGCGGCGGGTGATGAAGGCCGCCACCGTCGTGCTCGGCGCCACCTCGGAACTGGTCGACGGGGCGCGGCGGACGGGTGCCCGGGACGCCCGCCTCGGGCCCGTCGCACTCCCCGCCCGGCCGAGCCCCCCGGCCGGACCCGACGACCCCGACCGGCTGCGCCCCAAGGTCCGGGCCGAACTCGGCGCCATCGACCGGCCGTTGCTGGTGGCGGTCGGATCGCTCGAGCGGCACCGCGGGTACGACGTCCTGCTCGACGCCGCCCGCGTGTGGCGCCGCCTCGACCCGGCGCCGCTGGTCGTGGTCGCCGGGGAGGGGCCGCTGCGCGGCGAGTTGCAGGGCCGGATCGAGGACGACGGGCTGCCGGTGGTGCTCGTCGGCAGCCGCGACGACGTGCCCGACCTGCTGGCGGCGGCCGACCTCGCGCTGCTGCCGAGCCGCCGGGAGCCGGGACGTTCCGTCCTCGCCCAGGAGGCGCTCCACGCGCGCGTGCCACTCGTCGCCGGTGCCGTCGGCGGCATCCCCGAACTGGTCGGCGACGCCGCCGAACTCGTCCCGCCGGGGGACGCGGAGGCCCTCGCCGACGCCGTGGTCCGCCTGCTCGCCGACCCCGCGCGGCAGGACGAACTCCGCGAGCGGGGCGCGCGGCAGGCCGCCACGTGGCCGACCGAGGACGAGACCGTCGCCCAGGTGCTGAGCATCTACGACGAGTTGACGCAGCCCGCGCCGTTGTTCTAGGCACCCGCCCGGGTCCCGCCCGGGCCCCGCCGCCTACGGCACGTGCCGGCGGGCGCGCAGGGCCAGGCTCAACGCCAGTACGGTCTGCGGGTCGTCGAGGTCCGTGCCCAGCAACTCTCCGATCCTGGCGAGCCGGTTGTAGAGGGTCTGCCGGTTGAGGTGGAGTTCGCGCGCCGTCTCCGCCTTGCGGCCGGCATGGGCCAAGTACGTCTGGAGGGTGGGCAGCAGGGGCGGCTTGGAGCGGTCGTCGTGGTCCCGCAGCGGGCCGATCGCCCGGTCCACGAACGCCGCGAGATCCGGGTGGTCGCGCAGCCGCCACAGCAGCAGGTCGATGTCCAGGCGCCGCGCGTCGTACCAGGGCCGGTCGGTCAGTCCCTGCGCCGCGGTCGCCGTCTCCGCCGCGTGCCTGAGGCCCGCCGAGGCCGCCGCCCAGCCGCCGGACACCCCGACGACCACGACGGGGGGCTGCGCCCCGGGACGCCGCATCCCGGCCCGCTCCACGCCCGCCCGCAGCGCCGCCGCGACCCGGTCGGCGACCGCGGCCCGCTCCGACTCCGAGCGCAGCCCCAGCAGCAGCGGGACCCGGCCCTCCACCGGCCGCACGCCCAGCAGGACCGGCACCCCCACCGACGCCAGCTCCTCGGCGACCGCGCGGGCCAGCACCGCCCAGCCGCCGCCCGCCGGGGACAGGGCGTCGCCGAGCCGCATCACCACAGGGAGCAGCGGACCGGCGCCCGGCTTGAAGCCCAGGACGCGGGCCTGCGCGGGGGCGTCCTCGGCGGTGATCCGGCCCTCGGCGAGGTCGGTGAGGAAGTCGCCCCGCCCGCGCGCCGCCAGCTCCTCCTCCTGCCGCGCCTGCATCAGCACCACGGCGAGGATGCCCGCCGCCCGCTCCACCGCCATCCGGTGCACCGGCGCCGGCGAGGACCGTACCGGCAGCAGGACGAGGCGGGCGCGCACCGACCCGGCGCCGGGTCCGCCGCCGGGCACGTCCACGAGGACCGAGCCCGCCGGGGGCGGCGCGTCCTTGTGCGGATCCCGCAGCCCCTCCCAGACCTGGAGGGGGTCGGCCCCCTCGGGCCCGGCACCGGCGGCGTACAGCAGGCGGCCGTCGGTGGTCTCGAGGAAGACCGGGTTGCCGGCGAAGTCGGCCAGAATGGCGAGGACCTGGGGCACGCCGCCGCCACCCAGCAGCGCCTCGGTGCAGCGGCGGTGCACCTCCTCGGCCCGCTGGAGCAGCGCGTAGTGGCCGTTGACGATCTCGGTGTGGATCTCCTCGGTGACCGCCACGAACGGCACCTCGCGGTGCAGCTGCACCAGCGGCAGCCCGGCCGCGCGGGCCGTGTCGACCAGCGCCGCGGGCAGCCGGGTGAAGCGCGGGCCCAGCTCCACGACGAGGGCCGCGATGCCGCGCTCGGCCAGCGTGCGCACGAACGCCCGCTGCTCGGCGGGACGGGTGCCGAGGCCGTACCCCGTGGTCAGCAGCAGTTCGCCGCCCTTGAGCAGCGAGGCGATGTTGGGCACCTCACCGGCGTGCACCCAGCGCACCGTGCGCTGCATGCGGTCGGCGCCCGCGAGGATCTCCGGCAGACCGCTGCGCAGCCCGGGCAGCTCCAGGGCCCGGCGCACGGTGATCCCGGCGCCCTGCGTGTCGAATCCGCTGTTCGTGCCGCTGTCCATGGGCCGGACGCTACCCGGCGCGACCCACCCGGGACATCCACCCGGGACATCCACCCGCCCGCCCCCGGGTCGGCGGCCGCCCGCTGGGTAGGGCACCCGACATGGACATCACCGTCGTGGCCGCCGCACGTGAGGACGCCAGCCCCCTCGACGAGCCCTTGCGGGTGGCCGGGCAGGCAGATCGGCTGGGATACCGCGAGGTGTGGCTGGGGGAGGGGCCGACCTGGGACGCGTTCGTGCTGGCCGCGGCCGTCGGAGCGGGCACGCGGCGGATCGCGCTCACCGCCGGGCCGGTCGCCGTGTCGGTGCGCGACCCGCACGGCATCGCGCGGGGCGCCGCCGCGGTGGCCGCGGTCACCGGCCGCCCGGTCGGTGTGGCGCTGGGCACGTCCAGCAAGCGGGTGGTCGAGGGCGTGCACGGCAGGGCCCGGGAGCGTCCGGCGGCCGTCCTGGAGGCGACCGCCGCGGCACTGCGGGAGCTGCTCCACGGTGCGCCGGGCGAGCCCGTCGTGCCCGGCAGCACCTTTCAGCGCCGCCACCGGCCGCCGGGCGGTCCGCTCACCGTGGCGGCCTTCGGCGACCGCGCGATCTCCGTCGCCGCCCGGTACGCCGACCGCATGCTCCTCGACGTGGTCTCGCCCGAGCAGGTCCGCACCCTGCGCGCCAAGCTGCTCGCCGCGGCCGACGAGGCCGGGCGGACCCCGCCGACGCTGGCCGCCTGGGTCCCCGCCGCCGTCGACCCCGACCCCGCCTCGCTCACCCAGGTCATGCGCAGCGTCGTGGGCTATCTCACGGTGCCCGGCTACCGCGAGATGTTCGAGGAGGCCGGCTTCGGCGAGGCGGTCGCGCTGGCCCGTACGGGAGCCGACGCGGACACCCTGCTGCGGGCGCTGCCGGAAGAGGCGGCGGCCACCGTGGGCCTGATCGGCGACCCGGACACCGTACGGACCCGGATGGTCGCCTACGCGCAGGCGGGCCTGGACGAGATGGCCCTGGTACCGGCGACGGCGGGCGACCCGGGCGGCGCACGGACCCTGACGGCCCTGGCCCCCTGAACGGACCACGGTCACCGGCGTTTGGCAGCACCGGGCCTCGGCAGCGCGGGGCCGGTCAGCCGCCGTAGGCGCCGCTCGCCGTCAGCCGGAGGGCCGTGTCGATCAGGGGGACATGGCTGAAGGCCTGGGGGAAGTTGCCGACCTGGCGCTGCAGGCGGGGGTCCCACTCCTCGGCGAGGAGGCCGAGGTCGTTGCGCAGGGAGAGGAGCTTCTCGAAGAGCTTGCGCGCCTCGTCGACCCGGCCGATCATCGCCAGGTCGTCCGCCATCCAGAACGAGCAGGCGAGGAAGGCGCCCTCGTCGCCCGGCAGACCGTCGACGCCCTCGTCCTTGCCGTCCGTCGGGTAGCGCAGGATGAAGCCGTCCGAGGTGGACAGCTCGCGCTGGATGGCCTCGATGGTGCCGATGACCCGCTTGTCGTCCGGCGGCAGGAAGCCCATCTGCGGGATCAGCAGCAGGGAGGCGTCCAGCTCCTGGGAGCCGTAGGACTGCGTGAAGGTGTTGCGTTCCTTGTCGTAGCCCTTCTCGCACACGTCCCGGTGGATGTCGTCGCGCAGCTGCTTCCAGCGCTCCAGCGGGCCGTCCGCGTCGCCGGACTCGATCAGCTTGATGGTGCGGTCGACGGCGACCCAGGCCATCACCTTGGAGTGCACGAAGTGGCGGCGCGGGCCGCGCACCTCCCAGATGCCCTCGTCCGGCTCGTTCCAGTGGTCCTCCAGGTAGCGGATCAGCTTGAGCTGGAGCACCGAGGCGTAGTCGTTGCGGGCCAGGCCCGTCATGTGGCCCAGGTGCAGGGCTTCGGTCACCTCGCCGTAGACGTCCAGCTGGAGCTGGTGGGCCGCGCCGTTGCCGACCCGGACCGGCGTCGAGTTCTCGTAGCCCGGCAGCCAGTCCAGCTCCGCCTCGCCCAGCTCCCGCTCACCGGCGATGCCGTACATGATCTGCAGGTTCTCGGGGTCGCCGGCGACCGCGCGCAGCAGCCACTCGCGCCAGGCGCGGGCCTCCTCGCGGTAGCCGGTGCGCAGCAGCGAGGACAGCGTGATCGCCGCGTCGCGCAGCCAGGTGTAGCGGTAGTCCCAGTTGCGGACGCCGCCGATGTCCTCCGGCAGGGAGGTGGTGGGCGCGGCGACGATGCCGCCGGTGGGGGCGTACGTCAGCGCCTTCAGCGTGATCAGGGAGCGGACCACCGCCTCGCGGTACGGGCCGTGGTACGTGCAGTGCTCGACCCAGTCGCGCCAGAAGTCCTCGGTGGCCACCAGCGACTGCTCGGGCTCCGGCAGCGCCGGCGGCTCCTTGTGCGAGGGCTCCCACGAGATGGTGAACGCGATCCGGTCGCCCGGCGCCACCGTGAAGTCCGCGTACGTGGTCAGTGCCTTGCCGTAGGTCTCCGCCTCCGTGTCGAACCACACGGAGTCCGGGCCCGCGACGGCCACGGTGCGGCCCTCGTGCTTGTGCACCCAGGGGACCACCCGGCCGTAGCTGAACCGCATCCGCAGCTCCGAACGCATCGGCACCCGGCCGGAGACGCCCTCCACGATCCGGATCAGCTGCGGCGCGCCGTCGCGCGGCGGCATGAAATCGGTCACCCGGACGGTGCCGCGCGGGGTGTCCCACTCGGACTCCAGGATCAGCGAGTCGCCGCGGTAGGTCCGCCGGGCCGAGGTGGGCGGTTCGGCGCCGGGGGCGTACGCGGGGCCGAGCCGCCAGAAGCCGTGCTCCCCGGTGCCCAGCAGGCCGGCGAAGATGGCATGCGAGTCGAAGCGGGGCAGGCACAGCCAGTCGACTGTGCCGTCCCGGCAGACCAGCGCGGCGGTCTGCATGTCTCCGATGAGTGCGTAGTCTTCGATGCGCCCGGCCACGTGCAACTCCAGTCGAACGGCCACGTCACCCCGCATGGGGGCGGTCGCTAGTGCGGTCAGCGGTCAAGGATGGGGTCAGGGGTGTGTGTCAGGAATGTGTGTCGGGGACGGGTGTCCTGCGTGCCATGCCTCGTTGAGTCATGAAGCAAAGCAGCCGTCCGGCCGTGCAGCCAAACGTGGTGCCCCGATTGACAATTGTTGCTCAACGAACTGACGAGCTCTCGTTGTTCCGGTGCTGACGGGCGAGGGGTGGTGCCGTGTCGCCGGGCGGGCTCGGCAGCGAACGTCCGAGCAGGATACGACGCACGTAGATGATCTGTGTGCCGCTCCGGGCAACCCGGGTCCGCCGAACGGGTGACCACCGGGTGAGGAAACGGTGACCTTCCCACCTGCGTGTCCGGGCGTGCGCGGAGGGTGGCCGGACGCCATCGCCCCGAGGCGCTGATACGCTGGTAGCCCGTGGACCGGTGGGAGAAAAACCCCGGAACCGCAGCGACGGCGCCGCCGACGACACCCGGGACGACCGGGGCGGAGGACGAACGCACCGCACCCCAGACCGCGACCACGGGAGCCCCCTCTTGGCCATGCCGCCCGCCGCATTTCGATCCGGCACAGCTTCGACGACCAAGCACATCTTCGTCACCGGGGGTGTCGCCTCCTCGCTGGGCAAGGGGCTCACCGCCTCCAGCCTCGGCATGCTGCTCAAGGCCCGGGGCCTGCGCGTCGTGATGCAGAAGCTCGACCCGTACCTGAACGTCGACCCCGGCACGATGAACCCCTTCCAGCACGGTGAGGTGTTCGTCACCAACGACGGCGCCGAGACCGACCTGGACATCGGACACTACGAGCGCTTCCTCGACCGCGACCTCGACGGCTCGGCCAACGTCACCACCGGCCAGGTGTACTCCACGGTGATCGCCAAGGAGCGGCGCGGCGAGTACCTGGGCGACACCGTCCAGGTCATCCCGCACATCACCAACGAGATCAAGCACCGCATCCGCCGCATGGCGACGGACGAGGTCGACGTCGTGATCACCGAGGTCGGCGGCACCGTCGGCGACATCGAGTCGCTGCCGTTCCTGGAGACCGTCCGCCAGGTCCGGCACGAGGTCGGCCGGGACAACGTGTTCGTCGTCCACATCTCGCTCCTGCCCTACATCGGTCCGTCGGGCGAGCTGAAGACCAAGCCCACCCAGCACAGCGTCGCCGCCCTGCGCAACATCGGCATCCAGCCGGACGCGATCGTCCTGCGCTGCGACCGCGAGGTCCCGACCGCGATCAAGCGCAAGATCTCCCTGATGTGCGACGTCGACGAGGCGGCCGTGGTGGCCTGCCCCGACGCCCGCTCCATCTACGACATCCCGAAGGTCATCCACACCGAGGGCCTGGACGCCTACGTCGTCCGCAGGATGGACCTGCCGTTCCGCGACGTGGACTGGACCACCTGGGACGACCTGCTCGACCGGGTCCACAACCCCGAGCACGAGATCGTCATGGCCCTGGTCGGCAAGTACATCGACCTGCCCGACGCCTACCTCTCGGTCACCGAGGCGCTGCGCGCGGGCGGCTTCGCCAACAAGGCCCGGGTGAAGATCAAGTGGGTCACGTCCGACGACTGCAAGACCCCGGCCGGCGCCAGGGCACAGCTCGGCGACGTCGACGCGATCTGCATCCCGGGCGGCTTCGGCGAGCGCGGGGTGACCGGCAAGGTCGGTGCGATCCAGTACGCCCGTGAGAACGGGATCCCGCTGCTCGGCCTCTGCCTCGGTCTGCAGTGCATCGTCGTCGAGGCCGCGCGCAACCTGGCCGGTGTCGCGGACGCCAACTCCACCGAGTTCGACCCCGCCACCGCCCACCCGGTCGTCTCCACCATGGCCGAGCAGCTGGACATCGTGGCGGGCGAGGGCGACATGGGCGGCACCATGCGGCTCGGCATGTACCCGGCGAAGCTGGCCGAGGGCTCCATCGTGCGCGAGGTCTACGACGGCAAGGAGTACGTCGAGGAGCGGCACCGCCACCGCTACGAGGTGAACAACGCCTACCGCGCGGAGCTGGAGAAGAAGGCCGGCATCGTCTTCTCGGGCACCTCCCCGGACGGCAAGCTCGTCGAGTACGTCGAGTACCCGCGCGACGTCCACCCCTACCTGGTCGCCACGCAGGCGCACCCGGAGCTGCGCTCGCGCCCGACCCGCCCGCACCCGCTCTTCGCCGGGCTGGTCAAGGCCGCGGTCGAGCGGAAGACGTCGAAGTAACACACCAGTTGTACGGTGGCCGGGGCGCGCGCACTCAACGGCGCGGGCCCCGGCTTTCGCGTACCTCTGGAAGGACAGGTCACCGATGACGGGCAGCACGATCAAGGACACCCCTCAGGAGTGGGAGATCCGGGGCAGCCGGACGCCCTTCCGGGGCAAGAAGACCTCGGTCCGCACGGACGACGTGGTGATGCCCGACGGCTCCGTGGTGACCCGCGACTACCAGGTCCACCCCGGCTCGGTGGCCGTCCTCGCCCTGGACGGGGAGGGCCGGGCGCTGGTCATCCGGCAGTACCGGCACCCGGTGCGCGAGAAGCTGTGGGAGATCCCGGCCGGCCTGCTCGACGTCCCCGGTGAGAACCCGCTGCACGCCGCCCAGCGCGAGCTGTACGAGGAGGCGCACGTCAAGGCCGAGGACTGGCGGGTGCTGACCGACGTCTACACCACCCCCGGCGGCTGCGACGAGGCCGTACGGATCTTCCTCGCCCGGGACCTGTCCGAGGCCGCCGGGGAGCGCTTCGAGGTCGAGGACGAAGAGGCCGACATGGAGCTGGCGCGGGTGCCCGTCGCCGACCTGGTCCAGGGGGTGCTCGCGGGCGAGCTGCACAACAACTGCCTGGTCGTGGGCGTGCTCGCGCTGGTCGCGGCGGAGCGGGGCGAGGGGCTCGACGCGCTCCGTCCGGCCCTGGCGCCGTGGCCGGCCCGCCCCTTCGAGGCCTGAGGACGGCCTCGGAACCCCACCGGTGTGACCATCGGCTGATCCGATCGGGGGATGTGCCCGCCGCGCTCCACCGGGAACGTCGCAGAGCGTGAACTAGGCTCTCAAACGCCCGAACCGGGCTTCCGGCGGGCACCGGCGTGCGGTGGGATCGGGAGTGTGGCCCGTGACGGATCAGGCGGTGGACACGGACGGCGTACGACTGTCCCAGGACCCTTCTGAGGAGAGCGGGTTCCTGGGCCGCACCCGGGAGCTGAAGGGGCTGCGCGCCGACATCGAGCGCGCCGGCCTCGACACCCTCTCCGGCCGCAAGGCCCCTCGCGCGCGCGTGCTGCTCATCGCGGGCCGCCCCGGCTCGGGCCGCACCGCGCTCGCCGAGGAGCTGGCCGCGCGGGTCGCGCACGACTACCCCGACGGCGTGCTGCGGGCCCGGTTGAGCGAGCCGGACGGCACCCGTGTCCCGGTCGATCGCCTGGCCCGGGACCTGCTCACCGCACTGGACCGCACCGCGCCGCCCGGGGCCGACGAGGACGACCTCACCGAGGCCCTGCGCACCGCGCTCGCCGACCGCAGGGTGCTGCTCCTGCTCGACGCCGTCGCCGACGCCGAGCAGGTCGACGCGCTGCTGCCGGACACCCCTGACTGCCTGGCGGTCGCCGTGGCCGAGGGCCCGCTGACCGGCATCGCGGACGTCCGCCCGTGCACGCTGGGCGGCCTGGACACCAAGTCGGCCGTGGAACTGCTCTCCCGCCACACCGGCTCGGTCCGCATCACCGTCGACCCCCGGGCCGCCGAACAGCTGGTCGAGCTGTGCCAGGCCCAGCCCGCCGCGCTGACCCTGGCCGGCGGCTGGCTCGCGGCCCGGCCCCAGGCGGCCGTCGCGGACCTCGCCAAGCACGTGCACGCGGAGAGCGACGAGTCAGGCGCGCTCGGCCGTGTCTTCGGCCTCGTCTACGCGTCGCTGCCCGGCACCGCCGCCCGGATGCTGAGGCTGCTCTCCCTCGCCCCGGCGGGCCTGGTCGACCCGCACACCGCCTCCGCGCTGGCCGGCTGCTCGGTGAGCGGCGCCCGCACCACCCTGGACGACTTCGTCGCCCACGGCCTGCTGCGCGCCGTCGACTCGGCGCTGCCCGAGTACGAGGTCCCCGGGTGCCTGCACGGCCGGCTCGGCGCCCTGGCCCGCAGGCACGACCGGCCCGCCGAGCTGCAACTGGCCCGCGCCCGCATGCTGGAGCGGACGGTGCGGCTGCTCCAGTCCTGCCGCGCGGTCACCGAGACGGACAGCCCGCAGGCCCGCGAGAAGCTCCTCGCCACACCGCGCGACCTGCGCTTCCCGCACCCCAGGGCCGCCGCCGACTGGCTGCGCGCCCGGCGCCCCGCCCTGCTGGCGGCGGCCCGCCTCGCGGTCGCCGACGGCGAGCTGGACACCCTCGCCCGCAGACTCATGTCCCAGCTGGTGCGGGCCATGGTGGCCCACTTCGGGACCCGGGCCGCGGCCCCCGACCTGTACGGGATCCACCGGCTCGTCCTCGACGTGGCCGAGCGCCGCGAACTGCCCCGGGAGAAGGCGGCGGCCCTGCTGAACCTGGCCGACCTGGACGCCCGCACCGGCCGTACCGCCGAGGCGCTGGTGCGCTACCGGGCCGCGCTGGACGCCGGACGGGAGGCGAACGACCCGTACGCGACCGGCCGCGCGATGGAATCCGTGGGCGGCGCCCATCTGGAGCTGGGGGACTACGACCGGGCCGCCGACTGGTTCGGCCGGGCCCTCGCCGAGCGCCTCGCCCGGGACGAGCGCGCCGACGCCGCCCGGGTCTACGGCCGTCTCGCCACCGCCCACACCTACGCCGGACGCTACGGCGAGGCGGTGCGGGCCTGGCGCGCGGCGGTGGCCGGACACCGCAGGGGCGACGACGTGGCCGCGCACGCGAGGGCGCTGTCCGAGCTGGCCAGGGTCCAGGAGTACGCCGGGCGGCCCGAGGAGTCGCTGCGCACCTGCCAGGAGGCCGTCGACTGGGCCCGCCGGGCCGAGGACGTACGGCTCCAGGCCGCGCTGCACCTGCGGCTCGCCGACACGCTCGACCGGCTCGGCGACCCCACCGCGGCGGGCCTGGAGCGGGGCACCGCCGAGCGGATGCTGAGGGAAGATCCCGCAGACACCTGCGAAATCCGCAGCACATCGTCTGAAGATTAATGCTTTGAAAGGCTAGACAGAGAGAACGCCTTCATTAAACTGGCTCTGCCGCACGTTCTCCGGCGGTCTCTCCCGGTGTGCCCGCGCTTGAGCGGGTATGCCTTGTAATAGCCCATCCTCTGAGCCAAGGACCGTGATCCACGTGAAGGTCGGCATCCCCCGCGAGGTCAAGAACAACGAGTTCCGGGTGGCCATCACCCCCGCCGGCGTGCACGAGCTGGTGCGCCACGGTCACCAGGTCGTCGTCGAGCGCAACGCCGGCGTCGGCTCCTCGATCCCCGACGAGGAGTACGTCACGGCCGGTGCGCGGATCCTCGACACCGCCGACGAGGTCTGGGCCACCGCGGACCTGCTCCTGAAGGTCAAGGAGCCGATCGCGGAGGAGTACCACCGCCTGCGCAAGGACCAGACGCTCTTCACCTACCTGCACCTGGCCGCCTCCAAGGAGTGCACGGACGCGCTCATCGAGTCCGGCACCACCGCCATCGCCTACGAGACGGTCGAGCTGCCGAGCCGCGCCCTGCCGCTGCTGGCCCCGATGTCCGAGGTCGCGGGCCGCCTCGCCCCCCAGGTCGGCGCCTACCACCTGATGGCCGCCAACGGCGGCCGCGGTGTGCTGCCGGGCGGTGTCCCCGGTGTGCTCGCGGGCCGAGCCGTCGTCATCGGCGGCGGCGTCTCCGGCTGGAACGCGGCGCAGATCGCCATCGGTCTGGGCTTCCACGTCACCCTGCTCGACAAGGACATCACCAAGCTCAAGGAAGCCGACAAGATCTTCGGCACGAAGATCCAGACCGTCGTCTCCAACGCCTTCGAGCTGGAGAAGGCCTGCCTGGAGGCCGACCTCGTGATCGGCGCCGTGCTGATCCCGGGCGCCAAGGCCCCGAAGCTGGTCACCAACGAGCTGGTGTCCCGGATGAAGCCCGGAAGTGTCCTTGTCGACATCGCGATCGACCAGGGCGGCTGCTTCGAGGACTCCCACCCGACCACCCACGCCGAGCCGACCTTCCCGGTCCACAACTCGGTCTTCTACTGCGTCGCCAACATGCCCGGCGCGGTGCCCAACACCTCCACCTACGCGCTGACCAACGCCACGCTGCCGTACATCGTGGAGCTGGCCAACCGCGGCTGGGCCGAGGCGCTGCGCCGCGATGCCGCGCTGGCCAAGGGTCTCAACACCCATGACGGCAAGGTCGTTTACCGGGAGGTCGCCGAGGCGCACGGCCTGGAGCACGTGGAACTGGCCTCGCTGCTCGCCTAAGTCGTCAAGCGGTAAAGGCGATACGTCAACAGACGCCGTCAACGCCACACACCCGGCCGGACCTTGCCCGACAAGGTCCGGCCGGGTGTGTGTATGGTCACTTTGCGATTCTCGGTCAACTCGCCTCGAACGTAACGCTTCAACCGATTCGCGCACCGGTGAAACCTGCTGTGCGACGGCCGTACGCCCTTGACAGAGGGATGTTTCATTGCCGACACATCGGGCCGGGTCCGGCGGATTGTGTTGCTGCGGACGGCCGACACGCCATAGAGTCGCCGAACGTCGGCATGGTGCCACGCTGACCTGTCTAGAAGTTCCCTGGTCACCAAGGAGGTAAGACGACTTGTGAATGAGTCGACATTTACTCCCGGGGGTGGTCAACCAGGAATGCCGACGCGGACCCACGGTCCCGGGCGTCTCGAGGCTGTCGGCTCCGTAGCTGTACGCACCTCCGCAGCCGACCACCACAGTCCGCAGGCAACTCGGACAGCACACATGAGTATGGATGGCCAACACGTGAACGCCATGGCCGGCGACGGAAGTGGCGCGCCCCGCAACCACTTCGCCGACTACGACGAACTGCCCGAGGGGCACTTCTACGACCCGGACGCGGAGTACGAGCCGGATCCCGAGTACGCCGCCACGCTCGCGCCCGACGCGGCCCGACAGCGCCGTGAGCGCATCGGCCCGACCGGACGCCCGCTGCCGTACTTCCCGATCCCGGGCCCGCTGACCGACCACGGCCCCGCCAAGATCATCGCGATGTGCAACCAGAAGGGCGGCGTGGGCAAGACCACGTCGACCATCAACCTGGGTGCCGCGCTCGCCGAGTACGGGCGCCGGGTGCTGCTCGTCGACTTCGACCCGCAGGGCGCGCTGTCGGTCGGACTCGGCGTCAACCCGATGGAGCTCGACCTCACCGTCTACAACCTGCTCATGGAGCGGGGCATGGCGGCCGACGAGGTGCTGCTGAAGACCGCGGTCCCCAACATGGACCTGCTGCCCAGCAACATCGACCTGTCGGCGGCCGAGGTGCAGCTGGTGAGCGAGGTCGCGCGCGAGTCCACCCTGCAGCGGGCGCTGAAGCCGCTGATGGACGACTACGACTACATCGTGATCGACTGCCAGCCCTCGCTCGGCCTGCTCACGGTCAACGCGCTGACCGCCGCGCACAAGGTGATCGTGCCGCTGGAGTGCGAGTTCTTCGCGCTGCGCGGTGTGGCGCTGCTGACCGAGACGATCGAGAAGGTCCAGGAGCGGCTCAACCCCGACCTGGAGCTCGACGGCATCCTCGCCACGATGTACGACTCGCGCACCGTGCACAGCCGTGAGGTGCTCGCGCGGGTCGTCGAGGCGTTCGACGACCACGTCTACCACACGGTCATCGGGCGCACGGTCCGCTTCCCGGAGACCACGGTCGCCGGCGAGCCGATCACCACGTACGCGTCCAACTCCGTCGGTGCCGCCGCCTACCGCCAGCTCGCCAGGGAGGTGCTCGCCCGGTGTCACGCCGAGTGAGTCTGCCGGGGGCCGACGAACTCTTCCGTACGACAGGGGGAACGGCGCTCCAGGCGTCCACCCCGCGGCGACCGGCGGGCGGCGAGGCCCGGGTGCCGGCCCCGGCGGGGGAGAGCGACCAGGCCGCCGCCGAGGACGCACCGCAGTCGGTGCCCGCGCAGGGCGGTGACGGCGAGGGCGCGGAGCACGCCGCGGCGGACGCGGAACCGGGCTCGGCGGGCGAGTCGCGCACCCGGGGCACGGAGCGCTCCGCGCGGGGCTCCGGGCCGGGTGCGGGCGCGCAGGAAGGTTCTGCCGCCGACCGGCCGCGCAAGCGGGGACGGTCGCCCTCGCGCCGTCCCAGCGGCCGTGAGCGCCACGACGAGAAGATCACCGTGTACGTCTCCGCCGAGGAGCTGATGGACCTGGAGCACGCCCGCCTGGTGCTCCGCGGCGAGCACGGCCTGGCCGTCGACCGCGGCCGCATCGTCCGCGAGGCGGTCGCCGTGGTCCTGGCCGACCTGGAGACCCGCGGGGACGCCAGCATCCTCGTACGACGGCTGCGCGGGCGGTAGCGGTAGCCTGCGGGGGCCATGACCTCGAACGACGCCCCCCGCCCCGACCGCGGCCCACGCCCCGGCCGCCGGCGCGTGCTGGGCAGGGGCCCGGGAGCGCCGGCGGCCGCGCCGCTGCCCGAGGAGACGCCTTCCGGCGACGGCGCGTCCGGGACCGCCGGAGCGGCGCCCACCGAACAGGACCTGCGGGCCGGACGGGCGCCCGCCCCCGCCGGACCGGCCGCCGCATCGGCCGGAGCGTCGGCCGCCGACCCCGCAGACCCGGCGCGGATCCCCGAGCCGGCGGCGCCGGACGCGGAGGAGTACGACCCCGGGACTCCGGGCGCGACTGCGCCCGACGCGCAACCGGACCCCACGCGCCCCGCCGTGCGCACGGAGGCGGAGTCGACCGACGCGGGAACGGAGACGGAGGCGTCGGCGGCGATCGGACGCGTCTCGGCCGCACCCGGCCGACAGGCCGCCGCGCCTGCCGACCAGCGGACACGGGCGGACGGCCCGCCCGAAGCCGTTCCCGCCGTGGATCCGCCCCCCGTGCCGGAACAGGTTCCCCGGACCGCGGACCATGGGCGTCCCGGGCCGGTCGAGCGGCCGGTCCGGGCGGCCGGGGCGCCGGCGGGCGCGGGCGCGCCCGGGGAGCAGGCCGAGGACGTCTCCGGCCCGCACGGCGCCGCCTCGTCCCGCGGGTCCTCGCAGGAGACCTCCGAGGACGCCGGCGACGGTGTCTTCAAGGTGCGGCTCGCCAACTTCGAGGGGCCGTTCGACCTGCTCCTCCAGTTGATCTCCAAACACAAGATGGACGTCACCGAGGTCGCGCTGTCGAAGGTGACCGACGAGTTCATGGCGCACATCCGGGCGATGGGGCCGGACTGGGACCTCGACCAGACCACCGAGTTCCTGGTGGTCGCGGCCACGCTGCTCGACCTCAAGGCGGCCCGGCTGCTGCCCGCCGCCGAGGTCGAGGACGAGGCCGACCTGGCCCTGCTGGAGGCCCGCGACCTGCTCTTCGCCCGTCTGCTCCAATACCGCGCGTACAAGCAGATCGCGGAGATCTTCAACGGCCGGCTGGAGGCCGAGGCCCGCCGCTACCCGCGCACCGTCGGCCTGGAGCCCCACCACGCCGAACTGCTGCCCGAGGTCGTCATCAGCATCGGCCCCGAGGGCTTCGCCAGGCTCGCCGTGAAGGCGATGCAGCCGAGACCCAAGCCGCAGGTGTACGTCGAGCACATCCACGCGCCCCTGGTCAGCGTGCAGGAGCAGGCCGGGATCGTGGTCGCCCGCCTGAAGGAGCTGGGCGAGGCCAGCTTCCGCGTGCTGGTCCAGGACACCGAGGACACGCTGACCGTCGTCGCCCGCTTCCTGGCCCTGCTGGAGCTGTACCGGGAGAAGGCCGTCGCACTGGACCAGGAGACCGCTCTCGGCGACCTCCTGGTCCGCTGGACGGGCGGGGACGGGGAGACGCAGCCGTCGGTGACCGACGAGTTCGACCGGCCGCCCGAGGCGCCGAAGGAGGAGCAGAAGGCGTGAGTGAGCAGACCACGGGGGCCGCGGAGGCCGAGAGCGGGCCGGACGGCGTCGCCGGACTCGATCTCAAGCCCGCCCTGGAGGCCGTCCTCATGGTCGTCGACGAGCCCGCGACCGAGGAGCAGCTGGCGAAGATACTGCAGCGGCCCCGGCGGCGGATCGCCGACGCCCTGCGCGAGCTGGCCGACGAGTACGCCGTCCAGGGCCGCGGCTTCGAGCTGCGGCTGATCGCGGGCGGCTGGCGCTTCTACAGCCGCCCCGAGTACGCCGCGGCCGTCGAGGGCTTCGTCCTGGACGGCCAGCACGCCCGGCTCACCCAGGCCGCCCTGGAGACCCTCGCGGTGGTCGCCTACCGCCAGCCGGTCAGCCGCAGCCGCGTCTCCGCGGTGCGCGGCGTGAACTGCGACGGCGTGATGCGCACCCTCCTCCAGCGGGGTCTGGTCGAGGAGGCGGGCACGGAACCCGAAACAGGTGCGATCCTGTACGTGACGACGAACTACTTCCTGGAGCGGATGGGCCTGCGCGGCCTGGACGAGCTCCCCGAGCTCGCGCCCTTCCTCCCGGAGGCGGAGGCGATCGAGGCCGACACACTGGAAGGGGTCCCGTCGTTCGATCCGGACGCCCCGGACTCCGGGGACGCAGACGACAAGACGGAATTTTGATGCGAAGCAGCAGCGGCAGGAACAGCAGCGGAAACAACGGCGGGAGCCGTGGTGGCAACAGCGGCGGCCGCGGCGGGAGTGGCGGTGGCCGCGGCAACCACCGCGGCGCCGGCAACAACCGCGACGACAAGCAGGGCGGCCGTCCCAAGAAGCCGCGCCCGGAGGAGCGGCGCTACGACGTGGGACCCGGCGCCACCCAGGACGGCCCGAAGTCGGGCCGCGGCCCCTCGGCCCGCGGCGGCGCCAAGGGCGGCCCGAAGCGGCCCCAGCAGCGCGGCCGCAGCGCGCCCGCCACGTCCCGCGAGTACGAGACGCGGGCCGAGGAGCGCAACCGCGAGCGGTACGCGGGCAAGAAGGACGTCAGGCTGCCCAAGACCTTCCCCGGCGCCGAGCAGGAGGGCGAGCGGCTGCAGAAGGTGCTCGCGCGCGCGGGCTACGGCTCACGGCGCGCCTGCGAGGAGCTGATCGAGCAGGCCAGGGTCGAGATCAACGGCGAGATCGTCCTTGAGCAGGGCCGCCGCGTCGACCCGGAGAAGGACGAGGTCAAGGTCGACGGCCTGACCGTCGCCACGCAGTCGTACCAGTTCTTCTCGCTCAACAAGCCCGCCGGTGTCGTCTCCACCATGGAGGACCCGGAGGGCCGCCAGTGCCTCGGCGACTACGTCACCAACCGTGAGACCCGTCTCTTCCACGTGGGCCGGCTCGACACCGAGACCGAGGGCGTCATCCTGCTCACCAACCACGGCGAGCTGGCGCACCGCCTGACCCACCCCCGGTACGGGGTGAAGAAGACCTACCTCGCGCACATCGTGGGCCCGATCCCGCGCGATCTCGGCAAGCGGCTCAAGGACGGCATCCAGCTGGAGGACGGGTACGCGCGCGCGGACCACTTCCGGGTCGTCGAGCAGACCGGCAAGAACTACCTGGTCGAGGTCACCCTGCACGAGGGTCGCAAGCACATCGTCCGCCGGATGCTGGCGGAGGCGGGCTTCCCCGTCGACCAGCTGGTGCGCACCGGCTTCGGCCCGATCACGCTGGGCGACCAGAAGTCGGGCTGGCTGCGCCGGCTGTCCAACACGGAGGTCGGGATGCTGATGCAGGAGGTCGACCTCTAGGCCCCGATACGGGCGAGTCCGCCCGTACCAGGCTTGTGCCGACCGGCCACCTCCTTTTATAGTCGCAGTGACTATTAAGGGGGTGGCCGGTCGTGCACGGCTACGACAAGCACGCTTTCGAACCCTTCGCCGTCACCGTCGACCTCGCCGTCCTCACGCTGCGCGCGGGCGCGCTGCACGCGCTGCTCGTCGAGCGGGGCCAGGAGCCGTACGCGGGCCGCTGGGCGCTGCCCGGGGGCTTCCTGCTGCCCGAGGAGTCGGCGGAGACGGCCGCCCGCCGGGAGCTGGCCGAGGAGACCGGCCTGGCCGACGTGACCGGGCTGCACCTGGAGCAGCTGCGCACCTACAGCGAACCCGGCCGCGACCCCCGCATGCGGGTCGTGTCCGTGGCCTTCGCCGCGCTGCTGCCGGACCCTCCCGAACCGCACGGCGGCGGTGACGCGGCCGCGGCCCGCTGGGTGCCGTACGACAAGGCCCAAGGGCTCGCCTTCGACCACGACCGGATCCTGGCCGACGCCCGGGACCGGGTCGGCGCCAAGCTGGAGTACACCTGCCTGGCCACCGCCTTCTGCCCGGCCGAGTTCACCCTCGGCGAGTTGCAGCAGGTCTACGAGACGGTGTGGGGCACGGCCCTGGACCGGCCCAACTTCCGCCGCAAGGTCCTCGCCACACCGGGTTTCGTCGAGGCGGTCCCCGGCGCCGCCCGCCTCACCGGCGGCCGCGGCAAACCCGCCGCCGTGTACCGCGCCGGCCCGGCCATCACCCTGCACCCGCCGCTGCTCCGCACCCCTCGGGAAGGACGCCCCGCATGACCACGACCCTCGGCACCAAGCGCGCCGCCACCGGAGCGCTCACCGGCCTCGCCCTCGGCGACGCGCTGGGCTTCCCCACCGAGTTCAACGACGTCCCGTCCATCCTCGCCAAGTGCGGACCCTGGCGGGAGATGGCACTGCCCAGGCCCGCGATCGTCACCGACGACACCCAGATGACGCTGGCGCTGGGCAAGGGGCTGCGGACGGCCATGGACCGGGGGCTGCTCGGACCCAAGCGCATGGAACGGCCGGTGCGCGAGGAGTTCGTCGACTGGTACCAGTCGCCGGAGAACAACCGCGCGCCGGGCAACACCTGTCTCAAGGCCTGCAACCTCCTCAAGACCCCGGACCGCCCCTGGCAGGATGCCAGCCAGATCCACTCCAAGGGCTGCGGCGCCAACATGCGCGTCGCGCCGGTCGGACTCGTCCCCGGCCTGAGCGACGAACAGCGCGCGGGCGCCGCCCAGTTGCAGTCCGCGCTCACCCACGGCCACCCCACCGCGCTCGCCGCCTCCGACCTCACCGCGCACGCCGTACGGCTGCTCGCCGAGGGTGCCGAGCCGACCGGCCTGGTCGGGCTGCTGCGCTCGTACGCCTACGACAACCGCAGCCGCTACCACGAGCGCTGGCTCGGCGACCTGTGGAGCCGCGCCCAGGACCCGACGCCCGAGCACTTCATCGCGCGCGGCTGGGACGAGTGCCTGGCGATACTCGACCGGCTCCAGGAGGCGGTGCGCACCGTCTCGCCCGAGACCGACCCCTGCCTGGCCGTCGGCGAGGGCTGGATCGCCGAGGAGGCCATGGCGGCCGGGCTGCTCTGCTTCCTGCTCTTCGTCGACGAGCCGCTCACCGCCCTGCGCCGCGGCGCCTGCACCTCCGGCGACTCCGACTCCATCGCCTGCCTGGCGGGCGCCTTCGCCGGTGCGCACCTGGGGGCCGACGCCTGGCCCGCCGACTGGGCGGACCGCATCGAGTACCGGGGCGACCTGCTGGCCCTCGGAGCGCTCTGGGACGCCTGAGCCCACGACCGACGCCCTGGACGTCGACCCAGGGCCCGCCGTTCGGATCAGGCCGCAGACGGGGGTGAGGTGCCGTTGCTCCGACCGCGTACGACGCCCTGCACGACTTCGTCGTACGGACCCGGCTGGAGCGCTGAGGCGCGGCGGGTGCGGACCAGGAAGTCCTCCACCCGGCGCCGGTCCGGCTCGTCGGGGAGCGGGCTGTGCCGGGCCGCCTCCTCGCACTCCCGCGCCAGGCGGTTCATCCGCGCCTCCACCTCCGGCCAGGGCACCTCGCCGTGCTTCACGGCGAGCAGGGACTCCCGCGCCTCGCCGACGTCGATCGTCAGGACGCCCGTGCGCAGCAGGTCGCGGGCGGACATCAGCAGCCGCAGCAGGTGCATCGCGTGCTTCCAGCGCGGGGCGCCGTGGGTGCGTGCGTCGGCGTCGAGCTTGCGGCGCTGGCCGTGCGCGTACCGGGTGAACGTCTCGTAGGCCCGGCGGGAGAGGAACGCCTCGCGGAGGGAGAGGAGTTCGAGGCCGGTGTCGTCCACGGAGTCCACCAGCGGGGAGTGCAGGCACTCCAGGATGTTCGGGTTCGCGCGCAGGGCCAGCTCGCAGAAGCGCTCCAGCTCCCAGCTGAACTGCTCCTCCCCGGGGCCCTCCACATGCGTCGGCGGCTTCTCGAAGCGCCAGAACAGGGCGGTCGGCGCGAGGAAGACGCCCCGGCGGTCCGTGTCGCTGTCCTGCGTCGCCAGACCGAAGGCGCGCGAACCCATGACACAGGCGTAGACCGTGTGGTCGCGGACCAGGGTCTCGTGGCTCTTGGCGGCTTCGGGGCGCATGGCGGGAGCGTACGCGGGACCCTCACGCCAGGCGGACCGAATTTCCCTCCACCGTGATCCGCTTCCCGGGCAGCGGCTCCGTGGCCGGACCCCGCACCACCGAGCCGTCGGCGACGGCGAACCTGCTGCCGTGGCAGGCGCAGTCGATGGTGCCGTCCCGCACGTCCGACACGATGCAGCCCTGATGGGTGCAGACCGCCGAGAACGCCTTGAACTCGCCCTGCTCCGGCTGGGTCACCACGATCTTCTCGGCGGTGAGGACCTTGCCGCCGGCGACCGGGATGTCGCCCGTCCGCACCAGTTCCTGCCCGGGCGAGGTGTCCGGGGAGTCGCCGTCGCCGCCTCCTCCGCAGCCCACGCAGAGCGCCGCCGCGCCCGCGCCCGTGCAGCGGAGGACGGTACGGCGGGTCGGGGTCTGGGTCATGTCGCAACTCCGGGGGAGGGAGGTTCGGGCCGCCGTCAGCGTCTCAGGAGACGGGCGCCGCGGGCCGGTACGCGGCGGGCTGACTAGGCTGGACGGACCAAGAACCGATACACGCGTCTGCAACAACAGCAACAACAGCTACCTCAGCAAGGAGCATCGCCGTGGCGGTACGAGCGGTCCGGGGCGCCGTCCAACTGGAGCGGGACGAGGCCGGGCACATGGACGAGCAGGTCGCGGCCCTGCTGACCGCCCTCATGGAGCGCAACGGCCTGACGGCCGACGACCTGATCAGCCTGTGGTTCACCGCCACCCCCGATCTGCACAGCGACTTCCCGGCCGCCGCGGCCCGCGGGCTCGGCATCACCGACGTGCCGCTGATCTGCGCCCAGGAGCTGGACATCGAGGGCGCCATGCCCCGCGTCGTCCGGGTCCTCGCCCACATCGAGTCCGACCGGCCCCGCGCCGAGATCGCCCACGTCTACCTCGGCGCCGCCGCGGCCCTGCGCAAGGACATCGCCCAGTGAGAACCGCACTCGTCATCGGCACCGGCCTCATCGGCACCTCCGCCGCCCTCGCCCTCACCGAACGCGGCGTCACCGTCCACCTCGCGGACCACGACCCCGAGCAGGCCCGCACCGCCGCGGCGCTCGGCGCCGGTACCGACGAGGCCCCGGACGGGCCGGTCGACCTCGCGATCGTCGCCGCACCGCCCGCCCTGGTGGCCGACGTGCTCGCCGACGCCATGGCCCGCGGCGTCGCCCGCGGCTACATCGACGTGGCCAGCGTCAAGGGCGGCCCCCGGCGGGAGCTGGAGGCGCGGGGCCTGGACCTGTCGGCGTACATCGGCACCCACCCCATGTCCGGCCGGGAGAAGTCCGGCCCGCTGGCCGCCACCGCCGACCTCTTCGAGGGCCGCCCCTGGGTGCTGACCCCGACCCGGGACACCGACACCGAGGTGCTGAACCTGGCCCTGGAGCTGGTCTCGCACTGCCGCGCGGTGCCCGTGGTGATGGACGCGGACGCCCACGACCGCGCCGTGGCCCTCGTCTCCCACATGCCCCACCTGGTCTCCAGCATGGTCGCCGCGCGCCTGGAGCACGCCGAGGAGGCCGCCGTACGGCTGTGCGGGCAGGGCATCCGCGACGTGACCCGGATCGCCGCCTCCGACCCCCGGATGTGGATCGACATCCTCTCCGCCAACCCGGGGCCGGTCGCCGACCTGCTCACCGACGTCGCCGCCGACCTGGAGGAGACGGTACGGGCCCTGCGCGCCCTCCAGTCCGCCGACGAGGACAAGCGCCGCGAGGGCGGCACCGGCATCGCCGAGGTGCTGCGACGCGGCAACGCCGGACAGGTCCGCGTCCCCGGCAAGCACGGGTCGGCCCCGCGGTCCTACGAGACGGTGGCCGTCCTCATCGACGACCAGCCCGGCCAGCTGGCCCGCATCTTCGCGGACGCGGGACGGGCCGGGGTCAACGTCGAGGACGTACGGATCGAGCACGCGACCGGTCAGCAGGCGGGTCTGGTGCAGCTGATGGTCGAGCCGAAGGCCGCCGCCGTCCTCGCGGCGGCCCTGAAGGAGCGGGGCTGGGCGATCCGCCAGTGATCGTGGGGCGCCTCCAGACGCCTGTCGGAGGGGTGTCCGAGGCCCGGTAACCTTGTCCGGGACGCGCTCGCGTCCCGCACACCACCCACCGCACCGCACCAGGAAGGTGTCCCCTCGTGGAAAACGGCGCCGCCCCGACCGCCCCGGCCGTGATTGTCGCCATCGACGGCCCCTCCGGCACGGGCAAGTCGAGCACGTCGAAGGCCGTGGCCGCACAGCTCGGCCTGAGCTACCTGGACACCGGTGCGCAGTACCGGGCGATCACGTGGTGGATGGTCAGCAACGGCATCGACACCGACGACCCGCACGCCGTCGCCGCCGCGGCCGGCAAGCCCGAGATCGTCTCCGGCACCGACCCGGCCGGCCCGACCATCACGGTCGACGGCGTGGACGTGGCCGGACCGATCCGCACCCAGGAGGTCACCTCCAAGGTCAGCGCGGTCAGTGCCGTACCGGAGATCCGCGCCCGGATCACCGAGCTGCAGCGCACCATCGCCGCCGCCGCGCCGCTCGGCATCGTGGTCGAGGGCCGCGACATCGGCACCACCGTGCTGCCGGACGCCGACCTGAAGATCTTCCTCACCGCCTCGGCGGAGGCCCGCGCCGCCCGCCGCAGCGGCGAGCTGAAGGGCGCCGACGTCCACGCCACCCGCGAGGCCCTGATCAAGCGGGACGCGGCCGACTCCAGCCGCAAGACCTCCCCGCTGGCCAAGGCCGGCGACGCGGTCGAGGTGGACACCACCGCCCTCACCCTGGCGCAGGTCATCGAGTGCGTCGTCACCCTCGTCGAGGAGAAGCGGGCCGGGAAGTGACCGCATCCTCCGCCGCGCCCGCCCCCTCCGAGAAGGGCGCCGAGGTCGGCCGGCGCATCGGCGTCGGCCTGATGTACGGGCTGTGGAAGCCGCGCGTGCTCGGCGCCTGGCGGGTGCCCGCCACCGGCCCGGTGATCTACGCCGTCAACCACGCGCACAACATCGACGGCCCGATGGTCATGGGCGTGGCGCCCCGGCCGACGCACTTCCTGATCAAGAAGGAGGCGTTCGTCGGCCCGCTCGGACGCTTCCTGACCGGCATCGGCCAGCTGAAGGTGGACCGCCACTCCGCCGACCGCGCGGCCATAGGGCAGGCGCTCGGCGTGCTGGCCGACGGCGGCGTCCTGGGCATCTTCCCGGAGGGCACCCGGGGCGAGGGCGACTTCGCCTCGCTGCGCGCGGGGCTGGCCTACTTCGCGGTGCGCGGCGGCGCGCCGATCGTCCCGGTCGCGGTGCTGGGAAGCACGGACCGGCCCGGACGGTTGATAAAGGCGCTGCCCCCGCTGCGCTCGCGCGTGGACGTCGTCTTCGGCGACCCCTTCGACGCGGGCGACGGCAGCGGGCGGCGCACCCGCAAGGCGCTGGACGAGGCCACCGAACGCATCCAGAAGCAGCTCACCGCGCACCTGGAAAACGCCAGGCGCCTCACCGGGCGCTGAGTGACACTTGAGTAGTGGATCACCCGGTACAGGGGTGTTCCACCGATCACCACGATGAACGAGGTACGGACTTCATGAACGACCACATCCACCCCGAGGGCTCGGGCGAGGAGCACGACCACGGGGCGCTCGGCGACGCCGAATACGCGCAGTTCATGGAGCTGGCCGCCGAAGAGGGCTTCGACATCGAGGAGGTCGAGGGCGCGATCGAGGAGGCCGGGCACGGCCCGCTGCCCGTCCTCGCCGTCGTCGGCCGCCCCAATGTCGGCAAGTCGACCCTCGTGAACCGCATCATCGGCCGCCGCGAGGCCGTCGTCGAGGACAAGCCCGGCGTCACCCGCGACCGCGTCACCTACGAGGCCGAGTGGGCCGGGCGCCGCTTCAAGGTCGTCGACACCGGCGGCTGGGAGCAGGACGTCCTCGGCATCGACGCCTCTGTGGCCGCGCAGGCCGAGTACGCGATCGAGGCCGCCGACGCGGTCGTCTTCGTCGTGGACGCCAAGGTCGGCGCCACCGACACCGACGAGGCCGTCGTCCGGCTGCTGCGCAAGGCCGGCAAGCCCGTCGTGCTGTGCGCCAACAAGGTCGACGGCCCGAGCGGCGAGGCCGACGCCTCCTATCTGTGGTCGCTGGGCCTCGGCGAGCCGCACCCGGTCTCCGCGCTGCACGGCCGCGGCACCGGCGACATGCTCGACCGGGTGCTGGAGGCCCTGCCCGAGGCACCGGCGCAGACCTTCGGCACCGCCGTCGGCGGCCCGCGCCGCATCGCCCTGATCGGCCGCCCCAACGTCGGCAAGTCCTCCCTGCTGAACAAGGTGGCCGGCGAGGAGCGCGTCGTCGTCAACGAACTGGCCGGCACCACCCGCGACCCGGTCGACGAGCTGATCGAGCTGGGCGGCGTCACCTGGAAGTTCGTCGACACGGCGGGCATCCGCAAGCGCGTCCACCTCCAGCAGGGCGCCGACTACTACGCCTCGCTGCGCACCGCCGCCGCCGTGGAGAAGGCGGAGGTCGCCGTCATCCTCATCGACGCGTCCGAGTCGATCTCGGTCCAGGACCAGCGGATCGTCACCATGGCCGTCGAGGCGGGCCGCGCGATCGTCGTCGCCTACAACAAGTGGGACACCCTCGACGAGGAGCGCCGCTACTACCTGGAGCGGGAGATCGAGACGGAGCTGGGCCAGGTGGCGTGGGCGCCCCGGGTCAACGTCTCGGCGCAGACCGGCCGGCACATGGAGAAGCTCGTCCCCGCGATCGAGACCGCTCTGGCCGGCTGGGAGACCCGGGTCCCGACGGGCCGGCTGAACGCCTTCCTCGGCGAGCTGGTCGCCGCCCACCCGCACCCGGTGCGGGGCGGCAAGCAGCCGCGCATCCTCTTCGGCACCCAGGCGGGCACCAAGCCCCCGCGGTTCGTGCTCTTCGCCTCCGGCTTCATCGAGGCGGGCTACCGGCGCTTCATCGAACGCCGGCTGCGCGAGGAGTTCGCCTTCGAGGGGACGCCGATCCACATCTCCGTGCGGGTGCGCGAGAAGCGCGGCGCGAAGAAGAAGTAGCACGTACGACTGAGGGGGAGGGCGCCCGGCCGGGCGCCCTCCCCCTCAGTCGTACGGCAGTGGTCCGGCGGTCAGGTGCCGGACCGCGGGGCCGGCGGCAGCGCCGCCGGGACGTGGTGCGTGCCGCCGACGCGCTGCCACACCGACTGCTGGCCGACGCGGGCGCTCTGGGCTCCCGCGCTGTAGGCGCTGTAGCCGCCTCTGCCGCGCGGGATGCTCCTGAAGGCCGTGAATCCCAGCTCCTCCTCACCGCTGCGATCGCCCGGCAGCGATCGGAAGGACCTGACGTACTCGGCGTAGAGCGCGTCGTAGATCGGCGTGGCCGAGGGGCCGCCGTGGCGGTGGAAGGCGTCGTATGCGTACACGTATGTCCAAACGACCCCGCGCAGGAAGGGATGCGGCCCAGGTGACGGCCGTCCGGCGGCCGACCGGACGGGCTCAGGTTCCCGCCAGCGGCAGCGCCGCCGCGACCAGCTGTCCGTTCGCCGCCGCCTTGTCCAGCGCGTCCCGCAGCAGGTCCTCGCGCGGCTGCCGGCCGATCGACCCGACGGGCGCGGCGAACATCAGCACCTGCTGGTGCTTGTTGGCCGCCGTACGCCAGCCCTCGGTGACCTGGAGCGGCTGGTGCGCCTGCCACCAGGCCACCGGCCGGCCGCCGTTCGTCCCGGGCTGGAGCACCGCGTGCAGCTGGCCCATCGCGAGCAGGACCGACCAGCCGTGCAGCACGGCCGGCGTGGACGCCAGCTCGGTGACCGGCATGAAGCCCTGCTCGATCAGCAGCGGCAGGAAGTCGTCACCGGCGCCGGACGTGCCGGGCCGCGCGATGGGAGCGGTCGGCTCCACCACGAGGGCCGGGTGCAGTTCCCCGGCGATCAGGATCAGCCCGCTGGTGACACCGAGCACGGCCTGCTCGGGCGCGGCCCTCTCGGGGGCCGCGGGAGCGGGCTCGGAACGGGCCTGGTCGGCGCTGATGGACCGCACCGCCCCCTGGAGCTGCTCCTCGGTGACCTTGACCACCTGCGAGGGCAGGCAGCCCGCGTGGGCGAACGCGAGCACGGCGGTCTCGTCCCCGATGAAGAGGACGGTGCTGGTGCGCTCCTGCTCACAGTCGCCCGGGGTGCGGCAGGACGTGCAGTCGTAGCTGCCCGGGGCGGACTCCCCGGCCAGCAGGCGGTCGGCTTCTTCGTCGCCGATCTCGGCGCGTACGTCGTCGCTGACGTCGAGCATGCGCGGCACGGGTGGCTCCCTCGGGATGCGGTGCGTGGCCGGACCGGGTGGCTCCCGGGCCGTGGTCCGGGCGGGTCCCCGGCTCATGCAAGGACAACGGGGGATCAGTGGCGGGAGTCACGCCCCATGGCCGACGGAATCGAACCATGCGGTGCTCGCGATCGTCCGGGGGCCGCGAGCGTCGCCGCACGCCCAAGTGGGGTGCGGCGGACCGGGGTTGGACTGATGCAACGGGTCGGACCGCCCTTTCCGCGAGTCGACAAATCAGGAAATCAGCGAATGAACTGGGTGACCGAAAAGGAGTGCTGTCGGGCGCTCGCCCGCGTCGTGACCACATCGCAATCGGACACGGACAACCAGAAGGCAGGGTTCCGGGTCTAACCGGACGACGAGAAGTCCATTGGAGGAACCGCACCGCATGACGCCGCCGCCCCCGCCGGCCGCCCCGCTGCGCGCCGACTGCATCGGCGATTCCGCGGGCGGTCTGACCTTCGACGTCGCCGCGCGCGGAAACGCCGGGGCGGCCCTGCTCATCCTGCGCCGCCGTGCCGCCGATGCCCTCGACGGCACGGGAGAGACGGTCAGCCTGCCGCTGGCCCCGGCGGCGGAGGGCCGGCTGCGCGCCGCGCTGCCCAGCAGCGTGTCCCTGCCCGAGGGCCGCTGGGACGCCTACGCCCTCCTCTCCGGGGGCGAGCCGCGACGCCTGGTGCCCGGCGTCACCGACCTGCGCTCCCTCGCCGAGCGCACCCCCAGCGGGCTGCTGGGCCACGTCGCCGTCCGCATCCCGTACGCCACCCGGCAGGGCAACCTGACCGTCCGCAGCTGGCTGCGCGCCCCGCACGCGGAGGCGGTGGAGCTGCGCCCGGCGACCGGCGGCCTGACCGTACGCGGGCGGGTGTACGGCACCCAGCTCGTGCCCGGGGCGGACGCCGAACTGCGTGCCCGGCCCGGCGGCGGAGACGGCGGCGAGGACGGCGGTGGCGTACGCCGGGTGAGCCTCACGGCCGAGCGGACGGAGTTCGCCTTCACCGTGCCCTACGACGGCCTGGCGCCCGGCGTCTGGGACCTGTGGCTGCGCCCCGCCGGTGACGCCGGTCCGGTGGTGCGCCTCGCGCGGCTGCTGGACGACGTCGCCGACAAGAGCCCGGTCTTCACGTTTCCCCGCGCACGCGTGCGGACGCCCCACGGACCCGTGGAGGCCGGTCCGTACTACACCCGGGACAACGACCTGTCCCTCACCGTCAGCCCGCTGGACGCCTGACCGAGTGTCCGTTGTTCGATTCGTGTAAGTGATCCGCGGGCCGTTCCGCAAGGGTGTACGGATGTACTCGAGAGTGTTCGGGTACGGAATGCGAGGCCCGGACGGGGGCGCCCCGAAGTCCTTTGCTTCGACGTCCGCCGTGCATTCTCCGACCGGCTGCCGCGAGAGGCGGAAATAGGCCTCGGCGCTCGTGGAACACATGCGAAAACGTCCGTCCGTGTGAACGGGTTCCAGTAAAACGCGCCTCATGATCTTGTGACGGAAATGTGATCGTAGGTGCATCCGTGGCCCGCGTTACCGGCCTGGGCTTCCCCGCTCCCGGGGCAGGGCATAGCGTGGCGGCATGGCACCGATTCCGACACCCCCCGCCGAGCCCCAGGACAGTCCGGACACCTACGTCGGCCTCGATTCCGACACGGCCGAACGGCTGGCGCGGGAGCGGGGCTGGTCGACGGTGCGGTCGCTGGCGCCGGGCACGGTCATCACCATGGAGTACCGGGTGGGCCGCCTCAACTTCGAGGTGAAGGACGGCCGGGTGTCCCGGGCCTGGAAGGGCTAGGCAGGGCTGGCGCAGGCCCTGGGGCCGGTCAGCCGCCCGACAGGGGCCGTGCGGTGGGGGCCGTGTTGCGCGTGTGCCGGTCGGTGTGCGGCGGCCGGCGGCTGCCGGCCGGGGTCACCGGCGTACGGTCCGAGCGGGCCGCGTGCGGGCCCGGCGCCAGGTGTGCCGGAGCCCGGGCGGTGCGGGGCGCGGCGACCGGCTCGCGGGCCGGTGTCCCGGGCCGGCTGCCGGAGCCGGGCGGGGTGACGGGTACGGGCGGGCCGAGCGGCCGCTTCGTCGTGCCCTTGCGGTCGCGGCGGGCGTACCAGCGGTCGCGCAGGCCGAGAATCCACGCTTCCGCACGGGTGATCAGCGGTTCGAACCAGGGAAGCGCCAGCAGGATCAGCAGGCCCGCCACCCAGCCGAGGATCACGTCGCTGAGCCAGTGCGTGCCGAGGTAGACGGTGGACATGCCCACCCCGAGCGAGGTGACCGCGGAGATCGCGGACAGCCAGCGCCGGGTTCGGTGCGTCGAGGCCAGGTAGGCGAGGATGCCCCAGGTGACGACGGCGTTCGCGGTGTGACCGCTCGGAAATATATCGCCGCCGAGCCACATCTCGTTGGCGCCGATCGTGGTCGCGTAGTGCGGTCCCAGCCGCCCCATGCCGTACTTGGCGGCGCCGACCGTGACGTTCAGCAGGAGCAGCGAGACGCCCAGCGCCAGCAGCGGACGCAGGGTGTGCTGCCGCCAGGAGCGCCAGCCGAGCCAGGCCGCGACCATCACCGCGGTGGGGCCGCGCTGGCCCAGCACCACGTAGTAGTCGACGAACGCGTGGATCTCCGGCCACTGCTGGTAGGGCCGGAAGAACATGACCTGCCAGTCGAGCCGGACCAGCCACGAGGTGATCACTACGGCCCACACGATCGCGATGTAGAACGCGAGGGTCCCGGCGAACAGCACGATCCTGTGCCGGGACATCTCCGGCACGTCCAGGAGCGCCGGTCGTTCCGGCTCCCGGTCCAGTCTCGCGAACACCCGGTCCAGACGGGTGGGCTTCCGTTCGGTACGCACCCAATCGACGTTACAGCGAGTGAGGAGTGATCCCGGCCGAATCAACGGCTTTGTGATGACGATGTGATGTGGGATTCCTCTCAGGCGGCGCGCCTTATTGCCGGGTAATCCGCAATCCCGCCCGGCCGTGGACTTCAATTCTTTTGATCTGTTCGGCCGACGGTTTTATCGTGCTTATGAATTCGTTCACCGAATGCTGGTGCGGAATTGTCCCGGTGGTCACCGGGCCCACGGCGCCGGTCGGGGCCGGCCGGTCAGGGCGGGCCGGAGCCGTTCAGCCAGAACGCCCCGTACACCGCCGCCGCCACCGCGACACCGCACACGACCGGCGCCGACCTGGCGATGCGCAGCCGGGCCAGGCCCACGGCCAGGGGGAACAGCAGCGGGAACGCGGGCAGCAGCAGCCGGGGCTTCGAGCCGAAGTAGCTCGACGCGCACAGGGCGAGCACGGTGACGAGCCCCGCGTACACCAGCAGCGGGAGCGGCTGGCGCTGCCGTACGCACACCACGTACAGCCAGACCAGGAGCGCGACCCCGACGATCAGCCCGACGCCCGCCAGGGCCGCCGGGAACGACGTGAACTTGGCGGCGACGAAACGGGCGAAGGCCGCGCCGCCGTCGAAGCCGTTGCGCCAGCCGGCCTGTACGTCGAGATAGCCGAGCGGGCCCTTGCCGGTGCGGTGGCCGACCCACAGGACGTACCCGGCCGCTCCCAGCGGTGCGAGCAGCATGCCCAGCATGCGCCGCGCGCGGTCCCGGCCGTCGCGGTCCTCCCGGTCGTCCCCCCGCTCTCGCGCGAACGCCGCGATCGCGGCCACCCACACCGCCGCCGTCACCGCGAGCCCCACCGGGCGGGTCAGCCCGGCCAGCGCGGCCAGTGTCCCGGCCGTCACCCAGCGCCCGGTCAGCACCGCGTACAGCGACCAGGCGGCCAGCGCCGTGAACAGGGACTCGCTGTAGGCCATCGACTGCACGACCCCGACCGGCAGCACGGCCCACAGCAGCACCGCGCACACGCCGGCGCGGCGGTCGTAGACGTGCTCCGCCACCGCGAAGATCCCCCAGGCCGCGGCGAGCGAGGCGAGCAGGGAGACGACGAATCCGGCGTCGGCGTACGACAGGGGCGTCACCGCCGCGCCGAGCCGCTCCAGCCAGGGCAGCAGCGGGAAGAACGCCAGGTTGGAGTGCACGTCGCCGTTTGGCAGCCGCACCTCGTAGCCGTACCCCAGCTCGGCGACCCTGGTGTACCAGAGGGAGTCCCAGCGGGCCGTCAGCAGCGTGTACGCGCTCTTGTCGCGCGCGGCACTCCACAGGGCCAGGGCGAGCAGGCCCAGCGCGCGCACGGCCGCGTAGCCGAGGAGCGCCGGGGCGGCCCGGCGCAGGGCACCGGGGCGCCCCGGGGCGCCCCGGCGGGCCGCGGTGCGCGTTTCAAGATCGGTCACGGGCCCGATTATCCGTCGGTCGCGGGGGCGGCCGTCCCGCCGGCCGGGTGGGACGGGGGCCGCAGTGGCGCACGCCACACGGGTGACGCGGGATGTGTGAGACCCACCACGTGTGCGGGGCCGGGTCTCGCGTACTCTGGCGAGTCACTCGCGTTCCGTTGCACGGCCCGGAGCCCCCGCTCCTCTCCGGCCGAGCCGCAGGGGAGTCCCCACCCCACGGCCCGCCGGACGCGAGGGAACATCTTGGAGGTACGTACATGTCCGGGACGACCACGGCTGCCGCCGCGCTGCGCCGTCGGGCGGCCGGGGCCGGTGCCAACCGCTGGGTGGTCCTGGTCGTCCTCTGCGTCAGCCTGCTGCTCGTCGCCGTCGACGCGACCGTGCTGCACGTGGCGGTCCCCGCCGTCACCGAGGACCTCCGGCCCGGCGCCATCGAACTGCTCTGGATCGTCGACGTCTACCCGCTGGTCTGCGCCTCGCTGCTGATCCTCTTCGGCACGCTGGGCGACCGGGTGGGCCGCAGACGGGTCCTGCTGCTCGGCTACGCCCTCTTCGGCGTCGCCTCCGCGCTCGCGGCCCTCGCCGACACCGCCCAGGTCCTGATCGCGGCCCGCGCGCTGCTCGGCGTCGGCGGCGCCATGATCATGCCCGCGACGCTGTCGATCCTGCGGCAGGTCTTCCCCGACCGGCGGGAGCGGGCCCTGGCCATCGGCATCTGGAGCGCCGTGGCCGCGGTCGGCGCGGCGGTCGGTCCGCTGCTCGGCGGCTTCCTCCTCGAGCACTTCTGGTGGGGTTCGGTCTTCCTCGTCAACATCCCGCTGATGCTGGTCAGCCTGCCGGTGGGGCGGCTGCTGCTGCCCGAGTCGAAGGGCGACCGCCGCGGGCCCTGGGACGTGGTCGGCGCGCTGATGGCGGCGGGCGGCCTGTTCGGCGTCGTCCTGGGAGTGAAGCGGCTGGGCGGCGGCGAGCCGGTCGCGAGCCTGCTCACCGTGCTGCCGCTGGTACTGGGCGCGGCGCTGCTGGCGGGCTTCGTACGGCGGCAGCGGCGGCATGCGTATCCGCTGGTCGATCTCGCGATGTTCCGGCGGCCGGCGTTCAGTACGTCGGTGGGGTGCATCGTGCTGGCCATGCTGGCGCTGGTGGGGCTCGAGCTGATCGCCGCGCAGTACCTGCAGCTGGTGCTCGGTCTTTCCCCGCTGGAGACCGGGCTGCGGCTGCTGCCGCTGACCTTCGCGGCGATGGCGGCGGGGCTCGCGGGTGCGCGGCTGCTGCGGCGCTTCGGGCCGCGGCGGATGGTGTGCGCGGGGTTCTGCCTGACGGCCTTCGCGGTGGTGCTGCTCACGGCGATGGGCCGGGCCGACAACTGCGCGCTGCTGCTGACCGGGTTCGTACTGCTCGGCTTCGGTCTGGAGACGACGCTGTTCGGGGCGTACGAGTCGATGCTGAGCGAGGCGCCGCAGGAGCAGTCGGGGGGCGCGGCGGCGATCGGAGAGACCTCGTACCAGCTGGGCGCCGGGATCGGCATCGCGCTGCTGGGCAGCGTGATGAACGCGGCGTACGCGCCCGGGCTGACGGGGGGCGTGCCAGGGGTGCCGGGGTCGGCGTCGGTGGCGGCGGGGCATTCGCTGGGGGAGGCGTACGAGGTTGCCGCGCAGCTTGGGGGACCTGCGGGGGTTGCGTTGCGGCGGGCTGCGGGGGATGCGTTTGTGCACGGGCTGCATGTGACGTTGGTGGTGAGTGCGGGGTTGTTGCTGCTGGGGGCGGTGATGGCGCTGCGGTTGCCGCGGGTGATGCAGTGCGAGGAGGTCTCGGTGCCTGCGCCCCGGGGCTCGGTGGATGCCCAGTCCCGTGTCTCGGTGTGACCCCACGGTCTCCCACCCACGCACCACCCGTTCGCCGTGGGGAGCGGGGTGGACGTTTCCCGTGGGTGGCCGAGGAGCGTCGGCGGCTGCGGGCCGTCATGGGTCCGGTTTTGGAGCCGCGGCATCGCGGGTTCGCGCGCAGTGCGCCACGGACTGCCACTGCCGCACCGCCCCTGCACGAGGCGTCGCACGGCCTCTCGCGGGCTGCTGCCTCCCCGCCACGACGGGCCGTCACCGCTCGTCGCACCGCGTGTCGCCACCCACCCCCCACCGCAAGCCGCCGACGGCGGGTCACCCCCGCGGGCGACGTCCGCCTCGTTCCCCACGGTGAACGGGTGGCGCGTGGGTGGGAGACGGGCATGGTGGACGTGCGGAGCGCCGCATCGTAACGTCGGCAACGACAGCCGTGACTAGCGGCGCTAGTTTTAAGAGTCCCGAAGGGTGTCCCCATGGCCGCAACCTCAAAGTTGCCCGCGTTCGACCCCGCCGACCCCCTCGGCATCGACGACCTGCTCGAGCCGGAGGACCTCGCCGTCCGGGACACCGTGCGGAGCTGGGCCGCGGACCGCGTGCTGCCGCACATCGCGGACTGGTACGAGAGCGGCGAGCTGCCCGGCATCCGGGAGCTCGCGCGGGAGCTCGGGGGCATCGGCGCGCTCGGCATGTCGCTCGAGGGGTACGGCTGCGCCGGTGCGTCCGCCGTCCAGTACGGGCTCGCCTGTCTGGAGCTGGAGGCGGCCGACTCCGGCATCCGCTCCCTGGTCTCCGTGCAGGGCTCCCTCGCCATGTACGCGATCCACCGCTTCGGGAGCGAGGAGCAGAAGCAGACGTGGCTGCCGCGCATGGCCGCCGGTGAGGTCATCGGATGCTTCGGGCTGACCGAGCCCGACCACGGGTCCGACCCGGCCAACATGCGCACCCACGCCAAGCGGGACGCCGGTGGCGACTGGGTGCTGGGCGGGCGCAAGATGTGGATCACCAACGGCTCGGTGGCCGGTGTCGCCGTGGTCTGGGCGCAGACCGAGGAGGGCGTGCGCGGCTTCGTCGTGCCGACCGACAGCCCCGGGTTCTCCGCGCCCGAGATCAAGCACAAGTGGTCCCTGCGCGCCAGCGTCACCAGCGAGCTCGTCCTCGACGACGTACGGCTGCCCGCCGACGCGGTGCTGCCGGAGGTGACCGGGCTGCGCGGCCCGCTGAGCTGTCTGTCGCACGCCCGTTACGGGATCGTGTGGGGCTCGATGGGCGCGGCCCGCAGCTCCTTCGAGGCGGCCCTGGAGTACGCGAAGTCGCGGGAGCAGTTCGGGCGGGCCATCGGAGGCTTCCAGCTGACCCAGGCCAAGCTCGCCGACATGGCGGTCGAACTGCACAAGGGGATCCTGCTCGCCCACCACCTCGGGCGGCGCATGGACGCCGGCCGCCTGCGTCCCGAGCAGGTCAGTTTCGGCAAGCTCAACAACGTACGCGAGGCCATCGACATCTGCCGTACGGCCCGTACGATCCTCGGCGCCAACGGGATCTCCCTGGAATACCCCGTGATGCGGCACGCGACGAACCTGGAATCGGTGCTCACCTACGAGGGCACCGTCGAGATGCACCAGCTGGTGCTGGGCAAGGCGCTCACCGGACTCGACGCCTTCCGGTAGGAGGCCGGGGGTGGGGCGGGGCCGTGGTCCGCGGCCCCGCCTCAGCTCTGGTTGAAGAAACCGTCGGAACGGTGCGCGGCGGACTCGCCGCTGATGACCTGGGTGTCGGCCGGGCTCAGCAGGAACACCCGGGTGGACACCCGCTCGATCGAACCGCGCAGGCCGAAGATGAGCCCGGCCGCGAAGTCGACCACGCGCTTGGCGTCGGTGCCCTCCATGGCCGTCAGGTTCACGATGACCGGGACCCCGTCCCGGAACAGCTCACCGATGGCCCGTGCGTCCCGGAAGCTGTCCGGGGTGACCGTCGCGATGCGGCGGCCCTTCTCCTCGGCCACGTCCGAAGCCACCTTGACCCGCGGGTCCGTGACCCAGGCGTCCCCGGGCTGCTCGGTGCCCTCGGAGTAGTCGTCGTCGTAGTAACGCTCGTCATCGTTGTTGTCGTCGACGAGGCCGAGCCACGCACTCGCCTTGCGTACCGATCCCATGGACGCCTCCTCTCACAGCGGTCTTTCGTGCTTCCGCATCCCTATGGTCATCCATGATGCGGACGTCGCGCCAAGTGGATAGACGCCGCGCGGGGGGTTTGTGACGGTACTGGTGCACAGCGGATACGTCGAGAGTCCTTGTGTCCCAAGGGTCGTTTCCCAAACGGCTGCTGACTGTGAGTGAAATATGATTCTTCACGGCACACGGGTGAGGACGGGTGCGTACGGGTGATGGCGGCGGTCGGTACGATGCCGCAGCTCAGCGTCGTACCAACCACGGGGGAGCGTCGTGTTCGGAATCGTCAGGCCGTGCAGGCACCGGCTCGGAGAGAGCCTCACGAGCCAGTGGATGGCTCATTTGTGCGGGTTGTGCCTCGCACTGCGCAAGGATCACGGACAGTTCGCCCGGATCGTGACGAACTACGACGGGCTGCTCATATCGGTTTTGACGGAGGCTCAGGCCGAACGGGGCGGTGCGGGCGCCGGGCGGCGCACCGCGGGACCCTGCCCGCTGCGCGGGATGCGCACCGCGTCCGTCGCGCACGGCGAGGGGGCCCGGCTCGCGGCGGCCGTCTCCCTGGTGCTGGCCTCGGCCAAGGTGCGCGACCATGTCGCCGACGGCGACGGCCTGCTGGCCCGCCGGCCGGTGGCGCTCGCCGCCCGCCGGATCGCCGGCGGCTGGGACGCGGCCGGGGCGCGCGGCGGCAGTGCCGTCGGCTTCGACACCGCCGTGCTGGTCGACGCCGTGGACCGGCAGGGCGGCATCGAGGCGCTCGCCGGGCCCGGAACGCCGCTGCTCACCGTCACCGAACCGACCGAGACCGCGACCGCCGCCGCCTTCGCGCACACCGCTCACCTCGCCGGGCGGCCGCACAACGCCGTGCCGCTCGCGGAGGCCGGGCGGCTCTTCGGCCGCCTCGCCCATCTCCTGGACGCCGTGGAGGACCGGGAGGCCGACGCCGCGTCCGGCGCCTGGAACCCGCTCACCGCCACCGGGACGCCGCTCACCGAGGCCCGGCGGCTCGCCGACGACGCCGTGCACGGGGTGCGGCTGGCCCTGCGGGAGGCCGAGTTCACCGACGGGCGGCTGGTGCACCGGCTGCTCGTGCACGAGCTGGGCAGTTCCGTGGACCGCGCGTTCGGCACCGTCTCGTGCGCCCACGGCAGCCATCCGTACGCCCCTCCCGGCGCGCCCGGCACCCCGGGTGCTCCCGGCGGCCCCGGTGGGCCGACGCCCCCGGAGCCGCCGCGCCGCGACCGGCGCGGGCTGCTCGCGGGCTGTGCCGTGTGGCTCGGACTCGCCTGCACGTGCCAGATGTGCTGCGGCACCTTCAACGACCCCTGGAGCGGGCAGCGCAGGGAAGGGCTCTGCTCCCAGTGCGACTGCGGCAACTGCTGCGACTGCTGTGACTGCTGCAGCAACTGCTGCGGCGACGACGGCTGCGACTGCGGCTGTGACGGTTGCGACTGCGGCTGCAGCTGCTGAAGCCTCGTCAGTCTCCGTCAGTCTCTCCGTCAGCTTCATCAGTTTCGTCGGTCTGCGTCGATCTCCGTCGGCCGAGACCCGGTGTGGAAGGCTTGAGCCATGACGAAGGGCTCACCCGGCGACACACCGGACAAGGCATCCGACGCGTGGAAGCAGTGGCACGAGCAGCGCGTCGCGACGGTCTCGGCGCCCTACGGGCCGCTCGCGCTGACCGGCACGCACTGGCTGGAGGATCATCCGGACGGGCAACTTCCGGACATCCCCGGCCGGTGGACGACGGACGGCGACGCGGTGCTGCTGACGGCCGGCCGCGCGGACGGGCTCACCGTGGACGGGCGGTTCCTGGACGGCGAGGCACGGCTCACGGCAGACCGGGGACCGGTGGGCGCGGCCCGGGTGGCCTGCGGCGAGCGGCGGCTGGTGGTGCTGGTCCGCGAGGGGCTGTGGGGCGTCCGTGACTTCGACCCGGCCGCCCCCGCACGGCGGGCGTTCCGCGGCATCGCGGCCACGCCGTACGAGCCGCGCTGGTCGGTGCCGGGCCGTTTCACCCCGTACGACGCGGGGCGGCGCAGCGTGCGGGTGCCGAACGCGGACGGCCGGGAGCGCGGGCTGGCGCTCGGCGGGGAGCTGGCCTTCGAGCTGGACGGACGGGGGCACACGCTCCAGGTGGGCGTCGAGGACGACGGCTCCCTGTGGGCCGTCTTCGCCGACGCCACCAGCGGGAGCACCAGTTACCGCTTCCGGTTCCTGCGCCCGGCCGCGCCGGACGACGAGGGGCGTACGACGGTCGACCTGAACCGTGCGTTGCTGCCGCCGTGCGCGTTCGCCGACCACTTCGTCTGTCCCTTCCCGCCGCCGGGGAACACCCTGGGGGCCCGCGTCGAGGCGGGGGAGCGCGAACTGCGCTGAGGCCGACGGGGGTTGGTAAAGGTCGTTCAAAGCTTGACGGCCGAAAGGCGCTCTTGCGCCGACCGGACGTTCGGCCGAATACTCCAACCTCAGCGCTTGTCAGGGGCACGACGTATCCGGAACCCGGAGGTCCGCCCCTGGCTGCGCCTCACGGGCCCCCACCCCCACGAGAGGGGCCCCCGACTTCCCCTGTGGAGGAACGAAAAGTGAGGATCAAGCGCACCACCCCCCGCAGCGGCATCACGAGACGGACTCGGCTGATCGCCGTATCCACCGGCCTCGTGGCCGCGGCCGCCGTCGCGATCCCCAGCGCGAACGCGGCACCCGCCCCGGTCACCTTCAGCGCCGCCGAGCTGAGCAGCGCCGGCAGCGCGGTGCTCAAGGCCGACGTCCCGGGCACCGCCTGGGCCGTCGACAGCAAGTCCGGCCGGGTGCTGCTCACCGTCGACAGCACCGTCTCCCAGGCCGAGATAGCGAAGATCAAGGAGCAGGCCGGCGACAAGGCCGGCGCGCTCACGATCAAGCACACCCCCGGCACGTTCAACAAGCTCATCCAGGGTGGCGACGCCATCTACGCGAGCAGCTGGCGCTGCTCCCTCGGCTTCAACGTCCGCACCAGCAGCGGCGCCGAGTACTTCCTGACCGCCGGTCACTGCACCGACGGCGCCGGCGCCTGGCGCTCCAGCTCCGGAGGCACCGTCATCGGCCAGACGGCGGGCTCCAGCTTCCCGGGCAACGACTACGGCATCGTGCAGTACACCGGGTCCGTCTCCCGGCCCGGCACCGCCAACGGCGTGGACATCACCCGCGCGGCCACCCCGAGCGTGGGCACCACCGTCATCCGCGACGGCTCCACCACCGGCACCCACAGCGGACGGGTCACCGCCCTGAACGCCACCGTCAACTACGGCGGCGGCGACGTCGTCGGCGGGCTGATCCAGACCACGGTCTGCGCCGAGCCCGGCGACTCCGGCGGCTCGCTCTACGGCAGCAACGGCACCGCGTACGGTCTGACCTCCGGCGGCAGCGGCAACTGCTCCTCCGGCGGTACGACGTTCTTCCAGCCGGTGACGGAGGCCCTGAGCGCCTACGGCGTCAGCGTCTACTAACCCCGAGCACAGCAGGCAGCGCGACGAGCCCCCGTACACCGCGGCCACGGTGTGCGGGGGCTCAGCCCGTGCTGCCGGGGAGGACGATGCCGTTCTCGTAGGCGAACACCACGGCCTGGGCGCGGTCCCGCAGATGGAGCTTGGCGAACATGCTGCCGACGTGGCTCTTCACCGTCGCCTCGGTCACGACCAGGCGCGCGGCGATCTCCGGGTTCGACAGGCCCCTGGCCACCAGGAGGAGGATCTCCCGTTCCCGTGGCGTCAGACCGGCCAGCACCGTGTCCCGCGGCCGGACCGGTGCGGCGCGGGTGGCGTAGTCCTCGATCAGCCTGCGGGTGATCGACGGCGACAGCAGGGCCTCACCGGCGTGCACGACGCGGATCGCCTCCAGCAGGCGGGCGCGCGAGGCGTCCTTCAGCAGGAAACCGGACGCGCCCGCCCGCAGTGCCCCGAAGACGTACTCGTCCAGGTCGTAGGTGGTGAGGATCAGCACCCGGGGCGGGGAGTCGGAGGCGGTCAGCCGGGAGGTGGCCTCGACACCGTCCATGCGGGGCATGCGGATGTCCATCAGGACCACGTCGGGGCGCAGGGCGGCCGCTCGGGCGAGTGCCTCGTGACCGTCGTCGGCCTCCCCGACGACCTCGAGATCGCTCTGGGTCTGGAGGAACAGGCGGAAGCCGGTACGGATCAGCTCCTGGTCGTCGACGATCAGAAGGCGGATGGTCATGCCGCGTCCCCGGCATCCTCGACGGGCAGCCGGGCGGTCACCACGAACCCGTCGGCGGTACGGCGGGCGTCCAGGCTGCCGCCCGTCACCGCCGCACGTTCCCGCATCCCGAGGATGCCGTGCCCGGCGGCCGAGGGGACCGGTTCGCGGCCGCCGCCGCCGCCGCCGTCGTCCTCGACCGTGACGTCCAGCCGCCTCCGGCCGTAGTGGAGCGTCACCGTGACCCGGGTGGGGTCGGTGTGTTTGAGCACGTTGGTCAGTGCCTCCTCGACGATTCGGTAGGCCGACAGCTCGAGGCCGTCGGCCAGCGGCCGGGCCTCGCCGGTGAACTCCAGCCGCACGGGCATCCCCGCTGTCCGGTATCCGGAAACCAGCTCGGGGAGCTGGCCGAGCGAGGGCTGCGGCCGCCACTGCGCGCCGTTGTCCGGCGTACGCAGCAGGCCGAGGATCCGGCGGAGTTCGGCGAGGCTCTGCTCCGCGTTGGCCTCGACCCGTTCCAGGGTCTCGCCCGCGACCCGGGGGTCGGTCGGCAGGACGTCCCGGGCGCCGCGCACACCGATCAGCATGACGGTGACCGAGTGGGCGACGATGTCGTGGAGTTCGCGGGCGATGGAGGTGCGTTCCCGCTCTGCCGCGATCTGGTCGAGCTGCTCGCGCTCGCGTTCCAGGGTGGCCGCGCGGTCCTCCAGTGCCCGGGTGTAGCGCCGCCGGGTCTGGAGGTACGAGCCGACGGCCCACGCGCCGACCGGGACGGGCAGCGAGGAGATGCTCGCCAGCAGCAGGAACAGCGCCGTCGGGACGAGCGCCGCCACTGACACCCTCCGGTCGCGCAGGTCGGCGAGCGAGGCGAGGGCGACCACGACGGGCGCCCCGCCCGGCGAGTAGCCCAGCGGCACGAGCGCCGCGGCGCCCGCACAGGCCGTGACGAGCACGGTCAGGGGGGCGCGCCGGCGGAGGAGCAGGGCGGAGCCGGTCAGCACCGTCACCACGACCGGGATCACGCCGACCGGGATCACGTCGGCCGGGATCACGACGACCGGGGTGCCGCCGTCGAAGAGCTGCCCGATCTCCACTCCGGTCGTGATCATCGCCAACGCGAGGTCGAACAGCGCCGAGCGGCGCGCGACCAGCAGGCCGTACGCCGCCCGGGCCCGCCCGAAGAGGCCGTTCACGCCAGATCGCGCCGTCGCTCGGCCACGACCGCGACCAGCGTGACCGCGACCGTCCACGCGGCCAGCACCCATCCGGCCGAGACCACCGACAGGGTCGTGTGGTGCGTCATCCGGCTCAGGACCCCAGCCGCGCCGAACGGCGTGAGGTTGACGCCCGCTTCCCAGACGCCGGACAGCAGCGGGACCACGGCGAAGTTCACCACCAGCAGGACGACCACTCCCAGGACCGGGCTGCGGATCAGGGCGCCGAGGGCGGCACCCAGGATCGTGGACAGGACGAACGCCACCAGGTTGCCCGCCACGACGGCACCGACGTCTCCCGAGGTGAGACCGGGACCCGGCTGGTCACTCAGCAGCGGCAGCGCGAGCCCGACCGACACCGTGGTCGTCAGCGCGCCGAGCAGGAGCCCGGTCAGCGCGTAAGCGGCAATTCTCGCCGACAGCACGGCCCCGCGGCCACGGCGGCCCACCAGTGCCGCCGGTGCGGCCGTCCGGTGCCGGTACTCACCGGCCGCACCGACCAGCCCCCAGAGCAGGAGCAGGACCGGCATCGCCGACAGGGCCTCCTCCTTCTCGGGCACCTCGTCCAGCGTGCCCGACCACGCCGCGACCACCAGGACGTTGAGGACGGCGAAGGCGACCGTGCCCACCGCGAAGCCCAGTACGGTCCGGGTGGTCGCGGTCTTGATCAGTTCGCCGCGCAGCAGATGACTCATCGGTCCGCCCCTCCCGTGAGACCGAAGAACGCGTCCTCCAGCGACGCGGTCCGCTCGGTGATCTCCTCCAGCAGGACGCCCTCGCGGTGGGCCAGCCGCGCCACCGCCGCGACGTCGAGCCCTTCGACCAGCAGCCCGCCTCCGTCGTCGGCCTTGGTGCGGCCACCGGCCGCGGTCACCAGCTCCGACAGGCGCTCGGCCTCGGCGGTGCGCACCGCGACCAGGCCTTTCCCGGACCGTTCGAGGTCCCGGATCGCGCCTTCGTGGACCAGCCGTCCCCGGTTGATCATGACCACGTCGTCGACGGTCTGGGCCGCCTCGCCCAGCATGTGGCTGGACAGCAGGACCGTGCCACCGTTCGCGGCCCGCTCCCGCAGCAGCGTGCGCAACCAGCGGATGCCCTGCGGGTCCAGGCCGTTCACCGGCTCGTCCAGCACCAGGATCTCCGGATCGCCCAGGAGCGCCGCGGCGAGCCCGAGCCGCTGCCGCATGCCCATCGAGTACTTCCCGACCCGGCCCCGGGCCGCCTCCTCCAGGCCGACGAGTTCCAGCACCTCACCGACCCGGCGGCGGGGCAGCCCGGCCAGTGCGGCCAGCGAGCGCAGGTGTGCCCTGCCGGTGCGGCCGGGATGGGCCCCGCAGGGTTCGATGTGCACGCCGAGCAGACGGGCGTCGGGCCTGAGGGCGGCGACCGGCGTGCCCCGTACGAACGCCCGGCCCGCCGTCGGCCGCGCCAGTCCGACGACCGCTTTGAGGGCGGTGGTCTTCCCCGCCCCGTTCGGGCCGAAGAATCCCGTCACCCTTCCGGTCCCGACGGTGAAGGACAGGTCGTCGACCGCCGTTCTGCGGCCGTAACGCTTGGTCAGCCCCTCGACCCTGATGGCCGCCGGGTCCCCGACACCTCGTGAAGAAGTCATGCCCGAAGCCTCCGGCGTGCGGATCTCCCCGTCTTCCACCCAGGGTCGAAAACCGGATTCCCACCAGAGGGGGAGACCACCGCCGCCTCCCGCTCTCGCGAGGAAGAGGTGAAGGCCGTGTGACCGCGCTGGAGTTGTCGTGCGCACGTCCTGGAGTCGACCTTGTGTACGGCCTGTGGGATCGGGAGAGTTAACGCTCGTCAACCAGCCTTCCGGTTCACGGGGTCCCCACAACCTCGCGGACCGACCCCCCACAGGAGGACGTGAGTTGAAGCACCGACGCATACCCAGGCGGCGGGTCGCCGTGGTAGGTGCGGGCATCACCGCACTGGTCGCGGCCGGAGTCACCTTCCAGAGTGCGAACGCCAGCGAGGCCCCGAAGACCGCCGCGCCCGAGACCCTGTCGGTCACGGCGGCCGGAAAGCTCGCCTCCACGCTGCTCGGCGACCTCGGCGCCGACGCGGCGGGCACGTACTACGACGCGCAGGCCAAGAGCCTGGTCGTCAACGTGCTCGACCAGAGCGCCGCGCAGACCGTCGAGGAGGCCGGCGCCAAGGCGAGAGTCGTCGAGAACTCGCTCGCCGACCTGAAGAGCGCGCGCACCGCCCTGACGAAGGACGCGACCATCCCGGGCACGTCCTGGGCGACCGACCCGACCACCAACAAGGTCGTCGTCACCGCCGACCGCACGGTCTCCGAGGCCGAACTGGCCAAGCTGACCAAGGTGGTCGACGGACTGGGCGCCAAGGCCGAGCTCAAGCGGACCAAGGGCGAGTACAAGCCCTTCGTCTCGGGCGGCGACGCCATCACCGGAGGCGGCGGGCGCTGCTCGCTCGGCTTCAACGTGACCAAGGGCGGCGAGCCGTACTTCATCACCGCCGGCCACTGCACCGAGTCCATCTCGACCTGGTCGGACTCCTCCGGGAACGTCATCGGCGAGAACGAGGCGTCCAGTTTCCCGGACAACGACTACGGCCTGGTCAAGTACACCGCCGACGTGGACCACCCGAGCGAGGTGAACCTCTACAACGGCTCCTCGCAGGCCATCTCGGGCGCCGCCGACGCCACCGTCGGCATGGAGGTGACCCGCAGCGGTTCCACCACCCAGGTGCACGACGGGACGGTGACCGGCCTGGACGCCACCGTGAACTACGGCAACGGCGACATCGTCAACGGCCTGATCCAGACCGACGTCTGCGCCGAGCCCGGCGACAGCGGCGGCTCGCTCTTCTCGGGCGACCAGGCCGTCGGCCTCACCTCCGGCGGCAGCGGCGACTGCACCTCGGGCGGCGAGACCTTCTTCCAGCCGGTGACGGAGGCCCTGTCGGCCACCGGCACGCAGATCGGCTGAGCCCGCCGATCGGCTGAGCAGCACTCGCACACCTGTGGAGTCCCGTCCCGCGCGCGAGGGGCGGGACTTCCGCGTGTCCGGCCGGGGCTCCCGCGCGCGTACGACGGTCAGGCGGCCGGCGACGCGGGCAGGTCCGTCTCCGGCCGCCCCCGGCGCGGCAGCACGGCCGCCAGCATCGTGATCACCGTCCCCGCGACCGCCCACGCCCACAGCACCAGCAGGGAGGCGGTCACGTCGTTCCCCTTGAAGTAGGCGATCGAGCGGGCCGCCCAGGTGCCGGCCCCCGGTGGCAGCGTCGGACCGATCGCCTTCCAGAACGGCGGGAGCAGCGGCAGCGGGAAGGCGCCGCCCGCGCTCGGGTTGCCCGCGATCACCACCAGCAGGATCGCGAGACCGATGCCGACGATCCCGAAAACGCCCTGGAGGGCGAGCGTGGCGGCGCCCACCGCGAAGGTGATCAGCGCGCCGAGCCCCCACAGGTCCAGCACGCCGCCGGGCAGCGCGCCCAGGACCGGCCCGATGATCACCGCGCCGCCGAGTCCGCCGACGATCGCGACCAGGGCCATCACGATGAGCCGGATCGCCGCCCGGCGCGGGTTGGCCGGCCGGGCGCCGGTGCTGATCGCCAGGATCGAGGCGCACAGGTAGCCGCCGACGCACCAGCCCACGACCAGGTAGAAGGACGACAGCCCGTCGAAGTCGTGACGGGAGGCCGGGGCCACGTCGACCACCCGCACCGCGCGTCTCTCGGCCTGCTCCGCCTTGCCGGCGATGCCCTCCAGGGTGGTGGCGAGGACGGTGCCGCCGCCGGAGGCGACCAGCAGGGTGTCCTGCCTGCCGTCGGGGTCCAGGACCAGGGCGCCGTCGATCTCCCGGTTCATGATCTGCCGCCGGGCGGCCGCCTCGTCGGCCACCGTGCGCGGGTCCAGCGGGGAGCCGGGCAGTCCGTCCAGCCGGTCCACCGTCTGCCCGGCGGCCGCCCCGGGCGCGACCACCCCGAAGGGCACGTCCTTGGGCCGCGGGTCGTGCAGCGCCCCCACGTAGGAGGCGATGAACAGCAGCTGGAGCGCGATCACGCCGAGTACGAGCAGGGTGGCCCGCGGGGTGACGGCGTCCTTCACCTCACCGAGGAAGGAGCCGCTTCGCGTGCCGGAGCCCGGTGTGTGTGACATGTCCCCACAGTCCGGGTCGGGGGGTGTTTGCGCAGGTGGGACGGGGCCGAACGGATGTCGTACACACATTCGAGGATGGGGGTATGGTGGGTGAGGTAGCTGGGAACAGACGTTCGATAATGGCGTTCGGGCATACGTGGTCATGCGTCGGTTCATGAGTCGGGAGGTGCGTGATGCCGGGTTTCACGCATCTGCACACCGTCTCCGGGTTCTCCGCCCGCTACGGCGCCTCCCACCCGGAGCGGCTGGCCGAGCGCGCCTTCGAGCGGGGCATGGACGCCCTCGCCCTCACCGACCGGGACACCCTCGCGGGGACGGTCCGCTTCGCCAAGGCCTGCGCGAAGGCGGGCGTCCGCCCCCTGTTCGGCGCGGAGCTGGCGGTCGCCGCGCCCGAGCCCGAAGCCGACCGCACGGACACCTCCGTACGCCGGGACCGCCGCCGCGTCCCCGTGCGCGGCGGCGCCTTCGTCGACGAGTCGGCCCCGAGGGTGACCTTCCTCGCCCGTGACGGCGCCCGCGGCTGGGCCGACCTGTGCCGCCTGGTCTCCGCCGCCCACACGGCCGAGGGCACCCCGCTGCTGTCCTGGCCCGACAACCACGCCGACGGCCTGACCGTCCTGCTCGGCCCCGGCTCCGACGTCGGCCGCGCCCTGGCCGCCGGGCGTCCCGACCGCGCCGCGCGGCTCCTCGCCCCCTGGCGCGAGGTCTACGGCGACACCCTGCGTCTGGAGGCCGTCTGGCACGGCCGTGAGGGCACCGGCCCCGGCTCCCTGCGGCTGGCCGCCCGCACCGTCGGCTTCGCCGCCGAGCAGGGTGTCCGGCCGGTGCTCTCCAACGCCGTCCGCTACGCCGACCCCGGCCAGGGCCAGGTCGCCGACGTCCTGGACGCCGCCCGCCGCCTCGTCCCGATCGACGCCACCAAGGAACTGGACTCCGGCGAGGCCTGGCTCAAGGACGCCGGTGCCATGCGGCACGCCGCCGAGCGGATCGTCGAGTCCGCGGGCTTCCGGCGCGACACCGCCCACCGCCTGCTGGAGCAGACGCGGGCCACGGCCGCCGAGTGCCTGGTCGACCCCGAGGACGACCTCGGCATGGGCGCCGTCCACTTCCCCGAACCGCACCTCGTGGGCGCCGGGCGCCGCACCGCCCAGCGGGCGCTCGCCTCCCGGGCGGCGGCGGGCATGGTGCGGCGCGGCTACGACCGGCGGCCGGGCCGCCGCGCGTACTGGGAGCGGATGCACCACGAGCTCGACATCATCGCCCACCACGGCTTCGCCTCGTACTTCCTCACCGTCGCCCAGGTCGTGGACGACGTACGGCACATGGGCATCCGGGTCGCCGCGCGCGGCTCCGGCGCGGGCTCGCTCGTCAACCACCTGCTCGGCATCGCGCACGCCGACCCGGTCGAGCACGGCCTGCTGATGGAGCGCTTCCTGTCCAGGGAGCGGGTGGTCCTGCCCGACATCGACATCGACGTGGAGTCCGCGCGCCGCCTCGAGGTCTACCGCGCGATCATCGGCCGGTTCGGCACCGAGCGGGTCGCCACCGTCGCCATGCCGGAGACGTACCGGGTGCGCCACGCCATCCGCGACGTCGGCGCCGCCCTGTCCATGGACCCGGCCGAGATCGACCGGGTCGCCAAGTCCTTCCCGCACATCCGCGCCCGCGACGCCCGCGCGGCGCTGGAGGAACTGCCCGAACTCAAGGAGCTGGCGGGGGAGTCCCGGCGGGACGGAGGAGGGCGGTACGGCAGGCTCTGGGAGCTGGTCGAGGGCCTGGACGCCCTCCCGCGCGGTGTCGCCATGCACCCCTGCGGCGTCCTGCTGTCCGACGCCTCCCTGCTCTCCCGTACGCCGGTCATGCCGACCAGCGGTGAGGGCTTCCCGATGGCCCAGTTCGACAAGGACGACGTGGAGGACCTCGGGCTGCTCAAGCTGGACGTGCTCGGGGTGCGGATGCAGTCGGCGATGGCGCACGCGGTCGCCGAGGTGAAGCGGGCGACCGGCACCGAGGTCGACCTGGACGCCGTACCGGAGGGCGACCCGGCGACGTACCGGATGATCCGGTCCGCCGAGACGCTGGGCTGCTTCCAGATCGAGTCGCCCGGCCAGCGGGACCTGGTGGGGCGGCTCCAGCCGGCCACCTTCCACGACCTCGTGGTCGACATCTCGCTCTTCCGGCCCGGGCCGGTCGCCGCCGACATGGTGCGGCCGTTCATCGAGGCCCGGCACGGACGGGCACCGGTGCGGTACCCGCACGAGGACCTGGCGGAGCCGCTGGAGGGGACGTACGGGGTCGTCGTCTTCCACGAGCAGATCATCGACATCGTCGCCATCATGACCGGCTGCGGACGCGGCGAGGCGGACCGGGTGCGCCGCGGGCTCTCCGACCCGGAGTCGCAGGGGCGGATCAAGGTGTGGTTCGCCCAGCACGCGACGGCGAACGGCTACGACGCGGAAACGATTCAGCGCACCTGGGAGATCGTCGAGGCCTTCGGCAGCTACGGCTTCTGCAAGGCGCACGCCGTCGCCTTCGCGGTGCCGACGTACCAGTCGGCGTGGCTGAAGGCCCATCACCCGGCCGCCTTCTACGCGGGCCTGCTCACCCACGACCCCGGCATGTACCCCAAGCGGCTGCTGCTGGCGGACGCGCGGCGGCGCGGGGTGCCGATCCTGCCGCTGGACGTGAACGAGTCGGGGGTCGCACACAGGATCGAACTGGTGTCTGAATCACGGCGTACCAAGGGGACGACCTGGGGCCTGCGCCTCGCCCTTTCCGACGTGCACGGCATCAGCGAGGCCGAGGCGGAGCGGATCGCCGAGGGGCAGCCGTACGCCTCCCTGCTCGACTTCTGGGAACGGGCCCGCCCCAGCAGGCCGCTGGCCGGACGGCTCGCCCAGGTCGGCGCGCTGGACGCGTTCGGCGCCAACCGCCGCGACCTGCAACTGCACCTGACCGAACTGCACCGCGGCGCCCGGGGCGGACGCGGCGACCAGCTCCCGCTGTCCGGCGGACGCAAGACCGCCTCCGCCGGACTGCCCGACCTCACCTCCGAGGAGAGGCTCAGCGCCGAACTCGGCGTGCTGTCCATGGACGCCTCGCGCAACCTGATGGACGACCACCGCACCTTCCTGCGCGAGCTGGGCGTGGTGTCGGCCAAGCGGCTGCGCGAGGCACGGCACGGGGAGACGGTGCTGGTCGCGGGCGCCAAGGCGGCCACCCAGACCCCGCCGGTCCGCTCCGGCCGCCGGGTCATCTTCTCCACCCTGGACGACGGCTCCGGCCTGGTCGACCTCGCCTTCTTCGACGACTCGCACGACGCCTGCGCGCACACCGTCTTCCACTCCTGGCTGCTGCTGGTGCGCGGGGTGGTGCAGCGGCGCGGCCCGCGCAGCCTCAGTGTGGTCGGCTCCGCCGCCTGGAACCTCGCCGGCCTGCTGGAGGTGCGCCGGGAGGAGGGCCTGGAGGGCGTCGCCGCCCGGCTGGCCGGAACGGGCGGCACCCGAGGGGCGGACGGGACCGGGGACGACGACCCCGAGGGCGGCCCGGCGCGCCGCCGCCTCGCCGGTTCGGACGGGCGGCCCGCGCCGGCCGGGTCCGCGGCCCAGGACCCGATGGAGCAGCGGAAGATCCGCATGTCCACCGGGTACGAGATGCATCCCTGGGCCGATCTGCGCCCCGCGGGCGAAGGGCCCGCGGTCGGAAGGAAGTTGTGGCACCAGAGTCCGGGGAGTGCGGGATGACGATCCTCTGTGTACGTTTCCAGCTGCCGCCGACGCGCGAGGCGGCCCTGCCCGAACTGCTCGGGCTCCTCGAGGAGTTCACGCCGGTCGTCGAGGCGCTGCCGCCCGACGGCGCGCTGGCCGACCTGCGCGGCGCCGAACGGTACTTCGGGCGCGACGCCGTGGCCCTGGCCTCGGTGATCCGGGTCCGCGCCCTCGCGCTGCACGGCGTGGACTGCGTGATCGGCGCCGGACCCGGCCCGATGCTGGCCCGCATGGCCCTGCGCGACGCCCGGCCGGGACTGACCCGCGCGGTGCCCGGCGGCGAGGAGCGCGCGTTCCTCGACGGCAGGCCCGTCGCCGCGCTGCCCGGCGTCGGCACCGCGACCGCCCGCACCCTGTGCGAGTACGGCCTCGACACCCTCGGCCGGGTCGCCGCCGCACCGCTGTCCACCCTCCAGCGCCTGGTCGGCGCGAGGACCGGCCGCGAGCTGCACGAGAAGGCCCAGGGCGTCGACCGCGGCCGGGTCGTCCCCAACGGCGTCTCCCGGTCCCTGGCCGCCGACCGCCCCTTCGACCGCGACGAACTCGACCCCGACCGGCACCGCCGTGCCCTGCTCTCGGCCGCCGGGGACCTGGGCGCCCGGCTGCGCGCCGTGGACAAGGTCTGCCGCACCCTCACCCTCACCGTCCGCTACGCCGACCGGTCGGCCACCACCCGCAGCCGCACCCTGAAGGAGCCGACCGCGCACTCGGCGGCCCTGACCCGGACCGCGTACGACCTGTACGAGGCGCTCGGCCTCCAGCGCGCCCGGGTCCGTTCGATCGCCCTGCGCGCGGAGAGCCTCACGTCCGCCGAACACGCCTCCCACCAGCTCACCTTCGACCCCGTGGACGAGAAGGTCCGCCGGATCGAGGAGGTCGCGGACCGCGCGCGGGCGAAGTTCGGGCCGAGGGCGGTCATGCCGGGGTCGCTGGCGGCGTGAGGCCCCCGCGGGTCAGTTGGCCCACGGGGGAGTGAGGCGGGTGCCGTCGGCCAGCTCCGCCGTCAGACCGACGGAGGTGGTGACCCAGGAGGTCGCGGTCCGGTCGGTGGGGTTCTCCACGGCGAGGGTCGCCCCGGAGCCGATGATCACGGTGTCGCCCGCGGTGACGCGCTCGGTGCGGCCGTCGAGGGTGATCAGCAGCTCGCCGGTGAGCAGGTGGAAGATCTCCTCCCGGTCGACGGTGTGCGCGGGCGCCTTCGTCCCCGCCGGGATCTCGCCCCGCCAGGCGCACAGCTCCTTGCTGCCGACGCAGGGACTGGCGTACGAGACGAAGCGGGCGCCGTGGATCTCGTGGGTGACGCCTTCGGACGAGCGGACGACGGGCATGACGGGGCTCCTCTGGTACATATGGCCAACATGGTCAAGCGGCTTGACTATCTCCGTGGCTCTTATGGTCAAGCTGCTTGACCAAAGTGTCAAGGGTGTTTCAATGCCCCCGTGCAGAACTCCGACGCCATGGCCCTGACCGCCGCCCTGCTCGCCGCGGCCGGCGGACTCACGCAGCGCATCCACGAGGGCGTCGTCGCTCGTGGCTTCGAGGGCGTGCGGCCCGCGCACGGGTTCGCCTTCGCCCGGCTCGCCCCGGACGGAGCGACGGTCACCGACCTGGCCGTGCACCTCGGGGTGACCAAGCAGGCCGCCAGTCAGCTCGTCGACGAGCTGGTCCGCAAGGGGTACGCCGAGCGCCGGCCGCATCCCGCCGACGCGCGCGCCCGGCTCGTCGTGCTGACGGAGGCGGGGTGGGCCTGCACGCGGGCGGCGGAGGCGGCGGCCGCGGAGGCCGTGGGCGCGTGGGCCGACGTGCTCGGCGAGGACGGGGTGCGGGCGCTGCGCGACGGCCTGCTGCGCGTGGCGCCGAACGGGCCGATGCGGCCCGCCTGGTGACCTGATCCGCTGCCACCCGCGGTGCCGACGGCGTCGGTTGTCACTGGAAGTTTTTACTGACGCGTAACTTCACACTTGCACTACTCGCTCGTAACTTGACGAGTGAACAGCATCCCGTGATCCGGATCACAGGGCATCCCTGCCGTCGCAACTCCCCCGATCCGCAAGGAGATCACCCGATGCTGCCCTGGAGTCGAGTGCTCAGACCGCTGGCCGCGCTGCTGCTGGCCCTCGCGGTCGCCCTGGTCCCCGCCACCGCCGCCACTGCCGCCCCCACCGCGGACGCCCGCCCCGGCTCCGGCTGGAACGACTACACCTGCGAGCCCTCCGCCGCCCACCCCCGCCCCGTCGTCCTGGTCCACGGCACCTTCGGGAACTCCGTCGACAACTGGCTCGGTCTCGCGCCCTACCTGAAGAACCGCGGCTACTGCGTCTTCTCCCTCGACTACGGCCAACTGCCCGGGGTCCCGCTCTTCCACGGACTCGGCCCGGTCGAGAAGTCGGCGGAACAACTGGCCGCCCACGTCGACAAGGTGCTCGCCGCGACCGGCGCCGCAGAGGCCGACCTCGTCGGCCACTCGCAGGGCGGCATGATGCCCCGCTACTACCTCAAGTTCCTCGGCGGGGCCGCCAAGGTGAACGCCCTGGTCGGCATAGCGCCCAGCAACCACGGCACCACGCTGTCCGGCTTCACCCGCCTGCTGCCGTACTTCTCCGGCGTCGAGGACCTGCTCAACGAGCACACCCCCGCCCTCGCCGACCAGGTCGTCGGCTCCGACGTCCTCACCAGGCTCAACGCGGGCGGCGACACCGTGCCCGGCGTCCGCTACACCGTCCTCGCCACGAAGTACGACGAGGTGGTCACGCCGTACCGCGGCCAGTTCCTCGACGGCCCCGGCGTGCGCAACGTCCTGTTGCAGGACCTGTGCCCGCTCGACCTCTCCGAGCACCTGGCGATCGGGCTGTTCGACCGGATCGCCTTCCACGAGGTGACCAACGCCCTGGACCCGGCGCACGCCACGCCCACCACCTGCGCCTCGGTCTTCGGCTGACGGGCGCCGCCCCGCGCCCCGGCGCACGTCACGCGGGGCCCGCCCGGCCTGAGCCGCCGGACGGGCCCCGCGTTTCCCCGTTCCCCCGTGGTTCCCCCGCGTTCCGCGTCAGTGGCCGGGCCGGCCACCGGTCGTCGCGCGCCGCCGGACCGACGCGAACAGGACGGCCGCGCCGAGGGCCAGGGCCGCGGCGCCGCCGACGGCGATGTACGGCGTGGTGCTGTCCCCGCCGGTCTCGGCGAGGTTCTCCGTGCCCCCGCCGGCGGCCTTGACCTGATGGGGCTCGGCGGCGGTACCGGGCGCCTCCTCCGGGGCGGCGGCCGGGTCCGTCGGGTCCGTGGTGGTCGCCGCGTCCTGGTCGCCGTGACCGTGGTGCTCGATCGTCGACTTCTCCGCCGCGGCCGCGAGCTGCTCCTCGGAGGGCGCGGAGGCCTCCGGAGCCGGGGCGGCGCCCTCCTCCGCGTCGCCGGAGGCGGTGCCGTCGCCGGTGGCCGCACCGCTGCCGCTGCCCTTGCTGCCGCCGCTGCCGCTGCCGCTGCCGAAGGTGACGTCCGAGCAGGAGTAGAACGCCTCCGGGCTGTCCGAGCGCTGCCACACCGCGTACAGCAGGTGCTTGCCGGACCGCTCCGGCAGCGTGCCCGAGAAGGTGTAGAAGCCGCCCGAGGCTACCGGGTCGGTGGAGGTCGCCACCGGGGCGGACAGGTCCAGGTCGCCCCAGCCGAGCGGCTGCGACGGGTCGTAGCCCGGCTTCGTGATGTAGACCTTGAACGTGCCCTTGTGCGGGGCCGTCACGCGGTACTTGAAGGTGTACGAGCCGCTGCTCACGCCGGTCGCGGGCCAGTCGGCGCGGGCCAGGTCCAGGCCCTTGAAGGCCGGGTCGTTGGCGCTGCACAGCTTGCCGTCCGGGATCAGCTCCTGGTGCTTGCCGGCGGCGTTGCCGATGCGGATGCCGTTCCAGTCGTAGAGCGCCTGCGTGCCGCCCGCCGCGACCGCCGCCCTGCACGCGGCCGACTTCGGGTTCTCGGGCCCCTCGGCGTGGCACTGCGACACCCGGCTGACCGGGTCGCCCATCGAGCCGTGCGCCGAGGCGGGGGCGGCGGCCAGCGTGGTCAGGGCGAGCGGGGCGAGACCGGCGACGGCGACGGCTGCGGCCCTGCGGGACGCGGACGGTGCGGGCATGGGGAACTCCTCGAAACGGTCACTGGGGCTGCGGCAACTCGGGTCGGAACCCGTGGGGTTGATCAGCAAGCTAGCCCCGGAGGACCGCGAAATCGCCTGCTGGAGGCGGGTGAAGGAGATCCTTATGGTCGCGTTAAGGGAGTGCTCAGGCTGGGCTGAGGTAGCTACCGTTCGCGGCATGGAACGAGAACGGATCCGGCCCGCGACCGCCGCGGACGTGCCGGCGGTGAAGGCCGTGACCGACGCCGCGTACCTTCCCTACGTCGAGCGCATCGGGGTGGTGCCGCAGCCCATGGCGGCGGACCACGCGGCGGACGTGGCGGCGGGGAAGGTGTTCGTCACGGACGAGCCCGGCACGGGCCGGGCGGGACCCGTGGGACTCGTCGTCGTCGAGGCGCACGCCGACCACCTGTTCCTCGACAGCATCGCCGTCCACCCCGACGCGCACGGCAGGGGCGTGGGCCGGCGGCTGCTGCGGTTCGTGGACGCGCACGCGCGGGCGCTGGGCCTGCCCGAGGTCAGGCTCTACACGAACGCGATGATGCGGGAGAACCAGGAGATCTACCCGAGGTACGGGTACGCAGTCGTGGAACGCCGCGTGGACGGGCCCTACGACCGCGTCCACTACCGCAAGCTGCTGCTGCTCTGAGGCGTCTCATGCCCGGACCTGCCGGTCAGCTCTCCGGCCACCAGGTGCGCGCGATGTCCTTGCGGACCTCCGGGCGCCCGGAGGGGCGCTCGTCGATCTCCTCGCGGACTCGGCGGGCGTCGGTCTTCTTCAGGGGCTTCTGCACGGTCAGACGGCGCATGGCTGCCTCCTTACGGATCCACCGGGTTCCGCGTTCTCACGGAGGTAGACCCTTTCCCCGAGACTCACTCATCGATGCATAACTGTCAGTGGCGGTTGTCACGTTCCCGCGCCCCGACTCCGTTGTCAGTGGCGGGTGTCACCCTGGGCGCATGAGTGGGAACAGTGACGAAGCGACCGCACCGGGTCCCGACTGGGACGCGCTGGCCGCCTCCTTCGACGACGAGCCGGACCACGGCCTGCGCGACGCGGAGGTGCGCCGGGCCTGGGCGGCCAGGCTGGCCTCCTGGCTGCCCGCGCTCCCCGGCGACGTGCTCGACCTGGGCTGCGGCACCGGCAGCCTGTCACTCCTCGCGGCCGAGCAGGGGCACCATGTCACCGGCGTCGACCTCTCCCCGGCCATGGTGGAGCTGGCCAGGGCCAAACTCGCCGGCCGTGACGCGGTGTTCCTCACCGGTGACGCCGCGGCACCGCCCGTGGGGGAGCAGCGCTTCGACGCCGTGCTGGTCCGGCATGTCCTGTGGACGCTGCCCGACCCCGGCCGGGCGCTGCGGCACTGGCGGCAGTTGCTGCGCCCCGGAGGGCGGCTGGTCCTGGTCGAGGGCGTGTGGGGGAGCGTCGCCCCGGTCGGCATACCGGCCGACAGGGTCACCGCCCTGCTCGGCCCGCTCGCCGGGCAGGCCCGGGTGGAGCGGCTGTCGGACGACCCGTCGCTGTGGGGCAGGGAGGTGGCGGACGAGCGGTACGCGGTGGTGGCGACGTACGGGTGAGCCGCGCGGCGGCCTACTCCAGCAGGCCGGTGAAGCCGTCCCCGCGGGCCAGCCGCTCCAGTTCCTCCAGCGCGGCCACCGCGGCGGCAGCGGCCTCCGGGTCCCGGTCCGCCAGTCCGCTCTCGGCGAACTCGTCCTCGTCCAGGCGCCGTACGTCCGTGCCGTCGGCGGAGCGCCACAGGTCCAGGTCGAGGTCCTCGACGACCAGTTCCGTGCCGGTGAGGACGGCGGGGCGGGTGATGTCGCAGTACCAGCCCTTCAGCACCCCGGCGTCGGTCCGGACCTCCTTCACCGAGTACCACCGGTCGCGCCAGTAGTACTCGGTGAAGACGTCCCCGGCCTCGAAGCGCACGAAGCCGAAGTCGCGCACGCCGTCCCCGGCCCAGGGGGCACGCACGGCGAGGCGCATGCCGTCGTCGTGCAGCAGTGCTGCCGCGTACCGGATCTTCGTACGGCCCGCCTTGACCAGGATCACGTCCACCTCGATGGGCGGTTCAGCCGAGTTCACGGACATGGCGCACCTCCGTCGCACAGATCTGGTACCCGAGCCACTTGTTGATGGCGAGCATCGGGCCGTTCTCGGCGTCGTTGCCGGTGAGCGCCTCCGTGTACCCGGCCGCGCGGGCCCGGTGCAGGGAGTCGGTCTTGGCGAGCTTGGCCAGGCCCCGGCCGCGCCGGGCGCGGACCGTGCCGGTCATCGCGGTCGCGTACCGGGTGCCGTCGGTGTAGGCGACGGTGAAGGCGGCCGGACGGCCGTCGACGACCACGACCGTGGTCAGTTCGCGGTCGAGCAGTGGGTGCCGCCAGGTCTCCGCGAGCCAGGCCTCGTAGTCCGTGAACTCGACGTCGACGTCGCTCGGTTCGTCCGCGACCGTCTCCGCGTCCAGCTCGAACATGGGCCGGGGGTCGTCCGCGTAGTCGGCAGCGGTGCGCAGCTCGACACCCGCGGGAGGGGACCACCGGGGCGGGAGCGCGGCGTTCGCCAGGTCCAGCCGGAGGAAGTGCGAGGCGCGCCTGCGTGCGTAGCCGTGCCGCTCGGCGAAGGCCAGGTTGGCGGGACCGTCCAGCACCCAGGAGTACAGCTTCGTCGCTCCCTCGCCGGCCAGGTACTCCTCGGCCGTGCGCACCAGCAGGCCACCGGCCCCGCGCCGGAACCGCTCCGGATGGACGTAGACGTTCAGGTAGCCCTGACCGGGCTCCGGGCTGTCGTGCACCAGCCCGAGCTGGGCGGTGCCGATCACCTCCCCGTCCTCCTCCGCGACCAGGGACCGGCTCCGGGCGTCCGGGTGGGTGTGGACGAGCCGGTGCACGACTGCCTCGGGCGTCCAGAGCATGAACGGCACGGCGAGATGGCGGACCTGGGCGAAGGCCGCGACATCGGCCGGGTCGTCGGAACGCAGGTCGCGTACAAGAACGGTCATGAGGGCGCACGCTACGGCGGCCGGGCGGTCGGGTGCCTCTCATTTTCGCGGGGATACGGGACAATCGCCGGGTGACCTTGAAGATCCATGTCGACGACGGCGCGCCGCCCTACGAGCAGGTGCGCGCGCAGATCTCCGAACAGGCCCGCTCGGGAGCGCTGCCGGTCGGGTACCGGCTGCCCACCGTGCGCGGACTGGCCGGATCCCTCGGGCTCGCCGCGAACACGGTTGCCAAGGCGTACCGGGCGCTGGAGGCGGACGGGGTGATCGAGACGCGGGGGCGCAACGGCACGTTCGTCGCTGCCGCGGGCTCTGCGGCTCAGCGGGAGGTGGCCGTCGCGGCCCAGGGGTATGCCGAGCGGGCTCGGCGGCTGGGGGTGACGGAGGGGGACGCGCTCGCCGCCGTGCGGGATGCCCTGCGGGCGGCTTACGGAGGGTGAGCGCCGTTTTGGTTCGGGCCGCTGCCCGGCTGCGGGTTCGCCGTGGCTTGTCGCGCAGTTCCCCGCGCCCCTTCAGGGCGCGTTCTGGTGATCGTCAGGTTTGAAGTGCGGGCCAGTCTGGCGAACAGGGTCGCGTCTGTTACCGCTGCCGCGTTCGGGTCGTTGTTGAAGTAGGTGTAGACGTCGCTCGTGTTTGGCCAGGTCGTCGTGATGCGGTCGATCCACGTGGCCAGGGAGCGGCGGCCGTAGTGGGGCCAGGGGGTGGCCCGGCCCTCGTGGAAGCGGACGTAGCCCCAGTCGGTGGTGCGCCACAGCGGGGTGGCCGGGCGGGCGCGGACGTCCGCCCAGCACAGGGCCGCGCGCCGGGACACGAGGACCTCGCGGACCTCGGGTGTCCACCAGGACGCGTGCCGGGGTTCCACCGCGACCCGGGTGTCCGGCGGGAAGCAGGCCAGGCAGGTGTCCAGGAGGGCCGGGTCGGCGCGCAGGGTCGGCGGCAGTTGCAGCAGGACCGGGCCGAGGCGGTCGCCGAGGCCGGCCGCGTGGGTCATCAGGCGGTCGACCGGTTCGGCCGGGTCGCGCAGGCGTTTGATGTGCGTCAGGTAGCGGCTGGCCTTGACCGCGACCGTGAAGTCCGGTGGGACGCGGTCCCGCCAGGCCGCGAAGGTCTCCCTGGCGGGCAGGCGGTAGAAGGCGTTGTTGATCTCGACCGTCGCGAAGGCGGCCGCATAGTGCTCCAGCCAGCGCCGGACCGGCAGACCGGGCGGGTAGAAGCTCTCCCGCCAGTCCCGGTACTGCCAGCCCGACGTGCCGACGAACAGGGTCATACCCTCATCAAAGCACCGAGCCGGGTGCGGGGGCCGGGCTACAGGTACAGTCCGGCCTCCGCGCCCGCCCGCGGCTCCGGCAGCGCGGTCGGTGAGGTGCCCCGGCGCAGGGCGTACAGCTCCGCCAGGGTGGCGCCCTCGCGGCCGACTCCTTCTTCCGTGCCGAGCCAGTCCACCGCCTCCCGCCGGGTCAGCGGGCCGACCTCGATGCGGGCCAGGCAGCGGCCGGGGCGGACCACGGCGGGGTGCAGGCGCTCCAGGTCCTCGTTGGTCGTGACGCCGACCAGGACGTTGCGGCCCTGGCCGAGGAGTCCGTCGGTGAGGTTCAGCAGGCGGGAGAGCGCCTGGCCCGCGGTGTGCTTGGCCTCGCCGCGGATCAGTTCGTCGCAGTCCTCCAGCAGCAGCAGCCGCCAGCGGCCCTTGCCCGCCGCGTCCTCCTCGCCGATGGCGATGTCCATCAGATAGCCGACGTCGGAGAAGAGCCGCTCCGGGTCGAGGACGCAGTCCACCTGGCACCAGTCCCGCCAGGAGCGGGCCAGCGTGCGCAGCGCGGAGGTCTTGCCGGTGCCCGGCGGACCGTGCAGGAGCAGCAGCCGGCCCGCGATGTCCTCGGGCGTCGTCTTCATCAGGCCGTCCATCGCCTCCGCCACCGGCGCCGTGTAGTTGGCCCGGACCTCGTCCCAGGTGCCCGCGGCGATCTGGCGGGTGGTGCGGTGCGGGCCGCGGCGCGGGGAGACGTACCAGAAACCCATCGTCACGTTCTCCGGCTGCGGCTCGGGTTCGTCCGCCGCTCCGTCCGTCGCCTCGCCGAGCACCTCCTCGGCGAGGTCGGCGCTGGTCGCCGTCACCGTGACGTCGGCGCCCCGGTTCCAGCGCGAGACCAGCAGGGTCCAGCCGTCGCCCTCCGCCAGCGTCGCGCTGCGGTCGTCGTCGCGGGCGATCCGCAGCACGCGCGCGCCGGGCGGCAGCAGTGTGGCGCCGGACCGTACGCGGTCGATGTTCGCCGCGTGCGAGTACGGCTGCTCACCCGTGGCGAAACGGCCGAGGAACAGCGCGTCGACGACATCGGACGGGGAGTCGCTGTCGTCCACGTTGAGCCGGATCGGCAGGACTTCGTGCGGGTTCACGGACATGCCGCCATGATCGGGCACCCGGCCGCCGCATGCACCCGCTTTCCCGGGCACACGCGGCAGGGGTGTTCTCGCCGGGTTTCGTCCGAACTTGAACGAGTGTCAGCCATTTCTTGGCATGGACACTTCCAGTCAACGCGCGTAGCTGCTACCACGGTTGTGGCAGCAATCCTGCTAAGGGAGGTTCCATGAGACGTTTCCGACTTGTCGGCTTCCTGAGTTCATTACTCCTCGCCGCCGGCGCCGCCCTCACCGGGGCAGCGACCGCCCAGGCGGCCCAACCCGCCGCCGCCGACGGCTATGTGGCCCTCGGCGACTCCTACTCCTCCGGGGTCGGAGCGGGCAGCTACATCAGCTCCAGCGGTGACTGCAAGCGCAGCACGAAGTCCCATCCGTACCTGTGGGCGGCCGCCCACTCGCCCTCCACGTTCGACTTCACCGCCTGTTCCGGCGCCCGTACGGGTGAAGTTCTCGCCGGACAGCTCGGCCCGCTCAGCTCCAGCACCGGCCTCGTCTCGATCAGCATCGGCGGCAACGACGCCGGGTTCGCCGACGTCATGACGACGTGTGTGCTCCAGTCCGACAGCTCCTGCCTGTCGCGGATCGCCACCGCGGAGGCGTACGTCGACTCGACGCTGCCCGGCAAGCTCGACGGCGTCTACTCGGCGATCAGCGACAAGGCGCCGAACGCCCACGTCGTCGTCATCGGCTACCCGCGCTTCTACAAGCTCGGCACCACCTGCATCGGCCTGTCCGAGACCAAGCGGACGGCGATAAACAAGGCCTCCGACCACCTCAACACCGTCATCGCCCAACGCGTCGCCGCCCACGGCTTCACCTTCGGCGACGTACGCACCACCTTCACCGGCCACGAGCTGTGCTCCGGCAGCCCCTGGCTGCACAGCGTCAACTGGCTGAACATCGGCGAGTCGTACCACCCCACCGCGACCGGCCAGTCCGGTGGCTACCTGCCGGTCCTCAACAGCGCCGCCTGATCTCAGGCGGCAGGAGAAGAAGAAGGAGCGGAGGGAGACGAGGAGTGGGAGGCCCCGCCCGTCGGGGTCTCCGTCCCCGTTCCCGTCTCCGTCCCGGTCCCGCAGGTCACCGAGAACGCCACCGCGTTGGAGGTGGCCCGCACCGGACTCCGTACCTCCACGCGCACGGCGCTCTCGAACGCGCCGGTGTCGTCGTGCGTCGTCACCACCACGCTGTCCTGACGCGAGCGGTCGCCGCCCGACGGGAAGGAAAGCGTCCGCCACCCCGGGTCGGAGACCGACCCGTCCGCGGTCACCCACCGGTAGCCGACCTCCGCGGGCAGCCGCCCGACCGTGAACGTCGCCGTGAACGCGGGTGCCCGGCCGTGCGGCGGCGGACAGGCCCCCGAGTAGTCGGTGCGCGAGCCCACCACGGACACCTTCACCGACTGCGGTGCGGGGCTGCTCTCCCCGCCGCCGCTCCCGGACGACACCGAGGGGCTCGGCTCCCCGGCGCCGCCGCTCGTCGCCGCGGACGTGGCCTCCGGGTCCGGGCTCCCGCCCGAACCCGCCGTCCCGCCACCGCCGTCCGAGCGGTCCAGCAGGGAGTACGTCACTCCGGCCAGCGCCAGGACCAGTACGGCCAGCCCCACCACCAGCACGGCACGCGCCCGCCGGTCCCGGCCCCCCGGCGTACCGGGGGTACCCGCCGCGGACGTGTCCCCGGCCGCCGGTACGGGCATCGGCGGCGTCGGTGTGGTGGGCGGCCCCGGGTGGGCCGCGACCGTCGGGGCGAACGCGCCGGACGGCGTCGCGCCGGCGCGCGGGCCGCGGCCGGACGGTGCGCCGCCGGTGCCCACGAGGCGCAGCGCGCGCTCGGCCTCGTCCGCCGGGAGCCGCTCGGCGGGATCCTTGCGCAGCAGGCCCTCCACCACCGGCCCGAGCGGACCCGCCCGGTACGGCGGCGGCAACTCCTCGTCGACGATCGCCCGCAGGGTGCTCAGGGGAGTGTCCTGACGGAACGGCGAGACCCCCTCCACCGCGGCGTACAGCAGCACGCCCAGCGACCACAGGTCGGACGCGGGACCGGGCGTGCGGCCGAGCGCCCGCTCCGGGGCGAGGAACTCGGGCGAGCCGACGACCTCGCCGGTCATGGTCAGCGCCTCGCTGCCCTCGACCCTGGCGATCCCGAAGTCGGTGAGCACCACCCGGCCGTCGTTCGCCAGCAGCACGTTGGCGGGCTTCACGTCCCGGTGCAGCACCCCCGCGGCGTGCGCGGCCCGCAGCGCGGCCAGTACCTCGGCGCCGATCAGCCCGGCCCGGCGGGGCTCCAACGGGCCCTCGGCGTCCAGCAGGTCGGCCAGGGACAGCCCGCGGACCAGCTCCATCACGATCCAGGGCCGACCGCCGTCGGTGGCCACGTCGTACACCGTGACCACGTTGGGGTGGGAGATCCGGGCGGCGGCCCACGCCTCGCGCTCCAGCCGGGCGTACATCCGCCCGACGTCGGTCTGCGGCAGCCCGGCGGGGGCGCGCACCTCCTTGACGGCGACCTCGCGGCGCAACACCTCGTCGCGGGCGCGCCACACGGTGCCCATGCCGCCCTCGCCGAGCGGCGACAGGAGCCGGTAGCGACCGGCGATCACACGCTCGCCGTCGGGTTCTCCGGACACGGGCGCCCCCTATGACGTCGCGCGCGGACCCTTATGACGTCGCGCGGACCCTTCACAAAGTAGCCCAACCCGGTGCGGACGCGACCCCCTTGGCGCCAATCCCGCCCCGGCGACTGGCGTTTTCGGGCCGTGCATCCGTAACCCCTGCGGAGGGCGTGCCACCGCGCGCCCGGCGGTGACGTCGACGGGCCGGACGCGGTCCGCGGAGAGGGGGACGGGGTGGAGGGCGACCGGGTGGCGGCGGACGAGCTGCTGGTGCTGGTGGCGGACGGCGACCAGAAGGCCTTCGAGGAGCTGTACGGGCTGGTGTCCGGGCCGGTGTTCGGACTCGTGCGGCGCGTGGTGCGCGACCCGGCCCAGTCGGAGGAGGTGGCCCAGGAGGTGCTGCTCGAACTGTGGCGGTCCGCGGGGCGCTTCGATCCCCGCCGGGGAAGCGCCCTGTCGTGGATCCTCACCGTCGCCCACCGCCGCGCCGTCGACCGGGTGCGCAGCGCCCGCGCCGCCGGCGAACGCGACCGGCGCGAGGCCCACCGCTCCCACCATCCGGCCTTCGACCAGGTCTCGGAGGAGGTCGAGGCGGGGCTCGAACGCGAGTGGGTGCGGCGCTGCCTGGACCGCCTGACCGCCCTGCAGCGACAGTCGGTGACCCTCGCCTACTACGACGGCTACACCTATCGGGAGGTGGCCGAGCGCCTCTCCCTCCCGCTGGGCACCGTGAAGACCCGGATGCGGGACGGGCTGGGCCGCCTGCGCGACTGCCTGGGAGGCGTCGCATGAGCCCCTTCGGCCACTCGCTCGCCGCTCCCTACGCCCTGGACGCCCTGGAGGGCGCCGAACGGGACCGCTTCGAACGGCACCTGGAGGGCTGCGCCCGCTGCGCCGCCGAGGTGCGGGCGCTGTCCGAGGACGCCGTCCGGCTGGCCCGGTCCACGGCCATCCCCGCGCCGCCCGCCCTGCGCGAGCGGGTCCTGGCCGCCGTACGCACCACCGCACAGGAGCCCGTGCACGCGCGCGGACCGGTCCCGCGGCGGTCGGTCGGGCACGTCCGGCCGCACCCCCTGCTCATGCCGTTCGCCACGGTGACGGCCGCCGCGGCGCTCGTGGTCGCCTCGCTCTTCGCGGTGCGGGCCGACCACACCCGGGACGAGCTGGACACCGCACGGGACCGGGCACGTGAGATCGCCCACGTTCTGGCCGCTCCGGACGCCCGGGCGGCGCGCGGTGCGGACGCACGCGGCCGCGGTGTCGCGGTGGTCGCCTCCGCGTCCAGGGGGCGCGCGGTGGTGACCCTGAGCGGGTACGGCGAGCCGCCGGGCGACCGCGTGCGCCAACTGTGGCTGCTGCGCCCCGGAGCCGAGCCGCGCTCCCTCGGGCTCTTCGACGGCGACACGCCCCTGATCGCCTCCGGCCTGAGCCGCTCCGCGACGTCACTCGCGGTGACGGTGGAACCCGACGGGGGCTCGGACCTGCCGACGAGTGAGCCGGTCGTCCAACTCGCCCTGGAATCTGTCGGATTCGGAGAGTAATCGTCAACCCCCTTACGGGGAAGGTGAATCCTGTGACCGCGATACACGCATGCCGTACCGGGGCGATAGGGTTACCCTGCCCGGGCCGGGTGGACTCGTACGGGTGGGGAGTGACATGGAACAGATAACAGTGCGCAGCAGGGCAAGGGTCCCTGCGATCACCTGCGGGAGCAGCGCGACCAGCTCGCGCCTCGACCGTCATCTCGCGGTACTCGGAGGGCCCGCCCTCCCGCCGCGGGAGACCGTGGAGGCGACGTCGCTGATGCGTGAGCTGACCGCGCGTGAGCCCGCACACAAGCGCAGCAACCGGGGCGCCAGGGTGCGCCGGGTCTCGCTGTTCGCGCCACTGCGTCGACTGCGCCGCTCGCTGTTCGGCGGCAACTGAGGCCCGCGCTGCGGCGGTCACACCTCCCGGCGCGGCGCCGCGGCACTCGTCCGTCATCCCCACGGCACGCAGCGGCGCCCCGGTGTGCTCCCCGAGCGCGGGCCGTCCCCGGCACACCCGATCTCGTACGTCCGTCCCGCACGCGTTCGCACGTTCCCGTCCCGCACGGCACGTCCCCGCCGTCTCCCCACCGGCGGTGACGCAGTAACCCGGCCCGTTCAGCGGTCCCCGTGCGCGTACCGGCGTACCGCGAGCGGGACGAACACCGCCAGCAGTACCGCGCACCAGGCCAGCGACCCGGCGACGGGATGCGTCACCGGCCAGGCGGCCCCGTCCGGCACGGGCGCGTTGCCGAAGAGGTCCCGCAGCGCCGTGGTGACCGCGCTGATCGGGTTCCACTCCGCCGGCGTGCGCAGCCAGCCCGGCAGTCCGTCGGTCGGGATGTACGCGTTGGACAGCAGCGGAAGGATGAAGGTCGCGCCGCCCAGTTGACCGGCGGCCTCCTCGTCGCGGGTGAGCAGCCCCAGGAAGATCCCGATCCACGTCGTCGCGAACCGGAACAGCAGCAACAGCCCGAGCGCACCCACCGCGCCGAGCGCGCCGCCCTCCACCCGCCAGCCCACCGCGAGCCCGACGAGCAGCAGCGGCACCGCCCCGGCGGCCGTGACGAGCACGTCGGCGACCGACTGTCCGAGCGGCACGGCGGCCCGGCTCACCGGCAGCGTCCGCAGGCGGTCCGTCACGCCCCGGTGGGTGTCCTGGGCCGCCTGGAACATGCCCGTCATGATGCCGTTCGCGGCGGTGGCGACCAGCAACCCCGGCACCAGGAAGGACCGGTACTCCTCGCCCGGCATCGCCAGCGCGCTGCCGAAGACGTAGCCGAAGAACAGCAGCATCGTGATCGGCATGGTCTGGGTGAGGATCAGCAGGCCCGGGTTGTTGCGGGCCCGCCGCAACTGGCGGCCCAGCATGGCCGCGCCGTCGTAGGCCAGACCGTACGCCGGGCCGTGCGGCTCCGTCGTCACCGTGCTCATGCCACCAGCTCCTTGCTGTCGTTGCTGTCGTCGCTGCCGTTGTCGCCGGTCAGTCGGAGGAAGACGTCGTCGAGGGTCGGCGGCCGCAGGCGCGCGTCCGCCAGGGGCACGCCCGCCGCGTCGAGTTCGCGCACCAGGCGGGGCAGGGTCAGGGTCGGATCGGTGCTGACGGCGCCGACCGTGCGCCGCTCGTGGTCGAGGACCGGTTCGGTGCCGGTCAGCCGGTCCAGGACCGCCGCGGCGCGCACCAGGGCGTCCGCGTCCGGGACGACGGCCTCCGCGTAGGCCCCCACCAGCGCCTTGAGTTCGGCCGGCGACCCGGTGTGCGCGACCCGGCCCCGGTCCACCAGGGCGATGTCGTCGGCCAGGCGGTCGGCCTCCTCCAGGTACTGCGTGGTCAGCAGCACGGTCGTGCCGTCCGCCTTCAGGGCGCGCACGGCCTCCCAGATGCGGTTCCGGCTGGCCGGGTCGAGCCCGGTCGTCGGCTCGTCCAGGAACAGCACCTCGGGGCGGCGCACCAGGCTCGCGGCCAGGTCGAGACGGCGCCGCATGCCGCCGGACAGGGTGGCGGCGGGCCGGTCGGCGGCGTCGGCCAGACCGAAGCGGTCCAGCAGCTCGTCGGCCCGCGCCGCTGCGGCCCGCACCCGGTGCAGCCGGGCGAACAGCCGCAGGTTCTGCCGCCCGGTGAGGTCTCCGTCCACCGAGGCGTACTGCCCGGTCACCCCGATCAGCCGACGCACCGCGGCCGCTTCCCGCACCAGGTCGTGCCCGGCCACCCGCGCCGAACCCGCGTCCGGCCGCAGCAGCGTCGTCAGCAGCCGGACCGCCGTGGTCTTGCCCGCCCCGTTCGGCCCGAGCAGCCCGCAGACGGTGCCCTCGGCCACCGCGAGATCCAGGCCGCGCAGCGCGTGCACGGCGCCGAAGCGCTTCTCCAGACCCTCACTAAGTACAGCGTACGTAGTAGTCATGCGTCGACCATAGCGCACTACGTACGCTGTACGTAACTAGGATGGTGGCCGAGGTGATGCACGATGGCGGGCCGAGCGGCCGTACCCGAAGTGATCTGGTCGCGCCCCGAGCGCACCGGCCGGGGGCCGAGACCGGCGTACACCCGCGCCGACATCGCCGCCGCCGCGGTGCGGATCGCGGACGCCGAGGGACTGGACGCGGTCTCGATGCGCCGCGTCGCCGGCGAGCTGGGCTGCGGCACCATGTCGCTCTACAACTACGTCCCCCGCAAGGAGGATTTGTACGAGCTGATGATGGACGCGGTCAGCGGCGAGCACGAGCTGTGGGAGCCGAGCGGCGACTGGCGCGCGGACATGGTCCGGGTCGCCCACCAGACCCGCGCCCTGATGCACCGCCACACCTGGCTGCCCCGCCTGATGTCCCCCGTCTACGGCTTCAGCCCCAACGCCCTGCGCTACCTGGAGCACTGCCTGGCCTGCCTCGACCCCTTCGAGGCGCCCTACGGCACCAAGATGGAGCTGGTCGCGATGGTGAACGGCGTGGTGACGACGTACGTCGCCAACGAGATCGCCACCGTCGAGCGCACCCGCTCCCTGCCCTGGTCCGAGGAGCAGGAGAACGCGGCGCGCATCGCCTACCTCGGCCGGCAGGTCGCGAGCGGCGCCTACCCGCGGCTGGCGGCGTCCTTCGCCGAGGACGCGGGACCGATCGACCTGGAGGGGGTCTTCGAGCGGGCACTGACCCGGGTGCTGGACGGGTTCGCCTGAGCCGCGGCCGCGGCTCCGCCCGGGGTCACAGCAGCGCCAGCTGCCCCTCCGGCCCCTCCTCCCGGGCGTCCAGGACGGAGGCGGGCCGACGGGCCGGCGCCGGGACCGGCAGGACGCCCCTCTCGCGCAGCTCGGTCGCGGTGATCGTCTCCGTGACCGTCAGCTCCCGGCATGCGCGGCGCACCTCGTCGAGCAGGGCGAGGACGGTGATCAGTTCCAGCAGTTCGGAGGTCCAGGTCTGCGGCCAGCCGGCCGGGCGGACCGCCGTCAGCGTGCCCGGCTCGCCCTCGGCCGTGCGGGCCGCGAACCACTGCTCCAGCACCCGCGCTCCGCCCACCTCGAAGTCCCAGGCCCCGGGCGGCACGGGGGAGACGCGGCCCTCGTCCAGGAACAGGGCTTCCTCCTCCCGGTCGTAGCGCAGGGTCAGCGGGCGCGGGGGCAGCGGGGCGCGCACGTACGGGCGCCGGCCGCCGGGCAGCTTGGGGCGTTCGCCGTCGCGGCGCATCAGCCACAGGGCGCGCCGGCCCAGCTCGACCCCGTGCTCCCACAGCGCGGGGTCCGCGGTGAGCGGGACCAGCGAGCCGGGCCGTACGGCCGCCGCCGACCAGGCGAGCACGTCCGCCGGGTCGGGGCGCCGGCCGAGGCGGGCGGCCAGGTGGTCCAGGAGACCCGGGGCGAGGTTGGGCTCCGCGCCGCCCGGACGGCGGTACAGCGGGCGGATCCGGGCGGGCCCGAACAGCGGCAGCAGCGAGGTCGCGAGGAGCAGCGGCGGACCGGCGGCGTCGGGCACCTCCACCACGAACACCTGCCGCGCGTCCGCCACCCGCCACAGCTCCGGACGGGCCGCGTCGATCAGCCGGTGGTCGGGAATCAGCCACTGCTCGTCGAACGGCGCCCGCAGCACCCGGACCGGCTCCGGACAGGGTCCCGCGGCACGGGCCAGCCGCTCGGTGCCCCCGGCGCCGCCCGGCAGCCGCCCGACCGCCGAGTACGGCGTGCGCGAGCGGGTCGGCTCGAACAAGGTCGCGCGGTCGGGTTCCTCGGCCTTCAGCAGGGCGTCCCAGCGGGCCTTCAGGGACGCCGCGTCGGGAGCCGTCGGCCACCCCCGGCCGAGCCGCGGCGGTGCGACGGACCACGGCATGAGGTCCGCCAGCGGCGGGGCGTCGTCGTGCGTCACGCCGGGCATCGTACGACGGGGCACCGCGGCCTCACGTGGCATCCAGGGTGACCGTGAAGGAGAAGCGGTCGCCCCGGTAGTGGATGACCGCCACGTCGAGGACCCGGCCGTCGGTGTCGTAGGTGATGCCCGTGTAGTGCAGGATCGGGCTGAGCAGCGGGACTTCGAGCAGCCGTGCCGTCTCCGGGTCCGCGAGCCGGGCCTCCACGGTGTCGGTGATCCGGCTGATGTCCATGCCCACCACGTCCCGCAGCACCTTCGTCATCGGCCACCGGGCGAGGTCGTCCACGTCGATGCGGCCGGCCAGTTCGGGACGGACGTAGTTGCGGGCGTGGTTGGTCGGCTCGCCGGTCTTCTCGTCGCAGCGCAGCCGGTGGTACAGCGCCACCTCCGGCACCCGGGGGAAGTACTCGGCGAGTTCGGGCGGCACCGGCACGGGGCCGTGGTCGAGCAGCTCGGCCTTCATGCCGGACTGCTGCGCCACGATCGCGTCCACCGAGCCGAGCAGCCGCACCGGGGAGCCCCGGCGGGCGTCCGGCTCGATGAACGTGCCCCGCCGGCGGTGCCGGGTGATCAGCCCCTCGTCCTCCAGCTCCTTCAGCGCCTGCCGCATGGTCAGCACGCTCACCCCGTAGTGCCCGGCCAGCTGCTCCTCGGTGGGCAGGCGCAGCGGGTCCCGGGGCGAGCGGCCGAGTATCGAGGCGCGCAGCGACTGCGACACCTGGTACCAGAGCGGCAGCTTGCGGTTCAGGACGATGGAGTCCGGGGCGAAGGAGGTCACGGGCCATCCGTACCGGTAGGAAAACCTCAGTGCAAGGGGCGGAAGTGCCGCTCCAGGCCCTGCCAGACGTCGTCGTAGCGGGGCTGGAGGTGCTCGGCGCGGGCCGCCTGGGGGGTGAGGGTCACCGGCCACCGCGTCTCGAACATGAACGCCAGTCCGTCGTCGATCCGCTGCGGCTTCAGCTCGGCGGCGCTCGCCCGGTCGAAGGTCTCCCGGTCCGGGCCGTGCGCCGACATCATGTTGTGCAGGGACCCGCCGCCCGGCACGAAGCCTTCCGCCTTCGCGTCGTAGGCGCCCTCGATCAGGCCCATGTACTCGCTCATCACGTTCCGGTGGAAGTACGGCGGCCGGAAGGTGTCCTCGCCCACCAGCCAGCGCGGCGCGAACACCACGAAGTCCACGCCCGCCAGGCCCGGGGTGTCCGACGGCGAGGTGAGCACCGTGAAGATCGAGGGGTCCGGGTGGTCGTACGAGATGGAGCCGATGACGTTGAAGCGGCGCAGGTCGTAGACGTAGGGCACGTGGTTGCCGTGCCAGGCGACGACGTCCAGCGGCGAGTGGTCGTACTCGGCCGTCCAGAGGTTGCCGCAGAACTTGTTGACCACCTCCACCGGGCCCGGCGTACTCTCGTCGTCCTCGTAGGCGGCGACCGGCGCGCGGAAGTCCCGGGCGTTGGCCAGGCCGTTGGCGCCGATCGGGCCCAGGTCGGGGAGCTGGAACGGCGCGCCGTAGTTCTCGCAGACGTAGCCGCGGGCGTCCGCGTCCAGCAGCTCCACGCGGAAGCGGACCCCGCGCGGGATCAGCGCCACATGCCCCGGCTCGGCGTGCAGCAGCCCGAACTCCGTGCGCAGCAGCAGGCCGCCGCGCTCCGGGACGATCAGCAGCTCGCCGTCCGCGTCGCTGAAGACGCGCTCCATGGACGCCGTGGCGTGGTAGAGGTGCACGGCCATGCCGGTGCGCTGGGTCGCGTCGCCGTTGCCGCCGAGCGTCCACAGCCCCTCGACGAAGTCGGTGGCGGGCCCGGGCACCGGCAGCGGGTTCCAGCGCAGCCGGTTCGGGTCCGGCACGGCCTGGTTGAAGGGCGCGGTGCGGATCGTGCCGTTGCCCGCACGGGTGAATGCCGGGTGTGCGGCCGACGGGCGGATCCGGTACAGCCACGAGCGCCGGTTGTGCGCCCTCGGCTCCGTGAACGCCGTGCCGCTCAGCTGCTCCGCGTACAGGCCCAGCGGCGCCCGCTGCGGCGAGTTCCGGCCCTCGGGCAGCGCGCCCGCCACGGCCTCCGAGCTGTGCTCGTTGCCGAAACCGGACAGATAGGCCAGCCCCTCCGCGGTCTTCCGCGCGTCCCCGCTCATTGATCGCTCCCTCGCAACCCGATTCCCACCCGATTCCTATGGCACACCGTAGGATTGCGGTTTCCCGCGCGCAAGAGGGCGCAAGAGGACTTCCCCGCTCCGCTCCTGCCCGTCCGCTCCCGCACGTCCACTCCGTTCTGACGTCCGTCGTGAGGATGACCGGAACCAGACCCCCGGGGGATCCGGACTGTCGGACCCGTGTTCTAGTCTCGCGTCATGTCGTGGACCCGGGGAGTGCTCGCCGTGCTCGCGGTCTGTGTCCTGCTGTTGACGGGATCGGCGGGCTGCGGCTCCGGTGACGTGGAGGAACCGGAGGCCGGGGATTCGGCCACGCCGGTGGGCAAGCTGCTCGACGACACCGACGAGGAGGGCCGGCGCTATCGCGAGGTGGACGCCGAGCGCGCTCCCGAGGTCGGCATCGAGGTGCAGCCCGAGGCCGACGACAGCTGGGACGTGCGCCTGACCGTCCGTGACTTCAGGTTCTCGCCGGAGGGCACGGGGGCCAGAGCGGTGGCCGGCCGCGGCGTCGCCCACCTCTTCCTCGACGGCGACCTCCTCACCCTCCTGCGCGGCCCCCGCTACCGCCTCCCCGCCGGCCTGGTCCCGCGCGGCACGCACCAGCTCACGGTCCGCCTGTACGCCGACGACGACACCGTCTGGGCCGTCGACGGCGAGCCCGTCGAGAGCACGGCGGACATCACGGCATCGGACGCGGAGCCGACCGGGGCGACGCAGCCGGAGACGATCGAGGGCCGGACGGTCACCGGACCGGCGGCGGACCGGTGAGCCCGCCCGCCCCCCTCCTCCGGCGCCCCGGAGGTCCGGCGGGCGCCCCGGGCCGTACCGGAGGCCGCGGTTCACCCGGCCGGGCGGGCAGGGCATCATGAGGACCGTGTCCCACGCGACCCCGCTCCGCCGTGCCCCCGTGCAGCGGCGCAGCGCCGAACGGCTGACCCGGATCCTCGACGCCTGCGCCGACCTCCTCGACGAGGTCGGTTACGACGCCCTCAGCACCCGGGCCGTGGCGCTGCGCGCGGACGTGCCCATCGGGTCCGTGTACCGCTTCTTCGGCAACAAGCGGCAGATGGCCGACGCCCTGGCCCAGCGCAACCTGGAGCGCTACGCGGAGCGCGTCACCGAACGGCTGACGGAGACGGACTCCGGGCCGGACGGCGGCGGCTGGCGCGGTGCGCTGGACGCCGTGCTCGACGAGTACCTCGCGATGAAGCGGACCGCGCCCGGCTTCTCCCTGATCGACTTCGGCAACCAGATCCCGGTCGGCCAACGCCACGCCGTCCCCAACCACCGCGTCGCCGAGCGGCTCACCGAACTGCTCTCCGGCTACCTGGGCCGCCGCCCCGACGACGACCTGCGCCGCGTCTTCCTCGTCGCCGTGGAGACCGCCGACACCCTCGTACAACTCGCCTTCCGGGTCGCACCCGACGGGGACGAGAAGATCATCGAGGAGGCCCGGGAGCTGCTGCGGGCGTATCTGGGGCGGGTTCTGGACTGACCCGGCGCGGCCGGGTGGCCGCCCGAACACCCCCGCCGCCGCCCGTCCGACCCCTCCCCAACATGCCTACCGGTCGGTATGCTCGCCGGGCACAGCGCGCCACCGCCGCCTTCCGGGAGGACCCCGTGCCCCGCACCGCCCTGCGTATCTGCCCCCTGTGCGAGGCCACCTGCGGCCTGGCCCTCACCGTCGACGGCAGCACGGTCACCGCCGCCCGCGGCGACCGCGACGACGTCTTCAGCCGCGGCTTCATCTGCCCCAAGGGCGCCGCCTTCGGGGCCGTCGACGCCGACCCCGACCGGCTGCGCACGCCCCTGGTGCGCAGGGACGGCGAACTGCGCGAAGCCACCTGGGAGGAGGCCTTCGACGCGGTCGCCGCCGGGGTCCGGCCCCTCGTCGAGCGGTACGGACCGCACTCCGTCGGCGTGGTCCTCGGCAACCCCAACGTGCACACCATGGCGGGCGCGCTCTACCCGAACGTCCTGCTCGGCGCCCTCGGCAGCCGCAGTCTCTTCACCGCGTCCACGCTCGACCAGATGCCCAAGCACGTCTCCAGCGGCCTGCTCTTCGGCGACGCGAACGCCATCCCGGTGCCCGACCTCGACCGCACCGACCACCTCCTGCTCATCGGCGCCAACCCGCTGGAGTCCAACGGCAGTCTGTGCACCGCCCCCGACTTCCCCGGCCGGCTCAAGGCACTGAAGGCCCGCGGCGGCACCCTCACCGTCGTCGACCCGCGCCGCACCCGCACCGCGAAGCTCGCCGACCGGCACGTGGCGATCCGCCCCGGCACCGACGCGCTGCTGCTGGCGGCGATGGCCCACGTGCTGTACGAGGAGGGCCTGGTCGACCTCGGCGCACTCGCCCCGCACGTCGAGGGGGTCGACGAAGTCCGGGACGCCGTACGCGACTTCACCCCCGAGTCCGTCGCCGCCGCCTGCGACGTGGCACCGGACGTGACCCGCGCCCTCGCCCGCGAACTCGCCGCCGCCCCCACCGCCGCCGTCTACGGCCGCATCGGCAGCTGCACCGTCCCGCACGGCACCCTCGCCAGCTGGCTCGTGGACGTCCTCAACATCCTCACCGGCAACCTGGACCGGCCCGGTGGCGCGCTCTTCCCGCAGGCCGCCACCGACCGGACCCCGCGCCCCGCCGGACCCGGCCGCGGCTTCGCGCTCGGCCGCTGGCGCTCCCGGGTGGGCGGACACCCCGAGGCGAAGGGCGAACTGCCGCTGTCCGCCCTGGCCGAGGAGATCGACACCGCCACCGACGCGGGCGAGCCCGTCCGCGCGCTGCTCACGATCGCCGCCAACCCCGTCCTGTCCGCGCCCGACGGCGACCGGCTCGACAAGGCGCTGGACTCCCTCGACTTCATGGTGAGCGTCGACCCCTACCTCAACGAGACCTCCCGCCACGCCCACGTCGTCCTGCCGCCGCCCCCGCCCGCCCAGAGCCCGCACCACGACTTCGCCTTCAACACCCTCGCCGTGCGCAACCAGGTCCGCTACACCCGCCCCGCCGTCCCGCTGGAGCCCGGCAGGAGGGCCGAGGCGGAGATCCTCGCCCGGCTGACCCTGGCCGTCAGCGGCGCGCACGGCACCGACCCCGCCGCCGTCGACGCCATGGTGATCGAACAGACCCTCGCCAGGTCCGTACGGGAGCCGCACTCACCCGTGCACGGCCGCGACCCCGGCGAACTGACCGCACTGCTCACCGGCGAGAACGGCCCCGAGCGGCGCCTCGACCTGATGCTGCGCCTCGGCCCCTACGGCGACGGCTTCGGCGCCCGGCCCGACGGGCTGACCCTGGAGCGGCTCCTCGCCCACCCGCACGGCATCGACCTCGGCCCGCTGCGCCCACGTCTGCCGCAGCCCCTGAAGACCCGCAGCGGCAAGGTGGAGCTGCTCCCGGCACCGATCGCCGCCGACCTGCCGCGCCTCGTACGGACCCTGGACGAGCATCCCGCCGGGACCGTCCTCGTCGGCCGCCGCCATCTGCGCTCCAACAACAGCTGGATGCACAACATCCCCGCCCTCACCGGCGGCTCCAACCGCTGCACCCTGCACGTCCATCCCGAGGACGCCGCACGGCTGGGTCTGCGCGGTGCGCAACCGGTGCGCGTGAAGGGGCCCGGGGGAGCGGTGACCGTCCCCGCCGAGATCACCGACACCGTCCGCCCCGGCGTGGTCAGCCTCCCGCACGGCTGGGGCCACGACCGGCCCGGCACCCGCCAGCCGCACGCCGCCGCCGATCCCGGCGTCAACGTCAACCAGCTCCTCGACGGCAGCACCCTCGACCCGCTCTCGGGCAACGCCGTCCTCAACGGCATACCCGTAACGCTCACACCGCTGACCGGCGCAGAGCTGTGACCTGGAGTTCTGCGCTTATTGCTCGCATGTCAACGTCTTGTTAACGCTGCTTCGCGCCACCTAACGTCGCTCGCACCGCCTGCCCCGGTGGGATGTTCAAGGGCGAACGTTAGGTACTCACTCATGCTGACCATCCTCGGCTTCGCCATGATCGCGACCTTCCTGGTCCTGATCATGATGAAGAAGATGTCGCCGATCGCGGCGCTCGTGCTGATTCCCGCGCTGTTCTGCGTGCTCGTCGGCAGGGGCGCCCATCTCGGCGACTACGTCATCGACGGCGTGTCCAGCCTCGCCCCCACCGCGGCGATGCTCATGTTCGCGATCGTCTACTTCGGTGTGATGATCGACGTCGGGCTCTTCGACCCGATCGTCCGGGCCATCCTGAAGTTCTGCAAGGCCGACCCGATGCGCGTCGTCGTCGGCACGGCGCTGCTCGCCGCGATCGTCTCGCTGGACGGCGACGGCTCCACCACCTTCATGATCACGGTCTCGGCGATGTACCCGCTGTACAAGCGGCTGAAGATGAGCCTGGTCGTGATGACCGGCGTCGCCGCGATGGCCAACGGCGTGATGAACACGCTGCCCTGGGGCGGCCCCACCGCCCGCGCCGCCACCGCCCTGAAGGTCGACGCCACCGACATCTTCGTCCCGATGATCCCGGCCCTGGCCGTGGGTCTGGTCGCGGTCGTCGTCCTGGCGTACGTGCTCGGTCTGCGCGAGCGCAAGCGGGTGGGCACGCTGTCGCTGGACGAGACGCTGGTGCGGGAGCCGGATCGCGAGACCGAGACGGTGCTGGTCGGTGCGGGTGCGGGTGCGGGTGCGGGGGCCGCCGGGGCGTCCGGTGCGGGTGCCGGTGCCGGTGCCGGTGCGGCTCGCGGCGGGGCGGGCGGCTCCGGCGGGGCGGGCGACCGGGACGCCGAGTCCGGCGGTGAGTCCGGAGGTGAGTCCGACGACGACTTCAAGGGCCTCGACCCGAACCGGCCCACCCTGCGGCCCAAGCTGTACTGGTTCAACGCGCTGCTCACGGTCGCGCTGCTCGCCGCCATGATCATGGAGCTGCTGCCGATCCCGGTGCTCTTCCTGATCGGCGCCGCGCTCGCCCTCACCGTCAACTTCCCGCACATCCCGGACCAGAAGGCCCGCATCGCGGCCCACGCCGACAACGTCCTCAACGTCTCCGGCATGGTCTTCGCCGCCGCCGTCTTCACCGGCGTCCTCACCGGCACCGGCATGGTCGACCACATGGCCAACTGGCTCGTGGACACCATCCCCGACGGCATGGGCCCGCAGATGGGTCTGGTCACCGGCCTGCTGAGCCTGCCGCTGACGTACTTCATGTCGAACGACGGCTTCTACTTCGGCGTCCTGCCGGTGCTCGCCGAGGCCGGCCAGGCGCACGGCGTGTCGACGCTGGAGATCGCCCGCGCCTCGATCGTCGGCCAGCCGCTGCACATGTCCAGCCCGCTCGTCCCGGCCGTCTACGTCCTCGTCGGCATGGCCAGGGTCGAGTTCGGCGACCACACGCGGTTCGTGGTGAAGTGGGCCGTCCTGACGAGCCTGGTGATCCTCGCGGCGGGCATCGTGTTCGGCATCATCTGACCGTCAGAGATCATTCAAAGATCGTTCGGGATCGTCGGGAAGGGACACGATCATGGTGCCCGGTGGGAACCGCGGCTGGCTGCTCCGCCTCGTCATCGCCTTCGGCTTCGCGCAGGCCGCGGTGTCGATGGCCCGGCCCGCCGTCTCCTACCGGGCCCTCGCGCTGGGCGCGGACGAACGGGCCGTCGGTGTCATCGCCGGTGTGTACGCGCTGCTGCCGCTGTTCGCCGCCGTTCCGCTGGGCCGCCGCACCGACCACGGGCGCTGTGCGCCGCTGCTGCCCGCCGGAGTGGTGCTCATCGCCGGGGGCTGCGCGCTGAGCGGCGCCGCCGGGTCCCTGTGGACGATGGCCCTGTGGAGCGGCGTCATGGGCCTCGGGCACCTCTGCTTCGTCATCGGGGCCCAGTCACTGGTCGCCCGCCAGTCCGCGCCGCACGAACAGGACCGCAACTTCGGCCACTTCACCATCGGCGCCTCGCTCGGCCAGCTGATCGGCCCCATCGCCGCGGGCGCGCTCATCGGCGGCCCCGACATGGCCGGCAGCAGCGCACTCGCCCTGGTGGTGGCGGGCGCGGGCGCGGCGGTCGCCTTCACCTCCCTGTGGCGCATAGAACACCCGGGGGCCGCCAAGTCCCGTACGCAGCAGGGTGCGCGCGTCCCCGTGGGGAGCATCCTGCGCGCCCGGGGCGTGCCCGCGGGCATCCTGATCAGCCTCTCCGTGCTCTCCGCGACCGACATCCTCACCGCCTACCTGCCCGTGGTCGGCGAGCACCGGGGAATCTCCCCCGCCGTGATCGGCGTACTGCTCAGCCTGCGGGCCGCCGCGACGATCGCCTGCCGGCTCGTGCTGACGCCCCTGCTGCGGCTGCTCGGCCGCACGGTGCTGCTCACGGTCACGTGTCTGCTGGCCGCCCTGCTGTGCGCCGGGGTCGCGCTGCCGGTGCCGGTGTGGGCGCTCGCCCTGATGCTGGTCGTCCTCGGTTTCTGCCTGGGCGTCGGCCAGCCGCTTTCCATGACCACGGTCGTGCAGGCGGCCCCCGACGAGGCGCGCTCCACGGCCCTCGCCCTGCGCCTGACCGGCAACCGCCTCGGCCAGGTCGCCGCCCCCGCGGCCGCGGGACTGATCGCGGGCGTCGCGGGCGTGGCCGCGCCCTTCGTGATGCTGGGCGCCCTCCTCCTGCTCTCCTCGGGCGTCGCCCTGCGTTCGCCGTCGACCGGTGCGATGGGTGCGATGGGTGCGACGGGTGCGACCGATGCGGCCGGTGCGGCCGGCCGGGCCGCCGGTCCCCGGGGTCCGGAGGTCGGGCAGGATGTCCCGGACCGGGCGGGCGACAGTCGGCCGTGCCGGGAGTCGAAGGGATGAGCATGATCCTGATCGTTCTGTCCGTCGTCCTGCTCCTCGTGGTCGGCGGCTGCGTCTGCGTCGTGTGGGCGGGCCGCGGCGGCCCGCCCTGGACGCGTGCGGTGGCGACGGCGACCCTGGCGGCGGGCGAGCTGGTCCGCGTGTCCGGCCGCTCCGGCGGCAACCGCCGAGGCGGCGACGCGAACAGCTCGTCGGACGGCTCGTCGGACGGCTGACGCGGCGGCCGGTCCCCGGCATGATCACGTCGTGAGACGCCCCACCCCCTGAATCCGGCCGTCCGCTTTCTCACCAGATGGACGGTCGCGTCGAGATGTCGTCGGGTGTCTTCCCCAGGCCGGGCACGGTCCGTTAACTTCCGTGACTCACACGCCCCGTACGACCCGCACGAGGGCGTCCGACCGCGGAGCACCAGAGCTCAGTGAGCCCCCGGGGGCACCTCCATGACACGCGCCATCTCCCTGCACGACGTGAGCAAGACCTACGCGCGAGGCGTCCGCGTGGTGGACCGGCTGTCGCTGGACATCGCGCCGGGCGAGTTCCTCGTCCTGCTCGGCCCCTCCGGCTGCGGCAAGTCGACCGTGCTGCGCATGATCGCCGGACTGGAGGAGATCACCGAGGGGGAGCTGACGCTGGACGGCGCGTACGCCAACGACCTGCTCCCCGCCGAGCGGCGGATGGCGATGGTCTTCCAGAACTTCGCCCTGTACCCCAACATGACCACCCGCGGGAACATCGGCTTCCCGCTGCGCGTCGAGGACCCGCAGACCGATCACACCCCCCGCGTGGACGCCACTGCCCGCATGCTGGGCATCGAGGACCTCCTCGACCGACTCCCCGCCCAGCTCTCCGGCGGCGAACGCCAGCGGGTCGCCATGGGCCGCGCCATCTCCCGCCACCCGACCGCCTTCCTGATGGACGAGCCGCTGTCCAACCTCGACGCCAAGCTCCGCAACCACCTGCGCGCCGAGATCACCCGGCTGACCCGGGAGCTGGGCGTCACCACGATCTACGTCACCCACGACCAGTCCGAGGCCATGTCGCTGGGCGACCGCGTCGCCGTCCTGCGCGGCGGCGTCCTCCAGCAGGTGGACACCCCGCGCGCCGTCTACGCCCTGCCCCGCAACGTCTTCGTCGCCGCCTTCATCGGCACCCCCCGCATCAACCTGCTGCGCGGCCTGGTGCGCGCCCCGCTGGACGGGGCGATGACCATCAGCCTGGGCAAGCAGTTCCTGCGCCTGCCCGAACCGCTCTCCCTGGACCACCAGCTGCTCCGCGTCCAGCAGGGCCGCGAGGTCATCGTGGGCCTGCGCTCGGAGGCCGTCCGGATCGCGAAACCCTCGTCCGCACGCCCCGGCGAGGTGCTGCTCACCGGGCTCGTGGAGCACGTCGAGTTCCAGGGCCACGAGGTCCTCGTGCACTTCAACACCGGTTCACAGCCGGCCGTCGTGCCCGACCTGGAGGCCCCGCGCCCCGCCGCCCGCCCGGTCAGGCGCCGCCGCCGCGACGGCACGGTCCTGGAGCGGCTGAGGGAACGCGCGGGCGCCCTGCGGGCCGGACCGGTGGTCGTCATGGACGAACCGCCGGAGCCCGAACCCGCGGTCGCCGCCCCCGACGGCCGCCTCCCCGGCGACCTGATCGTCCGGACCACCCCCGACATCGACCTCCGCCACGGCATGCAGGTCCCCCTCCTCGTCGACCTCGCCCACCTGTTCGTCTTCGACCAGCACGGCGACCGGATCTGCCCCGCCCCGGCGCATCTGCCCGAGCTGGAGGAGTGATCACGCCGAGATTCCGCGCTCCGGGAGGGTGAGCCGCACCACCATCGGGGGAGCCCCTGGTGCCGTAAAACTAACGGCGCTAGTTTGGGGTCGGACGACGAGGCCCGCCCGGAAGGAACCCGATGAAGGCACACGACGGCATGTACATCGACGGAGCCTGGCGCCCCGCCGACGGCCGGGACACGATCGACGTCGTGAACCCGGTCGACGAGCAGGTGATCGGCAAGGTCCCGGCAGGCAACGCCCTGGACGTCGACACCGCGGTACGGGCCGCCCGCGCCGCGCTGTCCGGCTGGGCCGCCACCCCGCCCGCCGAGCGGGCCGCCCGCCTCGCCGCGCTGCGGGACGTCCTGGTGGCCCGCAAGGACGAGATCGCCGAGACGGTCACCGCCGAGCTGGGTTCCCCGCTGAAGTTCTCGCAGGCCGTGCACGCGGGCGCCCCGATCGCGGTCGCCGGTTCCTATGCCGAGCTGGCGGCGACGTACGCCTTCGAGGAGAAGGTCGGCAACTCCGTGGTCCACCACGAGCCGGTCGGCGTGGTCGGCGCCATCACCCCCTGGAACTACCCGCTCCACCAGATCGTCGCCAAGGCCGCCCCGGCCCTCGCGGCCGGCTGCACGATGGTGCTCAAGCCCGCCGAGGACACCCCGCTCGTCGCGCAGCTCTTCGCCGAGGCGGTGCACGAGGCCGGGATCCCCGCGGGCGTCTTCAACCTGGTCACCGGACTCGGCCCGGTCGCCGGTCAGGCCCTCGCCGAGCACCCGGGTGTCGACCTGGTCTCCTTCACCGGCTCCACCGCCGTCGGCCGCCGCATCGGCGCCACCGCGGGCGCCGCCGTCAAGCGGGTCGCCCTCGAACTCGGCGGCAAGTCCGCCAACGTCATCCTCCCGAGCGCCGACCTCGCCAGGGCGGTCAACGTCGGCGTCGCCAACGTCATGTCCAACTCCGGCCAGACGTGCAGCGCCTGGACCCGCATGCTGGTCCACCGCGACCAGTACGACGAGGCCGTGGAGCTGGCCGGGGAGGCCGCCGCGAAGTACGGCGACCGGATCGGCCCCGTCGTCAACGCCAAGCAGCGGGACCGGGTGCGCGGTTACATCGACAAGGGCGTCGCCGAGGGCGCGCGCCTGGTCGCGGGCGGCCCCGAAGCCCCGCACGAACAGGGGTACTTCGTCAGCCCGACGGTCTTCGCCGACGTCACCGAGGAGATGACGATCGCCCAGGAGGAGATCTTCGGCCCCGTCCTGTCCATCCTCCGCTACGAGGACGAGGACGACGCCCTCCGGATCGCCAACGGCACGGTCTACGGCCTCGCCGGCGCCGTCTGGGCCGGGGAGGAGGCCGAGGCGGTCGCCTTCGCCCGCCGGATGGACACCGGGCAGGTCGACGTCAACGGCGGCCGGTTCAACCCGCTGGCGCCCTTCGGCGGCTACAAGCAGTCGGGCGTGGGCCGCGAACTGGGCGCCCACGGCCTCACCGAGTACCTCCAGACCAAGTCCCTCCAGTTCTAGCCCGCTTCTAGCCGCAGGGGAGCCGTCCACGTCATGGCCGTCCGTACCGCAGTCCGTGCCGCCGTCGTACCCGCCCTCGGGGCCCCGCTGGAGGTCACCGGCATCGAGCTGCCCGAGCCCGGCCCCGGCCGGGTCCGGGTGCGGCTCGCCGCCGCCGGGGTCTGCCACTCCGACCTGTCCCTGTCCAACGGCACCATGCGCGTGCCGCTGCCCGCCGTCCTCGGCCACGAGGGCGCCGGCACCGTCGTCGCCGTCGGCGAGGACGTCACCCACGTCGCGCCCGGCGACGAGGTCGTCCTCAACTGGGCCCCGTCCTGCGGCGCCTGCCACGCCTGCTCGCTCGGCGAGGTCTGGCTGTGCGCCAACGCGCTCGCCGGCGCCGCCGACGTGCACGCCCGCCGCGCCGACGACGGCACCGACCTGCACCCCGGCCTGAACGTCGCCGCGTTCGCCGAGGAGACGGTCGTGGCCGCGTACTGCGTCCTGCCCGCCCCCGAAGGCATCCCCCTCACCGAGGCGGCACTCCTCGGCTGCGCCGTCCTCACCGGCTACGGCACCGTCCACCACTCGGCGCGGGTCCGCGAGGGCGAGACGGTCGCGGTCTTCGGCGCCGGGGGAGTGGGCCTGGCCACACTCCAGGCGGCCCGGATCGCGGGCGCGTCGAAGATCCTCGCGGTCGACGTGTCCCCCGAGAAGGAGGAGCTGGCCCGCGCCGCGGGCGCCACCGACTACCTCCTCGCCTCCGACACCACCGCCCGCGAGATCCGCGCCCTCACCGGCAAGCAGGGCGTCGACGTCGCCGTCGAGTGCGTGGGTCGCGCGGTCACCATCCGCACCGCCTGGGAATCCACCCGGCGCGGCGGACGCACCACGGTCGTCGGCATCGGCGGCAAGGACCAGCAGGTCACCTTCAACGCCCTGGAGATCTTCCACTGGGGCCGCACCCTGTCCGGCTGCGTCTACGGCAACGCCGACCCCGCCCGCGACCTCCCGGTCCTCGCCGAACACGTCCGCGCCGGCCGCCTCGACCTCGGCGCCCTGGTCACGGAGCGCATCGCCCTGGACGGCATCCCGGCGGCCTTCGACAACATGCTGGCGGGCAAGGGCGGGCGAGCCCTGGTGGTGTTCTAGCCCGCCCCGTGCCCCCCGCCGCGCCGTCCACGGAACCCTCCCGGGCCGGGCCCGGTCGCGTGATGGTCCGGTCGGGCTCTCACGGCTGGGGACCGGCCCGGTGAGGGCCCGAGCGGGGCCTCTCACGGGGCCGGGTCCTAGGCCCGCCCCGCGTCCTCGCGGCGGGGCTCCGCCGTGGGCTCCGGCCGGTCGGGGACCGCGGCAGGGCGCCTGCGCGAGCGGGACACCGCCACGCCCGCCAGACACAGCGCGCCGCCCGCCAGGGTGAGCAGTCCCGGGACCTCACCCAGTGCCAGCCACGACATCAGCACGACCAGCGCAGGCACGGCGTACGTGGTCGCGCCCATGCGGCCGGCGGTCGTACGGGCCAGGGCGTAGGCCCACGTCGTGAAGGCCAGCGCGGTCGGGAACACGCCCAGGTACACCATGTTGAGCGTCGCGGAGACGGGCGCGCCGGCCGCCTCGTGCACCAGCTGCCCGGCGAACGGCAGGCAGAGCACCGCGCCGACCAGGCACCCGAACGTCGTCACCTGAAGGGCGCTCGCGTGCGCCAGCGCGGGCTTCTGGGCCACCACCCCGCCCGCGTACGCCACCGCGGCCAGCAGACACAGCACCACCCCGAACAGCGAGGAACCGCCCTCGCCCGACATGGACAGGCCCACGGTCACCGCACCGGCGAACGACACCGCCATCCCCGCCAGCAGCCGCGGCGGCAGCGCGTCGCCCAGCAGCCGCGCGCCGAGCAGCGCGATGAGGATCGGGCCGACGTTGACCACGAGGGCGGCCGTGCCGGCGTCCACCTGCTGCTCGCCCCAGTTCAGGACGACCATGTAGAACCCGAACCACAGCAGCCCCGATATCGCGATCCCCCGCCAGGCGGCCCGCGGCGGCAGCCCTTCCCGGCGCAGCAGCCAGATCACCCCGAGGGTCAGGGCCCCCGACAGCAGCCGGCCGAGCGCCAGCGCGCCCGGCGAGTACGCCTCGCCCGCGCTGCGGATGGAGACGAACGCGGATGCCCACAGCACGATCGTGACGGTGGCCGCGCCGGCCGCGAGGAGTTCGGGACGGCGGTGCCAAGGGGCGGGAGGGGACGTGCGGGCGGTGCTCATCATGCTCCAGAGGCTAGGTGGCGAGACGGGGCGCGTGCTGGCGGATTTCGGACGGTGAGCCGGTGCCGGGGCGGCGCTCAGCGCAGTGCCGCCGGGTCGATGTCCAGCAGTTCGGACAGTGCGTCCTCGCCCGCCGGTGTCACCTTCACCGCCCGCTCCGAGCCGATGCGCACGCACCAGCCCGTGTCCAGGGCGTGCCGGCACAGGGCGGCGCCCGCCACGCCCGCGAGGTGGGGACGGCGTTCCGTCCAGTCCAGGCAGGCCCGGGCCAGTGGCCGGCGACCGGTGGGCCGCAGCGGGATCCCGGCGGTGTCGAACCAGCCGAGCCCGGCGTCCGTGAGTGCGAAGCCGGTGTCCTGGCGCAGCAGCCCGCGCCCGGTCAGCGCGTCGGTGACCGCGATGCCGAGCCGTCCGGCGAGATGGTCGTAACAGGTGCGCCCCCGGGCCATCGCCGAACCGGCGCTCGACGCCCGCAGGGTGCGTGGACGCCGGGCGGCGGCCTCGGGCGCGACCTGCGCCGCCAGGTCCTCCACGAGCTGCGCCACCCGGTCGTCGGCCATCCGCACGTAGCGGTGCCGCCCCTGCCGTTCCTCGGCGAGCAGCCCGCCCGCGACCAGCTTGCCCAGGTGCTCGCTGAGCGTCGACGCGGCGACCCCGGCGTGCCGGGCCAGCTCGCCGGCGGTCCAGGCCCGCCCGTCCAGCAGGGCCAGCAGGCAGGCGGCACGCGTCTCGTCGGCGAGCAGCCCGGCCAGCCGTGCGAGGCCGGGAGCCCCGGCGTCCCTCTCGGTCATGCGTCCAGGATGCGCCACGCACGGTTCGGCGGGCGCCGAAGTGTCCGGGGAGCCCGCGGCGGCCTCAGACGCCCTGCCCGACCTGCGCGTACTGCTGCGCCAGCCCGTCCAGGAGTGCCGTCAGACCGGTCTCGAAGGCGCGCTCGTCGATCTTCTCCTGCTGCTCGGCCAGGAGGTGGGCCTGCTGGAGGTGCGGGTAGTCGGCGGGATCGTAGGCGCCGGCGTCGTCCACGAAGCCGCCGGCGAAGGAGCCGAGCGCCGAGCCCATGATGAAGTAGCGCATCAGCGCGCCGATGGAGGTGGCCTGGGCCGGGGGCCAGCCCGCGCGGACCATCGCGCCGTAGACGGCGTCCGCGAGGTGCAGCGCGGCCGGGCGGCGGCCCGGGCCGTGGGCCAGCACCGGGACGATGTTGGGGTGGTCGCGCAGCGCCGTCCGGTAGGACACGGCCCAGTCGTGCAGCGCGGTCCGCCACTCCCGGCCGTCCTCGAACATCGACAGGTCCACCTGCGCGCTGACCGAGTCGGCGACGGCCTCCAGGATCTCGTCCTTGGTGCGGAAGTGGTTGTAGAGCGAGGGGCCGCTGACCCCCAGTTCCGAGGCCAGCCGGCGCGTGGAGACGGCCGCGAGGCCCTCCGCGTCCACCAGCGCGCGGGCCGTCTGGACGATCCGGTCGGTGCTGAGCAGGGGCTTGCGCGGTCGGGCCATGGCGCACATAGTAGGGCTGCGAGCTGAAACTAGCAGTGCTAATTTAAATGTACGGCTTTCAAGATTTCTTTCCTGTGGGGTGACTCGGCATGAACCTGGAGCTCAGCGAGGAGCAGACCGCCGTACGGCAGCTCGCCCGGGACTTCGTGGAGCGGGAGATCGCCCCCCATGTCGTCGAGTGGGACCGTGCCGAGGAGGTGGACCGCCCCCTGGTGAAGAAGCTGGGCGAGGTCGGCTTCCTCGGCCTCACGATCGACGAGGAGTACGGCGGCAGCGGCGGCGACCACCTCGCGTACTGCCTGGTCACGGAGGAGCTGGGGCGCGGCGACAGCTCCGTGCGCGGGATCGTCTCCGTCTCCCTCGGCCTGGTCGCCAAGACCGTCGCGGCCTGGGGGAGCGAGGAGCAGAGGCGGCGCTGGCTGCCGGGGCTCACCTCCGGCGAGTACGTCGGCTGCTTCGGCCTCACCGAGCCCGGTACGGGGTCGGACGCCGGGAACCTCACCACCCGCGCGGTCCGGGACGGCGACGACTATGTCGTGAACGGCACCAAGATGTTCATCACCAACGGCACCTGGGCCGACGTCGTCCTGCTCTTCGCCCGCTCCACCGACGCCCCCGGCCACCAGGGCGTCTCCGCCTTCCTCGTGCCCACCGACACACCCGGCCTGACCCGCCGCACCATCCACGGCAAGCTCGGGCTGCGCGGCCAGGCCACCGCCGAACTGGTCCTGGAGGACGTCCGCGTCCCCGCCTCCGCGATGCTCGCGCCCGAGGGCAAGGGCTTCTCGGTGGCCATGTCGGCCCTCGCCAAGGGGCGGATGTCGGTCGCCGCCGGCTGCGTCGGCATAGCCCAGGCCGCGCTGGACGCGGCCGTGCGGTACGCGGGCGAGCGGGAGCAGTTCGGGAAGACCATCGCCCACCACCAGCTCGTACAGGAGCTGATCAGCGACATCGCCCTCGACGTGGACGCGGCCCGGCTGCTGACCTGGCGGGTCGCCGACCTGGTCGACCGCGGGCAGCCCTTCGCCGTCGAGTCCTCCAAGGCCAAGCTCTTCGCCTCGGAGGCCGCCGTGCGCGCCGCCAACAACGCCCTCCAGGTCTTCGGCGGCTACGGCTACATCGACGAGTACCCGGCCGGCAAACTGCTGCGCGACGCCCGCGTGATGACCCTCTACGAGGGCACCAGCCAGATCCAGAAGCTGGTCATCGGGCGTGCGCTGACCGGGGTTTCGGCATTCTGACCACCGGGCTCTGAGTACGCGAACTGAGTACGACGGCGGATGTGGTGCGGGCCACATCCGCCGACTCTTGTCCCCATGAGCGACACACCGGTCAAGCAGCAGAACACGGCGGCCTTCTACGGGCAGGCCGTCGCCTCGTTCGCGGTGGCCATGGCCGCCACCGCCATCGGCATCTACCAGCTCCAGGCCGACGCCTGGGTGCGCGCCTTCCTCGCGATCGCCGTCCTGTACCTCGTCACCTCGGCCTTCACCCTGGCCAAGATCATCCGGGACCGCCAGGAGGTCGGCCAGATAGTGAGCCGGGTGGACCAGGCGCGGCTGGACAAGATCCTGGTCGAGCACGACCCCTTCCGGGAGTCCGGCGGCGCCCCCGCCGGACAGCGCCCCCAGGGCCTGCACTAAGCGCCCGCTCACCTTCGGCGGTATGGTGGTGCTCCTGTCACCGAGAGGGGCGAACAAGCGATGAGTACGGCGGCCGAGACGACGGGCGGCGACATCGAGCCGTGGGAAGAGGTCACGCCCGACGCGGCCCGGCGGCTCCTGGTCGCCGCCGTGGAGGCGTTCGCCGAACGCGGGTACCACGCGACCACGACCCGCGACATCGCCGGACGGGCCGGCATGAGCCCGGCCGCGCTCTACATTCACTACAAGACCAAGGAAGAGCTGCTCCACCGGATCAGCCGCATCGGTCACACCCGGGCGGTGGCCATCCTGCGCTCGGCGGCCCAGGGCGAGGGCAGTGCGACCGAACGGCTCGCCGACGCCGTGAGCTCCTTCGTCCGCTGGCACGCCGGGCGGCGCACGACCGCGCGGGTCGTGCAGTACGAGCTGGACGCCCTCGGCCCCGAGGCCCGGGAGGAGATCCTCACGCTCCGCCGGCAGTGCGATGCCGCGGTGCGCGGCATCATCGACGACGGCGTGGCGACGGGCGAGTTCGACGTGCCGGACGTCAAGGGCACGACGCTGGCCGTGCTGTCGCTCTGCATCGACGTGGCCCGCTGGTTCAACGTGAACGGCCCCCGCACGCCCGACGAGGTCGGCGCGCTCTACGCCGACCTCGTGCTGCGCATGGTGGGTGCCGAACCGCCGGCGGCTCAGAGGTAGTAGCGCGAGACCGACTCGGCGACGCACACCGGCTTGTCGCCGCCCTCGCGCTCCACGGTGAAGGCGACGCTCACCTGGATGCCGCCCTTGACGTCCTCGACCCCGGTGATCGTCGCCGTGGCGCGCAGCCGCGAGCCGACCGGGACGGGGGAGGGGAAGCGGACCTTGTTGGTGCCGTAGTTGACGCCCATCTTCACGCCGTCGACCCGGATCAGCTGCGGTCCGAAGAGCGGGAGCAGCGACAGGGTGAGATAGCCGTGCGCGATGGTGCCGCCGAACGGGCCCGCGGCGGCCTTCTCCGGATCCACGTGGATCCACTGGTGGTCGCCGGTCGCCTCGGCGAACAGGTCGATCCGCTTCTGGTCGACCTCCAGCCAGTCGGTGTACCCCAACTGCTCGCCCACCGCCGCCTTCACCTCGTCGGCGGACGCGAAGATCCTCGGCTCTGCCATGTTCCGGCCTCTCTGCTCGCTCGCCCGCTCGCCCTGTGCGCTCGACTCTAAGCGACTGCTTAGCATGGTCCCCCGGGACGCCCCTGTCAACGGACCGGACCGGTCCGCGAGGCCGATCGGGTCGGTAGGGTTCGAGGGGTGCCCCAGATTCCAGAGAAGATCCAAGAGCTCACGGTCGGCCAGCTCGCCGCACGCAGCGGTGCCGCGGTCTCCGCCCTGCACTTCTACGAGTCCAAGGGTCTGATCAGCAGTCGCCGCACCTCGGGCAACCAGCGCCGCTTCAGCCGTGACGCGCTGCGCCGGGTCGCCTTCGTCCGTGCGGCCCAGCGGGTCGGCATACCGCTGGCCACGATCCGCGAGGCGCTCGCCGAGCTGCCGGAGGGGCGCACGCCCACCGAGGGCGACTGGGCCCGGCTCTCCGAGTCCTGGCGTTCCGAGCTGGACGAGCGCATCAAGCAGCTCAGCCGGCTGCGCGACCACCTCACCGACTGCATCGGCTGCGGCTGCCTGTCCCTGGAAACCTGCGTCCTGTCCAACCCCGACGACGCCTTCGGCGAACGCAGTGCCGGCTCCCGCCTGCTCGTGGAACGCCGCGGCCCCACCGCCAGGGGCGGCCGAGCGCCGAGCCGCGCCCCGGAACCGGAAATGCCCTGCTGCGGCGACTGACCGCGCGGTGACCCGGGCCCGGTTGTCGGCCGTGGCTCCGGAGCGCCGCGGCTCCACCGCCAGGGGCGGCCGCGGGTCGAGCCGCGCCCGGGGACCGGAAGTGCCGTGCTGCGGCGACTGACCGCGCGGTGACCCGGGCCGCCCGGTCGTCAGTCGTCGCCGCCCCGGCGTGCGGCGGCCCACTGCCTCGTCCCCGCGGTCACCAGCTCGGCGTTGGAGGCGGCGCGGACGCCGTCGGGCAGGCGCAGGGTGTCCTCCAGACCGATCCGGGTCGCCAGCCCCAGCCGGCCGGCCAGGCGCAGCACCGGCCAGGCGCCGCCCTCCTCGCCGTGCAGCAGGACGGGGCGGCCGTGGGCCGTGCCGAGGCGGGCCAGCAGGGCGTGCGCGGACTCCCGCGCGGTCGCCGGGTCGGTGTCCGTCACCTCCGCCAGCACCCGCAGGACCTTCGGCCCGAGCGGTGAGCGCAGGAACAAGGCCGCCCCGTCCGTGCCGGACCAGACGCCCGCCTCCACCGCGACCCCTCGTGCGATCAGCGCGGCGGCGACCTCCTCGGCGCCCGGCTCGTGCCAGTTGACCGAGGCGTGGTCGGGCAGCACCGTCCAGCTCCGTATCCGCGCCACCCGGGCCGCGGGGTCCGGTTCGGCCCAGGCACCCGTCGTGACGCCGACCGGCACCGACGCCGGGACCCGCGCCCTGATCGCCTCCAGCGTCGCCGCGAGCACGCGCGGGGACAGCGTGTCCCGCCCGCACGGTGTCTTCGGGTGGACGTGGACGTCGGTGGCTCCGGCGGCGACCGCTTCGGCCACCGAGTCGGCGACCGCCTCCGGCGACAGCGGCACCACGGCACCGTCGGCGCTTCCCCGCGCGCCGTTCACACAAAGCTGCACCATTGCCCCATCGTGCCGGGCGCCACTGACAACGCCCGCCGCGGCCCGGTCCGTACCGGCCACCGGGAGTGCGGCATCCCCGGCGCACTCCCGCGGTCGGCTACGCGGACATCAGCAGCCTTCCCCGCCGGGCGTCCGCGCGCGCGTCGGGAGTGAGGACGGGGCGCGGCACGAGGATCCCGCAGTCCGTGCAGACGGGACCCGTCGAGGGTTCGTGGTCAAGGTCGTACTTCCAGACGAGGCGCTCCCCGTCGCACACCGGGCACACGTCGCCCGGCTCACGCTCCAGCGCGGAGATCAGCCGGCGCAGCACCTCCGCCAGCGGTCCGTCGGGATGGACCCGGGGGTCGTCGCACCAGGCCACCCCGAACCCGCCCCAGGTCAGCCGGTGCCAGTCGTCCACGCTGCCCGGCCTGCGCAGCCCGTCGTGCTTCTCCTTCCTGCGCCGCTCGGCGAAGGCGACCTCGTAGGCCAGCCACACCGAACGCGCCTCCTCCAGCTCCTCCAGTGCGGCCACGAGCCGCGCTGGGTCGGGGGAGCGGTCCTCGGGACCGAATCCGGCCCGGGAGCAGAGATGGTCCCAGGTCGCCCTGTGCCCATAAGGGGCAAAACGCTCAAGGCACTTGCGCAGCGAATAGCGCCGCAGCGCCAGGTCGCACCGTGGATCGCGGACCTGTCTCGCCAGACTTCGGAAACCGGCCATCGCCCTGCACCTCCGTCACACCTGCACCTGTACTCGGGTCACTTCGGCGTCGTCGTACGGACGTCGCCGAATAGACGTATCGACAAGCGATTCGGCTCCATCCGATTTCCGATGCCCCCCATAAGCCGATCCACCCGCTCCCAAAAAGTGACGCATGTTCACCTTCCCACTCGGGGATACCGGCGGTAACGTCCCGCCACACCCCCGTCGGGAGGAGCTGCCATGCCACGGCGCACCCCACGCAACGCCCTCGACAGACTGAGAACTCCCCGCGGCTTCCACGGGTTCCTGAAGACCGCATCCGTATGCGCCCTCGTTGCCGGACTTTTGTCACCGCTTTCCCCGGCGATGGCCGCCGGGAACGCGACCGCCGAGGTCACGGCCGCCGAAGCGGCCCCCAACGACCACTGCGGCGGCCAGTGTTCCGACATCCTGCCGCCCGGCCAGAACGGCAACGCCACCCTGGCCCAGATCCTCCTCAACCAGGCGTTCGGCACCCAGCCCGCGCACGCCGAGGACCAGCTCGGCCCCTACGCGAACCTCGCCACCGGCTACCAGGGCCTCACCAACGACAAGATCAACACCTTCTTCAACGACGCGTCCTTCGGCGTCCCCGACGGCCAAGTCGCCTCCACCGTCCGGCCCGCCGGACGCGACGACGTGACCATCGTCCGCGACAAGAAGACCGGTGTGCCGCACATCACCGGCACCACCCGGTACGGCACCGAGTTCGGCGCGGGCTATGCCGCGGGCCAGGACCGGCTGTGGCTCATGGACCTCTTCCGGCACGTCGGACGCGGCCAGTTGACCCCCTTCGCCGGCGGTGCCCCCGCCAACCAGGGCCTGGAGCAGCAGTTCTGGCGCAGCGCCCCCTACACCGAGGACGACCTGGAGGCGCAGATCGAGAGCGCCGCCACCAAGGCCGGTGAGCGCGGCGAGCTGGCCCTGGCCGACGTGGACGCCTACGTCGCCGGTGTCAACGCCTACATCGACGCCTCCGACAAGGGCCGCTACTTCCCCGGCGAGTACGTCCTGACCGGCCACAAGGACGCCATCACCAACGCCGGCACCATCGAGCACTTCAAGCGCTCCGACCTGATCGCGCTGGCCTCCGTCATCGGCTCCCTCTTCGGAGCCGGAGGCGGCGGCGAGGTCAACAACGCGCTCTCCCTCCTCGCCGCCCAGGAGAAGTACGGCGTCGCCGAGGGCACGAAGGTCTGGGAGTCCTTCCGCCAGCGCAACGACCCCGAGGCCGTCCTCACCCAGCAGGACGGCAGCTTCCCCTACCTGCCCACCCCGGACGACCCGCAGGGCCGCGCCCTGCCCGACGCCGGGTCGGTCGAGGCGGAACCGCTGGTGTACGACCGTACGGGCAGCGCGGGTGCGGCGAGCGCGACCGGTGCCTCCGCCGAGGCGGCGGACACGGCCGTGACCTCGGCACGGCGCGGTATGTCCAACGCCCTCGTCGTCAGCGGCGAGCACACGGCCGGCGGCCACCCCGTCGCCGTCTTCGGACCCCAGACCGGCTACTTCGCGCCGCAACTGCTCATGCTCCAGGAGATCCAGGGCCCCGGCATCAGCGCCCGCGGCGCCTCCTTCGCGGGCCTGAGCATGTACGTCGAACTCGGCCGGGGCCAGGACTACGCCTGGAGCGCGACCACCTCCGGCCAGGACATCATCGACACCTACGCGGTCGAGCTGTGCCAGGACGACCACCACTACCTCTACCGCGGCACCTGCACGCCCATGGAGAAGGTCGAGCGGCACAACGCCTGGAAACCGACCGTCGCCGACTCCACCGCCGCAGGCTCCTACACGATGCGCGTCTGGCGCACCAAGTACGGCCCCGTCGAGTCCCGCGCCACGGTCGGCGGCAAGAAGATCGCCTACACCACCCTGCGCTCCTCCTACCTCCACGAGGCCGACTCCATCATCGGCTTCCAGATGCTGAACGACCCGGACTACCTCAACAGCCCGGAGCGCTTCCAGAGCGCCGTCCAGCACATCAACTACACCTTCAACTGGTTCTACGCCGACTCCGAGCACACCGCGTACTACAACAGCGGCGACAACCCGGTGCGCGCGAACGACGTCGACGCGGAGTTCCCGGTCTGGGCCCGGCAGGCGTACGAGTGGCAGAGCTGGGACCCGGCCGACAACACCGCCCGGTACACCGGAGCCTCCGCCCACCCGCAGTCGGTCGACCAGGACTACTACATCTCCTGGAACAACAAGCAGGCCAAGGACTACCCGGCCGCCTCCTGGGGCAACGGCTCCGTCCACCGCGGCAACCTCCTCGACGACCGGGTGAAGAAGCTGGTCGCCGAAGGCGGCGTCACCCGCACCGCGCTGGTCAAGGCCATGGCCGAGGCGGCCCTCGCCGACCTGCGGGCCGAGGACGTCGTGCCCGACCTGCTGAAGGTGGTCGAGTCCGCGCCGGTGACCGACCCGGCCGCCAAGGAGGCGGTGGCAGGGCTCAAGGCGTGGCTGTCCGCGGGCGGGCTGCGCACGGAGACCTCGGCGGGCGCCAAGAAGTACGCCCACGCCGACGCGATCCGCACCCTGGACGCCTGGTGGCCGCTGCTGGTGAAGGCCGAGTTCGAACCCGGCCTGGGCGCCGACCTGTACACCGCCTTCACCCGCAACCTGCCCGTCGACGAGTCCCCGTCCGCCGCCCACGGCCCGACCGGCGCCCACGCCGGCAGCGCCTTCCAGTACGGCTGGTGGAGCTATGTCGACAAGGACATCCGGGCCGTGCTCGGTGAGTCCGTCCAGGGTCCGCTGGCGCGTCCGTACTGCGGCGACGGCGACCTCGCCGCCTGCCGGGGCACCCTGGTCTCGACGCTCAAGGAGGCGGCGGGCCGCACCGCAGCCCAGGTCTACCCGGGTGACGACAACTGTTCCGCCGGGGACCAGTGGTGCGCCGACTCGGTGATCCACCGCACCCTCGGCGGCATCAAGCACGGCGGCATCAGCTGGCAGAACCGGCCGACCTACCAGCAGGTCGTGGAGTTCACGTCCCACCGGTGACCGGCCGGCCCGACGGTCACCTGTAGAGCAGGTACTGGCGGCGTGTCCTGCGGAACGCCGCCAGTTCCCGCTCCCAGCCGTCCACCACCTCGTCGGTGTCCGCGCCCGCGTCGATCATCGTGCGCACCTGCGTGGACCCGGTGAGCTTGTCGATCCAGTTGTCCGACCGCCAGGCGAAGCCGTCCCAGGTCCGCCTGGCGGTCACCAGGAGGGCGATTCCGGTGCGCACCGGGTCGAACGCGGCCCGGTCGTGCACGTGGAGCTGCACGCCCCCGACGGTCTTGCCCTGGAACTTGGAGAAGGTGGGCGCGAAGTACGCCTCCCTGAAGCGCACGCCCGGCAGGCCGACCTCGTTCGCGGCGGCGGCCCAGCCCCCATCGACGCCCTCGGCGCCCAGCAGCTCGAACGGGCGGGTGGTGCCGCGGCCTTCGGAGAGGTTCGTGCCCTCGAAGAGGCAGGTCCCCGAGTACACCAGCGCGCACTCCGGCGTGGGCATGTTCGGGCTCGGCGGCACCCAGGGCAGCCCGGAGACGTCGTAGAACTCCGAGCGCTTCCAGCCCGTCATCGTCACCGTCTCCAGCGGCACCGGCGACGGCAGGAACTCGCCGTTGAAGAGCAGCGCCAGCTCGGCGACCGTCATGCCGTGCGCCTGTGCGATCGGCTGCCGGCCGACGAAGGTCGCGAACTCCTTGTGCAGGACCGGGCCGAGGGCCGCCCGCCCGGTCACCGGGTTCGGCCGGTCCAGGACCACGAACCGCTTCCCCGCGAGCCCGGCCGCCTCCATGCAGTCGAACAGCGTCCAGATGTACGTGTAGAAGCGCGCGCCCACGTCCTGGATGTCGAAGACGACGGTGTCCACGCCGGAGGCCGTGAACACGTCCGCGAGCGGCTGCCCGCTCTTCAGGTACGTGTCGTAGACCGGCAGCCCGGTGGCGGGGTCGTCGTAGCGGCCCTCGGAGCCGCCCGCCTGCGCCGTACCGCGGAAGCCGTGCTCGGGGCCGAAGACGGCGGTCAGGTTCACCCGGTCGTCGGCGTGCATGACGTCGACGATGTGACGCACGTCCCGGGTGATGCCGGTCGGGTTGGTGACGACGCCGACCTTCTGCCCGTCGAGCCGGGCGTAGCCGTCGTCGGCGAGGCGCTCGAAGCCGGTGCGCAGTCGGCGGCCCCCGCCGCCGTGGACTGCGGGTGCCGCGTGAGCCGTGCCCGCCGCGGTGGCGGCGGCGGTGCCGGCCGCCACCGCGGCCGTCGTGGCGAGCAGGTTCCGTCTGGACAGCGTCATGCGGTGACCTCCGTGATCGCGGCGGGTGTCATGCGCACGCACGCTAACCCGCACCCCGGGGCGCGGGGAATGGAGTAGACCGCGGTTCGCCTCTTCCGTACGACATACCGACTGGTTAGTCTGGCGCTGCAACGGTGAGCGAGCCGTGCCCGAGCCGTGTCGGAGGAGACCGATGGTGGAAGCCGTGCAGGACGCCGGAGTCGTCGTCACCGGGGCGGGAGGCGGCATCGGGGCCGCGCTGGCCCGCCGCTTCGCCGCCGAGGGAGCCAGGGTCGTCGTCAACGACCTGGACGCCGCCCGGGCGAAGGACGTCGCCGACGAGATCGGCGGCATCGCGGTCCCCGGCGACGCCTCGGCGATCGTCACCGAGGCCCGCGCGGCACTCGGCGGCACGGTCGACGTGTACTGCGCCAACGCGGGCGTCGGGTCCGAGGGTTCGCAGGCCGCGGAGGAGGCCGTCTGGGCGCTCGCCTGGGACGTCAACGTCATGGCCCACGTGCGGGCGGCCCACGAGCTGCTCCCTGACTGGCTCGAGCGCGGCAGCGGCCGCTTCGTCTCCACCGTGTCGGCCGCCGGGCTGCTCACCATGATCGGCGCCGCCCCCTACAGCGTGACCAAGCACGGCGCGTACGCCTTCGCCGAGTGGCTGTCCCTGACGTACCGCCACCGCGGGATCAAGGTGCACGCCATCTGTCCCCAAGGGGTGCGCACCGACATGCTGTCCGCCACCGGAAGCGCGGGCGACCTGGTGCTGCGGCCCACCGCGATCGAACCGGCGGACGTCGCGGACGCCCTCTTCCAGGGCATCGAGGAGGACCGTTTCCTGATCCTGCCGCACCCCGAGGTGGCCGGGTACTACCAGGCCCGGGCGGCCGACCCCGACCGCTGGCTGCACGGCATGAACCGGCTCCAGCGGCAGTGGGAGGAGACGACGGCCCGGTGACGCCCGCCCGGGTGCACGCCCGGTCCTTGGCCGCCCTGCCCGACACGCCGGGGACGGCAAGTGGGAAGATCCTCCGTCGGGAACCGCGTTCCCGCAGGCATCAGGACGGACACTGAACGCACTGAACGCGCAGAACGGACAGTGCGACGGAAAGCGCAACGGAAAGGCAGGTGACGGCAGTGCCCAGGACCACGGACGGGGACGGCACTCCGGTGCCGCAGCGGCTCCTCGCCGCCGCCACCCGGCTCTTCGCCGAGCAGGGCTACGACCGCACCTCGGTACAGGAGATCGTCGAGGCGGCGGGCGTCACCAAGGGGGCGCTCTACCACTACTTCGGCTCCAAGGACGACCTCCTGCACGAGGTGTACGCGCGCGTGCTGCGCCTCCAGCAGGAACGCCTGGACGCCTTCGCGGACGCCGACGAGCCGGTCGAGAAGCGGGTGCGCGACGCGGCGGCCGACGTCGTCGTCACGACCATCGAGAACCTCGACGACGCGTCGATCTTCTTCCGCTCCATGCACCAGCTCAGCCCGGAGAAGAACAAGCAGGTGCGCGCGGAGCGCCGGCGCTACCACGAGCGCTTCCGCGCGCTGATCGAGGAGGGGCAGCGGACCGGCGTCTTCACCAAGGAGACCCCGGCCGACCTGGTGGTGGACTACCACTTCGGGTCCATCCACCACCTGTCCACCTGGTACCGCCCCGACGGGCCGCTCAGTCCGCAGGAGGTCGCCGACCATCTCGCCGACCTGCTGCTGCGCGCCCTGCGGCCCTGAGGCGCCCGCTTCACAGGTACTTCTTGATCTCCCTGCGGGCCAGCGAGCGCTGGTGCACCTCGTCGGGGCCGTCGGCGATCATCAGCGTCCGCGCCCCCGCGTACAGCTCGGCCAGCGGGAAGTCCTGGCTCACGCCGCCCGCGCCGTGCAGCTGGATCGCCCGGTCGATGATGTCGACCACCGCGCGGGGCGTGGCGATCTTGATGGCCTGGATCTCGGTGTGCGCGCCCCGGTTGCCGACCGTGTCCATCAGCCAGGCCGTCTTCAGCACCAGCAGCCGCAGCTGCTCCACGGTGACCCGGGCGTCCGCGATCCAGTTGTGGACCACGCCCTGCTGGGCCAGCGCCTTGCCGAACGCGTTGCGGGACACCGCGCGGCGGCACATCAGCTCGATCGCCCGCTCGGCCATGCCGATCAGCCGCATGCAGTGGTGGATCCGGCCGGGACCCAGCCGCGCCTGCGCGATGGCGAAGCCGCCGCCCTCCTCGCCGATCAGGTTCGACACCGGCACGCGCGCGTGATCGAAGGTCACCTCGGCGTGGCCGCCGTGGTAGTGGTCCTCGTAGCCGAAGACCTGCATCGCCCGGTTGACGGTCACGCCGGGCGTGTCGCGCGGGACCAGCACCATCGACTGCTGGCGGCGGATGTCCTCGCCGTCGGGGTCGGTCTTGCCCATCACGATGAAGATCTTGCAGTCCGGGTTCATCGCCCCGGAGATGTACCACTTGCGGCCCGTGACGACGTACTCGTCGCCGTCGCGCTCGATGTGCGTGGTGATGTTCGTGGCGTCCGAGGAGGCGACGTCCGGCTCCGTCATCGCGAAGGCGGAGCGGATCTCCCCGGCGAGCAACGGCTCCAGCCACTGCTTCCGCTGCGCCTCGTCGGCGAACTGGGCCAGCACCTCCATGTTCCCGGTGTCCGGCGCCGCGCAGTTCGTCGCGGTCGGCGCCAGCTGCGGGCTGCGGCCGGTGATCTCGGCGAGCGGGGCGTACTGGAGGTTGGTGAGGCCTGCGCCGTGCTCGGCGTCGGGGAGGAACAGGTTCCACAGGCCCTGGCGGCGGGCCTCGGCCTTGAGGTCCTCCACGACCTGCGGGGTGTCCCACGGCGAGGCGAGGAGGGCGCGCTGCTCGTGGGCGGTCTGCTCGGCCGGGTAGACGTACTCGTCCATGAAGGCGAGCAGCCGGGCGCGGAGTTCCTCGGTGTGTGCGTCGTACGCGAAGTCCATGCGGGTCAGCCCTTCTGAAGGGTGGTCAGGCCGTGCTCGATGAAGACGGGGACGAGGTCGCCGATGCGGTCGAAGCCGCGGCCGACCGTCTGGCCCAGCGTGTAGCGGTAGTGGATGCCCTCCAGGATCACGGCGAGCTTGAACCAGGCGAACGCCGTGTACCAGGCGACCGTGGAGACGTCGCGCCCCGAGCGGGCGGCGTACCGCTCGATCAGCTCGGCGGGGGCGGGGTGGCCGGGGGCCTGGGCGGTGGTGGAGACGGGGGAGTCGGGCATGCCGAGCGGGCTGCTGTACATCACCAGCAGCCCGAGGTCGGTCAGCGGGTCGCCCAGTGTGGACATCTCCCAGTCGAGGATCGCCCGGATCTCGTCGCCCTCGCCGCCGATCAGGACGTTGTCGAGGCGGTAGTCGCCGTGTACGACCGTGGGGGCGGGGGAGCGGGGCAGCTCCCGGCCGAGCGTGGCGTGCAGCTCGTCGATGCCGGCCAGGTCGCGGTTGCGGGAGGCGTCGAGCTGCTTGGCCCAGCGGCGGAGCTGGCGGTCCAGGAAGCCCTCGGGGCGGCCGAAGTCCGCGAGGCCCACCTCGGCGGGGTCCACCGCGTGCAGCCCGACCAGCGTGTCGACGAGGTTCAGCACGGCGGCGCGAGTGCGCTCGGGGCCGAGGGGGGCGAGCTGTTCGGCGGTGCGGTACGGGGTGCCGTCCACGAACTCCATCACGTAGAAGGGCGCTCCCAGCACCTCCTCGTCCTCGCACAGGAGTACCGGGCGCGGCACGGGCACGTCGGTCGGGTGCAGGGCGCTGATGACGCGGTGCTCGCGCCGCATGTCGTGCGCGGTGGCCAGGACGTGGCCGAGCGGGGGGCGTCGCACCACCCAGCGGGCGGTGCCGTCGGTGACGGCGTAGGTGAGGTTCGACCGTCCGCCCTCGATCAGCCGGCCGGACAGCGGGCCGGTCACCAGGCCGGGCCGCTCGCGGTCGAGCAGGACGCGCAAGCGGTCGAGATCGAGTCCGGGCGGGTGGTCGGGGCTCATCGGCTCTCCCTGGGACAGGTGAACGGTACCCGACACATGATGCCGACCGGTCGGTATGCCGTCCAGTGGGTGGGCGGAACGTGATCGGTGTTACGGGCGCGGCGTTGTGGGGGCCGGCCGTGGGCCTCGTGCCCTCAGAAGACGAGGAACGCTCCGCAGACGGCCAGGGCGAGCGTGCACAGGGCCGCCGCGGCGGCGTGCGGCGGGGCGAGGGCCCGGGGTCTGTTGGCCGAGGCGAGGGTGCGGATGCGGCCGTGGGCGATCCGGAGGAAGGCCAGCCAGAGGACGCAGCACAGGGAGACGGCGAGTACCGAGAGGGCCGTCGCGTCGCCGTGCAGGGCGGTCTTCGCGGCGAGCACGGCGACGACCGTGCCGGACAGGGTGGTGCGGCGCCAGGCGAGGCGGGTGCGCTCGGGCTGGAGCCCGGGGTCGCGGTCCGGGGGTGCCGCGTCGGCCCCGCTCACGGTCAGCCCTCCCAGCCGACGAGGACCACGACGACCATCACCACGGCGACCACGGCCACGACCAGGCTGAGCAGCGCCGGGAAGCGGGAGACGGGGAGGTCCTCGCCCCGGCGCATGGCGCGTTCGCAGCGCGCCCAGTGGTTCACGGCACGCAGCGAGCACAACACGCCCGCGGCGAGCAGCGCGAGTGCGAGGCCGACCCGCCAGCCCCAGCGCAGGTCGGGCAGGAACTGATCCACCGCGAACCCGCCGCCGATCAGGGCGAGGGCGGTACGCAGCCAGGCCAGGAACGTACGTTCGTTGGCCAGCGAGAACCGGTAGTCGGGGGTGGTTCCCTCCCGCCGTACCTCCGCAGGCACGAACCACAGCCGAACGCTCCGCACGAATCCGATCACCCGGGGACCCTATCCGGCCCCCGCCGTGGGTGCCTGCGGCGCCTGTGCGGGTGCGGTGGGGGTGCGGGTGGCGCGGTGGGTTCGGTGGGTGGGTCGGGGCCGCGCCGGGGGGTGTCCGTCCTCGGAACGGCGCGGAATCGGTCACTTGAAGAGGCTCGGGGCGTTGACGCGCCAACCGCTGCGGGCGGACACCCCCCGACACGACCCCTTCTCGCCGTACGCGGCTCCCCGCCCCAGCTGCCGCAGCTGCGGGCAGTCGTGCCGCTGGGGCGGCACGGGTGGGCGCAGCGGCACCCCGCTACGCCGGGTTGCGTCCCCCTCGCGCCCGCACCCACCCCGGGTGCCGAGTGCGACGCCGGGCCGCGACCCACCCCCGCACTCCCCGGGGTCACCCGACCGACCCCGGCCCACTCGCCCCCCGCCAAGCCCGCAGCCGCGCATACGCCGACAAACCGTCCGGCACGAACTCCCACTCCCCGAGCCGTCCCTCCAGCTCCGCCTCCGGCAGGAACCCGTACCACGCCACCTCCTCCACCTGAGGAGACACCGCCCCCGCCACCCGCACCTCGTACACCGCCGACCACCACGTCCGCCCGGCCCCGCCGTCGTACAGGAACGTGAACAGGAACTCCGGCCGCGGCAGTCCGCTCACCCCCAGTTCCTCCTCCGCCTCCCGCAGCGCCGCGTCGTCGTAGGACTCGCCCGCGCCGACCACCCCGCCGACGAACATGTCGTACAGCGCGGGAAACACCAGCTTCGTCGGCGTGCGGCGGTGGACGAAGACCCGCCCCTCGGGGTCCTGGGCCCACACGAACACGCACCGGTGCCGCAGCCCCTGCGCGTACGCGTCGCCCCGCCGGGCCTGGCCGACGACGCGGTCGTTCTCGTCGACGATGTCGAGGATCTCGTCAGCAGAGCTCATGTGCTTATCCAAGCAGCAGACGCCGTGGGGCTCAGCTCCGCTCCAGCGCCCGTTCGCGCCCGCTCTCGCCCGTGCCCTGCGGCATCGCCGGGTGCAGGCCCAGCAGGACGATGCCCGCCACGACCGCCGCGAGGCCGCCCGCCTGCCAGGCGAGCGCTCCGGCGTCGGTGTGCAGCCGGTCGCCGAGGAAGCCCACCCCGCAGACGATGCCCGCGAGCGGCTGGGCCGCCGTCAGCGCGGGCAGCGACCTGCGCAGGGGCGCCGTCTCGAAGGCGCTCTGGACCAGGACCAGGCCGGTGATCCCGAGCACCACCACGGCGTACGGCTGCCAGCCCGTCAGCAGTTCCGCGAGGCCGCCCGCCGAGAAGCGCCGGCCGCTGACCCGGGTCAGCGCGTCCTGCACGCCGTAGAGCAGGCCGGCGGCCAGGGCCAGCAGGGTCGGGCCCCAGGTCAGCCGGAGGCGGCCGGCGCACAGTGTGAGCAGGAGGGCCAGGCCCAGCATCACGCCGACGATCAGCCAGTGCCGCAGCGGGTCGGTCACCGCGCTGCCCCCGCGCGGCTCGCCCGCCAGGATGAACGCGGTCACCCCGCCCGCGAGCAGCGCCAGACCGGCCCAGCCCTGCCGGCCCAGCGGCTGCCGGGTCTGGACGCGGGAGAGGGCGAGGGCGAAGAGGAGGTTCGTCGCCAGGAGGGGTTCGACGAGGGTCAGTTCGCCGCCGCCCAGCGCGAGCGCGCCCAGCACCAGGCCGGCCACCATCAGGCCCATGCCGGCCAGCCAGCGCGGCACCCGTACGAGGTCGAGCAGGAGGCGGGGCGAGAGGAAGTCGCCCAGCGGGGCGCGCTGGGCCGCGTTCTGCTGGAGGACGAAGCCGAAACCCAGGCAGCATGCGGCGCACACGGCGAGGACCAGGACGAGAACCGACACGCTGCGTACCTCGATCGTCAGTCGGGTCACGGGGGCGTCGGGGACGACTCTAGTGCGGGTGGGCGGCGGGTGCGGGGTGAGTGGCGCATTCGGGGTCGCTGTCGTGGCGGGTGTCCCGGAGTGGCGCCAAGAGGGCGCCTGATCAACAAGTTCCCCTGTTGTCACGCGAGTTGACGCGTGTAACAGGCTGATTCCTCTTGACGTCAAGCATTGGCTGCCGGTTTGCTGTGCGTGATCAGTTCATGGCAATCCGGTCATGGCAGTCCGGCTACGACGACCTACCGCGTCGCGTGAGGAAGTTTCCCGCGGTGTCCCCACCCCCGCCTCCCCTCGGCCGCGGCCGCAAACGCGCGGCCCAGGCCTTCGACGAGGCCCTCGACGACGCCGAACTCGTCGCCGCCCGCGCGGCGTTGGCCCAGGGGCGGTGGCAGTCCGTCCGCTCCCTGCTGGTCCACACGGGTGACGACTGGGACCGCCGGGGCCATCGGGTGGCCGCACTCGCCAAGGAGTCCCACTGCGCCCCCTGGGCCCGCGAGTGGCTGCTCGCCGAGCCCGACTCCGCCGACGCGTCGGTACTCCTCGCTCACGCCCTGGTGCACCGCGCCCTGCGGGGGAAGGAGAAGCCGGACCGGGTCCGCGAGGCGTGCCGGGCCGCTGCCGCGCTCGTGCCGGACGACCCCACGCCCTGGCTCGGGCTCCTCGCGCTGGAACGCTCCCTGGGCGCCGACGAGGACGTCATCCGGGTCTTCGACGAGGTGCGCGGACGGTACGCCGACCACCACCACGCCCACCACCTGATGGTGGCCCGGCTCGCCGAGCGCGGCGGCGACGGCGGCCCCGACCCGCTGCACGAGGTGTACGACTTCGCCAACTGGGCCGCCGAGCAGGCGCCCGCCGACTCCCCGCTGGCCATCCTCCCGGTCGTCGCGCACGCCGAGCGCTACCGCGTGCTGGCCGCGGCCGGCCACGAGTCCCCCGACCCGCGCGCCTCGGGACACTGGGTCGGCCGGCGTGCCCGGCTCGTGATGAAGGCGGCCTTCGACTGGTGGCTGGAGTGGGAGCAGGACGGCCATCCGCGCCGGCTGATCGACCTCAACTTCCTCGCCCACGCCAAGTCCTGCGAGGGCCGCGGCGCCGAGGCCGCCGCCCTGTTCCACCGCATCGGCGACCACGCCACGCCGGCCCCCTGGTCGTACCCGGACCGCGACCCGTTCTCCGCCTTCCGTGCCGCCCGCGCGGGCGCGCTCGGCACGGCCTGACCGCCCCGACGCACACCACCCGAGCCATGAGAGAGAAGGACGTCCTGCGATGACCACGGGCAGTTCGAGCACGAGCAGTTCCGCGAGCGGTGGCGCCATCAGCACCTTCAAGGGCGAGGAGCGCGCGCTGCGCGCCGACCGGCTGGGCACGGGAGGGCTGCTCCTGTCCGTGCTCGCCGCCACCGCCCCGCTGATGGTGGTCGCGGGCGTCATGCCCACCACCTTCGCGGTCATGGGCATCGTCGGGCAGCCACTGCTCTTCGTACTGCTGGGCGTGGTGCTGATCCTGTTCAGCATCGGATACGCCGAGATGAGCCGGCACGTCCACAACGCGGGCGCCTTCTACGCCTACATCTCCCGCGGACTCGGCGGCACCGCCGGCGCGGGCGCGGCCCTGGTCGCGCTGGTCGCCTACAACGCCCTCCAGGTCGGCATCTACGGCATCTTCGGTTTCGAGGTCTCCGGCCTGCTCTCCACCTACGCCGACCTCGACGTGGCCTGGTGGATCCCGGCCCTGCTGGCGGTGCTCGCCGTCGGCGCGCTGGGCTGGCTGAAGATCGACGTCAACGCGCGCGTACTGGGCGTACTGCTGCTCATCGAGGTGGTGCTGGTGGTGGTGTTCGACATCGCCGCCGTCGCCGACCCGGGGGCCCAGGGGCTGTCGCTGCACGCCTTCAATCCGGACACCCTGAGCGGCGCCGGGGTGGGTACCGCGCTCTGCTTCTGCATCGCCGCCTTCCTCGGCTTCGAGCAGGCGCCCGTGTACGCCGAGGAGACCAGCCGGCCCCACGTGCTCGTTCCGCGTGTCATGTTCCTGGCGGTCGGCGGCGTCGCCGTCTTCTTCGCGCTCAGCAGCTGGGCCCTGACCGTGGCCACCGGCCCCGACAAGATCGTCGGCACCGCGCAGGAGCAGAGTGCCGGCCTGCTGTTCTTCCTGACCGAGTCACGGCTCGGCGACACCTTCACCGACGTGCTGCACGTCCTGTTCGTCACCGGCATGTTCGCCGCGCTGCTGAGCTTCCACAACGTCGTCGCCCGGTACGCGTTCGCCATGGGGCGCGAGGGGCTGCTGCCCGCCGCCTTCGGGCGGACCAGCGGTACCAGCGGCGCGCCCGGTACCGGTTCGCTGCTCCAGACCGCCGTGTCCGCGGTCGTCGTCATCGGCTTCGCGATCGCCGACGACAAGCCGAACGGCGACCCGACCGAGCCCGTACTGCACCTGTTCACCTGGGGCGGCAACATCGGGGCCCTCGGCGTGATCGTGCTGATGGCCGCCGCCTCGTTCTCCGTCGTGGCCTTCTTCGTCCGGCGCGGCGCCGCCGGGGCCCAGGGCGTACGCCTGGTCACCTCCACCGTCGCGGGCATCGCCCTGCTGGTGATCGCCGGGTACACGGTCAAGGACTTCGACGTCCTCGTCGGCGCCGGACCCGGCTCCGCCCTGAGCTGGGTGCTGCCCGGCATCATCGGCCTGGCCGCCGTCGCCGGCGTGGTGCAGGGCCTCGTCCTGCGCTCCCGGGCGCCCGAACGGCACGCCCGCATCGGCCAGGGCAACGAGGCGTTCCAGCTGGACAAGGCCGCCTCCTCCTGACCGGGGGAGGGCCGCTTTTGCGCGGGACACGTCCGGACTCAGCCGGCCGTGCCCGTGCCGAAGTCCAGCAGCACCTTGCAGGACCGGCTCCGGTCCGCGGCCAGTTCGAACGCCGACGCCGCGTCCCGCACCGGCACCACCGCGCTGACCAGCGCGTCGAACGCGGGCTCGGCCGCGAGCAGACGCAGCGCGTCGTCGAACTCGCCGTCGAAGCGGAACGCCCCGCGCAGCTCGATCTCCCGGCTCACCAGCAGGTTCCCGGCGAAGGGGCTCTGTCCCGGGGGCAGCATGCCGAGCTGCACGACCACACCGCCGCGCCGCACCAGCCGCAGGCAGGTGTCCAGGCCCGCGGCCACCCCGGAGGCCTCGACGGCGGTGTCCACGTCCACCGGCCAACCGGCGTCGTCCGGGTCGTCGGCCCGTACGAGGGTGTCGGCCCCGGCCGCCCGCGCGTACTCCAGGGCCGCGGGCAGCAGGTCCGTCACGGTCACGTGGGCCGCGCCCGCCGCCTTCGCCGCCGCGACCACCAGACAGCCGATCGGCCCGGCGCCGGTGACCAGCACGTGCCGGCCGGCCAGGTCACCGGCCCGGCGTACGGCGTGCAGCGCGACGGAGAGCGGCTCGGCGAGGGCGGCGCGGCGCGGTTCGAGACCGGCCGGGAGCGGGCGCAGCTGCCCGGCGGGGACCACGATCCGCGCCGCGAAGCCGCCCTGGACGTGCGGGAAACGGGCCGCGCTGCCCAGGTAGCGGGTGTCCCGGCAGACATTGCGCCGCCCGTCCACGCACTCCGGGCACACCCCGCACGGGGTCGCCGGGTGCACCGCGACGGACGTACCGGCCGCCGGACCCGGCGTGTCCGGGGAGCCGTACGCCACGACCGTCCCGACCACCTCGTGCCCGAGCAGCATGGGCTCCCGCAGGTGGAAGTCGCCGACCCCGCCGTGCCGCCAGTAGTGCAGGTCCGAGCCGCACACCCCGCCGTAGCGGACGGCGACCAGCGCCTCGCCCGGACCGGGCAGCGGGGCCGGTACGTCCTCCACGCGCAGATCACCCGCACCGTGGATCACACAGCCCGGGACGAAGACCTCTCCGGGCCGCTCCCCGGCGCTCACAGGACGCTCGTCATTCCGCCGTCGACGTACAGGATCTGTCCGCCGACGAAGTCCGCGGCGGGCGAGGCGAGGAACAGCAGCCCGCCCACCAGGTCCTCCGTACGGCCCCAGCGGCCCGCCGGAGTGCGGCCGCGCACCCAGGTGCTGAACTTCTCGTCCTCGACGAGCGGCCGGGTCAGCTCGGTCTCGATGTAACCGGGGCCGAGACCGTTGACCTGGACGCCGTAGGGGCCCCAGTCGGCGCACATGCCCTTGGTGAGCATCTTCAGCGCGCCCTTGGTGGCCGCGTAGGGCGCGATGCCCGGGCGGACCACCTCGCTCTGCAGCGAGCAGATGTTCACGATCTTGCCGTGGCCGCGTTCCGTCATCCGGCGCGCGGCCTCCCGGCCCACCAGGAAGGCGCTGGTGAGATTGGTGTCCAGGATGCGGTGCCAGTCCGCGTCCGCGAACTCCAGCAGGGGCGCCCGCAGCTGCATCCCGGCGTTGTTGACCAGGATGTCGAGCGGACCCACCCGCTCCTCGACCTCCGCGATCCCGGCGGTCACCGACGGACCGTCGGTCACGTCGAACACCGCCGTGTGGACCTCGCCGGGCAGTCCGGCGGCGGCCTTCGCGAGCCGGTCGCCGTCGCGTCCGTTGAGGATCACCCGGCAGCCGGCCTCCGCCAGGCCCCGGGCCAGCGCCAGTCCGATGCCCCGGCTGGAGCCGGTCACCAGGGCGGTGCGCCCGCCGATGTCGAAGAGGGGGTGGGCCGTCATCGTCGTACTCCTGTTCCTGCTGTTCCTGCCTGCTGGTGCGTGGTGCGGCTATATGACCAGGGACAACAGCAGGACCAGGGCACCGGCGACCACCGAGATGATCGTCTCCATGACGGACCAGGTCTTGATGGTCTGACCCACGTTCAGTCCGAAGTACTCCTTCACCAGCCAGAAACCGGCGTCGTTGACGTGACTGAAGAAGAGCGAACCGGCGCCGATGGCCAGGACCAGCAGCGCGGCGTGCGTGGTCGACATGTCGGCCGCCAGCGGCGCGACCAGACCGGCCGCCGAGACGGTCGCCACCGTCGCCGAACCGGTCGCCAGCCGGATCACCACCGCGATCAGCCAGGCCAGCAGCAGCGCCGGAATCGACCAGTCCTTGGAGATCTCCAGGATCATCTGGCCCACACCGGAGTCGATCAGCGTCTGCTTGAAGCCGCCGCCCGCGCCGACGATCAGGAGGATGCCGGCGATGGGCGCCAGCCCCTTCTCGACCAGGCCCGAGAGACGGTCCTTGCCGAACCCGGCGGGCCGCAGCAGCGTGAAGATGCCGACGATCACGGAGACCAGCAGGGCGATCAGCGGGTTGCCGATGACGTCGAAGGCGCGCTGCACGCCGTTCTCCGGGTCGTCGACGATGATGTCGACCAGCGCCTTGAGCAGCATCAGCACGACCGGCAGCAGGATCGTGGTCAGGGTGGCACCGAAGCTCGGACGCTTGTCCAGCTGCTCGGAGGCGCGCTGCGGGATCATGCGGTCGGGGGCGGGGACGTCCACCCAGCGGGCCGCGTACTTCGAGAAGACCGGACCGGCGATGATCACGGTGGGGATCGCGATCAGCACGCCCAGCGCCAGGGTCACCCCGAGGTTGGCGTCCACCGCGTCGATGGCGACCAGCGGGCCGGGGTGCGGCGGGACCAGGCCGTGCATCACGGACAGACCGGCCAGCGCCGGGATGCCGATCCGCATCAGCGAGTAGTTGCCGCGCTTGGCGACCATCAGGACGACCGGGATCAGCAGCACGATGCCGACCTCGAAGAACAGCGGCAGTCCGATGACCGAGGCGATCAGCACCATCGTCCACGGCATCGAACGGGGCGTGGCCTTCGCCAGGATGGTGTCCACGATCTGGTCGGCGCCGCCGGAGTCGGCGAGCATCTTGCCGAGGATCGCGCCGAGGGCGATCAGGACGCCGACGCCCGCGACGGTGGAGCCGAGCCCGGCGGTGAAGCTGGTGATTACCTTGTCCAGCGGCGCACCGGCGAACGCGCCGAGCGCCAGCGACCCGATGGTCAGCGACAGGAAGGCATGCAGCTTGAACTTGGTGATGAGCAGGACGATGACGGCGATGCCCAGGAGCACGGCGATGCCGAGCTGGGCGTGGCCCGCCGAGGTGATCGGCTCGACGGGGTCCGCTGCCAGCATCTCGACGCTGAGTCTGGTCACGGTGGTTCCCTTGCGGTGATGGGGATTCGGGGGAGTTCGGGGCCGTGCGCGCGGCAGGCGGCACGACCCCGGGGGAGGTGGGTGCGGAGGGTTACTGCACCGGCTCGGGAAGATCCTTCAGGGCGTCGATCGCCCGTTCGGTGATCTCCTCGGGGGTGCCGGCGACGTCCACCGCGACTCCCGCCTCGTCCGGCTGCAACGGCTGGAGCGTGGCGAACTGGGAGTCGAGCAGGGCCGTCGGCATGAAGTGGCCCTGCCGGTGCGACATCCGGTCCTCGATCAGCTCACGGCTGCCCGTGAGATGCACGAAGACGACACCGGGAGCGGCGGCCCGCAGCCGGTCGCGGTACGACCGCTTCAGCGCCGAACTGCTCACCACCCCACCGAGCCCGGCACGCCCGTGCGCCCAGCCGCCGATGGCGTCCAGCCAGGGCCAGCGGTCCTCGTCGGTGAGCGGGGTGCCGGCCGTCATCTTGGCGATGTTGGCCGGAGGGTGGAAGTCGTCGCCCTCGGCGTAGGGAACGCCGAGCCGGGCCGCGAGCAGGGGACCGATGGTGGTCTTCCCGGTGCCCGCGACGCCCATGACCACGACCACGTGGGGGGTGTGCAGTTGCTGCATCGCACTCTCGCTGTCTGCTGTCTTCGTCGACACCTGATGTCGACGTAACTGAAACGCATTAGGTACGACGACTTCAAGAGTCTGTGACATATAAGTCTGACTTTTTATTCCGGTGACGCGCCCCGTACGCTGAGTGCATGAGCACACCGGGCCGGGGGCTGCACGGCCGCGTACTGGACACCCTCGGCCCCGCGATCACCGCGGGCGAATACCCCGCGGGCAGCGTTCTGCGCACGGACGAACTTGCGCAGCGCTTCGAGGTCTCGCGCTCCGTGATGCGGGAAGCGGTCCGGGTGCTCGAGTCCATGCACCTCGTCGAGTCGCGCCGCCGCGTGGGCGTCACCGTCCTGCCCGAGTGCGAGTGGAACGTCTACGACCCGCAGGTCATCCGCTGGCGCCTGGCCGGCTCCGAACGCCCCCGGCAGCTGCGCTCCCTGACCGTGCTGAGGTCGGCCGTCGAACCGGTCGCGGCCGGCCTCGCCGCTCGGCACGCCACGGCGGAGCAGTGCGCCGAGCTGACCGAGTGCGCGCTCGGCATGGTCGCCAACTCACGCGGGCACCGGCTCGAGGAGTACCTCTTCCACGACGTGGCCTTCCACCGCGTCATCCTCACCGCCTCCGGCAACGAGATGTTCGCCCGCCTCGGCGGCGTGGTCGCCGAGGTGCTGGCCGGGCGTACGCACCACGACGTGATGTTCGAGGATCCCGACCCGGCCGCCGTCACCCTGCACGTCCAGGTCGCCGAGGCGGTCCGCGCCCGTGACGCGGAGCGCGCGGAGCGGCTGACCCGGGAGATCACGGAGGGGGCCCTCCAGGAGCTGGACATCCTGGCGCCCTGAGCGCCGGGGCGTCGGCGGGCGGCGTCAGTCGAGGAACTCCCCGTCCACGTACACCCACGCCCCGTCGACCCGCTCGAACCGGCTCCGCTCGTGCAGCGAGCCGCCGCGGTACGACGCCCGGAAGGTCACGGTCCCGGTGGTGTGGAAGGCGGAGCCGTCGGCCGTGTCCAGGATCTCCAGGCCGGTCCACCGCATGCCCGGATCGAGGTCGAGCCGCGCGGGCCGCGTGCCGGGGTGCCAGGTGCGCCGCAGGTAGCCCGCGTCCAGGCGCACGAAGGCGCAGTAGCGCGAGCGCATCAGGGCCTCGGCGGTCGGGGCGGCGGCGGTCCCGGCGTGGAAACGGCCGCAGCACTTCTCGTACGGCTCGGACCGCCCGCAGGGGCAGAGAGGGGTGGTCATGGCGACCACTGTAGAGCGGCCGCCGTAGCGGAAGAGCAGCGGGCGGAAAGCAAAAAACCCCTGCTCAGCAGGGGTTTCAGCTGGTGTCCGAGGGGGGACTTGAACCCCCACGCCCGATAAAGGGCACTAGCACCTCAAGCTAGCGCGTCTGCCATTCCGCCACCCGGACCAGGTGTCTGTCGCGCGGGGTGTTCCCCTTGGCGACGACGTAAACATTACCAGGCTTTCCGGGGTGGCCGATCACCCCCTTCTTGGGTCCGGACGGCTCAGGGAGGAGGATGAGGGGGACCCACCAGCAGTGACAGCGGGAGGAACCACGTGAGCGACTCGGGCACGGGCACGGCCAGGAGCGTCACCGGCGAGGACGAGGTCGTCGACCTCTGCCGCGAGCTGATCCGGATCGACACCAGCAACTACGGCGACCACTCGGGGCCGGGCGAGCGCAAGGCCGCCGAGTACGTCGCCGAGAAGCTCGCCGAGGTGGGACTCGAACCGAAGATCTTCGAATCCCACCCCGGCCGCGCCTCCACGGTGGCCCGGATCGAGGGCGAGGACCCGTCCCGGCCCGCGCTGCTCATCCACGGCCACACCGACGTCGTCCCGGCCAACGCGGACGACTGGACCCACCACCCCTTCTCCGGGGAGGTCGCCGACGGGTGCGTGTGGGGGCGCGGCGCCGTCGACATGAAGGACATGGACGCGATGACCCTCGCGGTCGTCCGCGACCGGCTGCGCAGCGGGCGCAAGCCCCCGCGGGACATCGTCCTTGCGTTCCTCGCCGACGAGGAGGCCGGCGGCACCTACGGCGCCCGGCACCTCGTCGACCACCACCCCGACCTCTTCGAGGGCGTCACCGAGGCGATCAGCGAGGTGGGCGGCTTCTCCTTCACCGTGAACGAGCAGCGCCGCCTGTACCTGATCCAGACGGCCGAGAAGGGCATCCACTGGATGAAGCTGACGGTGGCCGGCACCGCGGGGCACGGGTCGATGATCCACCGCGACAACGCCATCACCGAACTGTCGGAGGCCGTCGCGCGTCTGGGCCGGCACAAGTTCCCGGTCCGCGTCACCAAGACCACCCGGGCCTTCCTCGACGAGCTGGGCGACGCGCTCGGCACCGACCTCGACCCGGAGAACATGGAGGGCACGCTCGCCAAGCTCGGCGGCATCGCCAAGCTCATCGGCGCCACCCTGAGCAACACCGCCAACCCGACCCAGCTGGGCGCGGGTTACAAGGTCAACGTCATCCCCGGCGAGGCCACCGCGCACATCGACGGGCGCTACCTGCCCGGGTACGAGGAGGAGTTCCTCGCCGACGTCGACCGCATCCTCGGACCGCACGTGCGGCGCGAGGACGTGCACGCCAACAAGGCGGTCGAGACCACCTTCGACGGAGCGCTGGTCGGCGCGATGCAGTCCGCCCTGGTGGCCGAGGATCCGGCCGCGAAGGCGGTGCCCTACATGCTCTCGGGCGGCACGGACGCCAAGTCCTTCGACGAACTCGGCATCCGCGGCTTCGGCTTCGCGCCGCTCAAGCTGCCGCCGGAGCTGGACTTCGCGGGCATGTTCCACGGAGTGGACGAGCGGGTGCCGGTCGAGGGACTCCAGTTCGGCGTGCGGGTGCTCGACCGCTTCATCGACGCGTCCTGAATTCGCCCGTGCGTGCGGGAAGTGACCGGGGCGAGTGAATGCGCTCATAAGCTCGTAGCCTCATTACTCCCTCCTCGTTACAGGTGATGCGATCGGCAATTTTGGGATCGCGTTTGCCAACTAGGAGGAACAATGCTCAAGAAGGTCGTCGCCGCCGCGGCAGCCACCGGTGGTCTGGTTCTCGCGGGCGCGGGCATGGCTGTCGCCGACTCCGGTGCCCAGGGTGCCGCCGTGCACTCGCCCGGCGTCCTTTCCGGCAACGTCGTTCAGGTTCCCGTGCACGTGCCGGTGAACGTCTGCGGCAACACGATCTCCGTGATCGGTCTGCTGAACCCCGCCTTCGGCAACGTCTGCATCAACAAGTGACGTTGTGCCTCGCCCCGTGAGGATCTGATTCCGCCGGCCCCGGAGTGCACGCCATGCGCTCCGGGGCCGACGGCCTTTCGGGGGACATTCGAGGCAGAGGGGCGACGGCAGCGCCGGAATTCCGGCACGCTCGGCATTCTCGGTACCACGGGACCAGGACAAGGCAGGGATTCAGGAAATGCGACAGGCTACCCGCAAGGGCCTGATGACGATGGCGGCGGCCACCGGCGTGATCGCCGCCGCGGGCGGTACCGCCCACGCGGACTCGGGTGCGCACGGCTCGAGTTCCGGTTCGCCCGGCGTGCTGTCGGGCAACACGGTGCAGGCCCCGGTGCACGTGCCGGTGAACGTCTGCGGCAACACGGTGGACGTGGTCGGCGTCCTCAATCCGGCGATGGGCAACTCGTGCGCCAACCAGGGCGGCGGAGCCGCCTCCGGCGGACACGGAGACCAGGGCGGATACGGCGACTCCGGGGGCGAGGGCGGCTCCCACGGCGGGGGCTCCCACGCGGGCGGCCACGCCACGGACTCGCCGGGCGTCGGCTCCGGCAACCACGTCGAGGTGCCGATCGACGTGCCGGTGAACGTGTGCGGCAACAGCATCGACGTGGTCGGCGCCCTCAACCCGGCTTTCGGCAACGACTGCGGCAACGGGGGCGGTGGCGGGGACCACTCGACGCCCCCCGGCGACCACGAAACGCCTCCTGGAGAGCCGCACAACCCCGGCAACCCCGACACCCCGGACAAGCCTTCCGAGCCGGACGACGAGACGCCGGGCGACTCCACGGACGGCAACCAGCCGGGCACCCAGACCGTCGACCAGCCCCGCGGCGACGCGGCGCTCGCCGAGACCGGCAGCGACCTGCCGCTGGGCCTCGCCCTGCCGGTGGGCGCCGGCGCCCTGCTCGCGGGCACGGTGCTCTACCGCAAGGCGCGCGCCTCGGCGTGAGACGGGCGCGGTGGCGCACGCAGCGGGCTCCGCACCGGCGGGGCCCGCTCCGTTTCCGCCTCCGTCACCAGGTGGCGCGCACCTGGCGGATGATCCGCCGCCGCAACCGCACCTTGCGGCTGCCGTCGCGCAGGAGCGTCAGGCGGTACAACTCCCAGTGTCCGTACTCGGCATGGTCCGTCAGCTGACGTGCCGCCTCCTTGCGGGTGACCCCGCGCGGTAGGTACACATCGACAAATTCGTATTCCGGCATCGAATCTATTGTGCGGGCTGGGGCCCGGTACGGATAGCGTCTGCACTATGTCTGATGCTGCGCAGCCCACCGCTGCCGAGGTACGCGCCGCCGCCGAGGCGGTCAAGACCGCGCTCGACCGCCACCTTGCCGCGGTCGAACGCCGGTCGGGAGAGGAAGACCCGGCCGTCTACGACGCGTTCAACGAGCTGGCCGCGGCCGCGGAGGCGTACGACGAACTGCTCTACGACCGGTACGACGAGGTCACTCCCTTCGAGATCCCCGGGGAGGACTCGCTGCCGCCGTACACGGGCCCCGAGGAACCCAGTGCGCTGAGCGTCCTGATCCGCCGCGACTACGCCGTGGCCGAGCCGCAGCGGCTGATGGCCCAGGCCCGACGGGTCGAGGCGGCGGACGACGAAGCGCCGGACGTCGAGGCCTCGGGCACGGTGCACGGAGCCCTCGGCCTCCTCTTCGGCGAGTTCGAGCCGGACGAGATCGCCTCCCGGCACAAGGAGTTCGGGCTGGAGGAGGGCGACTCCACGCTCTGGGTGACGGCCGCGGACGAGAGCGCCGACCCCGGCGAGTGGCTGGAGGCCCCGTTCGAGGAGGTCGACCCGGAGCGGGTGGTCTGCCGATTCGACGTCAGCACGGTCTTCGACGAGGAGTTCGACGACGGCATCGAGGACATCGACGACATCGAGGATGACGAGGACGACATCGAGGATGACGAGGACGGCGACGAGGAGGACGGCGAGGACGGCGACCTGACGGAGCCGGACGAGGACGACGAACCCGCCCGCCCGGAGGCGGACCGCTGAGACGCGCGACCGCGGCTCCCGGCGCGAGCGGTACCGTCGGCACCGCTCGCGCCGGGCGGCCAAAGGGCGGGGCTCCTGGTCAGTCGGCGGCCGGGGTCTGCGGTGCCAGAAGCACCGGCAGGCGGGTCGTGCGCGCTTTGGCCGGGATCTCCGCCACGGCGCGGGGGAGTGCCTGCTCCACGCCGTGCACCACCGACAGGTGCCGGGCGGCCCGGCCGAACGCCGTGTAGATCCAGGGGCGGCTGAGGGCCGGCACGGCGTCGCCGGGCAGCACCACGACCACCGCGGGCCAGCGGCCGCCCAGTGCCTGGTGGGCGGTCAGCGCCCAGCCGTGCCGTACGGAGCCTTCCACCCGGTCCCTGGGTACGACCACGGTCTCGCCCGCGCACGACAGGCGCAGTCCGTCGGCGTCGGCGCCGACCACCCGGCCCGGCAGCACCCGGCCGGGCGCGGGGGTGTGGACGACCCGGTCGCCGGGGTCGAAGCCGCCGAAGCGGCCGGGGCCGGGGTTGAGCCGTTCCTTCAGCGCGGCGTTGAGCGCCCGCGTGCCCACGGCACCGCCGTGGCCGGGCGTGATGACCTGGGTCTCCTCGACCGGGACGCCGATCGCGCGCGGTACCGAGTCCGCCACGAGCTGGACGGTGCGGTGCACGGCCTCGCCCGCGTCCCGCACCGGCACGATCACGACCTCCTTGCCGGGCGCCTCCACCTGGCTCAGCTCGCCGATGCCGATGCCGGAGACCAGCTCGCCGAGCGGACCGGGGTCCGGACGCCGCGAGGCGATCTGGGGGCAGACCCGTGCCGCCAGCAGGTCCGCGAAGACCCGCCCGGGGCCCACGGACCAGAGCACCGCCGGGTCCCCGGCCAGCACCAGCCGGGCCCCGTCCGGCAGCGACTCCGCGAGCAGCGCACCCGCCTCCACGTCGAGCTGCGGCGCGTCGAGCACGACGAGCAGATCGAGGTCCAGTGCCCCCTCGGCGTCCCGCCCCGGTCCCTCCGTGCCGGTCAGCAGCCCGGCCACGGTGACGGCGGCGGGAGCGGCCGGACCCGGGGAGGGCGGCTCGGCCGACGGGTCGCCCAGCAGGGCGGCGAAGCGGTCGCGGCCGAGCGGTCCCGGCGCGGCGGCCCAGACCCGCAGGCCCAGGCCGTGTGCCGCGTGCAGCAGGGCGGCGGGCTCGGCCAGGGACGCCTCGCCGCCGGTGTGCAGGACCAGCCCGTGGGCCGCGACGGCCCGGATCAGTTCGGCGGCGGAACCCTGCGCGGAGGCGGCGGCCTGCTCCCAGTCCGCCGCGGACCCGTCCTGTTTGGGCGTCGAGTTGACCAGCCGGGCCAGACCGTCGGCGAGGCTCTCCTCGGCCAGCGCGTACCGCTCCAGACCGATCAGCACCCGGACGGGACGCTCCTCGGCCTCCTCGCCCTCCTCGTCCGCCCGGTCGGCACTCGCCGCGCCGCTCGCCGCGGCCTCCCCACGCGCGCCGGTCTCCTCCAGGGCGTCCTGGAAGGCGAGTGCCTCGCCCTCGGCCAGCGTGCTCTGCACGGCGGCGTCGGGATCCGGCACGCCCCGCTGGGCCAGCGTGGCCACGAGCCGCGGCAGCTCCAGCGCCGTGTGCCCGGCCAGGGCCGCCTGCTCCAGGAGCCAGACGGTGAGGGCACGGCCGCGCCGCTCGTCGTCCGGGCCGCACTCGGCACCGAGCAGCGCCCGGGCGAACCCGTCGGCCTGCTCCGGCCGCACCCCGCCGACCCTGAGCAGCTGCCAGGGGTCCGCCCGCAGCGCGTCCTCCGCGCCCTCACCGAGGAGCGCGGCCGTCTGCGGCGCGAGCGCCTCGGGGGCGCCCCCCTCGGCCAGTACGCGCCGCACCGTCTGCACGGTCTCCGGCGCCGGTCCCGCGGAACCCGCGGACGCGGCGGCCGGTTCCGCGGGCGCCGGCCGGGGCCGTCGCACCGGCTCCGGCGCGGGGCGGCGCGCGGGCTCGGGGGCCCCGAAGACGGCGGCCGCCGGCTTCTCACCGCTCTCCACCGCGCGCACGGCGGCGAGCAGGTCGGCCGCCGAGCCGCTGAGCTTGCCCCCGGCGTCGATCGGTCCCTGCTTCTCGGCCTTCCGCCGCTCGATCCGCTCCCGCTCGGCCCGCTGCGCGGCCAGTTCGGCCTCGGCCTCGGACACCTGCGCGGCCGCCTCGCTCCCGCCCTCGGCGTCCGGTCCCTGTCCGGCGGGCCCGGCCGGCCGCGCGCCGGAGCCGGCCCCGTCGTCGGCCCCGTCGTCGACCGTCTCCCGCTCGCCTTCCGGCCGGACGGTCTCCCCGGCGGCGTCCGGCGCGGGCGCCGCCGCGTCGCCCGGGGTCTCCGGCCCGGCGTCCACGGCGTCCGTGGTGTCCTCGGTGACGGGCTCGGGCTCCGTGCTCACAGCGTGCTCCAGTCGTGATCGGGATAGCGGTGCACGGGCGCCGACACGTCGTCGAGAGCCCGGCAGATCTCGTCAGGAAGACTAAGGGTCTCCACTGACAACGCCGCCGTGAGCTGCTGCGCGTTGCGCGGACCGATGATCGGGGCGACCACCCCGGGCCGGTCGCGGACCCAGGCCAGCGCGACCTGGAGCGGGGTCACCGCCAGCCCGTCCGCCGCCGTCGCCACCGCGTCCACGATGTGCCCGGCCGTGGCGTCGAGGTAGGGCTCCACGAACGGGGCCAGATGGTCCGAGGCGCCCCGGGAGTCCGGCGGAGTCGCGTCCTTGCGGTACTTGCCCGTGAGCACCCCGCGGCCCAGCGGGGAGGAGGGCAGCAGGCCGATGCCCAGGTCCAGGGCGGCCGGCAGCACCTCCCGCTCCACGCCCCGCTGGAGCAGCGAGTACTCCATCTGGGTGCTCGCCACCCGGTTGCGGACACCGGGCGCCGCCAGCTGCCAGGTCGCCGCCTTGGCCAGCTGCCAGCCGCAGAAGTTGGAGACCCCCGCGTAGCGCGCCCGGCCGCTGCCGACCGCCACGTCGAGGGCGTGCAGCGTCTCCTCCAGCGGAGTGTGCGGGTCGAAGGCGTGCAGGTGCCACACGTCGACGTGGTCCGTGCCCAGACGGGCGAGGGAGGCGTCCAGCGCGGAGAGCAGATGGGCACGCGAACCGTCGAACCGGCGGTCCGGATCCGGAACGCTGCCGGCCTTCGTCGAGATCACCAGGTCCCGGCGCGGCACCAGGCCCTCCATGAGGCGGCCGAGCAGATACTCCGACTCGCCGTCGCCGTAGACGTCCGCGGTGTCGACGAGCGTCCCGCCCGCCTCCCAGAAGGTCTTCAAGAGGTCCGCGGCGTCGTGCTCGTCCGTGTCCCGGCCCCAGGTCAGGGTGCCGAGACCGATGCGGGACACGCGCAGGCCGGTGCGGCCGAGATGCCTCTGCTCCATGAACGCCGACATTACTGGCCACGGCTTGCGCTGTGGGGGCCTGTGGACAACCGATTTCCGCGCGCTAAGGTCGGGGCACCAGCCACGTTACTGATGGGTAAGGGGAATCGGCCATGCAGCTCGGTATCAACCTCGGCTACTGGGGTGCCGGAATGGACGCGGACAATCTGGCCGTCGCCCAGGAGGCCGACCGGCTCGGATACGCCGTGTGCTGGGCCGCAGAGGCCTACGGCTCCGACGCGGCCACCGTGCTGACCTGGGTCGCCGCCCAGACCGAGCGCATCGACGTGGGCTCGGCCATCTTCCAGATCCCGGCCCGCCAGCCCGCGATGACCGCGATGACCGCCGCCACCCTGGACTCCCTCTCCAAGGGCCGCTTCCGCCTCGGCCTCGGCGTGTCGGGACCGCAGGTCTCCGAGGGCTGGTACGGCGTCAAGTTCGACAAGCCGCTCGCCCGCACCCGTGAGTACGTCGAGATCGTGCGCAAGGCGATGACCCGGGAGCGGCTGTCCTACGAGGGCCGGCACTGGACGCTGCCGCTGCCCGACGGCCCCGGCAAGCCCATCAAGCTGACCGTGCACCCGCAGCGCGAGCACATCCCGCTGTACATCGCGGCGATCGGCCCGAAGAACCTCGAGCAGACCGGCGAGATCGCCGACGGCGCCCTGCTCATCTTCCCCTCCGCCGACCACCTGGAGGAGACCGCCGTCAAGCACCTGCGCGCCGGACGGGAGAAGGCGGGCAAGACCCTCGAGGGGTTCGACATCTGCCCGACCCTGCCGCTCGCCCTCGGCGACGACAAGGACGTCCCCTCCCTCGCCGACACCTTCCGGCCCTACACCGCGCTCTACGTCGGCGGCATGGGCAGCCGCAAGCAGAACTTCTACAACCAGCTCGCCCAGCGCATGGGCTACGAGCGCGAGGCCGCCGAGATCCAGGACAAGTACCTGGCCGGCGACAAGCAGGGCGCCGCCGAGGCCGTCCCGCACGAGCTGATCGACCAGACGACCCTGCTCGGCTCCGTCGACCGCATCGCGGACCGGATGAAGGCCTACGCCGCGGCCGGTGTCACCACCCTGACCCTCGCCCCCGCCGGCTTCACCCTGGACGAGCGGCTCGCCGCCCTCCGCGCCGGCACCGAGGCCCTGGAGCACGCCGGACTGGCGTAGCACCGCGGGAAAGTTTCTGCGGCCGTGGTGGGGGCTCGGGGGTCTTCCCCGCCACGGCCGTCACGAGGAACAACGCGCCCACGCGCGCGGGGTTACGCCTCCGTGCGTGCCCGGCGTCCTTCTTTCGGCGGAGTTCTCCGCCGCACCTGTTGCCGCGCCCCCTGTCCCGCATTTGACTCGTGCTTCGCGGAGTGTGCGGAACCTGCGGACCACGCAGCGGCAGAGAGGTGCCACCGATGCTTTCGGCCAAGAGCCTTTTCCAGGAGATCCTCGACAACGACGAGTCGTACCGTCTCTTCTGCTCCATCGCGGCCAGCGGCGAGTCCCAGGGCGGCTGGGAGAACGCGCGCATCGCGGCGCTGGTGCCCGAGAGCGAACGCGCTCTCGCGCCCAAGATCGCCCGGCACGGCGCCGACGAGGACAAGCACGGCCGGATCTTCAACGCCCTGCTGAAGAAGCGCGGCCTCGAACCCGTGGGCGTACCGCCCGAGACCGACTACACGATGCTCCTGGAGCGGCACGGCATCGGCCTCGCCCACGAGCAGCTCAAGGCCGACCAGCCGCTCACGGTGCGGGACATCATCACCTACCTCGCCCACAGCAGGGTCACCGAGCAGCGCGCCGCCGAGCAGATGGCGATGCTCCTCAAGTACTTCGCGGACCATCCGGAACTCGGCCGGGCCGTCCGGATGATCTCGGCCGACGAGGACAACCACCTCGCCTACTCCCACGAGGAACTGCTGCGCTACGCCGCCGCCGGACACGGCCCGTACATCCGGCGGACGCTGCGCGAGTGCGCGCTCGCCGAGATCCGCGTCCACCGCGACGTCAGCCTCGCGGTGATGGCCCACATGGGACGCCTCCTCGGCTGGTCGCGCGCCAGGTCGGCGCTGCTCGCGGCGGGCATCCACGCGATGTACGCCGCCGAGCGGCTCACCGGCTGGCGCCGCATGGTGACCCTGCGGACGCCCGAACGGCGCGACGCGCTCGGCGGACCCGCCACCGCGGCCCCCGAGGTCGCCTGAGGGCCCCGGCCCCTACAGCCAGCCCCGGTGCTTGAACTGCCGGTACAGCAGCAGCTCCAGGACGGCCATCAGCGCGATCACCGCCGGGTAGCCCCACACCCAGTGCAGCTCCGGCATGTGGTCGAAGTTCATGCCGTAGATCCCCGCGACCATCGTGGGGACCGCGGCCATGGCCGCCCACGCCGAGATCTTCCGCATGTCGTCGTTCTGCCGGACGCTCGTCTGCGCCAGGTGAGCCGACAGGATGTCCGAGACCAGCCGGTCCAGGCTCTCCACCGACTCGTTCACGCGCGTGAGGTGGTCGCTCACGTCCCGGAAGAACGGCCGCGCCCTGTCGTTCACGAACGGCACGCCGCCGCCGTACACCCCGGTACCCGCCAGCCGGGCCAGCGGCGGCGCAAGTGGACCCGTCGCCCGGCGGAACTCCAGCACCTGCCGCTTGAAGGTGTAGATCCGCGACGCGGTGTGCCGGGAGCCGCCGCCGTCCGGCGAGAAGACCTCCGCCTCCAGCTCCTCCAGGTCGGTCTGGAGCTCGACCGCCACGTCCAGGTAGTGGTCGACGGTGGCGTCCGCGATCGCGTACAGCACCGCGGTGGGACCCTTGCCGAGCAGTTCCGGTTCGTGCTCCAGACGCCGCCGTACGGCCCTCAGCGGGGAGCCCTCGCCGTGCCGGACGACGACCGCGAAGGCGTCGCCCAGGAAGATCATGAGTTCGCCGGTGGAGACGGCGTCGCTGTCCGGCTCGTACATCACCGGCTTGAGGACGGCGAAGAGCGAGTCGTCGTACACCTCCAGCTTGGGCCGCTGATGCGCCTTGAGGGCGTCCTCCACCGCCAGCGGATGCAGCCCGAACTCCTGGCTGACCAGCTCGAACTCCTTCTCCGTCGGCTCGTGCAGGCCGATCCAGACGAACCCGCCCGCTCCCCGCGCCTCACCGAGCGCGTCGGAGAAGTCCTCGGGCCCGTCCGTGCGGTGCCCGTCCCGGTAGATGGCGCAGTCGACGATCACCGAACCCATTCTCCCCTCGCCCCGGCGCCCCTGTACCGCGCCGTACGCCTACCCTGGCCGCATGCCCACGCTGATCCTGGTTAGGCACGGACGTTCCACCGCCAACACCGAGGGGCTGCTCGCCGGCTGGACGCCCGGCGTCGCCCTCGACGAACGCGGCGCCGCGCAGGCCGCCGCGCTCCCCGGGCGGCTCGCCTGCCTGCCGCTCTCCGAGATCGTCACCAGCCCCCTGCAGCGCTGCCAGGAGACCCTCCGGCCGCTGCTCGACGCCCGGCCCGAGCTGCGGGCGCACACCGACGAACGGATCGGGGAGTGCCACTACGGCGACTGGTCCGGCCGCAAGCTCGCCGAACTGGGGGGCGAACCCCTGATGGAGGTGGTGCAGGCGCACCCGTCCGCCGCGGCCTTCCCCGGCGGCGAGTCGATGCGCGCCATGCAGACCCGCGCCGCCGAGGCGGTACGCGAGTGGAACGCGCGCGTGGAGCGCGACCACGGCCCCGACGCCGTCTACCTCATGTGCTCCCACGGCGACATCATCAAATCCCTCGTCGCCGAGGGACTCGGCCTCCACCTCGACCTCTTCCAGCGGATCTCCGTCGAGCCCTGCTCGGTCACCGCGATCCGCTACACCCGGCTGCGCCCCTTCCTGGTCCGCCTCGGCGACACGGGCGACTTCGCCTCCCTGGCCCCGCGCGAGGAGCCGTCCGGTGACCAGGCCCCGGTCGGGGGTGGTGCGGGCGCACCGTGATCGTCCGCCGCAGTAGGGTGAACCGGTCGCGGCAGTGTCCCCGATCCCGATCTTCCGCTTTCCCCGACTTCCATGGAGACAGGACGTGTCCCGTCAGGTGTTCCTCTACGACCAACCGGAACGTTTCGTGGCCGGTACGGTCGGGCTGCCCGGGCGCCGTACGTTCTTCCTCCAGGCCTCCGCCGGCTCCCGGGTGACCAGCGTGGCCCTGGAGAAGACCCAGGTCGCCGCCCTCGCCGAACGCATGGACGAGCTTCTGGACGAGGTCGTACGGCGCAGCGGCGGCAGCACCGTCGTCCCCGCCACCGCCCCCACCGGGCCCGGCGACACCGCGCCGCTGGACACCCCCGTCGAGGAGGAGTTCAGGGTCGGCACCATGGCGCTGGCCTGGGACGGCGAGGACCAGCGCATGATCGTCGAGGCGCAGGCCCTCGTGGAGCTGGACGCCGAGTCCGAGGAGGACCTGGCGGAGGCCGAGGAGCGGCTCCTCCAGGACGAGGAGAACGGCCCGCCGATGCTCCGGGTCCGCCTCACCGGCGCGCAGGCCAGGTCCTTCGCCAAGCGCGCCCTGGACGTCGTCAACGCCGGGCGGCCGCCGTGCCCGCTGTGCAGCCTCCCGCTCGACCCGGAAGGACACGTATGTCCGCGCCAGAACGGATACCGCCGCGGAGCGTGACCACCGACGCGGCGGCGGCCGAACTGCTCGCCCTGGGCGAACTGACCGTGCGCGGACGCATCCGTGACGCCTCCAACGCGGCCCTGTACTGCACGGTGACGCACGAGGGGCGCGAGGCGGCCTGCGTCTACAAGCCGGTCGCCGGGGAGCGCCCGCTGTGGGACTTCCCCGACGGCACCCTCGCCCAGCGCGAGGTCGCCGCCTACGAGGTCTCCGAGGCCACCGGCTGGGGCCTGGTCCCGCCCACCGTGCTGCGCGACGGCCCGTACGGCGAGGGCATGGTCCAGCTGTGGATCGAGACCGTGCCGGACACGGAGCTGCTCGCCCTGGTGGACGAGGAGGAACCCGGCGCAGGCTGGAAGGCGGTCGCCCTCGCCGAGGTCGGCGAGGGCCGCACCGCGCTGCTCGTCCACGCCGACGACGAACGGCTGCGCCGGCTCGCCGTACTCGACGCCGTGATCAACAACGCCGACCGCAAGGGCGGCCACCTGCTGCCCGCGGAGGGGGAGCGGCTGTACGGCATCGACCACGGGGTCACCTTCAACGCCGAGAACAAGCTGCGCACCCTGCTGTGGGGCTGGGCGGGCGACCCGCTCACCGCAGAGGCCCTGGCGGTGCTCGACACCCTCAGACAGGCGCTGAAGGACGGTGGCACCCTGGCCATCCGGCTCGCCGCGCTCCTCACTCCCGCCGAACTCGACGCCACGCGCGCGCGGGTCGGCGCCCTGCTGGCCTCCGGCAAGCACCCCGAACCGAGCGGCGAGTGGCCGGCCATCCCCTGGCCGCCCGTGTAGACAGCCGATGCCACACCGGCCGGTGGCGCGCAAGAGCGCCTTACCGGCCATCCGGCCCGGTCCGGTTCGTGTACGGAACACCCGTCCGGTTAGGCTCATGACATGCATGCCTGGCCCGCTTCCGAGGTCCCCGCCCTGCCTGGTCAGGGCCGCGACCTGAGGATCCACGACACCGCGACCGGCGGCCTCGTCACCCTCGACCCCGGTCCCGTCGCCCGTATCTACGTCTGCGGCATCACGCCGTACGACGCCACCCACATGGGTCACGCGGCGACCTACAACGCGTTCGACCTCGTGCAGCGCGTGTGGCTCGACACCAAGCGGCAGGTCCACTACGTCCAGAACGTCACCGACGTGGACGACCCGCTCCTGGAGCGGGCCGTGCGCGACGGGGTCGACTGGACCGCCCTCGCCGAGCAGGAGACCGCCCTCTTCCGCGAGGACATGACGGCGCTGCGGATGCTCCCGCCGCGGCACTACATAGGCGCCGTCGAGGCCATACCCGGCATCGTCCCGCTCGTCGAGCGGCTCCGAGACGCCGGCGCGGCCTACGAGCTCGAGGGCGACACCTACTTCTCCGTCGAGGCGGACCCGCACTTCGGCGGCGTCTCCCACCTCGACGCCGCCACCATGCGGCTGCTCTCCGCCGAGCGCGGCGGCGACCCCGACCGGCCCGGCAAGAAGAACCCGCTCGACCCGATGCTGTGGATGGCCGCCCGCGAGGGCGAGCCCAGCTGGGACGGCGGCACCCTCGGCCGCGGGCGCCCCGGCTGGCACATCGAGTGCGTCGCCATCGCCCTCGACCACCTCGGCATGGGCTTCGACGTCCAGGGCGGCGGCTCCGACCTGGCCTTCCCGCACCACGAGATGGGCGCCTCGCACGCCCAGGCCCTCACCGGCGACTTCCCGATGGCCAAGGCGTACGTGCACGCCGGCATGGTCGGTCTCGACGGCGAGAAGATGTCCAAGTCCAAGGGCAACCTGGTCTTCGTGTCGCAGCTGCGCCGCGAGGGCGTCGACCCGGCCGCCATCCGGCTCACGCTGCTCGCCCACCACTACCGCTCCGACTGGGAGTGGACCGACCAGGTGCTTGAGGACGCCCTCGCCCGCCTCGACCGCTGGCGCGCCGCCGTCTCCCGCCCCGACGGTCCGCCCGCGGAGGCCCTGGTGGCGCAGATCCGCGAGGCCCTCGCGAACGACCTGGACTCCCCGGCCGCCCTCGCCGCGATCGACCGCTGGGCCGCCCTCCAGCAGGAGTCGGGCGGCACGGACATCGGCGCCCCGGGCGTGGTCTCCCGCGCGGTGGACGCACTGCTGGGCGTAGCGCTGTAAGACGCCCCCCGAGCTGCGGGCAGTCGTGCCAGTGGGGCGGCACGGGTGGGCGCAGGCGGCGCCCGGCAAGCGCCGGTTCGCGTCCCCCCGCAGTGACCCGCACGAAAACGACTGAGGGGCGCTCCCACCAGGGAAGCGCCCCTCACTCATGTCCAACCGGCTCAGTCCTCCGAGGACTCCTCGTCCTCCCCGCCCGCCTGCGGCGGCTTGGGCGGCTTCGACGGCCGAGCCCGCCCGCTCGGATTGTCCCGCAGGAACGGCGTACCGGCCGGACCCTCGCCCCCGTCCGCCGTGGCGTGCCCGCCCGGCCCGCCCCCGTCCCGCCGCCGCAGATACCGCTCGAACTCCCGCGCGATCGCCTCGCCCGACGCCTCCGGCAGCTCCGCCGTGTCCCGGGCCTCCTCCAGCGACTGCACGTACTCGGCGACCTCGGTGTCCTCCGCGGCCAGCTGGTCCACGCCCACCTGCCAGGCACGCGCGTCCTCGGGCAGCTCGCCCAGCGGCACCCGCACGCCGATCAGGTCCTCCAGCCGGTTCAGCAGGGCCAGCGTGGCCTTCGGATTCGGCGGCTGCGAGACGTAGTGCGGCACCGCCGCCCACAGCGACACCGCCGGCACACCCGCGTGCGTGCAGGCCTCCTGGAGGATGCCGACGATGCCCGTGGGCCCCTCGTACTTGGTCTCCTCCAGGTCCATGCGCCGCGCCAGGTCGGCGTCCGACGTGGTACCGCTGATCGGGACCGGACGGGTGTGCGGCGTGTCGCCCAGCAGTGCGCCCAGGACGACCACCAGCTCGACGCCCAGCTCGTGGGCGAAGCCGAGCAGCTCGTTGCAGAACGAGCGCCAGCGCATGGACGGTTCGATGCCACGGACGAGTACGAGGTCGCGCGGTTTGTCGCCGCCGACCCGGACCACCGACAACCTGGTCGTCGGCCAGGTGATCTTGCGGACGCCGTCCTCCATGAACACCGTGGGACGGTTGACCTGGAAGTCGTAGTAGTCCTCGGCGTCCAGCGCCGCGAACACCTCGCCCTTCCACTCCCTGTCGAGATGCGCGACCGCGGTGGAGGCGGCGTCACCGGCATCGTTCCAGCCCTCGAACGCGGCCACCATGACCGGGTCGACCAGCTCGGGAACCCCCTCGAGCTCGATCACCCAGCGCCTCCTTCCGACGTGCCCTCGCGTACCCCCCAACCTTACGGCGTGCCGAGGGGCCGCCCGCAGCCCCTGTGCACGGGGCAGTGAACGGATCACTGCCCCGTGCCGGGGGTCCGGACACCCGCCGTGGGGTGCTGAAACGCGGGCCCTACTTCTTGTCCAGCACGTCCTGGACCTGCGCGCGGACGTCGTCCGTGGCCAGGCCGCGGATCGTCAGCGTCGTACGGCGGCGCAGCACGTCGTCCGCCGTCTCGGCCCACTCGTTGTCCCGGGCCCACACGACCTGCGCCCAGATCTCCGGGGCGTCCGGGTGGACGCGCCGGCCCAGCTCCGGGCTCTCGTTGGCGAGCCGGGCGATGTCGAAGGCGAGCGAACCGTAGTGCGTGGCCAGGTGCCTGGCGGTGTCGGCCGCCATGCGCGGGCCGGGCGCCGAGCCGTCCACCAGCAGCCGGTGGGCGACCGCGCGCGGGTTGGCGACGCCGGGCAGCGGCAGCTTCTTCGGCAGCGACGCGATCGGCTCGAAGTCGTCGCCCAGCGGGTGGCCCGGCAGCGCCTCCAGCTTCTTCATCACCGTACGGCCGATGTGGCGGAAGGTGGTCCACTTGCCGCCCGCGACGGACAGCATGCCGCCCCGGCCCTCCGTGACGACCGTCTCCCGCTTGGCCTTCGAGGTGTCGCCGGGGCCGCCCGGCAGCACACGCAGGCCCGCGAAGGAGTACGTGATGAGGTCCCGGTCGAGCTGCTGGTCGCGGATGGAGAACGCGGCCTCGTCGAGGATCTGCGCTATGTCCTTGTCGTTGACCGCGACGTCCGCCGGGTCGCCCTCGAACTCCTCGTCGGTCGTGCCGAGCAGCAGCATGTCCTCCCAGGGGAGGGCGAAGGTGATCCGGTACTTGTCGATCGGGGTGGCCAGCGCGGCCTTCCAGGGCGCGGTGCGCTTGAGCACCAGGTGTGCGCCCTTGGACAGGCGGATGGACGGGGCCGCGTCCGGGTTCTCCATGCGGCGCAGGTGGTCGACCCAGGGGCCGGTCGCGTTCAGCACCAGGCGGGCGTTCACCCCGAACTCGTCGCCGCTCAGCCGGTCCTTCAGTTCGGCACCGGTCACCCGGCCGTTGGTGAAGCGCAGGCCGGTGACCTCGGCGTGGTTGAGCACCACCGCGCCGGAATCGACCGCCGCGCGGACGGTCATCAGGGCCATGCGGGCGTCGTTCATCTGGTCATCGCCGTACACGGCCACGGCCTTGAGGTTGTCGGTGCGCAGCTCCGGCACGTCCTGCGCGGCCTTGGCCGGGGAGAGCAGGTGGCCGACGCCGTCGCCGAAGGCGGACAGCGCCGAGTACGCGAAGACGCCGGCCCCGAGCTTCGCCGCGCCGTGCGGCCCGCCCTTGTACACGGGGAGGTAGAAGGTGAGCGGGTTCGCCAGGTGGGGGGCCACCTGGCGGGAGACCGCACGGCGCTCGAAGTGGTTCTCCGCCACCAGCTTCACCGCGCCGGTCTGCAGGTAGCGCAGTCCGCCGTGGAGCAGCTTGGAGGAGGCGGAGGAGGTGGCGCCGGCGAAGTCGCCGGCGTCGACCACGGCCACCCTGAGGCCGGACTGCGCGGCGTGCCAGGCGGTGGAGATGCCCAGGATGCCGCCGCCGATCACGAGAAGGTCGTACGACGCCTTGGAGAGCTGCTCCCGGGTCTCGGCCCGGCTCGGGTTGGAGCCGGAGGCCGGGTGCGTACCCAGGGCAGGCACGGACTGCAGGGTGGACTGAGTGGTCATGGTGGTTCTTACTCCTCGTCCTCGAGCCAGCCCATGGTCCGCTCGACGGCCTTGAGCCAGCTCTTGTACTCACGGTCGCGGATCTCCGCGTCCATGCGGGGGGTCCACTCGGCGGCCCGCCGCCAGTTGGCGCGCAGGTCGTCGGTGCTGTTCCAGAAGCCGACGGCGAGACCGGCGGCGTAGGCGGCGCCGAGGCAGGTGGTCTCGGCGACCATCGGGCGCACCACGGGGGCGTCCACGAAGTCGGCGAGGGTCTGCATCAGCAGGTTGTTGGAGGTCATGCCGCCGTCGACCTTGAGGGCGGTCAGCTCCACGCCGGAGTCCTTCGTCATGGCGTCCGCGATCTCCCGCGTCTGCCAGGCGGTGGCCTCCAGCACGGCGCGCGCGAGGTGCGCCTTGGTGACGTACCGGGTGAGGCCGGCGATCACACCGCGGGCGTCGGAGCGCCAGTACGGGGCGAACAGGCCGGAGAAGGCCGGCACGAAGTAGGCGCCGCCGTTGTCCTCGACGGTCAGGGCGAGGGTCTCGATCTCGGCGGCGGTGGAGATCAGGCCCATCTGGTCGCGCATCCACTGCACCAGCGAACCGGTGACGGCGATCGAGCCCTCCAGGGCGTAGACCGTGTCCTGGTCGCCGATCTTGTAGCCGACCGTGGTCAGCAGACCCGAGTAGGAGTTGATCAGCTTGTCACCGGTGTTCATCACCATGAAGGTGCCGGTGCCGTACGTCGACTTGGTCTCGCCCTCGGAGAAGCAGGTCTGGCCGAACAGGGCCGCCTGCTGGTCGCCGAGCGCGGAGGCGACCGGGATGCCGCCGAGCAGCTCGCCGAGGCGGCCGCCGGTGATCTCGCCGTAGACCTCGGCGGAGGAGCGGATCTCGGGGAGCATCTGCATCGGCACGCCGATCGACTCGGCGATCTTCTCGTCCCACGCCATGGTGTGCAGGTTCATCAGCATGGTGCGGGAGGCGTTGGTGACGTCGGTGACGTGCTTGCCGCCGTTCACGCCGCCGGTCAGGTTCCAGATGACCCAGGTGTCCATGGTGCCGAAGAGCAGGTCGCCCGCCTCGGCGCGCTCGCGCAGACCGTCGACGTTGTCCAGCAGCCAGCGGGCCTTGGGACCGGCGAAGTAGGAGGCGAGGGGCAGGCCGGTCTCGCGGCGGAAGCGGTCCTGGCCGACGTTGCGGCCGAGTTCCCTGCACAGGGCGTCGGTGCGGGTGTCCTGCCAGACGATGGCGTTGTGGACGGGCTCACCGGTGTTCTTGTCCCAGACGAGGGTGGTCTCGCGCTGGTTGGTGATGCCGATGGCCTTGATGTCGTCGCGGGTGATGCCGGCCTTCTCGACGGCTCCGGCGACGACCTCCTGGACGTTGGTCCAGATCTCGGTGGCGTCGTGCTCGACCCAGCCCGGCTTGGGGAAGATCTGCTCGTGCTCCTTCTGGTCGACGGAGACGATGCGCCCGTCGCGGTCGAAGACGATGCAGCGCGAGGAGGTCGTGCCCTGGTCGATCGCGGCGATGAACGGCCCGTGGCCGTGGGAGGCGATGCCGGTGGTGTGGGCGTCGGTCACTGTGTGCTCCTGGGGTTCCGTGGTGGGTGGCCGGTGCGTACGGCGCGTGGTCTGCGGCTCGATGATCGCCGAGCGGGGGCCCGCTCAGGCGAACGCGACGTTGTAGACACCTCCGGCGATCGCACCGCCGATCAGCGGACCGACGACCGGGATCCAGGCGTAGGACCAGTCGGAGCCGCCCTTGTTGGGCAGCGGCAGCAGGGCGTGGACGATGCGCGGGCCGAGGTCGCGGACCGGGTTGATCGCGTATCCCGTCGGACCGCCGAGCGACAGACCGATGGAGACCACCACGAACCCGGTGATCAGGGCGCCCAGGATGCCGAGGCCGTTGCCCTCGTCGTTCAGGCCCTGGGTGAGGATGGCGAGCAGCAGCACGAAGGTGCCGATGATCTCGGTGGCGAGGTTCTGGACCGTGTGCCGGATCTCGGGGCCGGTGGAGAAGACGCCCAGGACCGGGCCGGCGCCCTTCTCCTGCGCCTCGACCGACTTGGCCGTCGTGTCCTGTGCGCCGGGGCCGCCGACGATCTCGCGGTCGGTGAGGTGGGCCTGGAACTGGCCGTAGTAGGCGATCCAGACCAGGACCGCGCCGATCATGGCGCCGAGGAGCTGGCCCGCGAAGTAGGTCGGGGTGTTGCTCCAGTCGCCGTCCTTGATCGCGATGCCCACGGTCACGGCCGGGTTGAGGTGGGCGCCGGAGAGCGGACCCGATATGTACGCCGCCGTCATGACGGCGAAGCCCCACCCGAAGGCGATGGCGAGCCAGCCGGCGTTGCGGGCCTTGGAGGCCTTGAGCGTGACGGCGGCACACACGCCGCCGCCGAGCAGGATGAGCAGGGCGGTACCGATGGTCTCGCCGATGAAGATGTCGGAGCTGGACACCCGCGACTCCTTTGTCCTTCGTCCAGGGAAAGCCGAACCCCGGGTCCCTCCGGGTGTTCCGGCGCCCTCGGTGTGAGAGCGATGGCGGCCCTTGGCACTGTGGACACTCTAACGCGTATTGCCGGTAGGTGTTCGACAATGCCGACCGATGGACGCGAGTCTCGTTCGGCGTCACGCGTGCGTCAAGAGCTGTGTTATCGAAAGCACGATCGTTATTGATCGTCGTGGGCTATCGATCTCGCGCCCGGCCGTCCCGCGGGAACGCCGAGGGCCGGGACACCTTCGGTGTCCCGGCCCTGTGCCGACCTGTGCCGGCCCGTGTCTGTCCGTGTGTGCCCTAGAACCGCCCGGCGCCCAGGTCCCGCGACACCGCGCGGGCGCAGTCCCGCACCGCCGCGACCAGCTCGGGCCGCAGCTCGCCCTCCCGGCACAGCCGTTCCACGGCCCCCGTGATGCCCACCGCGCCGACCGGCATGCGCCTGCGGTCGTGGATGGGGGCGGCGATGGAGGCGATGCCCTCCCAGGTCTCCTCGACGTCCGCCGCGTACCCACGCGCGCGCGTGATGTCCAGGACGTGCTCGAAGCTGTCCGGCTCGCAGACGGTCCGGTCCGTGAACGCCTTGCGGTCGGCCTCCAGTGCCTCGCTGTGCGCGACCGGGTCGTACGCCGACAGCACCTTGCCCAGCGCCGTGGAGTGCAGCGGCTGCATGGCCCCGATCTCCAGGACCTGCCGGCTGTCGTCGGGCCGGAAGACGTGGTGCACGATCAGGACGCCCTGCTGGTGCAGGACCCCGAGGTGGACGCTCTCCCCGCTGGAGCGGGCCAGGTCGTCCGTCCACACCAGGGCGCGGGCCCGCAGTTCGTGCACGTCCAGGTAGGTCGTGCCCAGGCGCAGCAGCTCGGCGCCCAGCTGGTAGCGCCCGGAGGCGTCGTCCTGCTCCACGAACCCCTCCTGCTGGAGGGTGCGCAGGATGCCGTGCGCGGTGCCTTTGGCCAGACCCAGCGACGAGGCGATGTCCGACAGGCCGAGCCGCCGCTCGCCGCCCGCGAGCAGGCGCAGCATGGCGGCCGCCCGCTCGAGCGACTGGATGTTCCGTGCCATCGACCTACTGCCTCCGTCCCCTTCGACTGCCGACCTCGGCGTCGCTGACGTCGTTCGGCAATGCCGAACACTACCGGTCCATGCCGACCTCCCGCCAATGGTCGGCGGGCAACTGTTGCACTTCGGCCACCTCCCGGTGACCGCGGACGTCCCGTACGAGGCGCGCGCACCCCGCACCCGCACCGGGCGCGCACCGGGCGCGGGCCACCGCCGGACTGGGACGTTCCGGGCAGGGGAAGCTCGTCCGTTCGGCGGGTATTCGCCCCGCCATCCTCGTCCGTCTCGTGGACGCCCTGACCATCGGCCCCCGGTCCCGGCTACCCTGACGGCGTGCGTTCTCCCCGGGGACGTCCACGACGGGCGGCACCGGGCAGAGGCAAAGCCGACAGCCGTCGCATCCTAGGGAGCCCTTTCATGGCCTCGTCGCCATCCACCCCGCCCGCCGACACCCGCACCCGCGTGTCCGCCCTCCGAGAGGCCCTCGCCACCCGCGTGGTGGTCGCCGACGGCGCCATGGGCACCATGCTCCAGGCCCAGAACCCCACGCTGGACGACTTCCAGCAGCTCGAAGGGTGCAACGAGGTCCTGAACCTCACCCGGCCCGACATCGTCCGCTCGGTGCACGAGGAGTACTTCGCGGCCGGCGTCGACTGCGTCGAGACCAACACCTTCGGCGCCAACCACTCCGCCCTCGGCGAGTACGACATCCCCGAGCGCGTCCACGAACTGTCCGAAGCCGGCGCACGCGTCGCCCGCGAGGTCGCCGACGAGTTCGGCGCCCGCGACGGCCGGCAGCGCTGGGTGCTGGGCTCCATGGGCCCCGGCACCAAGCTCCCCACCCTCGGCCACGCCCCGTACACCGTCCTGCGCGACGCCTACCAGCGCAACGCCGAGGGCCTGGTCGCGGGCGGCGCGGACGCACTGCTGGTGGAGACCACGCAGGACCTGCTCCAGACCAAGGCCTCCGTGCTCGGCGCCCGGCGCGCCCTGGACGCCCTGGGCCTCGACCTGCCGCTCATCGTGTCCGTCACCGTCGAGACCACCGGCACCATGCTGCTCGGCTCGGAGATCGGCGCCGCGCTCACCGCGCTGGAGCCGCTCGGCATCGACATGATCGGCCTGAACTGCGCCACCGGACCCGCCGAGATGAGCGAGCACCTGCGCTACCTCGCCCGGCACTCCCGCATCCCGCTGACCTGCATGCCCAACGCCGGTCTGCCCGTCCTCGGCAAGGACGGCGCCCACTACCCGCTGACCGCGCCCGAGCTGGCCGACGCGCACGAGACCTTCGTCCGGGAGTACGGCCTGTCCCTGGTCGGCGGCTGCTGCGGCACCACCCCCGAGCACCTGCGCCAGGTCGTCGAGCGGGTCCGGGACACCGCCCCCACCGCACGCGACCCGCGCCCCGAGCCCGGCGCCGCCTCGCTCTACCAGACCGTGCCCTTCCGCCAGGACACCTCCTACCTGGCCATCGGCGAGCGCACCAACGCCAACGGGTCGAAGAAGTTCCGCGAGGCCATGCTGGACGGCCGCTGGGACGACTGCGTCGAGATGGCCCGCGACCAGATCCGCGAAGGCGCGCACATGCTCGACCTCTGCGTCGACTACGTCGGCCGGGACGGCGTCGCCGACATGGAGGAACTGGCCGGCCGGTTCGCCACCGCCTCCACGCTGCCGATCGTCCTCGACTCCACCGAGGTCGACGTCGTGCAGGCCGGCCTGGAGAAGCTCGGCGGCCGCGCGGTGATCAACTCGGTCAACTACGAAGACGGCGCAGGGCCCGAGTCCCGGTTCGCCCGCGTCACGAAGCTCGCCCGGGAGCACGGCGCCGCGCTGATCGCGCTGACCATCGACGAGGTGGGACAGGCCCGCACCGCCGAGAAGAAGGTCGAGATCGCCGAACGGCTCATCGACGACCTCACCGGCAACTGGGGCATCCACGAGTCCGACATCCTCGTCGACTGCCTGACCTTCACCATCTGCACCGGCCAGGAGGAGTCCCGCAAGGACGGCCTGGCCACCATCGAGGGCATCCGGGAACTCAAGCGGCGCCACCCGGACGTGCAGACCACGCTCGGCCTGTCGAACATCTCCTTCGGCCTCAACCCGGCCGCCCGCATCCTGCTCAACTCCGTTTTCCTCGACGAATGCGTCAAGGCAGGGCTGGACTCGGCCATCGTCCACGCGAGCAAGATCCTGCCGATCGCCCGTTTCGACGAGGAGCAGGTCACCACCGCCCTCGACCTGATCTACGACCGCCGCCGCGAGGGCTACGACCCGCTGCAGAAGCTGATGGCCCTCTTCGAGGGCGCCACGGCCAAGTCGCTGCGGGCGTCCAAGGCCGAGGAACTGGCCGCGCTGCCCCTGGACGAGCGGCTCAAGCGTCGCATCATCGACGGCGAGAAGAACGGCCTCGAGCAGGACCTCGACGAGGCCCTCCAGGAGCGTCCGGCCCTCGACATCGTCAATGAGACCCTGCTCGACGGCATGAAGGTCGTCGGCGAACTGTTCGGCTCCGGCCAGATGCAGCTGCCGTTCGTGCTCCAGTCCGCCGAGGTCATGAAGACCGCGGTGGCCCACCTGGAGCCGCACATGGAGAAGACCGACGACGACGGCAAGGGCACCATCGTGCTGGCCACCGTCCGCGGCGACGTCCACGACATCGGCAAGAACCTCGTCGACATCATCCTGTCCAACAACGGCTACAACGTCGTCAACCTCGGCATCAAGCAGCCCGTCTCCGCGATCCTGGAGGCCGCCGACGAGCACCGGGCCGACGTCATCGGCATGTCCGGCCTCCTCGTCAAGTCCACCGTGATCATGAAGGAGAACCTGGAGGAGCTCAACCAGCGCAAGCTGGCCGCCGACTACCCCGTCATCCTCGGCGGCGCCGCCCTCACCAGGGCCTACGTCGAACAGGACCTGCACGAGATCTACGACGGCGAGGTCCGCTACGCCCGCGACGCCTTCGAGGGCCTGCGCCTCATGGACGCCCTCATCGGCATCAAACGCGGCGTACCCGGCGCCAAGCTGCCCGAGCTGAAGCAGCGCCGTGTGCGGGCCGCCACCGTCGAGATCGAGGAACGCCCCGAAGAGGGGCACGTCCGCTCCGACGTCGCCACCGACAACCCCGTGCCCACGCCGCCCTTCCGCGGCACCCGCGTCGTCAAGGGCATCCAGCTCAAGGAGTACGCCTCCTGGCTGGACGAGGGCGCCCTCTTCAAGGGCCAGTGGGGCCTCAAGCAGGCGCGCACCGGCGAGGGACCCTCCTACGAGGAACTGGTCGAGTCCGAGGGCCGGCCGCGGCTGCGCGGCCTGCTCGACCGGCTCCAGACGGACAACCTGCTGGAGGCGGCCGTGGTCTACGGCTACTTCCCCTGCGTCTCCAAGGACGACGACCTGATCGTCCTCGACGGCGACGGCAACGAACGCACCCGCTTCACCTTCCCGCGCCAGCGCCGCGGCCGGCGCCTGTGCCTGGCCGACTTCTTCCGCCCGGAGGAGTCCGGCGAGATCGACGTGGTCGGCTTCCAGGTCGTCACCGTCGGCTCCCGCATCGGCGAGGAGACGGCCCGGATGTTCGAGGCCAACGCCTACCGCGACTACCTCGAACTGCACGGCCTGTCCGTCCAGCTCGCCGAGGCCCTCGCCGAGTACTGGCACGCCCGCGTGCGCTCCGAACTCGGCTTCGCCGGGGAGGACCCGGCCGAGATGGAGGACATGTTCGCCCTGAAGTACCGGGGCGCCCGCTTCTCCCTCGGCTACGGCGCCTGCCCCGACCTGGAGGACCGCGCCAAGATCGCCGCCCTCCTCGAGCCGGAGCGCATCGGCGTCCACCTCTCCGAGGAGTTCCAGCTCCACCCCGAGCAGTCCACCGACGCCATCGTCATCCACCACCCGGAGGCCAAGTACTTCAACGCCCGCTGAGGCCCCGCAGGGCCTCCCGGGCCTCACCAGGCGTTCGCGCCCCGCACGACGTACACTGGTCGGTCCACCGCAGGCCGGCTCCCTTCGTGGGAGCCGGCCTGATCGTCCCTCAAGGAGGTACGTGGATGACCAGTACGGTCCCCGCGCTCGGAACCCGTACGGCCGAGGGCTCCGCCCTGCAGGCGGTGCTCCTCGACATGGACGGCACCCTGGTGGACACCGAGGGCTTCTGGTGGGACGTCGAGCTGGACGTCTTCGCCTCCCTCGGCCACACCCTGGACGACTCCTGGCGCCACGTCGTGGTCGGCGGCCCCATGACCCGCAGCGCGGGCTTCCTCATCGAGGCCACCGGCGCCGACATCACCCTCGCCGAACTCAGCGTCCTGCTCAACGACGGCTTCGAGCAGCGCATCGGCCGCGACCTGCCGCTCATGCCCGGCGCCGCCCGGCTGCTCGCGGAGCTGTCCGCGCACGAGATCCCCACGGCCCTGGTCTCCGCCTCGCACCGCCGCATCATCGACCGCGTGCTGAAGACGCTGGGCCCCCAGAACTTCGCCCTGACCGTCGCCGGGGACGAGGTGCCGCGCACCAAGCCGCACCCCGACCCCTACCTGGCCGCCGCGGCCGGACTCGGCGCGGACCCGGCCCGGTGCGCCGTCGTCGAGGACACCGCGACCGGTGTCGCCGCCGCGGAGTCCGCCGGCTGCCACGTCGTGGCGGTGCCCTCGGTCGCCCCCATCACCCCCGCCGCCCGGCGCACGGTGGTCGCCTCCCTCGAAGAGGTCGACCTGACATTTCTGCGCGGTCTGATGACCCAAATGCGCTAGCTCTTCACCGAGCGTGCAGCGTGGTTAGCGCGGCAATTCCGGGAAGGGCCGCGCGGCGCGACCCTACGGATGTTCACCGACCATTTCCACCGCCCCGGATGGCCGAATTCCAGCAGCAGCGGCCGAAGACCAGCTGTGATGTTCACCACGCGACCAGGGGTCGACAGCGAGGCTCGGGTGTGCTTCGTCCGGCTTGGCGAACGTTGTCGAGGAGCCTTTGTGTCCTGATTGGTGAAACCCTGCACGAATCCTTCCACTGTCGGGTTTTCGGTGTGTCCACACCCGGTTTCGCTCCGTGATGAGCCCTCAACTCCGGTGGCTGCGAGGACCCGTGCGGGCGCGGACTAATCTCGTCGCGAGAACATCGGCCACTACCCCCGTGATCCGCCGCGACACCCCTGCATGCCGGATACACGGACCGACAGCTCTGGAGAAACTCGAGCATGAACCGCAAGACTTTGGTGCTGCCGGCCGTCGTCGGCCTGCTCGCGCCGGTGCTCGCCGCCTGCGGCGGGTCGGACAGCGGCAGCGGCGACGGGGACGCGATCGCCGTCGGCACCACGGACGGGTTCAGCGTCTCGAAAGAGATCACCGCGCCCTTCGACCCGGCGTACGCCTACGACGTCGGCGCCTGGAACATCATGCGGCAGACCTCGCAGACGCTGATGGTGCTGCCCCGCGGTGACGGCGAACCCGTGCCCGAGGCCGCCCAGCAGTGCGGATTCACCGACACCGGCAACGAGCGCTATGCCTGCACCCTGCGCGACGGCCTGGAGTTCGCCAACGGCGACCCCGTCACCGCCGAGGACGTGAAGTACTCCATCGAGCGCGTCCGGAAGATCGACGCCGACACCGAGGTCGCCTCCATCCTCTCCACGGTCGACACCGTCGAGACGAAGGGCGACCGCGAGGTCATCTTCCACCTCAACACCGCCGACGCCACCTTCCCGTTCAAGCTGTCGACGCCGGTTGCCGGCATCGTCAACCCGGACGACTACGAGAAGGACAAGCTGCGTGACGGCTTCGAGCTGACCGGCTCGGGCCCGTACACGATGAAGGCCGAGGTCAAGGGCGACGAGATGACCAAGGCCGTGTTCACCAAGAACCCCAAGTACAAGGGGAGTCTCAAGGTGAACAACGACAAGGTCGAACTCGTGTCCTTCGCCGACGCCGAAGCCATGGGCGACGCCATCGACAAGGGCGACATCGACGTGATGACCCGCGCGATGACGCCGGAACAGATCCAGAACCTGTCCAAGGCCACGGACGGCGACGTCGACCTGGTCGAGGTGGCCGGTCTCGAGATCCGCTACCTCGCCTTCAACACGGACGCCTCGACGGTCAAGGACAAGGCCGTCCGTACGGCGATGGCCCAGGTCATCAACCGCAGCGAACTCGTCTCCGCGGTCTACGGATCCCAGGCCGAACCGCTGTACTCGATGGTCCCGGCCGGCGTCACCGGCCACTCCAACTCGTTCTTCAACAAGTACGGCGACCCCAGTGTCGCCAAGGCGAAGGCGATGCTGGAGGACGCGGACATCACCACGCCCGTCAAGCTGACGCTGGACTACACGACGGACCACTACGGCGCCGCGACCAAGCCGGAGTTCGAGCACCTCCAGAAGCAGCTGAACGACAGCGGGCTGTTCGACGTCGACATCAAGGGCACGCCCTGGGAGAAGTTCCACCCGGCGGAGCGGGCGCGCAAGTACGACGTCTTCGGCATGGGCTGGTTCCCCGACTTCCCGGACGCGGACAGCTTCATCGCGCCGTTCCTCGACAAGAAGAACACCCTCAACATCCCGTACTCCAACCAGGAGATCATCAACAACCTGATCCCCGCCTCCCGCGGCGAGGCCGACCGGCTCTCCGCGGTGGACACCCTCACCGAGATCCAGGACATCACCGCCAAGGACGTCCCGCTGATCCCGCTCTGGCAGGGCAAGCAGTACGTCGCCACCCGCGACGACGTCACCGGCACGGCCTACCTCCTCAACTCCTCCTCCTCGCTCCAGCTGTGGGAGCTGGGCCGGGGCGTGAGCGACTGAGGCCGGCACCGGACCAGCCCGAAGGGCGCCCTCTTCCCGTCCGGAAGAGGGCGCCCTTCACGTTGTGCGCGGGCCGCGGCCGCGTGCGGGGAAGTGCCCGCGGTGCGGGGGAGTGCCCGCGTGCCGGGGAGGGGCTACTGCGCGCCGGGACGCACCAGACCGCTCTCGTAGGCGTACACCGCCGCCTGCACCCGGTCGCGCAGGCCCAGCTTGGTCAGCACATGCCCCACGTGGGTCTTGACGGTGGTCTCGCTGACGAACAGGTCCGCGGCGATCTCCGCGTTGGACAGCCCGCGGGCCACCAGCTTCAGCACCTCGACCTCACGGTCCGTCAGGGTGTGCAGGGTGTCCGGCACCGGCTCGTCCCCGGAGGGCAGATGCGTGGCGTACTTGTCGAGCAGCCGCCGGGTGATGCTCGGCGCGAGCATCGCCTCGCCGTTCGCCACCACGCGGATCGCCTGCACCAGTTCGTTGGCCGGGGCGTCCTTGAGCAGAAAGCCGCTGGCGCCCGCCTTCAGCGCCTCCACCACGTACTCGTCCAGGTCGAAGGTGGTCAGCACCAGCACCTTCGCCGGACCGTCCCGCTCCGGCCCGGTGATCTGCCGGGTCGCCTCCACACCGTCCATCCGCGGCATGCGGATGTCCATCAGCACCACATCGGGCTGCAACGCCCGTACCTGGTCGAGCGCCTGGAGGCCGTCTCCGGCCTCGCCGACGACCGCGAGGTCCTGCTCCGCCTCCAGAATCATCCGGAAGCCCGTGCGCAGCAGCGGCTGGTCGTCGACCAGTAGGACGCGGATGGCCACGTAAGTCTCCTTCTCGCTAGTCCGGCCCCATTCTGCCCTGCCCGACGGCGCCGGACTCGGCCGCCCTCACCGGCAGCGGGTAGGGCGGGGGAGTGCCGCCGAACTCCGGACAGTGCGCCTGGTGGTCGCACCAGCCGCACAGCTTCGTGGGACGCGGCCGCCAGTCACCCGTCTCGGTCGCCAGCCGGATCGCCTCCCACAGCGCCAGCAGCTTGCGCTCGACCCGCTCCAGGTCCGCCAGGACCGGGTCGTAGGTGAGCACGTCGCCACTGCCGAGATAGACCAGCTGCAGGCGCCGCGGGACGACCTTCTTCAGCCGCCACACCACCAGCGCGTAGAACTTCATCTGGAACAGCGCGCCCTCCGCGTACTGCGGCCGGGGCGCCTTGCCCGTCTTGTAGTCGACGATCCGCACCTCGCCGGTGGGGGCCACGTCGACCCGGTCGATGATGCCGCGCAGCCGCAGCCCGGAGTCCAGCTCGGCCTCCACGAACAGCTCCCGCTCGGCGGGCTCCAGCCGGCTCGGGTCCTCCAGGCTGAACCAGCGCTCGACGAGCCGCTCCGCCTCGGAGAGCCACTGCGCCAGCCGCTCGCCCTCCGGGTCGTCCGCGAACAGCTCACCGACCTCCGGCCTGCTCTCCCGCAGCCGGTCCCACTGACCGGGGACCAGCGCCCTCGCCGTCGGCGCGGTGCGCTCGGCCGCCGGGGCGTCGAAGAGCCGCTCCAGCACCGCGTGCACCAGGGTGCCCCTGGTCGCCGCCTCGCTGGGCTTCTCCGGCAGCCGGTCGATGACCCGGAACCGGTACAGCAGCGGGCACTGCATGAAATCACCGGCCCGGGAGGGCGAGAGCGAGGTGGGCGCCATCGCCGCAGGTGCGGGCGCGGCGGCCGCCGTCTCCGACGCCGGGGCCTCCGGCTCCACCGCCGCGGCCGACCCTTCCGCCACTGCCGCCGCCGGTCGGGCTGGTCCGCCGGCGTCCTCCGCGACATCCTCGGTACTCGTCTCCATGCCCACAGACCTTACGGCCGGGCACTGACAACGACCCAGCCCGCAGGCGTGACCCGTGTGACGGATGGGAAGCAGAGGGGTGCCGGAGCGGAACGGGCGGCGACGGACGCATACCATCGACACGAGACCCTCCCGTCCGCAGGCGGGAGACGCTTCGAACGAGGGGACACCGTGGACGTGAGCGGCGGGAGCGGGCAGCCGCGGTCCGGCAACGACGAGTCGGCCGAGCCCCAGGCACATCCCACGGCCCCGGCCGCCGACCCCACCGACTCCGCAGACCCGGGACCCACCGGCCCGACGGCCACGGGCCCCGAGAAGCGCGGGGCCGAAACCCCGGGCTCCGAAACCCGGGACTCCGAACCCTCGGGCTCCGAGACGCCGGACCGCGAGGCACCGGGCCGCGAGGCACCGGATCGCGAGACGCCGGGTCCTGAAACTTCACGCTCCGAGACACCGGGCCCGCAGATCCCGGGCTCCCAGATCCCGGGCTCCCAGACCCCGGATTCGCAGGCGCCGACGCCCCCCAGGCCCGGGGAGGCCCCCGGCGAAGACCCCGCCGTACCCGGCGAGCCCGGCCGGGGCGCCCCCGATGCCGTGACCGGGCGGCAACCGGAGCAGGGTGCCGGTGGCCGGCGTGACACGGACGCCCGGCCCACATCGCCGCTGGACGGCGACCGCCCCTCCGAAGCCCCCCGGGCCCCCGAAGCCCCCCAGGCCCCCCGGGCCCCCGAAGCCCCCACGCCCCCCAGGCGCTCCGAACCGGCCGCCGGCCCCCGGCACGCCGCTCACGGCACCGGCGCCCCGCACCACCACCGCGCCGAGGCCCACACCGAGGGCGCGGGCGGGCCGGGCAAGCCGCCGCAGCGCCGACCGGAACCCGGGGGCGGGCTGCTCATGGGCCGGCCCTTCGGCGTGCCCGTGTACGTCGCCCCCAGCTGGTTCCTGGTCGCCATCCTGATCACCTGGGTGTTCGGCGGCCAGCTCGACCGCGTACTGCCCGAGCTGGGCGCCGCCCGCTACCTGGTCTCCCTCTTCTTCGCTGTCGCCTTCTACGCCTCCGTCCTCGTCCACGAGCTCGCCCACACCGTGGCCGCCCTCCGCTTCAAGCTCCCCGTCCGCCGCATCCAGCTCCAGTTCTTCGGCGGCGTCTCCGAGATCGAGAAGGAAGCCGAGACCCCCGGCCGCGAATTCGTCCTGGCCTTCGTCGGCCCCCTGCTCTCCCTCGTCCTGTCCGGCGTCTTCTACGCCGCCCTGCTGCCCGTGGAGCCCGACAGCGTCGCCGGCGTGCTGCTGGCCGGCCTGATGGTCTCCAACCTCATCGTCGCCGCCTTCAACCTGCTGCCCGGTCTCCCCCTCGACGGCGGCCGCATGCTCCGCGCCGTCGTCTGGAAGCTCACCGGCAAACCGATGAGCGGAACGATCGCCGCCGCCTGGGTCGGCCGCGCCCTCGCCATCGCCGTACTGATCGGCCTGCCGCTGCTGACCCAGTCGCTCGGTTCCGACGCCGCGAGCGACGTCGGCATGGACACCGTCATGGACGCCCTGCTCGCCGCCATCCTCGCCGCGATCATCTGGACCGGCGCCGGAAACAGCCTCCGCATGGCCCGCCTGCGCGAACACCTCCCCGAACTGCGCGCCCGCGCCCTCACCCGGCGCGCCGTCCCCGTCCAGGCCGACACCCCCCTCTCCGAGGCCCTGCGCCGCGCCAACGCCTCCGGCGCCCGCGCCCTGGTCGTCGTCGACGGCGAAGGCAGCCCCGCCTCCCTGGTCCGCGAGGCCGCCATCGTCGGCGTCCCCGAACACCGCCGCCCCTGGGTACCGGTCAGCACCCTCGCCCAGGACCTCACCGACGGCATGCGCGTCTCCGCCGAACTGTCCGGCGAGGAACTCCTGGACGCGCTGCGCGCCAACCCGGCCACCGAATACCTCGTCGTCGAGGAGACCGGCGAGATCTACGGCGTCCTGTCCGCGGCCGACGTGGAACGCGCCTTCGTCAAGGCCATGGCCCGCCCCTCCTGAGCACCGCTCTCCCAAAGCGGTGGTCGGAGGCCCGGCCGGGGACCGGTAGGCTGGTCACATGTCCGAACCGACCGGTGCCGCCCGCAGGCGCGGGCCCTTCAAGGTCGGGGACCAGGTTCAGCTGACCGACCCCAAGGGCCGCCACTACACGTTCACGCTCGAGGCCGGGAAGAACTTCCACACCCACAAGGGTTCCTTCCCCCACGACGAACTGATCGGTGCTCCCGAGGGCAGCGTCGTCCGCACCACCGGGAACGTCGCCTACCTCGCGCTGCGCCCCCTGCTCCCCGACTACGTCCTGTCCATGCCCCGAGGGGCAGCCGTCGTCTACCCGAAGGACGCGGGGCAGATCCTCGCCTTCGCCGACATCTTCCCCGGCGCCCGCGTCGTGGAGGCCGGTGTGGGCTCCGGCTCCCTCAGCAGCTTCCTGCTGCGCGCCATCGGCGACCACGGCATGCTGCACTCCTACGAGCGCCGCGAGGACTTCGCCGAGATCGCCCAGCAGAACGTCCAGCGCTACTTCGGCGGCCCGCACCCCGCCTGGCAGCTGACCGTCGGCGACCTCCAGGACAACCTGTCCGACACCGACGTCGACCGCGTCATCCTGGACATGCTCGCCCCTTGGGAGTGCCTGGACGTCGTCAAGAAGGCCCTCGTGCCCGGCGGCATCCTGTGCTGCTACGTCGCGACCACCACCCAGCTCGCCCGGACCGTCGAGTCCATCCGCGAGATCGGCTGCTTCAACGAGCCGACCTCCTGGGAGACGATGATCCGCAACTGGCACGTGGAGGGCCTCGCCGTCCGCCCCGACCACCGCATGATCGGCCACACCGGCTTCCTGCTCACCGCCCGTCGCCTCGCCGACGGTGTCGAGCCGCCCATGCGCCGCCGCCGCCCCGCCAAGGGCGCCTACGGCGAGGACTACGACGGCCCCAACGCCGGCGGAGGCTCCGGCCGCTGAGGCGGCCCGTGCCGCGTACAACGTACAGACGCCGTGGTGAAGTTCCGGGACATCGCCGGAACTCCACCACGGCGTCGACGCGTTGACGGCGACCACCCGACGGGACGCGAGCCCGCGCGGGAATCGGAACGAGTACCCACCCCGCCGTTCCCCCGCACTGTGACGTGTGGCACGATGCTGGCCACCCCCACCGGCACAGCCCTCACAGGAGACACTCCTCGTGCAGCACCCCGCCGTTCCGGATCTCTCGCACACCCACACCCGGCCGATCCACTGGGTCGCCACCGCCACGGCCGTCGCGGGCGTGGTCGCCCTGTCCTCGGTCCTCCAGCCCGACGCCGCCACGGCCGCCCAGAGCGCCGACAAGACCGCGGCCCCCGGACCGAAGAGCGCCCCCGCCCACATCGCGCCGCCCGACCCGGCCGCCGTGGCCTTCCCCCTGGAATGCGGCCCCGTCAAGGCCCTGGTGCAGAAGAAGGCCTCCGGCGACCTCGACGGCGACGGGCGCCCCGAAACGGTGGCCGCCGTGCACTGCGACGCCCCCATGGGCACCCCGCCCGACGGCGTGTACGTCATCACACGGGACACCGACGGCGGCAAGCCCCGCGTCGTGGCCACCCTCGTGGACCCCAAGGAACGCCGCACGGCCACCGAACTCTCGGTGCGCGACGGCGCCGTCCGCGCCACCCTGCTCGGCTACTCGTCCACCGACGTGCCCAGTTGCTGCCCCGACGTCACCGACGACGTGAAGTGGCAGTGGAAGAACGGCGCGTTCGTCAGCGACACGCCCTCACAGGCACGCACCGTGTGACCGGCGCCCCCGGGACAGACGGTGTGACACACCAGACAGCAGTCACGGAACGTACGCGCCAAGTCACATTTTGGTCACTCTGAGTCCGGACCGTAGACCTCGGCCCTGTCCGAAACGCGACGCACGTGGATGCACTCGCCCGGACACTCCTTCGCCGAGTCCACCACATCCGTGAGAAGCGTCAGCGGCACGGGCGTTGTCGCCCCCGGGGCCTGCAGCAGCTCGTCGTCCGCGCCCTTCACATAGGCCAGACCGTCGATGTCCAGCTCGAACACCTCGGGCGCGTACTGCGCACAGATGCCGTCGCCGGTACACAGGTCCTGGTCGATCCAGACCTCCAGAGCCTCGCCGTCGACAACGGCCTCCTGCTGCACGCTCATGTCTCCTGCCGTTTCCTGCGCCGAGCCGTTCGGGAATCCGGCCAGCTCTGACGGGTGTTGAACACTTCGACCCTACCCCCGCCGGGGTTCCCCCCACGTTCCGTGGGTATTCCCCTGGCGTGAGGGAGAGCGCAAGGGTGAAGATCGGACACACCCCGACAGTCTTTGTGATCTAGGGGTTTCAATCGACACCCACCCAGGTAGGGTCTGGAAGCGTCCAGCTCCCCTTGGAGGAGGTGAGGACCGTGGCAGCCCACGACGACGACATGAACCGCGGCATCCGCCCGGGACGCGGGTCCGAGGACCCGGCCGGGCAGGTGGCCTACCTTGAGCAGGAGATCGCCGTCCTGCGACGCAAGCTCGCCGAATCTCCGCGACACACGAGAATTCTCGAAGAGCGGATCGTCGAACTGCAGACCAACCTGGCCGGCGTGTCCGCCCAGAACGAGCGACTCGCCGGCACACTCCGCGAGGCCCGCGACCAGATCGTGGCCCTCAAGGAAGAAGTCGACCGGCTGGCCCAGCCACCCGCCGGCTTCGGCGTCTTCCTGCAGGCCAACGAGGACGGCACCGCCGACATCTTCACCGGCGGCCGCAAACTCCGGGTGAACGTCAGCCCGAGCGTCGAGCTCGACGAGCTGAGGCGCGGCCAGGAAGTGATGCTCAACGAAGCACTCAACGTGGTCGAGGCCATGGAGTACGAGAGCGTCGGCGACATCGTCACCCTCAAGGAGATCCTCGAGGACGGCGAGCGCGCCCTGGTGCTCGGCCACACCGACGAGGAAAGGGTGGTACGGCTCGCCGAACCCCTGCGCGGCCTCACCATCCGCCCCGGCGACGCCCTCCTGCTCGAACCCCGCTCCGGCTATGTCTACGAGGTCGTCCCCAAGAGCGAGGTCGAAGAACTCGTCCTCGAAGAGGTCCCCGACATCGGCTACGAGCAGATCGGTGGCCTCGGCGGACAGATCGAGATGATCCGCGACGCGGTCGAGCTCCCCTATCTCTACCCCGACCTGTTCCGGGAGCACGAGCTGCGGCCGCCCAAGGGCGTCCTGCTCTACGGGCCCCCCGGATGCGGCAAGACGCTCATCGCCAAGGCCGTCGCCAACTCGCTGGCCAAGAAGGTCGCCGAGGTCACCGGCCAGGCCGCCGGCAAGAGCTTCTTCCTCAACATCAAGGGCCCCGAGCTCCTCAACAAATACGTCGGCGAGACCGAGCGGCAGATCCGCCTCGTCTTCCAGCGAGCCCGCGAGAAGGCCAGCGAGGGCACCCCCGTCATCGTCTTCTTCGACGAGATGGAATCCCTCTTCCGCACCCGCGGCTCCGGCGTCAGCTCGGACGTGGAGAACACCATCGTCCCCCAGCTCCTCGCCGAGATCGACGGCGTGGAAGGCCTGCAGAACGTGGTCGTCATCGGCGCCTCCAACCGCGAGGACATGATCGACCCCGCCATCCTGCGGCCCGGCCGGCTCGACGTGAAGATCAAGATCGAACGTCCGGACGCCGAAGCGGCCAAGGACATCTTCGGCAAGTACCTCACCGAACGCCTCCCCCTCCACTCCGACGACCTCGCGGAGCACGAGAAGGACAAGGCCGCCACCGTCCAGAGCATGATCCAGACCGCGGTGGAACAGATGTACGCCGAATCCGAGGAAAACCGCTTCCTGGAAGTCACCTACGCCAACGGCGACAAGGAAGTCCTCTACTTCAAGGACTTCAATTCCGGCGCCATGATCGAGAACATCGTGGGCCGCGCCAAGAAAATGGCGATCAAGGACTTCCTCGACAAGAACCAGAAGGGCCTCCGCGTCTCCCACCTCCTCCAGGCCTGCGTGGACGAGTTCAAGGAGAACGAGGACCTGCCCAACACCACCAACCCCGACGACTGGGCCCGCATCTCCGGAAAGAAGGGCGAGCGGATCGTGTACATCCGTACCCTCGTCACCGGAAAACAGGGCGCGGACACCGGACGCTCCATCGACACGGTGGCAAACACCGGCCAGTACCTGTAAAACGCGGGCGGCTGCGGGTGCCCACACCGGGTACCCGCAGCCGACTGTTTTCCGGAGCCCCGGCTGGAGCAAGGCAATGACGCAAATGATCTCCCCGCCAGCGCAAAGGCGTTCTAGGCTCTTCCGTACCGCCGAGTCGCGCAGTGCGGGGACGGGCACCGCACACGCATCGGAGCGCCAGCGGTACTTGAGCGGCGCCCACTACGGGCGCCGCCGGGCAAGGAGGGCCGCATGACCGTACGGCGAGTAATGGGCATCGAGACGGAGTACGGAATCTCCGTCCCCGGCCACCCCAACGCCAATGCCATGCTCACCTCGTCCCAGATCGTCAACGCCTACGCGGCGGCGATGCACCGGGCCCGCCGGGCTCGCTGGGACTTCGAGGAGGAGAACCCGCTCCGGGACGCGCGAGGCTTCGACCTCGCCCGCGAGGCCGCCGACAACAGCCAGCTCACCGACGAGGACATCGGCCTCGCCAACGTCATCCTCACCAACGGTGCACGGCTCTACGTCGACCACGCCCACCCCGAATACAGCGCTCCGGAAGTCACCAACCCGCGCGACGCCGTCCTGTGGGACAAGGCGGGCGAACGCATCATGGCCGAAGCCGCCGAACGCGCCGCCCAGCTGCCCGGCGCCCAGCCCATCCACCTCTACAAGAACAACACCGACAACAAGGGCGCCTCCTACGGCACACACGAGAACTACCTGATGAAGCGGGAAACCGCCTTCTCGGACATCGTGCGCCACCTGACGCCCTTCTTCGTCTCCCGCCAGGTCTTCACCGGCGCCGGCCGCGTAGGCATCGGCCAGGACGGCCACGAACACGGCTTCCAGCTCAGCCAGCGCGCCGACTACTTCGAGGTCGAGGTCGGCCTGGAGACGACACTCAAGCGCCCCATCATCAACACCCGCGACGAACCGCACGCCGACGCCGAGAAATGGCGCCGACTGCACGTCATCATCGGCGACGCGAACCTGTCGGAGATCTCGACTTACCTCAAGCTGGGCACGACGGCCCTGGTCCTCTCCATGATCGAAGACGGCTTCATCGCCGTCGACCTCGCCGTCGACCAGCCCGTACGCACCCTCCACCAGGTCTCGCACGACCCCACGCTCAAACACCTCGTCACCCTGCGCAGCGGCCGCACACTGACCGCCGTACAGCTCCAGATGGAGTACTACGAGCTGGCCCGCAAATACGTCGAGGAGCGGTACGGCGCGGACGCCGACGACCAGACCAAGGACGTCCTCGGCCGCTGGGAGGACACCCTCAACCGGCTCGAGAACGACCCGATGAGCCTCGCCGGCGAGCTGGACTGGGTCGCCAAGCGAGAGCTGATGGAGGGCTACCGCCGCCGCGACAACCTCGACTGGGACGCCGCCCGGCTGCACCTCGTCGACCTCCAGTACGCCGACGTAAGGCCCGACAAGGGCCTCTACAACCGCCTGGTGGACCGCGGCCGCATCAAGCGCCTGCTGGACGAGAACGAGGTCGAGCGGGCCCGTACGAAGCCGCCGGAGGACACCAGGGCCTACTTCCGCGGGCGCTGCCTCGAGCAGTACGCGGACGACGTCGCGGCGGCCTCCTGGGACTCGGTGATCTTCGATCTGCCGGGCCGGGACTCGCTCCAGCGGGTCCCAACCCTGGAACCGCTTCGCGGAACGCGTAATCACGTCAAGGAACTCCTGGACCGCTGCCGCACCGCGGACGACCTGGTCAGGGTCCTGTCCGGCGGGTGAGCGGCCCGAGCGGGTACCGGGGAGTAAGCAGCCGGACGGGGTGGAATATCCCAGGTCCGGGAACCATGGAGATGGTCCTCGTACGTTGGAGGAAGTACGGGGCCGATGTCGGACCAGACTTGTAGGGTCTGATCTTGACCGAGCAACTGTGTCGGGCGAACCGAGCGGGGTGAGGGTTATGGCGACCAAGGACACCGGCGGCGGACAGCAGAAGGCCACACGGTCCACCGAGGAGGTCGAGGAGCAGGCGCAGGAAGCGCAGGCATCGGAGGACCTGAAGGAACGCCAGGAAAAGCTGAACGACGACGTGGACTCCGTCCTGGACGAGATCGACGATGTCTTGGAAGAGAATGCCGAGGACTTCGTGCGCTCCTTCGTTCAGAAGGGTGGAGAGTAATCTACCTTTGATTCGAAGGTTGCGGCGGGGGAGTTGGGATTGGTCGACGAAGACGCGAAACGCTGCTCGCGGTGTAGGCAGTCCAAACCGCGAGCGGCCTTCGCGAGTAACCAGGCGATGAAAGACCGCCTGCAGGCCTACTGCCGGGAGTGCTCTGCGGCGTACTACCGGCAGCGTCAGGATGCCCGTGGCAGGAAGCCGCGCCCGAGGGTGGCAGCACCCGAAGGGCACAAATACTGCCAGCGCTGCGAGGAGATCAAGCCGCACTCCGAGTGGGACCGGAACAGGACGGCTTCCGACGGCCTGTCCACAGCCTGCAAGGCGTGCCGGGCAATCGAAGGGCGGGCCCGACACCTAAAGCGTCACTACGGCCTCACCGAAGCCGAGCGGGACGCGATGGTGGCCTCTCAGATGGGGCTCTGCGTGATTTGTTTGAAGGCTCCGGCCGTACACGTGGATCACTGTCACAAGACGGGTAAGGTCCGTGGCGTACTGTGCTTCAACTGCAATTCGGCCATCGGCAAGTTGGGAGACGATCCCGACGCTGTTCGTCGGGCTGCCGCCTACCTGGAGGGAACTTCGTGGAAGCCAACACTCGTAGCACCGGGCGTCTACCAGCTGCCTTCCTGACGCCCGGGTCCTCTTCTTTCATGGACTTCCTCGGGGAGCACCAGCCGGAGATGCTCCCGGGCAACCGGCAGCTGCCGCCGGTGCAGGGCGTCATCGAGGCACCGCACGGCACCACGATCGTGGCGGTCACGTTCCCCGGCGGAGTCGTCCTCGCCGGTGACCGGCGGGCCACCATGGGCAACATGATCGCCCAGCGGGACATCGAGAAGGTCTTCCCGGCCGACGAGTACTCCGCGGTGGGCATCGCCGGTACGGCCGGCCTGGCGGTGGAGATGGTGAAGCTGTTCCAGCTGGAGCTGGAGCACTTCGAGAAGGTCGAGGGCGCGCAGCTGTCCCTGGAGGGCAAGGCGAACCGCCTGTCGACGATGATCCGGTCCAACCTGGGCATGGCGATGCAGGGTCTGGCCGTAGTGCCGCTGTTCGCCGGGTACGACGTGGACCGGGGCAGGGGCCGCATTTTCTCGTACGACGTGACGGGTGGCCGGTCCGAGGAGCGGAACTACGCGACAACGGGTTCGGGGTCGGTCTTCGCGCGCGGTGCGATGAAGAAGCTGTTCCGTGACGACCTGACCGAGGAGCAGGCGACGACGCTCGTGGTGCAGGCGCTGTACGACGCGGCTGACGACGACTCGGCGACCGGTGGTCCCGATGTCGCCCGCCGGATCTATCCGATCATCACTGTGATCACCGAGGACGGTTTCCGCCGGCTCGGTGAGGACGAGGCCGCGGAGCTGGCCGCCTCGGTGCTGCGGGCCCGGCTCGAGCAGCCCGACGGTCCGCGGGCCGCGCTGCTGTAGCGGGCGCGGGTCTTCGTTGTCAGGTGGTCCAGTGATTTCGACAGGAAGGGACGGATAACCGGTGTCGACGCCGTTCTATGTATCTCCTCAGCAGGCGATGGCGGACCGGGCGGAGTACGCCCGCAAGGGCATCGCGCGTGGCCGCAGCCTGGTCGTGCTGCAGTACGCCGACGGCATCGTGTTCGTCGGTGAGAATCCGTCCCGTGCGCTGCACAAGTTCAGCGAGATCTACGACCGGATCGGCTTCGCGGCCGCGGGTAAGTACAACGAGTACGAGAACCTGCGGATCGGCGGCGTGCGCTATGCCGATCTGCGGGGTTACACCTACGACCGCGACGACGTGACGGCGCGCGGCCTGGCCAATGTGTACGCCCAGACGCTGGGCACGATCTTCTCCAGCCAGGCCGAGAAGCCGTACGAGGTGGAGCTGGTCGTCGCGGAGGTCGGGGACAGTCCGGACAACGATCAGATCTACCGGCTGCCGCATGACGGTTCGATCGTGGACGAGCACGGTTCGGTGGCGGTCGGGGGCAACGCGGAGCAGATCAGCGGGTATCTGGACCAGCGGCACCGGGACGGCATGACGCTGGCCGAGGCGCTGAAGCTGGCGGTGCAGGCGCTGTCCCGTGACACCAACGGGAGTGAGCGGGAGATTCCGGCGGAGCGGCTGGAGGTCGCGGTGCTGGACCGGACGCGTCCGCAGCAGCGGAAGTTCAAGCGCATCGTGGGCGGTCAGCTGTCGCGGTTGCTGGACTCCGCTGCGGGCGCGGGTGCAAGTGAGGCGTCGGAGGAGAGCGAGACCGAGGCCGACTCGGGGTCGGACGAGGAGTAGGCGCCCACCTCACCTCACCTCATCGCGGCGGGGCCGTAGACCCCCGTACCACCAGGCTGACCGGCAGGTCCCCCTTCTCGGGGGGCCTGCCTTCCAGTACCGCGAGCAGTGCGCGCATGCCCTGTTCGCCGAAGGCCTCCGCGTCGAGGCGGACGGTGGTGAGTTCGGGGTCGATGGCGGTGGCGAGGCCGAGGTCGTCCAGGCCGGTGACGGAGAGGTCGTCGGGGACGCGGAGTCCGGCCCGGCGGACGGCCTTGTAGGCGCCGGCCGCCAGTTTGTCGTCGTCGCAGACCAGTGCCGTGGGCCGGGGTCCGGGCGCGGCGAGGGCGGCTTCCGTGGCTCTGAGGGCGCCCTCGATGGAGATGGGGGCGCGGATCGTGCGCAGCTCGGTGCCGGGGGCGTCGGCGAGCCGCGAGGCCAGTTCGCGGGCGCGTACCTCGAAGGTCCAGGACGGGATGTCCGCGGCGAGGTGGAGGAAGCTGCGGTGGCCCAGGGCCAGCAGGTGGTGTGTGACCTGGCGGATGCCGTCGGCGATGTCGAGGTTGACGGTGGCGGCGCCCAGGCTGCCCTCGGGGTCGCTGTCGAGCATGACGAGGGGGAGTTGGTCGCCCCGGATGGCGGAGAGGGCGTCGGCGGCCATGGAGGAGGCGATGACGCCGTCCAGTGCGGCCTGCGCGGAGGCGAAGGGGTCCCGGGCGGGGCCCACGCCTTCGGGTGAGGGATACAGGACCACTCCGAAGCCGTGTTCGGCGGCGACCCGTGCCGCGCCGGTGTACACCTCGGCGAAGAACTCCGTGGTGAGCGCGGGGACGACGAGCAGGACGGTGCGGGTGCGGCCGAGGCGCAGGTTGCGTGCGGCGAGGTTGGGGCGGTAGCCGAGTTCCAGTGCGGCGTCGCGGACTCGCTGGGCCGTGGATTCGGAGACGCGGCCGCGCCATTTGTCGCCGAGGACCAGGGAGACCGCTGCCTGGGAGACGCCGGCGGCCTGGGCGACGTCCCGGCTCGTGGGGCGGGTGCTGCCTCGTGCCACCGTTCGCCTGCGCTTTCGTCTGGACTGCTGAACTGGCGACATGGTACGTATGGCGGGAGAAGTTATACGTAACACTTGCTGGAGTGGGACAGGGAGGTGCGTCGTGGTCGCCGGGTATCTGGACATCCTCCGGGCGAGGCATGCCGTGCGGCTGCTCGTCGGCACGCTGGTCGGGCGGTTGCCCAACGCCACCGCGGCGATCGCGATCGTGCTGTTCGTACGGGCCGAGGGGGGCTCGTACAGCCTCGCGGGGGCGCTGGCGGCGGTGTACGGCGTCGCGAACGCCGTGGGCCAGCCGGTGCTGGGGCGGCTGGTGGATCTGCACGGGCAGCCGCGGGTGCAGTTGCCGGCCGCGGTGCTGTCGGGGCTGGCGATGGCCGTGTTCGCCTTCGCGGGCACGGGGACGGCCGCGCTCGCGTACCTGTCCGTGGGCGCCGCGGGGCTGTTCACGCCGCCGCTGGAGGGCGGGCTGCGGGCGCTGTGGCCGAGCGTGCTGGGCAAGGAGGACCAGGTGCACACGGCGTACGCGATGGACGCCGTGGCGCAGGAGGTCATGTTCACCGTCGGGCCGCTGCTGGTGACGGTGTGCGTGTCGCTGTGGTCGCCGCAGGCGGCGCTGCTCGTCCTGAACGGTGTGGGTGTGCTGGGCGCGCTGTCGGTGGTCGTGTCGCCGCCCTCGCGCGCGTGGCGGTCGGCGCCCCGGGAGGCGCACTGGCTGGGCGCGCTGCGTTCGGGCGGGCTGCTGGCGCTGCTGGGGGCGTTCCTGTTCATCGGGATGGCGCTCGGGTCGATCACGGTCGCGTCGGTGCCGTACGCCGACGGGCACGGGGGCGACGCCGTGTACGGGTGGCTGATGGCCGCGCTGGGGCTCGGTGCGCTGGTGGGGGGAGCGGTCTACGGGGCGCGGCAGTGGGGCGGTGAGCCGGCGCGGCGGCTGCGGGTGCTGGTGGCTCTGCTGGCGGTCTGTTACCTGCCGCTGATGCTGATGCCGGGGGCGGTGGCCATGGTGCTGCTCACGGTCCTCGCGGGTGTCTTCCTCGCGCCGTGCATCGCCTGTGCGTTCGTGCTCGTCGACGTGCACGCGCCGCGCGGCACGGTGACGGAGGCGTTCTCGTGGCTCGTGACGACGTTCACCGTGGGTGCCTCGGTGGGGACGGGCCTGGCGGGGCCCGTCGTGGAACATGGCGGGGCGCTGTGGGGCTTCGCGGTGCCGGGGGCGGCGGGTTTCGTCTCGCTGCTCGTACTGGCGTGCACGGGGCGGGTCCTCGCAGCTCCCGTGCGGGGAGCGGTGGTTGCGGCTTCACCGGAAAATGATCCAAACCGTGCCGTCGAACCCCGTTTCAGTTCGGGTCATCAGGCGTAATGTTCAGTCATGGACCGCCGCATTTTCGGGCTGGAGAACGAGTACGGCGTCACGTGCACGTTCAGGGGACAGCGCCGCCTGTCGCCTGACGAGGTGGCGCGGTACCTCTTCCGCCGTGTCGTGTCATGGGGCCGCAGCAGCAATGTCTTTCTGCGCAACGGCGCCCGCCTTTATCTCGACGTGGGTTCGCATCCGGAGTACGCGACACCCGAATGTGACAACGTGACCGAGCTCGTCACCCACGACAAGGCGGGCGAGCGCATTCTCGAAGGACTCCTGGTGGACGCCGAACGACGCCTGCACGAGGAGGGAATCGCGGGCGACGTCTACCTCTTCAAGAACAACACCGACTCCGCGGGCAACTCGTATGGTTGTCACGAGAATTACCTCGTGGCCCGGCACGGGGAGTTCTCGCGGCTCGCGGACATCCTGATCCCGTTCCTGGTGACGAGGCAGTTGCTGTGCGGTGCGGGCAAGGTGCTGCAGACGCCGCGCGGTGCCGTGTACTGCGTCAGTCAGCGGGCCGAGCACATCTGGGAGGGCGTCTCCTCGGCGACCACCCGGTCCCGGCCCATCATCAACACGCGCGACGAGCCGCACGCCGACGCCGAGCGCTACCGGCGTCTGCACGTCATCGTGGGCGACTCGAACATGTCCGAGACGACCATGCTGCTCAAGGTCGGCGCCACCGACCTGGTGCTGCGCATGATCGAGGCGGGCACGGTGATGCGGGACCTGACCCTGGAGAACCCGATCCGGGCGATCCGCGAGGTCAGCCACGACATCACCGGGCGCCGCAAGGTGCGTCTGGCCAGCGGCCGGGAGGCGTCGGCGCTGGAGGTGCAGCGGGAGTACTACGAGAAGGCCGTGGACTTCTGCGAGCGCCGCGGCATCCGCACGGGCACCGTGGAGCGGGTGCTGGAGCTGTGGGGCCGCACGCTGGACGCCATCGAGGCCGAGGACCTGGACCGCATCGACACCGAGATCGACTGGGTCATGAAGTACAAGCTGCTGGAGCGGTACCGGGCCAAGCACAACATGACCATGTCGCACCCGCGGGTCGCGCAGATAGACCTCGCCTACCACGACATCCACCGGCGTCGTGGTCTGTACTACCTGCTCGAGAAGAAGGGCCAGGCGGCCCGGGTCGCCAACGACTTGAAGATCTTCGAGGGCAAGTCCGTCCCGCCGCAGACCACTCGGGCCCGGCTGCGCGGCGACTTCATCCGGCGGGCCCAGGAGCAGCGCCGGGACTTCACCGTCGACTGGGTGCACCTCAAGCTCAACGACCAGGCGCAGCGCACCGTGTTGTGCAAGGACCCGTTCCGTTCGGTGGACGACCGGGTGGAGAAGCTGATCGCCGGGATGTGATCCGGGTGTGGGACCGGCTGTGATCCGGGCGGCATGAGACCGGACGGGTGAGAGAAGCGTCTCCGCGCGAAAGGGCGGAACGCCACACGGGCACCGTACGTTAGCCGTGCGGTGCCCTTCTCACGCCGTAGAGTTGCGCGCACGCCAGCCAACAGGACCGACCCGATACCCGATACGAGGCCCCCACCGTGCGCCGACGCTCACTCCTCATCGCCGTCCCCGCGGGACTGGTCACGCTCGCCGCCTGCGGTGACAGCGACGATTCCGGCTCATCGAGCAACGCGAGCGAGAGTCCGTCGCCCGACGCGTCGGCCACGTCGGCCGCGCCGCCGCCGAAGATCGTGGACGGTCCGCTGCCGGCGATCACGGCGGGGACGAAGTTCGACGAGAAGCCGACCGTCGCCAAGGGCAGCGGCGAGCCGTCCAAGGACCTCGCGGTCAAGACGGTGATCGCGGGCGGCGGCAAGGCCGTCGCGGAGAACGACTTCGTCTCGGCGAACTACCTCGGCCAGGTCTGGCAGAGCGCGAAGGTCTTCGACAACTCCTACGACCGCAAGACCCCCCTGGTCATCCAGCTCGCCCAGGGCAGCATCATCGACGGCTGGCGGTACGCGCTCACCGGCAAGAAGACCGGCAGCCGCGTCCAGTTCTCCGTGCCGCCGACCTGGGGGTACGGGGAGCAGGGCAACGAGCAGGCGGGCATCAAGGGCGACGACACGCTGGTGTTCGTGGTCGACGTCCAGGACACCTTCAACGCGAAGTCCAGCGCCGACGGCAAGAAGGTCGCGCAGGACGACGCCGCCCTGCCGAAGGTCGGCACCAACACCGACGGCAAGGCGCCCTCCATCGAGGTGCCGAAGGCCGACGCGCCGAAGAAGCTCGTCGCCGAGTACGTCCTGGAGGGTGACGGCGCCGAGGTCGGCGCCCAGGACAGTGTGCTCGTGCAGTACAAGGGTGTGCTGTGGGACGGTGGCAAGGAGTTCGACTCCACGTACGGCAGGAAGCAGCTGACGTCGTTCTCGCTGCAGCAGGTCGTCAAGGGCTGGGCGCAGGGCCTGACGGGCAAGAAGGTCGGCAGCCGCGTCCTCATCGTCATTCCGCCGGACCTCGGTTACGGCGACAGCCCGCCGGAGGGCAGCGGCATCGAGAAGGACTCCACGCTGGTCTTCTCCGTGGACATCCTCGCGAAGATGTGACGCCCGGGGATGTAAGACTGGGCCGTTGCCTTTCCGCAGACAAGCAGGAGCTGAACACGTGAGCATCGACAAGCCCGAGGTCGACTTCCCGGGCGGCGAGCCCCCGGCGGACCTCGAGATCAAGGACATCTGGGAGGGCGACGGCCCGGTTGCCGAGGCCGGTCAGACCGTGACCGTCCACTACGTGGGCGTGACCTTCAGCACGGGCGAGGAGTTCGACGCCAGCTGGAACCGCGGTGCGCCGTTCCGCTTCCCGCTCGGCGGCGGCCGCGTCATCGCGGGCTGGGACCAGGGCGTGCAGGGCATGAAGGTCGGCGGCCGCCGCCAGCTGACCATCCCCGCGCACCTCGCCTACGGCGACCAGAGCCCGGCCCCGGCGATCCCGCCCGGCTCGACGCTGATCTTCGTGGTCGATCTGCTCGGAGTCTGATCGAAGCACGAGCGGTCGGCGATCGGAGCCGGTCACCTGGGGTCCATGCCTGTCCGGGCATGGACCCTCGGCTTTTGCCGCGCCACCGCGGGGCGGTACGGTCATCCGTCGTAAGCACCATAGGGAGAAGGGCGTCGATGGCCATTGCCAAGGCCGAGCGGCTGATGAACCTGGCGCTGTGTCTGCTCGGGACGCGGCGGCCACTCAGCAAGCGCGAACTGCGCGAGTCTGTCGAGGCCTATCTCGAGGCGGGCTCCGACGACTCCTTCAACCGCATGTTCGAGCGCGACAAGGACGATCTGCGCGAGCTGGGACTGGTCATCGAGACCGTGGAGAGCCTCGACGGCGAGATCGGCTACCTGGCGCGCCGGGACAGCAACCGGCTGCCGCCCATCACCCTGGACGCCGAGGAGGCCGCCGCGCTCGGGCTGGCCGCGAAGGTCTGGCAGCAGGCCCGCCTCGCCGGTGCCGCCAGCGGCGCGCTGCAGAAGCTGCGGGCGGCCGGGCTGCCCGAGGACGTCGACCCGTACGAGGCGCACAGCGCGCTGGAGCCCCGCATCCCGGTGCACGAGGCGGCCTTCGAGCCGCTGATGCTGGCCTGCCGCGACCGCCGGCCGGTCCTCTTCGACTACCGCAAGGCGAACGCCGCCCAGCCCGAGCCCCGGCACGTGGAGCCGTGGGCGTTGGAGTGCTGGCGCGGCCACTGGTACCTGGCGGGCTTCGACCGCGACCGTGGTGCCGAGCGGGTGTTCCGGCTGTCGCGGATCACGGGAAAGGTGCGTTCGCGCGGCTCCCGCTTCACCGCGCCGGTGCCCGACGTGGTCACCGTCCGGGAGACGGTCGCGAGCTGGGCGGGGGAGACCGCCGACCGGTCCGCGCTGATCCGGCTGCGCACGGGCGCGGGGTACCCCCTTCGGGCGAAGGCCAGCGGGGTGCGGGAACTCGGTGACGGCTGGGACGAGTTGGAGATTCCGTACGGGCACGGCCTGGACGCCTGGCTGGTGGAGTTCGGGCCGGACGTGGTGGTGCTGGAGCCCGCGGAGTTGCGTGCGGACGTGGTGGACCGGCTGCGTGCCGTCGCCAAGGGCTGAGGGGGAGCGGACAACACTGTGGCAGGCAAACCGGTCAGGCCCGTCAACGCCATCGACCAGACCCGGCGGATGCTGTCCCTGGTGACGTATCTGCGTGAGCGGCCCGGGGCGCGGGTCGAGGACGTCGCGCGGGCCTTCGGCATCACCGAGGACGAGCTGGTCTCCGACCTCGACGTGCTCCCGATGTGCGGGACCAGCTTCCGCGGCGGCGACCTCCTCGACATCGACACCGACGGCGAGCGCATCTGGTGGCACAACCCGGCCGCGCTCGGCGCGGACGCCGCCGAGCCGCTGCGGCTGGCCGCCGACGAGGCCACCGCGCTGCTCGTCGCCGCCCGGGCCGTCGCCACCCTGCCCGGGCTGCGCGAGAGCGACCGGCAGGCGCTGCTGCGGGCGACGGCGAAGGTGGAGACCTCGGCCGGTGAGGCCGCCGGGGCCAGCTCGCGCCTGTCCGTCACCTTCGAGTCCGAGGGCGGTGTCTTCGCCGACGTCGACCGGGCCATCTCGGAGCGCCGCCGGCTGTGGATCCGCTACTACTCTCCGGCCCGCGACGAGGTCACCGAGCGGGAGATCGACCCCATCCGCCTGGTCAGCGTCGGGCACACGTACGTGGAGGCCTGGTGCCGCCGCTCCGAGGCCCGGCGCACCTTCCGGCTCGACCGGGTGGCCGAGATCCGCATCATGGACGAGCCGTCCGCACCCCCGCAGGTGGAGCTGCGGGACCTGTCCGAGGGGCTGGTGCAGCCCGCCGCGGAGGACCCCGAGGTGGTCGTCGAGGTCGGTCCCGGCGGGCGCTGGGTCGCCGAGTACTACCCGCACGACAGCGCCGATGAACGTCCCGACGGCGGTCTGCGTATCACCCTGCGCACTCCCGACCCGGCCTCCCTGCGGCGGCTCGCGCTGCGGCTCGGGCGCGACGGCCGGATCGTCTCCCCGCCGGCGCTCGCCGACAGCGCCCGGCGGGCCGCCCGCGAGGCGCTCGCCGCGTACGACGGGATCGAGGCGGCCGGGGCGCACGACGGGGACGACACCGCCGAGGGCGCGCGCCACGGGGCAGCGGCGGCCGAGGGGCAGCACGACAGGCAGGAGCAAGGACTGTGAGCGACCCCCTGGGGCCGTCCGGGCCGTCCGGGCCGGGCATGACCGCGGCGGTCGCGTTCGCCGGCATGAGACGCGTGTCTCCGGTCGTGTTCAAGGCGGGCTGCCCGGACTGCCGGGGCCGGTTCGAACTCGCCGCGAGCGCCCTGCGCCTGGCCATCGGCGCCACGAGCCGGACCACCTTCTACTCGTTCACCTGCCCGGAGTGCGGGTCGGCCGTGCGCAAGCCGGCGGGGGAGCGGGTGGTGGAGCTGCTCACCGGCGGCGGGGTCAGGACCCTGCGCCTTCACTCCACCGTCTAGTCTCGACGTCATGTTCTGGCCGATGTTCGCGGTTGCCGTGGGTTTCCTGGGTCTCGCCGTCCTCGCGGTGTTCGCCGTGAAGGTGTTCGTGGAGGCGCAGCGCCTCGGCCGGCAGGTCACGGACTCCGCCCGCCGGATCAGCCGGGCCGCCGAGGACCTGGAGCGCGCCACCGAGAGCGCCGCCCGTGCCGTGGACACCTTGTGAACGGCTGAAACCCGCCACGGGACGGTGCCGGCGGCCCGACAGGCCGGTGTGAGTTACGTTTTGGGACACTTCGCCCTGTCACCTCACGGGCCCCGGGCGGTACGCTGCTGGTCGCGGCCAGGAAAACGAGGCCCGGTCGCGGACGGGAGTACGCACGGGGATTGCCTCACGTTCACCCCTGAGCGTTACGATCGCTGCACAAGACGATCGATCGGACGTATGTCCGGCCGGTCGGACAGCACCCCACCCAGCCGCCTCGGTGAGAAGGTAAAGACTTATGTTCGGAAGGCTCGGCGCCCCCGAGATCATTCTCATCCTCGTCGTCATCATCCTGCTGTTCGGCGCGAAGAAGCTTCCGGACATGGCGCGCTCGCTCGGCAAGTCGGCACGCATCCTCAAGAGCGAGGCCAAGGCCATGAAGAGCGAGGCCAAGTCCGACGACGCCGCCCCCGCCGACCCGCCGAACCCCGAGCAGTCCGCGGCGCAGCGCACCATCCAGGCCGCCCCCGGCGACGTGACCAGCTCCCGGCCGGTCACCGAGCCGACGGACACGACCAAGCGCTGACGCAGGGCCGGTGATCTCCGGCCCGCCGCACGAGATGGGAACGTGGGTTGCTGAAGCCTGCCCGCAACAAGGAGAAGGACCCCGAGGGGCGGATGCCGCTCGCGGAACACCTTCGTGAGCTCCGCAACCGGCTCGCGAAGGCGCTGCTGGCCATCGTCGTCGTCACGGTGGTCGCCGCCTTCTTCTATCAGTGGATCATCAACGCCCTCACGGATCCGATCCTCCAGTCGATCGGCTGTGAGAAGTCGTTCGCGGAGCTGGCCCAGTCGGAGGCCGGCTCGGAGCCGTGCGCGCAGATCACCATCAACGGTCTGCTCGGCCCCTTCACCCTGGCGCTGAAGGTGTCGCTGACGGCCGGCGTCGTGCTGGCCTCGCCGGTCTGGCTCTACCAGCTGTGGGCGTTCGTCGCCCCGGGGCTGCACAGGAGCGAGAAGAAGTACGCCTACGCCTTCGTCGCCACCGGCGCCCCGCTCTTCCTCGCCGGCGCCTACTTCGCCTACGCGGTGCTGCCCACCTCGGCGAAGGTGCTGATCGAGTTCACGCCGAACGACGTCGACAACCTGCTGCCGCTGGACGAGCTGCTCGACCTCGTCACGCGCATGGTGGTCGTCTTCGGCCTCTCCTTCGAGCTGCCCCTGCTCCTGGTCATGCTCAATCTCACCGGCGTGCTGACCGGCAGGCGGATGCTCGGCTGGTGGCGCGCGATGATCATGGGCATCACGCTGTTCGCGGCCATCGCCACGCCCAGCACCGACCCCCTGACGATGATCATGCTGGCCGGTCCGATCTGGGTCCTGTACTTCGCCGCGGTCACCATCTCCTTGCTGAACGACCGCCGCAGGGCCCGCCGCGAGGCTCTGGAGCCCGACGACGACGAGGCGTCCGACCTGGACCTCACCCCCGAGGACATCGGCGAGGTCGAGGCCGTGACCACCGCCCGTGCCCTGCCCGAGCAGGCCACGAAGGACCGGGTCAACGGCTACGACGACGTGACCTGAGGACCGCCGGGGCGGTGACGGCACGCGTCGCCGCCGCCACGGAACCCCCACACGGCCGATCCCGATAATGATCGTCCGGTTGTCGGTGCGGGCCGGTACGCTCGAAAGCACGATGACAGAGGATCTCTCACCGGCCGAGCGGTACGCGGCAGCCCGTCAGCGCGCTGTCGAGCAGGCCACCGCGCTCGCCTCCTTCCGCGAGATGTACGACTTCGGCCTCGACCCCTTCCAGATCGAGGCCTGTCAGGCGCTCGAGGCGGGCAAGGGCGTGCTGGTGGCCGCGCCCACCGGCTCCGGCAAGACGATCGTCGGCGAGTTCGCCGTCCACCTCGCCCTCCAGCAGGGCAGGAAGTGCTTCTACACGACGCCGATCAAGGCCCTGTCGAACCAGAAGTACGCCGACCTGTGCCGCCGCTACGGCACCGACAAGGTGGGCCTGCTCACCGGCGACAACAGCGTGAACTCCGAAGCCCCGGTGGTCGTGATGACCACCGAGGTCCTGCGGAACATGCTGTACGCGGGCTCGCAGACCCTCCTCGGCCTCGGGTACGTGGTCATGGACGAGGTGCACTATCTCTCCGACCGGTTCCGCGGCGCCGTCTGGGAGGAAGTGATCATCCACCTCCCCGAGTCCGTGACCCTGGTGTCACTCTCGGCGACCGTGTCGAACGCGGAGGAGTTCGGCGACTGGCTCGACACCGTGCGCGGCGACACCCAGGTGATCGTCTCCGAGCACCGGCCCGTGCCGCTGTTCCAGCACGTGCTGGCCGGACGCCGGATGTACGACCTGTTCGAGGAGGCCGAGGGTCACAAGAAGGCCGTCAACCCCGACCTGACGCGCATGGCGCGGCTTGAGGCGAGCCGCCCCTCCTACCAGGACCGCAGGCGCGGCCGAGCCATGAAGGAGGCCGACCGGGAGCGGGAGCGCAGACAGCGCTCACGGGTGTGGACGCCGAGCCGGCCCGAGGTCATCGAGCGGCTGGACTCCGAGGGGCTGCTGCCCGCGATCACCTTCATCTTCAGCCGGGCCGGCTGCGAGGCCGCCGTCCAGCAGTGCCTGTACGCGGGCCTCCGGCTCAACGACGAGGGCGCCCGGGAGCGGGTGCGGGCCCTCGTCGAGGAGCGCACCGCCTCCATCCCCCACGAGGACCTGCACGTCCTGGGCTACTACGAGTGGCTGGAGGGGCTGGAGCGCGGCATCGCCGCCCACCACGCGGGCATGCTGCCCACCTTCAAGGAGGTCGTCGAGGAGCTGTTCGTCCGCGGACTGGTGAAGGCCGTCTTCGCGACCGAGACCCTCGCCCTCGGCATCAACATGCCGGCCCGCTCGGTCGTGCTGGAAAAGCTCGTCAAGTGGAACGGCGAGCAGCACGCCGACATCACCCCCGGCGAGTTCACCCAGCTCACCGGACGGGCCGGACGGCGCGGCATCGACGTCGAGGGCCACGCCGTGGTGCTGTGGCAGCGCGCCATGAACCCCGAGCACCTCGCGGGACTGGCCGGCACCCGCACCTACCCGCTGCGCTCCAGCTTCAAGCCGTCGTACAACATGGCGGTCAACCTGGTCGACCAGTTCGGCCGGCACCGCTCGCGCGAGCTGCTCGAGACGTCGTTCGCGCAGTTCCAGGCGGACAAGTCGGTCGTCGGCATCTCCCGGCAGGTGCAGCGCAACGAGGAGGGCCTGGAGGGCTACCAGGCCTCCATGACCTGCCACCTCGGTGACTTCGACGAGTACGCCCGGCTGCGCCGCGAGCTGAAGGACCGCGAGCAGGAGCTGGCCCGGCAGGGCGCCAACCAGCGGCGCGCCGAGGCCGCCGTGGCACTGGAGAAGCTGAAGCCGGGCGACGTCATCCACGTGCCCACCGGCAAGTACGCGGGCCTCGCCCTGGTCCTCGACCCGGGACTGCCCGCCGGGCGGTCCAACGGCCACCGCGGCTTCGACCACCACGACGGGCCCCGCCCGCTGGTGCTGACCGCCGAGCGGCAGGTCAAGCGGCTGGCGTCGATCGACTTCCCGGTGCCCGTGGAAGCGCTGGACCGGATGCGGATCCCGAAGTCCTTCAACGCGCGCTCGCCGCAGTCCCGCCGCGACCTGGCCTCCGCGCTGCGCACCAAGGCCGGGCACATCACGCCGGAGCGGGCCCGCAAGAAGCGTTCCCAGGCCGCCGACGACCGGGAGATCAACCGGCTGCGGAAGGCGATCCGCGCCCACCCCTGCCACGGCTGCGACGACCGCGAGGACCACGCCCGCTGGGCCGAGCGCTACCACCGGCTGCTGCGCGACACCTCGCAGCTGGAGCGCCGGATCGAGGGCCGGACGAACACCATCGCCCGCACCTTCGACCGGATCGTCGCGCTGCTGACGGAGCTGGACTACCTGCGCGGCGACGAGGTCACCGAGCACGGCAAGCGCCTGGCCCGGCTCTACGGCGAGCTGGACCTGCTCGCCAGCGAGTGCCTTCGTGAAGGCGTCTGGGAGGGGCTGTCCCCGGCCGAGCTGGCCGCCTGCGTCTCGGCGCTGGTCTTCGAGTCGCGGGCCGCCGACGACGCGATGGCGCCCAAGGTGCCCTCCGGCAGGGCCAAGGCGGCGCTCGGCGAGACGGTCCGCATCTGGGGCCGGCTGGACGCCCTGGAGGAGGACTTCCGGATCAGCCAGACCGAGGGCGTCGGCCAGCGCGAGCCCGACCTCGGCTTCGCCTGGGCGGCGTACATGTGGGCCTCCGGCAAGGGGCTCGACGAGGTGCTGCGCGAGGTGGAGATGCCGGCCGGCGACTTCGTGCGCTGGTGCAAGCAGGTCATCGACGTCCTCGGCCAGATCTCGGCCGCCGCGCCCGGCGCGGGCTCCACCGTCCCGAAGAACGCGCGCAAGGCGGTCGACGAGCTGCTGCGCGGAGTGGTCGCCTACTCGTCCGTGGGCTGACCCGGCTCCGAAACCTCACCGGCCCGGCGGGACAACCCGCCGGGCCTTCGCACGTTCCACGCCCCGTACCCCTCGAACGCCCCGAACGCCTGGTTCCCTCATCGCGGTGATGATTTTCGAGCACCCTTGAGACGTTACTCCACGTGTTCGAATGACTCCCGGGCGTGCAAATGGGCCCGACCATACTCCAGTCCCCGCGCCCGTTTCAGGTGCTTGCCGAATATGACACGGCGATGATCCCCCCGGACTAAGCTCGCCCGCAGCGCACCGAGTTGAGGTGTAATCGCGCGCTTGTTCCCAATGCGCCGAAGATCCCGACAACTCCCAGACATACCCCGCCGCAAGCTTCCCCATCCCAGCCGATTCGTTTTCAGAGGGCCTACATGGTGAGTGTTGATTCCCCTCCAGGTCGCCGTGAACTTCCCTACGCGCGAACGCTGTTGCTGCCGGCCATACTGATGGCCGCGGCCACCGGGGCCGCCGTCGCCCTCGTGACGGAACCGGCCCGGCTCGCCGTCGGCCTGTGCGGTGCCGTCGCCACCGTCCTGGTGATCGCCGCGGCCGCCGAAGCGGTACGCCGCGGCCGCGCGCTGCGGGCCCTCGGCGCCGAGCACGCCCGTCACACCGCGTATCTGGAGCACCGGGCCGCGAGCCACCACGAGGAGATGGTCCGCCTCGGCGCCGAAGTCCTCCCCGACGTCCTGAACTTCATGCGCAGGGGCGTCACGCCCCGCGAGCTGATGAGCCGCCTCGGCGAGGTGAACCCCGCCTACGCCGAACTCGGCGGGCCCCAGCGCGAGCTGATCCGGATGGTCTGCGAGATCGTCGACCACGAGGACGCCATGCGCGAGTCCGCCGAGCGCTCCTTCGTCGACATCGCCCGCCGGGTCCAGGCGATCGTCCACCAGCAGCAGAAGGAACTCCGCGAGATGGAGGAGGACCACGGGCGCAACCCCGAGGTCTTCGACGACCTCCTGCGCATCGACCACGGCACCTCGCTGATCGGCCGCCTCGCCGACTCCATCTCCGTGATCGGCGGCGGCCGGCCCGGACGCCAGTGGCCCGAACCGGTCGCCCTGTACAGCGTGCTGCGCGGCGCCATGTCCCGGATCCTGGAGTACCGCCGGATCAACCTGGCCTCCATCGCCAAGGTCAACATCAAGGGCACCGCCGTCGAGCCGGTCATCCACGCCGCCGCGGAACTCCTCGACAACGCCACCCGCTACTCCCCGCCCGCGGCCAAGGTGCACGTCACCGCGACCGAGGTGCAGAGCGGTGTGTGCATCGAGATCGAGGACGCCGGCGTCAGCCTCAGCGAGGAGTCCCGCGGCCGCATCGAGGGCCTGCTGGAGCAGGCCAAGCGTGGCACCGACGTGCAGGACCTCGCCCACCACCCGCGCCTCGGCCTGTCCGTCGTCGGCCGGCTGTGCACCCAGTTCGGCATGGACGTCTCGCTGCGCGCCTCCGCGTACGGCGGCGTCCGCGCCATCCTCATCGTGCCCAGCAAGATGATGACCACCGAGCCCGGCGTCGGCCTCGCCCACGGCATCGGCGCCACCTCGATCCCCACCCCGGGCCCCGACGCCCTGCCCGGACCGGAGCGCAAGCCCAAGAAGCGCCGCCCCACCAGCCCCCGGATCCCCGCCACGGTGTCCATGGAGGACGACGTTCCCGAGGTGACCGAGTGGACGGCGGGCGGGCTCCCGCAGCGCCGCAGCCGGGTCAAGATGCCGCTCAGCCAGCGCCTCGCCGAGCAGGCCGCGTGGGAGCGGGAGGACGCCGAACGCGAGGCCCGCCAGGCCGCCGAACGCGCCCGCAACGGCATCCCGGCGCCCGCGGAGCCGGAGCCCGCGCAGGACAAGGACCAGGGCGGCCTCCCGCCGGGCCACTTCATCGGCGCCTTCTGGGAGGGCCTCAAGCAGCACCCGGACGCCACCCGGGCCCACCAGCAGTCCAGCAGCAACGAGCCGGCCCACGCCCCGGCAGACGACGAGGGGAACCTCAAGTGATCGAGCAGCAAGGCAAGTTCGACTGGATGCTCCGGGACCTCTACGACGGCGTCCCGGGCATCGAGATGATCGTGGTGCTCTCCGCCGACGGCCTGCGCATCGCCCGCTACTCCGGGGACCCGGACGCCGCCGACCGCGTCGCCGCTGCCTGCGCGGGCCTGCAGAGCCTGGCCGGCGCCGTCAGCCAGGAGATCCCCACCAGCGACGGCGACATGAAGATGGTGCTCATCGAGATGAACGGCGGCTACTTCTACCTGATGGCCGCCGGTCCCAACGCCTATCTCGCCGTGCTCTCCGACGTCCGCTGCGAACCCGGCCGGATGGGCCTGAGCATGGCCGACCTGGTCGCCCGGATCGGCCCCCACCTCACCAGTCCGGCCCGGCGCAACGGGCAGACCGTATGACTCCTCCCAGGCGCCAGAGGCGATCCCCCGGGCCCGACCGGCCCGCCGCCCCCACCCCTCCCGCTACGCCCGCCCCTCCCGGCGCGCCCGCCAAGGAGGGCGAGGTCCGCAACCCCGAGCGGCTCTTCGTCATCGGCGGCGAGGGAGGCGGCGAACGCGCCGACATCGACCTCGTCACCCTGATCGTGGCCCGCGCGGACCCCCCGGTGTCCGCCACACCGGAACAGGCCGCCCTGCTGCGGCTGTGCGCCGCGCCCCTGTCCGTGGCCGAACTGTCGGCCTATCTGAGCCTGCCGTTCAGTGTGGTGACCGTGCTGCTCACCGACCTGCTGGCGTCGGAACTGGTGCAGGCCCGCGCCCCGATCGTCCGCCAGAAGGTCGCCGACCGAAACCTCCTCGAAGCGGTGATGCATGGACTTCAAAAGCTCTGACACGATCCCGGGCCCACGGACCGAGGACAGGCTGCCGCACACGGCCGAGGCCGCCGTGAAAATCGTCATCGTGGGCGGCTTCGGGGTCGGCAAGACCACCATGGTCGGCTCGGTCAGCGAGATCAGACCGCTGACCACCGAGGAGACGATGACCCAGGCCGGCATCGGCGTCGACGACAACTACGGCTCCGCCTCCAAGACGGCCACCACCGTCGCCATGGACTTCGGCCGCATCAGCATCACCGACGAACTGGTGCTCTACCTCTTCGGCACGCCCGGCCAGGAGCGCTTCTGGTTCCTGTGGAACGGCCTGTTCGAAGGCGCCCTCGGCGCGGTCGTCCTGGTCGACACCCGCCGCCTGGAGGTCAGCTTCGACGTCATGGGCCGCCTGGAGGAACGCGGCGTGCCCTTCGTCGTCGCCGTCAACACCTTCCCCGACGCGCCCCGTTACCCCGTGGCGGAACTGCGCACCGCGCTCGACCTGCCCGAGGAGATCCCCATCCTCGACTGCGACGTGCGGCGCCGGGCCTCCAGCCGGGACGTCCTGATGACCCTGATGCGCTTCCTGCACGCCCTGGCCATGAAGGGCGCGCTCACCTGACCCGCGCGCCCCACCAACCCCCCGACGTGAACCACCCCTTCTGACGTGACCACACCTTTTGTTGCGGAGCGAGACTGTGACGCCTGAAAGCCACTCCCCGACCGGAACGGGCGAACCCCTGCTCGAACCACCGCCCGGCTGCCCCGCGCACGGCCTCGGGCCGGGCGGACTGCACCGGCTGCACGAGGCGGACGACCTGGAGGAGCTGTACGAGAAGCTGCGCGCCCAGCACGGACCGGTGGCGCCCGCGCTGCTCCACGACGACGTACCCATGTGGGTGGTCCTCGGGCACGCCGAGAACCTGCACATGGTCAGCACCCCCTCCCAGTTCTGCCGCGACAGCCGGATCTGGACCCCGCTCAACGAGGGCATGGTCAAGCCCGACCACCCCCTCATGCCGCACATCGCCTGGCAGCCCATCTGCTCGCACGCCGAGGGCGACGAGCACAAGCGCCTGCGCGGCGCGGTCACCAGCGCCATGTCCGACCTCGACTACCGGGAGCTGCGCCGGCACATCAAGCGCTACACCCAGCGCGTCGTCAACCGCTTCTGCGAGGAGGGCCGCGCCGACCTGGTCAGCCAGTTCGCCGAGCACCTGCCGATGGGCGTGATGTGCCATCTGCTCGGCATGCCCGAGGAGTACAACGACCGGCTGGTGGAGGCCGCCCGCGACACCCTCAAGGGCACCGACACGGCGATCGCCAGCCACGCCTACGTCATGGAGGCGCTGGGACGGCTCACCGCCACCCGCCGGGCCGACCCGGCCGACGACATCGCGGGCCGCCTCGTCACCCACCCGGCCGGGCTCACCGACGACGAGGTCCGCGAGCACCTGCGGGTGGTGCTGCTGGCCGCCTACGAGGCAACCGTCAACCTGATCGCCAACGTGATGCGGGTGGTGCTCACCGACCCGGGCTTCCGCGCCCAGCTCAGCGGCGGCCAGATGACGGTGCCCCAGGCGGTCGAGCAGTCCCTGTGGGACGAGCCGCCGTTCAGCACCGTCTTCGCCTACTTCGCCAAGCAGGAGACGGAACTCGGCGGCCAGCGCATCCGCGCCGGTGACGGCCTGCTGCTCGGCATCGCGCCGGGCAACGTCGACCCGCGCATCCGTCCCGACCTGGACGCCAGCATGATGGGCAACCGCGCCCACCTCGCCTTCGGCGGCGGCCCGCACGAATGCCCCGGGCAGGACATCGGGCGGGCCATCGCCGACGCCGGCATCGACGCGCTGCTGATGCGGCTGCCCGACCTCCAGCTCGACTGCGACGAGGACGACCTGCGCTGGCGGTCGTCGATCGCCTCGCGGCACCTGGTGGAACTGCCGGTCCGTTTCGAGCCCAGGGCACAGCAGGACATCATGCAGCAGCCGAGTCACGCCCCGGCCCCGGCCCGGAGCGCCCCCTGGCACGTCGGCCTTCCGAAGCCGGAACAGCGGACACAGCCGCCGCTGCCCTCCCAGCCGCCGCAGCCCGTGTCGGTGACGGCCGCCGAGCCGCAGCAGGCACCGGGAGCGGGGCAGCCCCGCCCCCGCGGTGCCTGGCAGCGCTTCCTGCTCTGGTGGCGCGGCTACTGACGGCCGGCCCGGCCCTCCTGCGCCGCCCAGTCCTCGTACGCGGTCCAGGCGGCGAGGGACCGGCCGCTGCGGAAGCGGTGCTCGCGCCCCGTGACCGGATCGGTGAACCCCAGCTCCCGCGCGAGCAGTTGCAGCGGGCGCCGGAAGTCACCGGCCGGCACGGGGGCGGCCACCTCCGGGTAGAGGGGGTCGCCGAGGATCGGCACGCCGAGCGCGTTCATGTGGACGCGCAGCTGGTGTGTCTGGCCGGTGCCGGGCACCAGCCGGTACCGGCCCAGCCCGCGCTCCGGCCGGTGTGCGAGCAGCTCGACGCGGGTCACGGCGTTCGGCTCGCCGGCCACCTCGCGGGCGGCGAGTACCCCGCGTTCCTTCAGGATCCGGCTGCGGACCGTCCGGGGGAGGGCGAGCGCCGCGTCGTACGGGGCGACGGCCTCGTACACCTTGTGCACCCGCCGGTCGGCGAACAGGCCCTGGTACGCGCCGCGTTCTGCGGGGCGCACGGTGAACAGGACCAGGCCCGCGGTGAGCCGGTCCAGGCGGTGCGCGGCACCCAGCGCCGGGATGTCCAGCTCCCGGCGCAGCCGTGCCAGCGCGGTCTGCGTGACGTGGCCGCCGCGCGGGGTGGTGGCCAGGAAGTGCGGCTTGTCCACGACGACGATGTGCGCGTCGCGGTACACGACCTCCAGTGGGAAGGGCACCGGCACCTCGGCGGGCAGCTCGCGGTGGAACCACACGAACATGCCCGGCTCGTACGGCGCGTCGCCCGCCACGGGGCGCCCGTCCGCCCCGACGAACAGCCCGGCGTCGAACATGCCGTCCACGACGCCGGCGCCCGCGGCCGACAGCCGCTCCGTCAGGTGCTCCCGCACCGTGGACCACGGCCCGTCCGCGGGCAGCCGCACCCGCACCGCGTCGATGCCGTCGCGCTGCGGCAGGGGCGAGGGCGGGGGAGGGGTACGGCGTCTCATCACCTGCCAGCCTACGAGGCGGTGACCTGCGGCGGCGGACCGAGTGGGCCGGACCCGCCGGAAAACCGCTGGGCCGCCGCCCGGGCCCGTTGGCAGGATGCCGTCCATGCCTTTCCTGACCCGCCCGGTCCTCGCGGCCGGCACCCTTTCCCGCGCCCCGCAGCCCACGCTCCCCACCGGCGACGGGCTGGTGCTGCGCCCGTGGCGCACCGAGGACGCCCCCGCCGTGCACGCCGCCTTCCAGGACCCGGTGATGCACCAGTGGCACGCCCGCGCCGCCGACTCCGAGGAGGAGGTGCGGGGCTGGATCACCGAGTGGCAGGGCGCCTGGGAAAGCGAGCGCGGCGTCCAGTGGGCGGTCACGGACGCGGCGGACGACCGGCTGCTCGGCCGGGTCGCGCTGCGCGAGTGGGTGCTCGTCGACGGGGCGGCCGAGGTGGCCTACTGGACGACGGCCGACGCACGCGGCCGGGGTGTCGCCGCACGGGCCACGCGGACCCTCGCCCAGTGGGCCCTGGACGAGATCGGCTTCCAGCGCCTGGAACTCCTGCACGCGGTGACCAACGAGGCCTCGTGCCGGGTCGCCCAGAAGACCGGCTTCGCCCTGGAAGGCACCAAGCGCGCCGCCGTGCTCCACCCCGACGGGTGGCACGACATGCACCTGCACGCGCGCGTACGCGGCGACTGACGGACTCGCCGCCCGCGGGGCTGCCAGGGCCCGGCGGCGGAGGGCCGGTGCCGCGCGGGCTTTCGCCGCGAGGGCGCCGGGTGACGGGGTGCTCCCGCGCGGCTTCCGGGGCCGGTGGCACGACATGCGCCGGTACGGGCGTGTACGCGGCGCCTCAAGGGCGTGTGCCCCGTGGCGGGTCGCCACAGGAACCGGTGGGCGTCGGGGCGGTGCTGCGCGCGGCTGAGCGGGCGCGGCCGGATTCTCGTGCGGGGTTCGCCGCGGGAGCGGCGTCGGGGCGCTGCCGCGCGGCTTCCGGGGCCGGTGGCACGACATGCGCCCGCACGGGCGCGTACGCGGGGCCCGACGGGGCCGCCCAGGGACCGGCGGGGGCGTTTTCGTGGGCGGGCGGAGCCGTTACGCCGCCGTCGCGCCCTCCTGCTCGGCCTCGACGCGGGCGTTCCACTCGCGCTTGGAGGCCTGCCAGCCGTCCTCGTTGTGGCCGAGCCGCCAGTAGCCGGAGATGGACAGGTCCTCGCGGGGGACCTCGCGCTCCATGCGCAGGTACCGGCGCAGCTCCTTCACGCAGGCCGCCTCGCCGTGGACGAACGCGTGCAGCCTGCCCCCGGGGAACTCCAGCGCGCGCACGGCCTCGGCCAGAGCCTGCCCGACCGGACGGCCGGCGCGGTGCAGCCAGACCACCTCCACGTCGGAGTCGATCTTCTGCTCCTCCTCGGCCCCCTCGACCTCGACGAAGGCGAAGGCGCGGGCGCCGTCGGGCAGCGCCTCCAGGGAGCGGGCGATCGCGGGCAGCGCGCTCTCGTCACCGGCGAGCAGGTGCCAGTCGGCGGCGGGGTCGGGGGCGTAGGCGCCGCCGGGGCCCATGAAGTGGATCGTCTCGCCCGGCCGCACCCGCTTCGCCCAGGGCCCGGCGAGCCCCTCGTCGCCGTGGACGACGAAGTCCAGCGTCATCTCACGGTGCTCGGCGTCCCAGTGGCGGACGGTGTACGTCCGGGTCACCGGCCACTGCTCGCGGGGAAAGTCCTCGCGGATGCGCTCCATGTCGAAGGGCTCCGGATAGGTCGCGCCCCCGGAGGGGAAGAGCAGCTTCACATAGTGGTCGGTGCAGGTGTCCGCCGCGAACGCGGAGAGCCCCTCGCCGCCGAGCACCACGCGCTGCATGTGCGGGGTCAGCCGCTCGGTGCGGACGACCTGCGCGGTGTGCGGCTTGCGCGGCTTGCGTGCCGGACGGTCTGCCATGACGGCCTCCCTGCTCCCTGCGTGCGGTTCCCTGAGTTAGGCATACCTAAGCTAGCATCCCGGCCCGTATGTGGCTCATGGAAACGGGCCGCCGCGCGGCGCCGCTCAGGCGGTGAGCGTGGTCAGTAGCCGCTGCAGTGACCCGCCGAGTCCCCAGCGGGCCGCCAGTGCGTCCAGCGCCTCGGCGTCGCGCGGGCCGTGCGGCAGGGCGGTGCCGGCATCCGGCAGCGGCACGTCGTCCGCGACCCTGACGACCTTCGGGGCGACCGCGAGATACGGCTCGGCCTCGGTCAGCCGCTTGCGCTGCGAGGGCGTCAGCTTCGCCTTCGGGTCGTCGACGGCGGCCCGGATCCCGGCCAGGTCCCCGAACTCGGCGAGCAGCTTGGCCGCCGTCTTCTCGCCGATGCCGGGCACCCCGGGCAGCCCGTCGCTCGGGTCGCCCCGCAGCAGCGCGAGATCGGCGTAGCCGGCGCCGTCGACGCCGTACTTCTCGCGCAGCGCGGCCTCGTCGACGAGGTTCAGTGTGCCGACACCCTTGACCGGGTAGAGCACGCGCACGCCGCGGGCGTCGTCGACGAGCTGGTACAGGTCACGGTCGCCGGTGACGATGTCGACCGGGCCGGTGGCCCGCGCCGTGTACGTGCCGATGACGTCGTCCGCCTCGTACCCCGCCACGCCGACGCGGGCGATGCCGAGCGCGTCGAGGACCGCCTCGATGACCGGCACCTGCGGGGACAGCGTGTCGGGCACCTCCTCCTCGTCGGGGCCCGCCGGCCGTTCCTCGGCCACGCGGTGCGCCTTGTAGGAGGGGATCAGCTCCACCCGCCACTGCGGTCGCCAGTCGGCGTCCATGCAGGCCACCAGGTGGTCGGGCCGGTGGTCCTTCACCAGGCGGTCGATGAAGTCCAGCAGCCCGCGCACGGCGTTCACCGGCGTGCCGTCGGGCGCCTTCACCGAGTCCGGCACACCGAAGTAGGCGCGGAAGTAGAGGGAGGCGGTGTCGAGAAGCATCAGTCGTCCGGTCACGCCTCGCAATCATGCCGCAGGTCGTGTGCGCGGGCGGGGGACGACGTGTGAACTGGCTCACTTAAATGTTTGGCGCATAAGCATCGGGGCAGGCGCGCAGCCGGGCCGAAGCTGGTTGATGCATTCAACTGTTAGGGGAGCTTTGGGCCCTGCCCCTGCCCCCGAGCCAAGAGGTAAGCGTGTCAGCCAGACTAGAGGCCGAGAACCTGTACAAGGTCTTCGGCAGGAAACCGGACCAGGCGGTCGACCGACTGCGCCAGGAAGACATCCGCAAGGACCAGGGGGACGTCCGGGAGGAACTGCGCGCCGACGGCACCACCGCCGCCGTCATCGACGCGTCCTTCACCGTGGAGCCCGGCGAGATCTTCGTGGTCATGGGGCTGTCCGGATCAGGCAAGTCCACGCTGCTGCGCATGCTCAACGGTCTGTCGGAGCCGACCGCCGGGCACGTCCGCTTCGGGGGCCAGGACCTCACCGAGCTCAGCGACCGCGAGCTGCGCGTGGTCCGTTCCATGAAGATCAGCATGGTCTTCCAGCACTTCGCGCTCTTCCCCCACCGCAGCGTCCGTGACAACGCTGCCTACGGTCTTGAAGTGCAGGGCGTGCCCCGCGCCGAGCGCGAACGCCGCGCCGACGAGGCGCTCGCCCTGTGCGGCCTGGCCGGCTGGGAGCAGTCCTGGCCCGACGAGCTGTCCGGCGGCATGCAGCAGCGCGTCGGCCTGGCCCGCGCGCTCGCCACGGACGCCGACCTGCTGCTGATGGACGAGTCCTTCAGCGCCCTCGACCCGCTGATCCGCCGCGACATGCAGGACCAGCTGCTCGACCTGCAGAAGACCCTGAAGAAGACCATCGTCTTCATCACCCACGACCTCAACGAGGCCATGCGCCTGGGCGACCGCATCGCCGTCATGCGGGACGGCCGGATCGTGCAGATAGGCACCGCGCAGGACATCCTGATACGTCCCGCCAACGACTACGTCGCCTCCTTCACCAAGGACGTCGACCGCTCCCGCGTCCTGACCGCCGCCGCCGTCATGGAGACCGACGTGCGCGGCGACGAGGCCGACTGCGACTGCGAGACCGCGACGCCCGAGACGCCGTTCTCGGAACTGTGCGCGATCAGCGCCCGGGTGCCCCACGCGGTGGCGGTGGTCGACGGTGACCGCCGACTGGTCGGCGTCGTCCCGGCCCAGCGGCTCATCGGCTTCCTCGGCGACGACGAGGACGTGGTCCCCGGTGTCTGCGACAGCCCGCGGGACAAGGGCGGCAAGAAGGTGATCAGCCGTGCCTAGGGTTCCCCTCGGTGACTGGGTCAACAGCAGCGTCGACTGGCTGCTCGACAACGTCTCCTGGCTCTTCACCTTCCTCAAGGACATCTTCACCGGCGCCTACGACGGCATCAACGCCGTCCTCCAGGCCCCCGAGCCGCTGCTGCTCGCCGGTATCTTCGCCGTGATCGCCTTCTGGCTGCGCGGCACCTTCGCGGGCATCCTCTCCTTCGCCGGGTTCGCCTTCATCGACTCCCTCGAACTGTGGGAGAACGCGATGGTCACCCTGGCGCTCCTGCTGGTCGCCACGATCATCGCGCTGGTCGTGGCGGTGCCGGTGGGCATCTGGGCGGCCCGCTCGGACCGGGTGAGCGCGTTCGTGCGGCCGGTCCTGGACTTCATGCAGACGCTGCCCGCGATGATCTACCTGATCCCGGCGATCCTGTTCTTCGGGACCGGCTCCGCCCCGGGCATCGTGGCCACCCTGATCTTCGCCCTCGCCCCCGGCGTCCGCATGACCGAGCTGGGCATCCGCCAGGTCGACAAGGAACTGGTCGAGGCGGCCGAGGCGTTCGGCACCACGCCCGGCAACACCCTGCTGCGCGTCCAGCTCCCGCTGGCGCTGCCCACGGTGATGGCGGGCGTCAACCAGGTCATCATGCTCGGCCTGTCCATGGCCGCGATCGCCGGCATGGTCGGCACCGGCGGCCTCGGCGGCGACGTCATGGAGTCCATCGGCCAGCTCAACGTCGGCCTGGGCGCCGAGGCCGGTCTCGCCATCGTGATCCTCGCGATCTACCTGGACCGCATGACCAGCGCGCTCGGCACCCACGTCTCCCCGCTCGGCCGCCGCGCCGCAGCCAAGGCGCGCGCCGCCGAGGGCCTGAAGATCTGGTCCTACCGCCCCCAGCCGCAGGTCGCCGTGATCGGCATCGTGATCCTCGCTCTGGTGGCCGGCGGCATGGGCATGTTCGGCGGCAGCTCCGACGACGCCGACACGGCCGGCGGCGGCAAGAACGTCGGCGACGGCAAGAAGATCTCCATCGGCTACATCCCCTGGGACGAGGGCGTCGCCTCCACGTTCCTGTGGAAGGAGATCCTGGAACAGCGCGGCTTCGAGGTCGAGGCCAAGCAGTTCGAGGCCGGCCCGCTCTACACCGCGCTCGCCCAGGGCAACATCGACTTCCAGACCGACTCGTGGCTGCCCACGACCCACGAGCAGTACTGGAAGAAGTACGGCAAGCAGCTCGAGGACCTCGGCTCCTGGTACGACGAGACGTCGCTGGAGCTGACCGTCCCGGCGTACATGAAGGACATCAACTCCCTCGAGGACCTCAAGGGCAAGGCCGACCTCTTCGGCGGGAAGATCACCGGCATCGAGCCCAGCGCCGGTGAGATGAACCTGCTCAAGACCAAGGTGCTCAAGGAGTACGGCCTCGACAAGGAGTACAAGGTCGTCGACAGCTCCACGCCGGCGATGCTGGCCGAGCTGAAGCGGGCCTACAGCAAGCAGGAACCGATCGTCACCACGCTGTGGTCCCCGCACTGGGCGTACAACGACTACAAGCTGAAGAAGCTCAAGGACCCCAAGGGCGCCTGGGGCAAGGGCGACGGCGTGCACTCGCTGTCCCGCAAGGGCTTCTCGGGCGACAACCCGGTCGCGGCCAAGTGGCTGAAGGACTTCTCCATGACGGAGAAGCAGCTCACCAGCCTCGAGGCCGAGATCAACAAGGCGGGCAAGGGCCAGCAGCAGCAGGCCGTCCGCACCTGGCTCAAGGCCAACCCGGGTGTCGTCGACAAGCTCGCCCCGGTCGAGGGCGGCACCGGTGCCACCCCCGCCGAGGCCAAGCAGCCGCTCGACGTGGCCTGGTTCCCCTGGGAGGAGGACGTCGCCGTCACCTACCTGTGGAAGAACGTCCTCGAGCGCCGCGGCTACAAGATGAACCTGAAGCAGATGGACGTCGGCCCGGTCTACACCGGTCTGGCCTCCGGCGGCATCGACCTCAACTTCGACGCCTGGCTGCCCTACGCCCAGAGCAACTACTGGAACAAGCACAAGGACAACCTCGTCGACCTGGGTACCTGGTACGAACCGACCTCCCTGGAGATCGCCGTCCCCTCGTACGTGAAGGACGTCAAGTCCCTCGCCGACCTCAAGGGCAAGAGCGACCTCTTCGACGGGAAGATCATCGGCATCGAGCCCGGCACCGGTGAGATGCAGCTGCTGAAGAACGACGTCCTGCCGGGCTACGGCCTTGAGGACGAGTACGAGGTCGTTGACGGCTCCACGCCCGCCATGCTGGCCGAGCTCAAGCGCGCCCTCGCCAAGAAGGAGCCGGTCGCGGTCACCCTGTGGTCGCCGCACTGGGCCTACAGCGACTACGAGCTGACCAAGCTGAAGGACCCGAAGAAGGCCTTCGGCGAGGGCAACACGATCCGGACCATCTCCAGCAAGAAGTTCCCCGAGCAGTACCCGCAGCTCACCGAGTGGATCAAGAACTTCAAGATGAGCGAGGACGAGCTGGGCAGCCTGGAGGCCGAGATCAAGGACCGCGGTCAGGGCCAGGAGGAGGAAGCCGTCGCCGCCTGGCTGAAGGAGCACCCGGACGTCGTGGGCCGGATGACCCCGCAGTAGCACGTACTCCGTGACGGTCACCCCCGAGGGGTGGGTCCGGTGGCGTCTCCCCAAGGCGCCCGGGCCCACCCCTCGGGTCGTTCCCGGCCCGGACACGGTAGGGATTCGGCCAACCACGGAGCGCCACGTCCCGGCCTGAGCGTGACCCTGCCGGGGTGCGAGTGGCTGGCGGGAACACGGAAGGCCGTCCACGCCTTGAACCGGTAGGGCGTGCGCCACGGCGCGCGGACGGTCCCACCCGTGGCGAGAAACGTGAGGTCGAGGCCACCACACCGTGACATCGATGTGACGGCCGCATGAAACGGTTTGCCGAACATGCGTAGGGTGCAGAGAACTCATCAGGACGACGGGTGAAGGAGGGAGCCGGAGCGATGGGCGACCACAAAGATCAGCACCTCCGGGTGGGCGCGGCCGTACGCCGGCGGCGCCGGGACCTCGAACTCACCCTCGCCGTGGTGTCCGAGCGCAGCGGCCTGTCCGTGCCCTTCCTGAGCCAGATCGAGAACGACCGGGCGCGGCCCAGTCAGACCTCCCTGGAGAAGGTGGCCGACGCCCTGCGCACCACCGCCGTGGAACTGCTCGCCGCGGCCGACCCCGCGTGCAGCGTCGACGTGGTCCGTGCCGAGGAGCCCGACCCCGAGCTGGCACCCAGGGTGCGCTCCCTGGTGCGCGGGCACCACCAGATGCACGCCTCCGAGTTCACCGGCGACCACGACGCCGGGCGGGAACTGCAGTACCGCAACGACCAGTTGATGTTCGTCGCCGAGGGCGCCGTCGAGATCGAGGCCGAGGGCCGGGCCTACCGGCTCGGGCGCGGTGACACGCTGTACCTCACCGGCGGGGTCCGGCACCGCTGGCGGGCCACCGTGCCGGACACCCGGCTGATCGTCGTCGCCGTCGCCGAGCACATCGAAGCGGTCCGGGAAGGCCCCCGCCGGTGAGGGCGTGCCGGTGAGGGTGGTCTCGCTGGTGCCGTCGCTGACCGAGGCGGTGGCCCGCACCGTGCCCGGCGCCCTGGTCGGCGCCACGGACTGGTGCTCCCACCCGGCCGGTCTCGACGTCGTCCGCGTCGGCGGCACCAAGAACCCGAAGACCGACCGCATCCTCTCCCTCGCCCCCGACCTGGTCGTCGCCAACGAGGAGGAGAACCGCGCCCCCGACCTGGACGTCCTGCGTGCGGCGGGCGTCGAGGTGCTGGTGACCGAGGTGCGCACCGTTCCGCAGGCCGTCGCCGAGCTGGACCGGGTACTGACCGCCTGCGGCGCGCCCTCCCGGCCCTGCTGGCTGGACCAGGCGCAGGCCGCCTGGGCCGACTTGCCCGCGCCCGACCGGCGCGCCACGGCCGTGGTGCCCATCTGGCGCAGGCCCTGGATGGTCCTGGGCCGCGACACCTTCGCGGGCGACGTCCTGGCCCGTCTCGGCGTCGACCACCTGTACGCCGCGCACGCCGAGCGCTACCCGAAGGTCCCGGTGGAGGAACTGCGGGCGGCCCGCCCGGACGTCGTGGTCCTGCCGGACGAGCCGTACCGCTTCACCGCGGACGACGGCCCGGAGGCCTTCCCCGGCCTGTCCTGTGCCCTCGTCGACGGGCGGTACCTCACGTGGTACGGGCCGTCACTGGCCGAGGCGCCCCGGACACTGGCCGCGGCCCTGCGAGCAGCACGCCGCTGAGCAGGCCCCGCGCGGTGTGCACGGCGGCCACGGCCCAGGCGGCCACGAGCAGGGTGTACAGGGCGACGGTGAGGCCGTCGTAGACGACCAGGCCCGTCTCGCGGGCCAGCGCCTCGGCGCCGGTGACACAGGTGCCCACCGGGAAGGTGAAGGACCACCAGGTCATCGAGAAGCGCATGCCCGCCCGGCGGGCCCGGACGACGTGCGCGGCGGCGAGGGCCAGCCACATCAGCGCGAAGCCCATCACCGGCACCCCGTACAGCACGGCGAAGACCGCGAAGCCCTCGGCGTACGGCCCCGGCACGACCCCCGGCGCCACGTCCGCGAACTTCCCCACGGCGGTCGTCGACTGCCCGAGCGGGCCGAGGACCAGGAACAGCGACGGGGTGAGCGCGAGCGGCAGCGGCCCGCCGGTGAGCAGCCTGCCGAAGACCACCGGCAGCGTCACCAGCGTCGCGAACAGACTCACGCCGAACATGGCCACACAGGCGAGCAGCAGCGTCTCGCGGGGCTGCCCCGCCGGAAGGTGCGGCACCAGCAGCGGTCCGACGGCCGCGGACACCATCGGCGCGACGAGCGGCAGCAGCCAGACCGGGCTGGCCTGCCCCGGCTCGATGCGGTGGCGTACGGCCATCAGGTACGGGACGGCGACCGCCGCCGCCAGCCCGATCACCGTACCGGCGGTGAACAGCACGGTGTCCAGGGCGACCGCGGCCGGGGTGCCGATCCAGTCCCGGCCGAGGGTCAGGGCGCCGCCGCCGACCGCCAGCAGGGCCATCGACAGGCAGCCGTAGAACGGGGCCGCCGACGGGTCGAGGAGGTGGGCGCGGGCCTGGTCGCGGTGGTGGATCCAGTGCAGGGACCGGGCGGTCAGCAGGACCGCCAGCAGGCCGAGGGACAGGGCCCAGACCGCGGTGCAGGCGGTGCGCAGGCCGGGCACGTTCCCCGGGAGCGCGGCTCCCGCCGTGCCGACGATGGCGGTGCCCATGACGCACGCGTACCAGTTGGGGCCCAGATGCCGGACGGCCGGGACCCGCCGGACGGCCTGACCGGCGGCGGAGGAGGAGGGGGAGGGGGAGCGGGGCTGGGCTGCGGTGACCATGGCTCCACGGTCGCTGCGGGCGTAGCCCCTGACCAGGGACCCTGCCCCTATGAGGGCATAAGCTGGAGTTATGGGCAGCGGCACGAGCAGCGGCACGAGCAGCGGTACGAACGGTGGGACCGGCGGTGGCACGGGCGGTGGCACCGAGGGCGGGCACGGCACCCGGGCACGGCATGTGGCGGGCTCGCTGGCACACCGGGTACCGGACCTCGGGGCGATGGAGCTGTTGCTGGCGGTGGCGCGCCTGGGCAGCCTCGGCGGGGCGGCGCGCGAGCTGGGTATCACGCAGCCGGCCGCCAGCAGCCGCATCCGCTCGATGGAGCGGCAACTCGGCGTCGCCCTGGTGGACCGCTCGCCGCGCGGCTCCCGGCTCACCGACGCGGGGGCGCTGGTCACGGACTGGGCGCGGCGGATCGTGGAGGCTGCCGAGGCGTTCGACGCGGGCGCGCAGGCGCTGCGCGACCGGCGGGACTCGCGGCTACGGGTCGCGGCGAGCATGACGATCGCCGAGTACCTGCTGCCGGGCTGGCTGGTCGCGCTGCGCACCCAGCTGCCGGACACCGCGGTGTCGCTGCTCGCGGGCAACTCGACGGTGGTGGCGGAGCGCCTGCTGGCCGACGAGGCCGATCTCGGCTTCGTGGAGGGGGTGAGCGTGCCCACCGGCCTCGACTCCGCGGTCATCGGCCACGACCGGCTCATCGTCGTCACCGCGCCGGGTCACCCCTGGGCCCGCCGCAGGCGCCCGCTGGAGGCGGCGGAACTGGCGGCCACCCCGCTGATCCTGCGGGAGAAGGGGTCGGGCACCCGGCAGGTCCTGGACGCGGCGCTGGGCGGCCTGGCCCGTCCCCTGATCGAACTGTCCTCGACCACGGCGGTGAAGGCGGCCGCGGTGGGCGGCGCCGGACCGTCCGTCCTCAGCGAACTCGCCGTCGGCGAGGAACTGACCACCCGGCGCCTGGTCAGCGTCCCCGTGGCGGACGTCGTCCTGGCCCGCGACCTGCGAGCCGTCTGGCCCACCGGCCACCGCCCCACCGGCCCGGCCCGCCAACTGCTGTCCCTGACCAGGGCGTAGCCTGCCGCAGCGACCCGGCCGGTCGGGGCCCTCCCCGGGAGGGCACGGGGGCGGGCCGTCCTGTCCCGCGAGCTGCGAGCCGTGGGGTCCGTCGGTCCCCGTGCCGCCGGTCCCGTCCGCCGAGCGGCGTCGTCGCCCTGGCCGCGGGCGTGCCGACGGGGCCGGTCGGGCCCGGCCCGGGATGGTGTGAGGGACCCTCGTGGGGCGCGGACTGAGAGTCGTGCGGCCTGCTTGGGCCGTTCCGGCGGGCCGCCGGTCGGACGTCGTCGACTTCGTCACCGGTCACGGCCGGGCCGGTCCTCGGGCCCCGCTCGGTCCAGTCGGGCCGCGGCCACCAGGGCACGCATCACCCGTACGTCCTCGCCCATCTCCGGGTGCCACTGCACGCCCAGGACCCAGCCGGGACCGGCGGGCAGTTCCAGGGCCTCCACGGTGCCGTCCGCCGCGTGGGCCGAGGCAACCAGGCCGGTGCCGAGCCGGTCCACCGCCTGGTGGTGGTAGGTCGGCACGAACGTCTCCTCCGGCACGGCACCGGCGTACAGCGTGCCCGGCACCGGGCGGACCGGGTGGCCGCCGAAGACGCCCACCACCTCGGCGTGCCCCTCGATGTGCTGGACGAGGGTGCCGCCCAGGGCGACGTTGAGCAGCTGCATGCCCCGGCAGACGCCCAGCAGCGGGACGCGCGCGGCCAGGGCCGCCTCGATGAGCGCCAGCTCCCAGGTGTCCCGGGCCCGGGCCGGCGGACCGGTGCGCGGGTCGGGCTCGGCGCCGTAACGCACCGGCTCCACGTCCGGGCCGCCCGCGACCACCAGCCCGTCGACGCGGGCGACGGTCGCGGCGGCGTGCTCCGGCGCGTCCGGCGGGAGCATCGCGGCCAGCCCGCCCGCCCGCTGCACCAGCCGCGGATACCCGGCCGGCAACAGCGCCGCCTCCAGCTCCCACACGCCCCAGCGTGCCCCGGACTCCATATATGTGCTGACACCGATCAGCGGCCGGTCGGCCATCCGTCCTCCAGACGATGGGCTGGTGATGGGTTGGTGAGGGATCTGGCAATGGACCGTTCCCACACCTTTGCCGGAGCGCGTGGGCACGGCAAGACGCTCACGCCAGGAACCCGCGCAGCAGCGACGCCGTGCCCGCGCAGTGCTCCCGAGCGATCTCCCGCGCCCCGTCCGCGTCCCCGTCGAGCACCGACTCCACCAGCGCGGTGTGCTGGCGCTGGGAGTGCTCCAGGTTGCGCACCAGCAGCGGGATGCAGTCCAGCAGGTCGTTCAGGGTGGCGCGGACGGCCGCGTACTGCGCCGCCAGCGCCGGTGAACCGCACAGCTCCGCCAGGGTGAGGTGCAGCATCGTGTCCAGCCGCCGGTACTGCGCCAGCGGCGCCTCCCGCGTACCGGTCAGCGCCGCGCGCAACCGCGCCGCCCCCGCGTCCGTCAGCCCGTGCGCCGCGCACAGCCCGGCCGCGCCCGCCTCCAGCACCTCCCGGAAGCGCAGCACGTCCTCGATGTCGACCCCGGCCACCCGGCGCCGCAGCTCGTCCTCGCCGCCCGCGTCGGCGCGAGGCAGCACGAACGTCCCGCCGTACCGGCCGCGCCGCGCCTCGACCAGCCCCTGGTCCTGGAGCACCCGCAGCACCTCGCGCAGCGTCACCCGGCTGATCCCCAGCCGCTCCGCCAGCTCCCGCTCGGCCGGCAACCGCTCGCCCCCCGCGACCAGGCCCAGCCTGACGACCTGGAGGATCTGCTCCAACGCCTCCTCGAAGCCGTTCCCGGCGCGCACCGGCCGCAGTACCGGCGCCAGCCGGTCCGTCACGCTCCCGGAACTCCCGGCACTCCCGGATCTCCCGCCGGATTCCTCCCGCACGCGGCCGCGCCCCCTTCCCAACCAAAGGTTCCCGGCAATACCTTATGGCTCCCGGCCAGAAGGAGGCTCTTCCCGTGGCAGACCGCACACCCCCGCTCGGGGTCGAGGAACTGCACGCCCTCGTCGCCGCCGGTGACATCGACACCGTCGTCCTCGCCTTCCCCGACATGCAGGGCCGCCTCCAGGGCAAGCGGTTCGCCGCGCGGTTCTTCCTCGACGAGGTCCTGGAACACGGCACCGAGGGCTGCAACTACCTCCTCGCCGTGGACGCCGACATGAACACCGTCGACGGCTACGCCATGTCCTCCTGGGACCGCGGCTACGGCGACTTCGCCATGCGCACCGACCCCGCGACCCTGCGCCGGCTCCCCTGGAACGAGGGCACCGCGATGGTCGTCGCCGATCTCGCCTGGGAGGACGGCTCCCCGGTGCTCGCGGCGCCCCGCCAGATCCTGCGCCGCCAGCTGGAGCGGCTCGCCGGACACGGGTACACCGCGCAGGTCGGCACCGAGCTGGAGTTCATCGTCTTCCGGGACACCTACGAACACGCCTGGGACGCGAACTACCGCGGCCTGACCCCGGCCAACCAGTACAACGTCGACTACTCGGTGCTCGGCACCGGCCGCGTCGAACCCCTGCTGCGCCGCATCCGCAACGAGATGGCCGGCGCGGGCCTCACCGTCGAGTCCGCCAAGGGCGAGTGCAACCCCGGCCAGCACGAGATCGCCTTCCGCTACGACGAGGCCCTGGTCACCTGCGACCAGCACGCGGTCTACAAGACCGGCGCCAAGGAGATCGCCGCCCAGGAGGGCATGTCCCTCACCTTCATGGCCAAGTACAACGAGCTGGAGGGCAACTCCTGCCACATCCACCTCTCGCTGGCCGACGCCGACGGCCGCAACGCCATGGCCGACGACGGCCAAGGCCGTGGCATGTCCGACGTGATGCGGCACTTCCTCGCCGGACAGCTGGTGGCGCTGCGCGAGTTCTCCCTCCTCTACGCCCCGCACATCAACTCCTACAAGCGCTTCCAGCCCGGTTCCTTCGCGCCCACCGCCGTCGCCTGGGGCCACGACAACCGCACCTGCGCCCTGCGCGTCGTCGGCCACGGCCGCTCGCTCCGCTTCGAGAACCGGCTCCCCGGCGGCGACGTCAACCCCTACCTCGCGGTGGCCGGGATGGTCGCGGCCGGACTGCACGGCATCGAGCAGCGGCTGGAGCTGCCCGAGCCCTGCCCCGGCAACGCGTACACCGCCGACTTCGCGCACGTCCCGACCACCCTGCGCGAGGCCGCCGAGCTGTGGGAGAACAGCACCCTCGCCAAGGCCGCCTTCGGGGACGAGGCCGTCGCCCACTACCGCAACATGGCCCGCGTCGAACTGGACGCGTACGACGCCGCCGTCACCGACTGGGAACTGCGCCGCTCCTTCGAACGCATGTGAGGCACCGGTTGTCCGAGTTGTTCGAGTTGTCAGAGAAACTCCCTGACGAGCTCCATGTACTCAACCCCGCCACCGAAGAGGTCGTCGCCACCGTCCCCGCCGCTTCCGCGGCCGACGTGGACGCCGCCGTCGCACGCGCCGCGCGGGCGCAGGCGACCTGGGCCGCCCTCGCCCCGGGCGACCGGGCCCGGCTGCTGCGCCGCTTCGCCGTCACCGTCGACGAGCACCTGGAGGAGCTGGCCCGCCTGGAGGTCCGCCAGGCCGGACACCTGCTCGGCAACGCCCGCTGGGAGGCCGGCAACGTCCGCGACCTGCTCGACTACGCCGCCGGGGGAGTGGAGCGGCTCACCGGACGCCAGATCCCGGTGGCCGGCGGCCTGGACGTCACGTTCCTCGAACCACTCGGAGTCGTGGGCGTCATCGCCCCCTGGAACTTCCCCATGCCGATCGCGGCCTGGGCCACCGCCCCGGCGCTCGCGGCGGGCAACGCCGTCCTCCTCAAGCCCGCCGAGACCACCCCGCTCACCGCGCTCCGCCTGGCCGAACTCGCCCTGGCGGCGGGCCTTCCCGAGGGCCTGTTCCAGGTGCTGCCCGGGCACGGGCCGGTCGCGGGCGACGCGCTCGTCGAGCACCCCGGCGTCGCCAAGATCGTCTTCACCGGGTCCACGGCCGTGGGCCGACAGGTGGCCGCCAAGGGCGCGGCGCTGCTCAAACCCGTCACCCTCGAACTCGGCGGCAAGAGTCCCAACATCGTCTTCGCCGACGCCGACCTCGAGGCCGCCGCGGCCGCCACGCCCATGTCCTTCCTCGACAACAGCGGCCAGGACTGCTGCGCCCGCACCCGCATCCTCGTCCAGCGGTCCGTGCACGACCGCTTCCTCGCCCTCCTCGCCCCCGCGATCGAGGCCGTCCGGGTCGGCGACCCGGCCGACGAGAGCACCGAGATGGGCCCGCTGATCTCCCGCGCGCAGTTGGAGCGCGTCCGCTCGCTCGTCCCCGCCGACGCCGCCGGCATCCGCGGCAAGGCCCCCGAGGGCGGCCCCGGCTTCTGGTTCCCGCCGACCGTCCTCACCGGCGTCGACGCGCACGCGCGCGTGGCCGTCGAGGAGGTCTTCGGGCCCGTCGCCGTCGTCCTGCCCTTCGAGGACGAGGCCGACGCGGTCCGCCTGGCCAACGCCACCGACTACGGCCTGGCCGGCTCGCTGTGGACCCGGGACGTCGGTCGCGCCCTGCGCGTGTCGGGCGCGGTGCGCGCCGGGAACCTGTCCGTCAACTCCCACGCGAGCGTCCGCTACTGGACACCGTTCGGCGGGTTCAAGCAGTCCGGTCTCGGCCGCGAACTGGGCCCGGACGCGCTGGCCGCGTTCACCGAGACCAAGAACGTCTTCATCAGCGACACCCCATCGAGCACGGAGGGCCCCGCACAGTGAGCGAAGACATCGTCTGCCGCAGGCTCGTCGGCCGTACCGCAGTCGTCACCGGGGCGGGCAGCGGCATCGGACTCGCCGCCACCCGCAGGCTCGCCTCCGAGGGCGCCCACGTCGTCTGCGGCGACGTGGACGAGACCCGGGGCAAGGCCGCGGCCGAGGAGACCGGCGGCACCTTCGTCAAGGCCGACGTCACCGACCCGGAGCAGGTCGAGGCGCTGTTCGCGGCGGCCTACGACACCTACGGCAGTGTCGACGTCGCCTTCAACAACGCCGGTATCTCGCCGCCCGACGACGACTCCATCCTGGAGACCGGCCTGGAGGCGTGGCGGCGCGTCCAGGAGGTCAACCTCACCTCCGTCTACCTGTGCTGCAAGACCGCCATCCCGTACATGCGGCGCCAGGGCCGGGGGTCGATCATCAACACCGCCTCCTTCGTGGCCCGGATGGGCGCGGCCACGTCGCAGATCTCGTACACCGCGTCCAAGGGCGGCGTCCTCGCCATGTCCCGGGAACTGGGCGTGCAGTTCGCGCGGGAGGGCATCCGCGTCAACGCCCTGTGCCCGGGACCGGTCAACACCCCGCTCCTCCAGGAACTGTTCGCCAAGGACCCGGAGCGGGCCGCGCGCCGCCTCGTGCACATCCCGGTGGGGCGGTTCGCCGAGGCCGAGGAGATCGCCGCCGCCGTCGCCTTCCTGGCCAGCGACGACTCCTCCTTCGTCAACGCCACGGACTTCCTGGTGGACGGCGGGATCTCCGGGGCGTACGTCACACCGCTGTAGATCACCGCGCGTGGCGTCCTACAGTGCCGGGATGAGCATGACGCCACCGCCCGGCTGGTACCGAGATCCGTCGGCCCCGCACCAGGAACGCTGGTGGGACGGCACGGCCTGGACCGAGCACCGCCGGGCTCCCGAGCCCGTCGGGTACGGGCCGGCGGTGGGCCAGGCTCCCGTGTCTGGCCCAGGACCGGGTGCATGGCCGGGTCCGGAGTCCGGGCCGGGGACGGGCGGCGGGGGACGCGGCAAGGCCGTCGCCGTCACCGTCGCCGCGGCCGTGCTGGTCGCGGCGATCGTCACCGGCGTGTTCGTGCTGGGCGAGGACGACGACGGCAGCCCGCGGACGCAGACCCCGCCGGTCACGGCGACCGCCACGGACCCCGCACCGGTCAGCGACCCGCCGTCCCCCTCACCCACCGCCTCCGAACCCTCCGCCGACGACCCGGCCCTGGTCGAGGACCAGCTCAACGGCATCACCTTCCCGCTGCCGGACGGCTGGGTCCGGCCCAAGTACGTCGCCGAGGACGACGTCATGATGACCACCGACGGCACCTACGACTGCCCCGCCGACGGCAGCGTGTGCCGGCACGGCCTCGTCGTCTCGCGCACCGTCACGGCGAACGCCGAGTCCTCCCCGAAGGTCCTGGCCGAGCAGGACATCGAGGACGCGGCCGACGACGCCTACGACCGCGACCTGATCGGCAACAAGCCCTTCGGCGGCATCGAGTCCCACGAGGAGGTGGCGTCCGGTCCCGTCGCGGTCGCCGGACGCGCCGGGTACTACGTGCGCTGGCGGGTGAGGACGGCCGAGGGGCCCGGCGGCTACGTGCAGTCGATGGTGTTCCCGTCCACCGTCGGCACCGAGTCCCCGATCCTCGTCCGCTACGTCTTCGACGCGGGTGAGGACGGGCCGCCGCCGGCCGACATGGACGCCATCACCAAGGGCATCCGGCCCATCGGCGACGCGGACACCGGCGGCGGCGTGGGCAGCGGCATCGGCCCGACGGACTGACACCGACACCGACCCGACGGGGGCTCCCCGCTACAGGAAGGTGTGCCCCTCGCCCCGGTAGGTCGGCACCGTCGCCGTCACCGCGTCGCCCTCCACCAGGTGCAGCGCGTCGAACCGCTCGCACAACTCCCCGGCCTTGGCGTGCCGGAACCACACCTTGTCGCCGATCAGCAGGTCGTCGGCGGGCGAGCCCAGCAGCGGCGTCTGCACCTCGCCGGGACCCTCCTGCGGGTCGTAGCGCAGCCCCTCGGGCAGATACGGCACCGGCAGCCGGTCGGGGCCCGCCGCGCCGGAGGCCGGATACCCGCCGCCGAGCACGGTCACGATCCCGACCCCCGGCCGCCGTACGACGGGCTGCGCGAACAGTGCCGCCGGACGACCGCTGAACGACGTGTAGTTGTCGAACAACCGCGGCACGTACAGCCCGGAACCGGCCGCGATCTCCGTGACCGCGTCCTCGGCGGCGGTGTGCTGCACGCTGCCCGTGCCGCCGCCGTTGACGAACTCCAGGCCGGGCACCACGGCCCGGACCGCCCGCACCACGGCCGCCCGCCGCTCGGCGAGCTCCCGCCGCGCGGCCGCCTGCATCAGCCGCACGGCACGCGACCGGAACGGATGCCCCGCCACCGCGTCCCCGACCCCGGCGACATGCCCCTCGTAGGCCATGATGCCGACGACCTCGAACCCCGGTCGGCGGGTCACCGCCCGGGCCAGGTCGGCGACCTGGGCGGGGGAGTGCAGCGGCGAGCGCCGGGCACCGACCCGTACCCGGCCCCCGAGCAGCCGCAGCGAAGTGTCCAACTCCAGGCAGACCCGTACGACTTCCCCGCCGCCGTCGCCGTCGCGCGCCGCGTCGACGAGGTCCAGCTGCGCCGGGTCGTCGACCATCACGGTCACGGCGGAGGCGAGCTTGGGATCGGCGGTCAGCTCGGCGTACCCGGCGCGGTCCGCCGACGGATAGGCGAGCAGCACGTCCTCGAAACCGGAGCGCGCCAGCCACAGGGACTCGGCCAGCGTGAACGACATGACGCCCGCGAAACCGTCCCTGGCCAGGGCCCGTTCCAGCAGCGCACGACAGCGTACGGACTTGCTGGCGACCCGGATCGGCTTCCCGCCGGCCCGGCGGACCAAATCGTCCGCGTTGGCGTCGAAGGCCTCCAGGTCCACGATCGCCACGGGGGCGTCCAGATGGGCGGTGGCCCGGTCGTAACGGGCCCGGTCTGCGGCGCGTGCGGTCATGACGGCAGCCTGCCAGACAGGATTACCGCAGGGTAGGGGGACGATCCGGGCCAATGCCGCGGGCGCGCGGACTGGTTCCCCGTCGAGCGGGGTCACGCCGTAGAGTGGCGCGCACGCACGGGCGGACCCGGCCCCGGCGGCAGGGCCCCGGCAGCCCGCGCCGGGATGGCGGTCCTCCCGAGCGGGTATGCGTGCCCGGGACGGATCGGTTCCGCGCCGGGCCGGGCAGGAGACCGCGGTCAGGACCACCGTCTCCGGCCCGTGTCGGAGAAACGGGCCGGGCCCGAGGAAACGGGGGGTGCATGAGCACGGAAGCGCGCCGCGCCTCCCTCCCCCCGCACCCCGAAACGCCACCCCGCCCAGACTCCGCGCCCACCTCGGCCCGTACGCCTGCGCCTGCTTCGGGTCCTGCGCCCGCCCCGGCCTCTGCACCCGCCCCGGCTCCTGCGGCCTCCCCGGGTCCTGGGCCTGCCCCGGCCTCTGCACCCGCCCCGGGTCCCGGGCCGGGCCCGTCGGCGTCCGTGGCGGATTCGTCGGCGTTCGCGCAGGGTTCCGGCGTGGTGCCCCGCCCCAACCTGTCGCACCCGGAGTCCGCGGCTCGCCGTGAGGGACCGCCGCCGCGCCCGGAGTCCGGTCCGGACACCGCCTCCCACCCGGCGGCTCCGTCCCGCCCCTCGACGCCCCCGCGTCCCGGCACCCCGCCCCGTCCCGGCGTTCCGCCCCGCCCGGCACGGGCGCCGGGGGAGCGCGGCGGCGGCCAGGAGCCGGCGAAGTCCGAGGCACGCCCCGAGGCGTCCTTCGGCCCTGCCCGGGACAGGGACGCCGAAGGCTCCGGCGTCCGGGTCCGCCACCCGCGCTTCCGGCTCGGCGACTCCCGGTCCGCCGACGCCGCGGCCCCGCCGCCCCGCGCCTCGGCACGCTTCCCCGACACCGCGCCGTCCGTCGGCCGTGACGCCTCGCGCGGCAGCGGCGTACCGTCGGCACCGCCGTACCGTCCCGGTGCTCCCGAGGAGACCCCGACGGAGACGACCGCCCGCCTGCGCCCGGTCCCGGCGGACCCGGAACCGGAGCCGACACCGGAGCCGCGAACGACGCCCGCCGCGGAACCGTCGACTCGAACAGAACCCCACCCGTCACACCCGGCACCCGCCCCGCCCTCCGGCCCGGCGGCCCCCGCCACCTCCACCGCCCCCGACCCCGCCTTCTCCTGGAGCTCCCCGTACGAGGCGCGGCCCCGGGTCTCGTTCGGGGAGCCCGAGGGGTACGACGGACTGGCCCGGCCGCGGCCGCTCGGCGGGCGCCCGCGGCCGCAGGTCGTCGCCGCGGCCGTCTGTCTCGTGCTCGGCGTGGGGCTCCTCACCGGAGCCGTCACCGGCAGCTGGCTCGCCGGGGACTCCGGGGACGACGGCGCGCGCAGTGCGTACACCGAGGCCGGGGACCTGTGGCACAGCGTGCCCGTCGACCAGCTGTTCCCGCCCACCGTCCAGGGCAAGGGCGCGGGACCCGGCGGAGCCGACCGCACCTGGACGCGGGTCGCGGTCGCCCCGGACGGCGACTGCGCGGGCGCCTTCGACCGGCTCCTCGCCAAGGTGCTCGACCCGGTCGGCTGCTCACGCCTGCTGCGCGCCACCTACACCGACGCCACCCAGAGCTACGTCACCACCGTCGGCCTGCTCTTCACCAAGGCCGACGCCGCCGCCATGACCTCGCTGGAGGGCCGGTTCGAGAAGGAGGGCCTGGGCCGCCGGGACGACCTCATGCCCCTGCCGTACGCGGCGAAGGACACGGTCGCCGAGGGCTTCGGCGCACCCCAGCGGGGATCGTGGACCGTCTCCGTCCTCACCGACGCCCCCGTCGTCGTCTACGCCGTGTCCGGCTGGGCCGACGGCCGCACCGTCGACGAACCCGAACCCGCCGAGGAGGCCATCGAGTCCGGTGCCACGTCGGCGCCCGCCCAGGCCGGTCTCGGCCACGAGGCGCAGGGCCTCGCCGACCGCGTCGAACGCGCCCTGCGCAAGCACGTCGGCGCGCCCACGGAGCACCCCTCGTGACCCCCGCAGACATCCGCCGCAGGACCGGCGCCCTGAGTCTCTTCCTCGCCGCCGCCCTCGTCCTCGCCCCGGCGCCCGCCGCGCACGCCGACGGCATCCGCGCCCAGCAGTGGGCCCTGGACGCCATGCACACCCAGCAGGCGTGGCGCACCACCAAGGGCGCGGGCGTCACCGTCGCCGTCCTGGACACCGGTGTCGAGGCCGACCACCCCGACCTGGCCGGCAACGTCCTCACCGGCAAGGACCTGGTCGGCTTCGGCGCGAGCGAGGGCGACCGATCCTGGGCCCGGCACGGCACCGCCATGGCCGGGATCATCGCCGGCCACGGACACGGCACCGGCAACACCGAAGGCGTCATGGGCATCGCCCCGGAGGCCAGGATCCTCCCCCTGCGCGTGATCCTGGAGGACGGCGACCCCTCCCGCGCCAAGGCCCGCAAGACCCGCGGCAACGCCCTGGCCGAGGGCATCCGCTGGGCCGCCGACCACGGCGCGGACATCATCAACCTCTCCCTCGGCGACGACTCCGCCTCCGCCCACCCCGAACCCGCCGAGGACGAGGCCATCCAGTACGCCCTGAAGAAGGGCGTGATCGTCGTCGCCTCGGCCGGCAACGGCGGCGAGAAGGGCGACCACATCTCCTACCCGGCCGCCTACCCGGGCGTGATCGCGGCGACCGCCGTCGACCGCTACGGCACCCGGGCCTCCTTCTCCACCCGCCGCTGGTACGCCACGGTCAGCGCCCCCGGCGTCGACGTGATCATCGCCGACCCCGATCACCGCTACTACGAGGGCTGGGGCACCAGCGCCGCCTCCGCCTTCGTCTCCGGGGCCGCCGCCCTGGTGAAGGCGGCCCACCCGGACCTCACCCCGGCCCAGGTCAAGTCCGTCCTGGAGGACACCGCCCGCAACGCCCCGGCCGAGGGCCGCGACGACTCCCGGGGCTTCGGCTTCGTCGACCCGGCCGCCGCCATCGAGGCGGCCGGACGGCTGAAGCCGGAGGGCCTGAGGGCGGCGTCGTACGGGGACGAGTACTTCGGTAGCGGACCGGACGCCCCCGCCTCCGACGACGACACCTCCGCCTGGGCCGCCCCGCTGGCCGGCGGCGCGGGCGGCGTCCTGGTGGTCGCGGCCGTGGTCCTGTGGCGGGGCCGCCGCGAACGCCCCGACGACTTCTGACCACCCGGAGAGGTTCCTAGGGCGAATCGTCCGCGACCACGGACACCGCCGCCCGCGCCGCCGCCTCGGTCAGCGAGATCCCCTCCCCCTGCGTACCGCTGCCCCGCGACACCACCGCCACCAGGCAGCCGCGGCCGCCGGTCGCCACCCGCCCGATGCTGTTGACGACCCACAGCCCGGTGGTGCTGCGCCGCAGCCAGCCGTTCTTCAGCGCCCACGTCGAACCGGCCGTGCCACCGGCCGCGTCGGCCGCCGCCGACACACCCCACCGCTGACCGTCCGCGATCCGTTCCATCAGCCCGCGCACATACGCCCGTGCCACCTCGCTCAGCGCCGAGCCGTCCGTCACGAACACCTGCCGCAACAGCGCGACCTGGTCGGCGGCGGTGGTCCGGGTCAGCCCCCACAGCGGGCCGTCGCCGCCCTCGGTGCCAATCAGCCCGAAGCGTTCGTTCGCGGCGTCGAGTCCGTCGGCCGTCCCGATCGCCCGCCACAGTGCCGACGCCGAGCCGTTGTCGCTGTTCACGATCATCGCGGTGGCGTACGTCTCCTCCGCGGCGGTGAGCGACCGTCCCGCGTCCTGCGCCTGAAGCAGCAGCGCCGCCAGGATGTCGACCTTGACGATGCTCGCCGTGTCGAAGGCGCCCGTGCCGTACGCGGCGCCCGCGCCCGCGTCCGGGTCGAGCACCGCCACCGACACCTCGGCGCCGTCCGGCACCGGCACCGACGCCATGGCCGCGGCCAGCCGCGCGTCACCGTCCGCCACCGGTCCGACCGTCTCCACCGCTGCCTCCCCACCCGAGGGCCCACCGCGCCCGCCAGGCTCTGGAGGATGCCACGGCGGCGATGGTTCAGGCCGGTGAGGAGCGCCGTACCCGTACCCGGATAGGGTCGGGGACCGTGGCGAACAAGAACATTCCCGACTCCGCCTTCTCCGACGACGACGGCACCGCCGACCCCCGGCTGAGCGCCGCGCTCGCCGCCTGGGCCGAGGACCGCACCGCCGTGGCCCCCGTGCTGGAGGCGCTCAAGGGCGCCCGGCTGCTCGTGCCCGTCGTCGCCGTACTGGGGGAAGTGGAGGAGGACGAGAACGGGCTGCGCCGCGAGAAGACCAGCGACATGGCCGTACCGACCCTGAAGGCCGGTGACCGCACCGCGCTCCCCGCCTTCACCTCGACCGCGTCGCTCGCCCGCTGGGACCCCGCGGCCCGTCCCGTCGCCGTACCGGTGCACCAGGCGTTGCAGGCCGCCGCGCACGAGAAGGCGGACACCGTCGTACTGGACCTGGCCGGGCCGGTGCCGTTCGAGCTGACCGGAGCGGTGCTGCTGGCACTGGCCGAGGGGCGTACGACGACCGACCCGCTCGCGGACCCGGCCGTGGCCGGGGCGGTCTGCGCCGCCCTGGCCGACGAGCCCGCCGTGCTCCGCGCCCACCTCGGGCCGGGCCGGGCCGACGGCACGCTCGCCCTGGTGCTGGACCCGGCCGCCGACGCGCCGAGGGCCGCGCGCGCCGTCGCCGAGCGGCTGGCCGCCGACGACACACTGAGGGCCCGCCTGATGCGCGGCCTCGACCTGGCACTGCTGCCGGCCGGGGCGACGCCGCCGGGCGAGCCCTTGTACGTGCGGGGGTAGCTCCGGATCAGCGGGCGGCGGTCAGCCGTAGACCGCGCCCGTGTACTTCTCGCCCGGGCCCTGGCCGGGCTCGTCCGGGACGAGCGAGGCCTCGCGGAAGGCCAGCTGGAGCGACTTCAGACCGTCGCGCAGCGGCGCCGCGTGGAACGAGCTGATCTCGGTCGCGGTCGCGTCCAGCAGACCGGCCAGCGCGTGCACCAGCTTGCGCGCCTCGTCCAGGTCCTTGTGCGCGTCGCCCTCCTCGGTCAGGCCCAGCTTCACGGCGGCCGCGCTCATCAGGTTGACGGCGACCGTCACGATCACCTCGACCGCGGGAACCTCGGCGATGTCGCGGGTCATGGCGTCGAAGTCGGGATTCGCCGCGGATTCAGCAGGGGTCTCACTCATGCCGCACACGATAGGCGCAGCGGGGGAGCGGGCCCCACTCGGACTCGGTTAGCCCTTGCCCCGCCGAGCTGCTAACCTTGTGTAACGACCGGTCGGACACGTACGCCCACGGCAGCGGATCCGGCCCACAAGTGGAGGCTTCGAACTCCCACCTGGCCGTCCTCCGGACGGCGGGTCACCGGTCAGGCGGTCCCGTCCCACGGCGGTGACCAGCCCGAAATCGCGCCCCGCGGTCATCGCGGCGGTGCTCCGGTAGCAGTTCGAGGAGCCCCGCCTGTGATCGTCCGGGGCATTTTTTGTGTGCCGGCTCGGTTAGGTCTATCGAACACAGACGTTACGCGGCTGTCCGCCAGACCGTCGCGTGGTGCTACCGAGGAGGATCCATCAGCGCCGAGCCCCGCATCAACGACCGGATTCGCGTTCCCGAGGTGCGACTTGTCGGTCCCAGCGGCGAGCAGGTCGGGATTGTCCCGCTTGCCAAGGCCCTGGAGCTTGCGCAGGAGTACGACCTCGACCTCGTCGAGGTCGCGGCGAACGCCCGTCCGCCCGTGTGCAAGCTCATGGACTACGGGAAGTTCAAGTACGAGTCGGCCATGAAGGCCCGTGAGGCGCGCAAGAACCAGGCGCACACGGTCATCAAGGAGATGAAGCTCCGGCCGAAGATCGACCCGCACGACTATGACACCAAGAAGGGTCACGTCGTCCGGTTCCTCAAGCAGGGCGACAAGGTCAAGATCACGATCATGTTCCGTGGTCGCGAGCAGTCCCGGCCGGAGCTCGGCTACCGACTGCTGCAGCGTCTCGCGGAGGACGTCCAGGACCTCGGCTTCGTGGAGTCGAACCCGAAGCAGGACGGCCGGAACATGATCATGGTCCTCGGTCCGCACAAGAAGAAGACCGAGGCGATGGCCGAGGCCCGCCAGGCGCAGGAAGCGCGCAAGGCGGACGCGAAGGCGAACCCCGGCAAGTCGCAGAACGCCGCGGAGGCCGACGACGTCGAGGACGCCGAGGCCCCGGCCGAGGCACCTGCCGAAGCGTGACCCCCGGGGGACCGCCAGTCCCCAGGACACATACCCGATACAAGAGCGACGCTCCAACCGTGCCCGGTTTCACGACCGGGCACCGGAGCGCCACCGACGAGGAGAGAACGGCGCTATGCCGAAGAACAAGTCGCACAGCGGTGCCAGCAAGCGCTTCAAGATCACCGGCTCCGGCAAGGTGCTCCGTGAGCGCGCCGGCAAGCGCCACCTGCTCGAGCACAAGTCGTCCCGCGTGACGCGTCGCCTCACCGGCAACGCCGAGATGGCCCCGGGCGACGCCGCGAAGATCAAGAAGCTTCTCGGCAAGTGACGTACGGGCGCCACTGAGCGCCGTACGGCAGGACCGGGACCCATTCGATACCGGGCCGCGTGAGGACCACCGCGGCCCCGCTACAAGGAGTTAACAAGTGGCACGCGTCAAGCGGGCAGTCAACGCCCACAAGAAGCGCCGGGCGATCCTCGAGCAGGCCTCCGGCTACCGCGGTCAGCGTTCGCGCCTGTACCGCAAGGCCAAGGAGCAGGTCACCCACTCGCTGGTCTACAACTACAACGACCGCAAGAAGCGCAAGGGTGACTTCCGCCAGCTGTGGATCCAGCGCATCAACGCCGCTGCCCGCGCCAACGGCATCACGTACAACCGCTTCATCCAGGGCCTGAAGGCCGCCAACGTCGAGGTCGACCGCAAGATCCTCGCCGAGCTGGCCGTCAACGACCCGAACGCGTTCGCCGCGCTCGTCGAGGTCGCGCAGAAGGCGCTGCCGAGCGATGTGAACGCGCCGAAGGCGGCGTGACGCTGCGCCGGCTTGAGCCGTAGTTGAAGGGACCCGCAGGCTGGAGCCTGCGGGTCCCTTCGGTTGCCGTTGTGTTCGGTTCGTTGTCTGCCGTGGGTGCGTTGTGGCTGGTCGCGCAGTTCCCCGCGCCCCTTTGGGGCGCGTTGCAGTCCACGACGATTCAGATGTGAAGGTGAGCAAGAGTGCGTCCTGTCAGCCCCGAGCTGATCTCCCCCCGGTCCCCCCGTGTCGCCGCCGCGCGGCGGCTGGGGAAGCGGAACTTTCGGGGGAAGGAGCGGCTGTTTCTGGCCGAGGGGCCGCAGGCCGTGCGGGAAGCTGCCGGGTACGGGGAGACGCTGGTCGAGTTGTTCGCCACCGTCGAGGCCGCGGAGCGGTACGCCGACATCGTCGGGGCCGCGCGTGACGTCGGGGCCGGGGTGCACCTCGCCGCCGACTCGGTGATCGAGGACATCTCCACCACCGTCACCCCGCAGGGCCTTGTCGGGGTCTGCCGGTTCCTGGACACGCCGTTCGAGGAGATCCTCGCCGCCCGGCCCAAGCTCGTCGCCGTCCTCGCGCACGTCCGGGACCCCGGCAACGCGGGCACCGTGCTGCGCTGCGCCGACGCCGCCGGGGCCGAGGCGGTCGTGCTCACCGACGCCTCCGTCGACCTCTACAACCCCAAGGCCGTACGCGCCTCCGTCGGCTCGCTGTTCCACCTGCCGGTTGCCGTCGGCGTCCCCGTCGAGCGGGCCGTCGCCGGACTGCGGGAGGCGGGGGTACGGGTGCTGGCCGCCGACGGTGCGGGCGAGGACGACCTCGACACCGAGCTGGACGCGGGCACCATGGGCGGGCCCACGGCCTGGGTGTTCGGCAACGAGGCCTGGGGGCTCCCGGAGGAGACCCGCGCCCTCACCGACGCCGTCCTGCGCGTCCCGATCCACGGGAAGGCGGAGAGTCTGAACCTCGCGACCGCCGCCGCCGTATGTCTCTACGCGTCGGCGCGTGCACAGCGCGCCGCCGGAGGGTGCCGCTCCGTCACCGAGAGCTAGTAGGGTGACCAGCTCAAGGCCCCTGCGCGGTTGAGAGGTGGGGTACGGGGATGAGCGTCGGCACGAGCAGTGCACCGGGAGCACGCCAGGTGCCGTGCCCGCCCGCGCCCCGCACGCCCGGCGATCCCGCCGACCTCGGCATCGACCCGGACCAGCTGCCCGACGGCCTGGTCGTCGCCGACGAGCACGGCCGGGTGGTCTGCTTCAACGCGGCCGCCGTCCGCATCACCGCCACCCCCGCCGCCGAGGCTCTCGGACAGCCCCTGGACAGCGCCCTGCCGCTGGAGGATCTGGAGGGCCGCCGCTGGTGGCAGCTCACCGACCCCTACGGCGGCCTCGCCATCCGCGTCCGGCAGCCCGAGCGCAACCTGCTGCTCCCCGGCGGACGGGAGGTCCTGGTCACCGCCCGCTACGTCCGCGCCGAACGCCTCGGCCCCGTCCACCGCGTCGTCGTCACCCTGCGCGACACCGAGGCCCGCCGCCGCACCGAGCGCAGCCACGCCGAGCTGATCGCCACCGTCGCCCACGAGCTGCGCTCCCCCCTCACCTCCGTCAAGGGATTCACCGCCACCCTGCTGGCCAAGTGGGAGAGGTTCACCGACGACCAGAAGCGGCTGATGCTGGAGACCGTCGACGCCGACGCCGACCGCGTCACCCGCCTCATCGCCGAGCTGCTCGACATCTCCCGGATCGATTCCGGCCGCCTGGAGGTGCGCCGCCAGCCCGTCGACATCGGCGCCGCCGTCGGCCGGCACATCCAGGCGTACGTCGCCTCCGGTCTGGAGGCCGACCGCTTCCTGCTCCGCCTCGCCCAGCCGCTGCCCGACCTGTGGGCCGACCCCGACAAGGTCGACCAGGTGCTCAGCAACCTGCTGGAAAATGCCGTGCGGCACGGCGAGGGAACCGTCACCATTGACGTCACGCCCACGGCGTCCCCCCGCGAAGGGGAGGACACCGGCACGTCGGTCACGGTGAGCGACGAGGGGGCGGGCATCCCGGAGGAGTCCATGAACCGCGTCTTCACTCGCTTCTGGCGGGGCAGCAAGCGCGGTGGCACCGGCCTCGGGCTGTACATCGTCAAGGGCATCGTCGAGGCCCACGGCGGCACCATCACGGTCGGCCGCGCCCCCGGCGGCGGCGCCGAGTTCCGATTTACGTTGCCCGTGGCGGCACCGGCGTACCTCAGCTGACAACCACCTGAGACGGCCGACGGACACCACGGGCGTAATCAGCGTTCCACAGCCCCGTTAGACTCGGTCTTTGGCACCTTTGCGTCCAGATCCGCAGACGAAGCGCAGACGAAGCGTCTCCGCCGCGTCCGAGGACCGTAGACGGGGCGTCCCAGCCAGCCAATCGGAAGCACGGGAAGAGATGTCGGCACCGAATAAGTCGTACGACCCAGTCGAGGTCGAGGCGTTGAAACCGGAAGAGATCGAGCGCATGCGGGACGAGGCGCTCGCCGCCTTCGCCGCCGCGGACTCCCTCGACGCGCTCCAGGAGGCCAAGGTCGCCCACACCGGCGGCACCTCCCCGCTGGCGCTGGCCAACCGAGAGATCGGCGCCCTGCCCCCGCAGGCCAAGGCCGAGGCGGGCAAGCGCGTCGGCATGGCCCGCGGCGCCGTGAACAAGGCGCTGGCCGCCCGCCAGGAGGAGCTGGAGGCCGAGCGCGACGCGCGCGTCCTGGTCGAGGAGGCCGTGGACGTCACGCTGCCCCACGACCGCGTACCGGCCGGCGCCCGCCACCCGCTCACCACGCTCTCCGAGCGCATCGAGGACATCTTCGTCGCCATGGGCTACGAGGTCGCCGAGGGCCCCGAGGCCGAGGCGGAGTGGTTCAACTTCGACGCCCTCAACATCGGCCCGGACCACCCGGCCCGCGGCGAGGCCGACACGTTCTTCGTGCAGGGCCCGGAGGGCGGCGCCGAGTCCGGCGTCGTGCTGCGCACCCACACCTCGCCCGTGCAGATCCGCTCCGCGCTCTCCCGCGAGCTGCCGGTCTACGTGATCTGCCCCGGCCGGGTGTACCGCACCGACGAGCTGGACGCCACCCACACCCCCGTCTTCCACCAGGTCGAGCTGCTCGCCGTCGACGAGGGCCTGACCATGGCGGACCTCAAGGGCACCCTGGACCACATGGTCCAGTCGCTGTTCGGCGCGGAGATGAAGACCCGGCTGCGGCCGAACTTCTTCCCCTTCACCGAGCCGTCCGCCGAGATGGACATGCTCTGCTACGTCTGCAAGGGCGCGTCCGTCGGCAACCCCGACCGGCCCTGCCGCACCTGCTCCAGCGAGGGCTGGATCGAGCTGGGCGGCTGCGGCATGGTCAACCCGCGGGTGCTCACCGCCTGCGGTATCGACCCCGAGAAGTACAGCGGCTTCGCCTTCGGGTTCGGCATCGAGCGGATGCTGATGTTCCGCCACAACGTCGAGGACATGCGAGACATGGTCGAGGGCGACGTCCGGTTCACCCGGCCGTTCGGGATGGAGATCTGATGCGGGTCCCGCTTTCCTGGCTGCGGGAGTACGTCGACCTGCCGGCCACCGAGACCGGCCGCGACGTGCAGGCCAAGCTGATTTCGGCCGGCCTCGAGGTCGAGACCGTCGAGCACCTGGGCGCCGACCTCAAGGGCCCCCTCGTCGTCGGCCAGGTGCTGACCATCGAGGAGCTGGAGGGCTTCAAGAAGCCGATCCGCTTCTGCACCGTCGATGTGGGGCAGGCCAACGGCACCGGCGAGCCGCAGGAGATCGTCTGCGGCGCCCGGAACTTCGCCGTCGGCGACAAGGTCGTCGTGGTCCTGCCCGGCGCCACCCTGCCCGGCGGCTTCTCGATCTCCGCCCGCAAGACCTACGGCAAGACGTCCCACGGCATGATCTGCTCCAGCGACGAGCTGGGCATGGGCGACGACGGCACCCACGGCATCATCGTGCTGCCGCCGGAGACCGAGGTCGGCAAGGACGCCATCGAGCTGCTCGAGCTGGTCGACGAGGTGCTGGACATCGCCGTCACCGCCAACCGCGGCGACTGCCTGTCCATCCGCGGCGTCGCCCGCGAGGCCGCCATCGCCTACGGCCTGTCCCTGCGCGACCCGGCCCTGCTGGACGTGCCCGGCCCGAACGCCTACGGCTACCCGGTGAAGATCGCCGACCCCACCGGCTGCGACCGCTTCACCGCCCGCACTGTGACCGGCCTCAGCGCCGAGGCGCGCTCCCCGATCTGGCTCCAGCGCCGGCTCCAGAAGGTCGGCATGCGCCCGATCTCGCTCGCCGTCGACGTCACCAACTACGTGATGATGGAGCTGGGCCAGCCCCTGCACGCCTACGACCGCTCACTGGTCCAGGGCACCATCGGCGTGCGCCGGGCGCAGGAGGGCGAGAAGATCGTCACCCTCGACGGCACCGAGCGGAAGCTGCACGCCGAGGACCTGGTCATCACCGACGACCGCGGCCCGATCGGGCTCGCGGGTGTCATGGGCGGCGCCAACACCGAGATCGCCGACCACGACGCCGCCGAGAACGGTGGGAACACGACGAGTGACGTGGTCATCGAGGCCGCCCACTTCGACCAGGTGGCCATCGCGCGCACCGCCCGCCGGCACAAGCTGTCCTCCGAGGCGTCCCGCCGCTTCGAGCGCGGCGTCGACCCGCAGGCCGCCGCCGCTGCCGCGCAGCGCACCGTGGACCTGCTGGTGCTGCTCGCGGGCGGCACCGCCGAGGCCGGGGTCACCGAGATCAGTGCCCCGTCCGCGCCGCACACCATCAGCCTCCCGGCCGACCACCCGGACAAGGTCGCCGGTGTCGCCTACGGCCGCGAGACCGTCGTGCGCCGCCTCCAGGAGGTGGGCTGCGACGTCTACGGCCAGGACGAGCTGATCGTCACCGTGCCGTCCTGGCGGCCCGACCTGACCGACCCGAACGACCTCGCCGAAGAGGTCATCCGCCTGGAGGGCTACGAGAACCTGCCCTCCACGCTGCCCCGGCCCCCGGCGGGCCGCGGCCTCACCTCCCGGCAGCGGCTGCACCGCCGCGTCGGGCGTGCCCTGGCCGGTGCCGGGTTCGTCGAGGCGCTGAACTACCCGTTCGTCGGCGAGCAGGTCTTCGACCAGCTCGGTCTCGACGCCGACGACCCGGCCCGCCGCGTCGTCAAGCTGGTCAACCCGCTCAGCGACGAGGAGCCCGCGCTGCGGACCTCGCTGCTGCCGGGCCTGCTCGCGGCCCTGCGGCGCAACGACGGCCGGGGCGCGCACGATCTGGCTCTCTTCGAGACCGGCCTGGTCTTCCACCCGCAGGGCGAGCAGCGGGTCGCCGCCAACCTGCCCGTCGACCGGCGCCCCGACGAGGACGACCTCGCCGCGCTGGACGCCGCGCTGCCCGACCAGCCCCGGCACGTCGCCGTGGTCCTGGCCGGCGCCCGCGAGCAGGCCGGCTGGTGGGGCAAGGGCCGCCCGGCCGACTGGGCCGACGCGGTCGAGGCCGCCCGCACCGTCGCCCGCGAGGCCGGCGCCGAACTGGGCGTCCGCAAGGGCCAGTACGGGCCGTGGCACCCGGGCCGCTGCGCCGAGCTGTTCCTCACCGCGGACGGCGAGGACCGCGTCGTCGGACATGCGGGTGAGCTGCACCCGCGCGTCCTGAAGGCACTGGGCCTGCCCGCGCGCACCTGCGCGATGGAGCTGGACCTCGACGCGGTGGAGCGGGTCGGCGACGACACCCCGCAGGCGCCGGGCATCTCCACGTTCCCGGTCGCGACGCAGGATGTGGCCCTGGTGGTCGACGCGTTCGTCCCGGCCGGCGAGGTCGAGGTCGCGCTGCGCGAGGGCGCGGGTGAACTGCTGGAGTCCATCCGGCTGTTCGACGTCTACGACAACGCGGAGCAGCTCGGTGAGGGGCGCAAGTCCCTCGCGTACGCGTTGCGCTTCCGCGCGGGGGACCGGACGCTGACGGTCGACGAGGCCTCCGCTGCCCGCGATGCCGCGGTTGCCCTCGCGGGCGAGCGGGTGGGAGCGGTGCTGCGTAGTTAGCGGTTCGCCCAAGGGGCGTGGGGTTCCTGCCGGTTCGGCGGCTGCGGGCAGTCGGTGGCTGGTCGCGCAGTTCCCCGCGCCCCTGAAGGGGCGTCAGCGCAACGTGCCCTTCTTTAGGGGCGCGGGGCTGTGACATGTGCGGCTCCGCCGCGTGGGCGCGAGCAACCACAACGCGCCCGCAGTCGAAAACGCACCGCGACCCTCTCCGTACCCGGCGGAGCCAGCTCGCCGTCCGCCCCGCCACGGAGTGTCGGGCAGGCAGCTGGGCGGACGGCGTGGATACGGGCCGCCGCACTGTACGAGGGGGAGCCGGCGGCCCGGCCGGCCTCTTTCGAGGCCCTTCAGTCAACCGGCCCGGAACTCTCCGCGACAGCGCGCACACGCTGCGGATGCGCGTACTCCGTTCACACCCCGTGTGAAGCCCGACGCACTACGCTGTCGGCACCGATTCACCGGGGGCACCCATGCAGCCCAACACCCTGCTCGACGCGATCCTCGACGAGGCCGGGATCTCGCACGCGGGACTGGCCGCGCACGTCAACCAGGCGGGGCGCGCACGCGGGCTCGCACTGAGGTACGAACACACCGCCGTCGCACGGTGGTTGAAGGGCCAGCGGCCGCGCGGCCAGGTGCCCGACCTGATCTGCGAGGTCCTCGCGTCCCGGCTGCACCGCCCCGTCACCCTCGACGACATCGGCCTCGGCGTGCCCGGCGAACCCGCCGCCCCGCACACCGGATCGCTGTCCGGGTTCGTGGAGCGTGCGACCGCCCTGTGGCGCTCCGACCAGCAGCAGCGCCCGCACATCCTCGGCGCCCCCGCGCTCACCGGCACGCCGGCCGTGATGCCCGTGTGGGAGTGGGAGAACCCGCCCGAGGACACGGACGTCTCCCGCGGCGGACGGCACCGGGTCACCGCGGCCGATCTGGAGACGGTGCGCTGCGCCCGTTCGCACTACGAGCAGATGTACCGCAAGGCCGGCGGCATCGCGACCCGCGCCCGCATCGTCGGCTTCCTCAACTCCGAGGCCGCCCCGCTGCTGCGCGGCAGCTACACCGACGCCACCGGACGGCAGCTGCACCGGGCCACCGGGGGCCTGGTGGCCGTCGCCGGGATCTGCGCGTACGACTCCGACGCGCACGGCCTCGCTCAGCGCTACTTCCACCAGGCGCTCCGGCTCGCCAAGGCCAGCGGCGACCGGGGGCTCGGCGCGTACGTCATCGCGCTGCTGGTCAACCAGGCGCTGTTCATGCGGGAGTACCGGCAGGCCGTCGCCTTCGCCGAGGCCGCGCTGCGCGCCGCCGGCCGGCACATCACCCCGGCGCTCGCCTCCGACCTGTACGCGATGCAGGCGAAGGCGTACGCGCACCTGGGCGACGGCAGCGGCGCGCTGGCCTGCATCCGCCGGGCCGAGCAGGCCGCCGAGCGCATCCGGCGGGGGTACGAGCCCGACGAGACCGGCTACGTCCAGCCCGGACTGGTCAACGTCCAGGTCGCGGAGGCGCTGCTGAGCCTCGGTGAACTCGCGGCGGCCGGGGAGCACGCGGCGGCGGCCGTCGACACCCCCGCGCACGACCGGGGCCGCGTGCACCGGCTCGCCATGCTCAGCACGATCGAACTGCGTCAGGGCCACGCCGACAAGGCGGTGGCGACGGCCGTGCGGATGGCCGAACAGGCCCGGGGAATGGAGTCCCATCGGCTGCGCGACAGACTGCGCGCGGTGCGCGAACACCTGGTGAGCAGCGGTTGCGCGGGCACGGCCGAGGCCGCCGAACTCATCGACGGGGCACTGCGCGTACCGCTGTAGGCGTTCCGCCCGTCCCGTCCGTCCCGCCCCTGCGCCCACCCCTGCGCCGTGAGCGGCCCCCGTACGCCTGCTGCCGGAACGCTGCTACTGCGATATTGCCACCTACTCAAAGAAAGGTGGCAGAACAGTGCAGTGGGCGAAACAGAGCGAACAAAATGTGTACTCAAATCGGTGGTTCAGCGTCAACCTCGCCGATGTCGTCCTGCCGGACGGCCGGCACCTCGACCACTTCCTGATACGGATGCGCCCCGTGGCCGCGGCCACGGTCGTGAACGAGGCGGGCGAGGTCCTCCTGCTGTGGCGGCACCGGTTCATCACCGACAGCTGGGGCTGGGAACTGGCGGCCGGAGTCGTCGAGGACGGCGAGGACGTCGCGGTGGCGGCGGCCAGGGAACTGGAGGAGGAGACCGGCTGGCGGCCCGGACCGCTGCACCACCTGATGAGCGTGGAGCCCTCCAACGGACTCACCGACGCCCGCCACCACGTCTACTGGGCCGACCGGGGCACGTACGTCGGACACCCCGTGGACGACTTCGAGTCCGAGCGCCGGGAATGGGTCCCCCTCAAACTCGTCCCCGACCTGGTCACCCGCGGGGAGGTTCCGGCCGCCGGCATGGCGGCCGCCCTGCTCCTGCTCCACCACCTCAGGCTCGGGCGCGACCAGCCGCAGGAGGAGTAGCCCGGACCGGCCCGGACCATGTGCCAACTTCGGTCATTTGTTGAGGTGTTCCGGCCAAGGCGGCGTCCCGCCTGCCGCAGGTACTGACAGGCACCGCCCGCGCGGGCACGATGCTGCGACATCGGACGGGGGGGCGTGATGAGTGCTGCCGAGAAGAGAGCCGGGCTCGACGGGCCGGGCGACGGGACCGGCCGGGACCACCGGGAAACGGCGCCGGATCCAAGGCCCGCGGGGACGCCCGCGGAACCCGGCGACGGGGCCGCGGTGGAACTGGCCCGGCGCGTCTTCGCCGGCGAGGAGCGCTGGGGCTGGGAGTTCGTCCGGCCGCCGGAGCCCCCGGCGCACCGCGCCGCCCAGAACCCGCCCGTGTACACGGAGCCCTCCGACCACGAGGTGCGCTCCCTGCGCGAGCACGCCATGGGCGGCCGCAACACCACAGGCTTCGGCTGCATGACCCTGCTCGCGGGCGGTGTCGCGCTCGTGGCCGGGAACATCGTCGTCGCGGTGATCGTCATGATCGCCATCGTGGCCCTGCTCAGGGCGACCTCGCCCAACTCCAGGCTCCGGGCCGCCGAACGCCGCCTCGAAGCCGAACGGAAACGGGCCCGGCGCGACCACGAGGCCCGCACGAAGGCCTGGCAGGAACTGCTCGCCCAGCACCGCGACGCGCATCTGCGCCACAACGAGACCCTGGACACCTGGTACCCGATCTCCCTCACCTCGGGGCCCAGCCGGATCGACGTCTTCGGCGGCACGGGCAACGGCTGGGCCAGCCTCCTCGCCACGCTGGGCGGACCCCTGCTCACCGCCGGCCAGTCGGTCGTCGTCCTCGACCTCACCCAGCAGGCGGTGGCCCTGGAACTCGCCGGGCTCGCCACCCGGCGCGGAGTCACCGTCGGCCACGTACCCGTGCCCGGCGCCCTGCTCGGCCGCGACCTGCGCGAGGAGTTCACCTCGGAGGAACTGGCGGAGACCCTGGCCGAGGCCCTGGGCACCATGCGCCCGCCCGGCGCCGACATCGACCTCCACACCATCGACGTGGACGTGGTCCAGACCGTCACCGACCTCCTCGAAGGGCCCGTGACCCTCGACCGCCTCGCCGCCGGACTGCGCGTCCTGCTCCGCGTCTACGACCCCGGCCCGCAGGCACCGGGCCCGCTCGGCGCCTCCGAGGTCGAGTCGCTGACCCGGGCCATCGACCTCGTCGGCCAGGGCGAACGCGTCCAGAACGAACTCCGCTACGTGCGGGCCCAGACGGAACTGCTGACCAGGGCGGAGACGGTCCACACGCCCGACGCCCCCGTCTCCGCCTGGTGGAAACCCGGCGGGCTCACCGTCGTCACGACCGAGGACGAGGTGCACCGGCGCAAGGACCTCACCGACCGCTTCGTCTTCTTCCAACTGCTCCACGCGCTGCGCAAGCGCGCGGTCACCCCCGGCTCGGGCACGCTCGTCGTCGCGGGCGCCGACCACCTGGGCCGTGAGGCGCTGGAGACGATGGCCCGCCAGGCACGGACCGCCGGAGTGCGGCTCGTCCTGCTCCTGGAACACCTGCGGGAGGCCGCGGTCCAGGTCGCCGGCGGATCCGACAGCGCGACGGTGTTCATGCGCATGGGCAACGGCGAGGAGGCGAAGGCCGCCGCGCAGTTCATCGGACAGGAACACAAGTTCCTCGTGAACCAGCTGACCCGGCAGGTCGGAGAAACGCTCACGGAAGGACGCGGCACCAGCTACACCTTCCAGAGCGGACTGTCCCGGACCTCGGGATTCAACCGGGGCGGCAGCGGCACGGGCAGCACCTGGGGGAGTTCGGACTCCACCGCCACCTCGCTCTCCCGCAGCTGGCAGGAGTCCACCACCACCTCGACCGCCCACTCGACCACGACCGGCGAGAACCTCAGCCGGGTGTACGAGTTCACGGTCGAACCCACCCAGATGCAGGCCCTGCCCGTGACCGGACTGGTCCTCGTCGAGACCGGCCCGGGCGGTCGACGCGTCGTCTTCGGGGACTGCAGCCCCGGCATCAACTTCCTGCCGAAAGTGTCCGATCGGCCGCGCCCGAGCCTGCCGTGACACCCGACGCCGGCGCCCGCGGCGGTCCCGCGCAACTCGCCGCGTACCGCTTCCACCGACTGCTCACCGTGCCCCGCCGACCGGACGAGCGGCAACCCGGCCACGACCGTACGGCCGCCCAGCTGACCGCGGCGGTGACCGCCGCCCACGCGGTGCTCGGCCACCACGGCGAAGGCGGCCCCACCGGGCTCGCCACCGCGTGGATCCGCCCCGGCCCCCACCGGCCCATGCACTTCCTGGTGGGCGGCGCCCCGTTCTTCCCGCCCGCGGGAGAGCAGCCCCACGACACCGCCGAACGCCCCGTGGGCTACCCGCCCGGCGCCACCGCCCGGGACATTCCGGCAGGCGAGGCCGCCGCACTGCTGGAGCGGATGCCGTACTGGCTGCCCTGCCTCGGGTCCCACGACGCCCTGCGCATGGGCGACGACGAACGTGCCCTGCCCACGGAACGCCGCGGCTCCTTCGACGACGCCGTCGCCCACCTGCCGGACGCCTTCGCCTGGCTGCTCCTGGCCGAACCCCTCCCGTACGAGCGGCTGGAGCAGGAGCGCGCCGCGCTGTCCGTGCAACTGCCCCGGCTGCGTCAGCGGGAGAACTCCGCGGCCGACCGGCTGGCGGCCGAACGGGCCGAGGCGCGCCACCGCGAACTGACCAGGGCGCTCGCCACCGGAGTATGGAGCGTACGCGTGCTGGTCGGCGCGGAGCGGCCGGGGTCCGTCCTCGCCTCGGCCGCGCTGCTGTGCGGCTCCGGCGACCTGGACGACCTGCCGTACGTCCTCGTGCCGACCAGGCACCCGATGCCCTTCGCCGAGGCACTGACCGCGACCGCCCCGGCCGCCGCCGCTTCCGTCGCTTCCGTGGCGCCGGGTGCCACCCCGTTCGTCGCACCCGCGGAACTCGTGGCCGCGCTCGCCCGGCCACCGGAGCGGGAACTGCCCGGCATCCGCACGGTGGCCCCCAACCGCTTCGACGTCACCGCCGACGACACGACGCAGGACACGGAGCAGGACTCGGAGCAGGGCACGGCCGCCGACGGCTTCCCGATCGGCGACATCCTCGACGAGTCGCTGTCGGCCACCGGCCGGCTCCACGTCTCGCGCGCGACCCTCAACCGGCACGCCTTCATCTGCGGGGCCACCGGTTCGGGCAAGTCCCAGACCGTCCGGAGCCTGCTCACCGCCCTGTCCACGCACGAACGGCCGGTCCCCTGGCTGGCGATCGAACCGGCGAAGGCCGAGTACGCGCGCATGGCCGGCCGCCTCGGCGCGGCCGGGGGACCGGAGGCAGCCCGGCGGGTCACCGTGATCCGGCCGGGGGACGTGGACGTCCCGCCCGCCTCGCTCAACCCGCTGGAACCGGAGCCCGGCTTCCCCCTGCAGAGCCATGTGGACCTCGTCAGAGCACTCTTCCTGGCGGCCTTCGAGGGACACGAACCGTTCCCGCAGGTGCTGGCCCGAGCACTGTCCCAGTGCTACACGGAGGCCGGGTGGGACCTCGTCACCGGCGAGCCGCGCCCGGCCCACAAGCCGAAGTTCCTGCCGGACGAGCCGGACGAGCCCCGCACGGCGGCCTACCCGACCCTCGGCGAACTCCAGGCGACGGCACGGCAGGTGGTCGAGACGATCGGCTACGGCAAGGAGGTCACCGCCGACGTACGGGGTTTCGTCGACGTCCGCATGGGCTCGCTGCGGGAAGGCACCCCGGGCCGGTTCTTCGAGGGCGGCCACCCGCTGGACGTCGCCGGACTGCTCTCCGGGAACGTGGTCCTGGAACTGGAAACGATCACCAACGACCAGGACAAGGCCTTCCTCATCGGGGCCACCCTCATCCGCCTCGTCGAACACCTGCGGGTGAACCACGGCGCGGGCGGGGTGCCCCTGCGCCACGTGCTCGTCGTGGAGGAGGCGCACCGCCTGCTCAAGAACGTCGAGGACGGCCCCGCGGCCGCCGCGGTCGAACTGTTCGCATCGCTCCTCGCCGAGATCCGCGCCTACGGCGAGGGCGTCGTCATCGTCGAGCAGATCCCCAGCAAGATCCTCCCGGACGTGGTCAAGAACAGCGCGTTGAAGATCATGCACAGGCTGCCGGCCGAGGACGACCGCCGGTTCGTGGGCGCCACGATGAACCTCCGGCCGGAGCAGAGCGAGAACGTCGTCGCCCTGCCCCCGGGCCGCGCCGCCGTCGCCGCGGACGGCATGGACCGGCCCGTACTGACGTCCGTCCCGCACGGCGAGCACGACGAGAGCGCCGAGGGCGCCTCCGGCGAACCGCCGCTGCTGGGCAGCCGCAGCCGCCTGTGCGGACCCGCGTGCCGCGGCGCACCCTGCACGCTGCGCGCGATGAACGACTCCCAGCACCGGTCCGCGGAGCCGCTCCACCTGATCTGGGTGGAGGCAGCCGCCTGCGCGCAGGCGATGGGCATGGCCGCCCCGGCCCCGGCGTCTCGGGTACGGGCGGCCCTGACGGCCCTCACCGCACGCGGTCTGGAGTGCACCCTCGGGTACGCGGCGGAACGAGCCGTCTCGGCGCGGGAAACCCTGATGCGGGACGAGGTCGACCCCGGGGACTTCGCGGAGCGCCTGTACACCGTGCTGTACGCCGAACTGCTGGGCCGGGAGCCGCCGCCGGTCGACCGGCGCCGGTACACCTACGCCAACTACCGCTTCCGGGACGTGCTGGAAGCCATCCAACGCGCCCGGAAGGCGACCCCGGACGGACCCCACGGATACCCGGAACACGAGGCCGAGTGGGCGGCCCGCGGGCTGGTGCTCACCGGAACCTCCGGCGCGGACCACCGCCTCCAGGTCCGTGCCCTGCCCGGGTACGGACCGGGGAAGGCCCACGCCAGGATCGGCGACGTGGAGCGCAGCGGACTGCGCCGGGCGGTGGCGGCGGTGACGGGCGCCACGACGGAGGACCACGTACGACGGGCCTTCGCCCTGGCCTGCGAGGAAGGTCCGCGGCTGCGCGCGCTGGTGGCGGAGACGGCGGCACGGGTGGCGCAGGTGTGCGCCGAGGGGACGGGGGTCCACGGATGAGCGAACTCGGCGGCACGGTCGGTGACGCCCCGCCGCCCCCTCCACCGCCCCCGCCTCCTCGCGACGCGCACGCCCCCGGTGACGGAGACGTACCGGACCAGTCCGGCGAGAACGCGGAGGCGCCGCAGGACGGGCAACGGGCGGAGGACACCGGGGACGGCGACATTCCGGAGACCGACTCCCGGCCCGACGATCCGGCGCCGCCCGTCGCGGAGGCCCCGGAGGACGGCGACCCGCCGACGGACGAGCCGGAGCCGGCACAGCCGCCGGACCAGGACCGCGCCGACCCGGGCCCGGAACCCGAGCCCGCCCCGAACCCGGAGCCGCCCCCCGCACCGGACCAGGCACCCGCCCCGGAGCCGAAGCGAGAACCGGAGCCCGAGCCTGTCTCCGAGCCCGAGCCCGAGCCCGAGCCCGAGCCCGAGCGCGAGCCCGAGCCCGAGGCTGAGGCTGAGGCTGAGGCGGAGCCCGAGCGCGAGCCCGAGCCCGAGGCTGAGGCGGAGCCCGAGCGCGAGCCCGAGGCTGAGGCCGAGCCCGAGCCCGAGCGCGAGCCCGAGGCTGAGGCCGAGCCCGAGCCCGAGCCCGAGCGCGAGCCCGAGGCTGAGGCCGAGCCCGAAGCCGAGGCCGAGCCCGAAGCCGAGCAAGAGCCGGAACCTGAGCCCGTCTCTGAGACCGAGCGGGAGCGAGCGCGAGAGCCCGAGCCGGAACAAGAGTCCGGGCCCGAGTCGGAACGTGACCGCGATGCTGAGAGGGAAGCGAGGCCCACGGCGGAACCTGAACCTGACTCGGAGCCGGAGCCGGAGCCGGAGCCGGAGCCGGAGCCGGAGCCGGAGCCGGAGCCGGAGCCGGGGCCGGGGCCGGAGCCCGTGCCGGACCCGGAGCACGACTCCGAGCGAGACCCCGACGGGGCGCCCGAGCCCGCACCGCTCGCCGAGTCCGCGTCCGAGACGGAGCCCGCGCCTGACGCGGAGCCCGCGTCCGAGACGGAGCGGGGACACCAGGGGGCGCCCGAGCCCCCGCCCGACGCGGACCCCGCGTCCGAGACTGAGCCCGCGTCCGAGCCCGAGCAACGGCCGCAACGAGAAGCCGCGGTCGCGGAAGCGCGGCCGGACACCGAGCCGGAGCCCGAAGCGGCGGCCATGCCGGAGCCCGGGGACCGGGACAGGGCAGCCTCGACCCCGGATTCCGAAGCGGATGACCGGGAGCCGTCGGAGCCGGCCGAGCCGGAGGGCCGGACGGCTCGGAGTGAGCTCGACGAGGCAGGCGGGGCCCTGGTGTCGGCGGCCGAGGGCGTGGCCGAAATCGGTGTCGCCGCAGCCGAGGCCGCCGCGGATCTCGTCGCGGAGACCGCTAACGCCCTGGAGGAAGCCGCCGCCGGTGCCGCCTTCGAAGGCCGGGCCGACGCCGCTCGTGAGGCGTTCGCCGCCGACGGGCCGCCGGACGGCGCCTGGCAGGACGGCGATCCACCGGATACCTACGCGGACGACCCGGAGGGCCCGGCAGACCAGGAGCCGGACGGCGACGGTGGGGAGCAGCGCCCCAATCCATGGCTCAACCTCAAGGTCGGACCACCCGCGGACGGCCCGCCCCCGGACGGAGCCGGTGCTCCCGGCGGCTCCGGCGACGGTCCCGACGACCCGGACGACCACGGCGCACCGCCCGACGACGGCGGGGACGAGGACGACGAGGACCGGTCCGACATCGAGACCAAGGAACTCAAGATCGAGGGGTTCAAGCTCGAGCCGAACGTGGACCGCATGCGCGGAGCCAACATGGCCCGGGCCGTGGAGGCCCAACAGGCCTACGAGGCTTCGGCGGAGGCACGTCGTCGGGAGAACCCGGACCGGGAGCGGGAGCGGGAGAACCGGGACGGGCCGGACGACGAAAGCGACGCTCCCCGGGAATCGAGCAGACTGGACCCCGACGTGGCGAACACGCTACGCGTGGCCGCGGCGGGGCTGTCGGGCCCCCGCCCCCCGAACCGGGCCGCCGAGAACCGTGCACGCGGCGGGCCCGACGGCACGGCGGCGGTCACCCAGGACCAGAGCCGCAACCAGAGCCAGAACCGGGAGCAGGAGCAGAGCCGGGGACTGGGCCTCAGGAAGGACAAGGGCCTGGGATGAGGAGCGGCGCCGCGACCGGCGTCAGCCGTAGGCGTAGAAGCCCGAGCTGCTCTTGCGGCCGAGACGGCCCGCGTCGACCATGCGCTGGAGCAGCGGCGGAGCGGCGTACAGCGGCTCCTTATACTCCTCGTACATCGAATACGCCACCGAGGCGACCGTGTCCAGGCCGATCAGGTCGGCCAGCTTCAGCGGGCCCATCGGGTGGGCGCAGCCCATCTCCATGCCGTTGTCGATGTCCTCGCGGCTCGCGATGCCCGACTCGAACATCCGGATCGCGGAGAGCAGGTACGGGATCAGCAGCGCGTTGACCACGAACCCGGAGCGGTCCTGGGCGCGGATGGCGTGCTTGCCCAGCACCTTCTCGGTGAACAGCTGAGCCCGGCTGAGCGTGCCCTCGGAGGTGGTGAGCGCCGGGATCAGCTCGACGAGCTGCTGCACCGGGGCCGGGTTGAAGAAGTGGATGCCGATGACGTGGTCGGGCCGCGAGGTGGCGACCGCCAGCTTCACCAGCGGGATGGAGGAGGTGTTGGAGGCCAGGATCGCGTCCGGCCGGGTCACGACCTGATCGAGCACCTGGAAGATCTCGGTCTTGACCTGCTCGTTCTCGACGACGGCCTCGATCACCAGATCACGGTCGGCAAACTCGCCGAGGTCCGTGGTGAAGCTGAGGCGCGCCTGTGTCGCGTCCCGCTCCTCCTCGGTCATCTTGCCGCGCTCGGCCGCCTTGGCCAGCGAGTTGTACAGCCGGGTGCGGCCGATCTCCAGAGCCTCGCCGGTGGTCTCGGCGACCATCACCTCCAGACCCGAGCGGGCGCACACCTCGGCGATGCCCGCCCCCATCTGGCCACAGCCGACCACGCCGACCCGTGCGATATCTCCCGAGATGCCGGTCACATCGTCCCTTTCGCTGACTCCACGGCTGGCCGCAGGCATGCCGGGGTCCCCGTCGCCTGCTCCGATCGAGCACGTTACCCCCGAATGGTCACGGTTCCGTCTCCCGGGTCGGGCATGCTGAGGCCCCGTACACGATCCGTGACCGTACGGATCCACAGCGTTCAGGAGGTCTTCCCATGGGCGGTGTCTCGCGCCGTGCCTTCACGGTGGCGGCGTTGTCGGCGTTCACGGCGGTGTCCGGGGCTACGGGGGCGTCCGCGGCGCCCACCGCCCGGGGCGCCGCCGAGCCGGCGTCCTCGCGCAGCGCCGCCGCCGGGATGCGGGGGATGTGGCTGGCCACCGTGGCCAACCGCGACTGGCCCACCCGCGCCGGGCTGCGCGCCGCCGAGCAGCGCGCGGAGCTGATCGAGCACCTCGACAACGCGGTCCGGCACCGCCTCAACACGGTGATCCTCCAGGTGCGGCCGACGGCTGACGCGCTGTGGCCCTCGGCGCACGAGCCGTGGTCGCAGTACCTGTCCGGCAGCCAGGGCCGGGACCCGGGCTGGGACCCGCTGGGCACGGCGGTCAAGGAGGCCCACGCCCGCGGCCTGCACCTGCACGCCTGGTTCAACCCGTACCGCGTCGCCACCCACGACGACCCGGCCCGCCTCGTCTCCTCGCACCCCGCGCGGAAGAACCCCGGGTGGGTGGTGCCGTACGGCGGGCAGCTCTACTACAACCCCGGGCTGCCGGAGGTCCGGGCGTTCGTCCAGGACGCGATCATGGACGCGGTGGCGAAGTACGAGGTGGACGGGGTCCACTTCGACGACTACTTCTATCCGTATCCGGTGGCGGGCCAGAGCTTCGACGACGGCGGGACCTTCGGCACGTTCGGCACCGGCTTCGCCACGAAGGCCGACTGGCGGCGGGACAACATCGACCGGCTGGTGCGCGAGACCGCGCAACGGGTCAAGGACGTCCAGCCGGCCGCCCGCTTCGGCGTCAGCCCCTTCGGCGTGTGGCGCAACGCCGCCACCGACGAGCGCGGCTCGGACACCCGGGCGGGCGTGCAGACGTACGACGACCTGTACGCGGACACCCGCAAGTGGGTGCGCGAGGGCTGGATCGACTACGTCGTGCCGCAGCTGTACTGGAACATCGGGCTGGACGGCGCCGACTACGCGAAACTACTGCCCTGGTGGGCCGAGGCCGCCCGGGGCAGCCGCACCCAGCTCTACATCGGCGAGGCGCTGTACAAGTCCGGGGACCCGGCGCAGCCCGCCGCCTGGCAGGACCCGGCCGAACTCTCCCGCCACCTGACGCTGGCCGCTCGGTACCCGGAGGTCCGCGGGCACGTCTACTTCTCGGCCAAGGACGTCGCCGACGACCGCGGCGGCGCGATGGCCCGGGTGGCCGCCGACCACTACACGCAGCCGGCCGCCGTCCCGCGCTGACCGCTCCCGCGTGGGGTGCGGCCCCTGGGCTACAGCTGGGTCTCCCTGTGCCGGATCTCCGAGTCGGGGCCGGGCGAGCACACGGCCTCGTGCCCGTCCTCGAACCGGACCCGGTACGGGGGAGTGCCCTTGTCGCCCATCACTTCGACGATTTCCGCGACCTTGTCGTGCTCACCGACCACCCGGCCGTGCTGGACCAGCTGGTCGCCCTTGGTTGCGTGCATCCGTGAGGCCTCCTCACCTGTGTGCGGTCCGAGGGCGGGCGCTAACCCCTGGCCCGCTGGGTGACCGCGATGCACACCAGTACGGCCGCGGCCGTCAGCGGAGCGGCCACCGGCAGGTGCTCGCCCAGGAGAAGTACCGACCACACCAGTGTGAGCAGCGGCTGGGCCAGCTGCAACTGGCTGGCCTTCGGGATGCCGATCGCCGCCATGCCCCGGTACCAGACGACCAGGCCGAGGAACTGCGAACCGATCGCCACCCACAGCAGCCCGGTCACGGCGTGCGCCGTCAGGTGCACCGGCTCGAAGGACAGTGCCACCGCCGCCATCGGCACCGTCAGCGGCAGGCACAGCGCCAGCGCCCAGCCGATTACCTGCCACCCCGGCATCACCCGGGCCAGCCGGCCGCCCTCCGTGTAGCCGGCGGCGCACACCAGCAGGGCCGCGAAGAGATAGGCGTCGGCCGAGGTCAGCGCTCCGCCGCTCTGCTGCACCGTGAAGGCGATCACGGCCGCCGCGCCCGCCAGGGCCGCGATCCAGAAGGTGCGCGAGGGGCGGGTGCCGATGCGCAGCGCGGACAGCAGCGCGGTGGTCAGCGGCAGCAGGCCCACCACCACGGCGGCGTGCGCGGTGGTCGACGTCTGCAGGGCGAGCGTCGTGAGCAGGGGGAAGCCGAGGACCACCCCGGCGCCCACCACGGCGAGGCCCAGCCAGTGCCGCCGCTCGGGCGGTGCCACCCTCAGCACCACCAGGCAGGCTCCGGCGACCGCGGCGGCGAGGATGCTGCGCACGGCGATCAGGGACCAGGGCCCGAAGCCCTCCAGGCCCCAGGCGGTGGCGGGGAAGGTGAGGGAGAAGGCGACGACACCGAGGGCGGCCTGGACGGTGCCGAAGGACGCGCCGCCGGTGTCCGCGTCGGCGGCGCCGACTGCTATCCGGGACGGTGCGGTAGCGCTACTCTGTGCTCTCATGCAAGAGCGTAGCAGCGTCGCTGACCTGGTGACCGTGTTGCGGCGGGAGTTGGACCGCTACTCGCCAGGCGGAAAGCTCCCGTCGAGCCGTGCCCTCGTCGACCGGTTCCGGGTGAGCCCGGTGACGGTCTCCCGCGCCCTGGCCCAGCTGGCCGCCGAGGGGCTGGTCGTCACCCGGCCCGGCGCCGGCGCCTTCCGTGCCCGGCCGCGCCCCTCGGCGGCGCCCGCCGGGGACACCTCCTGGCAGGAGGTGGCGCTGAGCGCCGACGGCGCCGCCGACCTCGTACCGCGCTCGGTGGACGCCTCCGGGGTGCTGGTCTCGCTGGCCGCCCCGCCGTCCGGCGTCGTGGAGTTCAACGGCGGGTACCTGCACCCCTCGTTGCAGCCGGAGCGGGCGATGGCGGCGGCCCTGGCCCGGGCCGGACGGCGGCCCGGCGCCTGGGGCCGCCCGCCGATGGAGGGGCTGCCGGAGCTGCGGGAGTGGTTCGCGCGCGGCATCGGCGGCGCCATCACGGCGGCCGAGGTACTGATCACCGCGGGCGGCCAGTCCGCCCTGGCCACCGCCCTGCGCGCGCTCGCCCCGCCCGGCACCCCCGTGCTCGTCGAGTCCCCGACCTACCCCGGCATGCTGGCCATCGCACGGGCGGCCGGACTGCGTCCGGTGCCCGTCCCCGTGGACGCCGACGGCGTACGGCCCGCCCTGCTCGCCGACGCCTTCCGCGCGACCGGCGCCCGGGTCTTCGTCTGCCAGCCCCTGTTCCAGAACCCGACCGGCGCCGTGCTCGCCCCCGAGCGGCGCGGCGAGGTGCTGCGCATCGCGCGGGCCGCCGGTGCCTTCGTCGTGGAGGACGACTTCGTGCGCCGGCTCGTGCACGAGGACGCGGGCCCGCTGCCCGCCCCGCTCGCCGCCGACGACCCGGACGGCGTCGTGGTCCACGTCTGCTCGCTGACCAAGGCGACCTCGCCCAGCTTCCGGGTGAGCGCCCTGGCCGCGCACGGGCCGGTCCTCGAACGCCTGCGCGCCATTCAGATCGTCGACACCTTCTTCGTGCCGCGGCCGCTCCAGGAGGCGGCGCTGGAACTCGTCGGCTCGCCCGCCTGGCCGCGCCACCTGCGTGCCGTCTCGGCCGAGTTGAAGGCCCGCCGGGACGCCATGACCTCCGCCCTGGGGCTGCGACTCCCCGAGATCGCCCTGTCCCACGTCCCCTCCGGCGGCTACCACCTGTGGCCCCGGCTGCCCGAGGGCACGGACGAGACCGCCCTCACCTCGGCCGCCCTGCGTGCGGGCGTCGCGATCACCCCGGGCCGCCCGTACTTCAGCGCCGAACCCCCCGCCGCCCACTTCCGGCTGAGCTTCGCCGCGGTCGCGAACGTCGGGGAGATCGCGGAAGGGGTACGGCGCCTGCGCACCGCCTGCCAGGAGGTGTGGGGCCGCTGACGGCGTTCGCCTTCGGTCGGTGAGCCGTGGCACACCCTGGGTGACCCACAGGTAACACCCCTTGACCTGGACACCTTCCGGCTCCACCATCACCGCATGGCGCTTCGGGTCACGTTCGTCGCGGCTGCGCGCAGCTCACCGCTGCTCGCCGAGCGCTTCGACGACGAGCGGCCGCTGGACCAGGCCGGATGGGACGAGGCGCTGCGCGCCGCGGGCGACCTGCTGCCGCTCGCCGCCGCCGAGTTGCGCTACTGCTCGCCCACGCCCCGCAGCCGCGCCACCGGTGACGCCCTCGGCTGCGCGCCGCTGTCCCAACTGGCCCTGCGGGACTGCGACATGGGCCGGTGGCGCGGCCTGACGCTCGGTGAGGCCATGGCCCGTGAACCGGCGGCCGTGGACGCCTGGCTCGCCGATCCCCGGTCGGCCCCGCACGGCGGGGAGTCGCTGCTGGGCTTCATCACCCGGGTGGGCGGCTGGCTCGACACCCGCCCCGGGGAGGACGGCGACCGGATCGTCGCCGTGGCCGAGCCCTCCGTGATCCGGGCCGCGCTGGTCTACGCGCTGAAGGCGCCGCCCGGAACGTACTGGAACCTGGACGTCCGCCCGCTGTCGACGACCACCGTGACGGGCCGCGCGGGCCGCTGGAGCCTCCGCTTCGAGGGGGCGCCGGACCAGGGTGCTAGGCATCCGGCGTTTCGCGAAGGTAATCCGTTGTGAGCAGCAGGTCCTTGGCCGGGCCGCCCACCCGCCACACGGTCCGCCAGCGGTCCGGGCCCCGGACGGTGAACTCGCCCCGGTAGAGGTCGGCGGCGCAGGGGTGGTCGGCCACATGGTGTCCCGAAGTCAGGTCCAGGCCGTGGAAGGGGCGGCCGTCCGCGAAGCGCACGTCCACCCGGCCCGGCCCGCTTCCCGGCCCGTTTTCCGGCTCGTAGAGCAGCGTGCGCTCGGCCGGCCGGGTCACGCCCTGCCAGGTGAAGGCGCCCGACTCCCGGCCGATCAGCCCGCCGCCGTCGAGGGCGTCGAAGGACGTGAGCCCCTCGAAGCGGCCCTCCAGGCCGCCTGCCAGATCCCGCACCGACCGCTCGGTGCGCCAGCGTCCCGCGAGGTACGCCAGTACGTCGGGCACCGGCCACAACTCGCCCATTTCCACTCGCTTTCCCGCTTCGGCCCACTCGTTGCCGCGCGACCCATTGACGCGCCGCGACCCCCTCCCTATCTTGCCGTTCGAAGTGCTGACCAATGTCCGATATCCCGAACGACTACCTGGTGAGAGCCGCGGAGTATCCATGTCACGCACCCGCTGGAGACTCGGTCTCAGCGTCACCGCCCTCCTGACGGCAGCCGCCCTGCTGCCGTCCCCGGCACACGCGGAGGCCGTCGCCGACTACACGATCACCGTCGACCCGTCCGACCGGGGTCCCGCGATCGACGACACGATGTACGGCGTCTTCTACGAGGACATCAACCGCGCCGCCGACGGCGGCCTGTACGCCGAGCTCGTGCAGAACCGGTCCTTCGAGTACTCCACCGCCGACAACGCCTCGTACACACCGCTCACCGCGTGGGCGGCCGACGGTCCGGCCGAGGTGGTGAACGACGGGGGCCGCCTCAACGAGCGCAACCGCAACTACCTCTCCCTGGCCGCCGGCTCCGCCGTCACCAACGCGGGCTACAACACCGGCATCCGGGTCGAGAAGGGCGAGAGGTACGACTTCTCGGTCTGGTCCCGGGCCGAGCAGGGCACCACCCTCACCGTGACGCTCACGGACGCCGCGGGCACCCTCGCGAAGGCGCGCCAGGTGGCGGCGAAGGGGCAGTGGCGCAAGTACACGGCCACCTTCACCGCGACCCGCACCAGCAACCGCGGCCGCCTCGCCGTCGCCACCACCGCCCCCGCCGCCCTCGACATGGTGTCCCTCTTTCCCCGCGACACCTACCGGCACCAGCCGAACGGCCTGCGCAAGGACCTCGCGGAGAAGATCGAGGCCCTGCACCCCGGCTTCCTGCGCTTCCCCGGCGGCTGCCTGGTCAACACCGGCTCCATGGCGGACTACAGCGCGGACTCCGGCTGGCAGCGCAAGCGCTCCTACCAGTGGAAGGACACCATCGGCCCGGTCGAGGAGCGCGCCACCAACGCCAACTTCTGGGGCTACAACCAGAGCTACGGCCTCGGCTACTACGAGTACTTCCGCTTCGCCGAGGACATCGGGGCCATGCCGCTGCCCGTCGTCCCCGCCCTGGTCACCGGCTGCGGCCAGAACAAGGCCGTCGTCGACGACGCGCTGCTGAAGCGGCACATCCAGGACACCCTGGACCTCATCGAGTTCGCCAACGGCCCCCGCACCAGCGAGTGGGGCGGCAAACGGGCGGCGATGGGCCATCCCAGGCCCTTCGGCCTCACCCACCTCGAAGTCGGCAACGAGGAGAACCTCCCGAAGGAGTTCTTCGCCCGCTTCGAGCAGTTCCGTACCGCCATCGAGGCGGAGTACCCGGACATCACCGTCGTCTCCAACTCCGGCCCCGACGACTCCGGCGCCACCTTCGACACCGCCTGGCAGCTCAACCGCGACGCCGGTGTCGCGATGGTCGACGAGCACTACTACAACAGCCCGCAGTGGTTCCTGCAGAACAACGACCGCTACGACTCGTACGACAGGAAGGGTCCCAAGGTCTTCCTCGGCGAGTACGCCTCCCAGGGCAACGCCTGGAAGAACGCCCTCGCCGAAGCCGCGTTCATGACCGGCCTGGAGCGCAACGCCGACGTCGTCAAGCTGGCCTCCTACGCCCCGCTGCTGTCCAACGAGGACTACGTGCAGTGGAGCCCGGACCTGATCTGGTTCAACAACCACGCGTCCTGGGGCTCGGCCAACTACGAGGTCCAGAAGCTGTTCATGAACAACACCGGCGACCGCGTCGTCCGCTCCACGGCCACCGGCACCCCCGCCGTCAGCGGCCCCATCACCGGCGGCGTCGGCCTGTCGACCTGGGCGACCAGTGCGGCCTACGACGACGTGAAGGTGACCTCGGCCGACGGGGAGTCCCTCCTGTCCGACGACTTCTCCGGCGACGCCTCGCAGTGGACCCACTCGGGCGCCGGCAGCTGGACGGTCCAGGACGGCCAGTACGTCCAGACGGACGCGGCGGCCGAGAACACCATGGTCACGGCGGGCGACCCGGCCTGGCACGACTACGACCTGCACGTGAAGGCCACGAAGGAGTCCGGCAAGGAGGGCTTCCTGGTCGCCTTCGGCGTCAAGGACACCGGCAACTACTACTGGTGGAACCTGGGCGGCTGGAACAACACCCAGTCCGCCGTCGAGCAGGCCTCCGACGGCGGCAAGTCGACGCTCCTGACCAAGGCCGGGTCCATCGAGACGGGCCGCGCCTACGACATCGACGTCAAGGTCAGGGGCCGCCAGGTCACCCTCTACCTCGACGGCGAGGAGTGGGGCAGCTTCACCGACGACAAGCCGGCCGAGCCGTTCCGCCAGACCGTCACCCGCGACGACCGCACCGGCGAGCTGATCGTCAAGGTCGTCAACGCCCAGGACACCGCGGCCCGCACCGCCGTCGACCTCGGCGGCGCGAAGGTGGCGTCCAGGGCCGCGGTCACCACGCTGGCCGCCGACCAGGACGCGGTCAACACCGAGACGGACACCCCGGTCACCCCGGTGACCTCGACCTTCTCGGGAGTGGCGAGCGAGTTCACCTACACCTTCCCGGCGAACTCGGTGACGTTCCTGCGGATCCGACAGCGATAGCCCGGCAGCCCGCGACCCCGGACCGGCGACGAAACCGCACCACCGCGTCGTCGGTCCGGGCTAGCGTGGGGACGCATGATCGTATGGCTGAACGGCACCCACGGTGCGGGCAAGACGACGACCGGCGCGCTCGTGCAGGAGCTGCTCCCGGACTCCCGGGTGTTCGACGCCGAGAAGGTCGGCGAGACGCTCATGGACATCACGCCGGGGCTGCCCGACACGGACAACTTCCAGCACTGGCCGCCGTGGCGGCCGCTCGTCGTCGAGACCGCCCGGCGGGTGCTCGACTACACCGGCGGCACCCTGGTGATGCCGATGACAATCCTGGTCGAGGAGTACTGGAGGGAGATCGCGGACGGCCTCGCCGCGCACGCGATCCCCGTACGGCACTTCGTCCTCCACGCCGACCAGGAGACCCTGCGGGGGCGCATCGCGGGGGACACCGTACTGGGGCCGAACTCGCCGTTCCGTCTCCGCTACCTCGAGCCGTACGCCGAGGCCGCCCGCACCTGGCTGCATACCGAGGCCGAGGTCGTCGACACCACGCACCTCACGCCCGCCGAGGCGGCGCTGCGGATCGCGGAGGCCGTCAAGGCGTAGTGCTGCGGTGGCGCTGGATCAACGAACGCATCTCCTGGTTGTACTTCGAGCGCCGCCGGGCGATCCAGATGACGAGCGCCGCGCCGGCCGTGGCCACCGTGTACTGGGCCAGCGCGTGGCGGAGCAGGGTCCCGCGGTCGGCGACCGCCCAGTCGGGGCCGCCGAAGAGCGCGATGTCCTCGATCAGCTCCTCCTCGGCGGTGAAGTCCAGGCCGTCGATCCTGCCACCGCCCCGGCTTCCGTCCGCCAGCCTCCACGCGCCCTGGCACGGTCCGTCCCACTCGCAGTTGACGAACCCCTCCGTCACGGCCGGCTGCCCGTCGCGATACCGGTCGGTGTTCCCCGCGGCGAACCACAGGGGAAGGGCGAGGGCGCACAGGGACACGACGAGCGCCGCGCGCTGCCACGGCCTCAGCCCGACGACCAGCTCGACGATCCACGAACGCACAGCCACCCCCACGGTGCTCGGATTCCGGAAGCGGCAGGCTAGCCGATGCCCGCGGCGGGACCCCGAGGCCGCACCGCATCGCGTTGCATAAACGTGCAGCGACACGTATAGTCATGCTCTCCAGGAGGAGGGTATTTCCATGGCGGTACGTGCGGCGGTGGCCGGAGCGAGTGGGTATGCGGGCGGTGAGCTGCTGCGTCTGCTCCTGACCCATCCCGAGGTCGAGATCGGCGCCCTGACCGGCAACTCCAACGCGGGGCAGCGGCTCGGCGCGCTGCAACCGCACCTGCTGCCGCTGGCCGACCGGGTGCTGGAGGCGACGACGCCGGAGGTGCTCGGCGGGCACGACGTCGTGTTCCTCGCCCTGCCGCACGGGCAGTCCGCCGCCGTCGCCGAGCAGCTCGGGCCGGACGTCCTCGTCGTCGACATGGGCGCCGACTTCCGGCTCAAGGACGCCGGTGACTGGGAGGCGTTCTACGGCTCCCCGCACGCCGGAACCTGGCCCTACGGTCTCCCCGAACTTCCGGGTGCCCGCGCCGCGCTGGAGGGGTCCAAGCGCATCGCGGTGCCCGGTTGCTACCCCACAGCCGTGTCCCTGGCCCTCTTCCCGGCGTACGCCGCGTCGCTGGCCGAGCCCGAGGCCGTGATCGTCGCCGCCTCCGGCACCTCCGGCGCGGGCAAGGCGGCCAAGCCGCACCTGCTGGGCAGCGAGGTCATGGGCTCCATGTCGCCGTACGGCGTCGGCGGCGGCCACCGGCACACCCCCGAGATGATCCAGAACCTCGGCGCGGTGGCGGGGGAGCCGGTCACCGTCTCCTTCACGCCGACCCTCGCGCCGATGCCCCGCGGCATCCTCGCCACCTGCACCGCGAAGGCGAAGCCCGGGGTCACCGCCGAGACGGTGCGGGCCGCCTACGAGAAGGCCCTCGCCGACGAACCGTTCGTGCACCTGCTGCCCGAGGGCCAGTGGCCCGCGACCGCCTCCGTTTACGGCTCCAACGCCGTCCAGGTACAGGTCGCCCACGACGCCGCCGCGGGCCGGATCATCGCGATCAGCGCCATCGACAACCTGGCCAAGGGCACCGCGGGCGGTGCCGTCCAGAGCATGAACCTCGCCCTGGGTCTCGACGAGACCACCGGACTGACGACGATCGGAGTTGCGCCGTGAGTGTGACGGCAGCAAAGGGATTCACGGCGGCGGGCATCACCGCCGGGATCAAGGAGAGCGGCAACCCCGACCTGGCCCTCGTGGTCAACACCGGCCCCCGCCGCTCCGCCGCGGGCGTCTTCACCTCCAACCGTGTCAAGGCCGCGCCGGTCCTGTGGTCCGAGCAGGTGCTGAAGAGCGGTGAGCTGACCGCCGTCGTCCTCAACTCCGGCGGCGCCAACGCCTGCACCGGGCCCAAGGGCTTCCAGGACACGCATGCCACGGCCGAGAAGGTCGCCGACGTGCTCGGGACGGGAGCGGGCGAGGTCGCCGTGTGCTCCACCGGACTCATCGGCGTACTGCTGCCCATGGACAAGCTGCTCCCGGGCGTGGAGACGGCCGCCGGTCAGCTCTCCGAGCACGGCGGCGAGAAGGCCGCCATCGCCATCAAGACCACCGACACCGTGCACAAGACGTCCGTCGTCAGCAGGGACGGCTGGACCGTCGGCGGCATGGCCAAGGGCGCGGGCATGCTCGCCCCCGGCCTCGCCACCATGCTCGTCGTGATCACCACCGACGCCGACCTGGAGACCGGGGCCCTGGACCGCGCCCTGCGCGCCGCCACCCGCGTCACCTTCGACCGGGTCGACTCCGACGGCTGCATGTCCACCAACGACACGGTGCTGCTGCTCGCCTCCGGTGCCTCCGGCGTCACGCCGGAGTACGAAGCGTTCGCCGAGGCCGTCCGCACCGTCTGCGACGACCTCGGACAGCAGCTCATCCGGGACGCCGAGGGCGCCAGCAAGGACATCAAGGTCGAGGTCGTGAACGCCGCGACCGAGGACGAGGCCGTCCAGGTGGGCCGCACCATCGCCCGCAACAACCTCCTCAAGTGCGCCATCCACGGCGAGGACCCCAACTGGGGCCGCGTGCTCTCCGCCATCGGCACCACCGACGCCGCCTTCGAGCCCGACCGGCTGAACGTCGCCATCAACGGCGTCTGGGTCTGCAAGAACGGCGGCGTCGGCGAGGACCGCGAGCTGGTCGACATGCGCTACCGCGAGGTGCACATCGTCGCCGACCTCGCCGCGGGCGACGCCACGGCGACCATCTGGACCAACGACCTCACCGCCGACTACGTCCACGAGAACAGCGCGTACAGCTCATGAGTACGACGAGGAAGCACACCGCGCTCCCCAAGGCCCAGATCCTCATCGAGGCGCTGCCCTGGCTGACCCGGCACCACGGCAAGACCGTCGTCATCAAGTTCGGCGGCAACGCCATGATCGACGAGGACCTCAAGGCCGCCTTCGCCCAGGACGTCGTCTTCCTGCGCCACGCCGGTCTCAAGCCCGTCGTCGTGCACGGCGGCGGACCGCAGATCAGTGCCGCCCTCGACAAGCACGGCATCGTCAGCGAGTTCAAGGCCGGGCTGCGCGTCACCACCGAGGACGCCATGGACGTCGTACGGATGGTGCTGGCCGGGCAGGTGCAGCGCGAGCTGGTCGGGCTGCTCAACCAGCACGGACCGCTCGCCGTCGGCCTCACCGGCGAGGACGCGCACACCCTCACCGCCACCAAGCACCAGCCCGAGATCGACGGCGAACTCGTCGACATCGGCCGGGTCGGCGAGATCACCGAGATCGACACCGGCGCCATCGAGGCACTGTTGGCCGACGGCCGCATCCCGGTCGTCTCGTCGATCGCCCGCTCCCAGGACGACCACCATGTCTACAACGTCAATGCTGATACGGCGGCTGCGGCACTCGCTGCGGCGCTCGGCGCCGAGACTCTCATGGTCCTCACCGACGTGGAGGGCCTCTACGAGGACTGGCCGAACTCCGACGAGGTGATCAGCCGCCTCACGGCCACCCAGCTGGAGAAACTGCTGCCCGATCTCTCCAGCGGCATGGTGCCGAAGATGGAGGGCTGCCTGCACGCGGTGCGGGGCGGCGTCACCACCGCCCGCGTCATCGACGGCCGGGTCCAGCACTCGATCCTGCTGGAGATCTTCACCGACGAGGGGATCGGCACGATGGTCGTGCCGGACGAACAGGGGGAGTCGTGAGCAACGAAGAGCTGACCGAGCGGTGGCAGGGCACCCTCATGAACAACTACGGCACCCCGCGCCTGCCCCTGGTGCGCGGCGAGGGCTCCCGGCTCTGGGACGCCGACGGCACGGAGTACCTCGACTTCGTCGGCGGCATCGCGGTGAACGCGCTCGGCCACGCCCACCCGGCGGTGGTGGACGCGGTGAGCCGCCAGATCGCCTCCCTCGGCCACGTCTCCAACCTCTTCATCGCCGAGCCGCCCGTTGCCCTCGCCGAACGGCTGCTCCAGCACTTCGGCCGCGACGGCAAGGTCTACTTCTGCAACTCCGGCGCCGAGGCCAACGAGGGCGCCTTCAAGATCGGCCGGCTGACCGGCCGGCCGCACATGGTCGCCACCACGGGCGGCTTCCACGGCCGCACCATGGGCGCCCTGGCGCTGACCGGCCAGCCCGGCAAGCAGGAGCCCTTCCTGCCGCTGCCCGGCGACGTCACGCACGTGCCGTACGGCGACCCGCAGGCCCTGGCCGCCGCGGTCACCGAGGAGACGGCGCTGGTGATCATCGAGCCGATCCAGGGCGAGAACGGCGTCGTCGTCCCGCCCCCCGGCTATCTGAAGGCGGCCCGCGCCATCACCGCCGCCACCGGTGCGCTGCTCGTCCTGGACGAGGTGCAGACCGGCGTCGGCCGGACCGGGCACTGGTTCGAGTACCAGGCACACGAGGGCGTCCTGCCGGACGTCGTCACCCTCGCCAAGGGCCTCGGCGGCGGACTGCCCCTGGGCGCGACGGTCGCCTTCGGCCGCGCCGCCGACCTGCTGCAGCCCGGCCACCACGGCACCACCTTCGGCGGCAACCCGGTCGCCTGCGCCGCCGGACTCGCGGTGCTCGACACCATCGCCGACGAGGGGCTGCTCGACCACGTCAAGCGGCAGAGTGAGCAGCTCCGGGGCGGGGTCGAGGCGCTCGGCCACCCGCTCGTCGCCCACGTCCGGGGCGCCGGACTGCTCCTGGGTATCGTGCTCACCGAGCCGCTCGCCGCCCAGGTGCAGCAGGCGGCTCAGGACGCCGGAATCCTGGTGAACGCGCCCGCACCCGATGTCGTACGGCTGATGCCCGCGCTGAACCTCGGCGACGACGTGGTGGAGGCGTTCCTCGGGGCGCTGCCCGGCATCCTTGACCAGGCCGCCGAGACGGCCCACGGGGACGGACGATCCGGAGAATGAGACGACGATGAGCCACGCGCAGGAGCACGAGCAGACGGCAGGGCCCGCCCTGCCGCAGACCCGCACCGCACGCCACCGCCGGATCGTGGACATCCTCAACCGGCAGGCGGTGCGCTCGCAGAGCCAACTGGCGAAGCTGCTCGCCGACGACGGGCTCACCGTCACGCAGGCGACGCTCTCCCGGGACCTGGACGAGCTGAACGCGGTCAAGATCCGCAACACCGACGGCGACCTCATCTACGCGGTGCCCAGCGAGGGCGGTTTCCGCACCCCGCGGGCGCCGCTCGGGGAGTCGGCCAAGGAGGAGCGGATGCGGCGGCTCTCCGCGGAGCTGCTGATCTCGGCGGAGGCGTCGGCGAACCTCGTGGTCCTGCGGACCCCTCCCGGGGCGGCGCAGTTCCTCGCCTCGGCGATCGACCAGGCGGAGCTGCACGACATCCTGGGGACGATCGCGGGCGACGACACGCTGATGCTGATCAGCCGGGAGCCTGCGGGTGGGCAGGCGCTGGCGGACCACTTGCTGCGGTTGGCCCAGAACGGGGCCTGAAGGGGGCGGTGCGGTGGTCCGCCGACCGCGGGCGCGTCGTGGCCGGTCGCGCAGTTCCCCGCGCCCCTGATCCCCCCGGCGCCGCTGCGGGCAGTCGTGCCTCCCCAAGTGCCTGAACGGCCTGGGAGGTACCCCCAGGCGGCACGGGTGGGCGCAGCGGCACCCCGCGAACGCGGGCGGGTGTAACGCCGGTACCTCAGCCCAAGCGGGCCGCCAGCCCTCCCGTGCACCGCACCTCGTCCCCCGCCGTGATCAGCAGCGCCTCCACCCCGTCCAGCGACTCCAGCCACCCCAACCCCTCCCGCGACCCCATCGCGAACGCCGCCGTCGCCCAGCAGTCCGCCCACGTCAGCCGAGGCGCCACCACCGTCACGGACAGCAGGTCGGTCACCGCCGAGCGCCCGGTGCGCGGGTCGACGACATGCGCACCCCGTTCCGCGGAGCCGGACGTCGCCACGGCCAGCTCCGCCACCCCCGCCGCCGAGACGACCGCCGCGAGCCCGCCCGGCCGCAGCGGGTCCGACACCCCGACCCGCCACGGCCGCACGGCACCCGGCGTCCCGAGCAACTGCACGTCCCCACCCCCGTTGACGCTGACGCCGCTCACACCGGCGACCACCGCCGCGATCCCCCGTGCGGCCCGCTCCACGGCCCAGCCCTTGACGATCCCGGTCGGATCGAGCCGGCCCCGGTAGCGCGTGCTGAACCAGCCGTCGCTCACCCGCTCCGCCTCGGCCGCCAGCTCCAGCACCTCGGCGACCTCCGGCGCGCAGGCGGCGACGGTCAGTTCCCCGCGCGCCAGCCGGGAGATCTGGCTGCCCTCCCGGTAGGTACTGAACACCTCGTCGGCCCGGTGCAGTCCGGCGACGGCCTCGTCCAGTGCCGCCCGTACGGCCGCGGGTTCCCCGCCGCGGACGTCGAAGGAGAAGACGGTCCCCATCGCCTCCTCCACATGACGTATCGCGGCGGGAGCCTCGGTGGACCCGGTCACGGTGTCAGCCACCGGCCCGGTCCAGCGCCGACTGGAGGGACTGTTTGTACCCGGCGCTGGTGTAGGTGGCGCCGGACACGGCGTCGATGTCGGCGGTGCCCGCGGTGACGGCGGCCTGGTTGAGCTTGGGTACGGCGTCGGCGGTGACCTGGTCGCTGCGACCGCCCCTGGGTGCCTGGAGGGCCTCGGCGTCGGTGACCCTCCCGCCGCTGACGGTGACCCGGACCTGCACGGTTCCGTACTGGGTCTGCGCGGCGTCCCCGGTGAGCACCTGCGTGCCCTGCCCGGCGCCGGTGCCCGGGTCGTCTCCGGCGGCCGCGGAGCCCGGGTCCGTGTCGGCCGCCGAGGCCGCCTTGTCGATCGCCGACTGAAGGGACTTCACGTACCCGGCGCTGGTGTAGGTGGCGCCCGAGACCGCGTCGATGTCGGCGCTCCCGGCCGCGACGGCGGCCTGGTTGAGCTTGGGTACGGCGTCGGCGGTGACCCGGTCGCTCTGCCCGCCCTTGGGTGCCTGCACGGCCTCGGCCTTGGTGATCCGGCCCTCGCTCACCGTGACCCGCACCTGCACGGGTCCGTACTGGGTCTGCGCGGCGTCACCCGTGAGCGTGCCGGCTCCGGCGCCCCGGCCGCCCTGGGGCGACTGTGCGGCCACGGGCGGTGCCGCGCCGCCCGCCGCCGAGGCGGCGCCCGGGTCGGACGCCGGTTTCAGCGACAGCAGCAGCACGATCCCGGACACGGTGGCGGCCCCGGCGAGCACGGCACGCCGAACGGGGTGGCTTTTCCTCATCTGTCCTGGACTCCCGATGTCCGTCGCTCACATCTCGAACGACTCGTGGTGGATACGGCGAGCGGGGACCCCCGCGCCGCGCAGTGCCTCGTACACCGACTGGGCGAAGCCGGGCGGCCCGCACAGGAAGACGTCGTGGCGCTCGACGTCCGGGATCTTGCGGGCCAGGGTCTCGGCCGAGATGTCGGGTCGCTCCCCGTCCGGGCTGTTGACCGCGTACATCAGCCGGGCGCCGCGCTCGTCGGCGATTCCGGCCAGCTCGTCCCACAGCGCCAAATCCTGGGTGCTGTTGGCCCGGTAGAGCAGCGTGATGTCGCCGGACGCGCCGGGCAGCGTCTCGAACAGGGCCCGCATCGGCGTGATCCCGACCCCGCCTGCCACCAGCAGCACCTTGCCGCGGCTGCGGCGCTGCGCGGTCAGGGCGCCGTACGGGCCCTCCGCCCACACCCGGGTGCCGGGCGTCAGCTCACGGAGCCGGGCGCTGTGGTCGCCGATCGCCTTCACGGTGATCCGCAGCATGTCCGGGCGCGGCGCCGCCGACAGCGAGTACGGGTGCGAGCTGAACCGCATGCCGGGTGCCAGGAACCGCCAGCGGAAGAACTGCCCGGCCTCCGCGCCCATCCGGTGCAGCCGGCGCCCGCCGATGAGCACCGACACGATCCCGGGCGTCTCCTCGATCACCGCCTCCACCCGCATCCGGTGCCGCAGGTTGAGCCGGAGGGGGGTCAGCACCCGGTACCAGAGCACCAGCGCGGTCACCGAGCCGTACAGCACGTACCAGACGGTCCTGGCGACCGGCTCGACGGCGAAGTCGTTGCCGGTGGTCAGCTGGTGCCAGAAGGTCAGGAACACCGCCGCGTAGGTGAGCAGGTGCACGTGGTACCAGGCGTCGTACGGGATCCGGCGGCGGACGGGGCCGACGGACAGGAGCCCGATGACGACCAGCAGGCCGGTGCCGACGGCGGCCTTGCCCATGTCCGGCAACTGGTTCACGGAGTCGACCGTCTGCGCGACGATGTCGCCGAGGCCCCGGCCGGCCTGCGCCGCGTAGCCCCACATGATCAGGAAGACGTGGGCCAGGACCAGACAGAGGGTGTAGCGGCCGGTCATGGCGTGCCAGCGGGCGACCCGGTCGGACCCGACGCGCCGCTCCAGCGCCGGGACCCGGGCCATCTGGAGCACCACCAGCGCCATCAGGTATCCGGCCAGCAGACCGGTGATCCGGCCCGCGCCGAGGATCTTGCCGGTGTCGTCGGAAATGGCGGGCGTGTTGCGCCACCACAGCCACAACACGCCCGCCGCGCCCGCCCACACGGCGAGCAGCAGGGGGACGGCGGGGGAGCGGCGCGGACGGATGCGCCGCATCGTCTGACGGCGGGCGGCACGGCCGCCGGCGAGCGTGGTGGTCACGGTTCCTCCGTGGGGACTTGACCCTTGGCCCACAGATACGCGCCGTGCCGGTCGAGCGTTCAGCCCGGTTCGGCCGTGCCGTCCGCGTTCAGTACCGGGTGACCGCCGTCGCCCCGCCCGAGGTGCCGATCGCGATGTGCGGGCGTTCCCCCGGCTCGGCCCACCGCAGGATTCGCCGCATCGCCTCCTTCGGCACCGACACGCATCCGGCCGTCGCCCCGCGCCCGTCGACGTGCAGGAAGATGCCCGCGCCGCGGCCGCGCACCGGGCGGTCGTAGTTGAAGCCGACGACCAGGGCGTGCGCGTACTGCGCCGAGTAGGTGACCAGGTGCTCGGCCTCGGTGGCGCGGCAGTCGGCGGGGCGGGGCTCGGTCCAGCGGTTGTAGGAGCGGGAGGCGTTGTCCTGGCACCACCAGGAGTCCTGACGGACCGGGCGGTACCGGTACGCCGTGCCGCGCGGTGCCGCTTCGATGCCGAAGGCGTACGGCAGGTCGTACAGGCCGGTCGGGGTGGTGTTGGTGCCCTGGACGCGTGTCGTCCCGTCGGTGAGTCCGCCGGACCCGAAGCGGGCGGGCGCGGAACCGGCCGCCACCCAGCGACCGCGGTCCCCGCCCCTGCGGTCCCACCAGGTGACGGTGCCCGTGGTCGAGCCGGTGTCCGGTGCGACGGCGGTGATCAGCTGGGTGCCGCCGCCGGTGTCCGCCATCCGGTCCGGCAGCGGCCGGGACGCCGACCCGTCGGCCGGGGCGGCGCCGAGCAGGAGGAGGGAGGCGGACACGAGGAAGGCGACGACACCGGGGCGCATGGTTCAGACGGTAGAAGGAGGCAGCGGCAACGGCAGCCCGGGAAGGCCGTCGATGCTGGAGGCGATGTGCTCCTTCTTGGTGAAGTACGCGTCGAGCGAGGCGTCGTCCTCCCGGGCGAACCGCTTGCCGTGCAGGTCCCGGTCGCTCTCGTAGGCCATGAAGGGGACGGCGTAGCCGCAGGTGTCCCGGATGAGTTCGGCGCTCACGACGATCACGGCGCGCAGTCCGTGCACGGTGGGGTCGATGTCCGGGAAGTGGGTGAGCAGCTCCGGGAAGCGGGCGTCGTCGCGGAAGACCGGTTCGCCCCGGCCGTGCACCCGCACGATGTTGGGCGGGCCCTGGAAGGCGCACCACATCAGGGTGATCCGGCCGTTCTCCCGCAGGTGGGCGATGGTCTCCGCGTTGGAACCCGCGAAGTCGAGGTAGGCCACGGTCAGTTCGTCGAGCACCGCGAAGCAGCCCGTGAGGCCCTTGGGGGACAGGTTGACCGTGCCGTCGTCGGCCAGGGGAGCGGTGGCGGTGAAGAAGAGGGGCTGCGCCTCGATGAAGGCGCGGAGTCTGCCGTCTATGCGCTCATAAGTCTTTCCCATGTCTAACGATTATGGGGGTGCGGGACGCGACGGGCGCCGTCAACCTGCCAGATTGACGAAACATGCAGAGTTCTGCATACTCATGCATGACAGAGATCGTACGGTTGAGGAGCGACCCAGTGAGCAGCAACAGCGGTGACGTCCGGCTCTGGGGCGGCCGTTTCGCCGACGGACCCGCCGAGGCCCTGGCGAAGCTGTCCGCGTCCGTCCACTTCGACTGGCGGCTCGCGCCCTACGACATCGCCGGTTCGCGCGCCCACGCGCGCGTGCTGCACAAGGCCGGGCTGCTCACCGAGGACGAGCTGACCCGGATGACCGCCGGGCTCGACCGCCTGGAGGCGGACGTCGCCGACGGCTCCTTCACCGGCACCATCGCCGACGAGGACGTCCACACGGCCCTGGAGCGCGGGCTGCTGGAGCGCCTCGGTCCGGACCTCGGCGGCAAGCTGCGCGCCGGCCGGTCCCGCAACGACCAGGTGGCGACCCTCTTCCGGATGTACCTGCGCGACCACGCCCGGACCGTCGGCTCGCTGATCGCCGACCTCCAGGACGCGCTGATCGGCCTCGCCGAGGCCCACCCGGACGTGGCCATGCCCGGCCGCACCCACCTCCAGCACGCCCAGCCGGTGCTCTTCGCCCACCACGTCCTCGCCCACGCCCAGGCGCTGGGCCGGGACGCGGAGCGGCTGCGCCAGTGGGACGAGCGCACGGCCGTCTCCCCGTACGGCTCGGGCGCGCTCGCGGGCAGCAGCCTCGGCCTGGACCCGGAGGCCGTCGCCCGCGACCTGGGCTTCGAGCACGGCAGCGCGGGCAACTCCATCGACGGGACGGCCTCGCGCGACTTCGTCGCCGAGTTCGCCTTCATCACCGCGATGATCGGCGTCAACGTCTCCCGGATCGCCGAGGAGATCATCATCTGGAACACGAAGGAGTTCTCCTTCGTCACCCTCCACGACGCCTTCTCCACCGGCTCCTCGATCATGCCGCAGAAGAAGAACCCCGACATCGCCGAGCTGGCCCGCGGCAAGTCCGGGCGGCTCATCGGCAACCTGACCGGCCTGATGGCGACCCTCAAGGCCCTCCCGCTCGCGTACAACCGCGACCTCCAGGAGGACAAGGAGCCGGTCTTCGACTCCATCGACCAACTGGAGGTCCTGCTCCCGGCCTTCACCGGCATGATGGCCACCCTCACCGTGCACCGCGAGCGGATGGAGGAGCTGGCCCCGGCCGGGTTCTCGCTCGCCACCGACATCGCCGAGTGGCTGGTCAGGCAGGGCGTGCCGTTCCGCGTCGCGCACGAGGTGGCCGGCGAGTGCGTGAAGGTCGCCGAGGCCGACGGCAAGGAGCTGGACGAGCTGACCGACGAGCAGTTCGCCAAGATCTCCGAGCACCTCACCCCCGAGGTGCGCACCGTCCTCAACGTCCCCGGCGCCCTCGCCTCCCGCGACGGCCGCGGCGGCACGGCGCCCAGCGCGGTCGCCGTCCAGCTCGCCGAGGTGAAGGCGGACGTGGCGGCCCAGCACGCCTGGGCGGACGCCAAGAAGTAGCGGCAGGCCGTAGCGGCGGGCGGCGGCAGCCGGTGTGCCCGGCGGGCATCGCGGTTACGTTGGTCAACAGCTCAGCAGCTCAACAGCTTCAGCAGTCGACCGAACGGAGCCCGCGATGCCCTTCGCCCGCCTGGCCGCGGCGACCACCCCCACCTGTCACATCGGGCTGGGACTCGCCGCCGTCGGCCGCCCCGGCTACATCAACCTCGGCCGCGACCGGGACCTGCCGGCCGACCGCACCGTCGAGGCGTTGCGCGAACGCACCCACGACCTCCTGGACGCCGCCTACGCGCAGGGCGTCCGCTACTTCGACGCGGCCCGCTCCTACGGCCGCTCGGAGGAGTTCCTGGCCGGCTGGCTCCGGGACCGCCCCGACGTCGACGACGTGGTGGTCGGCAGCAAGTGGGGCTACACCTACACGGCCGACTGGTCCACCGAGGCCGAGAAGCACGAGGTCAAGGACCACGGCGTAGCCACCTACGACCGCCAGCGCGCCGAGACCGACGCCCTGCTCGGCGACCGGCTCGACCTGTACCAGATCCACTCGCTCACCCCGGACAGCCCGGCCCTCACCGACAAGGAACTGCACGCCAGGCTGGCCGAGGCCGCCGCGCAGGGCAGCACCGTCGGCTTCTCCACCAGTGGTCCCGCCCAGGCCAACGCCATCCGCGCCGCGCTCGCCGTGACCGTCGACGGCGAGCCCCTCTTCCGTACCGTCCAGTCGACGTACAACGCGCTGGAGACCTCCGCCGGACCCGCGCTGGCCGAGGCGCAGGAGGCCGGGCTCACCGTGCTCGTCAAGGAGGGCATGGCCAACGGCCGCCTCGCGGAGCCGCACGCCCCCGACGTCCTGAAGGCGGTCGCAGAGGAGACGGCCCTGGGCTGCGACGCGGTCGCCCTCGCCCTGGTCCTGCGGCAGCCCTGGGCCGGTGTCGTCCTGTCCGGCGCGGCGACGGTCAACCAGCTCGGCTCCAACCTGCACGCCGCGGTGGTCGACCTCGACGACGACCAGGTGGCGCGCCTGGGCGCACTCGCCGAGGAGCCGCACGCCTACTGGGAGCGCCGCGGTCGGCTGCCCTGGCACTGAGACCACCGACGAGACCACCGGCCGCAGAATCCGTGACCGCCCCGTGAGGTGAGTCACGCCCACCCAGGGTGAGACAAGAGTGTCTCATGTGGGTTATTGTTGTCTCATGGCCGTCGATCGTGAACAGGTACTGCGCAGCGCCGCGGCCCTGCTGACCCGGAAATCCACCGCGACCATGGACGAGGTCGCCAGGGCCGCCGGCCTCAGCCGGGCCACGCTGCACCGGCATTTCGCCGGGCGCGACGCCCTCGTCCGGGCGCTGGAGTCGCTCGGCATCGCCGAGTGCGAGGCCGCCCTGGCGGCGGCCCGCACCGAGGAGGGCCCGGCGGCCGACGCGGTGCGCCGGCTGGTCGGCGCGATGGAGCCCTCCGCCGCCCTGCTCGCCTTCCTCTACTCCGAGAACCAGCTGTTCGAGGGCGAGGAGCAGAACGAGGGCTGGGCCCGCATCGACACCGGGCTGACCGAGCTGTTCCGCAGGGGCCAGGAGAGCGGCGAGTTCCGCATCGACCTCACGCCCGCCTGGCTCACCGAGGCGCTGTACGGCCTGCTGGCCTCCGGCGCCTGGGCGGTGGCCGAGGGCCGCGTGGCCCGCAACGACTTCACCCACATGATCGTCGAGCTGCTGCTCGGCGGCGCACTCCGGAGAGAGGAACCATGACCCGCACCCTGCAGCCGGCCCACCTGACCGAGGCGGTGAAGCGCCCCGGCCGCTGGCTGGCGCTGTCCGTCCTGGTGCTGGCCGTGCTGCTGGTGGCCGTCGACGCGACCGTCCTCGGTCTCGCGACGCCCTACATCAGCGAGGACCTCGCGCCCTCCGGCACCCAGCTGCTCTGGATCGGCGACGTCTACTCCTTCGTCATCGCCGGCCTGCTCGTCTCCATGGGCAGCCTCGGCGACCGCATCGGGCGCAAGCGCATCCTGCTCATCGGCGCCACCGCGTTCGGCGCGATCTCCGTCCTCAACGCCTACGCGCACACGCCCGAGGTCATGATCTTCGCCCGGGCCCTGCTCGGCGTCGCGGGCGCCACCCTGATGCCCGCCACCCTCGCCCTGATCCGCAACCTGTTCCACGACCCGCGCGAACGCAGCCTCGCCGTCGGCATCTGGGGCGCGGCCGCCTCCGCCGGTGCGGCGGTCGGTCCGGTCGTCGGCGGGTTCCTGCTGGAGCACTTCTGGTGGGGCTCCGTCTTCCTGATCAACCTGCCCGTGATGGCCGTCCTGGTCGTCGTCGGCGTGAAACTGCTGCCCGAGTCCCGCAACCCGAACCCGGGCCCCTGGGACCTGGCCAGCGTCGCCCTGTCCCTGGTCGGCATGGTCGGCGTCGTGTACGCCGTCAAGGAGGCCGCCGCCCACGGGTTCGCCTGGGCCACCCTCGCCGCGGGCCTGCTGGGCGCCGCCGCGCTCTACGGCTTCGTCCGCCGGCAGCTGACCATGCCGGTCCCGCTGCTCGACATGCGGCTGTTCCGCAACCGCGGCTTCAGCGGTGCGGTCCTGGCCGACCTGCTGACCATCCTGGGACTGTCGGGGCTGGTGTTCTTCCTCTCCCAGTACCTGCAACTCGTCCAGGGCAGGCGGCCCTTCGAGGCAGGCCTGGCCGAACTGCCCGCCGCGGTCGGCGCGGTGGTGGCCGGTCTGATCGCCGGGCGCGCGGCCCGGCGCTTCTCGGTCCGTGCCGTGGTCTCCGGCGGACTCGCCGCCGTCGGTCTCGCCCTCGCCGCGCTGACCGTCATCGGCCAGCACACCGGCTATCCGCTGCTCGGCGCGGCCCTGCTGGTCGTCGGCCTCGGCGCGGGCTTCGCGTTCACCGTCACCGCCGACGTGATCCTCTCCAGCGTGCCCGGGGAACAGGCGGGCGCGGCCTCCGCGGTCTCGGAGACGGCGTACGAACTCGGCGCCGCGCTCGGTATCGCGGTGCTCGGCTCCATCGTGACCGGCGTCTACCGCGACTTCACCGGGCCCGCGGGCACCCCGGACGCCGCCCACGATTCACTGGGCGGCGCGGTGGAGGCCGCTGCCCACCTCCCCGGCCCCGCAGGTCAGGTGCTGCTGGACTCCGCCAGGCAGGCCTTCGTCGACGGCCTGACCCTCGCGGCGGGCGTCGGCGCCGCCGTACTCCTGGCCGCCGCCGCGGCGTCCTGGTACCTGCTGCGGGGCCAGCGCCTGGAGGACGGGGTGGAACACCCGTAGCCGTACGGCGCGGGAACGCGAAACGGCGGGCCGCTCGGTGAGCGGCCCGCCGTCTCCATGCCGGGTGCGGACCTACGCCGCCTTCGCCTTGCTCGCGTACATGTCCACGTACTCCTGGCCCGACAGCCGCATGACCTCCGTCATCACCGAGTCGGTCACCGCCCGCAGCACATAGCGGTCGCGGTCCATGCCCTCGTAGCGGGAGAACTCCATCGCCTCGCCGAAGCGGACCGTGACCCGGCCCGGCCGCGGCAGACCCGCGCCGCCCGGCTGGAGCTTGTCGGTGCCGATGACGGCGAACGGGACGACCGGGGCGCCCGTCATCAGGGTGAGCCGGGCGATGCCGGTGCGGCCGCGGTAGAGGCGGCCGTCGGGAGAGCGGGTGCCCTCCGGGTAGATGCCGAAGACGTGGCCCTCCTCCAGGATGCGGCGGCCGGTCATCAGGGCCGCCACCCCGCCCCGGCCGCCGTCCCGGTCGACCGGGACCATGCCGACCCCGGTGAAGAACCAGGCCATCAGCCGGCCCTTGAGGCCCTTGCCCGTGACGTACTCGTCCTTGCCGATGAAGAAGACCTGCCGGTCGCAGGTCAGGGGCATGATCACCGAATCGATGAAGGTGAGGTGGTTGCCGGCCAGGATCACCGGACCGTCGCCCGGGATGTTCTCCACACCCTCCACCCGTGTGCGGAACATCAGGCGCATGATCGGACCGAGCACTGCCTTGATGAACACGAAGCGGGACAACGTGGCCCTCCGGTGTCGGGGATGCGGTATGAGTCTGTGCAGGTGAGGACATTACTCGCGGCCCAGGGGATCACGCACCTCGGGTCACCCGGGTCTGGCGCGGTACGGACGCGTGTTGACGCGTGTTCACCGGACACGGCCCGGATCGAAGCACACACGACACCCGGTCCGCGTGAGGCGCGCCGCCCGGGCGACGCCACCGGGCCCGTGTCCTTTCGCCTACCCCGACCCGCCGCCGCCAAGCCGACGCCACGTCAGCCTTCCGCCCCACACGACATCCCCCCGCACCCGCGTGTTCCGGCCGCGGTCTCCCGCTCGTCATGTACGCGCCCCTACGATCGGCCCGCACTGGACGGTCAACGGCAGGAGGCCCCATGGGAACGCAGGACTCGGACGAGCGGGCGGGCGGCGGCACCGGACGGCGGGCGCTCCTCGGCGCGGCGGTGCTCGGCGCGGGCGGGGCCGTACTGGGTGTGCCCGGCACGGCGAGAGCCGCCGGCGCCCGGCACGGCGGCGGACACGGCGGCGGGGTCGAGAGCCTGCCCGTCCCGACCGTCATCGGCCACCGCGGCGCCAGCGGCTACCGCCCCGAGCACACCTTCGGCTCCTACGAGCTGGCCCTCGACCTGGGCGCCGACATCGTCGAGGCCGGTGACCTGGTCCCCACGAAGGACGGCCACCTCGTCTGCCGGCACGAGCCGGAGATCGGCGGCACCACGGACGTCGCCGACCACCCCGAGTTCGCCGACCGCAAGCGCACCAAGCTGCTCGACGGGGTCTCCACCACCGGCTGGTTCACCGAGGACTTCACGCTCGCCGAGCTCAAGACGCTCCGCGCCACCGAACGCATCCCGGCCAACCGCCCGCACAACACCCTCTACGACGGCCGCTGGGAGATCCCCACCTTCGAGGAGGTGCTGCGCTGGCAGAACGAGCAGACCCGCAGGCGCGGCAAGCAGGTCTGGATCTACCCCGAGCTCAAGCACCCCACCTACTTCCGCGAGCTGGGCCTCGGCACGGAGGAGCGCCTGGCACGGCTGCTGCGCAAGTACGGAAAGGACCGCAAGAACTCGCCCGTCATCATCCAGTCCTTCGAGCCCACCAGCATCCAGCGGATGAACAGGCTGGTCCGCAACCCGCTCGCCGTCCTGCTGTCCGGCGCCGACAGCCGCCCCTGGGACTTCGTCCAGACCGGCGACCCGCGCACGACTGCCGACCTCATCACGCCCGAGGGACTGAAGGAGATCGCCTCCTACGCACAGGGCATCGGCCCGACGCTGGACCTGATCATCCCGAAGGACTCCGCCGGCCGCCTCACCGAACCGACGACGCTCGTTCGCGACGCGCACCGCGCGGGCCTGGTCCTGCACCCCTACACGATGCGCAACGAGAACCCCTTCCTGCCCGCGGAGTTCCGCGAGGGCAGTGACCCCGACGCCTACGGCGACGTCTTCGGCGCCTTCCGGACGTACTTCGCCACCGGTATCGACGGCGTCTTCACCGACAATCCGGACACGGGTGTGCTGGCCCGCGAGGACTTCGTCAACGGCTGAGCGACCGCCCCCGGTTGGGGTGACCTTCGGCCGCCCGGGCAACCCGCCGCCCGGGCGGCCGCGTCGATGTGCATATGACGGACGACCTGGTCACCTCCCTGCGCCCCCTGCTCACCGCCGAGGCCTCGGCCGAGGCATATGCGTCCGGAGCCGAGCCCGGCGACCTGGAACAGGCCGTCTGGCTGCGCCTGCTGGAACGCCTGGAGGCCGACGGCCCGCCCCCCGACCCACACCGCTGGCTGCGCAGCGCGGTGCGCACCGAGGCCCGCCGCACCCGCCGCAGGGCCCGTCACGAGCGGCCGTACGGGACCGAACCCGCCGGTGTCGCCGCGTACGCGTACGAGCCGGAGCGGATCGCGCTCACCGCGGCCCGGCACCGCGCCCTGCGCGAGGCCGTGCGCCGGCTGCCGGGGCGCTGCCCCCGGCTGATGGAGGCCCTGTTGTCGCCCAGGGACCTCACATACCGGGAAATCGCGGGGGAGTTGGGTATCTCACAGGGCAGTCTTGGTCCGGAACGCTCCCGATGTCTGGGATGTCTGCGTCGATTGCTGACGCCGGAGGTTGCGGCCGGCTGAGGACGGGGATAGGAGTGGGGGACCACAGGTGATCAGGTGAGCGGGAGGCATGCGCACATGGGCATGAGCGTGACCATCTCGGCGGCGACCGAACAGGATGCCGAGCAGATCTTCCGGCTGCAGTACCTCTGCTTCCAGAGCGAGGCGGCGCTGTACGCCAACTACCGCATCGACCCGCTCGTCCAGACCCTGGACTCCGTGCGCCAGGAGGTCGCCGCCGACTGCGTCTTCGTGGCGCGGCTCGGCGACGAGGTCGTCGGCTCGGTGCGGGGGCGGGTGACCGAGGACGGGGCGGCGTCCATCGGCAAGCTCTGCGTCCACCCCCGCCTCCAGGGACACGGCATCGGGGCCCGGCTGCTGCGGGCCGCCGAGTCCACCCTGGGCGGGGAGCGCGGCGCCAAGCGGTTCCGGCTGCACACCGGACACCGCAGCGAGAGCAACCTGCGGCTGTACCGCCGGGTCGGCTACGAGACGGTGGGGACCGCCGAGGGCGCCGACGGCGTGCCCATGATCGTCCTGGAGAAGCCGGCCGGGACGTACGCGACCACGGCCTGAGGACCACGGCCCGAGGAAAACGGCCGGAGGGCGACCGTCCGACGACCGCCGGGCCCGGCGACCGCTACGCGGTGCGGGCCCGGCGCAGCCAGTACAGGGCCGACAGCGGCAGCAGCACGGGAATGAAGAGGTACCCCATCCCGTAGTCCGACCACACGGTCGCGTCGGCGAAGGCGGACGGCTCCACCAGTGTCCAGGTGCCGACGGTCAGCACGCCCACCAACTCGGCGGCGCAGCACACCTGCGCGGCCTTGCGGGCCTTCTCGCCGCCGCGCACGAGGGTGTATGTGATGAACCCGTAGACGACGCCCGCGAGGGCAGACAGCGAGTAGGCGAGCGGCGCCCGGTCGAACTCGGTCGCGATCTGGTACGCGGACCGCGACACCGCGCCGACGACCATCACGCCGTACAGCCACACCAGCAGGATGCCGGGCCCGCCGATCAGCCGCTGCCCGGCCCGCTTCTCCTCCGTGGCCACCACGTCAGCCTCCCCAGATGTCGAACAGCCGCACCTCGAGGACGGCGAGGACGACACCGCCGGCCGCGACCGTCACCGAGCCCCAGCGGGTGCGCTCGGCCAGCGACATGAACCCCGCCGCCGGCACACACGCGAAGGCACCCAGCAGATACGCCACGAAGATCGTCGTGCCCTGCTCCGGTTCCTCGCCCCGCGCCAGCTGCACGATGCCGACCACCAGCTGGATCAGCGCCAGCGCCGAGACCGCGGCCATGCCGATGAAGTGCCAGTCCTTCGTCGGCTGGTCACGGTAGGCGGCCCAGCCGCACCAGGCGGCCAGCAGCAGTGCGGCGACGCCGGTCACCAGCGTCAGGACGTCAAGCATGGCAGCGAGCCTATTACGGCCCAAAAGGCCCGCCGTCCCCGGCCCCGTAGGGTCGGGTGCATGAAGCTCCACGCACAGGCCCTGCTGTTCGACAACGACGGCACCCTCGTCTCCTCCCTCGAATCCGTGCGCCGCTGCTGGACGCGCTGGGCCGTCGAGTACGGGATCACCGCCGAGCGGTTCGGGCGGGTGGAACTGCACGGCCGCCCGGCCGCGGAGATAGCCGCCGACCTGCTGCCCGCAGACGTGGTCGCCGAGGCCGTCGCCCGCATCGAGCACCTGGAGGTCGAGGACGTGCCGGGCGGGGGTGTGCATCTGCTGCCCGGCACCCGCGACTTCCTCGACGCGCTCCCGGCCGACCGCTGGGCCGTCGTCACCTCCGCCACCCGCCGCCTCGCCGAGGCTCGCCTCGACGCCGTCGGCATCCTCCCCAAGACTCTGATCGCCGCCGACGACATCACCCGCGGCAAGCCCGACCCCGAGCCCTACCTGCTCGGCGCCCGCGCCCTGGGCGTCGACCCGGCCGACTGCGTCGTCTTCGAGGACGCCCCCGCCGGACTCCAGGCCGGCCGCGCCGCCGGGATGCGGACCGTGGCGTTGGCCACAACCCACCGGGCCGACGAACTCGACGCCGACCTCGTCGTCACCGACCTCTCGGCCTTGTCGGCACTGGCCACCGAGGGCGGAGTCGAGATCACCGTCCGGGGCTGATCCACGCGCGCCGCGCCCCTCCACCGTCCACCGCTGTCCAGTATCCGGACAGCGGTCTCCGGCCAGGGCCGTACGTCTGCTTTACTGATCCGCATGAGCACCACGAGCGACCGCACCCCTGCGACCGAGGCGACGACGACGCCCGGTGCTCGTTGTATGTGCCGCCGAATGTGCGCCTTCTAGAGGGCCCCCGCACCACCTGAGTCTCGCGCCCCGAAGCGAGCGCCCCCTCGTGCCCGCCCGCGCCCCGACGCGCACGCGGCCGAGCCACGCCCCGCGCACACGTTTCTCCCCGGTCCCACCGCCATGGCGCACCGCCACCGCGAGAACCGTGCCGCGTTCCGAAGGGCCAAGAACCCCAAGAACAACGCCCCGTGCCCGGCGCACACCACCGCGCCGCGCACTCGACAGTGACGGAAACCCACGTGATCACCACATCGGGCCTCACCAAGGTCTATCGTTCACGCGGCCGTGAGGTCACCGCCCTGGACGGCGTCGACCTGCACGTCCGCGAGGGCGAGGTGTACGGCGTCATCGGTCAGTCCGGCGCCGGCAAGTCCTCGCTCATCCGCTGCGTCAACCTCCTGGAGCGCCCCACCGCCGGCACGGTCTCCGTCGCGGGCCAGGACCTCACCGCGCTGGCCGGCCGCGGCCCCCGCGCGGGCCGGGAGCTGCGGCAGGCGCGCAGCCGCATCGGCATGGTCTTCCAGCACTTCAACCTGCTCTCCTCGCGGACCGTCCGGGACAACGTCGAACTGCCGCTGGAGATCCTCGGCAAGTCCGGGAAGGAACGTTCCCGCAAGGCGCTGGAGCTGCTCGACCTCGTCGGTCTCGCCGACAAGGCGGGGGCCTACCCCGCCCAGCTCTCCGGCGGCCAGAAGCAGCGCGTCGGCATCGCCCGCGCCCTGGCCGGCGACCCCAAGGTCCTGCTCTCCGACGAGGCCACCAGCGCCCTCGACCCGGAGACCACCCGCTCCATCCTCCAGCTGCTGCGCGACCTGAACCGGCAGCTCGGGCTGACCGTCCTGCTCATCACCCACGAGATGGACGTCGTCAAGAGCATCTGCGACTCGGCCGCCCTCATGGACCGGGGCCGCGTCGTCGAGTCCGGCACGGTCGGCGAACTCCTCGCCACCCCGGGCTCCGAGCTGGCCGCCGCGCTCTTCCCGGTCGGCGGCGAGGCCACCGGCGACGACCGCACCGTCCTCGACGTGACCTTCCACGGCGAGGCCGCCACCCAGCCCGTCATCTCCCAGCTGTCGCGCACCTACAACATCGACATATCGATCCTGGGCGCCGCCATCGACACCGTCGGCGGCCTCCAGATCGGCCGGATGCGCATCGAACTGCCCGGCCGCTACGAGGACAACGTCGTGCCCGTCGGCTTCCTGCGCGAACAGGGTCTGCAGATCGACGTGGTGAACGAGACGCCGGAGACACCGGCGACTCCGGCGCAGTCGGCTTCGCTGGTGAAGGAAGGTGCCAAGTGACCTGGTCGCAGATGCAGCCGCTGCTGGAGCAGGCCTCCTGGGAGACCCTGATCATGGTCGGCTGGTCCACCCTGATCGCCGTCGTCGTCGGCCTGCCGCTCGGCGTGCTCCTCGTCCTCACCGACCGGGGCGGCCTGCTGCAGAACGTCGTGGTCAACAAGGTCATCGGGCAGATCGTGAACATCGGCCGCTCGATGCCGTTCATCATCCTCATGGTCGCGCTGATGAGCTTCACCCGCTGGGTCACCGGCACCACCATCGGCAGCGAGGCCGCGATCGTGCCGCTCGCCATCGGCGGCATCCCGTTCTTCGCGCGGCTCGTCGAGACCGCCGTGCGCGAGGTCGACGGGGGGCTCGTCGAGGCCGTCCAGTCCATGGGCGGCAACACCTGGACCATCGTCCGCAAGGTGCTGGTCCCCGAGGCGCTCCCGTCGCTGATCGCCAGCGCCACCACCACCGTCATCGCGCTCATCGGCTACTCCGCCATGGCCGGCACCGTCGGCGGCGGCGGCCTCGGCGACCTCGCCGTCCGCTACGGCTACCAGCGCTTCGAACCCGACTTCATGTGGATCACCGTCGCGCTCCTCGCCGTCGCGATCTCGCTCATCCAGTTCGCCGGCGACTACGCGGCCCGCACCCTGCACCGCCGCGGCGGACGCGGCGGAACGGCCCCCAGACTCCGGCTGCTCAGGGCCAAGGAGCCCGCCGCGGCCGACGTCGGCAAGGTCGCCTGACCGCGCCCCCACAGACTCCCCGCCGTACCGGGCGGGGCCGCACCACCTCAGGAAAGGCACTTTTCGTGCGTAACACCGCCAAGTTCACCACCGCCGTCCTCGCCGCCGGAGCCCTCACCCTCGGCCTGACCGCCTGCGGCTCCGACAAGGACTCCGCCTCCGACACCTCGGGACCGCTGGTCGTCGCCGCGACGCCCGTCCCGCACGCCGAGATCCTCAACTACGTCAAGGACAACCTGGCGAAGAAGGAGGGCCTCGACCTCGAGGTCAAGGAGTTCACCGACTACGTCACGCCGAACACGGCGACGGAGGACGGCTCGGTGGGCGCCAACTACTTCCAGACCGAGCCCTACCTCACGGACTTCAACAAGAAGAACGGCACCCACCTGAAGTCCGTCGCCTCGGTGCACCTGGAGCCCCTCGGCCTCTACTCCAAGAAGGCCGACAAGGTCGGTGACCTGAAGAACGGCGCGACCATAGCCCTGCCCAACGACACGGTCACGGAGGCCCGCGCCCTGCAGCTGCTGGCCTCGGAGGGGCTGCTCACCCTCAAGGACGGCGCCGGCAACTCGGCGACCACCGCCGACATCACCAAGAACCCGAAGAACCTCGAGTTCAAGGAGCTGGAGGCGGCCCAGACCCCCCGTTCCCTGAACGACGTCGACGCTGCCGTCATCAACGGCAACTACGCCCTGGAGGCGGACCTCAAGCCCGCGAAGGACGCCCTCGTACTGGAGTCCGCCGAGAACAACCCGAACGTCAACCTCCTCGTCGTCAAGGAGGGCCAGGAGGACGACCCGCGGGTGAAGAAGCTCGCCAAGCTCCTCACCTCGCCCGAGGTGAAGAAGTTCATCGAGGACAACTACGCCGGGTCCGTGCTCCCCTCCTTCTGAGCCGAACCCCGCGCCACCCACCGGGTCCGCTCCCTGCGCACGGGGGTGGACCCGGTGGTGTGGTTGAGTGCTTTCATGCTGCATGCTGGGCAGTTCGAGCAGGCCCTGACGGTTACACAGGTTACGGAGCGGCGCATGACGAGCACCTTCCCCAACATCTCCATCAGCACGGAGCGGTTGGTGCTGCGCCCCCTGGACGAGGACGACGTCCCCGCGCTGGCCGCGATGATGAACGACGAGCAGGTCGCCGCCTGGACCCACGTCCCCCAGCCCTTCACCGAGGACAACGCCGCCGGCTGGATCGGCGAGTACGCCCCCGCCGAGCGCACCGCGGGCCGGGGACTCGACCTCGCCGTCACCGAGTTCCTCACCCAGCGACTGGTCGGCGTCATCCAGCTGACCAAGACCAACTGGCACGTACGCTCCACCGAACTCTCCTACATAGTCGCCCCCTGGGCCCGGGGTGAGGGGTACGCGTCCGAGGCGGCGCTCGCCACCGCCCAGTGGCTCTTCGGCGACCAGAAGTTCGAACGCGTCGAGCTGCGCACCGCGGCCGACAACACCGCCTCCCAGCAGGTCGCCCAGAAGATCGGCTGCATCAGCGAGGGTGTGCTGCGCGGCGCCTGCATAGCGCGCGCACGCACCGAAGACGGCGTCTGGACGGACGTACGCACCGACTTCATCGTGTGGAGCCTGCTGCCCGAGGACCTCGAGGGCGCCACCGGGCAGCTGACCGACCCCGACGGTTTCACCACCTTCACCGACTGGAACTGATACCCGAGGGGCGACCCGCGCCACCACCCCGGACCCGGGCCGCACCAGGTACCCTCACGGGGCGCGCCCGCGACGGTTCCACGACCACGACCCGCGAAACCCTGGAGACTGACGACGATGGCCGACCGGGTCACGGTGATCGGCTGGGACGGTTCGCCGCTGACCGCCGCGGCACGCTCCGCACTGGGCGCCGCCACCCTGGTGGCCGGCGCCGCCCACCACCTGGCACTTCCCGAGGTACCGCCCGCCGCCGAACGCGTCCGCCTCGGCAGCGTCGCCCTCGCCGCCCGCCGCCTCGCCGCACACCGCGGCACGACGGTCGTCCTGGCCGACGGCGACCCCGGCTTCTTCGGCGTCGTACGCACCCTGCGGGCCCCCGAGTTCGGCCTGGAGGTGGAGGTCGTCCCCGCCGTCTCCTCCGTGGCCGCCGCCTTCGCCCGTGCCGGGATGCCCTGGGACGACGCCCAGGTGGTCGTCGCCCACCCCCGCACCCTGCGACGCGCGGTGAACGTGTGCCGCGCCCACACCAAGGTCGCGGTCCTCACCTCACCGGGCGCCGGGCCCGCCGAGCTCGGTCTGCTGATGGAGGGCGTCCACCGCACCTTCGTCATCTGCGAGGAACTCGGCACCACCCGCGAACGCGTCACCGTCGTCACCTCCGACAAGGCAGCCGACCACACCTGGCGCGACCCGAACGTCGTCATCGTGGCCGGCGGCAGCGCAGGACCGGCCACCGCGGGCGACGGCACCGGCTGGATCACCGGCCGCGACCCCGCCACCGGACCGCGCGGCTGGTCCCTGCCCGCCGCGGCGTACGGCGGTGAACTGGGCGAGGGCGAGGCCGACCTGCTCCGCACCGCCCAACTCGCCCGGCTCGGGCCCCGCCTCGGCGACCTCGTGTGGGACATCGGCTGCGGCAGCGGCGCCTTCGCCACCGAGGCCGCCCGCGCCGGGGCCGCCGTCATCGCGGTCGACCGGGACCCCGACGCCTGCGCCCGCACCGAGGCCACCGCACGGCAGTTCGGCGTCCAGCTCCAGACCGTGCACGGCAACGCCCCCCACGTCCTGGAGGACCTCCCCGAACCGGACGTCGTCCGGGTCGGCGGCGGGGGAGCGGCCGTGGTCTCCGCGGTCGCCGACCGCCGCCCGCAGCGCATCGTCGCGCACGCCGCGACCCGCGACGCGGCCGAACTCGTGGGCAGGGACCTGACGGAGCACGGGTACCGCGTCGAGTGCGCCCTGCTGCAGTCCGTCGGACTCGACACCCGGGCCTGGACGGAGACGGAGCGGAGCGTCGCGTTCCTGCTCAGCGGAGAGATCGTGCGGCGCGAAGCACCCCGCTGAGGACCGGCGAGGACCGCGCCCCGTGATCGGTTGTTCATACCGCGCGGGGTAGGCTGGCGGATTGTTGTACCGCATGCGGACACCCGGCAGTTCGTCAGTCGATGTCCGTAAAAACCCGCACCTTCGGGGGCGGGTGTGGTACGGCAGAACCGGAGGACGCGCAACGTGGCGCAGTCCACAGCGGGCCGTCGCGGATCAAGCTGTCGTGGCGGGGGGACGACCGCGACAATGGCACTCAATGGCTTTGTCGTCTTTTCCCGCGGGTCGTTCGTGCCGCTGGGCACGCCCGCTCGTTCTTCACTACGGGCGGTCGGTGCGCCGTCCCGGGTGAGCTGGTCGTAGAAGCACTAACCGATGGGCGAGGGGTTACGCATGACCGACACCGGCCAGATCCCGGGCGAGGGGCTGCCGGAGAACGCAGGCATGGTGGAGCAGCCGGGCGTCCCCGCACCCGGCGCGTACACCTACCTCTCCGAGGCCACCGCCGAGGACGAGGACCTGTTGTTGCTGCCGGGAGCCCAGAGTGCCTGGGGCAACGAGGTCGCGCCGCCGGCGCCGGAGCCGGTCGTCGAGACCGTGCACCAGCCCGGACCGCACGAGATGTCCGGCCGTGACAGCGGCTCGGTCGACCTCGGCGGCGTCCGCCTGCCCGACCCGGCGCAGGACCCCGCGTCCGCGCCGGTCCCGGCGCGCAGGCCCCTCCACCTCGGTCCGCCGATCCCGGACACCTCCGCCAGCCCGGTCCGCTCCCTCGCCGACCGCGGCCCCGCCGACGCGCCGGTACGGCATCCCGGCCCACCGGCCACGGGGCCCGAGTACCTCGACGTCCCGCAGGCCGCCGTGCCGACTCCGCAGGCGGCGGCACCCTGGGGAGCACAGACGGCGCCGCAGGCCCAGGCGGTCCCGGTGAACGCCGGGGCGGGGCATGCGGAAACGGTTGTTCCGGTACCGGAGCAGCAGCCGGCCGAGCCGGTGGGCGCGGCCCAGGCGCTCGTGACCCGCGTGGCCACGGAGGCCGTGGCGGCGGCGACCGGCGGGACGCCCGTGGGCGCCGGAGAGCCCGGCGAAGCGCAGGAGGCGCCCGCACCGCAGGAGGCGCCCGCACCGCAGGAGGCGCCCGCACCGCAGGCGGCGCACACCGACGCGGGGCAGCCGGTCGGTCTCGCGGCGGAAGCCGTACCGGCTCCCGAAGCGGCCCCCGCGGAGCCCGTGACCCCTGTGACCGCTCCCGTCCCTGCGGCGGCGGAGGACAACGCCGGGCCCGAGGAGGCACTCGCGGTTCAGGAGGCCCAGGAGGCCCCCGCGCCGGCGGCTCCCGAAGAAGCACCGGCGGAAGTATCCGCAGAGGTACCCGCGGAAGCACCGCAGGGACTTGACGAACCCCCCGTGGCTGAAGCCCCGGAGGCGCCAGAGGCGCCAGAGGGCCCCGCGCCGCAGGAGGCACCGTCCTCCGAGGCACCCGAGCCCGAACACGGCGACGCCCAGGCACCCGACGCGCCCGTGGCCGCCGCGGAGCCCGAGGCCGAACCCGAACCCGAGCCGTCCCCGGCTCCGGCTCCGGAGCAGCCCGCTCCGGTCCAGGTGGAGGCCGCGCAGCCGACGCTCCCGGAGGCACAGCCCGCCCCGGAGGAAGCGCCGCACCCGCAGCCGTACGACCAGCCCGCGCCGCAGCCCGCCCAGGGACCCCAGTCCCTCATGGACGCCAACATGCAGCAGGAGCAGGAGCAGGAGCAGGTGCAGGAAGAGGCCGTGGTCGTGGCCGACGGCACCGCGGAGCCCGTAGCGGCGGACGCGTCCGCCACCGGCGCGCAGGAGCCCGCGCCCGTACCCGCGCCGGTCGCCCAGGAACCGCTTCCCGCCCAGCCCGTGGGCCAGTTCCTGCCCGTCGACGGCGGGCAGGTGCCCACGACCCCGCACCTCGCGCCCACCCCGCCCGAGGCAGTCCTGGTCCCGCCGGAGGCGGCCCCCGAACCGGAGCCCGAGGCTGCGGCCCCGATGGCCGAGGAGGCCGTCGCCGCGGTACCGGCGCCGCGCGAGGCCGACCCCGAACTCGTCCAGAGCGCCGACGACCTGGACACCCGGGGCGCCGGCGAGGACGACCACGTGACCGAAGCCGCCGAAGCCGCCGAAGCCGCCGAGGCGACCGAGGCGACCGCGGTGGCGACGGAAGCGCCGGGCGCGCAGCCCGCGTCCCAGGAGGCCCGCGCCCCCCAGGAGGCCCCGCACGACGAAAGTACGGCCGGAGCCGCGGAAGCACCGCAACCCGTCGGCCCCGCGGCCCCCGCCTACGACGACGCCGAGCGCGCGGCCGTACTCAAGGTCATGCGCGAGCGCCGCGACATCCGCAACGGCTTCCGCAGCGACCCCATCCCGCACGAGGTACTGCTCCGGGTCCTGGAGGCCGCCCACACCGCGCCCTCCGTCGGTCACTCGCAGCCCTGGGACTTCGTCGTCATCCGCTCCGCCGACACCCGTCGCGCCATGCACGAACTGGCGACGCGTCAGCGGGAGGCGTACGCCAAGTCGCTGCCCAAGGGCCGGGCCAAGCAGTTCAAGGAACTGAAGATCGAGGCCATCCTCGACACCCCGGTCAACATCGTCGTCACCGCCGACCCGACCCGCGGCGGCCGGCACACCCTCGGCCGGCACACCCAGCCGCAGATGGCGCCGTATTCCTCCGCGCTCGCCGTCGAGAACCTCTGGCTCGCCGCCCGCGCCGAGGGCCTCGGCGTCGGCTGGGTCAGCTTCTTCGACGAGCGCGAGATGGTCCGCGCCCTCGGCCTGCCCGAGCACCTGGACGTCGTCGCCTACCTGTGTGTCGGCTACGTCGACGAGTTCCCGGACGAGCCCGAGCTGATGCAGGCCGGCTGGTCCAAGCGCCGCCCGCTGTCCTGGGTGGTCCACGAGGAGACGTACGGCCGTCGCGCCCTGCCCGGCGAGGCGCCGCACGACCTGCTCGCCGAGACCGTCGCGCAGATCCGCCCGCTGGACGCCAAGGCGCTCGGCGAGGCGTGGGAGCGGCAGAAGCGGATGACCAAGCCGGCCGGTGCGCTCGGCATGCTGGAGATCATCTCCGCCCAGCTGTCCGGCCTGTCCCGGCAGTGTCCGCCGCCCATCCCGGAGCCCGCGGCCGTCGCGGTCTTCGCCGGTGACCACGGTGTGCACGCCCAGGGCGTCACCCCCTGGCCGCAGGAGGTCACCGCCCAGATGGTGGCCAACTTCCTGGGCGGCGGAGCGGTCTGCAACGCCTTCGCCACCCAGGTCGGCGCCGAGGTGTGCGTCGTGGACGTCGGGGTCGCCACCGACCTGCCCGCCACACCGGGCCTGCTGCCCCGCAAGGTCCGCGCGGGCACCTCCGACATGACCACCGGCGCCGCGATGACCCGCGAGGAGGCCAAGCAGGCCATCGAGGTCGGCATCGAGACCGCCCGCGACCTGGTGGCGGCCGGCAACAAGGCGCTGCTCACCGGCGAGATGGGCATCGCGAACACCACCGCGTCCGCCGCGCTCATCTCCGTGTTCACCGGCGCCGACCCGGCCGAGGTCACCGGTCGCGGTACCGGCATCAACGACGAGACGCTGGTCCGCAAGACCGAGGTCGTGCGCCGCGCCCTGGAACTCCACCAGCCGGACCCGGCCGACCCGATCGGCGTGCTCGCGGCGATCGGGGGCTTCGAGCACGCGGCCATGGTCGGTCTGCTGCTCGGCGGCGCGTCCCTGCGCACCCCGGTGATCCTGGACGGCGTCAGTGCCGGTGCCGCCGCCCTGGTGGCCCGCGCGATCGCCCCCGAGGTCCTCGCGGCCTGCATCGCCGGTCACCGCAGCGCCGAACCCGGCCACGTCGCCGCGCTCAACAAGCTGGGCCTGCGTCCGCTGGTCGACCTGGACCTCCGCCTCGGCGAGGGCACCGGCGCGCTGCTCGCGCTCCCGATGGTGCAGAGCACGGCGCGGGCCATGCACGAGGTGGCGACGTTCGACTCGGCGGGGGTAACCGAGAAGTAGAGGCCGGCGAGCCGGCGGGACCGGTGGTTGTACCCACAAGCCGCACCCGGCAACGAGGTCCAACCACCGGACCAACCGCGCCCCACCAGCCGTCCCGCCGTAAAATCCGCACGTCAGCGCCACCGCCGCAAGAGGAGCCGTCCCCTCATGGCCGAACACCCCGCCTACCCCGTAGGCCTCCGCCTCACCGGCCGTCGCGTGGTCGTCCTCGGCGGCGGACAGGTCGCCCAGCGCCGCCTGCCCGCCCTCGTCGCGGCCGGCGCCGACATCCGCCTCGTCTCCCCGGAGGCGACCCCGTCCGTCGAGGCGATGGCGGACGCGGGGGAGATCTCCTGGGAGCGGCGCCCCTACGAGGTCGGGGACCTCGCGGACGCCTGGTACGCCCTGATCGCCACCAGCGACACCGCGGCCAACGACGCCGCCTCCGCCGAGGGCGAGCGGCACCGCGTGTGGTGCGTCCGCTCCGACGACGCCGACCTGGCCACGGCCTGGACCCCGGCGACCGGACGCAGCGAGGGCGTCACCGTCGCCGTGCTCACCACCGACGCGCGGCACCGCGACCCCCGCCACACGGCCGCCATCCGCGACGCGGTGGTCGAGGGCCTGCGCGACGGCACCCTCGTCGCCCCGCACCGGCGCACCCGCACCCCCGGCGTCGCCCTGGTCGGCGGCGGCCCCGGCGACCCCGACCTGATCACCGTCCGCGGGCGCCGCCTGCTCGCCGAGGCCGACGTCGTCATCGCCGACCGGCTCGGCCCCCGCGACCTGCTCGCCGAGCTGCCGCCGCACGTCGAGGTCATCGACGCGGCCAAGATCCCGTACGGCCGCTTCATGGCCCAGGAGGCCATCAACAACGCGCTGATCGAGCACGCCAAGCAGGGCAAGGCGGTCGTACGGCTGAAGGGCGGCGACCCGTTCGTCTTCGGCCGGGGCATGGAGGAGGCGCAGGCGCTGGCCGAGGCGGGCATCGCGTGCACCGTCGTCCCCGGCATCTCCAGCACGATCTCGGTCCCCGGCGCGGCCGGCATCCCGGTCACCCACCGGGGCGTCGCCCACGAGTTCACCGTGGTCAGCGGCCACGTCGCCCCCGACGACGAGCGCTCCCTGGTCGACTGGCCGTCCCTGGCCAAGCTGACCGGGACACTCGTGATCCTCATGGGCGTCGACAAGATCGGCAAGATCGCCGGGACCCTGATCGCGCACGGAAAGTCCCCCGACACCCCGGTCGCTCTCGTCCAGGAGGGCACCACGGCCGCCCAGCGCCGGGTGGACGCGACCCTCGCCACCGTCGCCGAGGTGGCCGTCGCCGAGGAGGTCAGGCCGCCGGCCGTCATCGTCGTCGGCGAGGTCGTCGCCGTCGGTCCGCACGGGACGGTCTGACGTGGGCGACCTCATCACGATCGACGACCCCGACGACCCGCGCCTGCACGACTACACCGGCCTGACCGACGTCGAGCTGCGCCGTCGGCGCGAACCCGCGGAGGGCCTGTTCATCGCCGAGGGCGAGAAGGTCATCCGGCGGGCCGGCGAGGCGGGCTACGCGATGCGCTCGATGCTGCTGTCCGCCAAGTGGGTCGACACCATGCGCGACATCATCGACGAGGCGCCCGCCCCGGTGTACGTCGTCGACCCGGCGCTCGCCGAACGGGTCACCGGCTACCACGTGCACCGCGGCGCGCTGGCCTCGATGCAGCGCAAGCCGCTGGACACGGCCGCCGGTCTCCTGACGACCGCCCGCCGTGTCGTCGTCATGGAGTCCGTCAACGACCACACCAACATCGGGGCGATCTTCCGCTCCGCCGCCGCGCTCGGCATGGACGCGGTCCTGCTCTCCCCGGACTGCGCGGACCCCCTGTACCGGCGCAGCGTCAAGGTCTCGATGGGCGCCGTCTTCTCCGTGCCGTACGCCCGCCTCGACACCTGGCCGGCCGGTCTGGCGACGGTCGGTGAGGCGGGCTTCACGCTCCTCGCCCTCACCCCCGACGAGCGGGCCGAGCCCCTCGACGCGGTCGCCCCGCACCGCATGGACCGGGTGGCCCTCATGCTGGGCGCCGAAGGCAGCGGCCTGACCCGGCGGGCCCTGGCGGCGTCCGACACGTGGGTGCGCATCCCGATGTCCCACGGCGTCGACTCCCTCAACGTGGGCGCGGCGGCCGCGGTCGCCTTCTACGCGGTGACGGCGGGACGCCCCTCGGCCTAGGGCCTACCCAACCCCGGCACTCAGCGCCCGGGGGTCCGCGACTCCGGGAGGCCGCCCGGTGGGTCCACCCGTTCCTGCTGCGTCGCCCGCACGCCGCCGCCCCGTTCGTCGCCGAGCCCGCGCGCGGGCCCCTGGCAGCCCTGTGCGGCGGCGATACCCAGCGCGACCAGCAGCGTCACGACCACGAACACGAACAGACGCTGCCGCAGCAGCCGCGGATTGGCGGGCCGCCGCCAGCCGGTCCCCGTCGTCCTGGGCGCCGTACGGCCGGATCCGCTGCGTGGTGCGGGGCGGCCGCCGTCGTTGCGGGAGGAGTTCCGGCCGGTCGTGTCGCGGGAGGACGGCGTGGGCCGGGACCCGGACCGCGCCCCCGCACCACCACCGCGCGACGGCGTGCCACCGCGGGACGGAGTACCACCGCGCGAGGGCGTCCCGCCGCGCGAGGGCGCGCCGCCCCGGGACGGGACGGAACCCCGGGGCGCGGGCCCCCGCGACCCCGACGTGCCGCGCGGCGCGGGAGTGCCCTGCGGGCCCGGCCGGCCCTGCGGGCGCCGCTGGACACGCTCCGGGTAGGTGTCGGCGAGCCGCCCCGTGGGCACGTCCGCCTCACCACTGCGCGGCGCGGGCGGCCGGACGTCCGCCATGCCCTGGGCCTCACGGGCGGCGATCTCCTTGAGCCGCAGCGACAGTTGCAGGGTGCTGGGGCGCTCCTCGGGGTCCTTGGCCAGGCACGCCCGCACCAGCGGGGCGAGCGCGTCCGGGACCCCGTGCAGCTGGGCCTCCTCGTGCACCACGCGGTACAGCATTACCTCGGAACTGCCGTGCCCGAAGGGCGAGTCGCCCATCGACGCGTACGCCAGCGTGGCACCGAGCGAGAACACGTCCGTGGCCGGGGTGACCGCGGCCCCGCGCACCTGCTCCGGCGCGAGGAAGCCGGGGGAGCCGACCGCCGTACCGACGTGCGTGAGCGTGGAGGCACCGGTGGCCCAGGCGATGCCGAAGTCGATGATCCGCGGCCCCTTCGGGGACAGCAGGATGTTGGACGGCTTCAGGTCCCGGTGCACCACCCCGGCCTCGTGCACGGCGACCAGCCCCTCGGAGAGCGCGGCGCCCACGGCCGCGACGTCGGCCGCGACGAGCGGACCCCCGTCGACGACCTTGTCGTGCAGGGAGGGGCCGGGCACGTACTGGGTGGCGAACCAGGGGCGGTCCGCCTCCAGGTCCGCGGCTACCAGCCGGGCGGTGCAGCCGCCCCGGATGCGCCGGGCCGCCGAGACCTCACGGGCGAACCGCGACCGGAACTCCTGGTCCTCGGCCAGGTCCGGCCGGATGACCTTCAGCGCGACCCGCTGCCCCTTCTTGTCGGAGCCCAGGTAGACCACGCCCATTCCACCCGCGCCGAGCCGCCTGTGAAGCCTGAACGAGCCGACGACGCGCGGGTCCTCGCGCCTCAGGCGCATCATCGCCATGTTCATCCCCGCTGCCCGGTCCCTGTGACGTGCCACAGCTTACGTTTCCACGGCCGCCCGCGCGCAGAGGCCGCGCCCTCTCGCGACAACGGATTGTCAGTGCCCGGCGCGAGAGTTGAGCGGCGGTCAGCACCTGCGCGGACCGGCGGGCCCCGCTTTGCCCGTGATCCCAACCGGCCGCAGGAGCCGGGGGATTGGAATGGGCGAGGGGGGCCGGCCGGGGACGGGCGGAGGCAGTGGAGAGCGGCCGCGCACCTGCGGCGTGACGGCGGGCGGGGTGCGACCCGGGGCGGGGGCGGAGGTGCGCGGGGAGGCGGCCGGAGTGAGGGAAGTCACCGGACAGCCCGGAGATACCGGGACACGGTGGGCACCCCGTCCGGGAAGACCCCGAGACCGGGGATGCGGTCTCCACCCAGGGGAGTAGTCGGCCGGTCACGGCTCATCCTCCGGGAGGCCCGGCAATCGGTACGAGGGCATGACGTCCGGCGATCGCCCGACGCATAGATTTGAGGTCAAGCGGCGGGTGCAGCACTCGTCCCCCGAGGTCAGACACCCGCCGCTGCAACGAGACAACGCGAACGACTCAACGAACGGTCAGGAGAGGGACCATGGCCCAGACGGTTCCGCGGACACTGGTCCGCACACGGGAAAACCGCCGTCAGGGCCGTCGCCACCCCGCGGTGGCGACGCTCATGGCCCTGCCCCTGGCGGTCCTGCTCCTCCTCGTCTTCGACGGGTGGGAGACAGTGGCCACACAGGCGTCGTCCGTGGGTGTGGTGCTGGGGCGCTGAGCGGCGACCCCAGGCCCGGAAGAGCGGTCCGGGCGGGGACATCCATCCATGAAACCCCGTGGGGACGGGGGTGCGGCGGACGGCAAAATGCCGGCGCAGCTGGGGAGCTGCGCCGGCATTGCTTTTCCCTCCCCGGGCAGCGCCGGGAGGGGGAGCGCGGCGGCACACCCCGCCTGCGTACCCTCACCCTCGTGACCACGGACGCCCACGCCCTCCTCCCCGCCCTCGAGGCCCGCGTCAGGGAAACGGCCCACGCCCGCACCCCGGCCTGCCCCTGCGGCGCGGCCACACTCGCCGACCGCCCCGACGCCACCGTCGTCCGGCACGCGGGCACCGTCGCCAAGGCCCACGCCGCGGACGCCGACCCCGCCGCGCTGTCCCTCCGTGTCACCGCGGCCGCCCGGCTCCCCGGCATCCTCCTGCCCCCGCTCGCCCCGGACCCCGTCGACCTGCACGGCCGGCTCGTCACCTACTGGCCCTACGGCACGCCCGTGGACCCGGAGGATCCGGACGCCGCCCCGTGGGAAGCCGCGGCGACCCTCCTCGCCCGCCTCCACCGCACACCCGCCCCTGCCGCCCTGCCTCCCATGCGCGGCCCCGCGAAGGCGGCCCTGGCCGCGGCACGCCTGCGCGACACCGCCCCCGACCACCCCGCCACCGCGCCCGTGCTGGCCGCCTGGGCCGCACTCCCCGCCTGGGCGCGCGGCAAGGCCGCCATGCCGGGACCGGCCGCCCTGTGCCACGGCGACCTCCACCTCGGCCAGCTCATACGCCACCCCGCCCCCGACGGACCCTGGCTGCTGATCGACGTCGACGACCTCGGCACCGGCGTCCCGGCCTGGGACCTGGCCCGCCCCGCGGCCTGGTACGCCTGCGGGCTGCTCCCGCCCGAGGAGTGGCACCGCTTCCTGACCGCCTACCGCGCGGCCGGCGGCCCGGCCGTCCCCGCCGAGGGCGACCCGTGGCCCGCCCTGGACGTCCCGGCCCGCGCCCTCACCGCGCAGACCGCCGCCCGGGCCGTCTCCAAGGCGGTCCTCGAGGGCCGGGCGCTGGACGAGGTGGAGCGTTCCCTCGTCGACGCGTGCGCGCGCATGGCGTCCGTCCGGCCCGCCGACCCGCGGGGTTGAGCCGAAGTTCCGCGAAGTAGGGTGCAACCGACCCGGGGCGGGACGGAGTCTGTCCTGGCGATACGCGAAGCAGGACCGACCGGCGAGGAGTTGAGCCGAGCATGCAGTGCCCCAAGTGCCACGCACCGATGCACACCTACAACCGCAACGGCGTTCAGATCGAGCAGTGCAGCGGCTGCCGAGGCATCTTCCTCGACTACGGCGAGCTGGAGTCGCTGACCCGCCTGGAGGCCCAGTGGTCCCAGCCCGCTCCGCCGCCCCCGCCCGCTGCGCCGCAGGCGTACCCGGCGGCCCAGGCGCCGGCCTGGGGTGCGCCGCACGGCGGCGGTCACGGCCACTACGGCCACCACCGTCAGAAGAGCTTCGGCCGGATGCTCTTCTCGAGCTGACCCGCCCACGACGAAGCCCCCGGCCGCTCTGGGCGGCCGGGGGCTTCGTTCGGTGTGGACGATACTGGGATTGAACCAGTGACCTCTTCCGTGTCAGGGAAGCGCTCTCCCGCTGAGCTAATCGTCCTGGAAGCACCAGGTGCGGTACTGCGTGCGCGATACTGGGATTGAACCAGTGACCTCTTCCGTGTCAGGGAAGCGCTCTCCCGCTGAGCTAATCGCGCGGGGATCCGTACGGATCGGTGATCCTTGCGGATCAGTGGACGATACTGGGATTGAACCAGTGACCTCTTCCGTGTCAGGGAAGCGCTCTCCCGCTGAGCTAATCGTCCTTGGAGGTGGAGACGGGATTTGAACCCGTGTAGACGGCTTTGCAGGCCGTTGCCTCGCCTCTCGGCCACTCCACCAGGAGTGCAGGAGACCCGGGAGGCCTCCTCTTCCTGCGAGCGGACGACGAGGCTCGAACTCGCGACCTCAACCTTGGCAAGGTTGCGCTCTACCAACTGAGCTACGTCCGCCTGTCGGTTCGGTCCGCTTGCGCGGCCCGGCGACGTGATGAACTCTAGCGGATTCCGGAGCCAGCACAAAAACGCGTTTGTGCAGCGTGCTGCGGTGCGTCCGGTCGCCGACCTGGTCAGGGCACCCGGAAGGACACGTTCGGGTCATCCGGGAGCCACCCGCCTAGACTCGTCAGTGTGCTCGACCTCCCTCCGCTCGCCCGCTTCGGCGACCGTCTCGCCACCGGTCTCCTCGACGTCACGAGTGATCCCGCCGCCCTCGAATCCGAGGGGTTCTGGGCCGTCTGCGCGGACTTCGAAGGCCGCCTGACCTGCGCACGCTTCGCGGAGGTACGGACCGAGCCGGTGCCCGCCCCCACACCGGGCAAGTGGCGGGGCCCCGCCGTCGGCGACTGGACGTCGTCGCTCGACCGCGCCGCGTACACGACGGGCGTACGGCGCATCCGCGCCCGCATAGCCGCGGGCGAGGTCTACCAGGCCAACCTCTGCCGGGTGCTCTCGGCGCCCGTCGGCCCCGGTGCCGACGTGGACGCCCTCACCGCCCTGCTGGCCCGCGGCAACCCGGCACCGTACGCCGGGACGATCCGGCTGCCGGAGCACGGCGTCGAGATCGCCACCGCCTCGCCCGAGCTGTTCCTGCGCCGGGACGGCCGGACGGTCGAGTCCGGGCCGATCAAGGGGACCGGGCGGACCGAGGCCGACCTGCTGGAGAAGGACTACGCCGAGAACGTCATGATCGTGGACCTGGTCCGCAACGACCTGGGGCGCGTCTGCGCCACCGGCACGGTCACGGTGCCCGACCTGTGCGCCGTCGAGAAGCACCCGGGCCTCGTCCACCTGGTCTCCTCGGTGCGCGGCGAGCTGACCGCGGACGCCGGCTGGCCGGAACTGCTCGGCGCCGCGTTCCCGCCCGGGTCCGTCACCGGCGCGCCCAAGTCCAGCGCCCTGCGGATCATCGACGCGCTGGAGACCGCGCCCCGGGGTCCGTACTGCGGGGGCGTCGGCTGGGTCGACGCCGGCCGGGGCACGGGCGAGCTGGCCGTCGGCATCCGCACCTTCTGGATCGACCGGGCCGCCGACGGCGACGCGCGGCTGCGCTTCGGCACCGGCGCCGGCATCACCTGGGGCTCCGACCCGGAGGGCGAGTGGCGGGAGACCGAACTGAAGGCCTCCCGGCTGCTCGCGGTAGCGTCGGGGGCGTACGAGGTGAACGCGACGGGAGAGGCGCTGGCGACGTGAAGATCTGGCTCGACGGCGGGTTGCAGGACATCGGTTCCGCCCGCGTCTCCGTCCTCGACCACGGGCTGACCGTGGGCGACGGCATCTTCGAGACCGTGAAGGCGGTAAACGGCAGGCCGTTCGCGCTGACCCGGCACCTGGACCGGCTGACCCGCTCGGCCCGCGGCCTCGGCCTGCCCGCCCCCGACCACGACGAGGTCCGCCGCGCCTGCGCCGCCGTGCTGGAGGCCAACCCGATGCCGCTGGGCCGGCTGCGCATCACCTACACCGGCGGCCACGGCCCGCTCGGCTCCGACCGAGGCGAGCACGGCCCGACCCTCGTCGTCGCCCTCGGGGAGACCGGCCGCCGCCCCGACTCCACCGCCGTGATCACGGTGCCGTGGACCCGCAACGAACGCGGCGCGCTCACCGGCCTGAAGACCACCTCCTACGCCGAGAACGTCGTCGCCCTGGCCCGCGCACGGGAACGGGGCGCCTCCGAGGCGCTGTTCGGCAACACAGTGGGCCGGCTGTGCGAAGGCACCGGGTCGAACGTCTTCGTCGTCCTCGACGGCGAGATCCACACCCCACCGGTCGCCTCCGGCTGCCTCGCCGGGATCACCCGCGCCCTGGCCGTCGAGTGGACCGGCGCCCGCGAGACCGACCTCCCGCTGGACGCCTTGGAGCGCGCCGACGAGGTCTTCCTGACCTCGACGCTGCGGGACGTACAGGCCGTACACCGGATCGACGACCGCGAACTGCCGGGCGCCCCGGGACCGGTGACGGCCAAGGCCATGCGCGTCTTCGAGGAGCGGTCCGGGGACGACCTGGATCCGTGACCCGGATCGGCGACCCGGATCGGCGACCCGCATCCGCGACCCGCCTCCTCGAAGCCGCCGATATTCGGCTGCCGTTCTCGTCCACGGTGGGTAGAACTGCCGTGATGACCACGACCCTGCGGCCGACCGAGCCGCTCCAGCGCGCAGCCGACGGGACCCGTTCGCGCCACTACCAGGTGTGTGTGAACAGCCGGCCCGTCGGTGTGCTGCACCTCGGCACCTCGCCCTCCCTCGGCGACTCGGTGGCCGTGATCCACCAGCTGCGCGTCGACGAACCGGACCGCCGGCGCGGCCGGGGCACGGTGGCCGCGCTCGCCGCGGAGGAGGTGGCGCGCGCCTGGGGCTGCCGTCAGATCGAGGCGGGCGTCGCCGGTGACGCCGAGGCGGGCACGCGGCTCGCGCAGGCGCTCGGCTACGCCGTGCGCAACCGCGCCATGGCCAAGCCGCTCGGCGACACCCCGCCCGCCCTGCCCGCGGGCAGCCGGGCGCGGCCCATGACACCGGAGGACTTCGCCGCCTGGCACGCGTACGAGTCGGAGCGCTACGCCCGGACCTGGATGGAGCGGGGCGTGCCCGAGGCCGACGCGCACGCGAAGGCCCGCCGCGATCACGAAGTGCTGCTGCCCCAGGGGGCGGCCACCGAGAACATGCTGTTCAGCGTGTTGGAGCACGAGGGCGAGCGGGTCGGGACCCTGTGGCTGGCACTGCGCGAGGACCGGGCCTTCGTCTTCGACGTCGAGGCTGACGCCCCGCACCGGGGCCGGGGACACGGCCGCGCCCTGATGCTGCTGGCCGAGGCCCAGGCGGTCACCGCCGGCCGCCCCCTGATCGGCCTCAACGTCTTCGCCGGGAACACCGCCGCCGAGCGGCTGTACGAGTCGCTCGGCTACGAGACCACGCGGTACAGCTACTGCAAGCCGCTGCTGTGACGGCGGGCGGCGATCCGGCGCCCGGCCGGCCCCCGGCCGCCCCCGCCACGGTCGCCGTCGCTCAGTCCCGCTGCTCGGCGAGCAGCCGGTCGGCGATCTCCTCGATGCGCTCGCGCAGCCCTTCCTGGCTCTTGCCGCCGTCGAGGCGCTCGCCGCCGATCAGGTAGGTGGGGGTGCCGGTCACGCCGATCGCCTTGCCCTCGGCCTGGTCGGCGTCGACGATCAGGATGTGCCGGCCGTCGATGAGGGCCGTGTCGAACTCCTCCGCGTCCAGTCCCAGTTCCCGGGCGACCTCGACCAGGAAGGGTTCTCCCCTACGGTCCAGCTCCGCGACCCGGCCCAGGACCGCTTCGGCGTACGGCCAGCCCCGGCCCTGGGCGACGGCCTCCTCGGCGGCCTGCGCGGCGGCGAAGGCGTACGTGTGCTTCTCCAGCGGGAAGTGCCGCAGCCGCACCTCCAGGCGGTCGCCGTAGCGGGCCCGCAGGGCACGGACGTCGTCCAGGGCGGTGTGGCAGTCCGGGCACTGGAGCTCGCACCAGACGTCGAGGACGGGCGCGGCGGGACGGACGGGGGAGGAGTCGCTCATGCCCCCATCCTCCCAGCCCGCGGCACGCCGCCCCAACCGGCGTCGTACCACGCCCACCAGCACCTGCGGAGGAGCCGACCCCGAGATCTCCCTGATCTCGGTCCCCCGGCATGGCCTCGCGGCGGGCGGACGGTGCAGGATGGAAGGGACGAAGTACTCATGCCCGACCGAGCCCAGCCCTGGAGGACCGGATGATTGCCGAGACCGTCTGCTCCGCGGTGTCCGCGGCAGGCCTGGGCATCGCGGCGGTCACCGCGTACCGCAGGCGATTCCTCACCGCTGCCCGTATCGCCGCCTACTCACTGGTCCCGATCGGCCTGGTGATGACCGGGGTCGTCGAGTGGCTGGCCGACACGGCCTTCAGCCCGGTGGCCTGGGCCGGCTTCGGAGTGCTGGGCGTGGCCTGGGTGCTCTTCATGACCACACGTGCGGTGGAGCGCCGTCGCGGCGGCACCCGCAAGGAGCGCAAGGAGGCCCGGGCCGCGGCACAGCGCGACGCGGTGGCTCCGGGAGCCTCCGCCCCCTCCCTCGGATCGGGCTCCCCCCGGCCGGCCGCCCAGCCCGCGTCCCGCCCGGCGAAGGCGTCCCGGGGCGGTGACGACGACTTCAGCGACATCGAGGCCATCCTCAAGAAGCACGGGATATGAGGGAAGCAGGGATATGAGGCACGGGACATGAGGCACGGGACGTGACGGCCGACCTCCGGGGCTGAAACGACACAGCGGTCCGAGCCCGACAGCCCCTGCTCCGGAATGATCACGATCCGACCGGACATTGCGACATTCAACCAACACCCGGTCATAGCGGGCGTGTTGATCGCGTGGACCCCGCCACCTGCGTCATCATCGCGGCGAGATGCCGGACACCACTCAGCTGGATTCCCAGCTGGACACGAGACAGAGCGAAACCGCGCGGGTGCAGGACGAACCACGCGGCTGCCTCTTCGCCCTTTCCCAGCCACCGCTCATGATCTTCCTAGCGGTGATCGGGTGTCTGCTGCTCATGGCTTCGTTGCACGATCTGCTGTTGCTGTGAGCCGTACCCGCGCTCCCCGGCGCCACCCGCCGGGGGCCGCGTCGCCGTCCCCGAGTCCGCGGCCGCACCGGCCCCGCGGGGCGGCGTCAGCCCGCCGCCTCCTTGCGCCGGGCCCGGTAGGCGGCCACGTGCAAGCGGTTTCCGCAGGTGCGGCTGTCGCAGTACCGCCGTGAGCGGTTCCGGGACAGGTCGACGAAGGCGCGCCGGCAGTCGGGGGCCTCGCACCGCCGCAGCCGCTCCTGCTCCCCGGCCACCACGAAGAACGCCAGGGCCATCCCGCAGTCCGCGGTCAGGTGGTCCGCGACGGAGGCGCCGGGCGCGAAATAGTGGATGTGCCAGTCGTAGCCGTCGTGGTCGGTCAGCCGGGGCGTGGTGCCCGCGGCCGCGACGAGGTCGTTGATCAGTCCCGCGGCGGTCCGGGCGTCCGGAGCGGCGAAGACCGCCGCGAACCGCGCGCGGATCCGCCGCACCGCCGAGAGATCGAGTTCCGTGAGCACACCGACGTCGCTGATTTCGTGCGTTCCCACGAATTCCCGGAGGGTCGCGACGTCCGGCAGCCCGTCCGGAGCCGATTCGTCCTCCGGCACGGTGTTCACCAGATCCACCACGGTGTCGAGCGCGCACCGGGTGTCGTGGGTGATCAGCACGTTTCGCTCCCTGGCCTGGGGGGTCGGGCGGGCGCCCGCCGATGCTGGCCGATGGTAGTGGCTCGCGCGGCGGGCGAACCGGCCGCGAGCCGGTCCCGGTCGTCGGTTGCCCCTACAACGGCGGCCGGCCCGCCGTCGTTCCCCGGGGCCGCGCACGCAGCGGCGCCGCCCCCGCGGGAGATCCGCGGCGACGACGCCGGTGTGTGCCGTATGCGGTTGTCCGGGCCCGTGCCGTCACCCCGAGTCGACGGCGACGGGCGGCTTCACGCGGGGCCCCGCCCTAGCTTTCCGCCAGGATGTGCGAGAGCTCCTGATCGAGATCGAAGTGCCGGTGCTCCGTGCCGGGAGGCACGGCGGCGTCTGTGCGCTTCAGGAAGGACTCCAGGGCCCGCGCCGGGGCCTCGAGCAGTGCCTCGCCCTCCGGGGAGCTGAGAGCGATGCACACGACGCCCTGGCCGTGACTGCGGGACGGCCAGACACGGACGTCGCCGGTGCCGGTGGGACGGTGGAGACCTTCGGCGAGGAGGTCGCGGGCGAACACCCACTCGACGGTCTCCTCGGCTCCGGTGTGGAAGGTGGCGTGCACGGCGTAGGGGTCGGCCGTGTCGTACCGCAGGCCTGCGGGGACAGGCAGGGAGGACTCGCTCGACACAACGAGGCGCAGGTGCAGCTCGCAGCTGACCGTGGTGTTCATAAGCGCCAGGGCCTTTCGCTCAGTGTGCGCTCGGGGATTCGCACGTCGGCGAAATCGACATGCCACCTACGGTGCCGTTGTAAACCCCTCTGAGTGTTTTGCGTGTGTTTACGTAACTCTTCCGGCCGACGGATCGTTCGGGTCCTGCGCCCATTCCGGTGACAGGTTTCGCTCCGGTAGTGTTTGGCCGTATGAACACGGGGAGTAACAAGCCCGGCGAGGCAGCCGTGGCGGCAGACCGTACGGGGACGGACGAGGCCACGGCCGAGCGGGCGCTCGGTTCGCGGGCACCGGAATTCGTCAAGGCGCGCCGTGCGCTGCATCTGAGCTGGCAGGTCGGCGTCTTCGTCGTCGGTCTCGCGGTCGTGGTGGCCGGCGTCGCCATGCTGGTGCTGCCCGGACCGGGCTGGGTCGTGATCTTCGGCGGCATGGCGATCTGGGCGACCGAGTTCGTCTGGGCCCAGCTGGTGCTGCGCTGGACCAAGCGCAAGGTCACCGAGGCGGCGCAGCGTGCCCTCGATCCGAAGGTACGGCGCCGGAACATCATCCTGACCTCGATCGGCGTGGTGATCATCGCCGTGCTGGCCGGGATCTACCTGTGGAAGTTCGGCCTCGAGCTGCCGTGGAAGATCAAGGACCAGTGATCGCCCGCGGGGGTGCGCCCGACGGCCCGCACGGCTGTGTCGGCGTGGCCTCCGCTGGTCACCGGTGTCTCTGACATGGGGTAATGTTCTTCCTGCGTCCGGGCGATTAGCTCAGTGGGAGAGCGCTTCGTTCACACCGAAGAGGTCACTGGTTCGAACCCAGTATCGCCCACCGGATCATCAGGCGGCCCGGCTCACGATCGTGAGCCGGGCCGCCTTCGTGTGCGCCGCGTCCAGGTGTCCCGGCATTCCGCTTCCGCCCGCCTTCACTCAACCGTGACCTTCGGCGTCGCGGCCCTCCGTGGCCCCGCGGCTGTTCGGCCGGTCGGTCGCGCCGCGCCGACCTGTGGGTTCTCCGAGGGGTCGGACGCTGTTTCCGGAAAGGTGCGCCGGGCCGGTCGTGACCCCCGCCCATCAATTCCTGTCCGAATCATTGACGCACCCCTGGGCCCTCCGTACCTTGTGCCAGCAAGCGCTTACTTGAAACGATTCATGAGGCGGAAGCGACGTCGCGGGGAGGCTCGTATGCAGCAGGGCGGGAATGCGGAGCGGCAGGCCGGAAGGCGCACGATCCTCAAGGCGGCGGGGGCCTCGCTGGCCGTCGCCGGACTCGGGGCCACGGCCACCGCGTGCGGCGGCGGCAGCGGCTCCGGAGACGGAACGGTGACGATCCGTTACTCCTGGTGGGGTGCCGAGGACCGGGCCGAGCGCATCAACAAGACCATCGCGCTCTTCGAGAAGAAGTATCCGAAGATCAAGGTCAAGACCGACTTCCAGCCGTACACCGACTTCTGGAAGAAGTTCAACACCCAGGCCTCCGGGGGGAATCCACCGGACGTCTTCCAGAATGCCATCGGATTTCTCCGCAAATACGATGCCAAGAATGTCCTGCTCGATCTGAGCGGACAGGTCGACGCGGGAAACCTCTCCATGGACGGATTCCGCGCGGGGCTGGAGAAGTTCGGCGAGATCGACGGCAAACTCCTCGGCGTGCCCGTCGGTTCCAACTCGATGGCCCTGGTCATCGACAAGCCCGTCTACACCCGGGCCGGCGTCAAGCCCGAACAGGGCTGGACGTGGGACGACTTCGACGAGGCGATGACCAAGGTCCGCGACAGGACCGGCCGCGCCGGGGACAGCGGCATGTACGGCGTCATGTACCTCTACGACCTGTACCTGCGCCAGAACGGCAAGGCCTTTTTCACCGAGGACGGACTCGGCTTCACCGAGGCCGATCTGACCACCTGGTGGACCAAGGCGGAGAAGGGCGTGCAGTCCGGCCTGTTCGCCGACGCCAAGAAGGTCGCCCAGATCAAGCCCAAGTCGGCCCTGTCCGCGGAACTCGCCGGCAGTGAGTTCACCTGGGACAACTTCACCGTCCGCTACACCTCCGAGGGCAAGAGCGAGTACGGACTCGCGCCGATCCCGACCACGGACGGCAAGCGGACCGGCCAGTACCTCGGCTCGCTGATGCTCAGCGGCTACAAGCGCACCGAGCACCCCAGGGAAGTCGCCCAGTTCATCGACTTCATGGTCCACGACCCCGAGGTCGCCAAGATCATGGGCTACGACCGCGGCGTCCCCACCACACAGGCCCAGTACGACGCCTACCAGCCGACCGACCCGGTCAACAAGGCCATCGCCGCCTACGAGGAGTCGCTCGTCGAGGCCGGTGTCCTGGAGCAGATCACCCCGCACCCGAACGGGGCCGACATCTGCGAGGCCGCGTTCCTGCGCATCGCCGAGGAGATGGCACTCGGCTCGCGGTCCGTCGAAGAGGCCGTCGAGCAGTTCTTCACCGAGTCGAAGACGGCTCTCGCCGGCTGATGGGAAGCGCCGTGACACACGCCCCCGCGCTGGAGGGCCGGGCGGAACCCGAACCGCGGCACGGCCCGGTGAAGTCGCCGCGCCCCGCCGAGCTGAAGCGGCGGGGCCGCCGGGAGAACCTGGCCGGATACCTTTTCATGTCCCCCTGGATCGCCGGGTTCCTGCTGCTGACGGCCGGCCCGATGGTCGCCTCGCTCTACTTCGCGTTCACCGACTACAACCTGTTCGACGCCCCCAGGTGGATCGGCCTGGACAACTTCTCCGAGATGTTCGGCGACCCGCGCTGGCGCCACTCGGTCAGGATCACGCTCTGGTACGTCGTCGTCGGCACGCCGATCAAGCTGATCGCGGCGCTCGGTGTCGCGCTGCTGCTGGCCCAGAAGCGACGCGGCCAGGCCTTCTACCGGGCCGCCTTCTACGCCCCGTCACTGATCGGTGCGAGCGTGTCGGTCGCCATCGTGTGGAAGGCGATCTTCTCGGACGACGCGGTCGTCGACCGTACCCAGCAGCTCTTCGGCATCGACGCCGGCGGCTGGACCGGTGACCCGGAACTGATCATCTACAGCCTCGTGGCACTCACCGTCTGGCAGTTCGGCGCCCCGATGGTCATCTTCCTGGCCGGTCTGAAACAGGTCCCGCGCGAGCTGTACGAGGCGGCCGACGTGGACGGCGCGGGGAAGCTGCGGCAGTTCTGGAACATCACCCTGCCGATGATCTCCCCGGTCCTCTTCTTCAACGTCCTGCTGGAGACCATCCACTCCTTCCAGATCTTCAGCTCGGCCTACATCGTCGGCGGCGGCGCCGGAGGCAACGCCTGCGGTCCCGCGGACGGCACGATGGTCTACACCTGCTACCTGTACGTCCAGGGCTTCGAGAACAGCCGCATGGGCCTGGCCTCCGCCATGGCGTGGATGCTGCTGGTCGCGGTCGCCCTGGTCACCGCGGTGCTGTTCTGGTCCCAGAAGCGCTGGGTGCACTACGAGGAGGGCGGCCGATGAGCGCGCAGGCCACCGATGTCACTCCGGCCACCGAAACCCCACCGCCCCCGTCCACCAGGGGCGCCGCGCTCCGGCGCCGGCTGCCCGGGTCGCTCGCCTGGCACCTCGGGTCACTGGCGATCCTCGCCGTGATCCTCTACCCGGTGCTCTGGGTGATCGGCGGCTCCTTCAAGGAGAGCGGCGACATCGTCGGCAGCCTGGACCTCTTCCCGGGCGACCCGATCACGGACAACTACACGAGCCTCGCCGACGGCATCGCGGACATCTCGATCTCCACGTTCTTCGTCAACTCGCTCTTCCTCGCCGTCGGCTCGGTGATCGGGATCGTGGTGTCCTGCTCGCTGACGGCCTACGCCTTCGCGAAGATCAGGTTCGCCGGCCGCAACCTGCTGTTCACGCTGATGATCGGCACCCTGCTGCTGCCGTACCACGTGCTGCTGATCCCGCAGTACGTGCTCTTCCGCAACCTGGACATGATCAACACGTACACCCCCCTCCTGCTGGGGAAGTACCTGGCCACCGAGGCGTTCTTCGTCTTCCTGATGGTGCAGTTCATGCGCAACCTGCCCAGGGAACTGGACGAGGCCGCCCGCCTCGACGGCTGCGGGCACTTCCGGATCTACTGGTCGATCGTGCTTCCGCTGTGCCGGCCGGCGCTGATCACCAGCGCGATCTTCACCTTCATCAACTCCTGGAACGACTTCATGGGCCCGCTGATCTACCTCAACGAGCCCGGCAAGTACACGATCTCCCTCGGCCTGAAGATGTTCGTGGACCAGGAGGGCCTGGCGAACTACGGCGGCATGATCGCCATGTCGCTCGTCGCGCTGCTGCCGGTCCTCGCGTTCTTCCTGGCCTTCCAGCGCTATCTGATCGACGGCATGGCGACGTCCGGCCTGAAGGGCTGAGGTGGGATTCCGATGACCGAAGCGCGTGCCAAGGCCCGTCCGGAGCCCGGGGAGTCCCGGTTCGCCCAGGGCTTCGCCCTGTTCGCCGAGTGCCTGCTCACCGGCGTGTGGATCGCGGTGGCCGCGCTGGGTCTGGTCACCTACCCCGCCGCCTTCGCGGCCGGCGCCCGGCACCTCGGGCGCCGGATGGCCCACGAGCGCGGCGGCTGGCGGGAGTTCGTCGCCGACTTCCGGGCGGCGGTACGCCGCGGGTGGCTCGTCGGGGTCGCCGGCTGGGCAGCCCTCGCGGTGGTGTGGATCGACGTCCGGGCCGTACGGGACGGTCTGCCCGGCGGCCCGCTGGTCGGCGCCGTCGGCGTCCTCGCCCTGATCGGCGCGGCCGTCGCGGGGCTGCGCGCGGCGGCGGACTGGCGGCCCGGCGCCTCCTGGCGGTCCCTGCTCGCCCGGGCGGGCCGGTGCACCGTGCTCGACCCCGCCGGTTCCTTCCTCCTCGTCGGCGGGCTGGCCGTCGTGGTCTGCTCCGGCTGGTTCAGCGCACCGCTGGCCGTCGCCGTCCTGGGCGCCGTCGCCGCGGCGGCCGTGGCGGTGGAGGAGCGCTACCGGCGCCGTTGACCCGGCGCCTTCGCCCCGGGGTGGCCCCGTGCCGCGGTGGCCACCCCTCCGTACCGAGGTCGGTGTCTCCGAGCCGCACCTCCATCTGTCATGCCCTTGACACCCCTGCACACCCGCACGGAAAGGAAAGGCCATGTCCCCCATTCCCCGCAGGTCCCTCCTCAAGGCGGCCGCCGTCGCCGGTGCCGCCGCCCAGTTCAGCTGGGCACTGGGCACGAAGAACGCACAGGCCGCGCCCGCCACCGCCCCGGTCGCCGACGACAGCCCCGTCACCCTGACCTGGCTGGAGGACGGCGGCCTCGGCGCCGCCCCCGGCTCCACCGTCGGCGTCCCCTGGCCCAGGGGCACCTTCCGGGAGGACCAGTCGTTCGCCGTCACGGACGCCGACGGCAAGGCCGTACCCGTACAGTCCTGGCCGCTCGCCCACTGGCCCGACGGCTCCCTCAAGTGGACCGCCCACGCCGTCGGTTCGGGCAACGGCAAGCTCACCCTCGCCGCCGGAACCCCGGCCGCCCCCGCCGAGAAGGTCACCGTCACGCGGCACGGCGGCACCATCGACATATCGACCGGTGTCATCACCGCGAGAATCGGCACGACCGGATCGGCACTGATCAAGTCGGTCACCCGGGGCTCCACCGAGATCGCGAAGAACGGCCGCCTCGTCCTGCTGCGCCAGCCCGAGATCGAGGACGGCGACCAGGGCACCGTGAAGTACGAGCGCTTCGACGGCGCGATCGACGAGGTGAAGGTCGAACAGGACGGCCCGGTCCGCGCCGTCGTCCGCATCGACGGCAAGCACCGCAAGGGACACCGCGGCTGGCTCCCCTTCTCCATCCGCCTCTACTTCTACGCGGGCGCCGACTCCTTCCGCATGGTGCACACCATCACGTTCGACGGGAAGCAGGAGCCCGGCAGGGCGAGCGGCGACTTCATCCGGGGCCTCGGCGTCCGCTTCACCGTCCCGATGCGCGACGAGGCCTACGACCGCCACATCCGCATCGGCGGCGAGGACACCGGACTGCTCCGCGAGGCCGTCAAGGGCATCACCGGCCTGCGCCGCGACCCGGGGGCCGCCGTCCAGGCGGCGCAGTTCGCCGGGGAGAAGCTGCCCGACCCCGCCACCTGGGACCAGCGGGTCACCACCCGCCTGAAGTACATCCCCGAGTGGGGCGACTACACCCTCTCCCAGCTGTCCGCCGACGGCTTCACCCTGCGCAAGCGCACCAGGAAGGGCCACGGCTGGATCGGCGCGGGCGGCGGCCGGCGCGCCTCCGGCCTCGGCTACGTCGGCGGCGCGAGCGGCGGCCTCTCCTTCGGCCTGCGCGACTTCTGGGAGAAGCACCCCGCCCAGCTCGACATCCGCGACGCCCAGACCGACGAGGCCGAGGTCACCCTCTGGCTCTGGTCACCCGAGGCCCAGCCCATGGACCTGCGGTTCTACCACGACGGCATGGGCCAGGACACGTTCCCCGAGCAGCTCGAAGGCCTCAACATCACCTACGAGGACTACGAACCGGAGTTCGGCACCCCCTACGGCATCGCCCGCACCTCGGAACTCCTCTTCTGGGCCAACGACGCCACCCCGAGCGCCGAACGGCTCGCCGAACAGGTCGAGGCGGTGCGCGTCCTCCCGCAACTGGCCGCCCCGCCCAAGCAGCTCATCAAGGCCGGGGTCTTCGGCCCGGGCCTCTACTCCGAGCCCGACCGCTCCACCCCCGCCAAGGCGAAGATCGAGGACCACCTCGACTTCCTCTTCACCTACTACAAGGACCAGGTGGAGCAACGCCGCTGGTACGGCTTCTGGGACTACGGCGACATCATGCACACCTACGACGCCGCCCGGCACACCTGGCGGTACGACATCGGCGGCTACGCCTGGGACAACTCCGAACTCTCCCCGGACCTCTGGCTCTGGTACGCCTATCTGCGCTCCGGCCGCGCCGACATCTTCCGCTTCGCCGAGGCCATGACCCGGCACACCGGCGAGGTGGACGTCTACCACCTGGGCGAATGGGCCGGCCTCGGCACCCGGCACGGCGTCCAGCACTATGCCGACAGCGCCAAGCAGCAGCGCATCGCCAACACCACCTACCGGCGCTTCTACTACTTCCTCACCGCCGACGAACGCGTCGGCGACCTCATGCACGCCAACGTCGACTCCGACGAGACCTTCCTCGCCCTCGACCCGCTCCGCAAGATCCGCACCGAGCCCTACACCCCCGACCGCAACGCCCTGTCGGTCGGCTTCGGCACCGACTGGAGCGGCCTGGTCTCGGCCTGGCTCACCGAGTGGGAACGCAAGGGCCCCAAGTGGGAGAAGGCCAGGGACCGCGTCCTGTCCACCATGGAGACCATCGCCGCCCAGCCCAACGGCTTCGTCCAGGGCAGCGGCCTGTACGACCTGGACACCGGGAAGTTCGCCGTCGCCGACGCCCCGAAGGTCGAGGTCTCCCACCTGTCCGCCGTCTTCGGCCTGGGCGAGCTGTGCGCCGAACTCATCGACCTCGTCGACATGCCGAAGTTCGAGGAGGCGTACTACGACTACTGCCGCTACTTCAACGCGAGCAAGACCGAACAGGCCGAGCGCTACGGATCCAACTTCGGCAGCCTCATCCTCTTCCAGGGCCACTCCCGCCTCGACGCGTACGCGGCCGTACGCACCGGCGACGACAAGCTCGCCACGCGCGCGTGGCAGAAGTTCTACGACTCCGACGGCTACAAGGAGTCGGCACCCTGGACGACGGAGAAGCTGAGCGGCCCCGTCGCCCTGGTCCCGGGCAGCGAGGCGAGCTGGGTGTCCACCAACGACACCGCGCTCTACGGCCTGGCCGCCATCGAGAACCTCGCACTCCTGGGGGACAGGATGCCGTAGCGGGCCCGTACGGGGCGCGGGCGCGGGCACACTGCACGGGTGGACTGGAACCATTACCGCTTCCGCAGCCTGTGGCCGCTGCCCGCGCCCGCCCCGGACGTCTACCGGGCCCTGGAACGCATCGAGGACTACCCCCGCTGGTGGCCGCAGGTCCGCGAGGTCACCCGGCTCGACGACACCAGCGGCGTCCTCCGGTTCCGCTCCCTGCTTCCGTACGACCTCACCGCGACCGTGCGGGAGGGGCGCCGGGACCCGGCCGAAGGGGTGCTGGAGGTCGCGATGAGTGGCGACATGGAGGGCTGGGCACGCTGGACGGTCGCCCCGCGCGGCTCCGCCACCCTCGTCCGCTACGACCAGGAGGTCGTCGTCCGCAAGCCGCTGCTGCGCCGCCTCGCCGTGCCCGGGAGACCCCTGTTCCGGGCCAACCACCGCCTCATGATGCGGGCCGGGCGGCAGGGCCTCGCCGGGCACCTGGCGGACGGCCGGCAAGCGGTTTGATGGAAACGCGGGGCGCCCTGTATTGTTCAGTGCGTTCCCGGGCGATTAGCTCAGTGGGAGAGCGCTTCGTTCACACCGAAGAGGTCACTGGTTCGAACCCAGTATCGCCCACTCTCGCGACAGTGACGTGTGTCCGCAGACTACGCGGACCACGTCGCTTCGTCGTTTCTGCGCGGCTTCGCCGCGCGTAGTGGGGGCTCCGCCACCCACACCCCCGCCCCGGCGTTCACGCGGGCCGGGGACGAAGGCTCACGCCGCCGCCGGCAGGTCCGGGCGCAGGGGCCAGGCCGGGTCCACCGCTTCCTCGGTGCCGTTGAGCGCGAACCACGCCTGAAGCCCGCGTGCCTGCCCGGCGTGCCACACCGCCTGGAGGGTGTGCAGCTCGGCGGGGGAGAGGCGCTCGAGGCGCGCCTGGAAGCGGCGCCCCACCGCCCGTACGACCTCCAGCGCCGCCTGCGCGTCGGCCGCCGCGTCGTGTGCTCCCTCCAACTCCACGCCGTAGTGCGCGCACAGGTCGGTGAGGGTACGACGGCCCTTGCGGTAGCGGTCCAGGTGCTTGTCCAGCACGTGCGGGTCCAGCACGTGCAGCGGCGTCCGCTCCAGCCAGCGGCCCAGCGACGAGGCGCGGTGCCGGCGCAACTCCCGGTCCAGCAGCGTGAGGTCGAACGGCGCGTTCATCACCACCAGCGGACGCCCCGCGCGGGACTGCTCGGTCAGCGCCTCCGCCATCTCGTACATCACCGGCGCAGGCCATCGCCCGTGGCGCTGCACGTACTCCTCCGTCAGCCCGTGCACCGCCGTCGCCGACTCGGGCACCGGCACGCCCGGGTTCACCAGCCAGCGGGTCACCCGCGGGCGCAGTCCCGGCGCGTCCTGGACGACGAGGGCGGCCGACACGATCCGGTCGGTCTCGGTGTCCACACCCGTCGTCTCCGTGTCGAAGGCGGCCAACGGCCCCTCGAACCAGCTCGTCATAGGGCACTCAACTCCTCGTCCGAGCGCGGCAGCTGACGCGCCGTCCCATGTCCCGGTTCGGTGATACCCGGGCTGTTTGCGACGTACGCCGGAAGGACACAACAGGAGTACGGGTCTTTGCAGTTCACAGACCCGCAGCGGGGATTCACCAGTTTCGGAAGGCTGTTGGTCATGGCCATTGCGCAGCCCGAACGGGGCGGGCTGCTGCCGGAGCGCACCACGCCCTCACGCGGCTCTCTCGCCACCACCGCCTGCATGGAGACCCTGCAGGTCGGCTACCTTCACGCGGTCGCCGCCGCGGCGGGCTGCTCACTCTCCCAGCCCTTCCCGGACAACGGCATCGACTGGCACGTGAGCCACAGCGCCCCGGGCCACACCGTCGACGACGAGGTCACCATCAAGGTGCAGCTCAAGGCGACCTACCAGATCGCGCCCGGACCGCCCGGCCGCTTCTTCTCCTTCACCCTCGACAACGACCACCTGGCGAAGCTCGCCCGCACCCCGGTGTCGGTGCACAAGATCCTGGTCGTGATGATCGTCCCCCGCTCCCGGGACCAGTGGCTGCGCGCCGGACACGACCGGCTCGACCTCAGGCACTGCTGCTACTGGACCAACCTCGCCGGACACCCGATCACGGGCCGGCAGCGCACCACCGTGCGGATACCGACCGCGCGGATCTTCGACGACCGGGCGCTGTGCGAGATCATGACGCGGGTCGGGACGGGAGGGAAACCATGACGCACCGCCCGGCCGGCGGCCCCCCGCGGCCCGTCGAACCCCTGCGGTCCGTACGAGCGCACCCGGCCGACGCCCTCGACGACCGCCCCCGCGACGGCACCCCGCCCGAGCCCGGCACCGTCGACCCGGCCGTGCTGACCGCCCTGCTCCACCGGCACGGCTGGCAGCGGCGCGGCGGTGCCCCCGGCCGCTACGGCCGCTGGACCCCGCCCGGCCCGGCCGCGGGGGTCACCAGCCTCCTGGTGCCCGTCAGCCGCGCCTTCCCCGACAGCGACGACCTGCTCGGCGAGGCGCTGCTCGCCCTGTCCCGCAGCGGCACGCCCGCCGCCCGCGAGATCCTGCTCTCCCTCGCCGTCCCCAGCGACGAGATCCGCTGGGAACGCGACATGCCGACGGGGCCCGGCTCCACGGCGACCTGGACGGCGGAGGAGCAGCTGCGCTCCGCTGCCCGCCGCATGCTGCTCGCCGGGGCGCTCGCCACACGCGCGCGTGCCGGCTACTACGGGGCCCGGCACCGGCGCGCCGCCGAGACCGCCCTGGAGAACGTCCTGGTGGGCCCCGCCCCCGGTGGCCGCCATCTCGCGGCGTTCCTGCCGGTCGGCGCCGGCCGCCCCCTGGCCGTACGCCTGCACCAGGCCCTGTACGCCGCCCGTGAGGCCGTCGACTACCGGCGGGCCACCGGTGGCGCGGAAGCCTTCGACTCCGCCGTCGCGGCGGGGGTCAGCCACGAGCTGACCGAGTCCCTGGTGGCCCTGGTCCGGGGCACCGAGGGTGCCCGGATAGCCATCGGCTGGGCGCCTGCCGCGGGCGTGCCCGAGGGCTGCGGCACCCTCACCGAACCCGTCGAGTTCTCGCCGGGCGACCTGCCCGCCCTGCGCGAGGCCGCCGCCCGCTACCTGCGCGCCGAGCCCTCCGTGCCGGTGCGGATCACCGGCACCGTCGTCCGTATGCGCCGGCCCGGACCCCGCGGCCCGGGCACCGTACGGCTGCGGGTGCTGGCCGGGGCCGAGGTGCCGCACGTGCGCGTCGCGCTGGACGAGGAGGCCTACCGGATCGCCGGGCACGCCCACCTCGTCGGGCTGCCGGTGCGGATGCTGGGGCGGCTGGAGAGCCGGGGCGGGTTCCGCCGGCTCACCGGCGCCTGCGAGATCACGCCCGTCCAGGTCGACGACGCGGAGCGGGACCGGCTGCTGAAGGCCGTCCAGGAGCACGTCGAGGTCGCGGCCTTCTTCGAGGAGGCCTGCGGCGACGGAGGGGACTGCGGAGACTGATTTCGCGGTGGGCGGGCCCGGGTCGGTACGATCGCCCTCATGCGTGCGCTCCGGTATGGCGCCGCGGCCCCACCTTCAGTCAGGAGAGACCGGTGTCAGACGTCCGTGTGATCATCCAGCGGGATTCCGAGCGGGAAGAACGCGTGGTGACGACGGGCACTACGGCCGCCGAGCTCTTCGCCGGCGAGCGCTCGATCATCGCCGCCCGCGTCTCCGGCGACCTCAAGGACCTCGCCCACGAGGTCAAGGACGGCGAAACCGTCGAGGCCGTCGAGATCACCTCCGAGGACGGCCTCAACATCCTGCGGCACTCCACCGCGCACGTCATGGCCCAGGCCGTGCAGGAGCTGTTCCCCGAGGCCAAGCTGGGCATCGGCCCGCCCGTCAAGGACGGCTTCTACTACGACTTCGACGTCGAGAAGCCCTTCCACCCCGATGACCTCAAGGCCATCGAGAAGAAGATGCAGGAGATCCAGAAGCGCGGGCAGCGGTTCTCCCGCCGCGTGGTCACCGACGAGGCCGCCCGCGAGGAGCTCGCCGACGAGCCGTACAAGCTGGAACTGATCGGCCTCAAGGGCTCCGCGTCCCACGACGACGGCGCGGACGTCGAGGTCGGCTCCGGCGAGCTGACGATCTACGACAACCTCGACGCCAAGACCGGCGAGCTGTGCTGGAAGGACCTCTGCCGGGGTCCCCACCTGCCCACCACCCGGAACATCCCGGCCTTCAAGCTGATGCGCAACGCCGCCGCCTACTGGCGCGGCAGCGAGAAGAACCCGATGCTCCAGCGCATCTACGGCACCGCCTGGCCCACCAAGGACGAGCTGAAGGCGCACCTGGAGTTCCTCGCCGAGGCCGAGAAGCGCGACCACCGCAAGCTCGGCAGCGAGCTGGACCTGTTCTCCATCCCGGAGCAGATCGGCTCCGGCCTCGCCGTCTTCCACCCCAAGGGCGGCATCATCCGCCGGGTCATGGAGGACTACTCGCGGCGCCGCCACGAGGAGGAGGGCTACGAGTTCGTCTACACGCCGCACGCGACCAAGGGGAAGCTCTTCGAGACCTCGGGCCACCTGGACTGGTACGCCGACGGCATGTACCCGCCCATGCAGCTCGACGAGGGCGTGGACTACTACCTCAAGCCCATGAACTGCCCGATGCACAACCTGATCTTCGACGCGCGCGGGCGGTCCTACCGCGAACTGCCGCTGCGCCTGTTCGAGTTCGGCACCGTGTACCGGTACGAGAAGTCGGGCGTCGTGCACGGCCTGACCCGGGCCCGCGGTTTCACCCAGGACGACGCGCACATCTACTGCACCCGCGAGCAGATGTCGGAGGAGCTGGACAAGACCCTCACCTTCGTCCTGAACCTGCTGCGCGACTACGGCCTGAACGACTTCTACCTGGAGCTGTCCACCAAGGACCCGGAGAAGTTCGTCGGCTCCGACGAGGCCTGGGAAGAGGCCACCGAGACGCTCCGCCAGGTCGCCGAGAAGCAGAACCTGGAGCTGGTGGCCGACCCGGGCGGCGCCGCGTTCTACGGCCCGAAGATCTCCGTCCAGGCGCGCGATGCCATCGGGCGCACCTGGCAGATGTCGACCATCCAGCTCGACTTCAACCTGCCGGAGCGCTTCAGCCTGGAGTACACGGCCGCGGACGGCGCCAAGACCCGCCCGGTCATGATCCACCGCGCGCTGTTCGGCTCCATCGAGCGGTTCTTCGCGGTGCTCCTGGAGCACTACGCGGGCGCGATGCCGCCCTGGCTCGCCCCGGTGCAGGCGGTGGGCATCCCGGTGGGGGACGCGCACGTGCAGTACCTGGAGGAGTTCGCGGCCGAGGCCCGGCGGAAGGGGCTGCGTGTCGACGTGGACTCGTCCTCCGACCGGATGCAGAAGAAGATCCGCACGCAGCAGAAGCAGAAGGTCCCGTTCATGATCATCGTCGGTGACGAGGACATGCACGGGGGCACGGTGTCGTTCCGCTACCGCGACGGTTCGCAGGAGAACGGCATTCCGCGCGACCAGGCACTGGCGAAGCTCGTTGATGTGGTGGAGCGCCGGATTCAGGTGTGACATTCCCCCGCAAACGCGGGGACCGGCCCCCGGGAGAAGCTCCCGGGGGCCCTTTCGGTCTCCCGGCACCGACGCCATATGCTGCACGTATGACGAGTGAGCCGGAGCAGCAGCTGGGGGTGGGGACGCAGGACGCGTTCCAGCGTCTGTGGACGCCCCACCGGATGGCCTACATTCAGGGCGAGAACAAGCCGAGCGGCCCCGGCGCCGACGACGGCTGCCCCTTCTGCTCGATCCCGGCCAAGTCCGACGAGGACGGTCTGATCATCCGGCGCGGCGAGCATGTCTACGCGGTGCTCAACCTGTACCCGTACAACGGCGGCCACCTGATGACCGTGCCCTACCGCCACGTCGCCGACTACACCGAGCTGAACCCCGTGGAGACCGCGGAGCTGGCCGAGCTGACCAAGCAGGCGATGACGGCCCTGCGCACCGCGTCCGGTGCCCACGGCTTCAACATCGGCATGAACCAGGGCACGGTGGCCGGCGCGGGCATCGCCGCCCACCTGCACCAGCACGTCGTCCCCCGCTGGGGCGGCGACACGAACTTCATGCCGGTCGTCGGCCACACCAAGGTCCTGCCCCAGCTCCTGGGCGACACCCGCAAGATGCTTGCAGAGGCCTGGCCCTCCAGCCCGTCCGGCGTCTGAGGACGAGGCCGTCCAGGCCGAAGCGGGGTCTGGGGGCGCAGCCCCCGGGGACGCCCACCCGAGCAGCCCCGCCCAACCGCCGGAGGGCTACGCGTCGTAGACGTCCGCCTTCTTCGGCACGGCCTCCTGCACCGCCCCGCTCAGACCGCCCGCGCGGGCACCGAACTTCTCCGTGTCCACGCCGTTCTCCTTCAGCACCTTGATCGCCGCCGAGTGCACCGCCCGCAGCACCGGCGTGGCCGCCCGCAGCGCGTCGTCGGCCATGAAGCGGTGCCGCCACGGCCGGTCCGCCCAGGCGTGCCGCACGCCGAAGGGCTCGGGCAGCGTGAGCTTGCCGCCCAGCCAGTACAGCAGCGGGGGGTACCAGGTCAGCGGTGCCCGTGCGGTCAGCCGTACCACCTCGTCGGTGTCGACCAGCGGGAGCTTGACCGTGCGGGTCTCCCAGAACTTGACCGACTTCTGGACCTGCTTCTCCTTGGCCGCGGGCTTGCTGGTGAACAGGGAGTGCACCGGGCCCAGCGCGTGTCCGGTGACCTCGATGCGCAGCGTCTCGTGCAGCACCGTCACCGTGATCAGCATGGAGATGACCAACTGGCCGTCCCACAGCGTCCACTGGACGCCCAGGTAGTGCCGGTCGCCCGCGCCGAACTGCTGCTTGTCGCAGATCTCCTGTATGGCGTGCTGCTTGACCTGGTACGCCTCGACGTCCGTGCCCTCGGGCCGGGACACCGAGTCGGCGTTCTCACCGATCGGGGTCACGATCCAGTGCCGCACGGTCGGCTTGGTGAAGCCGCCGGTGTGCAGCGGGCCGCGCTCCAGCATCCGCAGCCGGTCGTGGATGGCCTTGATGACGTCCCAGCTGCGGAACGGGTTGATCTCCCGGTCCGGGTCGACGGGGACCAGCTCCTCGGCGAGCTGCCAGTTGCCCCAGCGGGTGCCCATCCCGAGGATGCCCTTGGGACCGGCGTAGAAGACGGAGTTGGACTGCTGCTCGGCGCTGAGCCGGGCCAGTGACTGCCGCAGTTCCTCGGCCGCCGTCTCGCCGGGGCTGCTCGGCACCGCCTCGGGCACCTTGGCGCCCACGCCGGCGCCGGACAGCAGACCGCTCCAGCGCTCCCGGAGGTCCCGTGCCGTGCGCTCGCAGATCCGCTTGGCCCAGAACCAGCCGATCACCGGCGCGACGACGCAGGCACGTGCGTACCAGGCCCAGAAGCCGCTGAAGGGCATCTTGAGCAGGAAGAGCACGGCCAGGACCGCCATCGCGAGCAGCAGGGCGGTGGCGAGCGCGCCGGCCCGCTTGTCCTCGCGCCGGGCGACGGTGGTGCGGATCTGGAAGACCAGGAGCCAGATCAGCAGTCCGGGCAGGAACAGCAGTCCGCACAGCACCATGACGGCGCTCAGCCAGTTGTCCCGGTCCCTGCGGATGCGGTGCGCCGCGAGGCTGTGCTCGACGACCACCTGCGGCTGGGTTCCGAAGGACTGGATGAGCGGGGCCCGCTTGGGACCCAGCATCCGGTCGATGATCGCCCGGGAGAACGCCTCGCCCAGGTTGGGCCGGAAGAGCTTGATCCGCGGCTTGCTCACGGCCGACTTGTGCCACTCGCTGTTGGCCTTGAGTATCTCCTCGGCCTCGCTGTCCCGGTAGGCGGCCGAGGCCAGCGCGAACGTGGCCGTCTGGCCGCCGTCGTCCGTGCGCGGCACCTGCGGTCCGAAGAAGTCCGCGTAACCGCCGTCAACGGTCATTCCCGCCCCCGATCGCCACCACTGTCGCTCCTGCGGCCTTCCCGACTTCCCTGCCCCGCACACCTGTTGATCTGGTCATCAGCGTATCCGCCGGGACCGTCGTGCGTCACGGGACGTCCAAAGGCGCCCTCAGCCGAGCGGGTTGACCGCCTGACGCGCCGTCGTACGCCGGGGCGAGCCCCCTGTGGTGCGGGGGAGCGGGCCCCGGTGCGGCCGGACCGCACACCGGAGCCCCGCGCTGCGGCAGGACGCCGCCCGCACCTCCTCCAGGGCCTGTCCGGCGGATCAGGTCGCAGGAAAGAAGCGGTACTTCGTCGGCGCTGGTGAGCGGGGGCGATGGGGGCCCTCCCGCGCGAGCGCAGTCGAGCGTGGGGGAGTCGGCAACCGACGACAACGCCGCTGGGGGTACCTCCCACGCCTTTGGGGCAGTGGGGGCGGGCGTGCCGGACCCCGCGTCTGCGGCATGATCCGACGGACAGGCCCTAGGACGCCGCCTGCACCTCCTCGCGCAGCCGGTCCGCGACCTGCGCCGGCATCGGCTCGTGCCGTGCGTAGCGGCGGTCGAAGCGCGCGGTGCCGTGCGAGAGGGAGCGCAGGTCCACGGCGTAGCGGCCGATCTCGATCTCGGGCACCTCGGCCCTGATCAGGGTCCGGCCGCCGCTGGTCTGCTCGGTGCCCAGCACCTTGCCGCGCCGCCCGGACAGGTCGCTCATCACCGCGCCGACGTAGTCGTCGCCGACCAGCACGCTCACCTCGGCCACCGGCTCCAGCAGGTGGATCCGCGCCTCGGCCGCGGCCTCCCTGAGCGCCAGCGCGCCCGCCGTCTGGAAGGCGGCGTCGGAGGAGTCCACCGAGTGCGCCTTGCCGTCGAGCAGCGTGACCCGCACGTCGATCAGCGGGTGGCCCGCGGCGACCCCCTTGGCCGCCTGGGTGCGCACGCCCTTCTCGACGGACGGGACGAACTGCCGGGGCACCGCGCCGCCGACCACCTTGTCCACGAACTCGATGCCCGAGCCGCCCGGCAGCGGCTCCACCTCGATCTCGCAGATGGCGTACTGGCCGTGCCCGCCGGACTGCTTCACGTGCCGCCCGCGTCCGGCCGCCCGGCCGCCGAAGGTCTCGCGCAGGGAGACCCGGTGGGGTACGACGTCGACCTGGACGCCGTAGCGGCTGCGCAGCCGCTCCAGGGCCACGTCGGCGTGCGCCTCGCCCAGGCACCACAGGACCACCTGGTGGGTGTCCTGGTTGTGCTCCAGTCGCATCGTCGGGTCCTCGGCGACCAGCCGGGCCAGCCCCTGGGAGAGCTTGTCCTCGTCGGGTTTGCTGTGCGCCTCGATGGCGAGCGGCAGCAGTGGGTCGGGCATCTCCCAGGGGGCCATGAGCAGCGGGTCGTCCTTGGCCGAGAGCGTGTCCCCGGTCTCCGCGCGGGTGAGCTTGGCCACGCAGGCGAGGTCGCCCGCGATCACGTGCGAGACCGGCCGCTGCTGCTTGCCGAACGGCGTCGACAGGGCGCCGATCCGCTCGTCGACGTCGTGGTCCTCGTGGCCCCGGTCGGTCATCCCGTGCCCGGACACGTGCACCGTCTGGTCGGCACGCAGGGTGCCGGAGAAGACGCGGACCATCGAGATCCGGCCGACGTACGGGTCCGAGGACGTCTTGACGACCTCCGCGACCAGCGACTCCTCCGGATCGCACATCCGCAGCTCGCGCCCGGCGCCCTCGGGGGTGGTGACCCTGGGCGCAGCGCGCTCCAGGGGTGTCGGGAAGCCGCGCGTGATCAGTTCCAGGAGTTCGACCGTGCCCAGTCCCTGCCGGGCGCCGTCGGCGGCGGGCGCGGCGGCCAGCACGGGGAAGAACACCCCGCGCGCGACGGCCCGTTCCAGATCCTGGACGAGCGTCTTGACGTCGACCTGTTCGCCGCCGAGATAGCGCTCCATGAGTGTCTCGTCCTCGCTCTCCGAGATGATCCCCTCGATGAGCATGGAACGGGCCTCGTCGAGCTGCGGCAGCTCCGCCTCGCCCGGTTCCGAGGCCACGCGCTCGCCGGACGCGTAGTCGAACAGCTTCCGCGACAGCAGTCCCACGAGCCCCGCCACGGGCGCGTGTCCGTCGGGGGCGGGCGGGCCGTGCAGCGGGAGGTACAGCGGCAGTACGGCGTCGGGGTCGTCGCCGCCGAAGGCCTCCGCGCAGATCCGGGTCATCTCCTCGAAGTCCGCGCGGGCGGCCTCCAGGTGCGTGATCACGATGGCGCGCGGCATGCCGACGGCGGCGCACTCCTCCCAGACCATGCGGGTCGAGCCGTCCACCCCGTCGGAGGCCGAGACGACGAAGAGGGCCGCGTCCGCCGCGCGCAGACCGGCCCTCAGCTCACCGACGAAGTCGGCGTACCCGGGAGTGTCCAAGAGGTTGATCTTGATGCCGTCCCATTCGACCGGCACCAGGGAGAGCTGTACGGAGCGCTGCTGGCGGTGCTCCATGTCGTCGTAGTCCGAGACGCAGCCGCCGTCCTCCACGCGGCCCGCCCGGTTCACCGCTCCCGCCGTCAGCGCGAGAGCTTCCACCAATGTCGTCTTGCCCGATCCGGAGTGGCCGACCAGCACCACGTTCCGTACGGACGCGGGGTGGTCGGCCGCCGTTGCCCTTCCGGCGGCTCCGGGATGGGTGTGTGCCTTGTCGCCCATGTCCTTGCCTCCCGTGCACGGTGAGGTCACTGTGGGCGCGGACACGCGGGACCGCGTGCACTGGCGGCTCCGGCGACGCCCGCGGTCCTTCGAGCTTTCCACTCCCGTCACGCCGCGTCCATACGAAGGACCCGATCCCGGCGACCACCGGCCGCTCACCGGGGGCTCAGGGTGCCCGGCCACCGTCCACGCGCGCGCGTGGCTACGATGGGCCAGCCGGTGGCCAGCAAGGGCCGCGGCGCCACACCGACCGTCGGGAAGGCCATGCTGAACAAGTACGCGCGTGCATTTTTTACGCGTGTCCTCACACCGTTCGCCGCGTTTCTCATCCGCCGGGGCGTCAGCCCGGACACGGTCACGCTGATCGGCACCGCCGGTGTGGTCGCGGGTGCGCTGGTCTTCTACCCCATGGGTGAGTTCTTCTGGGGCACGGTGGTGATCACGCTCTTCGTCTTCTCCGACCTCGTCGACGGCAACATGGCCCGCCAGCTGGGCCGGTCCAGCCGCTGGGGCGCGTTCCTGGACTCCACCCTCGACCGGGTCGCCGACGGCGCGATCTTCGGCGGCCTCGCCCTGTGGTACGCGGGCGGCGGCGACGACATCGTCCTGTGCGCGGTGTCGATCTTCTGCCTGGCCAGCGGCCAGGTGGTCTCGTACACCAAGGCGCGCGGCGAGGCGATCGGCCTGCCGGTCGCCGTCAATGGACTGGTCGAGCGCGCCGAGCGCCTCGTCATCTCGCTGGTCGCCGCCGGATTCGCCGGGCTGCACAAGTTCGGCGTGCCCGGCATCCAGTACCTGCTGCCGATCGCCCTGTGTATCGTCGCCGTCGGCAGCCTCGTCACGCTGGTCCAGCGGGTCGTCACGGTCCGCCGGGAGGCCGCCGAGGCGGACGCCGCCGCACAGCAGAGCCAGGGCACCGAGGCGGCCAAGTGAGCGCTCGGGACCGGCTGACCGACGGTCTGTACGGCGCCGGCTGGGGCACCGTGAAGAAGCTCCCCGAGCCCGCCGCCGTGCGCCTCGGCCGCACCGTCGCCGACGTCGCCTGGAAGCGGCGCGGCGCGGGGGTGCGCCGTCTGGAGAGCAACTACGCGCGCGTGGTGCCCGGCGCGAGCCCGGAGCGGCTCGCCGCCCTCTCGCGCGCGGGCATGCGCTCGTACCTGCGCTACTGGATGGAGTCGTTCCGGCTCCCGGCCTGGAGCACCGAGCGGATCAAGGGCGGCTTCGCCCCCAAGGACCTGCACCACCTCACCGACGGCATGGCCGCCGGCAGGGGCGTGATACTCGCCCTGCCGCACCTGGCCAACTGGGACCTCGCGGGCGCCTGGGTCACCACGAAGCTCGGCATCCCGTTCACCACCGTCGCCGAGCGCCTCAAGCCGGAGACCCTGTACGACCGTTTCGTCGCCTACCGGGAGGGCCTCGGCATGGAGGTCCTGCCGCACAGCGGCGGCACCGCCTTCGGCACGCTGGCCCGGCGGCTGCGCGAGGGCGGCCTGGTCTGCCTGGTCGCCGACCGGGACCTGTCCGCCTCCGGCGTGGAGGTCGGCTTCTTCGGCGAGACGGCCCGGATGCCGGCCGGTCCCGCGCTGCTCGCCCAGCAGACGGGCGCGCTGCTGCTGCCGGTGACGCTCTGGTACGACGACTCGCCGGTGATGCAGGGCCGGGTGCACCCGCCGGTCGAGGTGCCCGAGTCAGGTACCCGGGCCGAAAAGGCGTCTGTGATGACACAGGCGCTGGCCGATGCCTTCGCCACGGGGATCGCCGACCACCCGGAGGACTGGCACATGCTGCAGCGCTTGTGGCTCAAGGACCTCGACCCGGCCAAGGCGCCCGGGGCCCGCGAGCGGGGCACCCAGTGAGGATCGGCATCGTCTGCCCGTACTCCTGGGACGTGCCGGGCGGCGTCCAGTTCCACATCCGGGACCTGGCCGAGTACTTCATCCGGCTCGGCCACGAGGTGTCCGTCCTCGCCCCGGCCGACGACGACACGCCGCTGCCGCCGTACGTCGTCTCCGCGGGCCGCGCGGTGCCGGTGCCGTACAACGGCTCGGTGGCCCGGCTGAACTTCGGCTTCCTCTCGGCGGCCCGGGTCCGGCGCTGGCTGCACGAGGGCGCCTTCGACGTCATCCACATCCACGAGCCGACCTCGCCCTCGCTGGGCCTGCTGACCTGCTGGGCGGCGCAGGGCCCGATCGTGGCCACCTTCCACACCTCCAACCCGCGCTCCCGCGCGATGATCGCCGCGTATGCGATCCTCCAGGCCGCCCTGGAGAAGATCAGCGCCCGGATCGCCGTGAGCGAGTACGCCCGGCGCACGCTCGTCGAGCACCTGGGCGGCGACGCGGTCGTCATCCCCAACGGCGTCGACGTCGACTTCTTCGCCGACGCGGAGCCGAAACCGGAGTGGCAGGGCGACACGATCGGCTTCATAGGGCGCATCGACGAGCCCCGCAAGGGTCTGCCGGTGCTCATGCGGGCACTGCCCGGGATCCTCGCCGCCCGCCCGCAGACCCGGCTGCTCGTCGCCGGGCGCGGGGACGAGGAGGAGGCCGTCGAGAGCCTGCCGAAGGAACTGCGCTCCCGCGTGGAGTTCCTCGGCATGATCAGCGACGAGGACAAGGCCCGCTTCCTGCGCAGCGTCGACCTGTACGTGGCGCCCAACACCGGCGGCGAGAGCTTCGGCATCGTCCTCGTCGAGGCCATGTCGGCGGGCGCCCCCGTCCTCGCCTCCGACCTGGACGCCTTCGCCCAGGTCCTCGACCAGGGGGCGGCCGGCGAACTCTTCCCCAACGAGGACGCCGACGCCCTGGCCGAGGCGGCCGTACGCCTGCTGGCCGACCCGGAGCGCCGCGCCGCACTGCGGGAGCGGGGCAGCGCCCACGTACGGCGCTTCGACTGGTCCACGGTCGGCGCGGACATCCTGTCCGTCTACGAGACGGTCACCGCGGGAGCGGCGGCGGTGGCGGCGGACGACCGGGCGACGGGCCTGCGCGCCCGCTTCGGCCTCGCAAGGGACTGACCCCACCGGGCGCGCCCGGGCTGGCCGGGCGGGCAGGCGGGTACGGGGCAGCCGTGGCGCACGGAGCCACTGCCGTGCAACGGCACCGAGTCAGCGGGTGGGTGACACAGGCGGCAGGGGCCGGTCGTACGGCGTACCGCGAACCGGGTGGGGCCTCCGGTGTGCACGGGCTGACCGGGCGGGGCCGCGGACCGGGCGACGCCCCGGCGGGCAGGCGGGTACGGGGCAGCCGTGGTGCACGGAGTCACCGTCGTGCGCCGAGTCACCGGCGGGGGCCACCAGTGGGCGCGGGCCGGGCGAGCGTCGCCGGCGGATGCGAGCCGGTCGTCTCGCGTGCAGCGGCGCGCACGGGGCCCACCGGGCCCGCCCGGCCCACCGATAGGGTTGCGGCCCGTGACCGCAACCCTCATCTGGATCCTGGTCGTCCTCGTCGCCGTCGGCCTGTACCTCAGCTGGACGGCGGGCCGCCTGGACCGGCTGCACGCCCGGATCGACGCCGCCCGTGCCGCCCTGGACGCCCAGCTGCTGCGCAGGGCGTCCGTGGCCCAGGAACTCGCCACCTCCGGCGTGCTCGACCCTGCTGCCTCCATGGTCCTCTACGAGGCCGCACACGCCGCCCGGCAGGCCGAGGAGGAGCTGCGGGAGGTCGCCGAGAGCGAACTGAGCCAGGCCCTGCGCGCCGTCTTCGCCGACGCGCACCAGGTGGACGCCCTGCGCGAGGCGCCCGGGGGAGAGGCGGCGGCCCACGAACTGGCCGAGGCCGTACGGAGGGTGCCGATGGCCCGGCGCTTCCACAACGACGCGGTGGGCGCCGCCCGCCGGCTGCGCGAGCACCGCAAGGTCCGCTGGTTCCGCCTCGCCGGGCACGCGCCCTTCCCGCTGGCCTTCGAGATGGACGACGAGTCGCCGGCGGCCCTGGTGGAGCGGGCGGCGTAGCCCGCGGGGGACGAAAACGATCCACCGCCTTCTCATTGGCCCTTGCTGTGGCCTGCTCGCCTCGCGTTTCCTCGTTGCTGCACAACCCCCTTCTCCCCAGCGAGGTACCCGTGTCCAGCACGCTCTCCGAAAACCAGGCACCCGAGACCGGCACCGCCCGCGTGAAGCGCGGCATGGCCGAGCAGCTCAAGGGCGGCGTCATCATGGACGTCGTCACGCCGGAGCAGGCGAAGATCGCCGAGGACGCGGGCGCCGTGGCCGTCATGGCCCTGGAGCGCGTCCCCGCCGACATCCGCAAGGACGGCGGCGTGGCCCGGATGTCCGACCCGGACATGATCGAGGGCATCATCGGCGCGGTCTCCATCCCGGTGATGGCCAAGTCCCGCATCGGCCACTTCGTGGAGGCCCAGGTCCTGCAGTCCCTCGGCGTCGACTACATCGACGAGTCCGAGGTCCTCACCCCGGCCGACGAGGTCAACCACAGCGACAAGTTCGCCTTCACCACCCCCTTCGTCTGCGGTGCCACCAACCTGGGCGAGGCCCTGCGGCGGATCGCCGAGGGTGCCGCGATGATCCGCTCCAAGGGCGAGGCCGGTACCGGCAACGTCGTCGAGGCCGTCCGGCACCTGCGCCAGATCAAGAACGAGATCGCCCGGCTGCGCGGCTACGACAACAACGAGCTGTACGCCGCCGCCAAGGACCTGCGCGCCCCCTACGAGCTGGTCAAGGAGGTCTCCGAGCTGGGCAAGCTGCCGGTCGTCCTCTTCTCCGCCGGTGGTGTCGCCACCCCGGCCGACGCCGCGCTCATGCGTCAGCTCGGCGCCGAGGGCGTCTTCGTCGGCTCCGGCATCTTCAAGTCCGGCGACCCGGCCAAGCGCGCCGCCGCCATCGTGAAGGCGACCACCTTCTACGACGACCCGAAGGTCATCGCGGACGCGTCCCGCAACCTCGGCGAGGCCATGGTCGGCATCAACTGCGACACCCTCCCCGAGACCGAGCGCTACGCCAACCGCGGCTGGTAGGGCGTCCCGCCATGAGTGACACCCCCGTCATCGGCGTCCTGGCGCTCCAGGGCGACGTACGGGAGCACCTCGTCGCCCTGGCCGTGGCCGACGCCGTGGCCAGGCCGGTGCGGCGCCCCGAGGAACTCGCCGAGGTGGACGGCCTGGTCCTGCCCGGCGGCGAGTCCACCACCATCTCCAAGCTCGCCGTCCTCTTCGGAGTGATGGACCCGCTCCGCGCGCGCGTGCGGGACGGCCTGCCCGTCTACGGCACCTGCGCCGGCATGATCATGCTGGCCGACAAGATCCTCGACCCGCGCTCCGGTCAGGAGACGGTCGGCGGCATCGACATGATCGTGCGCCGCAACGCCTTCGGGCGGCAGAACGAGTCCTTCGAGGCGGCCGTCGACGTCGAGGGCGTCGACGGCGAGCCCGTGGAGGGGGTCTTCATCCGCGCCCCCTGGGTCGAGTCCGTGGGCGCGGCCGCCGAGGTGCTCGCCGAGCACGACGGCCACATCGTCGCCGTCCGCCAGGGCAACGCGCTGGCCACGTCGTTCCACCCGGAACTGACCGGCGACCACCGCGTGCACCGGCTCTTCGCCGACATGGTGCGCGCGAACCGGGCGGCTCAGTCCTTGTAGGATTCCTGCGTTCGTTGCAGGAGATGGGTTACGCGAAGGAGACAGGCAGATGTCCGGCCACTCTAAATGGGCTACGACGAAGCACAAGAAGGCCGTGATCGACGCCAAACGCGGCAAGCTCTTCGCGAAGCTGATCAAGAACATCGAGGTCGCGGCGCGCATGGGCGGCGTCGACATCGAGGGTAACCCGACGCTGTACGACGCCATCCAGAAGGCGAAGAAGCAGTCGGTCCCCAACAAGAACATCGACTCCGCGGTCAAGCGCGGCGGCGGCCTGGAGGCCGGCGGCGCCGACTACGAGACGATCATGTACGAGGGCTACGGTCCGAACGGTGTCGCGGTGCTCATCGAGTGCCTCACCGACAACCGCAACCGCGCCGCCTCCGACGTCCGCGTCGCCATGACCCGCAACGGCGGCTCCATGGCCGACCCGGGCTCGGTGTCGTACCTGTTCAACCGCAAGGGCGTCGTGATCGTGCCCAAGGGCGAGCTGGGCGAGGACGACGTCCTCGGCGCCGTCCTGGACGCGGGGGCCGAGGAGGTCAACGACCTCGGCGAGTCCTTCGAGGTGCTCAGCGAGGCCACCGACCTGGTCGCGGTCCGCACCGCCCTCCAGGAGGCCGGCATCGACTACGAGTCCGCCGACGCCAACTTCGTCCCGACCATGCAGGTCGAGCTGGACGAGGACGGTGCGCGGAAGATCTTCCGGCTCATCGACGCCCTGGAGGACAGCGACGACGTGCAGAACGTCTTCGCCAACTTCGACGTGAGCGACGAGATCATGGAGAAGGTCGACGCGTAACGCGTCCCTGCTCAGCGGGCCGACGGGGACACAACCCGTCGGCCCGTCGCTTTGTCGGTGGCACCCGATAGCCTGCACAAACAGGTGATCGGCGAGAGGGGTGGGCAGAGCGTGCGCGTACTGGGGGTGGACCCGGGGCTGACCCGTTGCGGGATCGGCGTCGTGGAGGGCGTCGCGGGCCGGCCGCTCACCATGATCGGCGTCGGCGTCGTCCGCACGCCCGCGGACGCCGACCTCGGCCACCGCCTCGTCGCCGTCGAGCAGGGCATCGAGCAGTGGCTCGACGAGCACCGGCCGGAGTTCGTCGCCGTGGAGCGCGTCTTCAGCCAGCACAACGTCCGCACCGTCATGGGCACCGCCCAGGCCAGCGCCGTGGCGATCCTGTGCGCCTCCCGCCGCGGCATCCCCGTCGCCCTGCACACCCCGAGCGAGGTGAAGGCCGCCGTCACCGGCAGCGGCCGCGCCGACAAGGCACAGGTCGGCGCCATGGTCACCCGCCTGCTCCGGCTCGCCGCCCCGCCCAAGCCCGCCGACGCCGCGGACGCCCTCGCCCTCGCCATCTGCCACATCTGGCGCGCGCCCGCCCAGAACCGCCTCCAGCAGGCCGTGGCCCTGCACACCTCACAGGGCCCGCGCCGCCCCCAGAAGCCCCACCCGTCGAAAGGCCGCCCCGCATGATCGCCTTCGTCAGCGGCACCGTCGCCGCCCTCGCACCCGACGCCGCGGTGGTCGAGGTCGGCGGCGTCGGCATGGCCGTCCAGTGCACGCCCAACACCCTCTCCACCCTCCGGCTCGGCAAGCCCGCCAGGCTCGCCACCTCCCTCGTCGTACGGGAGGACTCGCTCACCCTCTACGGCTTCGCCGACGACGACGAGCGGCAGGTCTTCGAGCTGCTCCAGACCGCCAGCGGCGTCGGCCCCCGCCTCGCCCAGGCGATGCTCGCCGTGCACCAGCCCGACGCCCTGCGCAGAGCGGTCTCCACCGGGGACGAGAAGGCGCTCACCGCCGTCCCCGGCATCGGCAAGAAGGGAGCGCAGAAGCTGCTCCTGGAACTGAGGGACCGGCTCGGCGAGCCCATCGGCGCCCCCGCCGTCGGCGCTCCGGTCAGCACCGGCTGGCGCGACCAGCTGCACGCCGCCCTGATCGGCCTCGGGTACGCGACGCGCGAGGCCGACGAGGCCGTCTCCGCCGTGGCGCCGCAGGCCGAGGCCGCCGGGGGCGCGCCGCAGGTGGGCCAGTTGCTCAAGGCCGCCCTGCAGACGCTGAACCGCGCCCGCTGACCACGCCCGCCACCACCGACCCGGTGCGTCACGGCAAGGAGAATCAAGTGAACTGGGACGACACGACCGACGCGGAGGCCGCCGCCGAGCGGCTGGTGGGTGCCGTCGCCGACGGCGAGGACCAGGCCGTGGAGGCGGCCCTGCGCCCCAAGGACCTGGGCGAGTTCATCGGCCAGGAGAAGGTCCGCGAGCAGCTCGACCTGGTGCTGCGGGCCGCACGCGCGCGCGGGGCGACCGCCGACCACGTGCTCCTCTCCGGCGCCCCGGGCCTGGGCAAGACCACCCTCTCGATGATCATCGCGGCCGAGATGGAAGCCCCCATCCGCATCACCTCGGGCCCCGCCATCCAGCACGCCGGCGACCTCGCGGCGATCCTCTCCTCCCTCCAGGAGGGCGAGGTCCTCTTCCTCGACGAGATCCACCGCATGTCGCGGCCCGCCGAGGAGATGCTGTACATGGCGATGGAGGACTTCCGCGTCGACGTCATCGTCGGAAAGGGACCCGGCGCCACCGCCATCCCCCTGGAGCTGCCCCCGTTCACCCTGGTCGGCGCCACCACCCGCGCGGGCCTGCTGCCGCCCCCGCTGCGCGACCGCTTCGGCTTCACCGCCCACATGGAGTTCTACGGACCGGCCGAGCTGGAACGCGTCATCCACCGCTCCGCGGGCCTGCTCGACGTCGAGATCGACACCACCGGCGCCGCCGAGATCGCCGGCCGCTCCCGCGGCACCCCCCGCATCGCCAACCGACTGCTGCGCCGGGTCCGCGACTACGCCCAGGTCAAGGCCGACGGCCTGATCACCCAGGAGATCGCCGCGGCCGCCCTCGCCGTGTACGAGGTCGACGCCCGGGGCCTGGACCGCCTCGACCGCGGGGTGCTGGAGGCGCTCCTCAAGCTGTTCGGCGGCGGACCGGTCGGCCTGTCCACGCTCGCCGTCGCCGTGGGGGAGGAGCGTGAGACAGTGGAAGAGGTCGCCGAACCCTTCCTCGTACGGGAGGGTCTGCTCGCCCGCACCCCACGCGGGCGGGTGGCCACTCCGGCCGCTTGGGCGCACCTCGGCCTCACCCCGCCGCGTTCGCAGAGTTCAGGAAACGGACAACAGGACTTGTTCGGGGCGTGACGACCCGCTCACGCGGGGCACATTCGCCGGAGCAGGAACCCCGGTGCCATGCTGGGCGTTGTTCCATGCGCGCGGACTCGCCTAGACTCCGCCGATGCCGCCCTTGTCGGTGGCGTACACACCCCCAACCATCAGGCCGCTCCCCATCGCGGTCGTGTGAAGGAAGTACCGACCCGTGAGTCTCGTGACCCTCCTCCCGTTCATCGTGCTCATCGGGGCCATGTTCCTGATGACCCGGTCGGCGAAGAAGAAGCAGCAGCAGGCCGCCAACATGCGGAACGAGATGCAGCCCGGAACCGGTGTCCGCACCATCGGGGGCATGTACGCCACGGTCAAGGAGGTCAACGACGACACGGTCCTCCTCGACGCCGGCCCGGGCGTCGAGCTGCTCTTCGCCAAGAACTCCATCGGTGCCGTCCTCACCGACGACGAGTACAACCGCATCGTCCACGGCATCGAGCACGACCTGAAGTCCGACGCGGACGTCGTCCCCGACGACGCCTCCTCCCTCACCGAGTCCGACGCCTCCGACGACGACGCCTCCGACGACAAGTCCGTCGACCTCGGCAAGAAGGCCGAGCCCGCCGACGAGACGGCCGACGAGCCGACGGTCGACGCCGCGCCCGCCGAGGCGAAGACGGACGAGCAGGCGAAGAAGTCCGACGGCGGTTCCGAGGCGAAGTAAGCCGTGCCCCGGGGTGCGCGGGACGGGTTCCCGCGCACCCCGCGTGACGCGCGGCTCGCACGGATCCGGACACCATGTGATGGCCGCCGGTGACGCCTTCTGGGCGCGAAGCGGCCCGAGAGGGAGTACACAAAGGTGGTAGCACCTAAAAAGGGAAAGAATGCGAGCGCTCAGAGTAAGCCCGGGCGCTCGCTGGCCCTGATTCTGATCGCCATCGTGGCGCTCACCGGGGGCATGTTCGCCTCCGGGCACACGACTCCGCGTCTCGGCATCGACCTGGCGGGCGGCACGAGCATCACGCTCCGGGCCGTGCCGGAGGCGGGCCAGGAGTCCGCGATCAACAAGACCAACATGGACACCGCGGTCGAGATCATGAACCGCCGTGTCAATGGTCTGGGTGTTTCCGAGGCCGAGGTCCAGACCCAGGGCGACCGGAACATCATCGTCAACATCCCCAAGGGGACGAACTCGAAGGAAGCCCGGCAGCAGGTCGGCACCACCGCCAAGCTGTACTTCCGTCCGGTCCTCGCCACCGAACTCTCCGGCGCCAACGCGACCGGCACCCCCTCGGCGAGCGAGACCGGCGGCGCCTCGGACAAGGCGACCGACAAGGCCACGGACAAGGCCACCGACAAGGCCACGGACAAGGCCACCGACGGCGACAAGGCCACCGACGGCGACAAGGCGAGCGGCACGCCGTCCGACTCCGCCTCGGCGAGTGCCACCTCCCAGGGCCGCGCCGCCAGCGACGCCCTGAAGGCCGACCCGAGCCCGTCCGCGACGAGCTCCGACGGAGCCTCCCCGTCCCCGAGCGCCAGCGCCTCCGGCGACGACGCCACCGCCAAGCTGCAGCAGCAGTACGCGGCCCTGGACTGCACCGACAAGAACGCCCGCGCCAAGGCCGGTGACGGTGCCAAGCCGGGCGACGCGACGGTGGCCTGCGGTCAGAACTCGCAGGGCCAGTGGCAGAAGTACATCCTCGGCCCCGCCGCGGTCGACGGCACCGAGGTCGACGAGGCCGAGGCCGTCTACAACACGCAGACCGCCGCCGGCTGGACCGTGACGATGAAGTTCACGGACAAGGGCAGCAAGAAGTTCGCGGACATCACCGGCAAGCTGGCGCAGAACCAGTCCCCGCAGAACCAGTTCGCCATCGTCCTGGACAACGAGGTCGTCTCCGACCCGTACGTCAGCCAGGCGCTCACCGGCGGCAACGCGGAGATCTCCGGCAGCTTCGACCAGGAGGAGGCCCAGAGCCTCGCCAACATGCTGTCCTACGGCGCGCTGCCGCTGACCTTCAAGGAGGACAGCGTCACCACCGTCACCGCAGCGCTCGGCGGTGAGCAGCTCAAGGCCGGTCTGATCGCGGGCGCGATCGGGCTCGCCCTGGTCGTCCTCTACCTGCTGTTCTACTACCGCGGGCTGTCGTTCATCGCCGTCTGCTCGCTGCTCGTCTCGGCCGGCCTCACGTACGTGATCATGTCGCTGCTCGGCCCGACCATCGGCTTCGCGCTGAACCTGCCGGCCGTGTGCGGTGCCATCGTCGCCATCGGCATCACGGCGGACTCGTTCATCGTGTACTTCGAACGCGTCCGCGACGAGATCCGGGAGGGCCGCACGCTGCGTCCCGCCGTCGAGCGGGCCTGGCCGCGCGCCCGGCGCACCATCCTCGTCTCCGACTTCGTGTCCTTCCTCGCCGCCGCGGTGCTCTTCGTCGTCACCGTCGGCAAGGTGCAGGGCTTCGCGTTCACGCTCGGTCTGACGACCCTGCTCGACGTGGTGGTGGTGTTCCTGTTCACCAAGCCGCTGCTGACGCTGATGGCGCGACGCAAGTTCTTCGCGAGCGGTCACAAGTGGTCCGGCCTCGACCCCAAGGCCCTGGGCGCCAAGCCTCCGCTGCGCCGCACCCGCCGTCCGTCCCGTCCTGCCGCCGGCCCTGTCGACCCGAAGGAGGCGTGAGAGATGTCGAAGCTCGGCACACTCGGCGCCCGACTGCACCACGGCGAGGTCGGCTACGACTTCGTCAAGAACCGCAAGATCTGGTACGGCATCTCGATCCTCATCACCATCACGGCCATTGTCGGCCTGGCGGTGCGCGGCCTGCACATGGGCATCGAGTTCCAGGGCGGCGCGGTCTTCACCACCCCGAAGAACATGAGCGCCTCGGTCGCCCAGACCGAGACCTGGGCGGAGGAGGCCTCCGGCCACGACGCGATCGTCCAGAAGCTCGGCGACGGCAGCCTCCGCATCCAGATCGCGGGCACCGACACCCAGCAGTCGGACCAGATCAAGGAGGACCTCTCCAAGAACCTGGACGTCTCCGCGGAGAAGATCAACGCCGACCTGGTCGGCCCCAGCTGGGGTGACCAGATCGCGAACAAGGCCTGGCAGGGCCTCGGGATCTTCATGGTCCTCGTGGTGATCTACCTGGCGATCGCGTTCGAGTGGCGCATGGCGCTCGCCGCCTTCGTCGCACTGATCCACGACATCACCATCACGGTCGGCATCTACGCCCTCGTCGGCTTCGAGGTCACACCCGGCACGGTGATCGGTCTGCTGACGATCCTCGGTTACTCGCTCTACGACACGGTCGTCGTCTTCGACAGCCTCAAGGAGCAGACCCGGGACATCACCAAACAGACCCGCTGGACCTACGCGGAGATCGCCAACCGCTCGATCAACAGCACCCTGGTCCGCTCCATCAACACCACGGTGGTCGCGCTGCTGCCGGTGGGCGGTCTGCTGTTCATCGGCGGCGGTGTCCTCGGCGCCGGCATGCTCAACGACATCTCGCTGTCGCTGTTCGTCGGTCTCGCCGCGGGCGCCTACTCGTCGATCTTCATCGCCACGCCGCTCGTCGCCGACCTCAAGGAGGCCGAGCCGCAGATGAAGGCCCTCAAGAAGCGGGTCCTCGCCAAGCGTGCCCAGGCGGCCGCCAAGGGCGAGGGCGCGGAGTCCGCGGCCGACGAGGAGACGTACGACGCCGACGAGCCGGACGACGCCGCACCCGCGGTCGTCGGGCCCCGCAACCAGCCCGCGTCCCGCGGCAGGGGCCGCGGCCGACCCTCGGGGAAGCGCCGATGACCGGGACGATGGGCATCACGGAGCTGCTGCTCAGCCGCATCCGTGACGTGGCCGACTACCCGGAGCCGGGCGTGGTGTTCAAGGACATCACCCCGCTCCTGGCGGACCCGGCCGCCTTCGCCGCGCTCACCGACGCCCTGGCCGGCGTGGCCCGGGACACCGGTGCCACCAAGGTCGTCGGCCTGGAGGCCCGCGGCTTCATCCTCGGCGCCCCGGTGGCCCTCAGGGCGGGCGTCGGCTTCATCCCCGTGCGCAAGGCGGGCAAGCTCCCCGGAGCCACCCTCAGCCAGGCGTACGACCTGGAGTACGGCTCCGCCGAGATCGAGGTGCACGCCGAGGACCTCACCGCGGGCGACCGCGTGCTGGTCGTCGACGACGTCCTCGCCACCGGCGGCACCGCCGAGGCCTCGCTGGAGCTGATCCGGCGGGCCGGAGCCGAGGTCGCTGGCCTCGCCGTACTGATGGAGCTGGGCTTTCTCGCCGGGCGGGCCCGGCTGGAGCCCGCGCTGGCCGGGGCCCCGCTGAAGGCGCTGCTCACGGTCTGAACCACGCGAACCGCACGACTGGGGCGGGCCCGGAGGAATCCGGCGCCCGCCCCGGGCGTTGCAGGGGTTGACAGCCCTCACATTGGCCAGAAGGCGATCCCGGAGGGCAGGATCGCTACCATGGGGTATCCGGAGCCTGACCGGGGGACCCGGATCGCGCACGAGGAGTCCTCTTGCCAGACGAGGCCCAGCCACTGACCGCCGCAAAGCCCGAGTCCGCCTCGGCGTCCGCGGCGAAGCCCGCGCCGAGCGCGCCCCAGGCGAAGAACGACACACGCGGGCCGATCCAGCACGCCCCGTCCGCGCCGGTCGACAAGCCCGCCGAGCAGCAGCCGCGCCCCAAGGCGCTGCCCGCCGAGCGCCCGCAGAACGCGCCGGTGGTCCGCGCCCCCGCGGGTCAGCCCGCCCGCTCCGGCTCCTCCAACCGCGTCCGCGCCCGCCTGGCCCGCCTCGGCGTCCAGCGCGCCAACCCGTACAACCCGGTCCTGGAGCCGCTGCTGCGCATAGTGCGCGGCAACGACCCGAAGATCGAGACGGCGACCCTGCGCCAGATCGAGCGCGCCTACCAGGTCGCCGAACGCTGGCACCGCGGCCAGAAGCGCAAGAGCGGCGACCCGTACATCACGCACCCGCTCGCCGTCACCACCATCCTCGCCGAGCTGGGCATGGATCCGGCCACGCTGATGGCCGGGCTGCTGCACGACACCGTCGAGGACACCGAGTACGGCCTGGAGGACCTGCGCCGCGACTTCGGCGACGTGGTCACCCTCCTCGTCGACGGCGTCACCAAGCTGGACAAGGTCAAGTTCGGCGAGGCCGCGCAGGCCGAGACCGTGCGCAAGATGGTCGTCGCCATGGCCAAGGACCCCCGTGTCCTGGTCATCAAGCTCGCCGACCGCCTGCACAACATGCGCACCATGCGCTACCTCAAGCGCGAGAAGCAGGAGAAGAAGGCGCGCGAGACCCTGGAGATCTACGCGCCGCTCGCCCACCGGCTGGGCATGAACACCATCAAGTGGGAGCTGGAGGACCTCGCCTTCGCGATCCTCTACCCCAAGATGTACGACGAGATCGTCCGCCTGGTCGCCGAGCGCGCCCCCAAGCGCGACGAGTACCTGGCCGTCGTCACCGACGAGGTCCAGCAGGACCTGCGCGCGGCCCGCATCAAGGCGACCGTCACCGGCCGCCCCAAGCACTACTACAGCGTCTACCAGAAGATGATCGTCCGCGGCCGTGACTTCGCGGAGATCTACGACCTGGTGGGCATCCGCGTCCTGGTGGACACCGTCCGCGACTGCTACGCGGCGCTCGGCACGGTCCACGCGCGCTGGAACCCGGTTCCGGGGCGGTTCAAGGACTACATCGCGATGCCCAAGTTCAACATGTACCAGTCGCTGCACACGACGGTCATCGGGCCCGGCGGCAAGCCGGTCGAGCTGCAGATCCGCACCTTCGACATGCACCGCCGCGCGGAGTACGGCATCGCTGCGCACTGGAAGTACAAGCAGGAGGCCGTCGCCGGCGCCTCCAAGGTGCGCACCGACGCCCCCAGGTCGTCCGGCAAGAGCAAGGACGACCACCTCAACGACATGGCGTGGCTGCGCCAGCTGCTGGACTGGCAGAAGGAGACCGAGGACCCCGGCGAGTTCCTGGAGTCCCTGCGCTTCGACCTCTCCCGCAACGAGGTCTTCGTCTTCACCCCCAAGGGCGACGTCATAGCGCTGCCGGCCGGCGCCACCCCCGTGGACTTCGCCTACGCCGTCCACACCGAGGTCGGCCACCGCACCATAGGGGCACGGGTCAACGGACGGCTGGTGCCGCTCGAGTCCACCCTGGACAACGGCGACCTGGTGGAGGTCTTCACCTCCAAGGCGGCCGGTGCGGGCCCCTCCCGCGACTGGCTGGGCTTCGTGAAGTCGCCGCGCGCCCGCAACAAGATCCGCGCCTGGTTCTCCAAGGAGCGCCGCGACGAGGCGATCGAGCAGGGCAAGGACGCCATCGTCCGCGCGATGCGCAAGCAGAACCTGCCGATCCAGCGCATCCTGACCGGCGACTCCCTGGTGACGCTCGCGCACGAGATGCGCTACTCGGACATCTCCGCGCTGTACGCGGCGATCGGCGAGGGCCACGTCTCCGCGCCGAACATCGTGCAGAAGCTGGTCCAGGCGCTCGGCGGCGAGGAGGCCGCCACCGAGGAGATCGACGAGTCGGTTCCGCCGTCCCGCGGCCGCGGCCACAAGCGCCGGGCGAACGCCGACCCGGGCGTGGTCGTCAAGGGCGTCGACGACGTGTGGGTCAAGCTGGCCCGCTGCTGTACGCCCGTGCCCGGCGACCCGATCATCGGCTTCGTCACCCGCGGCAGCGGCGTCTCCGTCCACCGCAGCGACTGCGTGAACGTGGACTCCCTGTCGCGCGAGCCGGAGCGCATCCTCGAGGTCGAGTGGGCGCCGACCCAGTCCTCGGTCTTCCTGGTCGCCATCCAGGTCGAGGCGCTGGACCGCTCCCGGCTGCTGTCCGACGTCACCCGCGTGCTGTCCGACCAGCACGTCAACATCCTCTCGGCGGCCGTCCAGACCTCCCGCGACCGGGTGGCCACCTCCCGCTTCACCTTCGAGATGGGCGACCCGAAGCACCTGGGGCACGTCCTGAAGGCCGTACGCGGCGTGGAGGGCGTCTACGACGTGTACCGGGTGACTTCGGCCCGCAGGCCGTCGTAGGCGTCGTAGGCGGCCGCACAGGCGCACACACGAGAGGGGCTCCCGTACGCGCGTACGGGAGCCCCTCTCGTGTGTGGTCCGCGACCGTCAGCCGCCGAACTCGTGCAGCCCCTTGAGCGCCTGGTCGAGGAGCGCCTGACGGCCCTCCAGCTCACGCGCGAGCTTGTCGGCCTTGGCGTCGTTGCCCTGGGCGCGCGCCTGCTCGACCTGGGAGCGCAGCTTGTCCACGGCGGCCTGGAGCTGACCGGTCAGGCCCTCGGCACGCGCGCGTGCCTCCGGGTTGGTCCGGCGCCACTCGGCCTCCTCGGCCTCCTGGAGCGCCCGCTCGACCGCGTGCATCCGCCCCTCGACCTTCGGCCGGGCGTCGCGCGGCACGTGGCCGATGGCCTCCCAGCGCTCGTTGACCGAACGGAACGCGGCGCGGGCCGACTTCAGGTCTGTGACCGGGACGAGCTTCTCGGCCTCCGCGACCAGCTCCTCCTTGAGCTTCAGGTTCTCCGCCTGCTCGGCGTCCCGCTCGGCGAAGACCGAGCTGCGGGCGGCGAAGAACACGTCCTGGGCGCCGCGGAAACGGTTCCACAGGTCGTCCTCGTGCTCGCGCTGGGCCCGGCCCGCGGCCTTCCACTCGGACATCAGGTCGCGGTAGCGCGCGGCCGTCGGCCCCCAGTCCGTCGATTTCGACAGCGCCTCGGCCTCGGAGACCAGCCGCTCCTTGATCCGCCGGGCCTCCTCGCGCTGTGCGTCGAGCTGCGCGAAGTGCTGCTTGCGGCGCTTGGAGAACGCCGAGCGGGCGTGCGAGAAGCGGTGCCACAGCTCGTCGTCGGACTTGCGGTCCAGGCGCGGCAGACCCTTCCAGGTGTCGACCAGGGACCGCAGCCGCTCACCGGCCGCCCGCCACTGGTCCGAGCGGGCCAGCTCCTCGGCCTCGGCGACCAGGGCCTCCTTGGCACCGCGGGCCTCGTCGGACTGCTTGGCCCGCTGGGCCTTGCGCTCCTCGCGCCGTGTCTCCACGAGCGCGACGAGCTGGTCCAGCCGGGACCGCAGGGCCTCCAGGTCGCCGACCGCGTGGTGCGCGTCCACCTGCTCGCGCAGGTGGTCGACGGCGGTCTGGGCGTCCTTGGCCGACAGGTCGGTGGTCTTCACCCGCTTCTCGAGGAGGCCGATCTCGACAACCAGGCCTTCGTACTTGCGTTCGAAGTAGGCCAGTGCCTCCTCGGGGGAGCCTGCCTGCCAGGATCCGACGACCTGCTCGCCGTCGGCCGTACGCACGTACACGGTCCCCGTCTCATCGACGCGGCCCCACGGGTCGCTGCTCACAGCGCCTCCTCCACATGATGCCTGCGGAGGGCTTCGCTACCCCCGGGCATCGTCCACAGTTTCGTCTCGGCCAACATAGGCGACCGGCGGGTGGCCTGTCCGCACCCGCGCGAGTCGAACTTTCGCTGATGAGGGTCAGGATTTCGTGACGGTCGCCTTGTCGATCACGACCGTCGCGTTGGGCGCCGTGTTGCCGGTCGTGGGGTCCGCGGGCTGGGCTCCCGCGGAGGCGATCTTCTTCAGTACCGTCATGCCCTCCTCCGACACGGTGCCGAACGGGGTGTAGCTCGGGGGCAGCTGACTGTCCTGGTACACGAGGAAGAACTGGCTCCCGCCGGAGTCCGGCTGACCGGTGTTGGCCATCGCCACCGTGCCCGCCGGGTACACGTTGTCCTTGAGGCTCTTGTCCTTCAGGTTCTCGTCCGGGATGTTGTAGCCCGGACCGCCGTTGCCCTGGGCCGTGGGGTCGCCGCACTGGAGCACGTAGATGCCCTCGGTGGTGAGCCGGTGACACTTGGTGTGGTCGAAGTAGCCCTTGCCGGCCAGGAAGTCGAACGAGTTGACCGTGTGCGGTGCCGCCTTCGCCTTCAGCGCGATGTCTATGTCACCGCACGTGGTCGCCAGCTTCATGGAGTACTTCGCCGACTCGTCGACGGTCAGCGCAGGCTCCTTCTTCCAGGTCTGCGTCTCGACCTTGCCCTCGGCGGGCTTGTCGCACGGGTCCGGCGCCTTGCTCGGAGCCGAGGCGCTCGGCGTGACCTCCGCGCCCGCGTTCGTCTTGCTGTCGTCGTCGTCCCCCAGGACCACTCCGGTCGTGTACAGCGCGACGCTGCCGATCAGAATCACGCCGAGCACCGACGCGATCGCGGCGTTGCGCATGCGTGACTTGCGTCGCGCGGAGGTGCGTCGCTGCTGCTGCCGCAAGAACTTCTCCCGGGCGAGCTGACGCCGCCGCTGCTCCTGGGTGACCACCGGGTTCTCTCCTCATGCGTCTTCGTGTGCCGACCGGTACGCGTGGGTGCGATGAGCCGACCGTGGGCGTGTAGCCCCGTACCGTATATGGGTTCGCTGAGGAATCGGCACCGCCGGTAGGCTCTGACCATGGGCGCGACCCGTTCGCAAGCCCACCCGTACCGACCCAAACGAAGGACGATCGTGCTCATTGCCGGGTTCCCCGCCGGGGCCTGGGGGACGAACTGCTATCTCGTCGCCCCCGCCGCCGGTGAGGAGTGCGTGATCATCGACCCGGGCCACCAGGCGGCCGCCGGAGTCGAGGACGCGATCCGAAAGCATCGGCTCAAGCCCGTCGCCGTCGTCCTCACCCACGGCCACATCGACCACGTCGCCTCGGTCGTCCCGGTGTGCGGCGCGCACGACGTGCCCGCCTGGATCCACCCCGAGGACCGCTTCATGATGAGCGACCCCGAGAAGGGGATCGGCCGCAGCATCGGCATGCCGCTCATGGGCGAGCTGACCGTCGGGGAGCCGGACGACGTCAAGGAGCTGACCGACGGCGCGAAGCTGGCGCTGGCGGGCATGGAGCTGACCGTCGCGCACGCCCCGGGCCATACCAAGGGGTCGGTGACCTTCGGCCTGCCCGAGGCGGCGGACATCCCGCCGGTCATGTTCTCGGGCGACCTGCTGTTCGCCGGCTCCATCGGACGCACCGACTTCCCCGGTGGCTCCATGGACGACATGCTCGAGTCCCTGGCACGCGTGTGCCTGCCGCTCGACGACTCGACCGTGGTGCTGTCCGGACACGGCCCCCAGACCACCATCGGCCAGGAGCGCGCCACCAACCCGTACTTGCGGCAAGTGGCCGCAGGCCGCCAAGGGAACAGCGCTCCCGACGCGCCCCGACGAGGAATGTGACGAGACCTTCCGTGAGCACCTTCAAGGCCCCCAAGGGCACGTACGACCTGCTGCCGCCCGACTCCGCCAAGTTCCTGGCCGTCCGCGAGGCGATCGCCGCCCCGCTGCGCAACTCCGGCTACGGCTACATCGAGACGCCCGGCTTCGAGAACGTCGAGCTGTTCGCGCGCGGAGTCGGCGAGTCCACCGACATCGTGACCAAGGAGATGTACGTCTTCGAGACCAGGGGCGGCGACCGCCTCGCCCTGCGCCCGGAGACCACCGCTCCCGTACTGCGCGCGGTCCTGGAGGCCAACCTGCACAAGGCGGGCCTGCCCGTGAAGGTCTGGTACTCGGGCTCGCAGTACCGCTACGAGCGCCCCCAGAAGGGCCGTTACCGCCACTTCTCCCAGGTGGGCGCCGAGGCGATCGGTGCCGAGGACCCGGCCCTGGACGCCGAACTGATCATCCTGGCCGACCAGTCGTACCGCGCGCTCGGCCTGCAGAACTTCCGCATCCTGCTCAACTCCCTGGGCGACCAGGAGTGCCGCCCCGTCTACCGCGCCGCGCTCCAGGACTTCCTGCGCGGTCTCGACCTGGACGAGGAGACCCTGCGCCGCGCGGAGATCAATCCGCTGCGCGTCCTGGACGACAAGCGTCCGGACGTCCAGAAGCAGCTCACCGAGGCTCCGCTGCTGCGCGACTACCTGTGCGACGCCTGCAAGGCGTACCACGAGGAGGTGCGCGAGCTGATCACGGCGGCGGGCGTGGTCTTCGAGGACGACCCCAAGCTGGTGCGCGGCCTGGACTACTACACGCGCACGACGTTCGAGTTCGTCCACGACGGCCTCGGCTCCCAGTCCGCGGTGGGCGGCGGCGGCCGCTACGACGGCCTGTCCGAGATGATCGGCGGCCCCGCCCTGCCCTCGGTCGGCTGGGCCCTCGGCGTCGACCGCACCGTCCTCGCCCTGGAGGCGGAGGGCATCGAACTGGACATCCCGTCCACCACCTCCGTCTTCGCGGTCCCGCTGGGCGAGGAGGCCCGCCGGATCCTGTTCGCCAAGGTCACCGAGCTGCGCAAGAACGGCGTCGCCGCCGACTTCTCCTACGGAGGCAAGGGCCTCAAGGCCGCGATGAAGGGGGCCAACCGCTCGGGCGCCCGCTACGCGCTGATCCTGGGCGAGCGCGACCTGGCCGAGGGCGTCGTCCAGCTCAAGGACATGGAGTCCGGCGAGCAGACCGCGATCGGCGTCAACGAGATCGTGGCGGAGCTGGAGTCGAGGCTCGGCTAGCGGGCCGACACCCTTCAGGGGCACGTGTTTTCGCTCGCGCGTGCCCCTGAGGAACGGGTGGTGGCCGGAAGGCGCCGCTCCGGAGTGATCGCCGATCCGTTCATAGGCTCATCGAACGGTGCCCATACAGGCTTGTGCGGCACAATGGCCCCTGCCCGAAGCAGGTCCCACTCCCCAGCGACGGAATCGGCGTGATGAGCAAGACGACAGTGAAGGACGTCTCCACCGTGGCAGAGTCCGCGCCGGACAGCGGCACCCGCACCCCGCGCACCGAGGGCGGCAGCCGGGCCCTCGCGCTGCTCCTGGTGATCACGGGCGCGGCCGGGCTGCTCGCCGCGTGGGTCATCACGATCGACAAGCAGAAGATCCTCGAGGCCAAGGTCGCCGGCACCACGTTCACGCCCGGCTGCAGCCTCAACCCGGTCGTCTCCTGCGGCAACATCATGGAGAGCGACCAGGCCTCCGTCTTCGGCTTCCCCAACCCGATGCTCGGCCTCGTCGCCTACGGCATCGTCATCTGCGTCGGCATGAGCCTGCTCGCGCGCGCCACCTACCCGCGCTGGTACTGGCTGACCTTCAACGCCGGCTGCCTCTTCGGCGTCGCGTTCGTCTCGTGGCTCCAGTTCCAGTCCCTGTACCGGATCAACTCGCTGTGCCTGTGGTGCTGCCTGGCCTGGGTCGCCACGATCCTGATGTTCTGGTACGTGACGTCCTTCAACGTCCGCAAGGGCTTCCTGCCCGCGCCGGGCTGGCTGCGCGGCTTCTTCGGCGAGTTCACCTGGGTCCTGCCGGTGCTGCACATCGGCATCATCGGCATGATGATCCTCACCCGCTGGTGGGACTTCTGGACCAGCTGACGGGCGTCTCGCTTGTCAGTGCGGTCATTTAGGGTTCAGAGCGTGGAGCCCGATCTGTTCACCGCCGCAGCCGAAGAACGCCAGGAGAAGGACCCGACCGGCAGCCCTCTCGCCGTGCGGATGCGCCCGCGCACCCTCGACGAGGTCGTCGGCCAGCAGCACCTGCTCAAGCCCGGTTCCCCCCTGCGCCGCCTGGTCGGCGAGGGCGCGTCCGGGCCGGCGGGGCCCTCCTCGGTCATCCTCTGGGGCCCGCCGGGCACCGGCAAGACCACCCTGGCGTACGTCGTCTCCAAGGCCACCAACAAGCGGTTCGTGGAGCTGTCGGCGATCACCGCGGGCGTCAAGGAGGTCCGCGCGGTCATCGACGGCGCCCGCCGCGCGGTCGGCGGGTACGGCAAGGAGACCGTCCTCTTCCTGGACGAGATCCACCGCTTCAGCAAGGCCCAGCAGGACTCCCTGCTCCCGGCCGTCGAGAACCGCTGGGTCACCCTGATCGCCGCCACCACCGAGAACCCGTACTTCTCGGTGATCTCCCCGCTGCTCTCCCGCTCCCTCCTGCTCACCCTCGAACCCCTCACCGACGACGACGTCCGGGACCTGCTGCGCCGCGCCCTGACCGACGAGCGCGGACTCAAGGGTGCCGTCACCCTGCCCGAGGACACCGAGGAGCACCTCCTGCGCATCGCGGGCGGCGACGCCCGGCGCGCGCTCACCGCGCTGGAGGCCGCCGCCGGGGCCGCGCTCGACAAGGGCGAGGCGGAGATCGGCCTGACCACGCTGGAGGAGACGGTCGACCGGGCCGCGGTGAAGTACGACCGCGACGGCGACCAGCACTACGACGTCGCCAGCGCCCTGATCAAGTCCATCCGCGGCTCCGACGTGGACGCCGCCCTGCACTACCTGGCCCGCATGATCGAGGCCGGTGAGGACCCCCGCTTCATCGCCCGGCGCCTGATGATCTCGGCCAGCGAGGACATCGGCCTGGCCGATCCCAACGCGCTGCAGATCGCCGTCGCCGCCGCCCAGGCCGTCGCCATGATCGGCTTCCCCGAGGCCGCCCTCACCCTCAGCCACGCCACCATCGCCCTGGCGCTGGCCCCCAAGTCCAACGCCGCGACCACCGCCATCGGCGCCGCCCTGGACGACGTGCGCAAGGGGCACACCGGACCGGTCCCCGCCCACCTGCGCGACAGCCACTACAAGGGCGCGGGCAAGCTCGGACACGGCCAGGGCTACGTGTACCCGCACGACCTGCCCGAGGGCATCGCCGCCCAGCAGTACGCCCCGGACGGACTCAAGGACCGGACGTACTACACACCGACCCGGCACGGCGCCGAGGCCCGGTACGCGGACGCCGTGGAGTGGACCCGCGGGCACCTCGGTCGCAAGCCGTCCTGAGCGGCCTGTAGACTGCCTCGCAGTGCCGTGTCCCGTGCAGTCAGAACGGGACGACCGGCCGGAACCCTCACGGGTTCCAGGAGCGTCGCGCACCGTCGATGGTGTCGCGGGCAGCCCACCACCACCCGGAGTTCCGGGAGCGGTCGGTGGGCCACTCGCGTGCTGCACGTATGTGCCCAGACCAGGGAGCGGCTGCCCGGCAGGTCCCGAGCGGACCCGGCGGGTTTCCCCGGCTGCGGATGCGACCTCCCTCAACCCTGACAAGCCGGAAATCCAGGAAAGAGACACAGACAGTGGCGAACCAGCCCCGCCCCAAGGTCAAGAAGTCGCGTGCCCTCGGCATCGCGCTGACCCCGAAGGCCGTCAAGTACTTCGAGGCCCGCCCCTACCCGCCGGGTGAGCACGGCCGCGGCCGCAAGCAGAACTCGGACTACAAGGTCCGTCTGCTCGAGAAGCAGCGTCTGCGCGCGCAGTACGACCTCAGCGAGCGTCAGCTCGTCCGCGCCTACGAGCGTGCCTCCAAGACCAACATGAAGACCGGCGAGGCCCTGGTCATCGAGCTCGAGCGCCGTCTCGACGCGCTGGTCCTGCGTTCGGGCATCGCCCGCACGATCTACCAGGCCCGCCAGATGGTCGTCCACGGCCACATCCAGGTCAACGGCCAGAAGGTCGACAAGCCGTCCTTCCGCGTCCGCCCGGACGACGTGGTGCAGGTGCGCGAGCGCTCCAAGGAGAAGACGCTCTTCACCATCGCCCGCGAGGGTGGCTTCGCCCCCGACGGCGAGACCCCGCGCTACCTCCAGGTGAACCTCAAGGCCCTGGCGTTCCGCCTGGACCGCGAGCCGAACCGCAAGGAGATCCCGGTGATCTGCGACGAGCAGCTCGTCGTCGAGTACTACGCCCGCTGATCCAGCGGAAACGCTGAACGAGCAGGCGCAGTACCAGCGGTACCTCAGCCCGCCGTCTCCCCGCCCTTCCGGGTGGGCGAGGCGGCGGGCTTCGCCGTGCGGGAGCCCGCCGCGCCCCGCCGCACGGCCGTCGGGCGCGGCGCCGGCAGCGAGGCCCTCGCCCCGGGCCGGCGCAGCGCCCGCGCCACCGCCTCCCGGCGGCCGAGCAGCGTCCCGTGCCGTACGCACTCCTCGTACCGCTCGTCGCCCAGCTGCTCCCGGGCCGCCGCCTCGCACAGCTCGTGCGGCGCGTTGTAGTGCGCCGAGCCGAACAGCGGCAGTCCCACCGACGGCCACATCCGCCCCGCCGCGCCCTGCAGCACCGCCGCCTCCGCCGCGTCGCCCTCCGCCACCGTGACCAGGGCCAGCAGCTCCACCGCGAGCACCGAGCCCAGCTGGTCGCGGAAGCGGTGCGCACTGCCCAGGCAGTCGGCCAGCAGCTCGCGGGCGCGCACCGGCTCACCGTCGCTCCAGGCCGCGTAGGCGAGGACGTACAGGGCGTACCCGCGGGCCCAGCGCTCGCCGTGGTCCTCGCACACCTGGCGCACGTCCTCGCACAGGCGCACCGCGTCCGGCAGATCGCCCTGGAAGGCCCGGGCCATCGCCAGCTCCACCTGGCCCATCAGCACGTTGCTGTTCAGCTCGCCGATCTCCCGGTAGCGGTGCAGCGCGGAGCGCAGCAGCGTCTCCGCGCGCGGCATGTCGTCCGTCACCAGCGCCAGACAGCCGGTGCGGTGCTCCGCGTACGCCACCGCCGTGGGATTCGCCGAGCGCTCCGCCTCCTGGCGGCACTCCTGGAGCGCCGCCAGCGCGGGCACCGTGTCGCCCTGGAGGATCGCCACGTGGGCGAGCACCCACAGCGCCTTCAGCCGCGACTGCTCGCCCGCCGTCGGCTCCGCGTCCAGCCGCACCGCCTGCTCCAGCCAGTGCCGCCCCTCCGACAGCCGTCCGCAGCCGACCCAGTGGAACCACAGGGCGCCCGCCAGGTACTGGCCCAGGTGTGCGCCGTCCGGCTCGTCCAGACAGTGCTCCAGGGCGCTGCGCAGATTCGGCAGCTCCGCGTCCACCCGCGCCGCGACCTCGCCCTGGCGCGGCGAGAACCACTCCAGCTCGCACCAGGTCGCCAGGCCCACGTACCAGTCCCGGTGCCGCCGCCGCAGCCGGTCCGCGTCCCCCGTCGCCTCGAGCCAGTCGGCGCCGTACGCCCGCACCGTGTCGAGCATCCGGTAGCGCACCCCGGCCGGGGACTCCTCGCGGGTCAGCACGGACTGGGAGAGCAGGGCGGAGAGCACGTCGAGCACGTCGTCGGCCGGCATCCCGTCCCCGCTGCACACGTACTCGGCGGCCTCCAGGTCGAACGGCCCGGCGAACACCGAAAGGCGCGCCCACAGCAGCCGCTCCGGTGGCGTGCACAGCTCGTGGCTCCAGCCGATCGCCGTGCGCAGCGTCCGGTGCCGGGGCAGCGCGGTGCGGTCCCCGCCCGTCAGCAGCCGGAACCGGTCGTCGAGGCGGCGCAGCACCTGCCCCGGCGACAGCGCGTCCAGGCGCCCCGCCGCCAGTTCGATCGCCAGCGGGATGCCGTCGAGACGCCGGCACAGCTCGCGCACCTCCCGCTGGTCCGCGTCCGGGTCCGCGTCGTGGCCGCAGGTGACGCTCCGCTGCCCGGCCCGGACCGTCAGCAGCTCGACCGCCTCCTCCGTGCCCAGCGGCGCCAGCGGAACCAGCCGCTCGCCGGCCACGCCCAGCGGTCTGCGCCCCACGGCCAGCACCCTGAGCCCCGGAGCACGGCCCAGCAACTCGGTCACCAGCCCCGCGCAGGCGTCCACCAGGTGCTCGACCCCGTCCAGGAGCAGCAGCAGCTCCCGCTCGGCCAGATGCGCGAGCAGCGTCTCGCGGGGCAGCCGGGTGGTGTGGTCGGTCAGGCCCAGCGCCTCCACGACCGCGTAGTCGACGAACTCCTCGTCCCGCACCGGCGCCAACTGCACCCGCCAGACCCCGTCCCGGGGCGAGCGGCGCGCGGCGGCCCGCGCGGCCAGCCGGGACTTGCCCACTCCGCCGGAGCCGGTGACGGTCACCAGCCGTGCGGAATCCAGCGTCCGCGCCAGCTCCGCCAGCTGTGCTCCTCTCCCGACGAAGGTGTCGAGCTCCAGTGGGAGGTTGCCGTGCGGGATGCCGTCGCGCCGATGGTCTCGCATGAAACACGGAGCGTACTGAACCGTATTCACTCCGTACAATCGCTTCACCGAACTCGACCGCAGCGCGCCGCGCGCGAAGGGGAATCCGGTGCGGAGCCCCGCGCCCGGCGCGATAGGCTCGGTGCACGACTTTCCCGATGTTCAGGCACGTCTTTCAGGGAGCGGGTGCACACAGTGTCCGGTGGCGAGGTGGCCGGGATCCTGGTGGCCGTCTTCTGGGCGATCCTGGTTTCCTTCCTCGCCGTCGCACTGGCGAGGCTGGCCCAGACGCTCAGGACGACCACCAAGCTCGTGGCGGACGTGACCGACCAGGCGGTGCCGCTGCTGGCCGACGCCTCGACGGCGGTGCGCAGCGCGCAGACCCAGATCGACCGGGTCGACGCGATCGCCTCCGACGTCCAGGAGGTCACCTCGAACGCCTCCGCGCTGTCCACCACCGTGGCCTCCACCTTCGGCGGCCCGCTGGTCAAGGTCGCGGCGTTCGGGTACGGCGTGCGCCGGGCACTCGGCGGTCGCAAGGAGGACATGTCCGCCCCGGCCGCCCAGGCGCGGCGTACCGTGATCGTGGGCCGTACGCTCCCGGCCGCGCGGCGGACGAAGCGGAAGAAGGGCTGACCGAGCGATGTTCCGCCGTACGTTCTGGTTCGGCACCGGCGTGGCCGCCGGTGTGTGGGCCACCACCAAGGTCAACCGGAAGCTCAAGCAGCTCACCCCCGAGAGCCTCGCCGCCACCGCGGCGAACAAGGCGCTCGACGTGGGCACCCGGGTCAGGGACCGCGCGGTGGGTTTCGCGCTCGACGTCCGCGACAACATGGCCCAGCGGGAGGCCGAACTGGACGACGCGCTGGGCCTGAAGGCCCCCGTCGACCCGGGCCCCCTCAACCACGGGCTCGCCGCCCCGCGGCCCCGCCACGCCATCGAGAACAGCAACAGCAGCAAGCCGAAGTACGTCGCCGACGACAGGACGACGCACTCGTACAACCGGAATGAGGACCACTGATGGAGTCGGCCGAGATTCGTCGCCGCTGGTTGAGCTTCTTCGAGGAGCGCGGTCACACCGTCGTCCCTTCGGCGTCGCTCATCGCGGACGACCCGACTCTGCTCCTCGTCCCGGCCGGCATGGTGCCCTTCAAGCCCTACTTCCTGGGTGAGGTCAAGCCGCCCTTCGACCGCGCCACCAGCGTGCAGAAGTGCGTGCGCACGCCGGACATCGAAGAGGTCGGCAAGACCACCCGGCACGGCACGTTCTTCCAGATGTGCGGCAACTTCTCCTTCGGCGACTACTTCAAGGAAGGCGCCATCAAGTACGCCTGGGAGCTGCTCACCAGCCCCCAGGACAAGGGCGGTTACGGCCTCGACCCCGAGCGCCTGTGGATCACCGTCTACAAGGACGACGACGAGGCCGAGCGCATCTGGCACGACGTCGTGGGCGTCCCCTCCGAGCGCATCCAGCGCCTCGGCAAGAAGGACAACTACTGGTCCATGGGCGTCCCCGGCCCCTGCGGCCCCTGCTCCGAGATCAACTACGACCGCGGCCCCGAGTTCGGCGTCGAGGGCGGCCCCGCCGTCAACGACGAGCGGTACGTGGAGATCTGGAACCTCGTCTTCATGCAGTACGAGCGGGGTGAGGGCATCGGCAAGGAGGAGTTCGAGATCCTCGGCGAGCTGCCGAGCAAGAACATCGACACCGGCCTCGGCCTGGAACGCCTCGCCATGATTCTGCAGGGCGTGCAGAACATGTACGAGATCGACACCTCCATGGCCGTCATCAGGAAGGCCACCGAACTGACCGGCGTGGCCTACGGAGACGCCCAGGCCTCGGACGTCTCCCTGCGCGTGGTCACCGACCACATGCGCACCTCGGTGATGCTCATCGGCGACGGCGTCACCCCCGGCAACGAGGGCCGCGGCTACGTGCTGCGCCGCATCATGCGCCGCGCCATCCGCAACATGCGCCTCCTCGGCGCCACCGGGCCGGTCGTCAAGGACCTCATCGACGTCGTGATCGAGATGATGGGGCAGCAGTACCCCGAGCTGGTCACCGACCGCGAGCGCATCGAGAAGGTCGCCCTCGCCGAGGAGAACGCCTTCCTCAAGACGCTGAAGGCCGGCACCAACATCCTCGACACCGCCGTCACCGACACCAAGGCCTCCGGCGGCACCGTCCTCGCCGGTGACAAGGCGTTCCTGCTCCACGACACCTGGGGCTTCCCGATCGACCTCACCCTGGAGATGGCCGCCGAGCAGGGGCTGTCCGTGGACGAGGACGGCTTCCGGCGCCTGATGAAGGAGCAGCGGGAGCGCGCCAAGGCCGACGCCCAGGCCAAGAAGACCGGTCACGCCGGTGCCGGTGCCTACCGGGAGATCGCCGACAAGGCCGGCGCCACCGACTTCGTCGGCTACACCGACACCGAGACCGAGTCCACGATCGTCGGCATCCTCGTCGACGGTGCCTCCTCCCCGGCCGCCACCGAGGGCGACGAGGTCGAGATCGTCCTCGACCGCACCCCGTTCTACGCCGAGGGCGGCGGCCAGATCGGCGACACCGGACGGATCCGGGTCGACACCGGCGCCGTGATCGAGATCCGCGACTGCCAGAAGCCGGTGCCGGGCGTGTACGTCCACAAGGGCGTCGTCCAGGTCGGCGAGGTCACCGTCGGTGCCAAGGCCCAGGCCTCCATCGACGACCGCCGCCGCAAGGCCATCGCCCGCGCCCACTCGGCGACCCACCTCACCCACCAGGCGCTGCGCGACGCGCTCGGCCCGACGGCCGCGCAGGCCGGTTCCGAGAACCAGCCCGGTCGCTTCCGCTTCGACTTCGGTTCGCCGTCCGCCGTGCCGACCGCCGTGATGACCGACGTCGAGCAGAAGATCAACGAGGTGCTCGCCCGCGACCTCGACGTGCGCGCCGACGTCATGGGCATCGACGAGGCCAGGAAGCAGGGCGCCATCGCCGAGTTCGGCGAGAAGTACGGCGAGCGCGTGCGCGTCGTCACCATCGGCGACTTCTCCAAGGAGCTGTGCGGCGGCACCCACGTGCACAACACCGCCCAGCTCGGCCTGGTCAAGCTGCTCGGCGAGTCCTCCATCGGTTCCGGCGTGCGCCGCATCGAGGCGCTGGTCGGCGTGGACGCCTACAGCTTCCTCGCCCGCGAGCACACGGTCGTCGCCCAGCTCCAGGAGCTGATCAAGGGCCGCCCGGAGGAGCTTCCGGAGAAGGTCTCCGCGATGCTCGGCAAGCTCAAGGACGCCGAGAAGGAGATCGAGAAGTTCCGGGCCGAGAAGGTCCTCCAGGCCGCCGGCGGCCTCGCCGACTCCGCCAAGGACGTGCGCGGCGTGGCCCTGGTGACCGGGCAGGTCCCGGACGGCACCACCGCCGACGACCTGCGCAAGCTCGTGCTCGACGTGCGCGGCCGCATCCAGGGCGGCCGGGCCGCCGTCGTGGCCCTGTTCACGACCGTCAACGGCAAGCCCCTCACGGTCATCGCCACCAACGACGCCGCCCGCGAGCGCGGCCTCAAGGCCGGTGACCTGGTGCGCACCGCCGCCAAGACCCTCGGCGGCGGCGGTGGCGGCAAGCCGGACGTCGCCCAGGGCGGCGGCCAGAACGCGGCCGCCATCGGCGACGCCGTCGACGCCGTCGAGCGCCTCGTGGCGGACACCGCCAAGTGAGCACGCCCGAGAACGACCAGGTGGACGGCCCGAAGATGCGCCGTGGCCGTCGCCTGGCCGTCGACGTCGGCGACGCCCGCATCGGGGTGGCGTCCTGCGACCCCGACGGCATCCTCGCCACCCCTGTGGAGACCGTCCCCGGCCGCGACGTCCCGGCGGCGCACCGGCGCCTGAGGCAGCTGGTCGCGGAGTACGAGCCGATCGAGGTCGTCGTCGGCCTCCCTCGCTCCCTCAAGGGGGGCGAGGGCCCGGCCGCGGCCAAGGTCAGGCGCTTCACGCAGGAGCTGGCCAAGGGCATCGCGCCGGTCCCGGTCCGGCTGGTCGACGAACGCATGACGACGGTCACCGCCAGCCAGGGGCTGCGCGCCTCCGGAGTGAAGTCCAAGAAGGGCCGGTCCGTCATCGACCAGGCCGCCGCTGTGATCATCCTCCAGCAGGCACTCGAATCCGAACGGGTGTCAGGCAGGCCACCCGGCGAGGGCGTCGAAGTGGTCATCTGATCGCGGTACGGTAACGTTCCGCGCGATGCGGAGGCATTCGAACAGCCACCGCACAGCAAGAGGCGGAACGGAAGCGGGCCCTTCGGCACAGGTCGCGCCCCCCGTCGCCTCGCGGCTCTAGGGGATCGATGACTGAGTATGGCCGGGGCCCAGGCTCCGAACCGTGGCATCCGGAGGACCCGTTGTACGGGGACGGCGGATGGGGCGGACAGCAGGCCCATGCGGGTCAGCAGTCCCCCTACGGCGGCCAGCCGCAGCAGTATCCGGAGCAGCAGGCGCAGCAGGGTTACGGCGACTGGAGCAACGGCGGCCAGTCGTCGTACGGCGGCGGGCAGCCCCAGTACGACCAGTACGCCCACCAGCACCCCGAACCCCAGTACGACCCGTACGGTCAGCAGCAGTACGACCAGCAGCAGTACGACCAGCACCAGTACGGTCAGCAGCAGTACGACCAGCAGTACGCGCCTCAGGCCCAGCCGCAGCAGGGCTACGACAACGGCGGCTGGGGCGGCGGCGCACACCCCCAGGCGCAGTACCCGGCCGACCCGTCCGACCCCTACGGACAGCAGGCCGGCGGCTACGGCGCCGAGCAGCCCGACTTCTACGGCACCCCCGAGGCGTACCCGCCGCCGGAGCCGCCCACCCGCAGGCGCGCCGAGCCCGAGCCGCAGCGCACCGACTGGGACCCGGGACCGGACGAGGGGGAGCACGCCTTCTTCGCCGGCGGGGACGCGGACGAGGACGACGACGCGCCGGGCGACGGCCGCGACGGCCGGGAGGACCGCAGAACCAGGGGCGGCGGCAAGCCCAAGAAACGCCGCAGCGGATGCGCCTGCCTGGTGGTCTGCCTGGTGCTCGGCGGCGGCGTGGCGGGCATCGGATATTTCGGCTACCAGTATTACCAGGATCGTTTCGGCGCGGCCCCGGACTACGCGGGCGGCGGCAACGGCGAGCAGGTGACCGTCACCATCCCCAAGGGCGCTGGCGGCTCCACGATCGGCCAGGAACTCAAGCGGCAGGGCGTGGTGAAGAGCGTCGACGCGTTCATCGCCGCCCAGCAGGGCAACCCCCGCGGCAAGAGCATCCAGGACGGCGTGTACACGCTGCAGAAGGAGATGTCGGCCGAGAGCGCGGTCGAACTCCTGCTCAGCCCGAAGAGCCGCAGCAACCTGATCATCGCCGAGGGCAGGCGCAACGCCGACGTCTACAAGCTCATCGACAAACGCCTCGAAGTGAAGGACGGCACCACCGCCAAGGTCGCCAAGTCCGAGTACAAGAGCCTCGGCCTGCCCGACTGGGCGCTGAACCACAAGGACGTCAAGGACCCCCTGGAGGGCTTCCTCTACCCGTCCAGCTACTCGGCGGCCAAGGGACAGAAGCCCGAGGACGTGCTCAAGCAGATGGTGGCACGTGCCAGCGAGCAGTACGAGAAGATCGGCCTGGAGCAGAAGGCGGAGGGCCTCGGCCTCGAAGGCCCGTGGGAGCTGCTCACCGCCGCGAGCCTGGTGCAGGCGGAGGGCAAGACGCACGAAGACTTCCGCAAGATGGCCGAGGTCATCTACAACAGGCTCAAGACCGACAACACCGAGACGAACCAGAAGCTCCAGTTCGACTCGACCTTCAACTACCTCATGCGGCAGAGCAAGATCCACATCAGCGAGTCCGAGATCAACACCAACCCGGACCCGTACAACACCTACTACCACCGGGGCCTGCCGCCCGGACCCATCAGCAACCCCGGCGAAGAGGCCCTGCAAGCGGCGCTCAACCCCACCGAGGACGGCTGGATCTACTTCGTGGCCACCGACGGCGTGAAGAAGACCGAGTTCGCCAAGACCCACGACGAGTTCCTGAAGCTGAAGGACAAGTTCGATGCCAGCTCCGGCAACTGACCGGCGCCGGGCCGCCGTACTCGGCTCCCCGATCGCCCACTCCCTCTCCCCGGTGCTGCACCGCGCCGCCTACGCGGAACTGGGCCTCGCGGACTGGACGTACGACCGCTTCGACGTGGACGAGGCGGCCCTGCCGGGCTTCCTCGAGGGGCTGGGGCCCGAGTGGGCGGGGTTGTCCCTGACCATGCCGCTCAAGCGGGCGGTGATCCCGCTGCTCGACTCGGTCAGCGAGACGGCCGCCTCCGTGGACGCGGTGAACACCGTCGTCCTCACCGAGGACGGACGCAGGACCGGCGACAACACCGACATCCCCGGCATCGTCGCCGCCCTGCGCGAGCACGGCATCGAGAAGGTCGAGTCCGCCGCGATCCTCGGCGCCGGCGCCACCGCGTCCTCCGCGCTCGCCGCGCTGGCCCGGATCTGCACCGGCGAGGTCACCGTTTACGTGCGCAGTCAGGCGCGGGCCGCCGAGATGCGGGGCTGGGCGGAACGGCTCGGCGTCGACGTACGCCTCGCCGACTGGGCGGACGCCGCGGAGGCACTGCGCGCTCCGCTGGTCGTGGCCACCACCCCGGCCGGTGCCACCGACGCGCTCGCGGCCGCCGTCCCCGAGATGCCCACCACGCTCTTCGACGTGCTCTACGACCCCTGGCCCACCGCGCTCGCCGCCCGCTGGTCGGCGCACGGCGGTGCCGTCGTCAGCGGCCTCGACCTGCTGCTCCACCAGGCCGTGCTCCAGGTGGAGCAGATGACCGGCAGGGCGCCCGCCCCGCTGACCGCCATGCGAAAAGCGGGGGAGCACGCGCTCGCGGATCGCTAGGATCCCGTCCGGTTCCGCAGGGGGCGGAACGGGAGGGGAAGACGATCCATGTACACAGGCGTGCCGCTGGCCTCCGCCAAGAGTCAGATTTTCGAGGCCGTCCTGGGCTTTCTGCCCGACTGGGTGCAGATCGCGGTGCTCGCGCTGATCGTGCTCGCCGTCGTCGCGAGCTGGGTGGTCAAGGTGCGGCGCGGGATCGCCCGGCGGCGCGCGCGTCGCGCGGGGCCGCCCCTGCCCGGGGCGGCGCGGCAGGGCACCGGAGCCGACCATCTGGGGCCCTACGCTCCACCGCAGCCGGAGCGGAGCGGGGCCGACTTCCTCGGTCCCTACGCTCCGGCACAGCGGCAGGAGAGCGGCGCGGACTTCCTCGGTTCCCATGCGCCGCCGCAGCGGCAGGGCGACCGACCCGCCTGACGCCGTCCGGGGACGTAGGTGCGTCGCGCGTGTCCCCCCGCGTGTCCGTCCGGGCGTCCGGCAAATGGACCGGCGACCGGGTCCGGCGGGCGGACGTGGGAGGATCAAAGGCGGCGGACCGGGGCCGCGCACCCGGTCGGACCGTCGTGTACGCGAAGAAGGCGCGTACACGGGGCATACCGGGGCGCGAGTACTGAGGAGCACCGTTGAGCAGGTTGCGCTGGCTGACCGCGGGGGAGTCCCACGGCCCCGCACTCGTCGCGACGCTGGAGGGGCTGCCCGCCGGTGTGCCGATCACCACGGAGATGGTGGCGGACCACCTGGCCAGGCGGCGGCTCGGATACGGCCGCGGTGCGCGGATGAAGTTCGAGCGCGACGAGGTGACCTTCCTCGGCGGCGTCCGGCACGGGCTGACCATGGGTTCTCCGGTCGCCGTGATGGTCGGCAACACCGAGTGGCCCAAGTGGGAGCAGGTCATGGCGGCCGACCCGGTGGACCCGGAGGTGCTGGCCGGCCTCGCGCGCAACGCCCCGCTGACCAGGCCGCGCCCCGGCCACGCGGACCTCGCCGGGATGCAGAAGTACGGCTTCGACGAGGCCCGGCCGATCCTCGAGCGCGCCTCCGCCCGTGAGACGGCGGCCCGCGTCGCCCTGGGCGCGGTGGCCCGGTCGTACCTGAAGGAGACGGCCGGCGTCGAGATCGTCAGCCATGTCGTCGAGCTGGCCTCGGCGAAGGCGCCGCGCGGCGTGTACCCGACGCCGGCCGACGTCGAGAAGCTGGACGCCGACCCCGTGCGCTGCCTGGACGCGGACGCGTCGAAGGCGATGGTCGCCGAGATCGACCAGGCCCACAAGGACGGCGACACCCTCGGCGGCGTCGTCGAGGTCCTCGCCTACGGCGTGCCGGTGGGCCTCGGCTCGCACGTCCACTGGGACCGCAAGCTCGACGCGCGGCTGGCGGGCGCCCTCATGGGCATCCAGGCGATCAAGGGCGTCGAACTCGGCGACGGCTTCGAGCTGGCCCGCGTGCCCGGATCGAAGGCGCACGACGAGATCGTCGGCACGCCGGAGGGCATCCGCCGGGTCTCGGGCCGCTCCGGCGGCACCGAGGGCGGCCTCACCACCGGTGAGCTGCTGCGGGTGCGGGCCGCGATGAAGCCCATCGCGACCGTGCCGCGCGCCCTGCGGACCGTGGACGTGACCACCGGCGAGGCCACGCAGGCCCACCACCAGCGGTCCGACGTGTCCGCGGTGCCGGCCGCCGGGATCGTCGCGGAGGCGATGGTGGCGCTGGTCCTCGCGGACGCGGTGGCGGAGAAGTTCGGCGGCGACAGCGTGACCGAGACCCGCCGCAACGTGCGCTCCTACCTCGACCACCTGGTCATCCGATGAGCGGGGGCCCGCTGGTCGTCCTCGTCGGCCCGATGGGCGTCGGCAAGTCCACCGTCGGACAGCTGCTGGCCGAGCGGCTCGGCACCGTCTTCCGGGACACCGACGAGGACATCGTCACCGCCCAGGGACGGAGCATCGCCGAGATCTTCGTGGACGAGGGCGAACCGGTCTTCCGCGAGCTGGAGAAGGAGGCCGTGCGCACCGCGCTCGGCGAGCACGACGGCGTCCTCGCCCTCGGCGGCGGCGCGGTCCTCGACGCGGACACGCGCGCGCTGCTCGCCGGGCATCGGGTGGTCTACCTCTCGATGGACGTCGAGGAGGCGGTGCGGCGCACCGGCCTGAACGTGGCGCGTCCGCTGCTGGCCGTCAACCCGCGCAAGCAGTGGCGCGAGCTGATGGAGGCCCGCCGGCACCTCTACGAGGAGGTCGCCACGGCCGTGGTGGCCACCGACGGCCGCACGCCGGAAGAAGTCACCCAAGCCGCCCTGGACGCAGTGGAGTTGACTGTATCTCCCGGGGGACAACCCCCGGACCCCCGGCCGGAGGACGCTGTGGTGAACGACGTGACAAGGATCGAGATCGGCGGCACCGCGGGGTCCGAGCCCTACGAGGTCCTGGTGGGCCGTCAGCTCCTGGGTGAGCTGGGCGGTCTGATCGGGGCGAAGGCGAAGCGGGTCGCGGTGATCCACCCCGAGGCGCTCGCCGAGACCGGTGACGCGCTGCGCGCCGACCTCGCCGGGCAGGGCTACGAGGCGATCGCGATCCAGGTGCCCAACGCCGAGGAGGCCAAGACCGCCGAGGTCGCCGCGTACTGCTGGAAGGCGCTGGGCCAGTCCGGTTTCACCCGCACCGACGTCATCGTCGGGGTCGGCGGCGGTGCCAGCACCGACCTGGCCGGGTTCGTGGCCGCGACCTGGCTGCGCGGGGTGCGCTGGATCGCCGTCCCCACCACCGTGCTGGCCATGGTGGACGCGGCCGTCGGCGGCAAGACCGGCATCAACACGGCCGAGGGCAAGAACCTGGTCGGCTCCTTCCACCCGCCGGCCGGTGTCCTGTGCGACCTGGCCGCCCTGGACTCCCTCCCGGTCAACGACTACGTCTCGGGCCTCGCCGAGGTCATCAAGGCCGGCTTCATCGCCGACCCGGCGATCCTCGACCTGATCGAGTCCGACCCGCAGTCCGCCCGGACGCCGGCCGGTCCGCACACCGCCGAGCTGATCGTGCGCTCCATCAAGGTCAAGGCCGAGGTCGTCTCGTCCGACCTGAAGGAAGCGGGCCTGAGGGAGATCCTGAACTACGGCCACACCCTCGGCCACGCCATCGAGAAGAACGAGCGCTACAAGTGGCGGCACGGCGCCGCCGTATCGGTCGGCATGCACTTCGCCGCCGAACTGGGCCGCCTGGCCGGGCGGCTGGACGACGCCACCGCCGACCGCCACCGCAGCATCCTCGAAGCGGTCGGACTGCCGCTGCACTACCGCTACGACCAGTGGCCCAAGCTGGTCGAGAACATGAAGGTCGACAAGAAGTCCCGCGGCGACCTGCTGCGGTTCATCGTCCTGGACGGCCTCGCCAGGCCCACCGTGCTGGAGGGCCCCGACCCGGCCGTCCTCCTCGCCGCCTACGGCGAGGTGGGCGAGTAGTACCCCGGTGCGCCGTTCCGCCCGATTCGCCGGGTGGGACGGGCACTTCGGGCCGCTCCCGGCCGTTCACCAAACGACGGCCGGGGGCTGTACCGTTCGGTAGCACGACGGCGGGCCCCTTCCCGTCGTCAGCGCCCATCGCCTGCACGAGACGGAGTGGCACCGGATGCAGCACCCCGTGGGTTCTCCGCTGCCGCCCCATCAGCCGGGGCACGGACCGGCCCTCGGCTGGTCCCCGGCCGCACACCACCCCGGACCGCCCCAGAATCCCGCCCCCGCGCCCCCTCCGGCGCCGGGATACCCCATGGCACCGCGGCAGGCCCCGGCACCGCACCCGGCTTCCGGCCCGGCCCCGCACCAGCCCGCGCCCGTCCCGGCCCCGCACCAGCCGGCTCCCGGCCCGCCCGCGCCGGACACCACCGGCCACGTGCCGCTGCCGCCCGGCGGTCCGGTGGCCGTACCCAGCGTGCCCCCCGCCACGGCCGCCGCGCCCGACCCCACCACGACCACCCTCGCGGTGCTGCTCATCGGCCCCGCGGGCGCGGGCAAGACCAGCGTGGCCAAGTACTGGGCCGACCACCGCCGGGTCCCCACCGCGCACATCAGCCTCGACGACGTGCGCGAATGGGTCCGCTCCGGCTTCGCCGACCCCCAGACCGGGTGGAACGAGCACTCGGAGGCGCAGTACCGCCTCGCCCGCCGCACCTGCGGCTTCTCCGCGCGCAACTTCCTCGCCAACGGCATCTCCTGCATCCTCGACGACGCGGTCTTCCCGGACCGCCCGGTCGTCGGCCTCGGCGGCTGGAAGCGGCACGTCGGCCCCGGCCTGCTCCCGGTCGTCCTCCTGCCGGGCCTGGACATCGTCCTGGAGCGCAACGGCGAACGCAGCGGCAACCGGCGCCTGACCGACGAGGAGGTCGCCCGCATCCACGGCCGCATGGCCGGCTGGTACGGCTCCGGCCTCCCCATCATCGACAACTCCCAACTCGACATCCCGGAAACCGCCCACCTCCTCGACGAGGTCCTCTCCCGCTCGATAGCCAGCCCCCCGAACTGGTAAGCGCCCCGCAGGGGCGCGGGGAACTGCGCGAGCAACCCCCACCGGCGTTCGGACGCCACACGACACAAGGCCCCACCCCGACAGGCGCACCCCGCATCCCCCGGCCCCGCCCACTCGGCCCACCCAAGCGGCACACGAACCGGCGGAGCCATACGCTCGGCTCATGTCAGAGGTCTACGCGGCCCGCCGGACGCGCCTACGGGAACGCTGCAACGCGGGCGGCAGCGCGGCGGCGCTCGTCTCCCGGCCCGCCAACGTGCGCTATCTCGCGGGCGCCGCCCCGCACGGCGCCGTGCTGCTCCTCGGCAGGACCGAGGACCTGCTGGTCTGCTCGGGTCCGCCGGACGACCGGCCGACGCAGGGCCGCCCCGACGAGTCGCTGCCGGTGCGTGCGCTGCCCGGTCCCGGCGGCGACCCGGCCGTCGCGGCCACCGACCTCGCCGCGGACCAGGGCGCCGAGTCCCTCGCCACCGAGGACCACCACCTCACCGTGGTCCGGCACCGCGCCATGCGCTCGGTCGCGCCGGCGCTGCGCCTGACCGACCTCGGACAGGCCGTCGAGCAGCTGAGGGTGGTCAAGGACGAGGAGGAGATCTCCTGCCTGCGCATCGGCGCCGAGATCGCCGACCAGGCGCTCGGCGAGCTCCTGGAGTCCATCCTGGTCGGCCGCACCGAGCGGCACCTCGCCCTGGAGCTGGAACGCCGCCTCGTCGACCACGGTGCCGACGGCCCCGCCTTCCCCACCTCCGTCGGCACCGGACCCAACTCGGGCCGCCGCGGTCACCGGCCCACCGACCGGCGGGTCGAGGAGGGCGACTTCCTCTCCGTGTGCCTGGGCGCGACGTACCGCGGCTACCGTTGCGAGATCGGCCGTACGTTCGTCATCGGCACCTCGCCGGCCGACTGGCAGATCGAGTTGTACGATCTCGTCTTCTCGGCCCAGCGCGCCGGACGGGAGGCCCTCGCACCCGGTGCCGCCTGCCGCGACGTGGACCGCGCGGCCCGCCAGCCGCTGGACTCCGCGGGGTACGCGGAGCACCTTCCGGCACTCACCGGGCACGGTGTCGGACTCGAAATCGACGAGGACCCTCAGTTGGCCCCCGCGGCCATGGGTAAACTGGACGCTTGTGTGCCGGTCACCGTCGAACCGGGGGTTCACCTCCCGGGCCGGGGCGGGGTCCGGATCGATGACACGCTCGTCGTGCGCCCCGAGGCGGACGGCGGACCCGAGCTACTCACCATCACGACCAAGGAGCTGCTCGCGCTCTAGCCTCGCGCTGTGCGTACGCTCCCGGGTCGTCCACGTCAGTCCAGTCCAGGAGATTCCGCAACCGTGGCTTCCACGAACGACCTCAAGAACGGCCTGGTGCTCAAGCTCGAAGGCGGCCAGCTCTGGTCCGTCGTCGAGTTCCAGCACGTCAAGCCCGGCAAGGGCCCGGCCTTCGTGCGCACCAAGCTGAAGAACGTGCTTTCCGGCAAGGTGGTCGACAAGACCTTCAACGCCGGCGTCAAGGTCGAGACGGCCACTGTCGACAAGCGTGACATGCAGTTCTCGTACATGGACGGCGACTACTTCGTCTTCATGGACATGCAGACGTACGACCAGCTGATGATCGACCGCAAGGTCGTCGGCGACGCCGCCAACTTCCTCATCGAGGGCTTCGAGGCCACCGTCGCGCAGCACGAGGGCGAGGTGCTCTTCGTCGAGCTGCCGGCCGCCGTCGAGCTGGTCATCAAGGAGACCGAGCCCGGCGTCCAGGGCGACCGCTCCACCGGCGGCACCAAGCCGGCCACCCTGGAGACCGGTCACCAGATCAACGTCCCGCTCTTCATCACCACCGGTGAGAAGATCAAGGTCGACACCCGCGACAGCAGCTACCTCGGCCGGGTGAACAGCTAACCGTGGCTGCTCGCAACACGGCCCGCAAGCGCGCCTTCCAGATCCTCTTCGAGGGCGATCAGCGCGGCGCCGACGTCCTGACGGTCCTCGCCGACTGGGTCCGGCACTCCCGGTCCGACACCCGGCAGCCGCCGGTCAGCGAGTACACGATGGAGCTGGTCGAGGGCTACGCCGAGCGCGCGCGGCGCATCGACGAGCTGATCGCCCAGTACTCGGTCGACTGGACGCTCGACCGGATGCCGGTCGTCGACCGCAACATCCTGCGCCTGGGTGCGTACGAGCTGATCTGGGTCGACGCGACCCCGGACGCCGTCGTCCTGGACGAGATGGTGCAGCTGGCGAAGGAGTTCTCCACCGACGAGTCGCCCGCGTTCATCAACGGGCTGCTGGGCCGGCTGAAGGACCTGAAGCCCTCGCTGCGCCGGGAGTAGCTCCACGAGCCGTGCCCGCGCCGCACACACGCAAGAACCGCCGGGGTGGCCGGAACCGAATGGTTCCGGCCACCCCGGCGGCACGTTTCTGCTGAGGCGGTGGGGGCTCAGAGCTCCTCGTGGGACGCGACCGCGCGGCGGGCGTCCGCGTCCAGGACGCCCCAGCTGATCAGCTGCTCGGTGAGGACCGAGGGCGACTGGTCGTAGATGACGGCGAGTGTGCGCAGGTCGTCCTGGCGGATCGAGAGCACCTTGCCGTTGTAGTCACCGCGCTGCGACTGGATGGTGGCCGCGTACCGCTGGAGCGGGCCTGCCTTCTCGGCCGGCACGGTGGCCAGCCGCTCCAGGTCCAGGACCAGCTTCGGCGGCGGCTCGGCGGCGCCGCCCGGGGTGGTGCCCGGCAGCAGCTCCTGCACGGGGACGCCGTAGAAGTCCGCCAGCTCGGCGAGGCGCTGCACGGTCACGGCACGGTCGCCGCGCTCGTACGAACCGACCACGACGGCCTTCCAGCGGCCCTGGGACTTCTCCTCGACACCGTGGAGGGAAAGGCCCTGCTGGGTGCGGATGGCCCGGAGCTTGGCCCCGAGCTGTTTGGCGTATTCGCTGGACATATGGCTCCCCGGACAAGGTGTCGACGCGGCAGGCTGTGTTGTCGGCCGCGCGGCTGGTAACTCACTGTGAGGTTACGCAGCGTTACTCTGCTGCGTCAAGCCGAATGGTCCGCACCGACTCTTCCGTGGTATTCGCCATCCATTACTCCGTGCGGGTGATCGATGTGGGGCAGACGAGTGACGGGGGAGTGTCAGGGGGGTCATCGAAGAGGATCTGTGAGCCTGCTACCGTAGGTGGCGCATATCCGACGTCCTTTAAGATCCGTCCCGTGAGGCGGAGAAGGGGGTCCGTTTCGTATGGACAAGCAGCAGGACCAGCAGCAGGAAGCCCGGCCCGTTCTCGAAGGGCCCGACATCGCGCGGGTGCTGACCCGCATCGCCCACGAGATCGTCGAACGCGCCAAGGGTGCCGACGACGTGGTGCTCCTCGGCATCCCGACCCGGGGCGTCTTCCTCGCCCGGCGGCTCGCCGACAAGCTGGAGCAGATCACCGAACGCAAGATGCCGGTCGGCTCGCTCGACATCACCATGTACCGCGACGACCTGCGCATGCACCCGCCGCGCGCCCTGGCCCGCACCGAGATCCCCGGTGACGGCATCGACGGCCGCCTCGTCGTCCTCGTCGACGACGTGCTGTTCTCCGGCCGCACCATCCGCGCCGCCCTCGACGCGCTGAACGACATCGGCCGCCCGCGCGCGGTGCAGCTCGCCGTACTCGTCGACCGCGGCCACCGCGAACTGCCCATCCGCGCCGACTACGTCGGCAAGAACCTCCCGACGTCGCTGCGGGAGACGGTCAAGGTCCAGCTCGCCGAGGAGGACGGTCGCGACACCGTGCTGCTCGGTGCCAAGCCGGCCGCCCCGGGCGCCCACCCGTAGCACCCCGCGTACGCACCCCTTCGTGCCGTACGCGTGCTCGGCGCGCCCCCGCGCGCGCCCGGCCGCCCGAATTATCCCGCTCTTCCGCATGAATCGCCTTACGGAGCCTGACAGATGCAGCGTCATCTCATCTCGGCCGCCGACCTCACCCGCGACGACGCCGTCCTGATCCTCGACACCGCCGAGGAGATGGCCCGGGTCGCGGACCGGCCGATCAAGAAACTGCCGACCCTGCGCGGCCGTACCGTCGTCAATCTCTTCTTCGAGGACTCCACCCGGACCCGGATCTCCTTCGAGGCCGCCGAGAAGCGGCTGTCCGCGGACGTCATCAACTTCACCGCCAAGGGCTCCAGCGTCTCCAAGGGCGAGTCCCTCAAGGACACCGCCCAGACCCTGGAGGCGATGGGCGTCGACGCCGTCGTCATCCGGCACAGTGCCTCCGGCGCCCCCTACCGCCTGGCCACCTCCGGCTGGATCGACGCCGCCGTGGTCAACGCCGGGGACGGCACCCACCAGCACCCCACCCAGGCCCTGCTCGACGCCTTCACCATGCGCCGCCGCCTGGTCGGCCGGGACGCCGGGCTCGGCAAGGACCTGGACGGCCGCCGGATCACGCTCGTCGGCGACATCCTGCACAGCCGCGTCGCCCGCTCCAACGTCGACCTGCTGCACACCCTCGGTGCCGAGGTCACCCTCGTCGCCCCGCCCACCCTGCTGCCGGTCGGCGTCGAGACCTGGCCCTGCGAGGTCTCCTACGACCTCGACTCCACGCTGCCCAAGTCCGACGCGGTGATGCTGCTGCGCGTGCAGCGCGAGCGGATGAACGCCGCGTTCTTCCCCACCGAGCGCGAGTACTCCCGCCGCTACGGCCTCGACGGCGACCGGATGGCGAAGATGCCCGACCACGCCATCGTGATGCACCCCGGCCCCATGGTCCGCGGCATGGAGATCACCGCCGAGGTCGCCGACTCCGACCGCTGCACCGTCGTCGAGCAGGTCACCAACGGCGTCTCCATCCGGATGGCCGTCCTGTACCTGCTGCTCGGCGGCAACGAGCCCGCCGTGTCCCACGCCCGCCCCACCGAGGAGAAGTAAGAAGATGAGCAAGACCCTGATCCGCGGTGCGAAGGTGCTCGGCGGCGAGCCGCAGGACGTCCTGATCGACGGCGCCGTCATCGAGGCGGTCGGCCCGAACCTGTCCGCCGAGGGCGCGGAGGTCGTCGAGGCGGACGGCAAGGTGCTGCTCCCGGGCCTGGTCGACCTGCACACCCACCTGCGCGAGCCCGGCCGCGAGGACTCCGAGACCGTCCTCACCGGCACCCGCGCGGCCGCGAGCGGCGGCTACACCAACGTCTTCGCCATGGCCAACACCTTCCCGGTCGCCGACACCGCCGGTGTCGTCGAGCAGGTCTGGCGGCTCGGCCAGGAGTCCGGCTACTGCGACGTGCAGCCCATCGGCGCCGTCACCGTCGGCCTTGAGGGCGCCAAGCTCGCCGAGCTGGGCGCCATGCACGAGTCCGCGGCCGGTGTCACGGTCTTCTCCGACGACGGCAAGTGCGTCCACGACGCCGTGATCATGCGCCGCGCCCTGGAGTACGTGAAGGCCTTCAACGGCGTCGTCGCCCAGCACGCCCAGGAGCCCCGGCTCACCGAGGGCGCCCAGATGAACGAGGGCGTCGTCTCCGCCGAGCTGGGCCTCGGCGGCTGGCCCGCCGTCGCCGAGGAGTCGGTCATCGCACGGGACGTGCTGCTCGCCGAGCACGTCGGCTCCCGCGTGCACATCTGCCACCTGTCGACCGCCGGGTCCGTCGAGATCGTCCGCTGGGCCAAGTCCCGCGGCATCGACGTCACCGCCGAGGTCACCCCGCACCACCTGCTCCTCACCGACGAGCTGGTCCGGTCGTACAACCCGGTCTACAAGGTCAACCCGCCGCTGCGCACGGAGCGCGACGTCATGGCGCTGCGCGAGGCGCTCGCCGACGGCACGATCGACATCGTCGCCACCGACCACGCCCCGCACCCGCACGAGGACAAGGACTGCGAGTGGGCCGCCGCCGCCATGGGGATGGTGGGCCTGGAGACCGCGCTGTCGGTGGTGCAGGAGACCATGGTGGACACGGGCCTGCTGGACTGGGCCGGCGTCGCCGACCGGATGTCCTTCAAGCCCGCCAAGATCGGACAGGCCACCGGACACGGCCGTCCCGTCTCGGCCGGTGAGCCCGCCAACCTCACCCTCGTCGATGCGGCATACCGTGGCCAGGTGGACCCCGCGGGCTTCGCCTCGCGCAGTCGCAACACCCCCTACGAGGGGCGCGAGCTGCCGGGCCGTGTGACGCACACGTGGCTGCGGGGCAAGGCCACGCTCGTCGACGGGAAGCTCACGTGACATCTGTAGCACCGGTAATCCTGCTGGCCGCCGAGAAGGAATCGGCGGAAGTGACCGACTGGGCCGCCCGGGTCGGCTGGGTCGTCGGCCTCGGCCTCTTCGTGGCGCTCGTCTACTGGCTGATGCGCGAGGGCTGGAAATGGCGCGGCACGCTCCAGGGCGACCTGCCCGAGCTGCCCGGCGCGCCGGACGACCCGGGCGCGGCGAAACTGGTGCTCAGCGGCCGCTACCACGGTTCCACCACCGCCGGTCAGTGGCTGGACCGCATCGTCGCGCACGGCCTGGGCACCCGCAGCCGGGTCGAGCTGACCCTGACCGACGCGGGGCTGGACGTCGTACGCCCCGGCGCGGCGGACTTCTTCGTCCCCGTCGCCGCGCTGCGCGAGGCCCGGCTCGACAAGGGCATCGCCGGCAAGGTCCTCACCGAGGGCGGCCTGCTGGTCGTCACCTGGGCGCACGGCGACAAGCTGATCGACTCCGGCTTCCGCTCCGACCACGCGGCCGAGCACAACGAGTGGGTCGAAAAACTGAACGACATGATCAACAAGACGGAAACGGAAGGCGCACGATGACGACCTCCAGCAGGGGAGCCCACCGGACTCCCGCCGTACTCGTCCTGGAGGACGGCCGGATCTTCCGAGGCCGTGCCTACGGGGCCGTGGGGGCCACCTTCGGCGAAGCCGTGTTCTCCACCGGCATGACCGGCTACCAGGAGACCCTCACCGACCCGTCGTACCACCGCCAGGTCGTCGTGATGACCGCCCCGCACGTCGGGAACACCGGGATCAACGACGAGGACATGGAGTCCAAGAAGATCTGGGTCTCCGGCTACGTCGTGCGCGACCCCGCGCGCGTGCCCTCCAACTGGCGCTCCACGCGCTCCCTCGACCAGGAACTGGCCGCCCAGGGCGTCGTCGGCATCTCCGGCATCGACACCCGGGCCCTCACCCGCCACCTGCGCGAGCGCGGCGCCATGCGGGTCGGCATCTTCTCCGGCCAGGCCCTGCCCGACGAGGGCACCATGCTCGCCGAGGTCCGCCAGGCCCCCGAGATGAGCGGCGCCGACCTCTCCGCCGAGGTCGCCACCACCGAGGCGTACGTCGTCCCGGCGATCGGTGAGAAGAAGTTCACCGTCGCGGCCGTCGACCTCGGCATCAAGGGCATGACCCCGCACCGCATGGCCGAGCGCGGCATCGAGGTGCACGTCCTGCCCGCCACGGCCACCGTCGACGACGTCTACGCCGTCCAGCCCGACGGCGTGTTCTTCTCCAACGGCCCCGGCGACCCGTCCACCGCCGACCACCCGGTCTCCGTGATGCAGGGCGTCCTGGAGCGCGGCACCCCGCTCTTCGGCATCTGCTTCGGCAACCAGATCCTGGGCCGCGCGCTCGGCTTCGGCACCTTCAAGCTGAAGTACGGCCACCGCGGCATCAACCAGCCCGTGCAGGACCGTACGACCGGCAAGGTCGAGGTCACCGCGCACAACCACGGCTTCGCCGTCGACGCCCCGCTCGACCAGGTCTCCGAGACCCCCTACGGCCGCGCCGAGGTCTCCCACGTCTGCCTCAACGACAACGTGGTGGAGGGGCTCCAGCTCCTCGACCGGCCGGCCTTCAGCGTCCAGTACCACCCCGAAGCGGCAGCCGGCCCGCACGACGCCGCCTACCTGTTCGACCGCTTCGTGAACCTCATGGAGGGCCAGCGTGCCTAAGCGCACCGATATCCAGTCCGTCCTGGTCATCGGCTCCGGCCCGATCGTCATCGGCCAGGCCGCCGAGTTCGACTACTCCGGCACCCAGGCGTGCCGCGTGCTCAAGGCCGAGGGCCTGCGCGTCGTCCTGGTCAACTCCAACCCGGCGACGATCATGACAGACCCGGAGATCGCCGACGCCACCTACGTCGAGCCGATCACCCCCGAGTTCGTCGAGAAGATCATCGCCAAGGAGCGCCCCGACGCGCTCCTGCCCACCCTCGGCGGCCAGACGGCCCTGAACACCGCGATCTCGCTGCACGGCAACGGCGTCCTGGAGAAGTACGGCGTCGAACTGATCGGCGCCAATGTGGAGGCCATCAACAAGGGCGAGGACCGCGACCTGTTCAAGGAGGTCGTCGAGGAGGTCCGCAAGAAGATCGGCCACGGCGAGTCCGCCCGGTCCTACATCTGCCACTCCATGGACGACGTCCTCAAGGGCGTCGACGCGCTCGGCGGCTACCCCGTGGTCGTCCGCCCCTCCTTCACCATGGGCGGCGCCGGCTCCGGCTTCGCCCACGACGAGGAGGAGCTGCGCCGCATCGCCGGGCAGGGCCTCACCCTCTCGCCGACCACCGAGGTGCTCCTGGAGGAGTCCATCCTCGGCTGGAAGGAGTACGAGCTGGAGCTGATGCGCGACAAGAACGACAACGTCGTGGTCGTCTGCTCCATCGAGAACTTCGACCCCATGGGCGTGCACACCGGCGACTCGATCACCGTGGCGCCCGCGATGACGCTGACCGACCGCGAGTACCAGACCCTGCGCGACGTCGGCATCGCGATCATCCGCGAGGTCGGCGTCGACACGGGCGGCTGCAACATCCAGTTCGCGGTGGACCCCGAGGACGGCCGCGTGATCGTCATCGAGATGAACCCGCGGGTGTCCCGCTCCTCGGCCCTCGCCTCCAAGGCGACCGGCTTCCCCATCGCCAAGATCGCCGCGAAGCTCGCCGTCGGCTACACGCTGGACGAGATCCCTAACGACATCACGCAGGAGACCCCGGCCTCCTTCGAGCCCACGCTCGACTACGTGGTCGTCAAGGCACCGCGGTTCGCCTTCGAGAAGTTCCCGAGCGCCGACTCCACCCTCACCACCACCATGAAGTCGGTCGGCGAGGCCATGGCCATCGGCCGCAACTTCACCGAGGCCTTCCAGAAGGCGCTGCGCTCGCTGGAGAAGAAGGGCAGCCAGTTCACCTTCGTCGGCGAGCCCGGCGACAAGCTGGAGCTGCTGCGCGAGGCCGTCCGGCCCACCGACGGCCGCATCAACGCCGTCATGCAGGCCATCCGCGCGGGCGCCACGCCCGAGGAGGTCTTCGAGCACACGAAGATCGACCCCTGGTTCGTCGACCAGCTCTTCCTGATCAAGGAGATCGCCGACGAGCTGGCCGCCGCGCCCGAGCTGACGAGTGACCTGCTCGCCGAGGCCAAGCGGCACGGCTTCTCCGACCAGCAGGTCGGCGAGATCCGCGGGCTGCGCGAGGACGTCGTCCGCGAGGTCCGGCACGCGCTCGGCATCCGCCCGGTCTACAAGACGGTCGACACCTGCGCCGCCGAGTTCGCCGCCAGGACGCCGTACTTCTACTCCTCCTACGACGAGGAGACCGAGGTCGCGCCGCGCGAGAAGCCGGCCGTCATCATCCTGGGCTCCGGCCCGAACCGCATCGGCCAGGGCATCGAGTTCGACTACTCCTGCGTCCACGCCTCCTTCGCGCTGTCGGACGCCGGGTACGAGACCGTGATGGTCAACTGCAACCCCGAGACCGTCTCCACCGACTACGACACCTCCGACCGGCTGTACTTCGAGCCGCTCACCCTGGAGGACGTCCTGGAGATCGTCCACGCGGAGCAGCAGGCCGGGCCGGTCGCGGGCGTGATCGTCCAGCTCGGCGGCCAGACTCCGCTGGGCCTGTCCCAGGCGCTCAAGGACAACGGCGTGCCGGTCGTCGGCACCTCGCCCGAGGCCATCCACGCCGCCGAGGACCGCGGCGCCTTCGGCCAGGTCCTCGCGCAGGCCGGGCTCCCGGCCCCCAAGCACGGCACCGCCACCACCTTCGCCGGGGCCAAGGCCATCGCCGACGAGATCGGCTACCCGGTCCTCGTACGGCCCTCCTACGTCCTCGGCGGACGCGGCATGGAGATCGTCTACGACGAGACCCGCCTGGAGGCGTACATCGCCGAGTCGACCGAGATCAGCCCGTCCCGGCCGGTCCTGGTCGACCGCTTCCTGGACGACGCGATCGAGATCGACGTCGACGCCCTGTACGACGGCGAGGAGCTGTACCTCGGCGGCGTCATGGAGCACATCGAGGAGGCCGGCATCCACTCCGGCGACTCGGCGTGCGCCCTGCCCCCGATCACGCTCGGCGGCTTCGACATCAAGCGGCTGCGCGCCTCCACCGAGGGCATCGCCAAGGGCGTCGGCGTGCGCGGCCTGATCAACATCCAGTTCGCGCTGGCCGGGGACATCCTCTACGTCCTGGAGGCCAACCCGCGCGCCTCGCGCACCGTGCCCTTCACCTCGAAGGCGACCGCGGTGCCGCTGGCCAAGGCAGCCGCCCGCATCTCGCTGGGCGCCACCATCGCCGAGCTGCGCGCCGAGGGCCTGCTCCCGGCGAACGGCGACGGCGGCACCCTGCCGCTGGACGCGCCGATCTCCGTCAAGGAGGCCGTGATGCCGTGGTCCCGCTTCCGGGACATCCACGGCCGCGGCGTCGACACGGTGCTCGGCCCGGAGATGCGCTCCACCGGCGAGGTCATGGGCATCGACTCCGTCTTCGGCACGGCGTACGCCAAGTCGCAGGCGGGCGCGTACGGGCCGCTGCCGACCAAGGGCCGCGCCTTCATCTCGGTCGCCAACCGAGACAAGCGCTCGATGATCTTCCCGGCCCGCGAGCTGGTCGCCCACGGCTTCGAGCTGATGGCCACCTCCGGCACCGCCGAGGTCCTCAAGCGCAACGGCATCAACGCCACGGTCGTGCGCAAGCAGTCGGAGGGCACCGGCCCGAACGGTGAGAAGACCATCGTCCAGCTGATCCACGACGGCGAGGTCGACCTCATCGTCAACACCCCGTACGGCACCGGCGGCCGCCTCGACGGCTACGACATCCGCACGGCGGCCGTGGCCCGCTCCGTGCCCTGCCTGACGACGGTCCAGGCACTGGCGGCGGCGGTGCAGGGCATCGACGCCCTCAACCACGGCGACGTGGGAGTGCGCTCACTCCAGGAACACGCCGGGTTCCTGATCGCGGCCCGCGACTAGCACCCCGAGGGGGACACCGGAAACGGTGTCCCCCTCTTCATGAGCCCCCAGAGCAGCACAGAGCAGCACAGAGCCCAGAGCATCACAGAGGCTTCACGAGGACACATGTACAAGATCTTCTTCAAGCTCGTCTTCTCCCGCATGGACCCGGAGCGGGCGCACCACCTCGCCTTCCGCTGGATCCGCCTGGCCGTCCGCGTCCCCGTCCTGCGCACCTTCGTCGCCGCCGCGCTCGCGCCCCGGTACGAGGAACTGCGCACCGAGGCCCTGGGCCTGCGCATGCACGGCCCCTTCGGGCTCGCCGCGGGCTTCGACAAGAACGCGGTCGCGATCGACGGCATGGCGATGCTGGGCTTCGACCACGTCGAGATCGGCACGGTCACGGGGGAGCCGCAGCCCGGCAACCCCAAGAAGCGGCTGTTCCGGCTGGTGGGCGACCGGGCGCTGATCAACCGCATGGGCTTCAACAACGACGGTTCGCTGGCCGTCGCGGCCCGGCTGGCCTCCCGTACGCCCGTCCTCCGGACCGTCGTCGGCGTCAACATCGGCAAGACCAAGGTCGTCCCCGAGGAGGAGGCCGTCGGCGACTACGTGAAGTCCGCCGAACGGCTGGCCCCGCACGCCGACTACCTCGTCGTCAACGTCTCCTCGCCCAACACGCCCGGCCTGCGCAACCTCCAGGCCACCGAGGCGCTGCGCCCGCTGCTGAGCGCGGTCCGCGAGGCCGCCGACCGCGCGGTGACCGTCCGGCGTGTGCCGCTGCTGGTCAAGATCGCGCCGGACCTCGCCGACGAGGACGTGGACGCGGTCGCCGACCTGGCCGTGGAGCTGGGCCTGGACGGCATCATCGCCACCAACACCACCATCGCGCGCGAGGGACTCGGCCTGACCTCCTCGCCCGCCCTGGTCGCGGAGACCGGCGGTCTGTCCGGCGCCCCCCTCAAGGCGCGCTCCCTGGAGGTGCTGCGGCGCCTCTACGCGCGCGTGGGCGACCGGATCACCCTGGTCGGCGTCGGCGGCGTGGAGACGGCCGAGGACGCCTGGGAGCGCATCCTGGCCGGCGCCACGCTGGTCCAGGGCTACAGCGCGTTCATCTACCAGGGCCCCTTCTGGGGCCGTGCGATCCACAAGGGGCTCGCCGCGCGCCTGCGGCAGAGCCCGTACGCCACCCTCGCCGACGCGGTCGGCGCCGACGTAAGGAAGCACGCATGACGGTGATGGAACCCTTCGGTGCCCGGCTGCGCCGCGCGATGGACGAGCGCGGTCCCCTGTGCGTCGGCATCGACCCGCACGCCTCCCTGCTCGCCGAGTGGGGCCTGAACGACGACGTGGCCGGGCTTGAGCGCTTCAGCCGCACCGTCGTGGAGGCGGTGGCCGACCGGGTCGCCGTCCTCAAGCCGCAGAGCGCCTTCTTCGAGCGCTTCGGCTCGCGCGGCGTCGCGGTCCTGGAGACGTCGGTCCAGGAGGCGCGGGCGGCCGGTGCGCTGGTCGTCATGGACGCCAAGCGCGGCGACATCGGCTCGACCATGACCGCGTACGCCGAGTCCTTCCTGCGCAAGGACGCCCCGCTGTTCTCGGACGCGCTGACCGTGTCCCCGTACCTCGGCTACGGCTCGCTGAAGCCGGCCGTAGACCTTGCGCGCGAGAGCGGCGCGGGCCTGTTCGTGCTGGCGCTGACCTCCAACCCGGAGGGCGGCGAGGTCCAGCACGCGGTCCGGGGCGACGGGCGCAGCGTCGGGGCGACGATGCTGGCGCACCTGGCCGCCGAGAACGCGGGGGAGGAGCCGCTGGGCTCCTTCGGCGCGGTGGTCGGTGCCACGCTCGGCGACCTGTCCTCGTACGACCTGGGCATCAACGGTCCGCTGCTGGCGCCGGGCATCGGAGCCCAGGGGGCCACGCCCGCGGACCTGCCGCGCGTGTTCGGCGCGGCGGTGCGCAACGTGGTGCCGAACGTCAGCCGGGGTGTCCTTCGTCACGGACCCGACGTGGCCGCGTTGCGGACGGCCGCCGACCGCTTCGCGGTGGAGATCCGGACCGCGGTCACGGCGTCCTGACCCTGGATACATCCTCAAATCAGAGGGAGTATGTCCTAAATGTCCGGCCTGGCGCAGGCTGACCAGGACTTTTCCGCTGTTCTCGCTGACTCTGGCGGACTTGACCGCTAGTCTCCGTCGAGAGTCAACGGGCGAGCGTGTTGCTCGTGGCTCACCAGGTGAGGGGCGACTAGGTTCCTCACCGGTCCGTATCCGACAGTTCGACATCCGAGGTGACGTAGGCGTGGCTCTTCCGCCCCTTACCCCTGAACAGCGCGCAGCCGCGCTCGAAAAGGCCGCCGCGGCTCGCCGGGAGCGGGCCGAGGTCAAGAATCGACTCAAGCACTCCGGCGCCTCCCTCCACGAGGTCATCAAGCAGGGTCAGGAGAACGACGTCATCGGCAAGATGAAGGTCTCCGCCCTCCTCGAGTCCCTGCCGGGCGTGGGCAAAGTCCGCGCCAAGCAGATCATGGAGCGACTGGGCATCTCCGAGAGCCGCCGCGTGCGCGGTCTCGGGTCCAACCAGATCGCGTCCCTGGAGCGCGAGTTCGGCAGCACCGGCAGCTGAGTCCGGACCACTCCGGGATTGCTGGAATAATCGCTGCATGGCTGCAACACCCCGGGGGACGTCCCCCGTACCCCCGGACGCACGTCCGCGGCTGACCGTGCTCTCCGGCCCCTCGGGGGTCGGCAAGAGCACGGTCGTCGCCCATATGCGCAAGGAACACCCCGAGGTATGGCTGTCGGTCTCGGCGACGACCCGCAGGCCCCGCCCCGGCGAGCAGCACGGTGTCCACTACTTCTTCGTCAGCGACGAGGAGATGGACAAGCTGATCGCCAACGGCGAGCTGCTGGAGTGGGCCGAGTTCGCCGGCAACCGCTACGGCACGCCGCGCACGGCCGTGCTGGAGCGCCTGGAGGCCGGTGAGCCGGTCCTCCTGGAGATCGACCTCCAGGGAGCGCGGCAGGTCCGCGACTCCATGCCCGAGGCCCGGCTGGTCTTTCTGGCCCCGCCCTCCTGGGACGAGCTGGTGCGCAGACTCACCGGCCGGGGCACCGAACCGCCCGAGGTGATCGAGCGCCGTCTCGCCGCGGCCAAGGTCGAGCTGGCGGCCGAGCCGGAGTTCGACCAGACCCTGGTGAACACCTCCGTCGAGGACGTGGCGCGCGAGCTGCTAGCCTTGACGAACGTCGTGTGATCGCCACTGGTCACCCCGTGGTCATCCCGACCGAATCTTTCCCATCCATCGGAAGGTAGAGCGTGTCCTCTTCCATCTCCGCGCCCGAGGGCATCATCAACCCGCCGATCGACGAGCTCCTCGAGGCCACGGACTCGAAGTACAGCCTCGTGATCTACGCGGCCAAGCGGGCCCGCCAGATCAACGCGTACTACTCGCAGCTCGGCGAGGGCCTCCTCGAGTACGTCGGTCCGCTCGTCGACACCCACGTCCACGAGAAGCCGCTCTCGATCGCCCTGCGCGAGATCAACGCGGGGCTGCTGACCTCCGAGGCCATCGAGGGTCCGGCGCAGTAACACCGGCGACATCGGCGGTAGTATCTTCAGCCTTACGCTGACTTATCCACAGGCCCGGCAGCCCGACTGTCGGGCCTGTGGTGTGTGATGGGTCGTACACGCAGCCCGAGCGCGTAGTCCGAGCGGCGCGTGGTCCGAGCGCGTTATCCGAGCCGGGGAGAGACGGTGGACAAGCCCAAGGTCGTTCTGGGGGTCAGCGGCGGCATCGCCGCGTACAAGGCCTGTGAGCTGCTGCGCAGACTCACCGAGTCCGGACACGAGGTCCGGGTCGTCCCCACCGCCTCCGCGCTGCACTTCGTCGGCGCCGCCACCTGGTCCGCCCTGTCCGGCAACCCCGTGTCGACCGAGGTCTGGGACGACGTCCACGAGGTCCCGCACGTGCGCATCGGCCAGCACGCCGACCTGGTAGTCGTCGCCCCGGCCACCGCCGACATGCTCGCCAAGGCCGCCCACGGACTGGCCGACGACCTGCTCACCAACACCCTGCTCACCGCCCGCTGCCCGGTCGTCTTCGCGCCCGCGATGCACACCGAGATGTGGGAGCACCCGGCCACCCAGGAGAACGTGGCGACGCTGCGCCGCCGCGGCGCCGTAGTGATCGAGCCCGCCGTCGGCCGCCTCACCGGCGTCGACACCGGCAAGGGCCGGCTGCCCGACCCGGGCGAGATCTTCGAGGTCTGCCGCCGGGTGCTCGCCCGCGGTGTGCGCGAGCCCGACCTCGCCGGACGGCACATCGTGGTCAGCGCGGGCGGCACCCGGGAGCCCCTCGACCCGGTCCGCTTCCTCGGCAACCGCTCCTCCGGCAAGCAGGGCTACGCCCTCGCCCGCACCGCGGCCGCCCGCGGTGCCCGCGTCACGCTCGTCGCGGCGAACGCCTCGATGCCGGACCCGGCCGGCGTGGACGTGGTGCCGGTCGGCACGGCGGTGGAGCTGCGCGAGGCGATGCTGCGCGCCGCGGCCGACGCCGACGCCGTCGTCATGGCCGCGGCGGTGGCGGACTTCCGGCCCGCGACGTACGCCGCCGGGAAGATCAAGAAGAAGGACGACCAGGAACCCGCACCGATCACCCTGGTGCGTAATCCGGACATCCTCGCGGAGATCTCCACGACCCGGGTCCGCTCCGGACAGGTGGTCGTCGGCTTCGCCGCCGAGACCGACGACGTCCTGGCCAACGGCCGGGCCAAGCTGAAACGCAAGGGCTGCGACCTCTTGGTGGTGAACGAGGTGGGGGAGCGCAAGACCTTCGGCTCCGAGGAGAACGAGGCGGTGGTCCTGGGCGCCGACGGCAGCGAGACACCGGTCGCCCACGGCCCCAAGGAAGCCCTGGCCGACACGGTCTGGGACCTCGTCGCCCGGCGGTTGGAATGAATGACCCGTTTGCTCGAAGGAGCCCGGAGACGGCGCAGAAGACGACGCATTCGAGCGTGGCGCCCCTGGCCAAGGACGCTTCCTTCTGGGCAGAATGCCCGTGCCGCAGGTCACAGCCCTCCCGAGAGCTGAGACAGGTGGGCCCGCGGCAGAGCGCGACCGATAAACTGTTCTCGGACGTCGCCGGGTGCAGCTCCCCGTGCCGTCCACCAATGATCAGCCAGCAGCCGCTGCAACCCCAGGGAGCGTTGTGTCCCGTCGCCTGTTCACCTCGGAGTCCGTGACCGAAGGTCACCCCGACAAGATCGCTGACCAGATCAGCGACACGATTCTCGACGCGCTCCTGCGCGCGGACCCGACCTCCCGGGTCGCCGTCGAAACCCTGATCACCACCGGTCTGGTGCATGTGGCCGGCGAGGTCACCACCAAGGCCTACGCGGACATCGCCAACCTGGTCCGCGGCAAGATCCTGGAGATCGGCTACGACTCCTCCAAGAAGGGCTTCGACGGCGCCTCCTGCGGCGTCTCGGTCTCCATCGGCGCGCAGTCCCCGGACATCGCGCAGGGTGTCGACACGGCGTACGAGAACCGCGTCGAGGGCGATGAGGACGAGCTGGACCGGCAGGGTGCCGGCGACCAGGGGCTGATGTTCGGCTACGCGTCGGACGAGACGCCGACGCTGATGCCGCTGCCGGTGTTCCTGGCGCACCGCCTGTCCAAGCGTCTGTCGGAGGTCCGCAAGAACGGCACGATCCCGTACCTGCGTCCGGACGGCAAGACCCAGGTCACCATCGAGTACGACGGTGACAAGGCGGTCCGTCTGGACACGGTCGTCGTCTCCTCCCAGCACGCGAGTGACATCGATCTGGAGTCGCTGCTGGCTCCGGACATCAAGGAGTTCGTCGTCGAGCCGGAGCTGAAGGCGCTCCTGGAGGACGGCATCAAGATCGACACGGAGAACTACCGTCTCCTGGTCAACCCGACCGGCCGCTTCGAGATCGGCGGTCCGATGGGTGACGCCGGTCTGACCGGCCGCAAGATCATCATCGACACCTATGGCGGCATGGCCCGGCACGGCGGTGGCGCCTTCTCCGGCAAGGACCCGTCGAAGGTGGACCGCTCCGCGGCGTACGCGATGCGCTGGGTCGCCAAGAACGTCGTGGCCGCGGGGCTCGCCGCGCGCTGCGAGGTCCAGGTCGCCTACGCCATCGGCAAGGCCGAGCCGGTGGGGCTGTTCGTGGAGACCTTCGGTACCGCCAAGGTCGACACCGAGAAGATCGAGAAGGCGATCGACGAGGTCTTCGACCTGCGTCCGGCCGCCATCATCCGCGATCTCGACCTGCTGCGCCCGATCTACGCCCAGACCGCGGCGTACGGTCACTTCGGCCGTGAGCTGCCCGACTTCACGTGGGAGCGCACCGACCGCGTGGACGCGCTGCGCGAGGCCGCGGGCCTGTAAGGATCCGGGGCGCACCGCGCCCCACGGCAGGTGACGAGGCCCGGTGCTCCCCGAGGGGACGCCGGGCCTCGCCACGTGTTCCGGCCCCGGCCGTGTTGTCAGTGGCCTTTGCGAGAATGCAGGCGTGAGCAGCGAGAACGGACCGGAGCAGGGCGGCGCGCAGGACACGCCGCCCGAGCAGCTCGCGCTCATCCGGGAGACGGTGCGCAGGACGGCGGCCCCGAGGGCCAAGCCGCGCACCTGGCGCGGGGCCGCGCTCGCCAAGGAGCTGCCGGTCGCCAGGGTCCTCGTCGACAAGGGCGTGCTGCACCTCGACCGGTACTTCGACTACGCCGTACCCGAGGAGCTGGATGCCGAGGCCCAGCCGGGGGTGCGGGTGCGGGTGCGGTTCGGCGCCGGACGGCACCGGGTGCGGGACGGGCGGCGCGAGGGCGGCGGGCTCATCGACGGCTACCTGGTCGAGCGGCTGGCGGAGTCCGACTACGCGGGGCCGCTGGCCGCGCTGGCCCAGGTCGTCTCGCCGGAGCGGATCCTCGACGAAGAGCTGCTCGGCGTCGTCCGGGCGGTCGCGGACCGGTACGCGGGCAGCGTCGCCGACGTCCTCCAGCTCGCCGTACCACCGCGCAACGCGCGCGCCGAGAAGCGGGCCTCGCCGCAGCCGCTGCCCGCACCGCCGGTCCCCGAGCCGGGGTCGTGGGCGCGGTACGAGCGGGGGGCCGCGTTCGTGGCCGCCCTCGCGTCCGGCGGCGCGCCCCGGGCGGTGTGGAACGCGCTGCCCGGGGCGCAGTGGACGGACGAGCTGGCGCGGGCCGTGGCGGCGACGCTGGCCTCCGGCCGGGGCGCCCTCGTGGTCCTGCCGGACGGGCGGGCGGTCGCCCGCGCCGACGCCGCGCTCACCGCGCTCCTGGGCGAGGGACGGCACGCGGTGCTCACCGCCGACGCCGGTCCCGAGAAGCGGTACGCGCAGTGGCTCGCGGTGCGCCGAGGAGCCGTACGGGCCGTGATCGGGACCCGGGCCGCCATGTTCGCGCCGGTCCGGGACCTCGGTCTGGTCGCCCTGTGGGACGACGGCGACGACAGCCACAGCGAGCCGCACGCCCCGCAGCCGCACGCCCGCGAGGTACTGCTGCTGCGCGCCGCCCAGGACCGGTGCGCCTTCCTGCTGGGCGGCTGGAGCTGCACCGTGGAGGCGGCCCAGCTCGTGGAGACCGGCTGGGCCCGGCCGCTGATCGCCGCGCGGGAGCAGGTGCGGGCCGCCGTGCCGCTGGTGCGGACCGTGGGGGACCAGGACCTGGCCCGGGACGAGGCCGCGCGTGCCGCGCGGCTGCCCACCCTGGCCTGGCAGGCCGTCCGGGACGGGCTGCGGCACGGCCCGGTACTCGTGCAGGTGCCCCGGCGGGGCTACGTACCCCGGATGGCCTGCGCGGCGTGCCGGACGCCTGCGCGGTGCCGGCACTGTTCGGGACCCTTGGAGGGGCAGGAGTCCGGATCCGCCCTGCGGTGCGGCTGGTGCGGGCGCGAGGAGAACGCCTGGCACTGCCCGGAGTGCGGGGCGTTCCGGCTGCGGGCGCAGATCGTGGGCGCCCGGCGCACCGCGGAGGAGCTGGGGCGGGCCTTCCCGGCCGTGCCCGTGCGCACCTCCGGGCGGGAGCACGTGCTGGACACCGTGTCCGAGACCCCGGCGCTGGTGGTGAGCACCCCGGGGGCCGAGCCGGTGGCGGAGGGCGGTTACGCGGCGGCGCTGCTGCTCGACGGCTGGGCGATGCTCGGCCGCCCCGATCTGCGTGCCGGAGAGGACGCGCTGCGGCGCTGGCTGGCCGCCGCCGCCCTGGTGCGCCCGCAGAGCGCCGGGGGCACCGTGGTCGCGGTCGCCGAGCCGACGCTGCGGCCGGTGCAGGCGCTGGTGCGCTGGGACCCGGTCGGACACGCGCTGCGAGAGCTGGCGGAACGGGCCGAGCTGGGCTTCCCGCCGGTGTCGCGGATGGCGGCCGTGGCGGGGCCGCCGGAGGCCGTGACGGGCTTCCTCGACGCGGTCGAACTGCCCAGCGAGGCGGAGGTGCTCGGCCCGGTGCCCCTGCCGGTCACGCCGGCCGGGCGGCCGCGGCGGGTGGGAGGGCCGCCGCCCGGAGAGCACTGGGAACGTGCGCTGGTCCGGGTCCCGCCGGGGCGCGGGGCGGCGCTGGCCGGTGCGCTGAAGGCCGCTCAGGCGGCACGGACGGCCCGGGGGAGCGAAACGGCGGTGTGGGTGCGGATCGATCCGCCCGACATCGGGTGAGGCACGCAATCGGATGCGGCGCGGACACGCCGCGGCCCCGCCGTTCCGGGAGGGCGGGGCCGGTGCAGGTCAGCCGTTGCGCGGGCCGGGGAAGGCGGTCGGGCGGACCTCGTCGCGCAGGGACGGGCTGCCGGACGTCGGCTGGGTCGGCATGGAGCGGGCCGCCGGGACCGTGGGCACCGGGGGGAGGCCCGAGCCCACGTTGACCGGGCGCGTACCCGTCGGCTCCTGGGGGTGCTCGGTGGCCTCGGCGGCGGACACCGTCGGGGCGGCGGGGCGGCGGGAGCCGTAGCGCCGGTGCACCGCCTGCTTGGTGACGCCGAGGGCGGAGCCCACCGCGTCCCACGAGAAGCCGAGCGAACGGTCGAAGTCGACGGCGGCCGTGACCAGGGTCTCGACGCTGTCCCGCAGCTCCTGGGCGAGACGGACGGTCGGGGCGGGGGCACGTCCGTAGACGACGAAGCCCGTGGAGGGGCCGGAGCGGCGCGGGCGGTAGACGTTGCCCAACTGGGCGGTGAGGGTGCGCAGTGCGTCCACCTGCCGGCGGACCCGCTCGATGTCCCGCACCAGCAAGTGCAGGCTGGCCCGAGCCTGGGCGTCGTGGGTTGCGTGGTCGGCCATGAACAAGCCTCTCGAACCGGCGTTGAAAGGAATCGGGCCGCGCGGGCGGCCCGGTGTGTCAACTCTTTCTTGACCAACGTGTGGGTGCGGGGTTGGTCACGGGGTGGGGGCGTGGGGGTTTGTTCGTGCGCCCCCTCGGCCTTCGGCCTCGAGGGGTCTCCCACCCGCGCACCACACGTTCGCCGTCGGTCGAGAGGTGAGCGTGTGCCGTCGTGGTGCCGCGCCGTCGGCGGCTTTCCCTCGTTCGACGGCTCGTAGACTGGGGCGTCGCCCGCCAACGTTCCCGCCCGAGAGGCCCGTCCCACCCATGAAGCTCGTCTTCGCCGGTACCCCCGAGGTCGCCGTTCCCGCCCTGGACGCCCTGATCGCCTCCGGGCGGCACGAGGTGGCCGCCGTCGTCACGCGGCCCGACGCTCCGGCCGGGCGGGGGCGCCGGCTGGTCGCCTCTCCCGTGGCCGAGCGGGCGGAGGAGGCCGGCATCGAGGTGCTCAAGCCCGCGAAGCCGCGCGACCCCGACTTCCTGGAGCGGCTGCGCGAGATCGCGCCCGACTGCTGCCCCGTCGTCGCCTACGGCGCCCTGCTGCCGCGCGTCGCCCTGGACGTGCCCGCCCGCGGCTGGGTCAACCTGCACTTCTCGCTGCTGCCCGCCTGGCGCGGCGCCGCCCCCGTGCAGCACGCGCTGATGGCGGGCGACGAGATCACCGGCGCGTCCACCTTCCTGATCGAGGAGGGCCTGGACTCCGGCCCCGTCTACGGGACGGTCACCGAGACCGTCCGCCCCACCGACACCAGCGGCGACCTGCTGACCAGGCTGGCCTTCGCCGGTGCAGGGCTGCTCGCGGCCACCATGGACGGCATCGAGGACGGCAGACTGGAGGCCGTACCGCAGCCCGGCGAGGGCGTCACCCTGGCCCCGAAGATCACCGTCGAGGACGCGCGGGTCGACTGGACCGCCCCGGCGCTGCGCGTGGACCGGGTGGTGCGCGGCTGCACCCCGGCCCCCGGTGCCTGGACCACCTTCCGGGGCGAGCGGCTCAAGCTCGTGCAGGCCGTTCCCCTGCCCGACCGGAGCGACCTCGCGCCGGGGCAGCTCGCCGCCGGGAAGAACAACGTGTACGTCGGCACCGGGTCGCACGCCGTCGAGCTGCTGTGGGTGCAGGCCCAGGGCAAGAAGCCGATGCGGGCCGCGGACTGGGCGCGCGGGGCGCGGATCACCGAGGGCGAGCTGGTCGGCGACTGACCCGCGCCGCAGCGTCTCCGCTTCACCGTTCACCTGCCCGGCGTACGCTGGTGAGCGCACTTCACCCCACACCCGGAGCACCTTTTCGTGAGCGAGCAGCCTCGTCGTCCCCGCACATCCGGCAAGCCGTACCGCAGGCCCCAGAAGGACCCCGTCCGCATGCTCGCCTTCGAGGCGCTCAGGGCCGTGGACGAGCGGGACGCGTACGCCAACCTCGTCCTGCCGCCCCTGCTGCGCAAGGCGCGGGAGAAGGAGGGCCCCGAAAAGTTCGACGCCCGGGACGCGGCCCTCGCGACCGAGCTGGTGTACGGGACGCTGCGGCGGCAGGGGACCTACGACGCGATCATCGCGGACTGCGTGGACCGGCCGCTGCGCGAGGTCGACCCGCCGGTGCTCGACGTCCTCAGCCTGGGCGTGCACCAGCTGCTGGGGACGCGCATCCCGAGCCACGCCGCCGTCTCCGCCTCCGTGGAGCTGGCGCGGGTCGTGCTCGGGGACGGACGGGCCAAGTTCGTCAACGCCGTGCTGCGCAAGGTCGCCCGGGACGACCTGGACGGCTGGCTGGAGCGGGTCGCCCCGCCCTACGACGAGGACCCCGAGGACCACCTGGCCGTCGTGCACTCGCACCCTCGCTGGGTCGTCTCGGCGCTGTGGGACTCGCTGGGCGGCGGCCGGGCGGGCATCGAGGAACTGCTGGCCGCCGACAACGAACGTCCCGAGGTGACCCTCGTCGCGCGGCCGGGCCGCGCCACCCGCGAGGAACTGCTCGGCGAGGAGGCCGCCGTACCGGGGCGCTGGTCGCCGTACGCGGTGCGACTGAGCGAGGGCGGCGAACCCGGGGCCGTCGAGGCGGTACGGGAGGGCCGCGCCGGGGTGCAGGACGAGGGCAGTCAGCTGGTCGCCCTGGCCCTCGCCAACGCCCCCCTGGACGGCCCGGACCGGCGTTGGCTGGACGGGTGCGCGGGCCCCGGCGGCAAGGCCGCGCTGCTCGGTGCGCTGGCCGCCGAGCGGGGTGCCTTCCTGCTGGCCTCCGAGAAGCAGCCGCACCGCGCCGGGCTCGTGGCCAGGGCCCTGGACGGAAATCCCGGCCCGTACCAGGTGATCGCCGCCGACGGGACCCGCCCGGCGTGGCGGCCCGGGAGCTTCGACCGCGTCCTGGTCGACGTCCCCTGCACGGGCCTGGGCGCCCTGCGGCGCCGCCCCGAGGCGCGCTGGCGACGCCGCCCCGAGGACCTGGACGGCTTCGCCCCGCTCCAGCGCGGGCTGCTGCGCAGCGCCCTGGAGGCCGTACGCGTCGGGGGTGTCGTCGCCTACGCGACCTGCTCGCCGCATCTCGCCGAGACCCGCGCCGTCGTCACGGACGTCCTGAAGCAGCACCCGGGCACCGAGCTGCTCGACGCCCGGCCGCTGCTGCCCGGCGTGCCCGGCCTGGGCGAGGGGCCCGACGTCCAGCTGTGGCCGCATGTGCACGGTACGGACGCCATGTACCTGGCGCTCGTGCGCCGGACCTCGTGAACGAGGTCGTCGGCCGGACCTCGTGAACGACACCCCCTAGCCTCTGCGCACCTTCACCCGCTCCCCGCCCGACAGCTCCGGTTTCAGGTCCACCTGGACCTGATGGGTGGTCTGATGGTCGACCGAGCCGCCCAGTTCGGCCGTCACCACGCCGATCCGGACGCCGCCCCGGCCGCTGCCCGCGCGGTGGACCTGCACGGTGAAGGTCAGGCTCACGTTCTCCACGGCGAAACCGAGGTCCCGGCCCTCCGCGTCGGCGCGGGCCTCCTCCAGTTCGCCCCGGATCCGGCCGATCACCTCGGCCAGTCCCACGAAACCCGGTTCGTTCGTCAATTCGCCTCCGTACAAAGCCCGTTCACTCTTGTCGCAGCAGTATGCGACAGGAGCAGACGCCCGTATAGTTCGCATATGGCTGCTGGCGGGGGAGGCCCGGCCGTCTCGCCGATGACGACGCCGAGCTGGGCGGTGCGGATCCGGGGAGCGGACGGGGAGATCGCGGGAGCCGGCATTCTGCTGACTCCGCAATGGGTGCTCACCTGCGCCCATGTGGTGGACCGGACGGCGGACGCGATGACCGCGGAGTTCGTCGGCGCGGTCGGCCACGGCGTGCCCGCGGTCCCCGCCAGGCTGGAGCGCGACGCCTACGTGCCGGAGACGCTGGACGCCGACGGCGACCCGAGCGGCGACGTGGCGCTGCTGCGGCTGGAGCGGCCCCGCCCCGTCGAGGAAACGGTTCGGCTGCACCGGCTGTCCGCACCCAACCGTGAGGTGCGGATGTACGGCTTCCCGTACGAGCACAACGGCGGCATCTGGTTCCGCGCCACCGCCGTCGGGGTCTGCGGACGCGACGGACAGGTGCAGCTGATCCCGGCCAGCCCCGGTGAGCTGGCCAGCCCGGGGTGCAGCGGTGCGGGCGTCGCCGACAGCGACACCGGCGAGGTCATCGGCATGGTGCTCAGTGGTCAGGAGGACCGGCACGGCAACCGGTTCTCCTTCATGAGTCCGGTCGAGACCATCGTGCGCCACCTGCCCCGGCTCGACGACGTCACCACGGGTCCCAGTGCCGTCGACCCCCAACTGCGGTCCACCGCCGACGACATACTGCCGGAGCTGCTCGACCGGCCGTTCGCCCAGCGCCTCGCCGCCTGGCTGCGCGACGACGGCAGCCAGGTGAAGATCAGCGTCGTCCGGCACGGCGACGCGGCGCGCGAGGCCACCCTGCGCCGCGCCATCACCCTCGCTGACCGCGAGTTGCGCACACCGGTCTCCGTCGACCGGGCCTCCCTCGACCCGCCGGGCACCGTTCCGTCGGCCGGCGGTCACGACCTCGCCGTCCACGCGCGGGGGCGGACCTCGGCCGGTATCGCCGAGCGGATCGCCGAACGCCTGGGACTGGCGCGGCACCCGGAGGAAGCCCCGCTCGAGCGCATCCGGGCCGGGAGGGCCATCCTCAACCTGGTCGTCGTCGGAGTCGACGAGGCGGTCGATCCGCTCGGCGTGCTGGACCTGCTGGACGTGCTGCGTGCCGACGGCAGCCGCCTGCTGCTCGTCCTGCGCACGGCCGGGGACTGCCACCGTCGTGCCCGCGAGCAACTGATCACCGGGCCCGCGCGGGGGCGGCGTGCCCGGCTCGTCGAGCGGCTGAAGGAGATCACCGGTCCGCTCGCCGAGGACCTGCGCGAACGCCTCGCCGCCGTGGTGCCGCAGGGCATGCGTCCCCTCGACTCCGACCTGGTGGCCGCACACGCCGCCCTCGCCGACCTGCTCCGCGCGGCGGGCGCAAGGGACGACGACGGGGAGGGCCCTGCGGAAGCGGACCCTGGACCCGGCCCGGACCTCGCGCGGTACGAGCGGCTGGCCGACCGGGTCGGGGGCCGGCTGACGGCCGGTGTCGCGGCACTCGACCGGCTCCGCGACCGGCGCGACGAACTCGCCGGGCGCCTGCGGAGCTACCAGGTCCTGCACCAGCACTCCCTTCAGGGCGAGGAGGACCCGGCGGTGGACGGCCTCTACCTCCGGGCCCACACCCTGCTCCGGGCAAGGCCCTGCGACATACGCGCGGCGGAAGCGGCGGTGGACGCCTACACCCGGCGCGTCGACGGCCACGTCGGAGACGACGGACCGGGCACGCGGGACGGCTACGGCCCCCGGGACAGGTACGGGGACGGCCACGGGGCCGGGGACGGGCACCCCGCCCCGGACGGCCGCCCCGCCGGGGACGGTTACGGCGGTGGGGACAGTCACGGAGCCCAGTACGGCCACGGAGACGGCCACGGCGGAGGGGATGCGCCATGACACCGAGAACGTCCCGGCACGACCCACGGCCGCACGGCGAGCCCTCGGCATGAGCGGGAGAGCCTGTGCCAGAGCCGACTGCCGGGGCGGCCACATCATGGTCACCGGGTTCTGCGACACCTGCTTCCGCCGGCCCCCCGTACCCGAGCCCTCCGCCACCCGGCCCGACCCCGGCCCCGACCCGGCCGGACCCGACACACCGGCCCAGCCCGCGCAGAGCCCAGGAGCCCCGACCGCCGGAGAGCTGGACCGCGACGGGCTGCTGGTCCTGCCCCACCTGTCCTCCCCGGATCCCTCCGAGGCCGCCGACACCGTCGCCCGGCCCCCCACCGGCGGCCGGCGCTGCGGCGTCGACAACTGCGCCGGCACCATCGGGGTCTCCTACGACGGCGGCCCCGCGCCCGACCACGGGTTCTGCCCGGAGTGCGGGACGGAGTACTCGTTCCGGCCGAAGCTGCGCCCCGGAGACCGGGTCGGCGGGCACTACGCGGTGCTCGGCTACCTCGCCGTCGGCGGCCACGGCTGGGTCTACCTCGCCGAGGACACCCGGGTGCCCGGCCTGCACGTCGTCCTCAAGGGCCTGATCAACACCGGCGACGCCGTGGCCCGCCGGGCGGCCGTCGAGGAGCGCCGCTCGCTGACCACGCTGCACCACCGTGACATCGTCCGCATCGTCACCCACGTCCAGCACCAGGTACCCGGCGACGCCGAACCGACCGGCTACATCGTGATGGAGTACGTCGGCGGCCGGTCCCTGTCCTGGATCCGCTTCGCCCCGGAAGAGGACCTGGCGCGGCTGTTCGGCGCCGGCGGCTTCGAGTTCGGGCACGTCATCACGTACGGCTGCAAGATCCTCGGCGCCCTGGAGTACCTGCACGACCGGGGCCTGCTCTACTGCGACATGAAGCCCGAGAACGTCATCCACTACGGCCGGGAGATCAAGGTCATCGACCTGGGCGCCATCCGCCGGACCGACGACCGCTCCTCCGGGCTCGTCCACACCCACGGCTACGCCCCGCCTAAGCGCGAACGCGACCGGCGCGGACTCGACGTCGACAGCGACCTGTACACCGTCGGCCGGACCCTCAAGGTGCTCGCCGAACGCGCCACCCGGCCCGCCGGACTGGCCGCCCGCTCCTTCGAGGCGCTGATCCGCCGCGCCACCCACCCCGAGCCCGCCGCCCGGTTCCGTTCCGCGGCCGAGATGTCCCGCCAGCTGTGGGAGGTGCTGCGCGAGGACCAGGCCCTCGGCGGGCACGACCCGTATCCCGAGCGCTCCACCCGGTTCGAGCCGACCGCGGCGGTCTTCGGCGCCGCCCTCGGCACCGTCCCGGCGCTCCAGTGGTGGACGCGACGCCCCGGGACCGGGACACCGGAGCTGCCGGCCGGCGCCCCCGAACCCCGGGCGGCGGCCCGCGCCCTGCCGGTCCCCCTCCCCGACGCCTCGGACCCGGCGGCCGTCCTGCTCGGAGGGCTCGCCGCGGACACCCCCGACCGCATCGCCGAACGGGCGGCGGGCGACCCGGCGCTGCGGACCGTGGAGACGGCGCTGTGGCTGTGCCGCGCCTATCTGGACGCCGGGGACGCCGCACGGTCCGAGGAGTGGGTGGCCCGCGCCAAGGGGTGGAGCGGCGACTACGACTGGCGGATCTTCTGGCACCGGGGACTGGTCCACCTGACGCGCGGCGCGGTGGACAAGGCGGAGGACGAGTTCGCCGCCACCTACGCGGCCCTGCCCGGCGAGGCGGCGCCCAAGCTGGCGCTCGGCTTCTGCGCCGAGTACCTCGCGGAGCGGCCCCGCGAGTCCGCGGCGGGAGGGGCCGGACCGGCCGACGCACAGGCGGCCGCGCGGACGCGGGCCCGTTGGGCGCAGGCCGAGGAGTTCTACGAGGCCGTCCTGCGGCGCGACCCCACCCAGGGCAGCGCCGCCTTCGGACTCGCCCGGGTCCGGCTGCGCCGCGCCGGACGCCGCCCGGCCGTCGACGTCCTGGACGGCGTGCCGACCACCTCCCGGCACTACGACGCCGCCCGCGTCGCGGCGGTGCGGATCCTGACCGGCAGGCTGCCGGACCGGCCCGCCCCGCTCGCCGCCGAACTGCGCGAGGCCGCCGAACGGCTGGCGGGGCTGCACCTGGACGGCAGTGGGTCCTGGGACCGGCTGGTGACCGAACTGCGCGAGCACGCGCTCGTCTGCCGCCCGCCCGGCGGCTGGGGGAGCGGCTTCCCCGCCGGCGAGCTGTTCGGCCCACAGGACACCGAGGAGGCGCTGCGCAGGCTGCTGTCCGGGTCGCTCAGGCGCCTCGCCGACCAGGCGGGCAGCGTCGGCGAGCGCGGCGACCTGCTGGACACGGCGTACGCGGTGCTCCCGGCACCGGCCGGGCTGCGCGAGCTGGTGCGGGGGTGGCGGCGTACGGCGTGAGCACGTGAGCACGTGAGGGTGCGAGGCAGCGACGACGGTGGGCGAGGGGGCACGGACACGTGGAGACAGGAACGCCCCGGACGGGCGAGGCGGCCGGACGGGTGGCCGCCGGACTGGAGATCAGCCAGTGGAAGTACCTGCCCGGCGAGGCGGGCGACCCGCAGATGCACGCCATCCTCAGCGTGCGCGTGGACGGCACCGGGGGCGACGGCCACCCGGGCGGCCCGGTGCTCGCGCAGGTGCTGGCCATGGACTGCTCCAGCTCGATGACCTGGCCGGTCGAGAAGCTGCACGCGGCGCAGCAGGCGGCCGTCGCGGCGATCCGCAAGCTGCCCGACGGCACCCCGTTCGCGGTGGTCCGGGGCAACGAGCAGGCGGCCGTGGTGTACCCGGACACCCCGCGCATGGCCCGCGCCTCCGCCCGCACCCGGGCGCGGGCGGAACGAGCCGTGCGCGAGACGGTCGCGGGCGGCGGCACCTGCATCGGCGCCTGGCTGGACCTGAGCCGCCGGCTGCTGACGGAGCAGGACGCCCCCATCGGGCACGTCCTGCTGCTCACCGACGGCAAGAACCAGCACGACGAGCACATGCCGCTCGCCCGGGTGCTGGAGGAGTGCGCGGGCCGGTTCGTCTGCGACGCCTGGGGCATCGGTGACGGCTGGGACGGCCGGGAACTGCTGCGGATCACCAGCCGGCTGCACGGCAGCGCCGCCTCCGTGCGCGAGGAGGAGGCCCTGCCCGGGGAGTACGAGCAGCTGATGAACCGCCTGCTCACCAAGACCGTCCCCGAACTGGTCGTCTCCGTGACCGCCATGCCCGGGTGCACCGTGCGCTACCTCAAACAGGTCTTCCCCACCGAGGCCGAGCTGACCGCCGAGGACGGCACCGGCCGGTTCGTCACCCGGGCCTGGGGCGACGAGACGCGCCGCTACCAGCTGTGCCTGGCCGCCGACCCGACCGGCCGTCCACGTCGGGAGGACCTTCAGCTCGCCGTGGTCGCCGTCGACGTACCCGGCGGCGGCGAGGTCCGGCTGCCGCCGCCGCAGCCCTGCCTGGTGCACTGGACCGACGATCCGGCCCTGTCCCGGCACACCGACGCCCAGGTCGAGCACTTCGAGCAGCACCAGCGGCTCGGCGAGGCCGTCGCCGCCGCCACCGACGCCCACCGCCGGGGACAGCGCGACCTGGCCGAACAGCAGCTCGGCCGGGCCGTGCGGCTCGCCCACGCCATGGGCGCCGACGAGCAGATCGCCCGGCTGGCCCGGCTGGTGCGGATCGAGGACGCGCCGTCCGGCCGGGTCGCCCTGCGCTCCGAGGTCACGGCCGTCGACTTCCAGCACCTGATCACCGCGAGCAGCCACAGCACCTACGGCCCCGCATCCGGCACCGGAACCGGCATCGGGACCGGCTCCGATGCGGCAGGCGGCGCGCCGGGCGGCGGGGCCACCGTGCCCTGCCCGGCCTGCTCGCGGAAGGCTCCGGCGGCCGCCCGGTTCTGCCCGGCCTGCGGCCACCGCCTCGAGGCGCGGCCGTGAGCACCACCGGCCGGGACCTCGTCCGCAGACTCAGGCTGCTGCTGGTGCTGGCGACCGCGACCACCCTCGCGCTGTTCTTCGCCTACCGCGGCGTGCACGACGACACCGTCCCCCTGTCCACCGCGAGCACGCCCGGCATCCGCGCCGTCGACACCGCGCAGAGCGCCCTGCGCCAGGCGAACGCCGTGGTCCGCGAGACCGGCGCCGAGGGCGACACCAGCGGCGAGTTCCTCACCCAGGTCTCGGTCGCCCAGCAGAGCCTCGCCCTGGCCGCCTCGGAGAACGTCACCGGCCTGGCGGGCCGCCACGACGTCCAGACCGTCACCGGGCTGATCGCCGTCTACTCGGGCTGGGTGGAGCGCCGGGGCCGCGAACCGGACGGCTCACCGCTGCGCGCCGCCTTCCTCCAGTACGCCGAGAAGGTCCTCGGTCTCGAGGCGGAGGCCGGAACCGAGGGCGACATCATGAGCCGCCTGGACGCCCTGCGCGGCGAACAGCTGGCCGAGGCCCGGCGGCAGGCCGCCTTCCCCTGGGAGCTGTGGCTCGGCTGGTGCACCGTCGCGGTGCTGTACGCGGCCCTGTGCGGCGCGCTGCTGGAGAGCCAGCGGTTCCTCCGGCGCCGCTTCCGGCGGCCCGTGCAACTGCGGTTGCTGGCCGCCACCGCGGTGTGCGCCGTCGGCGTGCCCGTACTGGCCTGGCAGACCGTCTCGGCACACCGCGCGATGACCGACTCCGTCGCCGGGGTACGGGTGCCGCCGGCCGCCCCGGACGCCATCCCCGAAGTGGCCGACGAGGTGCAGGGCGCGCTCGCGGACGCCGGGTTCTGGGCCTCGCTGTCCGACTGGATACTGCTGGGAGGGGCCGTGGTGGTGGCGCTGACGCTGTGGGGACTGTGGCCGCGGATCGCCGAGTACCGGTTCCGGGGGCAGCGATGAGCCGCCCGAGCACCCGCACCCTCGGCATCCTCTGCCTCTGTCTGGTCCTGCTCGGGGCCGGGGTGTACGCCGGAGTGCGCTGGGCGCGCGACTGGCAGGGCTCGGTCACCCTGCTCGCCAACTGGAGCGGCACGGAGCGCGAGCAGTTCGAGGAGCACGTCATCGAGCCGTTCGAGGAGAAGTACCGGATCGACGTCGTCTACCAGGGCAGCTCCGCGCTCAGCCAGGTGCTGGCCGCCGACATGGCGGCCGGCAACCCGCCCGACGTGGCGGTGCTGCCAGGCCCCGGCGAACTGCTCGCCTACGCCGTCGACGGCCGGCTCCACCCGCTGGACGGCCTCTTCGACGCCCGGGACTACGACCGGTTCTGGGCTCCCGAGGTCACCGTGCCGGGGCAGGGCGCCCACACGTACTGGCTGCCCGTGAAGACCGGCCTCAAGAGCATGGTCTGGTACGCCGGACCGGCACCGACGGCCAGGACGGCCGGCCCTCCCGCACGGTGGTGCGCAGGCCTGGAGTCCGGCGCGACCTCGGGCTGGCCGGGCACCGACTGGGTGGAGGACATCCTGCTCCAGCAGGCCGGCCCACGGGTGTACGAGGAGTGGGCCAACGGCAGGCTGCGGTGGACCGACGACGCCGTACGCAGGGCCTGGACGACCTGGGCCGACCTGGTGGGCGCGGGCGACCGTACCCGCGTCGAGCAGGTGCTGACCACCGCCTTCGACGCCGACTGCGGGCCGGGCCGCCTGGAGCACCAGGGTTCCTTCCGCGCCGGGCACTGGCGGCAGGAGGGCGGCGACCACGTCCACTCCGCCGAGGTCGTGCCCGGCGCCGGAGCGGAGGCCGGCGCCTGGGAGGTCTCCGGCGACCTCGCGGCCGTACTGAACCCGACCCCGGAGGCCGAGCGGCTGATCCGCTACCTCGCCGACCCCGACACCGCGCTGCCGGAGTACACGGCGAACCGGGCGGCCGCGGCCGACGGCGACCAGGACGCCACCGAGCGGGAGATCGGAGCCATCCTGCGCGAACCCGGCCGAACCCGCTGCTGGGACGCCTCCGACGCGATGCCCCGCACCACCCGCGACGCCTTCCACCAGGCAGTACTCCGCACCTTCGCCGACCCGACCGACCTGAACACCCGCCTCAAAGAACTGGACCGCCTACGCAAACCCCAGAACCTCCCGGTCTGCGGCACGGGCTGAACGCCCCGCACGGGACCGCGCCCCCGAAGGGGCGCGGGGAACTGCGCGAGCAACCCACCACCGGGCCCGCACCCGAAGAGCAACCCCACAACCCGAGGACCCATCCCCGCCCACCCCCGGAGGGCATGGCAGGCTTGGGCCCATGGCCGCCCAGATCAACCCCAGCATCCTGTCCGCCGACTTCGCCCGCCTCGCGGACGAGGCCAAGGCGGTCGAGGGAGCCGACTGGCTCCACGTCGACGTCATGGACAACCACTTCGTCCCGAACCTCACGCTCGGCGTGCCGGTGGTCGAGTCCCTGGCTCGCGCGACCGACACCCCGCTGGACTGCCACCTGATGATCGAGGCCCCCGACCGCTGGGCGCCGCAGTACGTGGAGGCGGGGGCCGGTTCCGTCACCTTCCACGCCGAGGCGGCCGCCGCGCCGGTGCGGCTGGCCCGGGAGATCCGGGCCAAGGGCGCCCGCGCGTCCATGGCGCTCAAGCCCGCGACGCCGATCGAGCCGTACGAGGACCTGCTCCCCGAACTCGACATGCTGCTGATCATGACGGTTGAACCCGGCTTCGGCGGGCAGGCGTTCCTCGACATCATGCTTCCGAAGATCCGCCGCACCCGTGAGCTGATCAAGAAGCACGGTCTGGAACTGTGGCTCCAGGTCGACGGCGGTGTCTCGGCGGCCACGATCGAGCGGTGTGCCGACGCCGGTGCCGACGTCTTCGTCGCGGGTTCCGCGGTGTACGGGGCGTCCGACCCGGCCGAGGCGGTACGTGCACTGCGCACGCAGGCCGACGCGGCGACCGCCAAGGCATCCTGGTCCTGCGACCACTGAGGAACAGAAAGTGAACGGCTCCCACCAGGGCTGATCAAGTGCGCCGAATCTGCAAGGATGAACGGCGTATCCAGAGTGTGAACAGCAGTGAGGAGATCGCCGTGTCGGGTATGTCGGCGGGCCGTTCAGCCATGCGGATGGGACCCGCTGAGCTGGTCCAGGCGGCGGCCATGGCCCGCCGCTTCTACCTCGAGGGCAAGTCCAAGATCCAGATCGCGGAGGAGTTCGGCGTCAGCCGCTTCAAGGTGGCCAGGGTTCTCGAGACCGCCCTCGAGCGGGACCTTGTACGCATCGAGATCCGGGTGCCGGCCGAGCTGGACGCCGAGCGCTCGGACGCCCTGCGGGCCCGCTACGGGCTCCGGCACGCCGTCGTGGTGGAGTCCCCGGCCGACGCCGAGGAGACACCCGACCCGGAGAACCTGGGGGAGGTGGCCGCCGACCTGCTCGGCGAGCTGGTCAACGAGGGCGACGTGCTGGGCCTGGCCTGGGGCCGGTCCACCATCCACATGGCGGCGGCGCTCGACCGGCTGCCGCCGTGCACCGTGGTGCAGCTGACGGGCGTGTACGACGCCGGGACCGCCGAGCGCGGCTCGGTGGAGGCCGTGCGCCGTGCCGCCCAGGTGTCGGGCGGCGACGCGCACCCCATCTACGCGCCAATGCTGCTGCCGGACGCTGCCACCGCGCAGGCGCTGCGGCACCAGACCGGGATCGCCCGGGCCTTCGAGTACTTCGACAAGGTCACGGTCGCCTGCGTCTCCATCGGCTCCTGGGAGCCGGGCATCTCGACCGTGCACGACATGCTCAGCGACGAGGAGCGCGCGCACTACGCCTCGCTCGGGGTCGCCGCCGAGATGTCCGCGCACCTCTTCGACGCCGAGGGGCGCCGGGTCGGGCGGGACCTGGGGGAGCGCTGCATCACCGTCAAGGCCGACCAGCTCCGGCGTATCCCCGAGGTCGTCGCGATCGCGGGCGGGCAGCGCAAGGCGGCGGCCATCGACGCGGTGCTGCGCTCCGGTCTCGTCACCAGCCTGGTCACGGACACGTCGGCCGCGGACTACCTGATGACGGCGGGCTCGGCACCGAAGTCGACGCTCAACCGGACCGACCCCGACGGGATCTGACGGCCGATCAGCACCGGTAAGCAGGAAGAAGGGCGCGACATGACCGAGGACTCCGCGGGACGGCTCGTGGTCACGCTGGACCTCGGCGGGGTCACGGACAAGGCGGGCCTGATGGACCGCTGCGCCCGTGACCTGGCGCTGCCCGACTGGTTCGGCCGGAACTGGGACGCGCTCGCCGACTCCCTCACCGACCTCTCGGTGTGGCCCGAGGGCGCGGCGGGCCAGGGGTTGGTCCTCGTGGTGGAGGGCTGGCGGGCGTACGCCGAGACGCGGCCGGAGGAGTGGGCCGTCGCGGAGGAGATTTTCGCCGAGGCCACCGACCGCACCCCGGGGCTCTTCGTCACCCTCGGCCCTGGAGGAAGCTCCAAGAGGGCCGCTGACCAGCCTGGATGATCTGCCCGGGGGTTGTCGGCCACGCGTCATGGGACAATGAAGTACGTGCTCTTTCCCCCTGGCTGACCTGTCCGGGGGCCACCTCTGATCGACTGGGATGTGCAGCACGTGCGTTTCCTCAATGACATCCAGCCCTCGTACGACCTGACGTACGACGACGTGTTCATGGTGCCGAGCCGCTCCGCCGTGGGCTCCCGGCAGGGCGTGGACCTCGGCTCCCCGGACGGCACGGGCACCACGATCCCGCTGGTCGTCGCCAACATGACCGCCATCGCGGGCCGCCGGATGGCCGAGACGATGGCACGGCGGGGCGGCCTCGTGGTCATCCCGCAGGACATCCCGATCGAGGTCGTCACCGACGTCGTCTCCTGGGTGAAGAGCCGCCACCACGTCCTGGACACCCCGATCGTGCTGGCCCCGCACCAGACCGTCGCCGACGCGCTCGCCCTGCTGCCCAAGCGCGCGCACAACGCGGGCGTCGTCGTGGACGAGGACCACAAGCCGGTCGGCGTGGTCACCGACACCGACCTGTCCGGCGTGGACCGCTTCACCCAGCTCGAGGAGGTCATGTCCAAGGACCTGATCCTCATCGACGCCGACCTGGACCCGCGCGAGGCCTTCAACACCCTCGACGCCGCCAACCGGCGCTATGCGCCCGCCGTGGACAAGGACGGCCGCCTCGCCGGCATCCTCACCCGCAAGGGCGCCCTGCGCGCCACCCTGTACACCCCGGCCGTCGACGCGCAGGGCAGGCTCCGCATCGCCGCCGCCGTCGGCATCAACGGCGACGTGGCCGGCAAGGCCAAGCAGCTCCTCGACGCGGGCGTGGACACCCTCGTCATCGACACCGCGCACGGTCACCAGGAGTCGATGATCAGCGCCGTCAAGGTGGTGCGCGACCTCGACCCGCGGGTCCCGATCGTCGCGGGCAACATCGTCTCCGCCCAGGGTGTGCGCGACCTCATCGAGGCGGGCGCCGACATCATCAAGGTCGGCGTGGGCCCGGGTGCCATGTGCACCACCCGCATGATGACCGGCGTGGGCCGACCGCAGTTCTCGGCCGTTCTGGAGTGCGCCGCCGAGGCGAAGAAGTACGGCAAGCACGTGTGGGCCGACGGCGGTGTCCGCCACCCCCGGGACGTGGCGATGGCCCTCGCGGCCGGCGCGTCCAACGTGATGGTCGGCTCCTGGTTCGCGGGTACCTACGAGTCGCCGGGCGACCTCCAGCACGACGCCAACGGCCGCGCCTACAAGGAGTCCTTCGGCATGGCCTCCGCGCGCGCGGTGCGCAACCGCACCTCGGAGGAGTCGGCGTACGACCGGGCCCGCAAGGCGCTGTTCGAGGAGGGCATCTCCACCTCGCGGATGTTCCTCGACCCGGCCCGGCCGGGCGTCGAGGACCTGATCGACGCGATCATCGCGGGCGTCCGCTCGTCCTGCACCTACGCCGGTGCCGGCTCCCTGGAGGAGTTCGCCGAGAAGGCCATCGTCGGCATCCAGAGCGCCGCCGGTTACGCCGAGGGCAAGCCGCTGCACGCCAGCTGGAGCTGACCGGCCCGTAGCCCGACACGTCGCGTCAGGGCGCCTTGACGTCAAGTCGCCCTGACGCGACGCTGGACGCATGACGACACCGCAGAGCATCGAGCCGCAGTACACCCTGCTCACCGCCGTGGCCCGGCTCGACGAGCTGCGCGCCCGCGAGTCCCTCGCCGGATTCGGCAGCGACGACGAGGCCCTGGACCGCCCCCAGCTCCTCGAACTGCTCGCGCTGAGCGAGGTGGTCGCCCGCAAGGCCGCCTACGGGCGCCAGCTCACCGTCCGGGCCGCCCGCGAGGCCGGTGCCTCCTGGGCGCAGATCGGAGCCGCCCTCGGCACCAGCAAGCAGGCCGCCTGGGAGGCGCACATGCGCTGGATCGACGCCCAGGAGGCCGCCCGCGGCCGGCCCGGAGAGATCGGCTTCGACGCCGCGGACGCGGCCGAGGCACGCGCCGCCGCGGGCGAGCCGGACAGCCACTGACCAGCCCCGATCCACCGTCCGTCGCCCCCGGGCGCACCACCGCGCACCCCGCGCGCAACGAACACCCGCGCTGCCGCGTCGAACGCAACGATCGTGCCCGAACGCGCAAGGTTGCTGCATTACCGGGGCACCGCCCCGCTCGTAGTGTTCTGCGCTGTACGTGGCGTGGCGGGGACCCCGCTCGGTGGGTTCCCGTTCTGCACGAGCGCGCCCCCAGGTCCCCGCCGCTCCCCAGGCCCGCCGGGAGCCGTCCGCCCACCCCGGCGGTGCGACCGGCAGCGACAAAGGAGTCAACGCGTGCTCGACCAAGGCGCACCCCCGCACCACGACGCATCGGCCACCCCACCGTCCCCGGGCCTGGCCGCGCGCCTCACGCGCCGCAAGCCGGTGGAACGCCTGGTCGCCGAGGGCGGCCAGGGCGAGGGCGGCAGCCTCCGCCGCTCCCTCGGCCTCTGGCAGCTCACGATGATCAGCATCGGAGCCACCCTCGGCACCGGCATCTTCGTCGTCCTCGGCGAGGCCGTCCCCAAGGCCGGACCGGCCGTCACGCTGTCCTTCGTCATCGCGGGCCTCACCGCGCTCTTCTCGGCCCTGTCCTACGCCGAGCTGGCCGGCACCATCCCGGTCGCCGGATCCTCGTACTCGTACGCCTACGCCACCATGGGCGAACTGGTCGCCTGGATCTGCGGCTGGTGCCTGATCCTGGAGTACGGCGTGTCCGTGGCCGCCGTCGCCGTCGGCTGGGGCGAGTACCTGAACGAACTGCTCGACGGCACCGTCGGCGTCACCCTCCCCGCGGCCCTGTCGGCACCGCCCGGCGACGGCGGGATCTTCAACCTCCCCGCACTGATCGTCGTGCTCCTCGCCATGACGTTCCTGCTCGGCGGCGCCCGCGAGTCCGCCCGCGCCAACACGATCATGGTCGTCGTCAAGATCGCGGCCCTGGTGCTCTTCTGCGCGATCGGCGTGCAGGGCTTCCGTTCCGGCAACTACGAGCACTTCATGCCGCTCGGCATGGCCGGGGTCAGCGCGGCCGGGGCGACGCTCTTCTTCTCCTACATCGGCTTCGACGCCGCCTCCACCGCCGGCGAGGAGGCGAAGAACGCCCAGCGCGACCTGCCCCGCGCGATCATGCTGTCCCTCGTCATCGTCACGGTGCTGTACGTCCTGGTCGCCGCCGTCGCCGTCGGCGCCAAGCCCTGGCGGACCTTCACCGACTCCGAGGCCTCCCTCGCGCAGATCATGACCGACGTCACCGGGCAGAGCTTCTGGGGCACCCTGCTGGCCTTCTGCGCCGTCGTCGCCATCGCCAGCGTCGTCCTGACCGTCCTCTACGGCCAGACCCGCGTCCTGTTCGCCATGTCCCGCGACGGGCTGGTGCCCAAGGTGTTCTCCCGGGTCCACCCGAAGACCGGCGCACCCCGCGCCAACACGCTGATCGTCTCCCTGTTCTGCGGCGTCCTCGCCGCCGCCATCCCGCTCGGACAGCTCGCCGACGCCACCAGCATCGGCACCCTCTTCGCCTTCGCGCTCGTCAACGTCGCCGTCGTGATGCTGCGCCGGACCCGACCCGACATGCGCCGCACCTTCCGCGTCCCGCTGTCGCCGGTCCTGCCCGCCCTCGGCTTCGGCTTCTGCGTCTGGATGATGGGCAGCCTGTCCACCGTCACCTGGGTGGTCTTCGGTGTCTGGATGGCGGTCGGGCTCGTGTTCTACTTCGGGTACGGCCACCGCCGCTCCCGACTCGCCACACCGGACCCGTCCGAGGTCCGCACGCACCAGAAGTGAAGTGAACGACCCGCAGTGCTGAACGATCTCGACGAACGCATCGTGCACGCCCTCGCCGAGGACGCCCGCCGCTCCTACGCGGACATCGGGCAGTCGGTCGGCCTCTCCGCGCCCGCCGTGAAACGGCGCGTGGACCGGCTGCGCGCCACCGGAGCCATCACCGGCTTCACGGTACGGGTCGACCCCGCCGCGCTCGGCTGGGAGACGGAGGGGTTCGTCGAGATCTTCTGCCGCCGCAACACCTCGCCCGAGACCATCCAGCGGGGCCTGGAGCGCTACCAGGAGGTCGTGGCCGCGTCCACCGTCACCGGGGACGCGGACGCGGTCGCCCAGGTCTTCGCCTCCGACATGCGGCACTTCGAGCGGGTCCTGGAGCGGATCGCCGGGGAGCCGTTCGTGGAGCGCACCAAGTCCGTGCTGGTGCTCTCCCCGCTGCTGCGGCGCTTCTCGTCGGGCTCGCCCACGTAACCCCATGGGCAGGACGCCGGCCGGCGTCTAGCATCGGTGCCATGAGCCGACGACATTGATCCACCCGCGTCACCCGTAGCGCCTCCTCCCGAGGGCCGCCCCGGACGCCGTACCTCCGGTGTCCGATCCGCCCCCTCGGGAAGGCCTCATGACCGTCTCACCTCCGCCCGAGCGCGCCGCCGCCGCGCTCGTCGGCACCCGCCGGCTCGTGCGCACGCTGTACGCCTCCGCGTTCTGCGACGAGTTCGTCCTGCTCTACCCGGTGTACGCGCTGCTGTTCAGCGACACCGGTCTGTCCGTCTGGCAGACGGCCTCGCTGTTCGCCCTGTGGTCGCTGACCGGCGTGCTGCTCGAGGTGCCGTCCGGCGCCTGGGCCGACGCCGTCTCCCGGCGGCTGCTGCTGATCCTCGGCCCGCTGCTCACCGCCGCCGGCTTCGCGCTGTGGGTGCTCGCGCCCTCCTACGGCGCCTTCGCGCTCGGCTTCGTGCTGTGGGGCGCGGGCGGCGCGCTCGGCTCGGGCGCGCTGGAGGCGCTGGTCTACGACGAACTCGAGCGGGCCGGCGCGGCCGACCACTACGCCCGCGTCATGGGCCGGGCCCGGGCGATCGGCATCGCCGCGACCATGTCCGCCATGGGCCTGGCCGGTCCGGTCTTCGCCTGGGGCGGCTACGAGGCGGTGGGCGCCGCGAGCGTGCTCGCCTGTCTGGCGGCAGCGGCCGTGGCCACCCGGTTCCCCGAGCACCGGACACCCTCCGGCGGCGGCGAGCGCTGGTCCGCGACCCTGCGTGCCGGACTCGCCGACGCCCGCGCCGACCGGTCCGTGCGCGGCGCGCTGCTCCTCGTACCGGCCGTGACCGCGGTGTGGGGCGCGCTCGACGAGTACACGCCGCTGCTGGCGCGCGACACCGGCGTGGCGGCCGAGACCGTGCCCTGGCTGCTGCTGGTGATCTGGGCCGGAGCCACGGCCGGCAGCCTGCTGGCCGGTGTGGCGGAGCGCCTGACCCCCCACGGGTTCGTCGCCCTGCTCACCGGTTCCGCGCTCGCCCTGGCCGTCGGGGGCCTCGCCGGCACACCGGCCGCCCTGGTCCTGGTGGCCTTCGCCTTCGGCGGCTTCCAGCTGGCGACCGTGCTGGCCGACGCCCGCCTCCAGCAGCGCATCGACGACACCGGGCGGGCCACCCTGACCTCGGTCGCGGGCCTCGGCACCGAGCTGGGCAACCTCGCCACCTACGGTGCCTACGCGGCGGCGGCCACGGCATGGGGCCACGGCACCGCCTTCGCGCTCTCCGCGCTGCCGTACCTCCTGACGGCGCTGCTGCTGACCGGCGCCGCCCGGACTACAGCCGCGGCTGCCAGGGCACGACGTCGAAGTCGCCGGTCCCCTTCCTGACCTTCTCGAAGGGCGCTGACCCCACGCACCGGGGCAGCTCCCCGCCCTCCGCGGGGCTGCCCGTCGCCGCCCAGCTGTAGCCGAGGCGGTCGTGGCGGCCCAGGTCGTGGACGGTGATGCCGACCCGCTTGCCCTCCGCGCCGGGCAGGTCGGAGTCGGTGATGACGCCGGAGACGACAGCCACGTCACCGCCGGTCAGGAGACAGTCCACGGTGGCCTCGGCCCGCGCCCCCCTGCCGTCCAGGTAGTGGCTGAACGCGAAGGTCCCGGTCGCCTTCAGGGGGTCGTCATTGTCCTCGGCCGCCAGATGGGCGTCGAAGGTGAAGGTGATGTCGTCCCCCGCCGACCGGTACAGCTTGGCGGTGCCGGTCAGGGCGGCGGCCTCCCTCGGGGGCGGGCCGTCGTGCGGCTTCCCGTCGGGGCCGGCGGCGACCGCCGCGCCCGTGGTGACGGCGGTGAGCAGCAGGGCGGCGCAGAGCGCGGCGGTCGCGGTACGGCGTTTCATGGCGGTCGTCTCCCGTGGATCGAAGCCGGTGAACCGAACGGTCACCACTGTCCCGGCGCCGCGCCCGCACCACATCGGACCCAGGACGGGAGCCGCCTCCGCCGCGCGGCGGGGAGCGCCGGCCCGGTCTGCTCCCGGGGGACGAGGACCGCACCCGCCGCAGGGTGCGCAACGAATCGCCGTGCGGTGCCCGGGGCACGCAACGATCCGCTCACCGGCGCGCAACAGGTCCGTCTTGTCCGGCCGAGTCCGCCGACCGTACCGTCTATCTGGCCCCCGAACCCCCCTGCGACCGGTGAGGAACACGCATGCGCACCGCCCTGCTCCAGAGCTCCGGCCGCCCCGGCTCCACCGCCGAGAACCTCAAGGTCCTCGACGAGGCCGCGGGCCGCGCCGCCGCCGCGGGAGCCGCGCTGCTCGTCACCTCCGAGCTGTTCCTGACCGGATACGCCATCGGCGACGCCGTCGGCGTCCTCGCCGAACCCGCCGACGGCGACGCGGCCGACGCCGTCGCGGAGATCGCCGGGTGCCACGGGCTGGCCGTCGCGTACGGCTACCCCGAGCGGGACGGCGCGCGCGTCTTCAACTCCGTCCAGCTCATCACCGCGGACGGCACCCGGCTCGCGGGCTACCGCAAGACCCACCTCTTCGGCTGCTTCGAGCGCGACCACTTCACCCCCGGCGAGCAGCCCGTCGTCCAGGCCGAGCTGAACGGCCTCACCGTCGGCCTGATGATCTGCTACGACGTCGAGTTCCCGGAGAACGTCCGTGCCCACGCCCTGGCCGGCACCGACCTGCTGCTCGTCCCGACCGCGCAGATGCACCCGTTCCAGTTCGTCGCCGAGTCGGTGGTGCCGGTGCGGGCCTTCGAGAACCAGATGTACGTCGCGTACGTCGACCGTGTCGGCCGGGAGGGCGAGTTCGAGTTCGTCGGCCTGTCCACCCTCGTGGGGCCCGACGGCGTCGCCCGCGCCCGCGCCGGGCGGGCGGAGGAGCTGATCCTCGCCGACGTCGACCCGGCCTTCCTGGCCGCGTCCCGCGAGGCCAACCCGTACCTGAAGGACCGCCGCCCCGGCCTCTACGGCGCCCTCGGCTGAGCCCCGAACCGCGCGTCCCGCCACCCGCTTTCGCCGTTCCACCCGTTCCACCCGCGCAAGGAGTCCGTACCCCATGACGTCCACCGTGCCCAACGCGATCGAGCACGCAGACGAGCAGCAGCCGCCGATCACCATGTTCGGGCCGGACTTCCCGTACGCGTACGACGACTTCCTCGCCCACCCGGCGGGACTCGGCCAGATACCCGCCACCGAGCACGGCACCGAGGTCGCCGTCATCGGCGGCGGCCTGTCCGGCATCGTGGCCGCCTACGAGCTGATGAAGATGGGCCTGAGGCCCGTCGTCTACGAGGCCGACCGGATCGGCGGCCGCCTGCGCACCGTCGGCTTCGACGGCTGCGACCCCTCGCTGACCGCCGAGATGGGCGCGATGCGCTTTCCGCCGTCCTCCACCGCCCTCCAGCACTACATCGACCTGGTGGGCCTTCGGACCCAAGCCTTCCCCAACCCCCTCGCCGAGGCCACGCCGTCGACCGTCGTCGACCTCAAGGGCGAGTCGCACTACGCGGAGACCCTCGACGACCTGCCGCAGGTCTACCGGGACGTGGCCGACGCCTGGGCGAAGTGCCTCGAAGAGGGCGCCGACTTCACCGACATGAACCGCGCCCTGCGCGAGCGCGACGTCCCGCGCATCCGCGAGATCTGGGCGAAGCTGGTCGAGAGGCTCGACAACCAGACCTTCTACGGCTTCCTGTGCGACTCGGAGGCCTTCAAGTCCTTCCGGCACCGCGAGATCTTCGGCCAGGTCGGCTTCGGCACCGGCGGCTGGGACACCGACTTCCCCAACTCCATCCTGGAGATCCTCCGCGTCGTCTACACCGAGGCCGACGACCACCACCGCGGCATCGTCGGCGGCTCCCAGCAGCTGCCGCTCCGGCTGTGGGAGCGCGAGCCCGAGAAGATCGTCCACTGGCCGTACGGCACCTCGTTGAAGGCCCTGCACGCGGACGGCGAGCCCCGCCCGGCCGTGACCCGGCTGAACCGCACCGCGGGCAACCGCATCACGGTGACCGACGCCGACGGCGACATCCGCACCTACCGGGCGGCGATCTTCACCGCCCAGTCCTGGATGCTGCTCTCGAAGATCGCCTGCGACGACTCGCTCTTCCCGATCGACCACTGGACCGCGATCGAGCGGACCCACTACATGGAGAGCTCCAAGCTCTTCGTGCCCGTGGACCGGCCCTTCTGGCTGGACAAGGACGAAGACACGGGCCGGGACGTCATGTCGATGACGCTCACCGACCGTATGACGCGCGGCACCTACCTCCTCGACGACGGACCGGACAGGCCCGCCGTCATCTGCCTCTCCTACACCTGGTGCGACGACAGCCTGAAGTGGCTGCCGCTGTCCGCGAACGAGCGGATGGAGGTCATGCTGAAGTCGCTCGGCGAGATCTACCCGAAGGTCGACATCAGGAAGCACGTCATCGGCAACCCGGTGACGGTCTCCTGGGAGAACGAGCCCTACTTCATGGGCGCGTTCAAGGCCAACCTGCCCGGGCACTACCGCTACCAGCGGCGCCTGTTCACGCACTTCATGCAGGAACGGCTGCCGGAGGACAAGCGGGGCATCTTCCTCGCCGGAGACGACATCTCCTGGACGGCCGGCTGGGCCGAGGGCGCCGTCCAGACCGCGCTGAACGCGGTCTGGGGCGTCATGCACCACCTGGGCGGCGAGACCGACGCGACCAACCCCGGCCCCGGCGACCTGTACGAGGAGATCGCGCCGGTGGAGCTCCCCGAGGACTAGGGCCTAGACCCCGGCCGCCCTCGCCTTCTCGTACACCTGGGCGGCGACGTCCTTGAGTTCCTCGGCGTCGCGCGTGGTGCTCTGCACGTCGATGAGGATCACGTCGAAACCGACCTCGGCGTGCGCGGCCAGGTCCTCGACGATCTGGTCGACGCCGCCCTGGAAGGGGCGGCGGTCGGAGCCCTCGTAGTTCGCCGCGCTGTAGCGGGTGTTGACCCGCAGCACCGTCCGGATCGGCTTCGTGCGGCCCCGCTCGGCGGCCAGTTCCCGCAGTGCCCGCAACTGCGCGGCGACGGTCTCGGCGCCGATGCCGGTCGGCAGCCAGCCTTCGGCGTGGTCGACCAGGCGGCGCCGGGCCCGCCCGCTGTCGCCCGCCGCCAGCAGGATCGGGATCGGCCGGGCGGGTTTGGGGCCGACCACGGCGGACGCGATCTTCGTGACCTCCCCGTCGTACACCACCGGATCGGGCCCCCATACCGCGCGGCACACCCCGATCAGCTCGTCGAGGGCGGCGCCGCGCTCGGCGAACGGCCGCACGGAGGCCGCCGCGTACTCGTCGTGCGACCAGCCGGTGCCGAAGCCCGCCACCACCCGGCCGCCGCTTGCCGCGTCCAGCGTGGCCAGCGACCTGGCCAGCTGGAAGGGGACGTGCAGCGGGGCGACCAGCACGCTCGTGCCCAGCCGGACCCGCTCCGTGACCGCGGCGGCGAGGGCGAGGCTCACCAGCGGCTCCGCCACGCTCCGGTACGTGTCCGGCCAGGGCAGTCCCTCGATGCCGTAGAGGCCCTGGGTCGCGGGCTCCGGGAACAGGGCGCGCTCGAACACCCACAGGCTCTCGTAGCCCATCCGCTCCGCCGCGCGCGCCACGTCGGGGACGTCCTTGCCGATGTCGTACTGCCGCATCTGGGGGAGGCCGAGTCCGAGCCGGGTCGTCATACCGGGGTACTCCTTCGCAGTCGGGGTGCGATGTCGCCCATGGTTCCCACCAGGTTGCCCATGGGGCCCACCAGTTTCAACGTACAGCGATCGGGCGGGAGTTCCGGGACCGCACGCCGCGGGAACCGGCCGGTCAGTCCGGCAGCGGTGTGAGCAGCATGCGGCCCGCGAAGCCCACCGCGGCGTCCAGCCGTACGGTGAACTCCCCGGCGACGTCCGGCAGCCGGCGCAGGGCCCACAGCGCGCGGGCCGCCGCCCAGGTGGCCTCGCGGGCGCGGTCCAGGCTCCAGGAGCCCAGCAGATGGGTCAGCGGGTCGGCGATCTGGAGGAGGTCGGGACCCGGCATCAGCTCGTCGCGGATGCGCTCCTCCAGCGAGACGAGGAGATCGCCCACGCGGTCGAACTCGTCCTCCAGGTCGACGGGTTCGCAGCCGAGCGTACGACAGGTGTCCACCACGGCCAGCGCGAGGTCGTGGCCGATGTGCGCGTTGATGCCCGCCAGCGCGAACTGCAGCGGCCGTACCCCGGGGTGGCGGCGGAACTGGAACAGGGGGCGCCAGCAGGCGGGCGGACGGCGGTCCTCCTCCGCCGCGTCCACGGCGGCCAGATAGCGCTCCGCGAACCGCACGTCCAGCGCGGTCGCGGCCGAGGCGTCCGCGAACCGGCCGCCGTCGATGTGCCGGTCCACGGCCTCCGTGACGGCGAGGTAGACGCGGTTGAAGACCCCCACTCCGTCCCGGGCCGGCAGCGCGGTGTCGAGGGCGCGCATCCGGGACAGGACGGTGTCCACCGTCGAGGCGGCCGTCGGGACTTGCTCGCAGTGCGCCATGGCCGCAGCGTGGCAGCTTTAGGCTGACGGGAGTGCCGGCGGGCCCGACGCTTCCCCAGAACGGGGGAACGCGCCCGCCGCGCGGGGGAGGGGGACCGTACGTGTCAGGCCGTCGTGCCCGGCGTCGGGCTGCTCGCAGGACCGAGCGCAGGCGCGCCGCGGGACGCGGTGCGATGGTCGCGGCTGCGTCCGTCGTCGTCGCCGTGGGGACCGCCGCCGGAATGCTCACCGCGCTCGGCGGTGAGGACGGCGGCGGTGCCGACGCCGGCCGTCCGCGGGTGACCCACTCGGTGCGGCTGGACGCCCTGCCGGTCTCCCCGTCCCCGTCCCCGTCCGCGTCGGCGGTGTCGTCGCGACCCGCGTCGCCGTCGGCGTCGCCGTCACCGACCGCCGGGAAGCCCACGTCCTCTCCTTCGCCGAAGCGCAACTCCACGAAGAAGGACCCCCGGACGACGGACGCCGCCACCCGGCTCTACCGGCACCCCGACTCCCAAATCCTCGACTGGGTCCGGGCCCACCCCGACGACCCGCGCCAGGACGTCATCGCGTCCCGGATCGCCGGCCACCCGGCCGCCGTCTGGTTCGCCGACCACACACCGGCCACCATCACCTCCCGGGTCCGTGCCGTGACCGCCGCGGGCGCCGCCCAGGGCCGGGTGCCGGTCCTCGTGCCGTACGCGATACCCGACCGCGACTGCGGCGGCCACTCGCAGGGCGGCGCGCCCGACCTCGACGCCTACGACGCCTGGATCGACCGGTTCGCCGCCGGGCTGGGCTCCGGCGAGGTGATCGTCGTGCTGGAGCCCGACTCGGTCGCCCAGTCCGAGTGCCTGACCGCCGGTGAGCGTGCCGACCGCTTCGCCTCGCTGGCCCGCGCCGGGCGGGTCATGAAGGACGCCAACCCGGCCGCCCGGGTCTACTACGACGCGGGCCACTCCGGCTGGCACGCGCCCGCCAAGCAGGCAGGCTGGCTGAAGCAGGCCGGTGCCGCCTCGGCCGACTCCTCCGACGGCGTCTTCAGCAACGTCTCCAACTTCCACGCCACCGCCGACGAGGTCGCCTACGACCGCGCGGTCCTCGACGCCCTCGGCGGCCCGGCGAGCCTCGGCGCCGTCATCGACACCAGCCGCAACGGCAACGGCGCCCCGCCGGACGGCGAGTGGTGCGACCCGGCCGGCCGCCGGATCGGCCGCGCACCGACCCTGAGCACCGGCATGGGGCGCATCGACGCCTACCTGTGGGTCAAGCTCCCGGGGGAGTCCGACGGCTGCAAGGGGGAACCGGGCACGTTCACCCCGTCGTACGCCTACGACCTGGCGCGCTGAGTCCCGTCGCCGTCGCCGCCCGCGCCGCCCTCCGCCGTCTTCTCGTCGTACGACGACGTGCCCTCGTCCAGCAGCGGCTGCTGCGTCTTGAGGTGGGCCGGGGCGAAGGCGCGCAGCGCGTGGTAGCCGGTGATGACGACCAGGGTGCCGAGCGCGATGCCGCTGAGCGAGAACGTGTCGGTGAACTCCATGCTGACGTTGCCGACGCCGATGATGATGCCCGCGGCGGCCGGCACCAGGTTCAGCGGGTTGCGCATGTCCACCTTGGCGTTGATCCAGATCTGGGCGCCGAGCAGCCCGATCATGCCGTAGAGGATGACGGTGATGCCGCCGAGGACGCCGCCCGGGATCGCCGCCACGACCGCGCCGAACTTCGGGCAGAGGCCGAAGAGCAGGGCGAAACCGGCCGCCGCCCAGTAGGCGGCCGTCGAGTAGACCCGGGTCGCGGCCATCACGCCGATGTTCTCGGAGTACGTGGTGTTGGGCGGGCCACCGACGGCGGTGGAGAGCACCGAGCCGATGCCGTCGGCCGAGATCGCCGTGCCGAGCCTGTCGTCGAGGTTGTCGCCGGTCATCTCGCCGACCGCCTTGACGTGTCCGGCGTTCTCCGCGATCAGGGCGATGACGACGGGCAGGGCGACCAGGATCGCCGACCACTCGAAGCTCGGCCCGTGGAAGGCCGGCAGCCCGATCCAGTCGGCCTGGCCCACGGCTGAGAAGTCCAGCCGCCAGTGGTCGGTGAGCTTGCCGCTGCCGTCCACCGAGTGGATCTTCCCGAAGATCCGGTCGAGCGCCCAGGACAGGACGTATCCGAAAACCAGCCCCAGGAAGATCGCGATCCGGGACCAGAAGCCGCGCAGGCAGACCACGGCCAGACCGGTGAACAGCATCACGAACAGCGCCGTCCACTGGTCCTGCGGCCAGTACGTGGACGCGGTCACCGGGGCCAGGTTGAAGCCGATCAGCATCACCACCGCGCCGGTGACGACCGGCGGCATCGCGGCGTGGATGATCCGCGCCCCGAACCGCTGCACGGCGAGCCCCACCAGGAACAGCGCGACGCCGACGACGAGGACCGCGCCGGTCACCGTGGCGCTGGTGCCGCCCTGTGCCCGGATGACCGCGGCGACGCCGACGAAGGAGAGCGAGCAGCCGAGGTAGCTGGGCACCCGGCCGCGGGTGGCGAGCAGGAAGATGACGGTCGCGACGCCCGACATCATGATCGCGAGGTTGGGGTCCAGGCCCATCAGGACCGGAGCCACGAAGGACGCCCCGAACATGGCCACCACGTGCTGGGCGCCGAGCCCGGCCGTGCGGGGCCACGAGAGCCGTTCGTCGGGGCGGACCACCGCTCCGGGGGCGGGTACCTTCCCGTCCCCGTGCAGTTTCCAACGCACGCCGAGGTCCATGGTGAGGTTTCGCTTTCTCTGTGCCGAGGTCTGACCGGACCATTGTCGGGGGTGCCCGGCCGTGCGGTTGACCTGCGCCCTTCCCCGAAGCGCGTCCTGAGCGTCCGCTTAGGATGGTGGTTGTCCCCGTACGCGCCGACACACCACGCGACGCGCCGACACACCACGCGTACCACCCCGCACCACCCACCCCGCACCACCCAGGAGCCCGCCGTGACCGCCGAAGCGCCCGCCGCCCCCGTCCCGCCCGCCGTCCCCCACGGCCGGCTCGTCCCGGTGACCGTCCACTTCGACGACCTGGACGCCCTCGGACTGCTGCACAACGCCCGCTACCCGGTGATGGTCGAGCGGGCCTGGACGGAGCTGTGGGCCGGGCACGGCGTCCGGTTCGAGGGCGACTGGGAGGCGGCCGGCGACGCCTGCAACGCGGTCAGGGAACTGACGATCGGCTACGAGGCGCCGGTCACCCGCCCCGGCGCGTACGCCGTCCACCTGTGGCTGGACCGGCTCGGCAGCACCGGACTGACCTACGGCTTCCGGTTCTGCTCGGCGGACGGCGCCACCACCTACGCCCGCGGCACCCGCGTGCTGGTCCGGCTGGACGCGCGTACGCTGCGCCCGGCGCCGTGGAGCGAGGCGTTCAGGACCGCCGGTCGGACACTTCTGCGACCGGCGGACTGATCTTCGGACGGTTCCGGTCCCCGGCCCGCAGCACCCGCGCGAACACCACCAGGCAGCAGGCCAGCAGGGTCACCAGACCGAACGAGACCACCAGGCTGGTCGCCTGGGCCAGACCGCCGATCGCGCTCGGCGCGACCAGGCCCGAGGTGTACGTGATGGTCGCGACGCCCGCGATGGCCAGGCTGGGGTTGGAGCCGGCCCGGCCGGCCGCGGCGAAGCACAGCGGGACGACCACGGCGATGCCGAGGCCCATCAGCGCGAAGCCGGTCATCGCCACCGCCGGGTGACCGCCGATCACGACGAGCAGGCCGCCGAGGGTGGCCAGCACACCGCTCACCCGTACCGTGCGCACCGCGCCGAACCGGTCCACCACCTTGTCGCCGGCGAGCCGGGCCAGCGCCATCGTCAGCGTGAAGCCCGTCGTGCAGGCCGCCGCCAGACCGGCCGAGGTCTCCAGCTCGTCCCGCAGATAGACCGCGGACCAGTCCAGGCTCGCGCCCTCCGCGAACACCGCGCAGAACCCGACCGCGCCGATCAGCAGCGCCGATTTGGGCGGCAGCGCGAAGCGCGGCGGCGGGTCCTCGTCCTCGGCGGGCTGCAGGTCCAGCACCCACGTACAGGCGACCAGGCCCGCCACGGTCAGCACCGCGGCGGCCAGGAGGTGGTGCGTCCTGGCGTCCGTGCCCAGGTGGGCGGCGAGCGTCCCGGCCGCCGAACCGATCAGCGCGCCCGCGCTCCACATGCCGTGCAGCCCGGACATGATCGACTTGTCCAGACGGTTCTCGGTCTCGACGCCCAGGGCGTTCATCGCCACGTCCGACATGCCCGCCGCGGCGCCGTAGACGAACAGCGCGAGACACAGGGTGAGCAGGTTCGGGGCGAGGGAGGGCAGGATCAGCGCCAGCGTCCACAGGGCCAGCAGGCCGCGCAGGGCGGCGCGGGCGCCGAAGCGGTGGGTGACGCGGCCGGCCAGCGGCATGGCGAGGGAGGCGCCGAGCGCCGGGAAGGCGAGCGCCAGCCCCAACTGGCCCGCGCTCACGCCGGCGTGGTCCTGGATCCAGGGCACGCGGGTCGCGAAGGAGCCGGTGACGGAGCCGTGCACGGCGAACACGGCCGCCACGGCGTACCGGGCGTGTCTCACCTCGCGATGCCCGTAGGTCCCTGTGTTCATGGTCCACCCCTCCGTGTCTGCAGGTCGCGGCGTAAACTATCAGGGAGCCTGCCTGATAGATAGTGGATTACCGGTGCGGCCCCCGCGCCGCCGATCTGGAAGGATCCCGGCATGCCCGCATCCCCGAGCACCGCCCGGGCCATCAACGACCGGCTCGCCCTTCAGCTGCTCCAGCAGGAGGGCCCGTTGACGGCCGGGCAGCTGAAGCAGCTGACCGGCCTGTCCCGGCCCAGCGTCGCCGACCTCGTCGAACGCCTCACCGCCTCCGGACTGATCGAGGTGGCGGGGGAGTCCGGCGAGCAGCGCCGCGGACCCAACGCGAAGCTGTACGGCATCGTCGCCGAACGCGCCCACCTCGCCGCCCTCGACGTGCGCACCGAAGGCGTCGCCGTGCTCGTCTCCGACCTGCTCGGCCGGGTCCTCGCCGAGGCCTCCGTGCCCATCGACGACCACTCCGGCACCGGTCCCGCGGTGGAGCAGGCGGTGAGCCTGGTCGAGCGCGCGGTCAAGGAGGCCGGCGCCGACCGGCTGCACACCGTCGGCATCGGCGCCCCCGGACTGATCGACCCGGTCGGCGGGGAACTCCGGGACTCCAGCGGACTGCCCGAGTGGCACCGCAGTCTGATCGCGGCCCTCCAGGAGAAGTTCCCCGAGGCCCGGGTCGGCGTCGAGAACGAGACCAACCTCGCCGCCCTGGCCGAACAGCGCGACGGCGCCGCCCGCGACCGGGACACCTTCGTCCTCCTCTGGCTCGGCCTCGGCATCGGCGCGGCCGTCGTCCTGGACGGCACCCTGCGCCGGGGAGTGTCCGGCGGCGCGGGCGAGATCGGCTTCATGCCGGTGCCGGGCACCGCGGGCCTGCCCTCCGCCACCGACTGCGACGGCGGCTTCCACTCCGTGGCGGGCTCGGCGGCGGTGACCGCCCTCGCGGCGGAGCACGGTGTGACGGCCCGGCCCGCCGGGCCCGAGCCGCACGCCGCCGCGCTGGTCCGGGAGGCGGTACGCCGGTCGGCGTCCGGGAGCGACCCGGCCGCCGAGCGGTTCCTCGAGGCGCTCGCCGACCGTGTCGTGCTCGGCGCCGCCGCCGTCGTCTCCGTCCTCGACCCCGGCTGCCTGGTCCTCGCCGGTGAGATCGGCCGGGCCGGGGCCGACGCGCTCGCCGACCGCGTCCAGCACCGGCTCACCCGCATGTCACCGCTGGCCACGGAGGTACGGCCCAGCACCCTGGGCGGCGGCGCGGTGCTGCGCGGCGCCCTGCTCACCGCCCGCGACCGCGCGCAGGACGAGCTCTTCGCACCGCCGGAGCGGTAGCCCGCGGCGCCTCGCCGGGGTAGCTGCCCGTCCCCGGGGGTGACCGGGAGACGCGTGGGACGCATCGCCCGCGCGGTCCTGTCGCGGGTCGGCTCAGGGAGCGGATCGGCGTCGGGCGGGCCGTCGTTCTGCGGGGTCCGGTGCCCGGAACGCCGTGCCGTCCGCCGCCAGCCACACCAGTACCGCCGGGAGCAGGACCGCCGCTGCCAGCAGGGCCATGAATCCCGCGGCGCTCCCCGCGGACAGGGGCTCCAGATGCCGGGCATGGAACAGGAGGTGGGCGACGGAGGAGACCAGGTAGGCCACCAGGGACGTGAGCACCAGGCGGCGCTCCATCGTCGCCACCGCCGCGCACAGCACCACGGCGAGCGCGAGGCTCGCACCGCCGAAGTCGCGGAGCAGATGCTCGTTGTAGGGCGGCAGGTGCGACACCCAGGGCCACTTCCAGAACAGCTCGGGCAGCAGCAGGATCCACAGTCCCAGCACCACCTGGCCGCCCGCGAGCAGCCCCAGCCCCGCCCGCAGCCACACCCGTCCGTTCATCCGCGCCGCCCGTCCTCCCCGCCGCCGAACCGCACCGCCAGGTACTCCTCGAACGTGCCCGTGCCGACCGCGTGTTCGGGCGCGAGGTGTCCGCCCGTGCGGAACGCGCGGTAAGTCTTCCCCGCGAGCGGCACGTTCACCACGGCCCGCCGGCGTCCCGTCGCGCCCAGATAGGCGCGGGCCAGCGACGCGAAGGTGCGCACCTCGGGACCGCCCACGTCCGGCACCCGCCCGGCGGGCGCCCCCTGGGCCAGTTCGGCGAGCCGGTCCGCGACCTCCGCCACCTCCACCGGCTGGTCGGAGGCATGGGCGGGCAGCACCACGACCGGCAGCTTGGCCAGGGCCTGGAGCATCTGCACCACCAGGTCGTGGAACTGGGTCGCCCGCAGCACCGTCCACCCGATCCCCGACTCCTCCACCAGCTTCTCGACCGCGAACTTGGTTTGGTAGTAGCCGAGCGGCACCCGGTCGACACCGACGATCGAGATGTAGACCAGGTGGGCCACCCCGGCCCGACGCGCCGCCGCGATCAGGTTCGCGGCCGACCGCTCGTCCCCGCCGCGCTGCGTGGTCGCACAGTGCACGACCGTGTCGACCCCGGCGAGCGCCGTGTCCAGGCCGCTGCCGCCCTGGCGCAGGTCGACGGCGTAGGGCTCGCTGTGCCGGCTGAGCACCCGCACCTCGTGCCCGTCGGCGCGCAGCCGTTCGGTGACGAGCCGGCCGAGCGTTCCGGTGCCGCCGGTCACCAGGATCGTGGTCATGCTGTTCAGCCCCTGTCGGACGTGGGGCTCCCGGGTGGAGCGCCCTGTCGTCAGCTGGGACCGCGCGGCACCCGCGAAATGTGACATCGCCGGGGCGGAATTCTCACGGCCGGGCCAGCTGACAGCCTGCGAACCCCAGTTTGTCCGGATTCATCACGGCGTGCAGCTCGCTGATCGCACCGTCGCGCAGCGCGAAGGACAGCACGCCGACCAGGTCCGCACCCGAGTGGGCGACGAGGGCGGGCGCGCCGTTGACCTCGGCGAGGGTGAGTTCCCAGCCCGTCGCGAAGCGCTGCATCGCGCCCACCACGAAGCGCAGGACCTTGTCCCGGCCCTCGACGGGACGACGGGCCGCGGACACCTTGCCGCCGCCGTCGCTCCACCAGGTCACGTCCTCGGCGAGCAGCTTCTCCAGTCCCGCCAGGTCGCCCTCGCGCGCCGCGGTGAGGAAGGACGCGACCAGCCGCTCCCGCGCCCGGGCGCGGGCTCGAACCGGGACCCCGGCTCGCCCACCCGCCGTACCGCCCGCCGGTGCAGCTGACGGCAGTTGGCCTCGCCCAGGTCCAGCACCCCGGCGATCTCGCGGTACCCGTAAGCGAAGGCCTCCCGCAGCACGTACACCGCCCTCTCGGTCGGTGTGAGGCGTTCCAGGAGCAGGAGCAGCGCCGTGGACACGGCGTCGCGCTGCTCGGCCGACTCTGGGGGCACCGCCCACGCCCTTCAGGCAGTGGGGGAGGACCCAGCGTGCCGTCCGCGGTGACCACGGGCTCCGGCAGCCAGGTGCCGACGTAGCTCTCGCGCCGGGCGCGGGCGGAGGTGAGCCGGGTCAGACAGAGGTTCGTGACGACCTTGGCCAGCCAGGCCCCCGGCTGCTCGATCCCCGCCCGGTCCGCCGCGGCGAAGCGCGGCCAGGCGTCCTGGACCGCGTCCTCGGCCTCGTGGGCGGAGCCCAGCATGCGGTAGGCGATGCCGAACAGCCGGGGGCGGTGACGTTCGAACTCGTCGGCGGCGCTCGGGGTGGTCGCGGTGGTCATGACGGCACCCTGCCAGAGCCCGGCAGGGTGCCTTGGGGGGACCCGGCGGCGGGCAAGGGCCTTCGTCACCGCCGCCGGGCCCGTCCGGGAGGGGTCAGCAGGTGCCGAGGTCCTGCCAGACACCCCATTCACCGGTGGTTCCGGGCTCCTCGCCCTTCGTCCACCACTTGGACTTCCACGTGTGCCCCTGGTGGGACACCGTGGTGCCGCCGCCGTACGACGAGGCCGTGTTCCAGGCCGGGGCGGTGCACTGCCCGGCGCCGTCCGTCGGGCTGGGGCTCGGTCCCGGGGACCCGGTGCCCGTGGGGGTCGGCGTGGGCGTCTGCGTCCCGGGGTCCACCACGGTCGTGCCCCGCGCGAGGTCACCGGCCAGGGCGTACGCCTTGCCGCCGATCGTCACCGTCCAGTTCGACGGGGTCGACACGGGCAGGTAGTAGTTGAACGCCAGGTCGACGGTCGCGCCCGGCGCCAGCGACTGCCACGCCGGCAGCTTCAGCGACACCCGGTGGAAGTCACCCTTCAGACCGCCCGCGTTGCCGCCCGTGTGGTCGCTGTGAATGACCTTGGTGCCGAAACCGGACTGGTCGGAGGCGTTCCCCGGGGCCGAGGTCCCGTAGTCGAACTGGAACTCGGTGCCGCCCGGCAGCGCGGTGTTCGTGTGGTTGGTGATCCGCAGCTTGGGCGTGATCGGGTAGTTGGAGTCGCCGAGCTTGAAGTCGGTGAACTCCACGTCCACGTTCACGGCCTCTGTCGGCAGGTCCGCGTTGGACTTCCTCGCGCCGTACGGCGCGGCCGACTTGAAGGTGTCGTACATCAGCGAGGTGAGCGTGTCGCCCATCTCGTACTGGCCCTTGGCGGCGTTCCAGCCGTAGTCGCCGGCCAGCTCCCAGATCATCGCGCCGCCGATGCCGCGGTCCACCACGTAGTCGGCCTTGGCACCGACCGACTGCTCGTCCTCGGTGGACAGGAAGACCTTCTTCTCGGCGTTCCACAGCCAGGGGGCGACCAGCGTCGCGTCGTACTTGCGGGCGTAGGTGCCGGTCAGCTTCGTGTCCGCCGGGAAGCCGTAGTCGGTGACGTAGTCGCCGACGATGCCCTTCTCCAGGTTCTTGGCGTGCCACATCGGGTTGGAGCCCGCCGGGGACTCCTTGCCGTTGGTGTCGAGGTCGTGCCAGAGGTTGTCGATACCGACGGCGCCGTCACCGCACTTGGTCAGGCCGGAGCCCGCCGGGCAGGTGGACGCGGAGGCCTTGCCCCACAGGCCGTCGGTGCCGCCCTGGACGTTCTTGTGGCCGCGCGTGTAGTACGGCAGGCCGATGTTGATGCGGCCGGCCGGCATCGAGCCGCGGAAGTAGTGGTAGGCCCAGTCGGTGTTGAGGTAGCCGACGCCGCCGTACTGGGCGCTGCCGTAGACGCCCGCGGCGGCCAGTTCGGCGTCCTTGCCGTCGTCGAAGAGCGAGGCGTTCGGGCCGACGTACTCGTTCCAGGCGCCGTGCAGGTCGTAGGACATGATGTTGACGTAGTCCAGGTACTTCTGGACCTGGAAGGTCTCCATGCCGCGCAGCAGGTATCCGGAGGACGGCGCGGCGACGGAGAGGAGATAGTGCCTGCCGTCCGCGGCGCCCGCGCGGTCCAGCTTCTCGCGCAGCGTCTTCATCAGGACCGCGTAGCCCTTGACCAGCCCGGCCCGGCGGCCGTTGGCGAAGGACCAGTCGAGCGGGTTGCCCGCGTCCTTCATCGTCGTCGGGTACTCGTAGTCGATGTCGACGCCGTTGAAGCCGTACTTCCGGACGAAGTCGACCGCCGAGTCCGCGAAGGTGTCGATACCGGCCTGGTTGACCGAGCCGTCGGCGTTGGTGGCCATCGAGTAGAAGCCGCCCGAGTCCACGCGCGAGCCGTCGTCCGCGAAGTAGCCGCCCGTCTCGGCCCAGCCGCCCACCGAGATCATCGTCTTGACGTCCGGGTGCTGCTTCTTGAACTTGTTGAGCAGGTTGAAGTGGCCCTTGTAGGGGAGGTCGGGGTCCATCTCGGCGCCCTCGACCCCGGGCCAGGTCATGCCGGTCGCCGCGTTCTTCTCGCCGTCGGAGCCCACGGAGAGCCGGTTGCCGCCGTCGACGTGCGCGAAGGCGTAGTTGATGTGGGTGATCTTGTCCCACGGGATGTCCGAGGCGAGGTAGGCCGGCCTGCCGTCCTTGCCCGTGCGCCAGCTCGTGAAGTACCCGATCACCCGGCGCGGGTGGTCGGCGCCCATCTTCTCCCTGCCGTCGGCGTCGTAGACCGAGCAGTAGGGGACGTCGACGCCGGGGGTCTCGTAGAGCCCGTCGGGTCGACAGGACTCCTGGTCGGCGGCTTGTGACGCGGTCGCCGGGAGACCGGCGAGCAGCAGGCCGGCGACGGCGGCGACCGCCGCGAACAGGGCCGGCCCCGCTCTGCGGCGGGATCTGGAGCGTGACGGGGAAGGCACAGTCGGTTCCTCTCCACGGAAGTTGCGCAGACCCTAGAGAGGACTAGACCAGTGAGTCAATAGGTATGGACCAATCTCAAGGCAGCTGGACGGCCGCCCAGTTGGAGCGGAAGCGACGGGGCTCCGGCCGCCGGAAGAGCGTTCTGTGAGCCACTCCACACCCTCCGTTCGCATGGACGGGGATCAGTCGTGGCACACTGGCCGTGTACCAGAAGCAGCGCACTCCGGGGTCGGTGAAAGTCCGAACCGGCGGTTACAGTCCGCGACCCGGTCGCCTCCAGCGACCGGTTGACCAGGTGAAATTCCTGGACCGACGGTTAAAGTCCGGATGGGAGGCAGTGCGCGGCGGGCGAGCACTCGTGCGCGCCGCCGATTTCTGGGCGTGCCCCTCAAGGGTGCGCCCTGTCCGGCGTCGCTCCCGGTGTCCTCGTTCGTGACTCTGTCGTTCCGACAGCCCCGGAGTCCGTGCCCGAAGAGGCAGGAGGACCCGGGAAGTGTTCACCGGAATCGTCGAAGAGCTGGGCGAGATCACCGCAGTCGAGACCCTCGACGACGCCTGTCGCTTCCGCGTGCGCGGCCCCGCGGTCACCGAGGGCGCCCGGCACGGCGACTCGATCGCCGTCAACGGCGTCTGCCTCACGGTCGTCGACCACGAGGGCGACGCGTTCACCGCCGACGTGATGGCCGAGACCCTGAACCGCTCCAGCCTCGGCGCCCTCGCCGTCGGCTCCCGCGTCAACCTGGAGCGCCCCACCGCCGTCGGCGCCCGGCTGGGCGGGCACATCGTGCAGGGCCACGTCGACGGCACCGGCGAGATCCTGGAGCGCAAGCCCTCCGAGCACTGGGAGCTCGTCAAGATCTCGCTCCCCGCCGGCCTCGCCCGCTACGTCGTGGAGAAGGGCTCCATCACCGTCGACGGCATCAGCCTCACCGTCGTCGACGCGGGACCCGACTTCTTCACCATCAGCCTCATCCCCACCACCCTCGCCCTGACCACGCTCGGCATCAAGCAGCCCGGCGACCCGGTCAACCTCGAGGTCGACGTCATCGCGAAGTACGTCGAGCGGCTGCTCGGAGCCCAGGGGAGTACCAAGTGAACTGGCTCAACTCCGAGGCGTTCACGCTCTTCGACCAGCACATCAAGTGGTCGGACATGATCGGCAACGTGATCGGTCTGCTCGGCCTCGCCCTCGGCTGGCGGCGCTCGATCTGGACCTGGCCCGTGCAGTTCGCCTCCGGGCTCGTCCTCTTCGCGGCCTTCGCCACCGCCCACCTGTCCGGCAGCGCAGGCAAGCAGATCGTCGTCATGGTCGTCGCCGCCTGGGGCTTCTGGCAGTGGAACCGCGGCCGTCGGCAGACCCAGGACGGCTCCGTCGCCGTACGGTTCGCCACCTGGCGCGAACGCGGCGCGCTGGCCGCCGCGGCCGCCGTCGGCACCCTCGCGGTCGGCGGCCTCTTCACCGCCTTCCCCACCCTGTCCTGGGACCCCTGGCCGGACGCGTACATCTTCGTCGGCACCGTCGTCGCCATGTACGCCCAGGCCCGCGGCATGGTCGAGTTCTGGTTCGCCTGGCTGCTCGTCGACCTCGTCGGCGTCCCGCTGAACTTCGCCAACGGCTTCGCCTTCTCCGGCTTCGTCTACGTCCTCTACGGCGCGCTCGTCCTGTGGGGCCTGCGCGACTGGTGGCTGCGCTCGCGCAACGCGGCCCGCCCCCTCCCGGAAGGAGCGCCCGCATGAGCACGGCACCCATCCTCTACAGCCCCGACGGCCCCGAGGACCTCGTCCTCGACCCCGTCGAACAGGCCGTCGCCGACATCGCGGCGGGCCGCCCCGTCGTGGTCGTCGACGACGAGAACCGCGAGAACGAGGGCGACCTCGTCATCGCCGCCGAGAAGGCGACCGAGGAGATCGTCGCCTTCATGATGACCGAGTGCCGCGGCCTGATCTGCGCCCCCATGGAGGGCGAGGAACTGGACCGGCTCCGGCTCCCGCAGATGGTCGAGGACAACACCGAGTCGATGAAGACGGCCTTCACCGTCTCCGTGGACGCCACCGCCGCGCACGGCGTCAGCACCGGCATCTCCGCCGCCGACCGCGCCGCCACCCTCCAACTCCTCGCGAGCGGCGCCGCCGAGCCCACCGACCTGGTCCGCCCCGGGCACGTCTTCCCGCTGCGCGCCCGCCCCGGCGGCGTGCTCGTCCGCAACGGCCACACCGAGGCCGCCGTCGACCTGGCCCGCCTCGCGGGACTGCGCCCGGCCGGCGCCATCGTGGAGATCGCCGGCGAGGACGGGCGCATGCTGCGGCTGCCCGAGCTGATCCCCTTCGCCCGCAAGCACGGGCTGACGATCATCTCCATCGAGGACCTCGTCGCCTACCGGCGCAGCGCGGAGCCCACCGTCCGCCGCGAGGCCGAAGTCCGGCTGCCCACCAGGCACGGCGAGTTCACGGCGTACGGCTACCGCTCCACGGTCGACGGCGTCGAGCACATCGCCCTCGTGCACGGCGAGATCGGCGACGGCCGGGACGTCCTGGTCCGCGTCCACTCCGAGTGCCTCACCGGCGACGTCTTCGGCTCCCAGCGCTGCGACTGCGGCCCCCAACTGGACGCCTCCCTGGACCGCATCCAGGCCGAGGGCCGGGGAGTCGTCGTCTACCTGCGCGGCCACGAGGGGCGCGGCATCGGCCTGATGTCCAAGCTGCGCGCCTACGAACTCCAGGAGCGCGGCCTCGACACCCTCGACGCCAACCTGGAACTCGGCCTGCCCGCCGACGCCCGCGACTACGGAGCCGGCGCCCAGATCCTCCAGGACCTGGGCGTGCGCGCCGTGCGCCTCATGACCAACAACCCGGACAAGAGCGACGCCCTCGAACGGCACGGCATCACGGTCACCGGCCGCGAGCCCATGCCCGTCCAGGCCGGCGAGCACAACCTCCGCTACCTGCGCACCAAGCGGGACCGGATGGGACACGACCTGCCCTGGCTGGACACGACCCCCGTGTCCACCTGCGGCAACCAGTAAGCAAGCGATACGAGGAGACACGTACACGTGAGCGGCAAGGGCGCACCGGAACTGTCCGTACGCAACGTCGGGGACCTCAGGGTCGCCGTGATCGCGTCGCAGTGGCACGACAAGGTGATGGACGGACTGGTGGACGGCGCCCTGCGCGCCCTGCACGAGCTCGGAATCGACGAGCCGACCCTGCTCAGGGTCCCCGGCAGCTTCGAACTGCCGGTGGTCGCCAAGGTCCTCGCGGGCCGCGGCTACGACGCGATCGTCGCCCTCGGCGTCGTCATCCGCGGCGGCACCCCCCACTTCGACTACGTCTGCCAGGGCGTCACCCAGGGCCTGGTCCAGGTCTCCGTCGAGACCGGCGTCCCCGTCGGCTTCGGCGTCCTCACCTGCGACACCGAGGAGCAGGCCCTGGACCGGGCCGGCATCGAGGGCTCCAGCGAGGACAAGGGACACGAGGCGGTGACGGCGGCCGTCGCCACGGCGGCCACGCTCCGCTCAGTATCCGAACCGTGGCGCTAGGCCGCTCGGCACTACGCGTAAAGTGGGCGGCACCATGTCCAAGAAGACTTTCGAGGAGCTCTTCACCGAGCTCCAGCACAAGGCCGCCAACGGCGACCCCGCCACCTCCCGCACCGCCGAGCTGGTGGACAAGGGGGTCCATGCCATCGGCAAGAAGGTCGTCGAGGAGGCCGCCGAGGTCTGGATGGCCGCCGAGTACGAGGGCAAGGACGCCGCGGCCGAGGAGATCTCCCAGCTGCTGTACCACGTCCAGGTGATGATGGTCGCCCGCGGCATCTCCCTGGACGACGTCTACGCCCACCTGTAAAGCCGGACCCCCTTCTCTCCGCCCCTTCACACAAAGGAAGCCGACCTCATGCTGCGCATCGCCGTCCCCAACAAGGGTTCCCTGTCAGGCCCCGCGGGGGAGATGCTGCATGAGGCCGGCTACCAGCAGCGCCGCGAGTCCAAGGAGCTGCGGATCGTCGACCCGGTCAACGAGGTCGAGTTCTTCTACCTCCGCCCCCGCGACATCGCGATCTACGTCTCCTCCGGCAAGCTCGACATCGGCATCACCGGCCGCGACCTGCTCATCGACTCCGGCGCCCACGCCGAGGAGATCCTCCCGCTCGGCTTCGCCCGCTCCACCTTCCGCTTCGCCGGCAAGCCCGGCACCGCCACCGGCATCGACGACCTCAAGGGCCGCACCGTCGCCACCTCCTACGAGGGCATCGTCGCCGCCCACCTGGCCGACCGGGGCGTCGACGCCTCCGTCGTCCACCTGGACGGCGCCGTCGAGACCGCCATCGAGCTCGGCGTCGCCGAGGTCATCGCGGACGTCGTGGAGACCGGCACCTCCCTGCGCAACGCGGGCCTGGAGGTGTTCGGCGAGCCCATCATGAAGTCCGAGGCCATCGTGATCCGCCGCTCGGACGCGGAGCCCGACGAGACCACCGAGCCCAAGGTCCAGCAGTTCCTGCGCCGCCTCCAGGGCGTCCTGGTGGCCCGGACCTACGTGATGATGGACTACGACTGCCGGGTGGAGCAGCTGGAGAAGGCCGTCGCCCTCACCCCCGGCCTGGAGTCCCCGACCGTGTCCCCGCTGCACAACGAGGGCTGGGTCGCCGTCCGCGCCATGGTCCCCGCCAAGGAGGCCCAGCGGATCATGGACGACCTGTACGAGATCGGCGCCCGCGCCATCCTGACCACGGCCATCCACGCCTGCCGGCTCTGACCCCCGCCCCGCCTCGGAGCACGACCCGGAGCCACACCATGCCCGACACCACGCCGGACCACCTGCCCGCCCTGCCCGTCACCTTCCGTCCCGGACGCACCCGTGCCGTCCTGATCGTCCTCGCGGTCGTCACCTTCGTGACCGTCACGGTGCTCGGGATGGTGCTGGCCGGCCTCGGCCCGGGAGAGCGCCTCAGCTTCGTGCTGACGGCACTCCTCCTGGCGGGCGTGCTGATCCTGCTGGCCCGGCCCCGGGTCGACGCCGACGAGACGGGCGTCACGGTCGTCAACCTGACCGCCAGGCGGCGCCTCGCCTGGCCCGAGATCCTCCGGGTCAACCTCCGCCAGGGCGACCCCTGGGTCTTCCTCGACCTCAGCGACGGCACCAGCCTGCCCGCGCTCGGCATCCAGCCCGGCATCGCCAAGCAGCAGGCCCTCGCCGACGCACGTGCCCTGCGCGACCTCGTGGAGGCCCGTTCCGGTGCCCTCCCGGAGGCGCCGCGCGACTGACGCGGCGCCGCCGACCCTGCCGCGGGCCCCCTTTTCGTGATTAATCTGGGAACGAGGACGCGGACGTCGCGTCCTCGCCCCCGTCGCTCCGCCCGGTGCGCGGGGTTCCTGCTACCCGAGGAGTGACTCCCTCCGGCGATGGACGGACCGTCCTGCAGTACCTGCGCCGCCCCCTGCTGTGACACCCCACAGGCGGCGGCCTCATGACCACCCCCCTGCTGCTCCTGGCAGCCGCGTTCCTGCTGATCCTCGCCAACGGCTTCTTCGTCGCGGCCGAGTTCGGCCTGGTGACCGTCGAACGGCCCGACGCCGAACAGGCCGCCGCGGCCGGCGACCGCCGCGCCCACCGGGTCGTCGAGTCCCTCAAGGAGCTGTCCTTCCAGCTCTCCGGCACCCAGCTCGGGATCACCATCACCTCGCTCGTCGTCGGCATGCTCGCCGAACCGGCGCTGGCCCGGCTGCTCGACGGCCCGTTCACGGCCGTCGGCGTCCCCGACGGCGCCGTGTCCGGCGTGTCCGTCGTCGTCGGCATGCTGCTGGCCTCCGCCGTGCAGATGGTGATCGGCGAACTGGTGCCCAAGAACTGGGCGGTGTCCAAGCCGCTCCAGGTCGCCCGCTTCGTCGCCGGGCCCCAGCACGCCTTCGCCCGGCTCTTCCACCCGGTGATCGCCGCGCTCAACACCGTGGCCAACCGCCTGGTCCGCACGCTGGGCATCGAACCCGCCGAGGAACTGGCCTCCGCCCGCACCCCCGGCGAACTGGTCTCCCTGGCCCGGCACTCCGCCCGGGCCGGCGCCCTGGAACAGGACACCGCCGACCTCTTCGTACGGACCCTCTCCCTCGGCGAACTGACCGCCCAGCACGTCATGACCCCCCGCGTGAAGGTGAGCGCCCTGCACTCCTCGGCCACCGCCGAGGACGTCGTGAACCTGACCCGCGCCACCGGCCTGTCCCGCTTCCCCGTCTACCGGGAGAAGATCGACGAGATCGTCGGCATGGTCCACCTCAAGGACGCCCTGGCTGTCCCCGTGCACGACCGGCTGCGCACCCCCGCGGGCCGGATCGCCCGCCCCGCGCTGCTCGTCCCCGAGACCCTGCCCGTACGGCCGCTGCTGACCCGGCTGCGCAGCGAGCAGCCCATCGCGGTCGTGGTCGACGAGTACGGCGGCACGGCCGGGGTCGTCACCCTGGAGGACATCGTCGAGGAGATCGTCGGCGAGGTCCGCGACGAGCACGACGGACTCGACGCGCCCGAACTGGCCCCCGCCCCGCCCGAGGACGGCCGCCCCGCCTGGGACGTCGACGGCAGCTGTCGCGTGGACGCCCTGCGCCGTGTCGGCCTGGAGGCGCCCGAGGGGCCGTACGAGACCGTGGCCGGACTCGTCGCCGACCTGCTCGGCCGCATCCCCGCCGTCGGCGACCGCGCGGAACTGCCCGGCTGGCGGCTCTCCGTCCGCCAGGTCGGCCACTACCGCGCCGAGCGGATACGCCTGGTGCGCACCGCCGCGGTCTCCGCCCTGGAGGCCGCCCGATGAGCGTCGTGCAACTCCTCTTCGCCGCACTGCTCGTGCTCGCCAACGGCTTCTTCGTCGGCGCCGAGTTCGCCCTCGTCTCCGTGCGCCGCAGCCAGATCGAACCGCTCGGCACCACCCGCGCCCGGCAGGTGCTGTACGGCCTGGAACGGCTGCCGCAGATGATGGCCGCCGCCCAGTTCGGCATCACCGTCTGCTCACTGACCCTCGGCGCCGTCGCCGAGCCGACCGTCGCCCACCTCCTGGAGCCGGTCTTCGAGTGGATCCACCTGCCGCACGGCATGATCCACCCGCTCGGCTACGTCATCGCGCTGGCCGCCGTGGTCTTCTGCCACCTGGTCATCGGCGAGATGGTCCCGAAGAACCTGGCGATGGCCGCCCCCGAGAAGGCCGCGCTGTGGCTCAGCCCCGGCCTGGTCGCCTTCGCCCGCCTGTGCAGGCCGATCACCGTCGCGCTCGGCGCCTGCGCCCAGGGCATCCTGAGGCTCTTCCACGTCGAGCCCAAGGACGAGGTCGAGGCCGTCTTCACCAGCGAGCAGCTCAACCGGCTGGTGGAGGACGCCGGTCAGGCGGGGCTCCTCGACCCGGAGGAGCAGGAACGCCTGGAGGACGCCCTGGAACTGGGCTCCCGCCCGGTGACGGACGTACTCCTGCCACGCGAGTCCCTGGTGACGGTCAGCCCCTCGGTCACGCCGGGGGAGATCGTGGCGCTCACCGCCCGCACCGGGTACTCGCGCTTCCCGATCGCGGCGGACCAGGGCGCCTTCATGGGGTACCTGCACGTCAAGGACGTCCTCGACCTGGAGGAGTCCGACCGCGCCGTCCCCCAGCACCTGTGGCGCCCGATGACCACCCTCCGCCCCGAACTCCCCCTGGACGACGCCCTCACGGTCATGCGCCGCGCAGCGACCCACCTGGCCCAGGTGACGGACGCCTCGGGCAGGATCCTGGGCCTGGTCGCCCTGGAGGACGTACTGGAACTCCTGGTGGGTGAAGTGAGGGACCCGGCCCACAGGGACAAAGAGGTAACCCTGGCCACATAACCGCGGGCGCTCGTGCCCCCGCCCCCGCCGCCGCTGCGGGCAGTCGTGCCGCTGGGGCGGCACGGGTGGGCGCAGCGGCACCCTGTCAGCGCGGGCAAGCGTCCCCCCCCCCCGCCGCACGCTTCACACCGCCGGAGGAACCCCCGGCCCCCGCCCCGACAGCACCTCCCCGTACGCCTGCATGAGATCCGGCAACCGCAACGTCGCCAGATCATCCCGCGTCAACACCCCCGCATACACGGACAACCGCAGATCCCGGTACGCACAGCTCTTCTCGTACAGCGTCCGCAGAAACCGCCCGTTCCCCAACTCGTCGATCCACCCCTGATCCACCACGTGCCCGGCGATCGACCGCAACTCGTCCAGCGCCTCCTCGTCCCACACGTCCCCGTTCTCCGCCGCGAGCACCTCCCCGATCGAGGTCAGCTCCAGCGGCCGGTACGACGGAAAGTCCACCCGCGTCGTGAAACGCGAGGACAACCCGGGATTGGCGCCCAGCAGCCGGTCCATGCCCTCCGGATAGCCGGCCAGGATCACCACCAGGTGGTCCCGGTTGTCCTCGGCCCGCTTCAGCAGCACCTGCAACGCCTCGTCGCCGTACGCGTCGCCCTTGCCGTACCCGGAGTTCGACAGGGAGTACGCCTCGTCGACGAAGAGGACACCGCCGAGCGCGGAGTCGATCAGCTCGTTCGCCTTCACGGCGGTCTGGCCCAGGTACTCGCCGACCAGATCCGCCCGCTGCGCCTCCACCAGATGATCGCCGCCGAGCAGCCCGAGGGCGTAGAAGACCCGGCCCAGGATGCGGGCCACGGTGGTCTTGCCGGTGCCGGAGGGGCCGGAGAAGACGAAGTGACGTTTGGGCGGCTGCACGGGCAGGCCCTGCCCGGCCCGCAGCCGTGCCATGTTCAGCTGCGCGGACAGCGCCTTGACCTGGCGCTTCACCGGTTCCAGGCCCACCATCCGCTCCAGCTCGGCGAGCGCCTCCTCCAGCAGTGCCGGATCGGTGGGCCCGCTGGGCAGGGACGGGTCGGGCCCGCCCGCCTTCTCGCGCACCGACGGCCCGCCGAGCGGGGGCAGCGGGGCGGACGGCGCGGGCTCCGGGGCGGAGACCTTGACGCCACGCTCCTCGGTGCCGAACAGGGGGTCGAGCCCGTCCAGACCGTCCGCCCCCGCACCCGCCTGCGCGTATCCGGTGAGGTCGGCCGAGTCGTCGTAGCCGTCGCCCTCGGCGATCGCGGCCAGCCGGGCCGAGGTGTCCATGAAGGCGGGGTCGACGCGGTGCACCGCCCGGTACAGCGGGAGCGCGGCGGCGCTGCGCCCGGTGCCCTCGTGGGCCCTCGCCAGCCAGTAGCGCAGCTCCTTGCGCTGCGGCTGCTCGCTGCGGCACCGCATCAGGGCCGCCGAAAGGAGCGGCTCGGCCTGCCCGTACATCTCCAGGCGGACCCGGGCCATGCCGCTGAACAGCCCGGCCTCGATGCCGAGTAAGGGGTCGCCGAGCAGTGGGTCGGTGTGCCGGACCAGCTGGTCCCAGTCCTTGACGAGGTAGGCGCGGCACGCGTGCAGGAAGCGGACCTGCGCGTCGGAGTCCACCGGCGGCAGCCCGGCCAGGGCGCGGTCCAGCTCCGGGACGTGCCGGCCGTCCAGCCAGTGCGAGGCGTGCGCCAGCAGCAGGTCGCGCGGGTTCTCCAGCACCGGCTGCACCCACCAGCCCAGCCAGTACCAGGAGTTGAGGGTGCGGCGGTGGCGGGCCCGCTGCTCGCCGAAGCGGTCGCGGTTGCGGAACATTCGCAGGAGCGCGTTCGTGGTGTCGACGCGCAGCGCGTGCAGTCCCAGCCAGCCGTCGGCCATCGTGGGATCGATCCGCACCGCCGCCCGGAACTCCTCCTCCGCCTGCGGGTAGGCCCCCATGGTGTAGGCGTCCACGCCGCGCAGCCAGGCGAGTTCGGCCGGGGCCTGTGGGCCCTGCGTGCCGAAGTCCATCACGTCCCCCACCTACGTGCCCCCGTCGGTATGCCACCGAGCCGTCGCTCGTCGGCCGCCTCGGTCAACGGCTGTACCGCGGACCGGAGTTGCAGGTGCGTGCGGCAATCTCCCGTAGGTCGCACCGAGGGCATCGTACCCGCGGCGGTCATTCCTCCGAAGGGTGCGGGAGGGGTCGTTCCGCGAGGTGGGAGCGGGCGGGGCGCACGACCGGACGGTGACCGAGGGTGAGCGTATGGCGTCGCGGAGGAGCCGGAAGACGTGCTCGGGGCAGAACGAAGCCCCCGATCACGGGGGAACAACCGGGGGCTTCGCGTCTGTCGGCGGCTTCGAACTGCCGCACATTCAGAACGTAAGACCTGTACGGCCCCTGGGTCAAGCGAAGTTGGGGCACGTCGGCGGGTTGCCGGGTCGCGATCTTCACGAGTTCAGCACATTGCGGAAGGTCCGTCACTCTGCGTGAGGAAGTGGGCTCCGGAGGTGCTCCCCGCCGGCCCCGGCAGCACCTCGTACCCCTGTTCGCGCTGTCGCACCAGAAGGTGCGCGAAGGGGCGCGAGGGGTCCTCGGCGAAGTGCCGGCGCTCGGCCGGGATCCACCCGTCCCAGAACGTCCGCTGTTCCGCTCCGTCGCGCGCCCGTCCGCGCGCCCACGCCCGCTCCGCGGGCAGGTCCATCCACAGGAGTCCGGCCAGGTGCGGCCGCAACGCCGCGCGCCCGGCGCCGACGCCCTCGACCAGGATCACCGGAGCGGGCTCCAGGGGGAGCGGTGCCCCGAACCGCCGGGTCCGCCAGTCGTACGGCGCGTAGTGCGCGGTCTCACCGCGCCCCAGTGGCTCGATCACCTGGGCGAGCAGTCGCGCGGTCCAGCCGAACAGCTCGTCGTGACTGGCGATGTCGTCGAGGTGCAGCACCGGCGCACCACCCAGTCCGGCAGCCAGCCGCCCGGCGAAGGTGGACTTGCCGGACCCGGCGTGTCCGTCGACACCGACCAGGCGTACCGGTCCGCAGGAGGGGGGAAGCCGGCGGAGCCGGGCTGCGAGGTCGAGGATGGCGGATCCTGGGGTGGCGCGGGGACGGACATGTTCAGTCGCACTCTAACCAGTGGTCGACACCAATATTGGTGGCGTGGCGTGCGTGGAAGTGCTGGCAGGAGCGGGCATCTGCGGCCATAGTTGGCGCACGACCGTGCAACGACGGACCCGCCCGACCCGGACACCTGGGGGTCTCCCGCTCATGAGCAGAGTCGAACAGCCGTCCCGCAGAACCCTCCTGGCCGCAGCCGTCGCCGCGGCCGCCGTGACGGGCGGAGCGATCCCGGCGACCGCCCGGGCCGCGTCCGGCGCGAGTGCCGGCGGTGGCGCCGCGGACCGCGGCCGGGACGACGCCCGGCGGCCGGTGGACTACCGCGCCTGGACCACCTTCGGCGACTGGCGGCGCGGGACCGTGCGGGGCGCCCGGCCCGTCGCGGGCGCCCGCCCGGGCGTCGTGATCGGCGCCCCGGCCGGCACCGTCGACTACGCCGACCCGCACACCGGCACCACCGCCGCCTGGGAGTACGCGACCTGGACCTCACCCGTCCACCGGCTCGCGGTCCCCTCGACGGAGGTCATCGCCTCCTGGAACGCGCACACGCCGGGCGGCACCTGGATCCAGGTCGAACTGAAGGGCACCTACTCCGACGGCACGGACACGCCCTGGTACGTGATGGGCCGCTGGACGGCCGGCGACGGCGCCGACGACATCGCGCGGACCTCGGTCGACGACCAGAGCGACGGCAGGAGCAGCATCTGGACCGACACCTTCTCGGTCGACGACGCCTCCACCGGCCTGCGCCTGGTCTCCTACCGGCTCCGGCTCACCCTGCACCGCCGCCCGGGCACCCGCACCACACCCACCGTCTGGCGGCTCGGCGCGATGGGATCCGACGTCCCCGACCGCTTCACCGTGCCGGCGTCCGCCCCCGGGCACGCCGGGGAACTGCGCGTCCCGCGCTACTCGCAGGAGATCCACAAGGGCCAGTACCCGGAGTACGACAACGGCGGTGAGGCCTGGTGCAGCCCCACCTCCTCGCAGATGATCATCGAGTACTGGGGCGGGCGCCTCACCGAGGACCAGCTCGCCTGGGTCGACCCCTCCTACGCCGACCCGCAGGTCTGCCACGCCGCCCGGTACACGTACGACAACCAGTACGAGGGCTGCGGCAACTGGCCCTTCAACGCCGCCTACGCCGCCACGTTCAAGGGCATGCAGGGCGTGGTCACCCGCCTCGGCTCCCTCACCGACCTGGAGACGCTGATCGCGGCCGGCATCCCGGCCATAACGTCCCAGTCGTTCCTGGAGGAGGAGCTGACCGGATCGGGGTACGGCACCTCCGGCCACCTGATGACCGTGATCGGCTTCACCGCCGACGGCGACGTGATCGCCAACGATCCGGCCTCGGACGACAACGACGCCGTCCGCCGCGTCTACAAGCGGCGCGAGTGGGAGAACATCTGGCTCAGGACGAAGCGGTACAACGCCAGTGGCAAGGTCGTCTCCGGCACCGGCGGTGTCTGCTACCTGTACTTCCCGGCCCACCCCGGCCCGCGTCAGCGCAAGGCCCTCGCGGCGGTGGGCGTGCGCTGAGCGGACCGGGCCGCACCGCTGTGACCAAGCTCTCGGCCGCAAAAGCCGCTCACGGTGGCAAGGTGGACACCGTGAGCGGGGGGACTCCGCCAAGCCGAACCCGAGATCAGCGAGAAGCCATGACCGCACACAGCGCAGCCGCCACCCGCGTCCGTACCGGCGGCCCCAAGGACGACGGCCCGAAGATCCTGGAACACGTCATGGGCTGGACCCTCGTCGTGGTGGTCGCGATGCTCGTGGTTCAGCTGGGCCTTCTGTGACGTGACCCGCGTGTGACCTGCCCCACGACCCGACCTGCCATACTGCGGAAGTCCCGCTGCCCGTAGGAGACCAGGGTCGAAATTGAATATCAGTCAACAAGGTGCCGAGGCCCGTCCCCGGGCTCGCGGCACCGAGCGCTCGATGGCACGCCGCGCCGAACTCATCGCCATCGGGCGGAGGTTGTTCGCCGACACGTCCTACGACGCGCTCTCGATGGACGACATCGCCCGCCAGGCGCATGTCGCCAAGGGGCTGATCTACTACTACTTCCAGTCCAAGCGGGGCTACTACCTGGCGATCATCCAGGACTCCGTCGCAGGCCTCGTCACCACCGCGGCGCGCGGCACCGAACTGCCGCAGGTGGACCGCGTCCACCGCACCATCGACGGCTATCTGCGCTACGCCGAGCACAACCAGGCCGCCTACCGCACCATCGTCAGCGGCGGAGTCGGCTTCGACACCGAGGTGCACGGCATCCGGGACGGGGTGCGGGAGGCGATCGTCGCCACCATCGCCGAAGGGGCGTACGGCCGTTCGGACATCGGTCCGCTGGCCCGGATGGGCCTGCTCGCCTGGGTGTGCAGCGTCGAGGGCGCCACCCTGGACTGGATCGGCCGGTCCGAACTGCCCCGCGAGACCATGCGCGAACTGCTGGTGAAGTCGCTCGGCGGCACGCTGCGCGCCATCGAGGAACTGGACCCCGCCTACCCGGCCCCGGCCCCGGCCCGCCGCGACGACGCCTGACGACCGCGACGACGCCTGACGACCGGGACGACGCCGACGAAGGGGCGGAAACCCGAGCAGGTCCCCGCCCCTTCGCCCCCCGTACGCGCCAGGTGGTTCAGTCGATCGCCTTGATCAGCTCACCGTTCGCGGTGTCGCCGCTCAGCTCCCAGAAGAAGGTGCCACCGAGACCCTGCTCGTTCTTGTACGCCATCTTGCCGGCGATGGTCTGCGGGGTGTCGTAACTCCACCAGTCGCTGCCGCACTTGGCGTACGCGGTGCCGCCCACCGTGCCGGTCGCGGGGCAGCTGGTCTTCAGCACCTTGTAGTCCTCGATGCCGTTCTCGTACGTGCCCTTCGCCGGGCCGGTCGCGGTGCCGCCCGGTTCCGACTGCGTGACGCCGGTCCAGCCGCGGCCGTAGAAGCCGAGTCCGAGCAGGAGCTTCGAGGGCGGGACGCCGAGCCCCTTGAGCTTCGCGATCGTCGCCGAGGTGTGGAAGTCCTCCTTCGGAATGCCCGCGTACGAGGTCAGCGGCGAGTGCGGAGCGGTCGGCCCGGTGGCGTCCCAGGCGCCGAAGAAGTCGTACGTCATCGGGTTGTACCAGTCGACGTACTGCGCGGCCCCGGCGTAGTCCGCCGCGTCGATCTTGCCGCCGGCCGTGGCGTCAGCGGTGATCGCCGCGGTGACCAGGTAGTCCTGGCCGAACTTGGCGCGCAGGGCACCCATCAGCTTCGGGAAGGCGTCGCGGCCGCTGGTGTCGCAGCTCAGGCCGCAGGCGTTCGGGTACTCCCAGTCGATGTCGATGCCGTCGAAGACGTCGGCCCACTTGGAGTTCTCGACCAGGTCGTAGCAGGACTGGGCGAACGCCTCCGGGTTCTGCGCGGCCTGCGCGAAGCCGCCGGACCAGGTCCAGCCGCCGAACGACCAGAGGATCTTCAGGTCGGGGTGCTTCTGCTTCAGCTTGAGCAGCTGGTTGAAGTTGCCGCGCAGCGGCTGGTCCCAGGTGTCGGCGACGCCGTCGACGGAGTCGGCCGCGGTGTAGGCCTTGTCGGTCGCCGCGTAGGCGTCGCCCATGGCGCACTTGCCGCCGGTGACGTTGCCGAACGAGTAGTTGATGTGGGTGAGTTTGTCGGCGGAGCCCGACGACTCGATGTTCTTGACGTGGTAGTTGCGGTCGTAGACGCCCCATTCGGTGAAGTAGCCGACGACCTTGGACCCGGCCGCGGCCTGCGCGGCGGGTGCCTCGGCCTGCGCGGCGGTGGCCGTGGCGGGGCCGGCCCCGGCCAGCAGACCGGCGCCGAGGGCGACGGTGCACAGGGCGGAGAACAGCGCCCGGATGGGGCGGACGCGGGGGAGGTGCGGGACGTGCATCGGGTGTCTCCTCGTGGGGGGATGAGGGAAACGCGCGCCGATTGGCATGAACGCGGTAATGCGCTCGGTCCGTCACCGTAGGAGGACTAGACCAGTGTGGTCAATGGTTCGGACCATTCTTGAGTCCCGCAGTCGGAATCCAGCCGGAATCCAGTCGGTGTCCCGTCCCCCGACGGTCCGCCCGGAGCCATTCTCGGAATTCTTTGAGTAAGCGGTCGTTAACTGGTGACTCCATGCCTCCGATCGGGCATACTCACAGCGCACAGCCGCTGGTCAGCCGCTTCCGCGACCCGGGAGTGCGAGCATCGGCCAGGCCCGAACGACCCGGCGGAGCCGCCTCCACCCAAGGCGCACGTCCGCCGATGTGCCCGACAGGGAGGAGAGCGTCGCCATGCCCGACCGCGCCCCGCAGCCGGTGGACCGGCAACTGCCCACGGACGAGGCACGGGACCTGATCTCGCTCGTCCGCGACATCGCGCAGCGTGAGATCGCCCCGAACGCGGCCGAGGAGGAGGACACCGGACGCTTCCCGCGCGAGGTCTTCACCCTCCTCTCCGACTCAGGCCTCCTCGGACTGCCCTACGACGCCGAGTTCGGCGGCGGCGAGCAGCCGTACGAGGTCTACCTCCAGGTCCTGGAGGAGCTGGCCGCGGCCCGGCTCACCGTCGGCCTCGGCGTCAGCGTGCACACGCTCGCCTCCTACGCGCTCGCCACCTACGGCACCAAGGAGCAGCAGACCGAGCACCTGCCCGCGATGCTCGGCGGCGGTCTGCTCGGCGCCTACTGCCTCTCCGAGCCCGCCTCCGGCTCCGACGCCGCCTCACTGCGCACCAGGGCCGTGCGCGACGGCGACCACTGGGTGATCACCGGCACCAAGGCGTGGATCACGCACGGCGGCATCGCCGACTTCTACACCGTCATGGCGCGCACGGGCGAGGACGGACCCCGCGGTATCACCGCCTTCCTGGTACCCGCCGACGCCGAGGGGCTGAGCGCCGCGGTGCCGGAGAAGAAGATGGGGCTCAAGGGCTCGCCCACCGCGCAGGTGCACCTCGACGGGGTACGGGTGCCGGACGCCCGGCGCCTCGGCGACGAGGGGCAGGGCTTCGCGATCGCCCTGTCCGCGCTCGAATCCGGCCGGCTCGGCATCGCCGCCTGCGCGATCGGTGTGGCCCAGGCGGCGCTGGACGAGGCGGTGTCCTACGCGGCCGAACGGCGGCAGTTCGGCAAGCCGATCGCCGACTTCCAGGGGCTGCGCTTCATGCTCGCCGACATGGCGACGCAGATCGAGGCCGGCCGGGCGTTGTACCTGACGGCGGCCCGACTGCGCGACGCCGGGCTGCCGTTCGCCAAGCAGGCCGCCATGGCCAAGCTGCACTGCACCGACACGGCGATGCGGGCCACCACCGACGCCGTGCAGATCCTCGGCGGGTACGGCTACACCGCCGACTTCCCGGCCGAGCGGTACATGCGCGAGGCCAAGGTGCTGCAGATCGTCGAAGGCACCAACCAGATCCAGCGGATGGTCATCGCCCGTCACCTCGCGGGTCCCGAGGAGCGGTGAGGTCGGCGGCGACGGCGAAGTCGCCGCCGACGCGGAAGTCGCCGGTGGTGAAGAAGTCACCCGTGGCGAAGAAGTCCCCGAGGCCGCGCGGGGGTTCCGCGAGTCTGACCCACTCCGGGTCGTGGCGTCCGGGCAGGGTGCGGCCACCGTCGGCCCAGGTCCGCATCAGCTCACGGTAGATCGGCGGGTCCGGGATCTGCGGGGCCGGGGGAACCGGTCCCGCGGGCACCGGCACGAACACGCGGCGCCGACTCCCGGTCGACGAGTACGTGGGGGTCATACCCGGGCAACGCGCCGAAGTGCGGACAGGTCACCGGCGGACGCAATCGAGAGTGAGTTCGTGCGCGTCCGCCACCGATCCGCGCCACGGCATCCTGTGAGCCGCGGCGCGGGCGGGGTGACGGAAGGGGCGGGCGAGCCCCCCGAACCGGGTGCCCGGGCGCCTCAGGCCGCTTCCCGCCGCATCGTCGGCACCCGCATCGGGCGCGAGCCCGGGCCACCGACGTGGGAGAAGGGCTGGGTCCGCCAGTCGAGGCCCCGGGGGAGCGTCAGCAGCAGGGCGGTGTCCTGCTCGTGGGGGCGGAACGAGTCGTCCGCGGGACGCGCCTCGGTGGCCCTGCGGCCGGTGCCGGCGCAGACCGTGAGCCCGAACGGGTTCCACGGGGAGGCGCACAGGGCGTGCTCCGGCAGCGTCTCCTCGTCCGCCAGCAGGGCGATGGGCTGCGCGCAGTCCGGGCAGAACACCCGGTACATCTCGAAGGTGTCGTAGGTGTCGAGTTCCTCGTCGTCGAAGGCGTCGGGTTCGACGCCCTCCGATGCGAGTTCGACGACCGGCTGCTGCCGCTTGGGCGTGGTACGACCAGGGCGCTTAAGACTCTGCATGGGATTCTCCCCCTCGGGCTGGGCCGTGACGGCACTGCGGCCTCGACCACAGCAAGCACTTCCCGTCCCCCCTCCGGGGTAATCACGAGAACATCACGGAGAACGTTCAACCAGTGTGGTCTTCGTCACATGCCGCTCGCAGATGCCCCGTGCGGCGGGTTTGTCCCCACCCGGGCCCCCTCCGACGACCCGTCACATCACGAACGGGGCATGACCCGGACTGATCAGGTGTCCGAGGAGGTCAACGGCACTGTAGGTTCTTGCGCCATGGAGGAGCTGGACCGACAGATCGTGCAGCTGCTCGTCAAGGACGGGCGGATGAGCTACACCGACCTGGGCAAGGCCACGGGCCTGTCCACGTCGGCCGTGCACCAGCGGGTGCGGCGGCTGGAACAGCGTGGCGTCGTCCGCGGTTACGCCGCGGTCGTCGACCCGGAGGCCGTCGGGCTGCCGATGACCGCCTTCATCTCGGTGAAACCGTTCGACCCCAGCGCCCCCGACGACATCGCGGACCGCCTCGCCGGGGTCCCCGAGATCGAGGCCTGCCACAGCGTCGCGGGCGACGAGAACTACATCCTCAAGGTCCGGGTGGCCACCCCGCACGAGCTGGAGGAACTGCTCGCCCGGGTCCGCTCCCTCGCCGGCGTCTCGACCCGCACCACCGTGGTCCTCTCGACCCCCTACGAGTCCCGTCCGCCGCGCATCTGACGGCGCCCGCGCGTGAGCGTGGGGCCACGGCCGCGCGCCCGGCCGCCCCGGCTGCCGGGCGGCCCCCGCGAGGGGCGAGACTGGTGTCCATGAGTGAGTCCACCACCCCGTCCTCGACCGTCCTGCTGCGCCGCGGCGAGGTCCACAGTCCCGCCGACCCCTTCGCGACGGCCATGGTCGTCGAACGCGGCCAGGTCGCCTGGGTCGGCTCGGAGGGCGCCGCGGACGCCTTCGCGGACGGGGTCGACGAGGTGATCGACCTGGACGGCGCCCTCGTCACCCCGGCGTTCACCGACGCACACGTGCACACCACCGCCACGGGCCTCGCCCTCACCGGGCTCGACCTGTCCGGCGTCCCGACCCGCGAGGCGGCCCTCGCCCTCGTACGGGACTTCGCCGCCGCCCGCCCGGACGACCGCGTGCTCCTCGGTCACGGCTGGGACGCCGCGCGCTGGCCCGACGGGCAGCCTCCTACGCGCGCCGAACTGGATGCCGCGGCCGGCGGCCGTCCCCTCTACCTCAGCCGGATCGACGTCCACTCGGCCGTCGTCACCACCGCCCTGCTCGACCTGGCGCCCGGCGACCCCGCACCCGGGGACGGCCCGCTCACCGGCGACGCGCACCACGCCGTACGCGCCGCGGCCCTCGGGGCCGTCACCCCCGCCCAGCGCACCGCGGCCCAGCGTGCCGCCCTCGCGCACGCCGCCTCCCTCGGCATCGGAACCGTTCACGAATGCGCAGGCCCGGAGATCTCCTCCGAGGACGACCTCACCGGCCTGCTGCGCCTGTCCGCCGAGGAGCCCGGGCCGCGGGTGATCGGCTACTGGGCCGAACAGGACGTCGACAAGGCGCGGGAACTGGGCGCCGTCGGGGCCGCCGGGGACCTCTTCGTCGACGGCTCCCTCGGCTCCCACACCGCCTGCCTGCACCAGCCCTACGCCGACGCCGACCACACCGGCACCGCCCACCTGGACGCCGCCGCCGTCGCCGCGCACGTCGTCGCCTGCACCGAGGCGGGCCTCCAGGCGGGCTTCCACGCCATCGGCGACGCCGCCGTGAGCGCCGTCGTGGAGGGAGTGCGCGCCGCCGCCGACAAGATCGGCCTCGCCCGCGTGCGCGCCGCCCGCCACCGCGTCGAGCACGCCGAGATGCTCACCCCCGAGACCGTCGCGGCCTTCGCGGAGCTGGGCCTGACCGCCTCCGTCCAGCCCGCCTTCGACGCGCTCTGGGGCGGCGAGGACGGCATGTACGCCCAGCGCCTGGGTGCCGAGCGGGCCCGCACGCTCAATCCCTTCGCCGCTCTGCTGCGCGCCGGCGTGCCGCTCGCCTTCGGCTCCGACAGCCCGGTCACGCCCCTCGACCCGTGGGGGACCGTCCGGGCCGCCGCCTTCCACCGCACCCCGGAGCACCGGGTCTCCGTCCGCGCCGCGTTCACGGCGCACACACGCGGCGGTTGGCGGGCGATCGGCCGCGACGACGCGGGTGTCCTGGTGCCGGGCGTGCCCGCGGACTACGCCGTGTGGCGTACCGGCGAACTCGTGGTCCAGGCCCCGGACGACCGGGTGGCCCGCTGGTCGACCGACCCGCGCTCCGGCACCCCCGGCCTGCCCGACCTCACCCCCGGCCGGGACCTGCCCGTCTGCCTGCGTACGGTGGTGGGCGGCCGGACCGTCTTCGTACGGCCGGGCGAGTGATCTCCACGGCCGACGGGGCGATGATCTTCGCGCGGCCCCGACCTGCGTCTCCTCCGCGCTGACCTGCGCATTGACATCAAAGGTGCAGGTGGAACGACTGTTGACAGGCGACGGCGGGGGGCCGGTAGGTTCGGCCGGGTCCACCACCGGACGCCCGACCGGGGAACCTTCCGCATACGCGTCGCGGCGCCGCTGAGTCAGGGACGGTGTGCCGCACCGGGGCACCGCCACTGGGAGCCAGGCTCAGTGCCCGCACCGCGACGAGGGAACGTTCCGGCCGGTCGGGAGGTGTGACCCGGGTGGGGCCCGGGCGCTCAGTAGACAACGGCCTAGGTCGACCCGCAGCCGGCGGGTCCCGGGCCGGCCCGAAGGGCGCCGGGCCCCCATCCGTCGCACAAACGGCCTGAATCGGCCATCCCTACCCCGGTTCCGGGAAAACGACACCACCGTACGGCCGTCCTGTCACGTCGGCGCAGGCCGCGGCGATTATGGTGGACCTCTGTGTACGGACACGAAGGGGCAGTGGTGAACGACGGCGACGGGACGCCCGCGGCGGCGGGGCGGGAGAGGCGGTTCGACCCCCTGGGCACGGCCCTGGTGATCATCCCGACCTACAACGAGGCGGAGAACATCAAGGCGATCGTCACGCGGGTGCGCGAGGCGGTCCCCGAGGCGCACGTTCTCGTGGCCGACGACAACAGCCCCGACGGCACCGGCAAGCTCGCCGACGAACTTGCGGCCGGGGACGACCACGTCCAGGTCATGCACCGCAAGGGCAAGGAAGGCCTGGGCGCCGCCTACCTCGCGGGCTTCCGCTGGGGCCTGGAGCACGGCTACGGCGTGCTGATCGAGATGGACGCCGACGGCTCCCACCAGCCCGAGGAACTGCCCCGGCTGCTGACCGCCCTCAAGGGCGCCGACCTCGTCCTCGGCTCGCGCTGGGTGCCCGGCGGCCGGGTGGTGAACTGGCCCAAGTCCCGCGAGATCATCTCGCGCGGCGGCAGCATGTACTCGCGGATCGCGCTCGACCTGCCGCTGCGCGACATCACCGGCGGCTACCGCGCCTTCCGCCGCGAGACCCTGGAGGGGCTCGGCCTCGAGGAGGTCGCCTCCCAGGGCTACTGCTTCCAGGTCGACCTCGCCCGCCGGGCGATCAAGGCCGGCTATCACGTCGTGGAGGTGCCGATCACGTTCGTCGAGCGGGAACTCGGCGACTCCAAGATGAGCCGCGACATCCTGGTGGAGGCCCTGTGGCGGGTCACCACGTGGGGCGTGGGGGAGAGGGTCGGCAAGGTACTCGGCCGCGACAAGCAGTCCGGCACGGCGGCCGACGGGCAGACGGCTTCGAGCGAGCAGCAGACGGCCTCGGGCGACAAGTCGACAGATTCCCGTGACGAGTCGGGGGATTCCCGTGACGAGTCGGCGAAGGCGTCCGACGCCAAGGCCTGACCGCCCTCTTATGCCGCACTGAGCCGGGGCCAGGCACACTGGGAGTATGACGACTGGCGCTCAGACCCCCAGGTCCCCCGCCCGGCCTCCGCGCTCCCGGCTGCGCACCTTCCTGCCGCTGGGCGTCGCCGCCTGGCTCGTGCTGGAGATCTGGCTGCTGACCGTGGTCGCGGGGGCGTCCAGCGGCTTCGTGGTCTTCCTGCTCCTGGTCGCCGGTGTCGTCCTCGGCTCCCTGGTCATCAAGGCGGCGGGCCGCCGGGCCTTCCGCAACCTCACGGAGACTCTCAACCAGCAGCAGTCGGCCATGCAGGCGGGCATGCCGCCCGAGGCCCGCCCGAACAGCGAGGGCAACGGCCTGATGATGCTGGGCGGGCTGCTCCTGATCCTGCCGGGCCTGATCTCGGACGCGCTCGGCCTGCTCATGCTGCTGCCCCCGGTGCAGAAGGGCGTCAGCCGCTACGCCCAGCGGACGGTGGAGCGCAAGCTCCGCGACGCCGGGCCCGGCACCCTGGGCGACGCCTTCCGCCAGGCCCGGATGCAGCACCCGGACGGCAAGGTCGTCCAGGGCGAGGTCATACGGGACGACCCGGACGACACGCCGCAGGACCCCCGCCCTCCGCTGACGCGCTGAGCCCGCGGTCCGGGCTCGGCAGGGCAAAACCGCGGGTGCCGTACATGAAGCTCATGTACGGCACCCGCGGTTTTTGTTCGGTTGTGTCGCCTACGGTTTCCCGCTACGCACTCTTGCGGCTGTCTCGCGGATGGACCGCGATGTTCATCGCGCCGGAGCGCAGAACGGCCAGCCGCTCCTCGAGGACCTCTTCGAGTTCCTCGCGGGTGCGTCGCTCCATCAGCATGTCCCAGTGCGTACGCGCGGGCTTGGCCTTCTTCTCCTCAGGGCCGTCGCCGTCAACCAGGAGTGCCTGGGCCCCGCAGACCTTGCACTCCCACTCCGGCGGGATCTCCGCCTCGACCGAGAAGGGCATCTCGAATCGATGCCCCTTCTCGCATGCGTACTCCACGGCCTGGCGCGGGGCCAGGTCGATGCCGCGGTCCGTCTCGTAGCTGGTCACCACGAGGCGCGTGCCGCGAAGAGCTCGCTCACTCATGAATCGTGCCTCCCGGGCTTGTCGCCCACAGGACAGGTGTCGCTGTCGTCGTCATCCGGTCAACGTCCGGGCGGCGGTAAAGATTCCCGTCCCGACTCCCGATCCGGGCCCTGCGTCGCCGTCGCAGCCGCAGCCTTGCAACCAGTGCAGTACCCGCCGACGTCCGGTTTGTCACCTCTGCTGGCAGATGTGACATAGCGATTCGGCACCTTTGACGCGCAGTAACGGTACGCCTGGCAGGCCAAACGCGTACACTACAGCTCTTTCGCGTCGAGTGCTAAATCCTTTCGGGTACCGGGTTGCCCGCGTCGGCGATCGCCCGCCGTACCGGGACCCGCGCGAGCAGCACGAAACCGATGACGAAGAAGGCCACCAGCGAGATGATCGCGTCCCGGTAGCTCCCGGTCAGCTGGTAGGTCAGCCCGAAGAGCAGCGGCCCGAGCCAGCTCATCCCGCGGTCGCTCAGCTCGTACGCCGAGAAGTACTCGGCCTCCTTGCCCGGCGGGACCAGGTGGGAGAACAGGGAGCGGGACAGCGCCTGGCTGCCGCCCAGGACGAGCCCGATCCCGGCGGCCAGCACGAAGAACCACACCGGCGCCCCGGCCGGCAGGAAGTACCCGGCCGCGAGGGTCACCGTCCAGGCGACCAGCGAGCCGAGGATCGTGCGTTTGGCCCCGTACCTCCGGGCCAGTCGGCCCAGGCCCAGCGCGCCCGCCACCGCCAGCACCTGGACCAGCAGCACCGCCACGATGAGCGTGGACTGTCCGAGGTCCAGTTCCTCGGAGCCGTAGACCGAGGCCTGGGAGATCACCGTCTGGATGCCGTCGTTGTAGACCAGGTACGCCAGCAGGAAGGCCAGCGTCAGCGGGCGGCGGCGCATGTCGCGGACGGTCGCCGCGAGCTGCCGGAACCCGGGCAGCGCGGCCTCCCGGGCCACCGCCCGCCGGTCGCGCAGCCGCCGGAGCGGAATGAGCGCGAAGGCGCCCCACCACAGTCCCGCCGACGCCAGGCAGATGCGGACCGCCGCGCTCTCGCTCAGTCCGAAGGAGTCGTGGCCGGTGTAGAGGACCAGATTGACGACCAGGACCAGGGAGCCGGCCGCGTAGCCGAAGGCCCAGCCGCGGGAGGAGACCGCGTCGCGTTCCTCGGGCGGGGCGATCTGGGGCAGATAGGAGTTGTAGAGCATCATCGCGACCGACTGCGCCGCGTTGGCGACGACCAGGAGCAAACCGCCCAGCAGATAGCGTTCGCCGTCGAGGAAGAACATGCCGGTCGTCGCCGCGGCGCCGGTGTAGGCGGCGGCGGCCAGCAGCGGCTTCTTGCGTCCCGAGCGGTCGGCCGCCGCGCCCACCAGGGGCATCACCAGCACCGCCACGATCACCGACAACGACACCGAGTACGCGAAGAACGACCCGGCACGCACCGGTATGCCCAGCGGGTGGACGTACCCGTCCGCGTCCGCCGCCGACTCCGCGACCGAGGTGAGATAGGGCCCCAGGAACACGGTGAGCACGCTCGTCGAGTAGACGGAGCACGCCCAGTCGTAGAAGTACCAGCCACGCTGCTCGCGCCGCCGTTCGGCGGCCGGGTCGGCCCCGTCCGCCGCATCCGTCCGCAGGGTGTCGGTGCCCACCGTGCCCTCGCTTCCCCGTGAACGCGCACCGTCCCCGGGGCGCGAGCCGGGGGTTCATCCCCAGGCGCCGCGGTCCTCCATGACCTTGCGCAGTGTGTCGATGTGATCGGTCATGATGCCATCCACTCCCAGGTCCAGAAGCCGGTGCATGCGGTCCGGATCGTTCACCGTCCAGACGTGCACCTGCAGCCCGCGCGCGTGTGCGGCCCGCAGGAAGCGGTGATCCACCACCGGGATGCCCGACTGCGTCTCGGGAACCTGCGCGGCCACCGCCGAGCGGCGCGGCGTGACCGGCACGCCCCAGGAGCGCAGCCGCAGACCGAGGACGCCGCGGGTGCCGTACGAGGTGGCCAGGCGCGGGCCGGCCAGCCGCTGCGCGCGGACCACGCGCGCCTCGGAGAACGAGCCGACGCAGATCCGGTCCCAGGCCTTGTGCCGGCCGATCAGCTCAAGGAGCGGCTCCAGCGCGGGCTCCGCCTTCACGTCGATGTTCCAGCGCACCTCGGGGAAGGCCTCCAGGAGCTCCTCGAAGAGCGGCACCGGTTCCTCGCCCGCCACGCGCGCGTGGCGCACCTTCTTCCACGGCAGGTCGGCGATCCGCCCGGCCCCGTCCGTCACCCGGTCCAGCGTCGCGTCGTGGAAGGCGACGAGCTTCTCGTCCCTTGTGGCGTGCACGTCGGTCTCGATGTACCGGTAGCCCGCCTCCACCGCGCGGCGGAACTGCCGCAGCGTGTTCTCCAGGCCGTTCGCCGCCCCGCCCCGGTGGGCGAAGGCGATGGGTCCCGGATGGTCGAGGTAGGGGTGGCGTATCGGGGTGGTCACCGACGCAGTATCGCGCGCCGGGGTTGACCGGCGGCAACCACCGTGCTGCCGTCAGGCGCCGCCGGAACGGCGAACACGCGCAGGAACACCTGGGAGAGCGGACCGATCGACACGGCGTAGAGCAGCGTGCCGAGGCCCACCGTGCCGCCGAGCGCGAAGCCCGTCACCACGACCGTGATCTCGACGGCGGTCCGCACCAGACGCACCGAGAGCCCCGTGCGCCGGTTCAGCCCCGTCATCAGGCCGTCCCGAGGGCCCGGGCCGAAACGCGCGGCGATGTACAGCCCGGTCGCCGCACCGTTCAGGACGATGCCCGCCACCATCGCGGCGATCCGCAGCGTCCAGCCGTGGGCGTCCGGCACGACGCTCAGCGTGGCGTCCATCGCGGCGCCGATCACGAGCACGTTGGAGACCGTGCCGAGGCCCGGCCGCTGGCGCAGCGGGATCCACAGCAGCAGGACCGCCGCGCCCACGACGGTCAGCACCACGCCCATCGACAGCCCGGTGTGCTCCGCGAGGCCCTGGTGCAGCACGTTCCACGGTTCGAGGCCCAGCCCGGACCTGACCAGCAGCGCCGAACTCGCTCCGTACAGGACCAGACCGCCGTAGAGCTGGGTCAGCCGCCGCACGAGTCGCCCGGACTGCCCGGACTGCCTGACTTGCCTGGACTGCCTGGACTGCCTGGACAAGAAGTGCCCCCTGGGTGGTGGTAGTGGACTGCCACATGACACCCTGTGGCTTGAGAAGAAGAGTCAACCATGGCCAATTCGGGGAAGGTGGACTGATTTCTATGGCGCAGTGGACCTCGGCCGTGGGGGCGGGGCAGCTCGCGCGGCTGCTCGGCTCCCAGCAGGACCGCCCGGCCGGGCCCGGCACGCGCCGTCCGCCGGCCTACCGCGCGCTCGCCGACGGCATCCGGCTGCTCGTGCTGGAGGGCCGCGTCCCGGTCGCCGCCCGGCTGCCCGCCGAACGCGAACTGGCCCTCGCCCTCACCGTCAGCCGCACCACCGTCGCCGCCGCCTACGAGGCCCTGCGTGCCGAGGGCTTCCTGGAGTCCCGGCGGGGCGCGGGCAGCTGGACCGCGGTACCGGCCGGGAACCCGCTGCCGGCGCGCGGACTCGAACCGCTGCCCCCCGAGGCGCTCGGCTCGGTGATCGACCTGGGATGCGCGGCGCTGCCCGCACCCGAGCCCTGGCTCACCCGTGCCGTGCAGGGCGCCCTCGAAGAGCTGCCGCCGTACGCGCACACTCACGGCGACTACCCGGCCGGGCTGCCCGCGCTGCGCGCGATGATCGCCGAGCGCTACACCGTGCGGGGCATTCCCACCATGCCCGAGCAGATCATGGTGACCACGGGGGCGATGGGCGCCATCGACGCCATCTGCCACCTCTTCGGGGGACGCGGCGAGCGCATCGCCGTGGAGTCCCCGTCCTACGCCAACATCCTCCAGCTGATGCGCGAGGCCGGGGCCAGGCTGGTGCCCGTCGCGATGGCCGAGGGCCTCACCGGCTGGGACGTGGACCGCTGGCGCCAGGTACTGCGCGACGCCGCGCCCCGCATCGCCTACGTCGTCGCCGACTTCCACAACCCCACCGGCGCGCTCGCCGACGACGACCAGCGGCGGCGGCTGGTCGACGCGGCCCGCTCGGCCGGGACGGTGCTCGTGGCCGACGAGACGATGAGCGAGCTGTGGCTGGACGACGAGGTCGAGATGCCACGTCCCGTGTGCGCCTTCGACCCGGCCGGTTCCACCGTGATCACCGTCGGCTCCGCGAGCAAGGCCTTCTGGGCCGGGATGCGCATCGGCTGGGTCCGTGCCGCGCCCGACGTGATCCGCAGCCTGGTCGCCGCGCGGGCCTACGCCGACCTGGGCACACCGGTGCTGGAGCAGCTCGCCGTGAACTGGCTGTTCAGCACGGGCGGCTGGGAGCAGGCCGTGACGGTGCGCCGTGAGCAGGCCCGGCAGAACCGGGACGAACTGGTGGCGGCGGTGCGCCGGGAGCTGCCCGACTGGGAGTTCGAGGTGCCCCGCGGTGGGCTCACCCTCTGGGTGCGCACGGGGGGCCTGTCGGGATCCCGGCTCGCCGAGGCGGGGGAGCGGGTGGGCGTCCGCGTCCCGTCCGGGCCGCGCTTCGGGGTCGACGGTGCCTTCGAGGGGTACGTCCGACTGCCGTTCACGGTCGGCGGCGCGGTGGCCGAGGAGGCGGCGGTACGCCTGGCCGCGGCGGCCCGGCTGGTGGAGAGCGGCGGCGTCGGGGGCGGCGGCGAGGCACCGCGGACGTTCGTGGCCTAGGCGTATCGACCACGGCGTGCGTGCGTGCCGCACCCGCCGCGGGGTGCCCCGCCGGGGGCGCCGTGGCCGCCGATCCGCGAGAGGGGTGGGACGCGGACGGGCGACGGAGAGGTGACAGGGGCCGGGACGGGCGGTGGGGTGCGTCGTCCCGGCCGGGGTGTCAGGAGGTCTCCGCCGCGACCGCGTCGGCGGGGACCGTCTCAGCGGGTGCGATTGCGGGCTCGGCCGGCGTCCCGGCCGTGGCCTTCTCCGCCGGCACCGGGGTCGGCTCCGCGTCCGCCGCGGTCGCCTCCGGCTCGCTCGCCACCACGCGGACCGGGGCGTCCTCCTTCTCCATGGAGACGGTCTTCGCCTTCGCCTCGGCCTCCGCTTCCACCTCGGCCTCCGCCTCCGGGGGCAGGGGCGCCTGCTCCCCGTCCGCCGGTGTCGTGCGCGGGGGGAGCAGGTCGAGCACCGCCTGCCGGTGGGCCTCGCTCGTCGCGTCGTCGTACGGGTCCGGGGTGGCCGGGACCTGGAGGCGGTGCACCGGGCCGGTGCCCAGGCGGGCGTATCCCCGGCCGGGCGGGACCTGGTCGAGCGGAGTGGTGTGCGGGGGAGCGCCCAGCGCGTTCGCCAGCTCGTCCGCGGTGGCCGGGCCGAGCACGACACGCGCGCGTGTGTGCTGCCGTACGGCGTCGGTGAGGCCGTCCAGGGCGTCGAGCTGGTCGGCGACGACCACCGTCACGTTCGCCGCCCGGCCGTGCCGCAGCGGGACCTGGAGCAGGGTCTGCGGGTCCCGGCGCCCGCCCGTGGCGGCGAGGTGCGTGAACGCGGTCGGACGGTCCAGGAAGACCCACAGGGGCCGCCGGGTGTCGTCCGGCGCCGCGAGGCCCTGCTGACGGGCGCGGTTCACGGAGATCAGCCGCCGCTCCGTCTCCGCGGCGGCCCACTCCAGGCTGGTCAGCGCGCCGGTGAGGCCGCACTCCACGGCCAGGACGCCGTCCCGGCCGACCAGGCAGGCGTACTCCCCGGTGCCGCCGCCGTCCACGATCAGCAGGTCGCCGTGGTGCAGCGCCTGGAGGGCGACCGAGCGCAGCAGGGTGGACGTGCCGGTGCCGGGCTGCCCCAGGACCAGCAGGTGGGGCTCGGTCGAGCGGATGCCGGTGCGCCAGACGACCGGCGGTACGTCCCGCTGCTCCGCGCCGTGGGTGAGCGGGAGCGTGCGCTGGACGCGCGTCGGGTCGGTGAAACCGAGGACGGTCTCGCCGGGCGCCGTCACGAAACGCTGGGCGGCGATGTCGGTGGGGAGCGCCGCGAGCACGTCGACGGAGAGGTGGTTGGCCTCCTCGTCCCAGGTGAAGCGGTACTCCCGGCCCCGGCCGGACTTCGCCGTGAGCAGGTGCTCGATCCGGGCCCGGGACTCCGCCTCCCCGTCGGTGAAGTAGGCGGGGTAGCGGATCACCAGATGGGCGACGCGCCCGTCCTCGTCGAACTCGTGGGCCGGGAACGCCTTCTCCCACCCCCCGCCGTGGGCGTACAGGGGGTCGGGGTCCTCGGCGATCGAGAAGTACGGGACCAGCGCCTCGTAGAGCGACTGGAGGCGCCCGGCCCGCTGGTCGTCCGTGACCGTGGGCGCAGGAGGGGTGCGATCCCTGCCCTGCCAGGCTGCCGCCGCCATCAGGACGATGACGGCGAGCAGCGGGCCGTACGGCACGAGCGCCACGACCAGGACCACCGAGGCCACCAGGAACAGCAGCGCGCCGCGCCGGTCCTTGGGGGTCTCGGTCCATCTGCGCCGCGCGGCCGCGGCCAGTCGGCGCAGACCGCGGGCGATCGTGATCAGCGGCTGGAGGACGTCGGTGGCGCTGTCGGCCGCCGTCCGGGCCAGCTCCCGGCTCCGGGCGAGCTGTGCGCCGCCGTTGCTCAGAATGCGGGGGAGGGGCCGCCGGGCCACTGCTGCCTCCTGGAGGTGCGTACGTGCGGATGTCGGGCGGGGGAGCGGGTCGTCAGAACTTGATGCCGCCGAGGAGGCCCGCCAGGCTCTCGCCGCCCGCCTTGATGCTCGGGGCGATGGCCGTACTCGCGAGGTAGAACCCGAACAGTACGGCGACCAGCAGGTGCGAGGCCTTGAGGCCGTCCTTGCGGAAGAAGATGAAGACGACGATGCCGAGCAGGACCACGCCTGAGATCGAGAGGATCATGTGAGTTCTCCTGGTTCACGGGGACAGTCACCATGAGTACTTCCAGGCTCACAGCATGTATCCATACGATAAAAGGTGCAAACGGGCGAAATTCGCCGGAATTACCCCAGGTGGCGGAGAGGTCCTTGGGCCGCTCGGGTGCGCCGCGAGCCAGTACCCTGGCGATTTGCCGAATGTTCGCAGTGAGAGGTGGTCCGGCCGATGAGTGAAGCCCCCGACCCCGAGGTCGTGGAGCTGGCGACCAGGATCTTCGATCTGGCCCGGCAGGGGCGGACCGAGGAGCTGGTGGCGTACGTGGACGCCGGCGTCCCGGCCGATCTCACCAACGACCGCGGCGACTCCCTCGTCATGCTCGCCGCCTACCACGGCCACGGCGACGCGGTGCGCGCGCTGCTGACCCGTGGCGCCGACGCCGACCGTGTCAACGACCGGGGTCAGACGCCGCTCGCCGGAGCCGCCTTCAAGGGTGAGATCGACGTGACCAAGGCGCTGCTGGAGGCGGGCGCGGACCCGGCGGCGGGCACCCCGTCGGCCGTCGACACGGCCCGGATGTTCGCCCGGACGGACCTGCTGGAGCTGTTCGGCGCCCGGTGACGGGGCGGTGGAGAGGGTCCTGTCCGGACCCGCTCCACATTTTCTGACCAGGGAAAACACCGAAAACGGGGGAGGCGGTACAGGGCCGCCGAAATTTCGGTCGCGGCAGATGTGACCGCCGGGCCATCATGACGACGTGGTTCACGGACGTGATGGCTGGGCAGGTGTTGCCGCACCGCGCGGGCCGTGACTCGGCCCGCAAGGGCCACCGACGAGAGGCAGAGGAACATGGTCTTCAGCAAGCAAGAGACGGCGGGCGCTCCGACGTGTTGGCGCACGGCCAGGTAACGCGTGCTCCCCGGTTGCGTCGACGCTTGATGTGAGGCTGTTTCCCATGTTCGATCCGGTCATAGCGCCCAGCGGTACGCTGCTCGGCCTGCTTCAGCGGGGTCGCGGCGACGGCACGCTGCACGCGCTCACCGCTCCGCGCGCCGAAGCGCTCGCGGCGCTGAACCACTGTGTGCTCCACGACCCGCGCCACGACTGGCAGGTCGAGAACCGCTCCCTCTACTACGCCCGCCTCTACCTCGACCTGAACGGCGAGCTGGACGCGATCGAGGCCCATCTCTTCGACCCCGAGGACGTCCTGGACGCCGACGAGTCGCGCACCGGGCTGGCCCTCGCCGTTCTCGGTCACCTCGCCTCCTACGGCAGGCTGGACGCGCTCCAGCTGCTGCGCCGGTACGCCGCCCACGGCGTCAACTGGGCGTGGGCCCTGGACGAGCTGGCGCTGCGCGACGACGACGCGGGACTGCGCGCCCTCGCCGCGCCCGTCCTGGCCCGCTTCCCGCGCGACGCCGAGGGCGAGGCCGAGCTGGCCGCCGCCGTACGGGACGCCTTCGAACCCAGGCCCTGGCGCCTGTGGGCCGACGACCCCCGCGAATCGATCGCCACGCGCGTGCGTGCCGCCCAGGAGACGGGCTGCTTCGACCGCTGGCAGCGCCAGATGAACTCCTCCGGGCCGCGCCCCGGCTGGAGCGTGCGCGCCGTCTTCGAGTGGGCCGAGCAGGGAATCGAGCGCGGCACCCCGCTCCATGTGCCGGCCGCCCGCTGCCTCACGGCCGTCGCCGGGCCCGAGGACCGGCCCGAGATCGTCGAGGCCGCGCGGTCGGGCACCGAGGGCGCCCGCTGCACCGCCCTGCGCTATCTCGCCGACAGCAACGACCCGGACGTCCTCGATCTGATCGACGGCGCCGTCGCGACGGGCTCGACCCCCGTCGTGGAGGCCGCCGTCGCCGCGTACGAGCGCATGCGCAGCCTCGCCGCCGTCGACCGGGCCCGCGGCTGGGTGCACCGGCCCGACGCCCTGGGGGCCGCCGCCGGACGGGTGCTGGCCTGCCGGGGCGCCGCCCAGGACCGCGATCTCGTGCTCGCCGCGCTGCGGGAGGCGGTACGTGGCGAAGGCCCCGACGCGTCGACCCTGTGGACCCTCGTCGACGGCACCGGACGGCTCGGCATCGCCTGCGCCGCGCCCGTACTGCGCCACATCTACCGCGAAACCGCCTCCTCCCACCTGCGCGGCCGGGCCGCCCGCGCGCTGGCCGCCACGGATGCGTCCTTCGCGGCGGGCTTCGCCATCGAGTGCCTGTGGGACTGCGAGGAGACCACCCGCGAACTCGCCGCCCGCCACGCCGAGACCGGAGACAACCGCGTCGTCGAACGGCTGCGCAGGCTCGCCACCGACCCGGCCGAGGAGGACGAGGTCCAGACGGCGGTCCGCAGCCGCTTCGGACCGGACGCGCCCACCGTGTGACAGCCCCGGCACCCGGCGCGGCAGGCAGCCGCGCAGGCCGCGCGGCTCGAGCGCGGGGCCGCGCCGGGTGAACGGCGCCGTCGCCGCCGATCGCGGGGACACCGATCGCGGGGCGGGGGCGCCTTCGCGGCCGTCGAGGCGTTTCTGGGTGCCCGGTCGATGCCGGGTGGCCGGGCGGCGCCGCGGTCGACGGAGAGACCCCGGCCGGGTGTGACCCGGCCGGTGGCGCGTGGCCGTCTCGGCGTCGGCGTACCGCCACGAAGCGCGTGTCCGCCGGCCCGGCGGGCGGCACGTCCGGCGCGCGCGCCGCCCGAAACCTGCCAGGTCCCGGCAGGAGCCCTGCGCAGCGGCCGTCCCGAGCCGTGTCGTGGCACCGGCGGTCAGGCCACCCGGTACTGCTCGTCACGGGCGTCGGTGAGGAACATCTGCCCCGGCGCGTGGGTGAGCGCGAAGGGCGGCCGCGAGGCCATGACCGCCGCCTGCGGAGTCACTCCGCAGGCCCAGAACACCGGGATGTCGTCCGGCTCACGGTCCACCGCCTCGCCGAAGTCGGGCAGGTCCAGGTCGTCGATGCCCAGCGCCGACGGGTCGCCGCAGTGCACGGGGCTGCCGTGCACCGCCGGGAGCAGGCCGCTCTCGTGGATCGCCGCCGACAGGTGCGCGGGCGGCACCGGACGCATCGACACCACCATCGGGCCGCGCAGCCGCCCGGCCGGACGGCACGCGCGGGAGGTGACGTACATCGGGACGTTGCGGCCCTGCTCGACGTGGCGGATCGGGACGCCGGCCGCGGCCAGCGCCCACTCGAAGGTGAAACTGCACCCGATCAGGAACGTCACCAGGTCGTCCCGCCAGTGCTCGCGCACGTCCGACGGCTCGTCCACCAGCTCGCCGTCCCGCCACACCCGGTAGCGCGGCAGATCGGTGCGCAGGTCGGCGCCGTCGGCGAGCACGGTGGTCCAGGACCCGGCGTCGGTGACGTCGAGCACCGGGCAGGGCTGCGGGTTGCGGGTGCAGAACAGCAGCATGTCGTAGGCCCAGTCGGCGGGCACCGAGATCAGGTTGGCCTGGGTGTGGCCGGCGGCGACCCCGGCCGTGGGGCCGGTCAGCCCCTTCCGGAAGCGGGCGCGGGCCGTCTTCGGGCTCCACGCGTGCGCGTGCTCGTCGACGAGGGCCGGTGGCCGGTCCCCGGTCGCGGGGTGCGGACGGTTCATGCCAGTTCCTTTCCGCGCGTCTCCGGCAGCCCCAGCAGGGCCAGTGCCGCGATGCCGTAGCCGATGGCACCGAAGACCAGTGCGCCGCCCACGCCCCAGCTGTCGGCGAGGAAGCCGACCGTGGTGGGGAAGACGGCGCCCACGGCGCGTCCGGTGTTGTACGTGAAGCCCTGGCCCGCGCCCCGCACCGCCGTGGGGTACAGCTCGCTCAGATACGAGCCGAACCCGCTGAAGATGGCCGACATGCAGAAGCCGAGCGGGAAACCGAGCACCAGGAGCAGGGTGTCGGCGCCGCTGGGGATGTTCGCGTACGCCAGGATGCAGACCGCCGACAGCAGCGCGAAGAGCCAGATGTTGCGCCTGCGGCCCAGCACGTCGGTGAGCACACCGCCGGTGAGGTAGCCCAGGAAGGCGCCCGAGATGAGGAACGTCAGGTAGCCGCCGGTGCCGACGACCGACAGGTCGCGCTCGTCCTTCAGATAGGTCGGCACCCAGGTGGCGAGGGTGTAGTAGCCGCCCTGGACGCCGGTGGACAGCAGGCTCGCGAAGAGCGTGACGCGCAACAGGCCCGGTGAGTCCGCCGTGCCCGGCTTGAAGATCGCCGCGAACGAACCCTTGCCGGCTCCCCTCTCCCGGACTTCGGCGGCCCGCGGCGCGTCCTGCACGCTGCGCCGCACCCACACCACGAGCAGCGCCGGGAGCGCGCCCGTCCAGAACATCACACGCCAGGCCAGGTCGTCCCCGGCCAGTGAGAAGACCAGCGTGTACACGAGCACCGCCAGGGCCCAGCCCACGGCCCAGGAGCTCTGGATCGCGCCCAGCGTGCGCCCGCGGTGCCTGGGGCTCGCGTACTCGGCGACCAGGATGGCGCCGACCGCCCACTCGCCCCCGAAGCCGAGGCCCTGGAGGGCGCGGAAGACGAGCAGTGTCTCGTAGTTGGGCGCGAAACCGCAGGCCACCGTGAACACGGCGTAGGTGATCACGGTGAGCAGCAGCGCCCTGACCCGGCCGACGCGGTCCGCCAGCACACCCGCGAGCGCGCCGCCGACGGCCGAGACGACCAGCGTGACCGTGGTGAGCAGCCCGGTCTGGCCGCTGTCCAGACCGAAGTACGCGGCCAGCGCGACCATGGTCAGGGGCAGCGTGAAGTAGTCGTAGGAATCGAGGGCGTAGCCGCCGAAAGCGCCGCCGAAGGCGCGGCGGCCCCGCGGACCGAGGGCGCGCAGCCAGCCGAACGGGCCCGCTTCCGGCGCGTGTTCGGCCGTGTCGGGGGGACGGGTACCGGAGGGGAGGATCCGTGGGGGAGGAGGAGTGCTCATGGTGCACCTCGCAGTGGGAGGACGGAGGGTGCTGGTCGAGCGGTACAGCGACGGTACTTGGGCACCGTAGGGGATCGTTCAACGATCCCTCAATACCCCTGTTGTTTCGTTCTGGTATCTGCGATTGAATTCCGGGCATGGCAGAGCAGTTGACGGGACTGGCCGACGACCGCGCCCTCCTCGGGCGCACCAGCACCGCCGAGCGGGTCTCGGACATCCTCAGGAGCCGGATAGCCGAGGGCTACTTCCCGCCCGGGACCCGCTTGTCCGAGGACAGCATCGGCGGCGCCCTCGGCGTCTCCCGCAACACCCTGCGCGAGTCGTTCCGCCTGCTCACACACGAACGGCTACTGGTCCACGAGCTGAACCGGGGCGTCTTCGTCCGGGTCCTCACCGTCGAGGACGTCGAGGACATCTACCGCACCCGCTCCCTGGTGGAGTGCGCCGTCGTCCGCGGCCTCGGCGACCCGCCGTACCCGCTGGACGGGCTCGCCGAGGCCGTCGAGGACGGGCGGCGGTCGGCCCGCGAAGGTGACTGGAAAGGCGTGGGTACGGCCAACATCCACTTCCACCGGGAACTGGTGGCCCTCGCCGGCAGCGAACGCACCGACGAACTGATGCGCAGCGTCTTCGCCGAACTGCGCCTCGCCTTCCACGTCGTGGACGACCCCCGGCGCCTGCACGAGCCGTACATCGCCCGGAACGCGGAAATCCTCGCGACCCTGGAGAGCGGCGAGCGGGAGACGGCGGCGCGACTGCTCGCGGTCTACCTGGAGAACTCGCTCAAGCGCGTGGTGGAGGTCTACCTGCGCCGGGTCGGGGACGAGGGGTAGCCACGAGGGCCGGGCCCGGGCGGCACGGCGGTCGGCCACGGTGCCCGCGGCGGCCCATCTGCGTCGTTTGGGCCGATGTCAGACCGAGGACCTAGTCTGTGCACCGTGACTTCGCCTGCATCGACGGACAGCGTTCCGCCCCAGCTCAGCGCGGGGCCGCGCCCCGCCCCGGGCCCGGCCGCCGACGAAGGGCTGGCGCGGCGGCTGCGCGCGCTCGCCTGCACGGCGCCGCTGCACGACCTCGACGCACGCAAGGCCAACCTCGCCGGCGAGTACTCGGTCTACGGCATGGCGGAGGTCGCCCTCGCCGCCATCGACCTCGTCACACTGAACATGGACTTCGACACCGGCGCCGACCACGACCAGATAGTGGCCAGGCTGATCCCGCGCGTCGCCGCCCAGGCCCCGCCCCGCCCCGCCGCCGAGCACGAGCGGGTGGCCCGCTGGGTCCTGGAGAACCTGATCAACGTCGGCAGCGTCGACCGCGGCTTCCGCGCGGTGTACGGCACCTTCGGGCCCGACGGCACCTACGTCCGCCGCGACTACGACTTCAAACTGCTCGAAGAGGTCCCCGGCCCCGGCGGCACCGTCTACCTGCGCACCACCGACGAGGCGGTCAACGTCCTCGTCGGCGCCCTGGACACCGACGTCACCAGCGCCCAGATCGCCGCCGAGGTCAAGCTCGAGGTGCTGATCAGCCGCGGCCGTCTCGCCGACGCCCAGCTCGCCGCCGAACAGGCCAGGTACCGCACCGTCCAGTACTCGGAGACCCTCCGCCGCGCCCTGGACGCCACCCGGCGCAACGTCCGCGCGGTCGACTGGCTCGGCGCCGTCCCTGACATGATCGCCGAGGCCCTGGACCACGTCGCCGACCGGTACCGGCACGAGAACGCGATCCTCACCAACATCCGCAAGGCCCGCGACGAGACCGAGGACGCCGAGCACAAGCGCCGCGCCGCCGAGCTGGTCGACATCGTCAAGGACTGCATCCGCCGCCACACCCAGCTCCAGTCCCGCCTCCTGGAGGCCGGCCCGCTCTTCCGCGCCGAACAGGACCGGCAGGCCTTCGCCACCCCCCTGACCACCTCCGGCCTCGACCTGTACGGCCATCTCGTCGCCCCCGTGCTGCCGTTGCCCGTGGAGCGGGCCCTGCGCGTCACCGACGCCTTCTTCGCCCGCGGCACCGGCCTGCGCACGCCCGTCTCCGTCCGGGTCGGCGACCTCGTCGACCTCCTCCTCACCCCACCGGTGGAGCGGGAGCACCTGGGCGCCGAGATGCCGGAGCCCGACCTGATCGCCACCCCGGACGACAGCCGCTTCAGCGAGGAGCAGCTCGCCGCGGCCATGGAACTGCTCGACCTGCCGCACGACGCCCCGCGCCGGCTCTCTGGGCTGCTGGCCGACGCCCGCGCCCGCGACGCCGAACTGCCGTACCTCGTCGCGCTGCTGGCCGTCCACGCGGCCAGCCCGCCGGTCGGCACCGCCTACCGCCAGGGCGAGCCGAAGCTGCTGTTCGCCGTCGACGACGGCACCGAACTGGACGACCCCGAGTTCGGCGGCGCCGACCTCATTGTCGGCACGGCACTGCTGGACGCGGCGGGAATGGCGGCGGACCGGACGGAGGCGGCATGACCGGCCCGCACCGCCCCTCCGACCGCCCCGGCCACCACCTCACCCACCACCGCGGCACAGCACGACAGCACAGCGAGGAGCACCGACCGTGACCGAGTACGTCGACCGGAGCGAACCGGAGGCGGGTGCCGCGCCGACCACGGCGGCCGTCACGCCCGCCGACGCCGCCGACGCGGCGCGGCTCGTCGCGTTCGGCCTCCAGCCCAAGCTGCTGCCTGCCCGCGACCAGGAGTACGCCGACCTGCTGCGCCGCTACCGCGAGGACCCGCCCTTCGCGCGGCTCGCCGACGCCGTGGCGGCCGGCCTGGGGCTGATCGTCCTGGAGGTGTCCCCGCGCGCGGGGATGGCCGTGGCCGCCGCCGAGGACTCGGTGTTCGCCGTCCGCATGGGCGACTACGCGCGCCGGGCCGCCACCGACTCCGGCGACCGCTTCCTGCACGGCCTCGCCCACCTCGCGGTGGCCGCCATGGCCTACCCGCGCCCCGAGGACCTCGCCGACGACGGCTACATCGGCCGCGTCACGGTCAACGGCGTGGACGCCTTCGTCCGCCAGGCCTGCCGCAGACTCGAGGAGCGGGCCGAGCAGCAGGGCGAGAACACCGACCCGGCCACCGACGCCCCGGGCCTGGAGGGCGCCTGGCGGATCTGGGTCAGGCGCAGCTCGACCGGCGCCACCAAGGACGCGCGTCGACTCCCCGGCTCCACCACCGGCATCGTCGGCAAGGCCGCAGCGTTCCTCACCGACTCCGGCTTCCTCCAGCGCACCGGCGACGACCACGGCGGCACCTACCGGACCACGGCCCGCTACCAGCTCCAGGTGCGGGACATGGCGGGCAGCGCCGCCCTGACCGAGCTGCTCGACCTGGGCGTCGTCCCGGTCACCGACGGCACGGCGACGCTGCTGCCCGCCGAGGAGACCGACGACCTGGAGCTGGTCGCCGACGCCGGCCTGCCCTTCCACTCCGCCTGACCCCGCCCGACCGCCCCGCCCGTCCCCGACGTCCGAAGACTTACGAGAGTCCGCCATGTACGAGCTGTCCAGGGTCCGCCTCTACTCCATCGGACCCGCCGGTGCGCGCTACGCCGACACCGTGCTTGACCTGCGCGGTGTGGGCCTGCCCGTGCCCGATCCCGCCCCCACGCAGGCGGAGTTCTTCGAGGAGGAGCCCGTCGGCCCGCCGCGCCGGCCCGCGCCCGCCGGCGTGCTCTTCCTGGAGAACGGCGGCGGCAAGTCCGTGCTCCTCAAGCTGATCTTCTCCGTGATGCTGCCGGGCCACCGCAACACCCTGGGCGGCGCCAGCTCCGGCGTGCTGCGCAAGTTCCTGCTCGCCGACGACTGCGGCCATGTGGCGCTGGAGTGGCAGCATGTGCTGACCGGCGAGTGCGTCGTCGTCGGCAAGGTCAGCGAGTGGCGCGGGCGGCAGGTTTCGGGCGACCCGCGGAAGTTCGCCGAGGCCTGGTACTCCTTCCGGCCCGGCCCCGGACTGACCCTGGACAACCTGCCGGTCGCCGAGGCCACCGCCGTCCGCCCGTCCGTCGAGGGCGCCTCCGGCGCGCAGGGCAGGCGGCGCACCATGAAGGGCTTCCGGGACGCGCTCACCGAGGCCGGCAAGGCCTACCCGCACCTGGAGGTGCACTGGGAGGAGATCCACGACCGCTGGATCGAGCACCTCGGCGACCTCGGACTCGACCCCGAACTCTTCCGCTACCAGCGCGAGATGAACGCGGACGAGGGCGAGGCCGCCGGTCTCTTCGCGGTCAAGAAGGACTCCGACTTCACCGACCTGCTGCTGCGGGCCGTCACCGACACCCGCGACACCGACGGCCTCGCCGACCTGGTCGGCGGCTTCGGCAACAAACTGGGCCGACGCGCCGAGCTGATCGCCGAACGGGACTTCACCGCCGGATCCGTAGACCTCCTGGGCCGGATCGTCGAGGCCGCCGAGGCGCGCACCCGCGCGCGTGACATCCACACCGCCGCCGAACGCCGCACCAGGAACCTGGCCCGGCGGCTCACCGCGCGCGGCGCCCAGGAGCGGGTGCGGGCCTCGGACCTCGCCCAGCGCGTCACGGCCGCCGCGTACGCCGTCACGCACGCCGAGTCCGCCCGGGACCGCAGTGCCCTCATCGCCGCCGAACTCGCCTACCGGCACGCCTCGCTGGCCCTGACCGGCGCCGAGAAGGCCGCCGCCGCGCAGAAGCGCGAACTGGCCGAGGCCCGCACCCTGCACTCCGCCTGGCAGGCCGCCGAGGCCGTCCTGCGCCACCGCGCCGCCGCCGACCGGGTCGCCCGCGTGTCCGCGGCCATCCAGGAGGCCGAGCGGGACGCCGCCCCGGCGCTCGCCGCCCGCGCCAAGGCCGCCGTCGCACTCGTCCGCGCCCTGCACGCGGCGGCCGGAAAGGCCGAGCACCACGCCAACGAGGAGGAGGCGAGGTCCGCCGGCCTCCAGGAGGTCAGCGACGCCGCCCACCGGGACTCCACCACCGCCGCCACCGAGGCGCAGCGCGCCCGCAGCGAGGCCGGACACCTGCGCCAGCGCCTCACCGAGGTCGAGCAGGAGACCGCCGAGGCCGTCCGCGCGGGCTGGCTGGACGACAGCGCGCCCGACGCCGACCCCGCCCGCGCCGCCCTCGCGGCCAGCGACGCGGAGAAGACGACCGTCGCCGCCTGGGACACCGCCCGCGAGACGGCCGGCCGGGCCACCGAACACGCGCGCGAGGCCGCCGCCGCGGAGAGCCGTGCCGAACTGACCGCGGCCCGCGCGGCGGACGCCGCCACCGCTGCCGGGCGCGCCCACGGGGCCGAGCGGCGCACCGCCGAGGCGCTGGCCGCCGAGGAGCGGCTCGCCGAGCTGCTCGGCCTGGCCGCCGAGGCCCGCCCCGGCATCCCGCAGCCCCGCAGGGACGCGGACCGCGACGACCGGGCCGCCGCCCCCACCGCGGCGGACGGCGCCCTGACCCCCGAGGAACTCGACCGCTTCGCCGACGAGCTGCGCGAACTGCTCGACGACACCGTCTCCTCCGCCGAACGCCAGCTGTTCGACCTGCGCACCGCCGCGGCCGACGACTCCCGCATCCTCGGCGCGCTCGGCGACGGCGGACTGCTGCCACCGGGACCGGACGTGCTGGCCACCGTCGAGTTCCTCGGCGAGCACGGCATCCCCGCCCTGCCCGGCTGGCGCTACCTCGCCCAGGCCGTCGACCCCGCCGACCACGCGCGCGTGCTGAGCGCCCGCCCCGAGCTGGTCGACGGCGTGATCATCACCGACCCGGACTCGCACACCCGCGCCCGCGAGGTCCTCGACGACGCGGCCCTGCTGCCGCGCTCCGCCGTCGCCGTCGGCACGGCCGCCGCCCTGCTGGCCCCCACCCCTGCCGTCGCGGCAGCCGACACCGGGGATGTCTTCCTCGTACCGCCGAACCCGGCCATGCACGACGAGCAGGCCGCCGACGAGGAGCGGCACGCGCTGCGCGCCCGGGCGGGCGAGCGGGACGAGGAGATCCGCACCCTCGCCGCCCGCCTCGGCAAGGACCGGGAGCTGGCGGCCCGGCTCGCCTCCTGGCGCACCGGCTGCCCGGCCGGACGCCTCGCGGAACTCGCCAGGACCGCCGAGGAGGCCCGCGCCTTCGCCGAGGAGACCGAGGCCGAGCTGACCGAGGCCCGCACCCTGCGCGCCGAGGCGGACGAGAGGGCCGCCGAGGCCGTCCACCTGCGCGACGAGCGGCAGGAGGCCGCGCAGAAGGCCCGCCGCGCCGCCGACGCCCTCGCCGGACTCGCCTTCCGGCTGCGCGAACGCGCCGGCTGGCAGGTCAGACTCCGTGAACTGGCCGACGAGGGTGCCGAGTCCGAGGCCCGCGCCCAGGTCTGCCTGGAGCGGGCCCGCGCCGCCGACGAGGACCGGCGCGCCGCCCAGCGCGCCGCCGACGACGCCCGCCGCACCGCCCGCGCGCTGCGCGCCGAGCGCTCCGAGATCGCCGGCGCCCCCGACGACGTACCCGAAGAGGCACCCGGGGACGGCGCCGAGGCGCCGAAGGCGTCCCTGCCCGACCTCCGCGAGGCCTACCGCGCCGCCTCCCAGGTGTACGAGAAGGTCGGCGTCGGCGCCGACCTGCGCGCCGAACAGGCCCGCGCGGAGAGCGACGAGAGCGCGGCCCGCGCGGATCTCGACCGGCTCAGCAACAAGGTCCGCACCCGCGCCGCACAGCTCCTGGAGTCGCCCGACGGCTCCGACGGACCCTCCCGGCAGGCCGCCGTCGCCCGGGCGGAGGAACTGGTGCAGCTCCTGGAAACCCGCATGTCGAGCGCGAGCGAACAGCTCGGCCGGCTGCGCGGCGAGGCCGAACGGCACGCGCCCGAGGACGGCGACACCCACACCGACCTCCCCGAGGAACTCCTGCCGCGCGACGCCGAGCACGCCCAGACCCTGCTGCGCACGGCGACCGCCGAACTCGCCACCCGCACCGAGGCCCTGGCCCAGGCTCGCGAGGCACACGCCGAACTGCTCGACGCGCACCGCGCCGCCGAGGACGCCGCCGGCGGCTTCGACGAGATCGCCGCCATGCTCCGCGACCTGCTGCGCGAACACGCGCCCGAGGAGGAGCCGGAGGAGCCCGAGCCCTACGCGGGCGACCTGGAGGAGGCCCGACGGTCCGCCGCCGAGGCCCGCCGCTCGCTGCGCGGCTGCGCCGCCGACCTCTCCGCCGCCGAGGCCGCCGTACGTGAGGCGAGCGACGTCCTCGTCCGGCACGCCAACTCCACCCGCTACGAGCAGGTCCGCACCCCCGCCCGCCAGCAGATCCGCGAACTGCCCGCCGCCGCGCTGCCCGAGCACGCCGCCAAGTGGGCCGACGCCTTCGCGCCCCGGCTGCGCGTCCTCACCGACGAGCTGGCCCAGCTGGAGCGCAACCGCGACTCGATCGTGGACCGGCTGCGCGGACTGGTCGAGTCCGCCCTCGCCACCCTCCGCTCCGCCCAGCGCCTGTCCCGGCTGCCGGAGGGCCTCGGCGAGTGGTCCGGGCAGGAGTTCCTGCGCATCCGCTTCGAGGAGCCCGACCAGGCCACCCTCACCGAGCGGCTCGGCGAGGTCGTCGACGAGGCCACTCGCGCGGCCGTGAAGAAGAACTCCGACCTGCGCCGCGACGGCATGTCCCTGTTGCTGCGCGGCGTCGGTGCCGCCCTGCAGCCCAGGGGCGTCGCCGTCGAGATCCTCAAACCCGACGCCGTACTGCGCGCCGAACGCGTCCCCGTCGGACAGATGGGCGACGTCTTCTCCGGCGGCCAGCTGCTCACCGCGGCCATCGCCCTGTACTGCACGATGGCCGCGCTGCGCAGCAACGACCGGGGCCGCGACCGGCACCGCCACGCCGGCACCCTGTTCCTCGACAACCCCATCGGCCGCGCCAACGCCACCTACCTGCTGGAGCTCCAGCGGGCGGTCTCGGACGCGCTCGGCGTCCAGCTCCTGTACACCACCGGCCTGTTCGACACGACCGCGCTGGCCGAGTTCCCGCTGGTCATCCGGCTGCGCAACGACGCCGACCTCCGGGCGGGCCTGAAGTACATCAGCGTGGAGGAGCACCTCAGGCCGGGCCTGCCCCAGCCGACACCCGCCGCCGAGGGGGAGGGCGAGGCGGTGCACAGCGAGATCACCGCGACCCGCATGTTCAAGCGTCCCGCCCAGTCACCGGCCTAGGCGTCACCGGCCCGGGCGTCACCGGCCTGGGCCGGCCGTTCGCCGAGCCGGCCGAGCAGCCAGTCGTGGAAGATCCCGATGTGGTGCTCGGTCGGCACCAGCACCCCGCCCGCGCGGTAGGCCCGGGACGCCATGGCCGGCTGGGTCCGCTCGCAGGCCGCGAAGTCCTGGGCGTTGACCCGGTGGAACAGCTCGACCGACTTCGACAGGTCCGCCCCGGACGCCACGACCTCGGGCTCGTACAGCCAGTCGCACTCGACGACCGTGCGGTCCGCGGCCAGCGGGAACATGCGGTGCAGGATCACGTGGTCCGGCACCAGGTTCACGAAGACCGTCGGCCGCACGGTGACGGCGTAGTACCGGCGGTCCTGGCCGTCCGACACCTCGGGCAGCCTGCCGAAGCCCGCGCTGCCGTCGACCGTGAAGCCCTCCACGCCCGCGCCGAACTCGGCACCGTGCCCCACGTAGTACTGCGCCGCGTAGCCGTCGGCGAACTCGGGCAGGACGTCGGTGAGTTCCGGGTGGATGGTCGCGCAGTGGTAGCACTCCATGAAGTTCTCGACGATCAGCTTCCAGTTGGCCCGCACGTCGTACCGGACGCGCCGGCCGAGCGCGAGCCTCTCGGTCCCGTACCGCTCGACGGCGGCCGGATCGCCGAGCCGTTCGACCACCGCCCCGCACACCGTCTCCTCGAACGAGGGCGGCTCCTCGGCCAGGCACACCCAGGCATAGCCGAGCCATTCGCGCAGGGCCACCTCGACCAGGCCGTACGCCGACCGGTCGACGTCCGTCATCTTCGGCAGGTCGGGCGCGGCGACCAGCCTGCCGTCGAGGTCGTACGTCCACGCGTGGTACGGACACTGGAGGGTGCGGCGCACTTCGCCGGACTCCTCCAGGCACAGCCTGGCGCCGCGGTGCCGGCAGATGTTGAGGAAGGCGCGCAGGTCGCCGGTCCGGGTCCGCGTGACGATCACGTTCTCGCGGCCGACCTGCACGGTGCGGAAGGCGCCGGGCCGTTCGAGGTCGGCGCCGCGTACGGCGCAGAACCACAGCGCCTCGAAGACGTGCCGCTGCTCCTCGCGGAAGACCTCCGGGTCGGTGTAGTAGCGGCCCGGCAGCGTCGGGACGAGGCTGGAGGGCAGGGGAGTCGTCGTCACGTGCGTACTCCTCGGGCGGGGTCGAAGAGACCGATGGGGTGCGCGGTGGTGCCGGTCAGGGCCAGGTCGGCGAGGATCTCCCCGACCACGGGCACGAACTTGAAGCCGTGCCCGGAGAAGCCGCACGCCACCGTGACCGAGTCTGGGTGCGCCGGGTGGCGGGCGATGACGAAGTGTTCGTCGGGCGTGGTGGTGTACATGCAGGTCGCGGCCTTGCGGAAGGTGCCGGGCAGATCGGGGATGCGGCCGGACATGTGGTCCGCCATGGCCCGGACCTCGTGCTCGTGCACGGTGCGGTCGATCGTCTCGGGGGTCGTGGCCCGCCCCTTGCGGAAGAAGGCGACCTTGGCGCCGTCGTCGGGGCCGTCGATGGCCGGGAAGCCGTAGACCTGGACACCGGCCGCGTCCTCCCAGACATAGATCGGATGGCTCGTGGGGCGGAAGGGGCGGATGCCGCCGCGCGGCTGGAACCAGTACATGACCTGCCGCTCGACCGTGAACGGCACCCCGAGGTCGGAGAGCAGCCGCGGCGCCCACGCCCCCGGGCAGACCACCAGGTGGGAAGCGGTGTAGGTGTTCTCGGCGGTGTGCACCCGCACGCCGTCCCGGTACGGCTCCCAGCGGGTCGTCGGCTCGTCGAAGTGCAGGTCGGCGCCCTGCCGGGTGGCGAGCTGGAGATGGGCGGCCACGGTGTTCTCCGGCCGGAGCAGCCCGGCCTTGGCCTCGTAGAGCGCGACCTCGTCGTCGTCCGGCGCGAGCGTGGGGAAGCGGCGGCGGATCTCCCGGGCGTCCAGCATCTCGTGCGGCAGGTCCCACTGGCGGGCCGAGCGCAGTGAGCCGGAGACGGTCCACGCGTCGGGGCGGCCGATCATCAGTCCGCCGCAGAGCAGGGAGATGTCCCGGCCGGTGGCCCGTTCCAGGTCCTCGTACAGCTCGTAGGCGCGCAGCAGCAGCGGGACGTACGCCGGGTCCTCGAAGTACGACTGGCGGGTGATCCGCGAACCGCCGTGGCTGGAGCCCCGGTTGTGCACCGGGCCGAACCGCTCCAGGCCCAGGACGCGCACACCCCGCGCGGAGAGGTGGTGGGCGGCGGCGCTGCCCATGCCGCCGAGACCGATGACGATCACGTCGTAGGTGGGGGACAACTCGGGGCCTCCTGGGGACGGTCAACGGCGGATGCGGGTCATCTTCGGGTCGAACAGGGGCTCTTCGGCGACCGTGGCGGACACCTTCTCGCCGAAGTACTCCACGTGCACGCCGGTGCCGTCCGGCAGACCCGCCGGGAGCCAGGCGTACGCGACACAGCGGCCGAGGGTGTAGCCGTACGAGGCGCTGGTCACGTACCCGGCGGGAGCGCCGTCCACGTACACCGGTTCGCTGCCGAGCACCACGGCGGCGGGGTCGTCGAGGAGGAGGGGCGTGAGCCGCCGCTCCGGTTCGCCCGTGCGCTCCAGCGCCGGCCTGCCGACGAAGTCCCCCTTGTCCATGCGGACCGCGAAGCCGACCCCCGCCTCGTAGGGGTTGTCCTCGTCGGTCATGTCCCTGCCCCAGGCCCGGTACCCCTTCTCCAGCCGCAGGGAGTCGAAGGCGGACCGCCCGGCGGCGATCACGCCGAGTCCGCGCCCGGCCTCCCACAGCGTGTCCCAGAGCCTGAGCCCCAGGTCGGCCGTGGTGTACAGCTCCCAGCCCAGCTCACCGACATAGCTCAGGCGCAGCGCGGTGACCGGGACGTGGCCGACGTAGGTCTGCTTCGCGCGGAAGTAGCCGAACGCCTCGTGCGAGAAGTCGTCCGGCGTGAGCGGCTGGACGAGGTCGCGGGCGAGCGGGCCCCAGACGCCGACGCAGCAGGTGCCGGAGGTGATGTCCCTGACGTGGACACCGTCCGGCGCGTGGCGCAGCAGGTGGTCCAGGTCGGCGGGGGAGTTGGCGCCGACCTGGAAGCGGTCGGGGGCGAGGCGGGCGACGGTGAGGTCGGAGCGGATGCCGCCGCTTTCGTCGAGGAGCAGCGTGTACGTGACCGCGCCGGGCTTCTTGCGGAGGTTGTTGCTGGTCATGCGGTCCAGGAAGGCCAGGGCGCCGGGGCCGGTGACCTCCAGGCGGCGCAGCGGGGTCATGTCGTACAGGGCGACCCGCTCACGGGTGGCGCGTGCCTCCGCCGCCGCGATCGGGGACCAGTGGCGGGCCGACCAGGCGTCGCGGCCGGGCACGTGGAGGTCTGCGGCGAGAGGCGCGTTCGCCTCGTACCAGTGCGGGCGTTCCCAGCCGCCGCCCTCCAGGAAATACGCGCCGAGCCGCTGCTGACGGGCATGGAAGGGACTGACCCGGAGGGGACGCGGCCGTTCCATCGGCTGGAGCGGGTGGACGACGTCGTACACCTCCACGAACTGCTGTGCCCCGCGCTCACGGACGTACGCCGGTGAACGCTGCGCCTCCTCGAAGCGCGTGAGGTCGCACTCGTGCACGTCGATCGACGGCCGCCCGTTCACCATCCACTCGGCGACGGCCTTGGCGACCCCGGCCGAGTGGGTCACCCAGACCGCCTCCGCCAGCCAGAAGCCGCGCAGCGCGCGGGACTCGCCGAGGACCGGCATGCCGTCCGGGGTGAAGGAGAAGACGCCGTTGAACCCGGACTCGATCCCGGCCCCGCGCAGGGCGGGCATCAGGCGGCGGCAGTCCTCCCAGCTGGGCGCCCAGTCCTCGGGAGTGAAGGGGTACGACGACGGCATGTCCATGCCCCGGGCGCGGGCCTCGTCGTGACCGAGGACGGCGAACGGGTCGACGGGCAGCGGACGGTGGGCGTAGGAGCCGATGCCGAGACGGTCGCCGTGTTCGCGGAAGTACAGGTCCCGGTCCTGGAAGCGGAGGATCGGCTTCGAGGCCTCCGCCGTGGCGCCGCGCAGCTCGGGCAGCGGCCCGGTTCGCGCGTACTGATGGGCGAGCGGTTGCAGGGGGACGTCGACCCCCGCCATGCGGCCGACGACCGGTCCCCAGAATCCCGCCGCCGAGACGACGTGGTCGGCGGGGAAGGCGCCCCGGTCGGTGACGACGCCCGTGACCCTGCCGTCCGCCCGCTCGATGCCGGTGACGGTGTGCCGGTCCAGGGCACGGGCGCCCCGCGCGACGGCGCGGTCCAGCTGGGCACGGGAGGCGTGCAGGGCGTCGGCCAGCCCGTCTTCCGGGGTGTGGAAGCCGCCGAGGACCACCGACGCGTCGAGCAGCGGCCAGAGTTCCTTGCAGCGGGCGGCGTCGACGATCTCGCCGCGCACGCCCCAGGAGGCGGCGTACCCGGCCCGGCGGTGCAGGTCGGCGAGGCGCTCCGGGGTGGTCGCCAGTTCCAGGCCGCCGACCGGCTGGAAGCACGGCACGCCGGCCGAGGCGAGGGAGGAGAACTTCTCGACGGTGTACCGGGCGAAGGCCGTCAGGGTGCGGGACGGACTGGTGCGGAAGACCAGGCCGGGCGCGTGCGAGGTGGAGCCGCCGGGGGCGGGCAGCGGGCCCTGTTCGAGGACGGTGACGTCCGTCCAGCCGCGGGCGGTCAGTTCGTCGGCGAGGGAGCAGCCGACGATGCCGGCACCGATGACCACCACGCGGGGCGGGCGGCGGCCGGGGTCAGGGGTGTTCACAGGACCACCACCGAGCGCAGCACCTCGCCGCGGTGCATCCTGGCGAACGCCTCCTCCACCCCGTCCAGCGTCGTCGTCTCCGAGACGAAGGCGCCCAGGTCCAACAGCCCGTGCAGGTACTGGTCGATCAGGAACGGGAAGTCGCGGCTGGGCAGGCAGTCGCCGTACCAGGACGACTTGATCGCGCCGCCGCGCGAGAAGACGTCGGCGAGCGGGAGTTCGACCGTCGTCCCGGGCGTGGGGACACCGACCTGGACCAGCACTCCGGCGTGGTCGCGCATGTAGAACGCCTGGCGGAACGTCTCCGGGAGGCCCACCGCGTCGATCGCGATGTCCACGCCGTGGCCGTCGGTGAGGGCACGGACCGCTTCGACCGGGTCGGTGCCGCGGGAGTCGACGGTGTGCGTGGCGCCGAACCGTTCCGCCCGGTCCAGCTTCCGGCCGTCCACATCGACCGCGATGACCTTGACGGCGCCGTTCAGGGCGGCGCCCGCGATCGCCGCGTCGCCCACTCCGCCGCAGCCGATGACGGCGACCGAGTCGCCCCGCCCCACCCTGCCCGTGTGGACGGCGGCGCCGTATCCGGCCATCACCCCGCAGCCGACGAGACCGGCGGCCTCGGGCCGGGCGGCCGGATCGACCTTCACCGCCTGACCGGCCGCGACCAGCGTCTTCTCCGCGAACGCCCCGATGCCGAGGGCGGCGGTCAGTGGGGTGCCGTCCGGCAGCGCCATCGGCTGGGCGGCATTGCGCGACCGGAAGCAGTACCAGGGGCGGCCGCGCCGGCAGGACCGGCAGTCCCCACAGGGAGCCCGCCACGCCAGCACGACGTAGTCGCCCGGCGCGAGTGCGTCGACGCCCTCGCCGACCGCCTCGATCGTGCCGGCCGCCTCGTGACCCAGCAGGAACGGGAAGTCGTCCGTGACCGCACCCTCCCGGTAGTGCAGATCCGTGTGACAGACCCCGCAGGCCTGCACCGCGACCAGCACCTCGCCGGGTCCCGGATCCGGGACGACGATCGTCTGCACCTCGACGGGTGCGCCCCTCTTCACAGCGACTACGGCACGGACCTCGTGTGGCACGACAAGCTCCTCTGCTGTTGCGCATAGCACGATGGGTTGCGCGATGAGGAACATAGTGAGAACGCCGTCCAGGAGCCGTCAAGAGGTGCGGGTCAACCCCTCGGCAAAAGGGAACGGGACGGCCGAATCGCGCCGAGACGGCTCGCCCGGCCGCCCGCGCCGCCCCTGGCACCCGGTCAGCCGCCGTAGCCCATACGGCGGGACAGTTCGCCTCCCGCCGCCGAGGTGCGCTTCGCCAGGTCCGGCAGGCGGTCCGGCGTCAGCCGGTACACCGGGCCCGAGACGCTGATCGACGCGATCACCTTGCCGTCGTGGGACCGGACGGGCGCCGCCACCGCGGCCAGCCCGATCTCCAGCTCCTCCTGGGTGATCGCGTAGCCCTGCCCGGTCACGGTCTCCAACTCGCCGCGGAGCACCGCCGCGCCGGTGACGGTGTGCTCGGTGAACCGGTGCAGCGGGCGGGCCAGCAGGCCCTCGCGCAAGGTGGGCGGCAGATGGGCGAGCAGCACCTTGCCGCTGGCGGTGGCGTGCAGCGGGGTGCGCCGGCCGAGCCAGTTCTGCGCGGTCACGGAGGCGGTGCCGCGGGCCTGCATGACGTTGACCGCCGCGTCGTCGTCCAGGACCGCGATGTTCGCCGTCTCGCCGAGTTCGTCGGCCAGTTCGCGGCAGACCGGCACGCCCTCCTGCGAGATGTCCAGCCGTACCGCGGCCGCTCCCGCGAGGCGCAGCACGCCGGCGCCCAGGTAGTACTTGCCGCGCTCCTTCTCCTGGGCCACCAGGCCGCGGTTCTCCAGCACGCCGAGCAGCCGGAAGGCGGTGGACTTGTGCACCTCCAGTTCGTCGGCGATCTCGGTGACGCCCGCCTCGCCGTGCCGGGCGAGGATCTCCAGCACGCTCACGGCGCGGTCCACCGACTGCACGGCGCTCGCCGCGCCCCTGCCGCCGGCCTGCTTGTTCGCCACGCGGTCCTCACGATGGTCGGGCTGCCTCTGTGTGCGGGTCATGGCTCAACTCTCATCACCTGACGGCCCTGTGGGGACCGCGTCCGCGGGAAGCCCTTGACGGCACGGGCACCCGCCCCGGATTCTGTTGCGCATAGCGCTCTCCAGTGCGCCATGTGAAACATCATGTTACTCAAGCGTCCGGATCCCGGAAGGGTACGCGTACCGCGGCCCGACAGGACCCGCGTTCCGGACCGAGAGGGGAGCCCCCATGATTCCGGTCTGCCGCCTCGAAGACCTCCCCAAGGGCGAGTCCGCCCGCGTCGCGTCCACTCCGCCGATCGCCGTCTTCCACACCGACGACGGCGATCTCTACGCCATCGACGACACCTGCAGCCACCAGGACGCCTCCCTGTCCGAGGGCTGGCTCGAGGGCTGCCTGGTCGAATGCCCGCTGCACGCCGCCGCGTTCGACCTGCGCACCGGCCGGCCCACCTGCCTGCCGGCCCGCAGGCCCGTGCGCACCCACCGGGTCTCCGTGGACGACGACGGCGTCGTCCACGTCCACCTCGCCGCCGAGGAGGGAAGCGCCGCATGAGAACCGTGACCGTCGTCGGCGCCTCGCTGGCCGGCCTGTACGCCGCCCGGGAACTGCGGGCCCAGGGCTTCGACGGCCGACTGGTGATCGTCGGCGACGAACCGCACCGGCCCTACGACCGGCCGCCCCTCTCCAAGGAGTACCTCACGGGCGGGGCCGACGAGGACCGGCTGGCGCTCACCGACGCGGAGGAGACCGCCGACCTGGACGCCGAGTGGCTGCTCGGCGTCCGCGCCCGCGGACTGGACGCGCGCGGGCGTACCGTCCTGCTCGACGGCGGACGCACCGTCTCCACCGACGGCGTCGTCGTCGCCACCGGCGCGTCGGCCCGGGGCCTGACCGGGGGCCGACGGTCAGGTGATTCACCGTACGGCGATCGACGGTCCGGCGTTCGACGGTCCGGTGGCCGACTGTCCGGTGTTCACACGCTGCGCACCCTGGACGACGCCCGTGCTCTGCGTGCCGAACTCACCCGCGGGCCACGCCGGGTGGTGATCGTCGGCGCCGGATTCATAGGTGCGGAGACCGCCTCCTCGTGTGCCGCCCTCGGGCACGAAGTCACCGTCGTCGAGGCCGCCGCGCTCCCGCTCGCGCCCCAGCTCGGCCCCGAGATGGCCGCCGTGTGCGCCGCACTGCACCGCCGGGGTGGCGTCGGGCTGGTCACGGGCGCCTCCGTGAGCGCGCTGCGGGGCGGCGGGACCGTCACCGGGGTGGCACTCACCGACGGCCGTGCCCTGCCCGCCGAGGTGGTGATCGTCGGCATCGGGGCCACGCCCAACACCGCCTGGCTGGCGGGCTCGCCGCTGGTCGTGAACGACGGCGTCCTGTGCGACGACGGCTGTGTGACGTCCCTGCCGCAGGTGGTCGCCGTCGGTGATGTGGCCCGCGTCGGCGGTACCCGCGCGGAGCACTGGACCTCCGCCACCCGGCAGCCCCGGGCCGCCGTGGCCAACCTGCTCGCCGGACGCACGGTGGAGAGCGCGAGGTCGGTGCCGTACTTCTGGTCCGACCAGTACGGAGCCCGCCTTCAGTTCGCCGGCCGACGACGGGCGGGCGACACCGTCCGCGTCGTCGAGGGCCGGGTGAGCGACGACGCTCCGGGCGACGACGGTCTTCTCGCCCACTACGAACGTGACGGCCGGACCACCGCCGTGCTCGCCGTGGACCGCCCCCGCTCCTTCATGAGGGCGCGGCGCGAACTTGCGCGCGAGGCCGACCGGGCGGTGCCGGCGTAGCTTGGTGACTCCCGCCGTCCGGACGGCGCCGCCCCGCAGCTCAGGGGTGCGACAGCTGCCCCGTGCCGCCCCGCCGGCCTATCCGCCCACGGCCCCGCTCGTCGGCCCTCGCCTGCCGCCTCGCCCGGCGACGCTCGCGGCGCATGGCTCGCGCGGTGCTGCTCGGCACCGACACGACACCGTGCCGCTGATTCCACACCTGCCGGGTCACCCACACGTCCAGCACGCCCCAGGTGGCCACCACCGTGCCCGCCACACTGCCGAGCACCATCGGGAACGCCAGCCAGGACTCCGCCAGCGTGCACAGGAAGGCCACCATCGCCAGTATCAGCGTCACGGCGACCACCAGCACCGCGCGCACGGCCGCCGTACGCACCGGATCCGGCATCCTGCGGCGCCGCGCGGGCTCCTCGCTCCACAACGGCCGGTACCCCGACGGCCGCTCGCCCGCCCGAGTGTCCGGCCCGGTCGCCGGAACGTCGCGATCCGGCGCCCCGCGTCGCTCCGCCGTGCCCATCAACATGTCACTCCCCACCGCCGGCAGACCGCTCGTCCGTGTCCGAGGACACGTCTCCCCTCTGACTGCCCGGCTTGCACTGCTTTACGCCGCCCAGGGGCGGGATGCGGCTCCTGTGGCCGATTCCGCCTCCGTTTCCCGTAGTGAAGGACGAACGACGGGCCCCCAAGATTCCCGAAAATCCCGCGCAGTCGAATAATTTCGGCCAATCCGCCCGTCACGCCGTCGTGACCGCCTCCCGCCCGTCCGCCGATCCCGGGAGGCAATCTCCCGCAATGACCGGACAACTGACCATCGTCCGCCACGGGTGCGGAAGTTCGGCCTCCGGACGGGTCTTCGAGTTACCTGTGCGTCAGTAGTAGGCTCGCGCCGTTTGTTGACGCACATGAGTACCCCCACCGGTGGGGGTCGAGCTGGGGGAGGCCATGCGCTTTCGCGGGAAGTCGATCCGCCGGAAGATCGTGGCGCTGCTCCTCGTGCCGCTGCTGTCCCTGACCGCGATCTGGGCCTTCGCCACGGTACTGACGGGCCGCGAGGCGGCACGGCTGTTCAGCGTCTCCACCGTCGTCGAGGAGATCGGCTACCCGGTCGAGGACACCGTCCGGGTCCTCCAGCAGGAACGCCGCCAGACCCTCGTCCACCTCGCCGACCCCCGCGCCTCCGACGGACTGGCCGCACTGGAGCGCAGCCGCACCGCCACCGACGAGGCCGTCGCGGAGATCCGCCGCAACGCCGCCGACGCCGGCGTACGGGACGACCTCGGCCAGGCCGGGGACGAACGGCTCACCGCGGTACTGGACGCCTTCGACGGCCTCGGTTCCCTGCGCCGCAGCGTCGAGGACGGCACCGTGGACCGGGCCCAGGCCCTCGGCCTCTACAACCGTCTGGTCGACCCCTGCCACGACCTGCTCGCCAACCTCAACGTCGTCGACGACGTGGGCCTCGACAAGCAGTACCGCGCGCTCGTCAACGTCTCCCGCGCCCGCGAACTGCTCTCCCGTGAGGACGCCCTCCTCGGCTCCGCCCTGGTCACCGGACGGCTCAGCCGCACGGAGGTACGGGAGGTCTCCGACCTCGTGGCGCAGCGCACCGTGATGTACGACATCAACCTGCCGCTGCTGCCCGCCACCGAACGCGGCCGCTACCAGCGCTTCTGGAAGAACGCCTCCTCCGCCCCCCTCCGGGTCGCCGAGCAGGCCGCCGTATCCTCCGACACCGGCACGCCGCGCGGAGTCACCGCCAAGAGCTGGGACACCGCCGCCGGGAGTGTCCTGAAGGAACTCGGCGACCTCGACGACAACGCCGCCGACCGCTACCAGGACCGCGTCGACCCGGTCGCCACCAGCACCATCGCCAAGGCCGTCGTCGCCGGAGCGCTCGGCCTGATCGCCCTGCTGTACTCCCTCTTCCTGTCCGTCCGCGTCGGCCGCTCCCTCATCCGCGACCTCAAGCAGCTGCGCCTGGAGGCCCACGAGGCCTCCGGTGTCCGCCTGCCCAGCGTGATGCGCCGCCTGTCGGCGGGCGAGGAGGTCGACGTCGAGACCGAGGTACCGCGCCTCGAGTACGACCGGAACGAGATGGGCGAGGTCGGCCAGGCCCTCAACACCCTTCAGCGGGCCGCCGTGGAAGCCGCCGTCAAGCAGGCCGAACTCCGCGCGGGCGTCTCCGAGGTCTTCGTCAACCTCGCGCGCCGCAGCCAGGTCCTCCTGCACAAGCAGCTGACCCTGCTCGACACCATGGAGCGCAGGACCGAGGACACCGAGGAACTCGCCGACCTGTTCCGCCTGGACCACCTGACCACCCGCATGCGCCGGCACGCCGAGGGCCTGGTCATCCTCTCCGGCGCCGCACCCTCCCGGCAGTGGCGCAAGCCCGTCCAGCTGATGGACGTGGTGCGGGCCGCTGTCGCCGAGGTCGAGGACTACGAGCGCATCGAGGTCCGCAGGCTGCCGCGCGTCGCCGTCACCGGACCCGCGGTCGCCGACCTCACCCACCTGGTGGCCGAACTCCTGGAGAACGCCACGGTGTTCTCGCCGCCGCACACCGCGGTGCAGGTCCTCGGCGAACGCGTCGCCAACGGCTTCACCCTGGAGATCCACGACCGCGGCCTCGGCATGGCCGCCGACGCCCTCCTCGACGCCAACCTCCGGCTGGCCGAGACACCCGAGTTCGAGCTGTCCGACACCGACCGGCTCGGCCTGTTCGTCGTCAGCCGGCTCGCCCAGCGGCAGAACGTCCGGGTCTCCCTGCAGCCCTCCCCGTACGGCGGCACCACCGCGGTCGTCTTCGTCCCCGACGCGCTGCTCACCGACGACGCCCCGGACACCAACGGCGTCGGCTTCCGCCTCGACCGACCCCAGCACGTCAAGGACAAGGAGCGGGAGGAGGGCCGCCGTGCCGCCCTCTCCCACGTGCCCGCACGGCTCCCGGAGCGTCCGGCCGCGCTGCTGGACGGCCCCGTCGAGCTGGAGGCGCCCGTCGACCTGGACGCCCTCGACGACCTCCCGGGCGCGCTCGACGACCAGGACAGCGAACGCGGCGGCCTGTTCCGTCCGCGCCGCTCCCTGGTCGCGGCCGACGACGACCAGGTGGCCCGCCGCCCGGGACCGCGACGCTCCGAGTCCCGTCACGGTGACGAGGCGACGGCCGAGGACGGGACCGAGGCGGACGCACCGGTGGCGCTGCCCCGCCGCCGCACTCCCAAGCTGGTCAGCTCGCACGGACGCCCCGTCACCGAACGCGGCGCCCGGAACAGCGCCGACCAGCCGCCCGCGGCCGGCCCGGACGGGGCGGAGCCCCCGACCGCGTCCCGCACCCGTGCGGACGAGCTGCCCGCCCTGCCCGCCCGCCGACGCGGAGATCGCGCCAGCGACCGCACCGGAGACCCCGGCACCGACCGCACCGAGGGCTCCACCACCGAGCGAGGTGGCGGCGTGCCCGCCGCGCGCGAGGACGCTCCGCCCGCGGGCGCCGAGGCGGGGGCACTGCCCCGACGCGTCCGGCAGGCCAGTCTGGCCCCCCAGCTCAGGCAGAGCCCCGAACCGGCCGCCGAAGACCGCTCCGACCCCGCCGACCGTGACGCCGACGAGGTACGCAGCCGCATGGCCTCGCTCCAGCGCGGCTGGCAGCGCGGCCGCAGGGAGAACGCCACGGGTGACGACCCACCCGGCGGCACAGCACCATCAGCACCACGAGGAACGACAAAGGGGGACGGTCGATGACCGCACCGAAGGCGACCGGCCACACCGCGACCAAGTCCGGCGAGCTGAACTGGCTCCTCGACGACCTGGTGGACCGTGTCGCGAGCATCCGCAAGGCCGTCGTCCTGTCCGGCGACGGCCTGGCCACGGGCGTGTCCAAGGACCTGACCAGGGAGGACAGCGAGCACCTGGCCGCCGTGGCGTCCGGATTCCACAGCCTCGCCAAGGGCGTGGGCCGGCACTTCGAGGCGGGCAGCGTCCGGCAGACCGTCGTCGAACTCGACGAAGCCTTCCTCTTCGTCACCGCCGCAGGCGACGGGAGCTGCCTGGCCGTCCTGTCCGACGCCGACTCGGACGTCGGCCAGGTCGCCTACGAGATGACCCTGCTCGTCAAGCGGGTCGGCGTGCACCTGGGCACCGCGCCGCGCACCGATCTGCCCTCGGGCGGGTAAGTGGGATGACATGAGCGCAGACGGTCAGGGAAGAAACCACTGGTTCGACGACGAGGCCGGTCCCGTCGTCCGTCCGTACGCCATGACGCGCGGCCGCACCAGCAGCGCGGCGCAGCACCGCCTCGACCTGATCGCGGTGGTCGTCGTGGAACCGCACGCGGACGATCCGGAGGCGGACGTCACCCTCTCCCCGGAGCACGTGGACATCGTCGGCCTGTGCCGCGACGCCCCGCAGTCGGTCGCCGAACTCGCCGCCGGACTCGACCTCCCCATCGGGGTCGTGCGGGTCCTGGTCGGCGACCTCGTGGACATCGAACTGGTCCACGTCAACCGGCCCGTGCCCCCGGCCGAACTGCCGGACGAGAACATTCTGCGCGACGTGATCAACGGGTTGAGGGCACTGTGAGCCGGCCCCCGGGCCCGTCGGGCGGCGGCAGGTTAAGGAGAAGAGACCGATGATCTTCGGGCGTTCCCAGCGCGGCAAGCCGCCGGTCGAGCCCGTCACGCTCAAGATCCTGGTGGCCGGCGGGTTCGGCGTGGGCAAGACCACCCTCGTCGGCGCGGTCAGCGAGATCAGGCCGCTGCGCACCGAGGAGCTGCTCACCGAGGCCGGGCGGCCCGTCGACGACATCAGCGGCGTGGAGGGCAAGCACACCACCACGGTGGCCATGGACTTCGGGCGGATCACCCTGCGCGAGGACCTGGTGCTCTACCTCTTCGGCACGCCCGGCCAGGAGCGGTTCTGGTTCATGTGGGACGAGCTGTCCGAGGGCGCGCTGGGCGCCGTCGTGCTGGCCGACACCCGGCGCCTGGAGGACTGCTTCGCCGCCGTCGACTACTTCGAGCGGCGCTCCATCCCGTTCGTCGTGGGCGTCAACTGCTTCGAGGGATCGGCGCGCTACCCCGGCGACACCGTCCGCCAGGCCCTCGACCTCGACGAGGACGTACCCCTGGTGATGTGCGACGCCCGGGACCGGGAGTCCGTCAAGGAGGTCCTCATCGGCGTCGTCCAGCACGCGATGACCCAGGCGGCAGACCGCCGCCGGGCCGTCCCGACCTGAGGTCCCCGCCGGGCGTGCCGACCTGAGGTCGCCGTCGGTCCGTCCCGAGCTGAGGTCCCCGCCGGGCGTGCCGACCTGAGGTCCCCGTCGGGCCGTGCCGACCTGAGGTCCCCGTCGGGCCGTGCCGACCTGAGGTCCCGCCGGCCGGACCGCCGTACGTCTCGCTCGTCCGTGCGGCCGGCCCTCCTCCGTCGTCCCGCGCTCCACCGCCCCGCGGCGGTCGTGGCGCTCGCGGTCGGGGCACCGGCGTCTCCACGTCGGTGGTGCCGAGCCGACAGGCGCTCAGCCGGCCGGTGCCGTCGTCCGGACCGTGCCGCGCCGGACCTCGTGGCCCGGTGCCTCCGCCCTGCCCAGCACCCAACTCGCCCCGCCCAACGCCTTCGCGGCCTTCTTCAGCGGCGCCAGGCGGGCCGCCGCCCGCCGGTGGTCGGGCACGCTGCCCGGCGCGCACAGGACCGTCGCCAGGGACAGCGTGACGGGCCGCCCGCCGGCCGACCACGACACGTCCAGCACGGCGGCAGCCAGCGGATCCAGCACCTCCGGGTCGCAGAGCACCAGGAAGTCGTCACCGCCGATGTGCCCCACGCGGGTCTCCCCGCCGGCCGTCCGCAGCAGCGTCCGCCCGACGGACCGGATCAGCTCGTCGCCCGCGGCGAACCCGGCCCCGTCGTTGACCTGCTTGAAGTGGTCCACGTCGAGCCAGCTCAGCGCGAACGCCCGCCCGGCCGCGATCCGCCGGTCCACCTCGTCCGTGATCGCCTCCGAACCGGGCAGCCGCGTCAGCGGATTGAGCCCCGCCGCCTCCTCCACCCGGCTCTCCGCCAGCGCCCGCACCAGGTCCGAGAGCCGAACGACGCCGACACACCGACCGCGCGCGTCCACCACGGCCACGTCGTCCGACGTACGGCTCGGACCACCGACGGCCACCACGTCCAGCACCTCCCACGCCGTCGCGTCGACGCCCACCGTCCGCGGCGGGTCGCCGAGCTTCGCGGCGGGCCGGTCGGCGTACAGGGCGTGCCCGTAGCGCCCCGACATCGACAGCAGGAAGCGGGAGCGGTGCACCGAGCGCACCGGAACCCCGTCCCGGTCCACGAGCAGCACCCCGGACACGTCCGGCGACCCGGTCAGCAGCGCCCGCACCCGCCCCGCCGAGGCCGTCGCTGGCAACAGCGCGGCCGGGCGCACGAACTGCCGTACCGACGGCCCCGGCCGAGGCGCCGGCACGAGGCCGGGGGAGCCGGGCGGAACGTAGACGTCCGCCGCGGGCAGCCGCGCGGGCGGTGCGAACAGCTCGCCCTGCGCCAACTGCGCACCCGCCGACCGCGCGACGGCGCACTGCGCCTCCGTCTCCACGCCCTCGACGGCCAGCAGCGCCCCCGACTCGTCGCACAGCACCCGCATCGCCCGCACGGCCGCCGGCCGCGCCAGCAGCGACGCGTCGAGCTTCACCAGCTCCGGCGCCAGGTCCGCCAGCAGCCGCAACGGCGCGTCCCCGTCACCGACCCCGTCCGCCGAGATCCGGAACCCCTGCCCCCGCAACACGCCCACCGCGTCGAGCAGGGCCCGCCGCGGCACATGCGTGTACGGCGGGCACACGTCCAGCGTCACCTCCCACGGCAGCCGACCCGCCTCGCGCACGGCGTCGTGCAGGGGCCGCAGACCACCGAGGTCGGCGAGCGTGCCCGCGAACACGTTGACGTGCAGCGGCAGCAGAGTCTCCCGGCGCACGGCCGCACGCAGCGCCGACACCGCCAGCAGGCCGTCGAGTTCGGGATCGCGCCGTGCCTCGGCGAGCACGTCGCCGCTCTCCGGCCGGGCCAGTATCTCCAGCGCCGCGACCCCGCCGGTCATCAGGTTGACCACCGGTTGGAAGGCGAAGCGGAGAGTGTCCGTCCAGGAGCGCACGGGAGCAGGATGGCGCGGCAGGCTCCCACCCGGGCCCGGTTCACGCGACGTTCACGCAGGATTCCGGTGCGCTCACGCAGCGTGTGTCCGGCGAGTCGCGGTGCCGCCCACTTCCCTCCCGGAGTCCCAGCCTGATAAATGCAGGGGACATGACACGACTCTCCGCCGCCCTCCGCGGTCTGGCCACCACCTTCGCCGCCCTGCTCGCCGTCACCGCCCTCCCCGCCGCGTCCGCCCCCGCCACCGCGCAGGCACGGCACGAGCCGAGGGCCCCCGAGGACTTCGTGGCCCTGCGCGCCGTCGACCCGACGATCATCGAGGAGATGCGCTACGTCACCGCGCACAACTTCGTTGGGGAGCGCGTCGACGGCTACCGGCAGCCCCTGTGCATCCTCACCCGCCCCGCGGCCGAAGCCCTCCACCTCGCCCAGACCCGGCTGCTGCGGCAGGGCTACTCCCTCAAGGTCTACGACTGCTACCGGCCCCAGCGCGCCGTCGACCACTTCGTGCGCTGGGCCGAAGACCTCGACGACCAGGACATGAAGGCCGAGTTCTACCCGGAGGTCGACAAGACCCGCCTCTTCGCCGACGGCTACATCGCCGAGAAGTCCGGCCACAGCCGCGGCTCCACCATGGACCTCACCCTCGTGCGGCTCCCGGCCAAGCCCACCCGCCCGTACCACCCCGGACAGCCCCTGGTGCCCTGCTTCGCCCCGAAGGACGAGCGCTTCCCCGACAACTCCGTCGACATGGGCACCGGCTACGACTGCTTCGACACCCGCTCGCACACCCTCGACCCCCGCATCGAAGGCGTCCAGCGCGCCAACCGGCTGCTGCTCAAGAACACCCTGGAGGACGTCGGCCTGGTGAACCTCCCCGAGGAATGGTGGCACTTCACCTACCGGCCCGAGCCCTACCCGGACACCTACTTCGACTTCCCGGTCTCCGCGAAGTCGCTCTCCGGCCGCCGCTGACCGGCCTGCCGGAGCCGTCCCCTCCGTAATCGGATACCGTCCGCCGGGTGTCCGAAACTCAAACCTCCGTTCCCAACTCCGCGCCCGGCTCCCACTGTTCGAGCTGCGGATCGCCCTACGGAGAGGGCGTCTCCGGCCGGCCCCGCACCTGCCCCGGGTGCGGCACCGTGGCCTACCGCAATCCGCTGCCGGTCGCGGTGGCCCTCCAGCCCGTGTACGACACGCAGGGCACCGCCCTGGTCGTCATCACCCGCACCGTGACCCCCGCGCGCGGGGGCGTCGCCCTGCCCGGCGGCTACGTCGACGACCGGGAGGACTGGCGGCAGGCCGTCGTACGCGAGCTCAAAGAGGAGACCGGCATCGACGCGGCGAGCCGCGACGTACGGCTCGCCGACGCCATGAGCTCGCCCGACGGCCACCTGCTGCTCTTCGGGCTGCTGCCCGAGCGGCCGGCCGAGGGTCTGCCGCCCTCCGCCGCCACGGACGAGACCGAGGGATGGCACCTCCTGCGCAGGTCGGAAGAGCTCGCCTTCCCGCTGCACACCAGGGCCGTACGCGCCTTCTTCGAGGGCCGCTACATCTGAGCCGGGCGCTGAGCGAGCCCCCGGACGCGGACCGGGCAGGACGGCGCGCTCAGCCCGTCCTCGCCCTCCCGCTCCACGACGACCCGCTGCCCCTCCCAGCGGGCCACGTACCGTTCGATCTCCGGTTCCACCCAGCCGTCGCCCGCGTCCGGCACGACCAGCCCACCGCCGGTCCGCCCCCGCGCGGGCGCCCACACCTCGAGCTCCGGCCCGCCGTCCGCTCCCCGCACCGGAATCACCGCTCCCGCGCGCGCGAACACCGGAATCCGCGCCGCAGGCGCGTCCACCAGCACCTGCGCCGGTCCGTCGTACGCCCGCTCTGTCACCACGTCGTACCAGCGGCCCCGTGGCAACCGCACCGCACGCCGGTCCGCCCCGGCACCGAGCACCGGGGCCACCAGCAGACAGTCGCCCAGCAGAAACGCGTCCTCACAGTCCCGCAACGCCCGGTCCTCCGGCGTCGACCACCACAGGGGACGCACACAAGGAGCACCCGTACGCCGGGCCAGGTGCGCGAGCGTCACGAAGTACGGCAGCAGCCGCCGCCGCTCGACGAGCGCCACGCGCGCGTGCTCCAGCACCTCGGTCCCGAACTCCCACGGCTCCCGGCGCCCCGCCCGCGTCCCGGCACGGGTGCGGAACAGCGGCAGGTACGCGGCCAGCTGCAACCACCGCAGATACAGCTCCGGCGAAGGATCGCCCTCGGAGCCGCTCACATCCGGCCCCGAGAACGGCACCCCGCACAGCCCGAGCCCCAGCACCCGCGCCAGGGACGCCCGCAGCCCCGGCCACCCCGTGGCCGCGGCCCCGGACCAGACGCCGCCGTAGCGTTGCAGGCCGGCCCACCCGGAACGGGAGAGGACGAACGGCCGCTCGTCGGGCGCCAGCGCCCGCAGCCCCTCGTAACCGGCCCGCGCCATGCACAACGCGTAGACGTTGTGCGCCTCCCTGTGATCACCGCCCCGGCCCTCCAGCGCATGCCGGGCCGACCGCGGCAGCGTCGACTCCCCGAACGCGGCGAACGAGGTGGGCTCGTCCAGGTCGTGCCAGAACCCGGCGAACCCCTGCCCGAGCCGCTCCTCGTAGAGCCCGCCCCACCACTCGCGCACGCGCGCGTGGGTGAAGTCCGGGAAGACCACCTCCCCCGGACGCCCCACACCCCGGACGACCGTCCCAGCCGCATCCCGTACGAACACGTCCCCGCGGCCACCGCCGTCGTACACGAGGTTGCCGGGCGCGGCCCGGACCGCCGGCTCCACGGCCGACACCAGCCGGACCCCCTCCCTGCGCAGCTCCTCGGCGAGTACGGGCAGCTTCGGGAACCGCTCCTCGTCGACGGTGAACACCTGCCGGGCCGTGCCGTGTCCGACGCCCAGATGCACCGCGTCCAGGGGCAGATCCCGCTCCTGGTGGCCGGCCACGACCCGCCTAAGATCCTGCTCGTCGCCGGAACCCCACAACGCGTGATGATGGCCCAGCGCCCACGCCGGCGGCAGCACGGGCGCCCCGGTCAGCGACGCCCAGGCCAGCAGCACGCGCGCGGGGGTGCCCACCGTCACCCAGCACCGCAGCGGACCGCCGTCCATCCGCAGCACGCTCCGCCCCGGCCGGTCGTGCCCCGACCCGGCCCCCTCCTCACCCTCCCGCAACGCCACCGTGCCGTCCCACGTGCTGTCGTGGAAGACCAGGTGCGTCCCGGCGTCCGCCACCACCAGCTGCACCGGCATCGTGACGGACGACGCGTCCTCGGCGGCGGCGAAGGGCAGGCCGGGACCGGTGTTCCACAGCCGGTACGTGCCATCGCGCAGCCGGGGCCCCGCGGACCGCCCGCCGAGCCCGAAGAACCGGGCGTCGGCCGCCACCTCCGACCGCTGCGTCCAGCGCGCGGGACCGCCGCCCGCCGGCTCCCACCAGCGGGGCGGCAGCTCACGGCGCAGCACCACACCCCCGGGCGTACGCACCTCGACCGCGCCGTGCCGGGACACGGCCACCGTGGCGCGCTCCGCCACCACCCGCCAACCGCCGTCCTTGTCCGGCTCCAGCACCGCCCGCGGATCCGGCTCGGGACAGCGGCCCGCCAGCGCGTACGAAGGCTCGGGACCGGCCCCGTCCCACCCCCAGAACACGGCTCCGTTCACCGCCACGAGAACGCGCAGCTCCGAGCGGCCGAACCGCAGGACACCGCCCCCGGGCCCCGGCTCCACCTCCCGCAGCGGACCCGGCACCCGCGCCCGCTCCGCACCCCGCGGCGGCAGCCCGGCCGCATCGGCACGCCGCCTGCGCCACGCCGCCCGTACCGTACGCAACCCCTGCGCCACCCCCACGGAACCGACCGTCTTCATCGAACGCACCAGGTCACGACCGTCCATGCTGCTCACCCTGCCATCGACCGCCGCGCCCGGAGACGTCGTTCAACTGCCGTTCACCCGTGACCGGACCACATCTTCATGTCACCGACTATGTGGGGCGCGCCCTGGTGCGGAAGTCGATCACATGGCATCGTCCCTGTCAGCCGCGTCACGCGCACACCCCAGCCCGTGCGCGGAGGACGCACACGACGCGCACAGTCCGGGAGCCGCCCCATGTCGACCGAGAACCCACAGCCGCTCTGGCAGCCAGACGCGCAACGCATCGCCCGGGCACGCATCACCAGGTTCCAGACCTGGGCGGCCGAGCACCACGGGGCCCCCGCCGAGGGCGGATACGCAGCCCTGCACCGCTGGTCCGTCGACGAGCTGGACACCTTCTGGAAAGCCGTCACGGAGTGGTTCGACGTCCGCTTCTCCACTCCCTACGCGCGCGTCCTCGGCGACCGGACCATGCCCGGCGCCCAGTGGTTCCCCGGCGCCACGCTGAACTACGCCGAACACGCCCTGCGCGCGGCCGGCACCCGCCCGGACGAACCCGCCCTCCTGCACGTCGACGAGACCCACGAGCCGACCCCCGTCACCTGGGCCGAGCTGCGCCGCCAGGTCGCCTCCCTGGCCGCCGAACTGCGCGCCCTCGGCGTACGCCCGGGCGACCGCGTCAGCGGCTACCTCCCCAACGTCCCGCAGGCCGTCGTCGCCCTCCTCGCCACGGCCGCCGTGGGCGGCGTCTGGACCTCCTGCGCCCCCGACTTCGGCGCCCGCAGCGTCCTCGACCGCTTCCAGCAGGTCGAACCCGTCGTCCTGTTCACCGTCGACGGCTACCGCTACGGCGGCAAGGAACACGACCGCCGCGACACCGTCGCCGAACTCCGCCGGGAGCTGCCCACCCTTCGCGCAGTGGTCCACATCCCGCTCCTCGGCACCGAGGCCCCCGACGGCGCGCTGGACTGGGAGACCCTTACCGCCGCGGACACGGAACCGGTCTTCGAGCAGGTGCCCTTCGACCACCCCCTGTGGGTGCTCTACTCCTCCGGCACCACCGGACTGCCCAAGGCCATCGTCCAGTCCCAGGGCGGCATCCTGGTCGAGCACCTCAAACAACTCGGCCTGCACTGCGACCTCGGCCCCGAGGACCGCTTCTTCTGGTACACCTCGACCGGCTGGATGATGTGGAACTTCCTCGTCTCCGGCCTGCTCACCGGCACCACGATCGTCCTCTACGACGGCAGCCCCGGCTTCCCCGCCACCGACGCCCAGTGGCGCATCGCGGAACGCACCGGCGCCACCCTCTTCGGCACCTCCGCCGCCTACGTCATGGCCTGCCGCAAGGCCGACGTCCACCCGGCCCGCGACCTGGACCTCTCCGCGATCCAGTGCGTCGCCACCACCGGCTCCCCGCTCCCGCCCGACGGCTTCCGCTGGCTGCACGACGAGTTCGCCGCCGGCGGCGCCGACCTGTGGATCGCCTCCGTCAGCGGCGGCACCGACGTCTGCTCCTGTTTCGCGGGCGCTGTCCCCACCCTCCCGGTCCACATCGGCGAACTCCAGGCCCCCGGCCTCGGCACCGACCTCCAGTCCTGGGACCCGAGCGGCAACGCCCTCACCGACGAGGTCGGCGAACTGGTCGTCACCAACCCCATGCCCTCGATGCCGATCCGCTTCTGGAACGACCCCGACGGCAGCCGCTACCACGACAGCTACTTCGACACCTACCCCGGCGTCTGGCGGCACGGCGACTGGATCACCCTCACCTCCCGCGGCTCCGTCGTCATCCACGGCCGCTCCGACTCCACTCTCAACCGGCAGGGGGTCCGCATGGGCTCGGCCGACATCTACGAGGCCGTGGAGCGACTCCCCGAGATCAGGGAATCCCTCGTCATCGGCATCGAACAGCCCGACGGCGGCTACTGGATGCCCCTCTTCGTGCACCTGGCCCCCGGCGCCGCCCTCGACTACGCCCTCCTCGACCGCATCAAGCGGACCATCCGCGCCAACCTCTCCCCGCGCCACGTCCCCGACGAGGTCATCGAGGTGCCCGGCATCCCGCACACCCTCACCGGCAAACGCATCGAGGTCCCGGTCAAACGCCTCCTCCAGGGCACCCCGCTCGACAAGGCCGTCAACCCCGGCTCCATCGACAACCTCGACCTGCTCCACTTCTACGAGGACCTCGCCCGCAAACGCTCCTGACCAGCACGCCGACGAGCCGGCCGCCCCGGGCGACGGTCGGCTCCCCGCGCCCGCCCGGCCCCGTTGTCAGTGCCGCCGATTACTGTGAGTGAGCATTGATCGACCGTGCACAGGGGGAAACATGGCGCACACCGACCAGACCGACCAGACCATGCGACGCGTCCTGCGCCGCGAAATCGCGGGCACCATCGGCCTGCTCACCGACGAACACGACTTCCGCACCATGCGGCGCTACCGCAGCTTCACCTTCCACGACCACACCGCCTACCTCCGCCAGGTGGAATCCCTGCTCAGGACCCGCGCGGCCCAGGGCACCCACACCACGGTCGCGCTCTTCGACCCTGAGGAGTACGCGGACTTCTGCACGGCGGCGGGCCTCGACGCCGACGCCTCCACCAGCCGCGCCCGGTTCACCGCCGAACTTGCCGCCCACGGCCCCACCGTGCCCTACGAGGGCCAGCCCCTCACCGACCTGCTCCCGGCCCTCGTCGACGAAGCCGTCCGCCAGGCCACCTGGGAGTACACGTCGACCCTCCTCGCCCGCCTCGGCAACTGCGCCACCTGCGGGGAGGACCTCGGCCGCGCCGCCTTCACCCGGGCCACCGGCCTCCTGCGTCGCGTCCTCGCCACGGCACCACCGGGCAGCCGGCACCTGGTCTGCAGCGTCTCGGGCCATCCGGAGGAGACCCTCGTCTCCGTCCTCCTCGTCGACGAGGAGACCGACGGCACCCCGCACATCGACGAGGCCGAGGCCCTGGAGTTCACCAGCGTCCTCGCGCTCGGCCTCGCGACGCACAGCCCCGGCGGACTCGTCATGCGGATCAGCGCCCCGGGCGGCCCCGACCGCATCCACGGCTGGAGCCTGCGGGGATACGGCCTCGAACCCCTCACCGCCGCACAGGTCTTCGACGCCTACTGCACCGACGTCGAGTCCGGCGACCTCATCTCCCCGGAATCCAACGTCGACTACTGCGCACCGCCCGACCTCGGAGACGACCGCCTCCCACCGGGACACCACCACTGAACGCGGGCGGGGCGCCCCACCCGAAGGTGGAACGCCCCGCACCGTGGCCCGAGCGGCAGGCCGCACCCGGCCCTATTCGCCGGACAGCACCGCCTGCGCGGCGTTCCGCGCCTCCTCGGCGCTCTCCGCAGCCCGGGCGGCGGCCGCGGCACGCTCGCACTGCGCCAGCGTGAACTTCGCCAGCGTCGCGCGCACGTACGGCAGCGACGCCGCACCCATGGACAGGGAGGTGACACCGAGACCGGTCAGCACACACGCCAGCAGCGGATCCGACGCAGCCTCGCCGCAGACACCGCAGCTCTTGCCCTCGGCCTTCGCCGCCTCGGCCGACAACGCGACCAGGTCGAGCAGCGCCGGCTGCCACGGGTCCTGCAGCCGCGACACCGCGCCCACCTGACGGTCGGCGGCGAAGGTGTACTGCGCGAGGTCGTTCGTCCCCAGCGACAGGAACTCCACCTCCTGCAGTACCGAGCGGGCCCGCAGCGCGGCCGACGGGATCTCCACCATCGCGCCGAACTTCGCCCGCAGCCCGGCCTCGCGGCAGGCGTCCGCGAACGCCTTGGCGTCCGCCCGGTCCGCCACCATCGGTGCCATGACCTCGAGATAGACCGGCAGCCCTTCGGCCGCCTTCGCCAGCGCCGTCAGCTGCGTCCGCAGCACGTCCGGGTGGTCGAGCAGCGTCCGCAGACCACGCACGCCGAGCGCGGGGTTCGGCTCGTCACCCGGGGTGAGGAAGTCCAGCGGCTTGTCGGCACCGGCGTCCAGCACCCGCACGACGACCCGGCCCTCCGGGAACGCTTCCAGCACCTGGCGGTAGGCGGTGATCTGCTTCTCCTCCGACGGAGCGTTCGCGCTGTCGTCGAGGAAGAGGAACTCGGTCCGGAACAGGCCGACACCCTCCGCGCCGGCCTCGACCGCCGCGGGCACGTCGGCGGGACCACCGATGTTCGCCAGCAGCGGCACCTTGTGACCGTCCGAGGTCGCCCCCGGACCCGTCGCGGCGGCCAGCGCCGCCTTGCGCTCGGCGGCCTCGGCCGCCAGCCGTGCCTTCTTCTCCTCGGCGGGATTCACGAAGATCTCACCGGTGCTTCCGTCCACCGCCACGACGGTGCCCTCGGGAATCTCGCCGGCGCCCGGCAGGGCCACCACGGCGGGCACACCGAGCGCCCGCGCGAGAATCGCGCTGTGGCTGGTCGGCCCGCCCTCCTCGGTGACGAAGCCCAGAACGAGCGTCGGGTCGAGCAGCGCGGTGTCCGCAGGCGCCAGATCCCGCGCGATGAGGACGTACGGCTCGTCGCTGTCCGGAACGCCCGGCATCGGGACCCCGAGCAGACGGGCGACGATACGATTCCGCACGTCGTCGAGGTCAGCCACGCGGCCGGCCAGGTACTCGCCGGCCCCTGCGAGCAGGGCCCGGTAGGCGGCGAAGGCGTCGTACACGGCACGCTCGGCCGTGCTCCCGACGGTGATCCGCCGCTCGACGTCGGCCATCAGCTCGGGGTCCTGCGCCATCATGGCCTGCGCCTCGAGCACGGCCTGCGCCTCACCCCCGGCCAGGTTGCCGCGCGCCATCAGATCGGCCGCCACAGCTTCCACCGCCTTGCGGGCGCGCCCCTGCTCACGCTCCGCGTCCTCGGCCGGAATCTGCTTCGCCGGCGGTTCCAGAACCGCCGTCCCCATGTGCCGAACCTCGCCGATCGCCACACCGTGGCTCACACCGACGCCTCGCAGCGTTGTCTCCATCTCACCCGTCCCGATAGTGCGGCGGGTCCCGCCGCCGCGGTGGTTGTCCTACCAGCAGTCGATACCGCCGTGCGACGGCATCGACGTCACTTCCAGAGGAAGAGACTCTCGCCGGCCTTCACGTCGCCGTCCTCACGGAGGTCCGTGAGCGCCTCGGCGGTGGCCTCCAGGGCCACGATCGGGCAGATCGGCGACTTGCCCGCGGCCTCGACCGCGGCCGGGTCCCAGCGCACCACGCCCTGACCCCGCACGACGGTGTCGCCCTTGTTCACGAGGAGTTCGAAGCCCTCACCGTTGAGCTGCACGGTGTCGATGCCGAGATGGGTCAGCACGCCGTGCCCGCTCTCGTCGACGACGACGAAGGCGTGGGGGTGCAGGGAAACGATGACGCCGTCCACCGGAGCGACTGCCTCGGAGGGCTCCCGCACGGGGTCGATGGCGGTGCCCGGGCCGACCATGGCCCCGGAGAAGACGGGATCGGGCACGGCGGCCAGTCCGATGGCGCGTCCTGCGAGCGGGGACGAGACGGTGGTCATGGGAAGCCTCCCAGGGCGGGGATCTGTACGGGCCGTCACTGCCTTGTCCCGGACGGCACACTGAGCAGCAGGGTATGTCATAGGAAGTACCGGTTCCGCATGAGTGTTCCGATTAGAGGTCTAGACCACACTCCTCACGGATTTGCACCCGTTCCGCGACTCCGTGTACAGTCGTTACTCCTGCTTGGGGTTGAGTGATGCGTAGCAAGGTGTCCTCGCCTCGGCAGCATCCAACTTGTCAGATCCTATCGCTGGATCGCCTTCTGCATGCCCGCAGGACGGTGGTCAAGAGCAGCAGGAAAGCCTGATAGTGTTGGAAACATCGAAGGGAAGCGCCCGGAGGAAAGCCCGAGAGGGTGAGTACAAAGGAAGCGTCCGTTCCTTGAGAACTCAACAGCGTGCCAAAAGTCAACGCCAG
>NZ_JBVKBZ010000007.1:0-686678 GCF_055635195.1 Streptomyces sp. NPDC111628 | reverse complement strand
TGGGGGAGTGCCGGCCCCAGACCCGCGTACTGGCCGTACTCGGGTCTGGGGCCGGGGCGGCGAGAGTGCGTGCATGGCGTCGCGCGGCAGACGGGAATGGTCAGACAGGCCCTAGGCCCGGCGGCGCCCCGCGCTCGGGCCGGCGGCTCAGGCCAGCACGCGCGCCAGCGCGAAACCGTCGTACCCCTTGGTGCCGACCGTCTGGAGTGCGGTGCCGCTGAGCCGGGGGTGGCTGCCGATCAGCTCGATGGCGGCGCGGGTGCCGCGCACGTCGTCGCCGGTGTCGTCGGCGTCGGCCACCCGGCCGCCGCGGACCACGTTGTCGATGACGATCAGGCTGCCGGTGCTGGTGAGTCTCAGGGCCCACTCGAGGTAGTGCGGATTGTTGCCCTTGTCGGCGTCGATGAAGACCAGGTCGAAGGGCGGCGGGTTCTCGTCGGCGAGCTTCGGCAGGGACTCCAGCGCGGGACCCACCCGTACGTCGACGAGCGCGTCGAGTCCGGCGCGGGCGATGTTGCGGGTGGCGACCTCCGCGTGCCGGGCGCTGTACTCCAGCGTGACCAGGCGGCCCTCGGCGGGCAGGGCGCGGGCCAGCCAGATGGTGCTGTAGCCGCCCAGGGTGCCGATCTCCAGGATGGTGCGGGCGCCCTGGATCTGGGCGAGGAGCTGGAGGAGCTTGCCCTGGTTGGCGGCGACGTTCACCGGGGGCAGCCCGGCGGCGTCGCTCTCCCGGCGGGCTGCCGCCAGGGCCTCGTCGTCGGGTGCGAGGTGGGTGCCGAAGTAGGTGTCGACGTCGTCCCAGACCTGCGACTCGCTCATGCGGGGCCTCCCGTGTACGTCGTGACGTGTTCCCGTGTGGGCCGGGCCTGTGCACCGCGGCGGAAGAGCTGGCGGGAGCCGCCCTCCGGGCCGGGGGCGACGACTTCGGCGGGGGTGAAGCCGAGGCGCTCGTAGAAGGCGCGGGCGCCGCTCTCGGTGGCGCCGGGGTGGTCGGCGCCGAAGGTCACCACCTCGATGTCGGCCGGTTCCCGCACCCACCTGCGCAGCGCGTCCCGCATCAGCGCACGGCCGACGCCGCCCGCGCGGGCCTGCCGGGACACGACCAGCCAGTGGACGTGGTGGACCGGCGCGTCCGCGTCCGTGCCGAACAGGAGCCCGCCGAGCAGCTCCGTGCCCGCACCCGAACCCGCACCCGGGCCCGCGTCGGTGTCCGGGTCCGGGGCGAGGGCGACCAGGGCCGCGCCCCGGCGGATGTGCTCGCGCACCGCGTCGTGGAATCCGGCGTCCTCGACCATCGGGCCGAACCAGTGCTCCACCTGGCCCGCCAGGCCCAGGAAGCCGGGGAAGTCTCGCTCCTCCGCGAGTCTGACCATCATCCTGGCAGTCTCGCAGACAAGGGCGGTCAGCGCCGTTGCTCCACCGCCGGTGCCGAGCCCGGCAGCGGGCGTCCCGCCGACTCCGTCATGAACCACACCGCGACGCCGCCGACCACGGCCGCGGCCATCATGTAGTACGCGGGCATCATCATGTCGCCCGTCGCCCCGATCAGCGCCGTCACCACCAGCGGCGTCGTCCCGCCGAACAGCGACACCGAGACGTTGAAGCCGATCGACAGCGAGCCGTACCGCACCCGCGTCGGGAACAGCGCCGGCAGCGCCGACGGCATCGACGCCGTGAAGCAGACCAGCAGCAGGCCCAGCGCGCCCATGCCCAGCGCCACCGCGAGCAGGCTGCCCTCGCGGATCAGCAGCAGCGCCGGGACGGACAGCAGCAGGAAGCCCGCGCAGCCCGCGGCGATCACCGGCCGCCGCCCGACCCGGTCGGTCAGCGCGCCCGCGAACGGCTGGACGACCATCATCAGCGCCATCACGCCCAGCACCACGAGCAGCCCGTGCGTCTCGTCGTACTTCAGTTCGCTGGTCAGGTAGCTCGGCATGTACGACAGCAGCATGTAGTCGGTGACGTTGAAGACCAGCACCAGGCCGACGCAGAGCAGCAGCGCCCGCCACTGACCGGTGACCATCTCGCGCAGCGGCACCTTCGGCCGCTCCGTCTCCGCCTTCGCCACCTCGGCCGCGAACGCCGGGGTCTCCTCCAGCCGCATCCGCAGGTACAGGCCGACGATGCCCATCGGACCCGCGATCAGGAACGGGATGCGCCAGCCCCAGGACATCAGGTCGCCGTCCGACAGCAGCGCCGTCATCAGCGTCACCAGACCGGCGCCGCCGATGTACCCGGCGAGCGTGCCGAACTCCAGCCAGCTCCCCAGGAACCCGCGCCGCTTGTCCGGCGCGTACTCGGCGATGAAGGTGGACGCGCCCGCGTACTCACCGCCGGTGGAGAACCCCTGCACCAGCCGGGCGACCAGCAGCAGCACCGGCGCCCAGACGCCGATCGTCGCGTACGACGGGATCAGCCCGATGGCGAACGTGCCCGCCGCCATCATGATCATCGTCACGGCGAGCACCTTCTGCCGCCCGACCCGGTCCCCGAGCGGGCCGAAGACCATGCCGCCCAGGGGACGCACCAGGAACGCCGCCGCGAAGGCGCCGAAGGTGGAGAGCAGCTGCGCGGTCGGGTCGCCCGACGGGAAGAAGACCTTGCCCAGCGTCACGGCGATGTAGCTGTAGACACCGAAGTCGAACCACTCCATCGCGTTGCCCAGCGCCGCCGCCTTGACGGCACGCCGGACGAGGGCGGGATCGGTGGCGGTGGGCGCGCCGGGGGCACGCGGGGCGGCGGGTGCGGGGGTGATGCGGAACGGGGGAGTGGCGACGGGGGCGGCCGACAAAACTACGCTCGCCTGCTTTCGACGGGGACGGGGACGGGGGCGGGGGAACGCCACGACCCGCACGGCGGCGCTGTCGCCGGGCCGGAAAGAGCCCGCGGCACTCGGCCACGGGCGGAAAAGCGACCATAGGCGCTGATGCTCCGTTTACGCCCGGTATGCTTTTCGTTGCACTGTGCACCAAAATGGCGTACACGCAGGGGACATGCGCGCGCCGCGTGCCGTTCCCTCACCCGCGCTCTGTGATCCTTCTCGCTCCCCGGGTCGAGAAGCGGGCGGCTGTCAGGTTGAGTGGGGGTCGCTCGCGTCTTCCTCCGGGGGTGGTGCGAGCCTCATAGGGTTCGCAGGGACGACACACCGCGTCCACGAGCGCGGTACGTACGGTACGAACGGGGCGGGAGGCCGACGAGGCGTGGCGAATGCGGAGCACAGTGGGCGACCGGCGGAGTCCTTCGGAGCCTCGGCCGCCGACGTGACCAGAGCACGATGGCGCGTCGCACGCCTCGGCCTGTGGCTGATCGCCGCCGTGCTGGCCGTACGACAGGTGGCCGCGGTCCTCGGTACCCCGCGCGGGGAACGCCTGACGGACCTGGAGACCTGGGTCGGCGAGCACGGCGTCCTGCACGTGGAGGGGTCCCTCTACGACTCCACGCAGTTCACCGGGACGCCCTTCGTCGGTCTCGTCCTCAAACCCTTCACCCGCGCCGCCGAGCAGGCCCTCGGCTGGGGCTGGACCTTCGGCTCGCTGCTGCTGGTCGTGGCCCTCGGCCTGGTCGCCGCGCGGGCCCTGCCCCAGCCGGTCGGACGCCGTACGGCGCTGCTGGCGGCGCCGGTCGCCATCAGCCTGCTGATGCTGTCGCTCCCGGTGCGCAACGCGTTCTGGCTCGGCCAGACCAGCATCATCCCGGTCCTCCTCGTCCTCCTTGGCTGCTTCGCCGTACGCGGGGCCCAGGGCGACCGGCTGGGCGGCGTGCTGATCGGCGTCGCCGCCGCCTTCCAGCCGACCGTCCTGCTGTTCGTCCCGCTGCTGTGGTTCACCGACCGCAGACGCGCCGCCGTGTCGACCGGGATCACGTTCGCCGCCTGCACGGCCGTCGCCTGGGCGGCCATGGCCCAGGACTCCTACACGTACTGGGTGCACCACATGGCGGGCGTCGGGCTGGGCGGCGAGGCCGACGACCTCGCCAACCAGTCCCTGCACGGCGCCCTGCTCCGCCTCGGCCTGAACGGCCCCCTGGAGATCGCCCTCTTCCTCCTGCTCGGCGCCGCCGTCGCCGTCCTCGCGCTGCGCCGCGCCGTGCGCTACGCCCGCGACGGCCAGTTGCTGCTCGCCGTCGCCGTCACCGGCTGCGCGGCCGTCGTCGTGTCCCCGGCCACCTGGCAGCACCAGCTGCTGTGGGTGCTGCCCGCGGTCGTCGGCCGGGTCGGCAAGCGGGCCTCCGACCGGTACCTGTGGCCGGTCGCCGTCGTCCTGGTGATGACGCTGCCCGCGAAGATGATGCTGCCGAACATGTCGGCCCTGTACCCGCTGCGGGACAACGTCGTCTTCCTCGCCGCGCTGGCCGCCGCCGTCGCCGTGCCCTTCCTGGCGCGCACGTCGCCCTACTTCGACACCCCGGTCCCGACGGCCTACGCGCCCCCCGTCCCGACCCGGTTCAAGCACGTCCCGCTGCTGCCGTTCCTGCGCCGGGTCCTCACCCGCCCCAACCTCCTCCTGGAGCTGCTCCTCATCCGGGTCACCTACGCCGCCTACTCCCAGGTCCGCCTCGCGGCGACCGGCGGCAGCAACTCGGCGGGCCGGGCGCGCGCCGAGGAGCACGGCACGCAGATCCACGACATCGAGCGGTTCCTGCACATCGACATCGAGCACGCGATCAACCACGCGGTGGTGAAGGTCGGCTGGCTGCGGGACTTCTTCGACTTCTACTACACGTCGTTCCACTTCGTCGTCCCGCTGGCCGTCCTCGGCGTCCTGTACTGGCGCCGCCCGGTCGACTACCGCTGGGCCCGCGCCTCCCTGGGCTTCGCCACCCTGCTGGCCCTGGTCGGCTTCTGGCTCTACCCGCTGGCCCCGCCGCGGCTGATGCCGGGGCTCGGGATCATCGACACCGTGCACGGCGTGCAGGACTTCTCCAAGCCGGACTACGGCACGCTGACGCACCTCACCAACCAGTACGCGGCGATGCCGTCGCTGCACTTCGGCTGGTCCCTGTGGTGCGGCGTGGCGATCGCGATCATCGCGCCGAGGATGTGGATGAAGGCCCTGGGCCTGCTCCACCCGCTCTTCACCGTCTCGGCGATCGTGGCGACCGGCAACCACTGGGTCCTGGACGCGGTGGGCGGCGCGGCGGTGGTCGCGGCGGGCTTCGGCCTGACGTACTGGTTCCAGGGCCCGCGGGCCAGGACGGTCACGGCGGTGGCGGCGACGGAGGCGGGGACGAAGACGGCCCGGGAGCCCGCGGCGGACGTCAGCAGCGATCCCCCGGCCCCGGCGAAGGACCGTACCGGGAGCTGATCCGGTACTCGCCGGGCGCCCCGACGGTCAGCCGGGTGAACTCGCCGTCCTGCGTGAGGCACCCGCCGTCGCTGCGCAGCCACGGCGACCAGGCGACCCGCACGGTCACCGCACCGGGCCGCTCCACGCGCAGCACCAGGTCGGCGGGGGTGGTGTCCACGACCGTGCCGGGTGCGGAGACGAGCGGTACGGCGTCCCGCACCCGGAAGACCTGCCAGTGCGGATCCCGCCAGACGGGCTCCAGCCAGTCGGGCCGCAGCTCCGGGTCCCGGACCAGCTCCGCCTCGGCCCGCGCCGGGCCGTCCGGCCTGCCGAGCGGCACGACGACGAAGCCGACCGCCCACCGGTCCAGCCACTCCCGGTAGGCGGCCGCGGAGAAGGTGCCGTCGTAGAAGAGGCGGCCGCGTTCCACGTCGAGCTGCCGGTTCCAGCCGCGGGCCAGGTTGACGTGCGGGGCGAGCAGGGTGGCCTCGCGGTGGTTGCGGGCCGGCACCACCTCCACCCGCGTCCGGTCGGCGCCGAGCCCCTCCAGCGCCGCCACGACGCCGTCCGTCTCGGCGGCCCAGGCCGGCACGACGGTGGACACCTTCAGATCGTCGACGGTCTTCTTCCCCACCCAGCCCGCGGAGTAGACGAGCGAGACGGCCAGCAGCCCCGGCAGCAGCCGCCGCGACCGGGCCGCGGTGAGCGCCGGAGGGGCGGTGAGCAGCGCGGCCAGCAGCACGGCGGGCGCGAACAGCTCCGCGAACCGCTCGACGTTCGTGCCGACCGGCGAGGCGACCAGAAACGTCAGCACGGTCCCGAGCGCGTAAACGGCCCCGCTCCACCGGGCGACCCGCCAGGTACGCGGGGCCAGCACGGTGACGGCGAGGCCGAGCACGACCGGCGGCCAGATGCGGCCCGCCGGCATGGGCTGCTCCCCGGTGAAGGGGAAGAACAGCGTCGTCAGCCCGACGACGGCCGCCGGGGGTATGAGCAGCACCAGGGCCCGCCGCCAGTCCCGTACCAGCAGGAACGCGGCCCCCACGACGGCCAGGAACAGCCCGGCCACCGGCGAGGCCGCCGTCGCCAGCGCCGCGTACCCGGCGGCGAGCCACAGCCGCCGCTCGCGCACCAGCGGCACGCAGGCCGCCAGCGCGAGGGCGACACCGAGCGCGAAGGTGGTCCGGCCCGAGGCGACGTCGCACCACAGCGCGAGGGAGGCGAGCAGCGCGGGCCACACCGGCCGGCGCACCCCGCCCCGCACCATCAGCACCGCCGCCAGCCAGGAGGCGGCGAGACCGGACACGACCGTGACCGTGCGCACGCCGAGCGCCGCCATCAAGTACGGGGATATGACGCTGTAGTTGGCGGTGTGCATCCCGCCGTACCAGAACAGCCCGTACGCCGAACCCCCGTGCCGCGACGCGAAGTCCGCCCACGCCTCCTGCGCGGCGAGGTCACCGCCGCCCGTGGCGAGAAACGCCCACCACACCACGTACAGCGGGATGGTGGGCAACGTGGCGAGCAGCGGCACGCGATACCGGCGCCCGAAGTCGCGCAGGGCGTCGCTCGGACGTCTGTCCTGACCCCGTTCGGACCGGGGGACGGTGAGTTCGGCAGGGGCCACGGTCGGGGGGTTCCGTTCGGCGTCGTCGGGGGTGCCCGGCGTGGACACACGTGCGAAGACGATAATTCGAACGGAAACGTTGGCCCGGACCGGGCCTGATTACTCGGCGGCGGTTGCCCAGCCGACGAAGGTGGTGAAGGTGGCGGGGGCCAGGGTGAGGACCGGGCCCGCCGGGGTCTTGGAGTCACGGACGGCGACGGTGGCGTGGAGGGTCAGCGGCTCGGCGACCTCCACGCACTCGCCGCCCTGGTCGCTGCTGTAGCTGGACTTACGCCACTGGACAGTCGTCGGTATCGCCCTGCTCGCCATAGCGTTCCTCCATCACCCGGTGGATCAGCTCCGCCGAGTCCTTGAGGGAGAGCGCGGCGGCCCGAAGATGATCGTAACGGAGTGAACAGTCCCTGACTGTCTCCGGGTTGGCCGTCGGATGGCCACTGCCGTACCTCTCCGTATAGAGGATCGCCGGGTCCTTGGCGAAGCGGAAGAGCGTGAATGCGCCGGTGAGTCCCGGGTGCGCTCCGACCGAGAACGGCAGCACCTGGACGTTGATCCGGGGATTGGTCTCGAAGGACAACAGGTGGGCCAGTTGCCCGCGCATCGTCTCCCGGCCGCCGATCTCCTGGCGGAGCGCGGCCTCACTGAGGACCGTCCAGAAGACCGGCGGCTCCTCCTTCTCGAAGATGCGCTGGCGGGCGAGCCGCACCGCGGTGCGGTCGTCGAGGTCGTTCGGGTCGAGTGTGCCGAGCACGGCCCGTACGTAGGCGTCGGTCTGGAGCAGGCCGTGGATCATGTGCGTCTGGAAGGTGCAGATCTCGACGGCACGCCCCTCCAACTCGGCCACCTGTTGGAACCAGGCCGGAACCTGGCTGCGCATCACCAGGTCGACCAGCCGGGACAGTAACCCTCCCGTGCCCAGCGCAGCGTCGACGCGCTCGCTGAACTCCGGCGTCGGCAGCTTCCGGGCCGTCTCGATCTGGCCCACCAGGGAGCCGGTGTAGTTGACGATGTCGCCGAGCTGCCGCTGGGTGAGCCCGGCCGCCTCGCGATGGCGGCGCAGTTCGAAGCCGTAGTAGTCGAGTGGTGAGGCGCCCGGGTCGAGGACGTTGATGTGGGTCATGTGCGGAGGCCCTCTCTCGTCCAACTCGGTCCACGGCGGGACCGGTTGTATCCGTTCGGTAGCCCACGGTAGTCGTGCGACGTCAGGCTCGTGCCGTGAACGAATACTTTCCCTCGGTCCTCGTGGGACACTGCGCGAACCAGTACCGGATGAGCTTCACGGCCGGCGCGCACTCGGCGCGGCACGTCCGGCGCATCGTCCGCTCGTACCTGCGTGAGTGGGACCTCGCCGAGCTGACCGACGCGGTGGAACTCGGCGTGACCGAGCTGCTGGCGAACGTCGTACGTCATGTCCCGGACGGCCGCTGCGTGTTGCTGTTGCAGCGGCGGATGGGCGGCGACGGGAGCGGGGTCCGGGTGGAGGTGTCGGACGGGAGCCCCCGGCAGCCCGTACCGGCCGGGCCGGTGAGCGACGACTCGGAGTGCGGCCGGGGGCTGGTGCTGCTGGACGCGGTGGTCGACAAGTGGGGCGTGGGGCCGGGGCCGAGGGGCGGCAAGACGGTGTGGTTCGAGTGCGGGGTCGGCTCCGCACCGGCCTAGCTAGAGCTTTGCGAGGAAGGGAGCCATCGCCGCCCAGGTCGCGTCCGGGGCTTCGAGGTGCGGGAGGTGCCCGGCTTCCGGGACCTCGACGAACTGCGCGCCGGGTATGGCGCGTGCGACGGCCCGCCCGTAGGCAGGTGTGACGATGCGGTCGCTCTCGCCCCACACCACGAGTGTGGGGACGTCCACCGCGTCGAGCCGGTCGAGCAGCGTCGGATCGCTCATGCTCCGGCCCGCGACGGCGGCGATGGTGCGGCCGTTCGCCTGCTGGATCGCGCGCTGCTCGTCGGTGAGGCGGGCGGGGTCGACGTAACCGCGCTCCGGGTGGTGCCAGGCGGCCTCGGCGAGTCCACGGGCGTCCAGGGCGAAGAAGTCCGCGACGGGTTCGCCGTCCACCACCGCGCCGACGCCGTCGATGACGACCACGGCCCCGATCACTCCCGCACAGCGGTCGTCGGTGGCGGCCTGCACCGCCATCTCGACGGCCACCCACCCGCCGATCGAGGATCCGATCAACACGACGCCGCGCTCGTCGTGCTCGCGCAGGCGCGCGAGATAAGCGGCCGCGAGCTGAGGGACCGAGGCGATGGAGTCGGCGCGCGTCGTGCCTTCCCAGCCGGGATGCGTGGGCGCGAACGCGTGCATCGTGGCCGCGAGGTGCCCCACCAGGGGCGCGACGGTCCGGGGTCCACCGCCCCCGTGCAGTACGAGTGCCGTGCGTGCTGCTGCGGGGGAGCCGGCCCGGAGGGCGGGAAGGCCCTGGACGAGAGAGATGTTCATGACGCTCCTGCTGGCTTCGTATCAACATGTTTATATACGAGTGTTGATACGGTAACACCATGACGACCGACCTGGAAGTGCTCGGGCAGGCGATCAAACGTGCCCAGTACCGCAACCACCGCGCGATGGACGCCGCACTGCGCGAGACCGGGGTCAGCCTCGTCCAGTGGGACGCCTTGCGCGCCATCGAGCGGATGCCCGGAGCCTCCGGGCACGAACTGGCCGTCGCGACGTTCCAGAGCGACCAGGCGTTCGGCACCCTCGCGAACCGGCTCGTGGAGCGCGGGCTCATCACCCGGTCCGCAGGCCGTGGGCGACGCCTCGATCACGCGCTCACCGAGTCGGGGCGGGCGGCACTCGCGGAGGGGCGGCAATTGGCGACCGGTGTCCTGCGGGACCTCTTCGCACCTCTCGACGAGGAGCAGCGGGCGCGACTGCTCCGCGCGCTCCGGGACCTCACCGAGGGCCCCTAGGTCAGGGACTCCTGCGACGGCACGACGACCCCGTACATGTCGGCGACGGTGGCGAGGGCGCTGTAGTGCACCTGGCGGGCGTCGAGTTCGGTGTCCGCGACCGGCAGGGCGCGGGTGGCGCAGGCGTCGGCGACGACCGTGGGGCGGTTGCCGCGCAGAAAGGCGCCCTGGGCGGTGAAGGCCACGCACATGTGGGTCATGAAGCCGACGACGACGAGGTCGTTGTTGCCCGCCGCGTCGACGTGCTCGCCCAGGTCGGTGCCGAAGAAGGAGTCCGGCGCCTTCTTGGTGACGACGGGTTCGCCGTCGACCGGGGCGACGCTCGGGTGGATCTGCCCGATCTCGGCGCCGAGGTCGTACGGGCTGCCCACGCCGCCGTCGTGGACGACGTGGACGACCCTGGCCCCCTCCTGGCGGGCGCGGGCCAGCAGCCGGGCGCCCGCGTCCAGTGCGGCCTGCCAGCCGTCGAGTTCCATCACGCCGGTCGTGTAGGTGTTCTGGTAGTCGACGAGGACCAGCGTGGAGTCGGCGAGCTTCGCGGGGGTGTCGTCGAGCCCGCTGAGGCGGCGCAGCGTGGTTCTGGGCATGGGAACTCCTCGAATCCGGGTGCGGGTGAAGGCCGTCGGCCTGCTCCTGTGACGCTAGGGCTCGCCCGGCGATGTCGGCAATGTCGTCTAACCTGCAGATACCGACATGGCCGTGTGACCGCGGGAGGAACCGTGAACTCCGTCGGACGACTGATCGTCGTCGTGCTCTTCGAGGGCGTCGACCTGCTCGACGTCACCGGGCCGCCGGAGGTGTTCTCCCTCGCGCGGCGCGAGACGGAGGACGCGGCGGGCTACGAGGTGGTCCTCGCCGCCGGGACCATGGACCCGGTGACCACCGCCGCCGGAGTCCGCGTCCTGCCGGACGCCACCTTCGAGGACCTGTCCGCGCGGCGCATCGACACCCTGATCGTGCCCGGCGCGGTCGAGATCGACGGCCGACGCCGGGTCCGGGCGGTCACCGACCCCGTCGTGGTCGAGTGGGTGCGGCGCCTCGCGGCACGCACCCGGCGAGTCACGTCCGTCTGCGTCGGGGCGCACGTCCTGGCCGCCGCCGGGCTGCTCGACGGCAGGCGCGCCACCACGCACTGGTCGACCGCGCGGCAGCTCGCCGACGAACATCCGGCCGTCGAGGTCGACGCCGACCCGATCTTCATCCGAGAGGGCGACGTGTGGACCGGCGCGGGCATCAGCTCCTGCCTCGACCTCTCCCTCGCCCTCGTCGCCGACGACCTCGGCGAGGCGGTGGCGCTCCGGGTGGCCCGGCAGCTCGTGATGTACCTGAAGCGGCCGAGCGGGCAGAGCCAGTTCAGCGTGCCGCTGGAGCAGGTGTCCACGACCCGGCGCGTCGAGGACCTCCGCCACCACATCCTGCGCAACATCGCCGCACCGCTCACCGTTGCCGACCTCGCGGCCCACGCCCACGTCAGCGACCGGCAGCTCACCCGCATCTTCAAGACCGAACTCGGCACGACCCCGTACGCGTACGTCGAGTCGGCGCGCGTGGAAGCGGCACGCCACCAGCTCGAATCCACCGACGCGACCCTGGAACGCGTCGCCTCGGCCTGCGGTTTCGGCACCGTCGACACCCTGGTCAGAGCCTTCCGCCGCCGACTCGACACGACCCCGACCGAGTACCGCCGCCGCTTCCGGACGGGCGCGGCCTGAGGTCAGCCCAGTTCCGCGGGGCCGTAGCACGCGGCACCCGCGCCCGTCGCCAAGGCCCAGTAGCGGTCTCCGTACGACCAGTGCCACCACTCCGTCGGGTAGTTGACCAGGCCCGCCGCCGTGAGTGCGGTGCCCAGCACGGCACGGTGGGAGCGGGCCTCGTCGCTGATGTTGTCGGCGTGCGTGTAGCAGGCGCCCGCGCTTTCCTCCGGGGTCGCGTTCATACGGGTGCCCAGGTCGAGTTCGCGGCCGTCGAGGTCCGCGAGCGTCAGGTCGACGGCGGCGCCCGCGCTGTGCGGGGCTATCTCTGGCGGGGAGACGTAACGGCTGGCCGCCGAGCGGATCCGGTCGGGGGACCACTCGGGGTTTTCGGTGCGCAGCCGGGTCGCGTACTCGTCGAAGTAGCGGCGTTGGAGGGCGGGTGGGCGGTATCCCTCGACGAAGAGCAGCCGCAGTCCCGGCGGCAGTTGCGCCTGGGCTTCGAGGAGCCGGGCGAGCACGCCTTCCCGCAGGTGGGCGAAGGCGCCCGCGGAGTCCTGCCACTTGCGCCGGTCGACCAGCAGCGGGCTGTCCCGCAGTACGTCGACGAGTCGTTCGCCGCACTCCTGGACGGGCACGGCGGCGACCTTCGGGTCGGACATCAGCACGATCTCGGTCATGGCGCGATCATCTCGCGGCCCGGATTGCCTTCGGCCGGTTCCTCTCTGACGGAGGAAGAGCGCCGGGAGCGGGCTGAGCGGACGCGCGCCTACCTGGCCGAGAACTTCGGGGTCGAGGTGGACGACGAGGAGAGCGCGGTGATGGGACGTAGGCTCCGGGAGGCGTTCGCCCGGCAGCAGAGTGATGCCGGGTGATCCTGCACCACCTCGTTCTCGGCGCGCCCACGCTCGTTGCGCTGTCGGGCAATCGGCAGGTGTCCGCTCTCATCCACCGCGCGAACTTCGAGACGGAGACCCGCTTGTGGGTGCCGGCCCTTTCCGTGGCCTGCTCGGAGCCTGCTCGAACGTGACCGGTGTCTCGAAGGCCGCCCTGCGGGTCGCGCGGCGCAGTGCCTTCAGGACAGGGGTGCCGAGGGCGAGGGTCAGGACGACCGTCATGGCGGCGCGGCCGCCGTCCCAGCCCAGCGACGTCGCCAGGCAGTAGGCGAGGAAGTGGGCCAGGTTGGCGGGGAGCGACGCGTCCGGGTCGAAGGCGATGTTCGAGGCGAGGGTGTTCATGAAGGTCCAGCCCGCCAGGTTCATCACCGTGCCGTAGGCGAAGGCCGCCAGGAAGCCGTACGCGGCCAGCAGCAGCAGCTCCGCGCGGCCGCGCAGGCGGTCGGGGCCCGGCAGCAGGCCCGCGCCCATCGTGAACCAGCCCATCGCCAGCATCTGGAACGGCATCCACGGCCCCACCCCGCCCGTGAGCAGCGCCGACGCGAACATCGTCACCGAGCCGAGGACGAAGCCGAAGCCGGGGCCCAGGACCCGGCCGCTGAGGACCATGAGGAAGAACATCGGCTCCAGGCCGGCCGTCCCCGCGCCGATGGGGCGCAGGGCCGCGCCCGCCGCCGCCAGGACGCCGAGCATGGCCACCGCCTTGGGGCCCAGGCCCGATTCCGAGATCGTCGCCGCCACCACCGCCACCAGCAGCACCAGAACGCCCGCGAACAGCCACGGCGCGTCCTGCGCGTGCGCGTTCAGCGAGGCGTCCGGCGGGGCCAGGAAGGGCCAGCCGAAGCCCGCCACACCCACCGCGCTGACCAGCACGAGGGCGGCGACGGAACGGGGGCCGAGGCGCACGGCGCGGGCCTGGCGCTGAGGAGGGGAGCCGCCGGTCATGCCAGTGCCTCCCGCACCTGTGCCACCGTGAGCCACTTGCGCGGCGCCAGCACCTTGGCGACCTGCGGGGCGTAGGACGGCGAGGCCACCACCACGTCCGCCGCCGGGCCGTCGGCGATCACCTCGCCCTCGGCGAGGAGTACGACGCGGTGGGCCAGCTCGGCGGCCAGTTCCACGTCGTGCGTGGCCAGCACGATCGCGTGGCCCTCGGAGGCCAGGCCGCGCAGGATGCCGGCCAGCCGGGCCTTGGCCGCGTAGTCCAGGCCGCGGGTCGGCTCGTCCAGGAGGAGGAGGGGAGGGCGGGCGGTCAGGACGACGGACAGGGCGAGGGTGAGGCGCTGGCCCTCCGAGAGGTCGCGGGGGTGGGTGGCGTCCGTGATGCCGGGGAGCAGCTCCGACAGCAGCGTTCGGCAGGTGCCGGGGGCCGCGTCCGCGTCCCGGTCGGCGGCCGCGCACTCGGCGGCCACCGTGTCGGCGTACAGCAGATCGCGCGGCTCCTGCGGGACGAGGCCGACCCGGCGTACGAGGTCGCGGGGGGCCGTTCGGTGCGGTACCGCGTCCCCGGCCCGGACCGAACCGGCCGACGGCTCGACCAGGCCGACGAGCGCCGAGAGCAGGGTCGACTTCCCGGCGCCGTTGCGGCCCATCAGGGCGACCGTCTCGCCGGGGGAGACCGTCAGATCGACGTGGCGCAGGGCCTGGACGCGGTCGCGGCGCACGGCGAGGGCGCGGACCTCGGCGGCGTACGGGGTGGGCGCCGAGGGGTTCTCCGGACGCTTCCCGCGGCGGCGCCAACGGGAGGTGACGGGGCGCGGGGCGGGTGGCGCCTTGAGCGGGGCGGACGGCGGCGGGGTGTGGTCGGGGATCTCCCGGTCGGCCAGGCGTTCGCGCAGCGGGGCGGCCCGGCGGCGGGCGTCCCGGATCGTCAGCGGCAGCGGGGACCAGCCCGCCAGCCGGCCCAGGCCCACCACCGGCGGATACACGGGGGACGCCGCCATCACCTCCGCCGGGGCGCCGATGACGGGCGCCTCACCGGGGGCCGGGAGCAGGACGACCTGGTCGGCGTACTGGATCACCCGCTCCAGACGGTGCTCGGCCATCAGGACCGTCGTACCGAGGTCGTGGACCAGGCGCTGGAGGACGGCCAGGACCTCCTCGGCGGCGGCGGGGTCCAGGGCGGAGGTCGGCTCGTCCAGGACCAGGACCTCCGGATGCGGGGTGAGGACCGAGCCGATGGCGACCCGCTGCTGCTGGCCGCCGGAGAGGGTCGCGATGGGGCGGGAGCGCAGGTCGGAGAGGCCCAGCAGGTCGAGGGTCTCCTCGACCCGGCGGCGCATCACGTCGGGGGACAGTCCCAACGACTCCATTCCGTAGGCCAGTTCGTCCTCGACGGTGTCCGTCACGAAGTGGGAGAGCGGGTCCTGGCCGACCGTGCCCACCACGTCGGCGAGTTCGCGCGGCTTGTGGGTGCGGGTGTCCCGCCCGGCCACGGTGACCCGGCCGCGCAGGGTGCCGCCGGTGAAGTGCGGGACCAGACCGCCGACCGCGCCGAGGACGGTGGACTTGCCGACGCCGGAAGGACCGGCGAGCAGGACCAGTTCGCCTTCCGGGACCTCGAAGTCCACGGCCCGGACGGTGGGTTCGGTGGCGCCGTCGTACGTGACCGACACGTCCTCGAAGCGGATCACGACGGCTCCTTCACGGCGGTCTTCACGGCGGGCTCGGGTGCGGGGGTGATGAACGCCGGGAGCAGGCCGACGAGTACGGCCGCCGCCGGCCACAGGGGGAGGGACGGGGCGACCAGGGGGACCACGCCCGGGTGCAGCGCCGCCGGGTCGCGGGCGGCGGCGAGGAAGAGCAGCGCGGCGACCGTCGCGCCGGACGCGGTGACCAGCCAGGCGCGGGCGTCCCAGCGGTCGGGGCGGTACCGGGTGCGGACCGTGCGACGGCCGCCGAGCCACAGGCCCGCGACCGCGGCGGCGACACCGGCCAGGAGTACGGGGATGCCGTACGTGCCGCCCGCGGCGGTCAGCAGTCCGTACGTCCCCGCGCAGACGCCGAGCAGGCCGCCGAGGGTGAGGGCGGCGGTGGTACGGCGGACGGGGGCCGGTACGTGTGCGGTACGGCCGTAGCCGCGGGCGTCCATCGCGGCGGCGAGGGCGACGGAGCGCTCCAGGGCGCCCTCCAGGACGGGGAGCCCCACCTGGAGCAGGCCCCGTATGCCGCGGTCCGGGCGGCCGCGCAGGCGGCGGGCGGCGCGCAGGCGCTGGGCGTCGGCGATGAGGTTCGGCGCGAAGGTGAGGGCCACGACGACGGCGACGCCCATCTCGTACAGGGCGCCGGGGAGGGACTTGAGGAGGCGGGAGGGGTTGGCGAGGGCGTTCGCGGCGCCGACGCAGATGAGCAGGGTGGCCAGCTTCATCGCGTCGTACAGCGCGAAGGTGAGGCCCTCCGCGGTGACCCGGCCGCCGAGGCGGATGCCCTGGGCCCAGTCGGGGAGGGGGACTTCGGGGAGGGTGAGGAGGGTGTGGGTGCCGGGGATGGGGGAGCCGAGGAGGGTGGTGAAGAGGAGGCGGATGAGGAGGACGGCGAGGGCGAGTTTGACGAAGGCGCCGTAGGAGCGGGACCAGGGGGCGTGGGGGCGGCGGGTGACCACCACGTAGGCGGAGACAGTGATGAGGAGGGTGAGGAGGAGGGGGTTGGTGGTGCGGGTGGCGGCGGTGCCGAGGGCCAGCGCCCAGAGCCACCAGGCGCCGGGGTGCAGGGCGCCCCGGCGCTGGTGGCGGGCGGGGGTGGGGGCGCTTGCCCGCGCTGACAGGGTGCCGCCTGCGCCCACCCGTGCCGCCCCAGCGGCACGATTGCCCGCAGGGTCAGCGGGGTCAGCGGGGCGATTGTCCGCCGCTTCAGCGGGTTGCATTCCTGCGCCGCCTTGCCTGCCAGGTTGCCGCGCCGGCCAGGGCCGCCACCACCGCTATGCCCGCGTAGAGGCCGATCGATGGGCCGCCGTCGTCGCCCTCGCCGTCCTCCGTGGCCTTCGGGGCGGCCGAGACGCTGGAGTCCTCCTTCTGCGACACCTGTTCGCCGCAGCCCGACTTCGGGTAGCCCGCTATCGCGCACAGCAGGGCGTTGGTGTTGTAGCGGAGGGGGTCGGCGACGGCGGCCAGGGCGTCGGCCGTGGTCGCGTCGGGGGAGACCCGGGCGCAGGCCGTGCGCGGGGCGGGCGGGGTCTCGCCGGAGGGGGCGTCGGGGGCCGTGCCGAAGTCGAGGACCAGTGCCACCCGCTTGGTGCCGTCCTCGGCCGGGGTCTTCGCGCAGATCGACGCGAAGTCCGCCGTGCCGCGCGGCTGGGCCGCGTCGCCCGAGTTCTCGCTCACCGCGAAACGGAAGCCCTGGACGTCACCGTCGGAGGGGTGGGCCATGGACGGGCCCTGGGTGGCGTAGACCCACTTCGCGCCGTCGCGGTCCCAGAAGGACCAGTAGCGGTAACCGGCGGCCTGCGCCTGGCCCGCGGTCCCGATCAGCAGGAACGCGGCCAGGAGCAGGGGGACGAGGCGGCGGGGCGTCACGGCTGCTGCTTCTTGTTGCGGTTGCTGAGCAGGAAGCCGATGCCGACGCCGAAGAGCAGGCAGACGCCGACGAACCACCAGACGCCGAAGGGGGAGTCGTCGTCCTTCTTCTCGTCCTTCGACTTCTCGTCGTCGCTCGCGGTCGCGGTGTCCTTCGCCGCCATGCCCTGCGGAGCGGGTCCCGTCGCGTTCAGCTTCGCCACCAGGTCCGTGCCGCCGAAGTCGCGCGGGTCGGTGCCCGTGGCGTGGGCGGCGAAGATCAGCTGGGCGTAGGCGGCCGGACCGCTCTCCCCGGCCCATTTCGCGGCGTTCTTCTTCAGCCAGGCCAGCGGCTCGGCCGCCTTGTCCGCGCCGCCCTGTGCGGCGAGGGCGACGACCGCGTCGGCGGTGTTGCCGTAGTCGGGCTGGTCGGCGGAGCCGCCGAGGGCGGAGACGAGGTGGCCCTCCTTGGCGAGCGTGTCGGTGAGATACGCGGCGGCGTTGACGGCGGCGCGCCCGCGGTCGGGCTGGTCCGCGTCGGCGCAGGACGCGGCGGCGGTCTTCTTGCCCGCCTCGGCGACCAGGCCCTCGCCGAGCGCGCCGAGCAGGCCCGCGGCGGTCGCGTCCGCGTTGGGGAGCAGCTTGCCGTCCTTGTCGGGCTGGAAGGCGAAGGCGCCCGCGCCCTTGTCCTTCGCGCAGGGCAGGGCGAAGGTCAGCAGGGCGTCGTAGGGGGACTTGCCGCCCTTCTCGACGTCCTCGGGGTTGGTCTCCGTGGCCGTCAGCGCGCCGATGACGACGGAGGTGGAGTTGGCGTCGCTGGGGGTGCCGGGGCTGTAGCCCCAGCCGCCGTCCTCGTTCTGTACGGACTTCAGCCAGCCGAGGGCTTCCTCGATCACGTCGCCGTGCCCGCCGACGGCCCACAGGGCCTGGACGGCGGCGGCCGTGTTGTTGGTGTCGACCATGGTCTTGGCGTCGCAGGGCTTGGACGGGTCGGCGCGGAAGGGGGCGAAGGCGCCGTTCGCGCACTGCTGGTCCGTGAGCCACTTCACGGCCGTCGAGGACGGGACCACGCCCGCCGTGTCCTGCGCGAGCAGCGCGAGGGACTGGCGCCAGACACCGTCGTACTGGGGGTCGGTGGTCCCGTACAGCCCGGACGGTGCGGTCTTGGACGGGGCGGAGGACGGCGACGGATCGGCGGCGACCGCGGGCGCGGTGGCGGCGCCGATCACGGCTATGGCGGCCAGAGCCGCGGCGCTGCTGCGACGGCGGACGTTCATGATCGGCGGGTGCCTTTCCCTGTGCGGGGTCCGGCAGCACGGGGCACCCCCGGCGGCTCGGCCCCGTATGCCTCGACGGTGCCCGTGCGCGGCGGGTGCCGGGCACGTGAGCCGGTCACATCCGTGCGGGGCAGTCCGGCTCACCGTCCGGGAGTCTCGGGGAGGCTCGGCGGGCGGCTCACGGTTGCGGGTCAGCGCCGGAATTGCACCGGCTTCCCCCCGTACGGGTGATGACGACGCCGCCACTTTACCCGTCCCCGGGGTCCGGGCCGAGGGGTGGCCGGGACGGGGGCGGCGGCCGGGCGATACGTTCCCGGGCATGCGGACGGGGAGACTGATCGGGGCGGGGCGTTCGGCCGACGTGTACGAGGCGGACGCGGGACGGGTGCTGCGGCGCGACCGGGAGGGCGTCGGGGACGCGGTGGCCGAGGGCGCGGTGATGGAACACGTGCGGCGGCACGGCTACCCCGTGCCACGGGTGTGGCCCGGGGCGACGGAGTCCCCGCGCACGGACCTGGTCATGGAGCGGCTGTCCGGGCCGACGATGCTGCGGGCCTGGCAGGACGGGGCGTTGACGCCCCAGGAGGCGGGCGGCATGCTCGCCGGGCTGCTGCGGCGCCTGCACCGGGTGCCCGCGTACCGCAGCGCCGACCCGGGCGTGCGCGTTCTCCACCTGGACCTGCACCCGGACAACGTGATCCTCACGGCGGACGGGCCCCGGGTGATCGACTGGTCCAACACCGAGGAGGGTGATCCCGGACTGGACTGGGGCATGTCCGCGGTGATCCTCGCCCAGGTGGCGGCCGCCGGCGGACCGATGTCCGGGCCCGTCCGGGGCACGCTGGCCGCGCTGCTCGCCGATCCCCGTGCCCTCACGCCGGACGGTCTCGCCGAGGCGCTGCGGCGCCGGGCGGCCAACCCGACCATGAGCCGGGACGAGGTGGAGCTGCTGCCCGCCGCGGAGGCGCTGGTCCGCTCCCACCTGGACTGAACGCCGGGACTGAACGGGGGACTCTCAGGGGCGCTCCGCCGCCTCTGCCGTCCCGGCCTCCGTCAGGTCGATCAGCCGGCACACCGTCTCGATGTCCACCCGCACCTGGGCGAGGGAGGTGCGGCCGGCCAGCCAGGTGATCAGGGTCGAGAGCCAGGTGTGCTCGACGACCCGGACCGCCGACAGCTGCTCGGGCGTCGGGTTCTCCAGGCCGCCCATCGCGTCCAGGATGATCGCCGTGGTCTGCCGGGAGACCTGGTCGACCTCCGGGGAGACGCTGCGGTCGGCGAAGGTCAGGGCACGGGCCATCGCCTCGGCCAGCCGGGGCTCGCGCTGCAACGCGCCGAAGGCCCGCATCAGGGTCTGCGCCACCCGGTCCGCGGCCGTCTCGCCGGTGGGCGGGCTCCTGCGCAGGGTGCCGTGCAGCCGCTCCAGCTGGTCGTGCATGGTCGCGACCAGCAGATGCACCTTGGACGGGAAGTACCGGTACAGCGTGCCGAGGGCGACCTGCGAGGACTCCGCGACCTCCCGCATCTGCACCGCCTCGAAGCCGCCCCGGCAGGCGAGCTGGGCGGTCGCGTGCAGGATGCGGCGGCGGCGCTCCCGCTGGCGCTCGGTGAGGGGCGGGGCAGTGGAGCGGTGCGCCGAACCGGGCGCCTTCGCCGCCGGGTTGTCCACCTTGGTCACCTACTTCCCCGGGTCCCGCGTCCGGATCTCCCCGAGCCCCGCGCGACGGAGTGCCGCGCCGTGGCGTGAATCACCTGATCCACTCGGCACAGGGTCTCTACCTGCCGGTAGATTCGGAGCCTCTGACGATCAAGTCTGAAACTTGTTCTAGATTAACCTCCCGACGTAGTGTCGCGGGACAGCGCAGTGAGGAGGGGGCCCAGAGTGACCGCCGAGGCCAGTCAGACGGGTCCCCGTCCGGAGCCAGCCGCCGACGGCTTGCCACCGCTGCGCATCGCCCTCCTCACCTACAAGGGGAACCCGTTCTGCGGCGGCCAGGGCGTCTACGTCCGCCACCTCTCCCGCGAACTGGCCCGCCTCGGCCACCGCGTCGAGGTCATCGGCGCCCAGCCCTACCCCGTCCTGGACGACGGGCCCCTCGTCGGCGACCGGCTCTCGCTCACCGAGCTGCCCAGCCTCGACCTCTACCGCCAGCCCGATCCCTTCCGCACCCCGAAGCGGGGCGAGTACCGGGACTGGATCGACGCGCTCGAGGTCGGCACGATGTGGACCGGCGGCTTCCCCGAGCCCCTCACCTTCTCGCTGCGCGCCCGCCGCCATCTGCGGGCCCGCCGCGGCGACTTCGACGTCGTCCACGACAACCAGACCCTCGGCTACGGCCTGCTGGGCGACGTGGGCGCCCCCCTGGTCACCACCATCCACCACCCCATCACCGTCGACCGGCAGCTCGAACTCGACGCCGCGGACAGCCGCAAGCGCCGCTACTCGGTCCGCCGCTGGTACGCCTTCACCCGGATGCAGAAGCGCGTCGCGCGCCGCCTGCCGTCCGTGCTCACCGTCTCCGGCACCTCCCGCCAGGAGATCGTCGACCACCTCGGCGTACGGGACGACCGCATCCACGTCGTCCACATCGGCGCCGACACCGACCTGTTCTCGCCCGACCCGTCGGTGCCGCGGGTGCCGGGCCGGATCGTGACGACGTCCAGCGCGGACGTACCGCTCAAGGGCCTCGTCTTCCTCGTCGAGGCGCTGGCCAAGGCACGCACGGAGCATCCGCGGGCCCACCTCGTCGTCGTCGGCAAGCGGCCCGCCGAGGGGCCCGTCGCCCAGGCGATCGAGCGGTACGGCCTCGAAGGCGCCGTCGAGTTCGTCAAGGGCATCTCGGACGCCGAACTGGTCGACCTCGTGCGGTCCGCCGAGGTCGCGTGCGTGCCGTCGCTGTACGAGGGGTTCTCGCTGCCCGCCGCCGAGGCCATGGCGACCGGCACGGCGCTGCTGGCCACCACCGGCGGGGCCGTCCCCGAGGTCGCCGGACCCGACGGGGAGACCTGCCTCGCGGTGCCGCCGGGCGACGCGGACGCGCTGGCCGCCGGGTTGAACCGGCTGCTCGGCGACCGCGAACTGCGGGCCAGGCTCGGCGCCGCCGGACGCGAGCGCGTGCTGCGCCACTTCACCTGGGCCCGCGCCGCCGAGGGCACCGTCGCCCGCTACCGCGAGGCCATCGGCCGCCGCCCCTCCGGCACGAGCGCCGCGAGCGCCCCGAGTGCGCCGAGCGTCGCGAGTGCCCCGGGGGCCGTGCCCGCGGGCCAGCAGCCGACTCCGGCCCCCGCCCCGAGCCCGAGCCCGAGCCCGACCACCAGTGACACCGGCGTCTATCCCGAAAGCAGGGCCACGTGCTGACCGTCGACTTCTCCCGGTTCCCGCTCGCCCCCGGCGATCGCGTCCTGGACCTCGGCTGCGGCGCCGGCCGGCACGCGTTCGAGTGCTACCGGCGCGGGGCCCAGGTCGTCGCGCTGGACCAGAACGCGGAGGAAATCCGCGAGGTCGCCAAGTGGTTCGCGGCGATGGAGGAGGCCGGTGAGGCCCCGGCCGGCGCCACCGCCACCGCCATGGAGGGCGACGCGCTCGCCCTGCCCTTCCCCGACGAGTCCTTCGACGTCGTCATCATCTCCGAGGTGATGGAGCACATCCCCGACGACAAGGGCGTCCTCGCCGAGATGGTCCGCGTCCTCAAGCCCGGCGGCCGCATCGCGATCACCGTGCCGCGCTACGGCCCCGAGAAGGTCTGCTGGACCCTGTCCGACGCCTACCACGAGGTCGAGGGCGGCCACATCCGCATCTACCGGGCCGACCAGCTCCTCGCCCGCATCCGCGAGGCCGGACTCAAGCCGTACGGCACCCACCACGCGCACGCGCTGCACTCGCCGTACTGGTGGCTGAAGTGCGCGTTCGGCGTCGACAACGACAAGGCGCTGCCGGTGCGGGCGTACCACAAGCTGCTGGTGTGGGACATCATGAAGAAGCCGCTGGCGACGCGGGTCGCCGAGCAGGCGCTGAACCCGCTGATCGGCAAGAGCTTCGTCGCCTACGCGACCAAGCCGCACCTGCCGACGGTGGACGCCGCGTGACCGCGCCCCGCACCCCCGGCACACCCCGCACCCCGCGTACCGAACACCTCGTCCTGCCCGGCGTCCTCACCGCCGCCGAGGCCGCCGAGACCGTCCGGGGCATCCTCGCCGTCCAGCGCGAGGACGGCGCGATCCCGTGGTTCCGCGGGCACCACCTCGACCCCTGGGACCACGTCGAGGCGGCGATGGCCCTGGACACGGCCGACGAGCACGAGGCCGCCGAGCGGGCCTACGCGTGGCTGGCCCGGCACCAGAACCAGGACGGCTCCTGGTACGCCGCCTACGCCGACGGGGACTTCGCCGACGTCACCGACCGCGGCCGGGAGACCAACTTCATCGCGTACGTCGCGGTCGGCGTCTGGCACCACTACCTCGCCACCGGCGACGACGTGTTCCTGGAGAGGATGTGGCCCGTCGTCCACGCGGCCGTCGAGTTCGTGCTGCGCCTCCAGCAGCCCGGCGGGCAGATCGGCTGGCGCCAGGACGACGACGGCACCGACACCACCGACGCGCTGCTGACCGGCAGTTCCTCCGTCCACCACGCCCTGCGCTGCGCGCTCGCCATCGCCGAGCAGCGCGAAGAGCCGCAGCCCGACTGGGAGTTGGCGGCGGGCGCGCTGCGGCACGCCATCCGCCGCCATCCGGAGCGGTTCCTGGACAAGGGCCGCTACTCGATGGACTGGTACTACCCGGTCCTCGGCGGCGCGCTGACCGGCACGGAGGCCAGGTCCCGCATCAAGGAGAGCTGGGACCGGTTCGTGGTCCCGGGCCTCGGCGTGCGCTGCGTCGTCCCCAACCCGTGGGTGACGGGCGGTGAGTCGGCCGAACTCGCGCTCGCCCTGTGGGCGGTGGGCGAGTCCGACCACGCCCTGGAGATCCTCCAGTCCATCCAGCACCTGCGGGACCCGGACAGCGGCCTGTACTGGACGGGCTACGTCTTCGAGGACGAGGCTGTCTGGCCGCGCGAACTGACCGCCTGGACGGCCGGTTCCCTGCTCCTGGCCGTCGCCGCGCTCGGCGGCCACGAGGCCACCTGCCAGGTCTTCGCGGGCGACCGGCTGCCGCGGGGCCTGGACCCCGACTGCTGCGTCTGAGGGCCGCCCGGCGTCAGCCCCGGTGGAGGCGGTTGGCGACGGCGTGGCCGACGAAGAGGTAGACGACCGCGGCCAGTCCGTACCCGGCGACCACGCGGGCCCAGGCCTCGTCGAAGGTGAAGAGGTCGTGCGACCAGCCGGCCAGCCAGTCGGCCGCGTCATGGACGAACCGCACCAGGTCGTTGGCCCGGTTGGCGTCCAACAGATACATCAGGATCCACAGTCCGAGGATGAAGGCCATGATGTCCGCGATCACCGCGACGGCCGTTCCGGCGGAGTGGGAGCCACTGCGCGTTCGAGGGGACATGCCTTCCGTCTGGCCCGGAAAGCGCGTTCGAAACCTACGGCCCCTCGCCCGGAAGTACCGGTGGGCGAGGGGCCGTTGAGGTGAGCGGGGCCGGTCAGCCGCGCTGGATGCCCGAGCTGTCCTGGAGGACGCCGCGGCGGCCGTCCTGGGTCTGCGCGACCAGGTTGGCGCCACGCTGCTCGACGGCCAGGTACCAGGTACCCGGCGCCAGCTCGGCGATCGGCGTCGGGGAGCCGTCCTCCGCGAACAGCGGACGCGGCACCGGCACGGCGAACCAGAACGGGGAGAAGTCCCCGGCCGGCTGCGCCTGCGCCTGCTGCGGCGCCTGCGGCTGGCCGGGCTGGGGCTGACCGGGGTGCGGCTGGCCCGGCTGCGGCTGGCCGCCGAAGGACGGACCGGGCTGACCCGGCTGACCAGGCTGTCCGGGCTGGCCCGGCTGACCGCCGTACGGCTGCTGCTGGGCGCCCGGGTAGCCGTAACCACCCTGGGGCTGGCCGCCGTAGGGCTGCGGCGCGGCCGGACGGGCGGCCGGGATCAGGGTGCCCTTGAGGGCCGGGAGCAGCGGCGTGGCCACGGCCGCGGCGGCCATGACCAGCGTGGCGACGAGAGCGAGGATCAGGCCCGTCCCGGCACCGATGCCGCTCGCACCCCCGTCGTTGTCGAAGGCGCCCGCCGGGTCGAAGATGTTGCCGAGCGCGCACCACGCGGCGAAGACCGTGAACGCGATGCCGAACTGGCCGAGGTCGAGACCGGCCACCTTCCTGGGCTGCGGCATGGCGCGGTTCACGACGACGAGCGCGGCGCCGATGACGCCCGCCAGGACGACACCGAGCACGACCGAGCCACTGCCCCACAGGCTGGGAATGTCGGCGCTGTCCGGCGCACCGTCGATCGAGTAGATGTCGAGGAACGACGCGATCAACAGCAACACCGCTGCTCCGATCACCACGCCGTCGCCTCGAGTGAGCGAGCGGATATTCACTTCAGGTCCTTCGTAGGTCGTCTCGTCGTCGGTAGAGGCGTCGCTGTCACGACGGCGCCGAAAGGTTCCGGTGTGAAGCGCGGGGGTGGCCCCTCATCGTACGGACGACACTATCGTCCGGACCTCGGGGCTGTCCGCAGGGATCGGGACGCCGGGCGTTACCCGCGCAGGAAACTCACGATTCCCTCAGACATCCCCTCCGCCGCCTTCTGCCGCCAACTGCCGCTGGTCAGCAGGGCCGCGTCCTTGCTGTCGCGCATGTTGCCGCACTCGATGAACACCTTGGGAACCGTTGACAGATTGAGACCGCCCAGGTCCGTGCGCGTGACCAGACCGGTGCCGTCGCCGAGGTAGTTCGAGGGGGCGGTGCCCGTGACGCGCACGAAGCTGCCCGCGACGCGCTTGCCCAGTTCGGCGGAGGGCGCCACGATCGCGCGGGTGTCGGCGGCCCCGTCGTGCACCGAGCCGGGCATGATCACGTGGAAGCCGCGGTTGCCCGCCCCCGACCCGTCCGCGTGGATCGAGATCGCGGCGTCGGCCTTCGCGTCGTTGCCGATCCGGGCCCGTTCGTCCACGCAGGGGCCGAAGGAACGGTCGCCGTCCTGCGTCAGCTTCACGGTCGCGCCCTGCTCCTCCAGCAGGGTGCGCAGCCGGTGGGCCACGTCGAGTGTGAACTTCGCCTCGGGCCAGCCCGCGTTGGTGGCCGTGCCGGTCGTGTCGCACTCCTTCCAGTGCGTACCGACGTTCACCTTGCGGTTGATGTCGGACGCGTGCTGGAAGTTGGCGGGGTTGTGGCCGGGGTCGATGACGACGACCTTGCCCTGGAGCGGCCCGGAGGCGGGGAGTGCGGAGGCGGAACCGGACGGCGCCTTCGACGTGGGGGCGGGTGACGAACCCGCGGGCTTCTTGGCGTCGCCGCCCTCGGACGCGGGTGCACCGGAGGCCGACGGCGCCGCCGACGTCCGTACGGCGCCCGCCCGGTCGGAGCCGCCCCCGTCCCCGTCGTCGGGGCCGCCGACCGCCGCGTACACCCCCCACCCGAGCAGCGCCCCCGGCACCAGCGCGGCGACCGCCACGGTCAGCGGGCGGCGCAGCGGGGAGCGGCGGGGCTGGGGAGGTTCGAAGTCCGGGCCTGTGTACGACACGTCAGCGACTCTAACCGTGCCCTCAGATCCCCGCGCCGGTTCGCCGCAGGACGCGCAGCGAGTCGGTCGCGGAGACCTCGGTGAACGCGCCGGACGCCAGCGCCCTGAGGTGGACGCGGTACGGGGCCTGGCCGGTGAACTCGTCGGCCGGGTCCGGGAAGACGTCGTGGATGGCCAGCAGGCCGCCGTCGGCCACGTGCGGGGCCCAGCCCTCGTAGTCGGCGTTCGCGTGCTCGTCGGTGTGGCCGCCGTCGACGAAGACGAGGCCGAGGGGGGAGTTCCAGAGCGCCGCGACCTGGGGGGAGCGGCCGACGAGTGCGATCACGTGCTCCTCCAGACCGGCCCGGTGCAGGGTGCGGCGGAAGGTGGGCAGGGTGTCCATCACGCCCAGCTCCGGGTCGACCGTCTCCGGGTCGTGGTAGTCCCAGCCCGGCTGCTGCTCCTCGCTGCCCCGGTGGTGGTCGACGGTGAGCGCGGTGACCCCGGACCGGCGGGCCGCGTCGGCGAGCAGCACGGTGGAACGCCCGCAGTACGTGCCGACCTCCAGCAGCGGCAGCCCGAGCCCGCCCGCCTCCACGGCGGCGGCGTACAGCGCGCGGCCCTCGTGCGCGGGCATGAACCCCTTCGCGGCCTCGAAGGCGGCCAGGACGTCGGGGGCGGGGCTGGTGGCAGGGCTGGGGGTGGAGGCGGGGGCCGCGGTCATGGGGGCCTTTCGGTGATCGTGCGGGGCGTTGCAGGGGAGTTGCGGGGGTGTACCGGCGCCCCATGCTGCCGTACCCCCCGCCGCGTGCTGCGACAGGGGGTACGGGGGCCGGGAGGACGGGGCGAGGGTCAGGCGGGGACCGTCTCGCCCGGCAGGGACAGGTCCAGGTCGACCTGGCGGTCACCGCCGTGGGTGGCCGCGTGGGCGAGCGGGGCGTGGCCCGCGGCACGGGCGGCCAGGACGTACGGGCCCTGGGCGGGCACGGCGAGGGCGTAGCTGCCGTCGCCCGCGGACAGGGTCGCGCCCGCCTGCCGTCCGTGCCGGTCGATCAGGGTGACCTTGGCGCGGGCGACGGGGGCGCCGTCGGCGGCCAGCACCCGGCCCCGGAAGCCGTGCGGGTGCTGCCCGGCCCCGGCGAGCGCCTGCTCGGCGCGGGCCAGGTTCGCGTCCTCCTCGCTGCTCGCGCGCAGCTGCGAGACCGCCGCCGGGGTGCTGCGGGGGAGGAAGAAGGCCAGGACCAGGCCGACGGCGACCGCGCCCGCCGCGATCATGAAGGAGACGCGGAAGCCGTGCAGGGTGGGGACGGCGACGCCGCCCACGTCGTTCGCCGTGTTGGCCAGCACCATGCCGATGACGGCGCTCGACACGGACGTACCGATGGACCGCATCAGCGTGTTGAGACCGTTGGCGGCGCCCGTCTCGGAGGCCGGGACCGCGCCGATGATCAGGGCGGGCAGCGAGGAGTAGGCGAGGCCGATGCCCGCGCCGATCAGCACCGAGGTGACGACGGTCTGCCAGGCGGCGCTCATCAGGCCGAGGCCGCCGGCGTAACCGATCCCGATGATCACCAGACCCATGATGAGAGTGGTGCGCGGGCCGTAGCGGGCGGACAGGCGGGCGTACACCGGCGCGGTGAACATCATCGTCAGGCCCAGCGGCGCCACGCACAGACCGGCGACCACCATCGACTGACCGAGGCCGTAGCCGGTCTCCGAGGGCAGCTGGAGGAGCTGCGGCAGGACGAGGGAGATGACGAAGAAGGAGACGCCGACCATGATCGAGGCGAGGTTGGTGAGCAGCACCTCGCGGCGGGCCGTGGTGCGCAGGTCGACCAGCGGGGCCGCGACGCGCAGCTCCATCAGGCCCCACAGGAGCAGCACCACGACGGCGGCGCCGAACAGTCCGAGCGTGGTGGGCGACGACCAGCCCCAGTCGCTGCCCTTGCTGATCGGCAGCAGGAAGAGGATCAGACCGGCGGTCAGGCCGAGCGCGCCCGGCAGGTCGAACGAGCCCCTGGCGCGCAGCGGGGACTCGGGTACGACCAGCAGGGTCAGGGCGATGGAGACGACACCGAGGCCCGCGGCGCCGAAGTACAGGGCGTGCCAGTCGGTGTTCTGTGCGACCAGGGCCGCGGCGGGCAGCGCCAGGCCGCCGCCGACGCCGATCGAGGAACTCATCAGGGCCATCGCCGAGCCGAGCCGCTCGCGGGGCAGCATGTCGCGCATCAGACCGATGCCGAGGGGTATCGCGCCCATCGCGACGCCCTGGAGCGTACGGCCGACGATCATCGGGACCAGGGCGTCGGTGAGCGCGCTGAGCAGTGCGCCGACGACCATCACGGACAGGCTGGCGATCAGCATGCGGCGCTTGCCGAACAGGTCGCCGAGCCGGCCCATGATCGGCGTGGCCACGGCTCCGGACAGGAGCGTGGAGGTCAGGACCCAGCTGGCGTTGCTGGGTGAGGTGTCCAGAAGTCGGGGCAGGTCCTTGATGACCGGGACCAGCAGGGTCTGCATCACCGCGACGACGATGCCCGCGAACGCGAGCACCGGGACGGTGGCCCCGCTCGCTCGCCGCGCGGGCTCGTCGGTCGTCGTGTGGGACATGGGGTGGGGCCTCCAGGCCGGAGTTGGCGGGTGCGGTGCGTGATCGTGATACGTGCAAGCTGAACCTCGTGCGCCCGGGCAACTATTCCGTTGCTTCGAGTCCCTAACTAATTCTTGACCTTCTCTTGGCGTTCAGGGGAGGGAGACGGAGGGGAGGGGAGGGGGGAGACCCGGGGAGACCGAGCAGGTGGCCGGGGGACGGCTAGGTCGCGAGACCTAGGCCGGTCCGGGGCCGAAATACCGATGCAAGGGGCAGGCCCGGGTTGAGACCATGACACCCATGCTCGAAGCCACCGGTTCCTCCGCCTCCGCCGCCACGCGGATATCCCCGCGCCGTACCCCGCCCACCTGGCTGGTCGTGGCGCTCGCCTGCGCCGGACAGTTCCTGGTCGTGCTCGACGTGTCCGTCGTCAACGTCGCCCTGCCCTCGATGCGGGCCGACCTCGGCCTGAGCGCGCAGGGACTCCAGTGGGTGGTCAACGCCTACGCCATCGCCTTCGCCGGGTTCATGCTGCTCGGCGGGCGGGCCGGCGACCTCTACGGGCGCAAGCGGATGTTCCTGGTCGGGCTCGGGCTCTTCACGCTGGCCTCGCTGGGCGGCGGCCTCGCCCAGGAGGGCTGGCAGCTGCTGGTCGCCCGCGCCCTGCAAGGGCTCGGCGCGGCCGTACTCGCCCCCTCGACGCTGACGATCCTGACCGCCGCGGTGCCGGAGGGCGCGGCGCGGGCCCGCGCGATCGCGACCTGGACCGCCGTGGGCGCGGGTGGCGGCGCCGCGGGCGGTCTGGTGGGCGGCGCCCTGGTGGACGGGCTGTCCTGGCGCTGGGTGCTGCTGATCAACGTGCCGGTGGGCGCGGTCGTGCTGGCGGGTGCCGCGCGGTGGCTGGCCGAGAGCAGGGGCGGCCCGCGGCGCCGTCTCGACCTGCCGGGCGCGCTGCTGGTGACCGCCGGTCTCGCCACGCTGGCCTACGGCATCTCGCAGACCGAGTCCGAGGGGTGGGCGGCGCCGGCGGCCCTGGTGCCGCTGCTGGCCGGACTCGTGCTGCTCGGGCTCTTCCTCCTCGTCGAGGCACGGACGGCGGCGCCGCTGATGCCGCTCGGGCTGCTGCGGCTGCGGTCGGTGGCGTCGGCGAACGTGGCGATGCTGGTGTCCGGCTCGTCGATGTTCTCCATGTGGTTCTTCATGACCCTGTATGCGCAGAACGTGCTGGGCTACTCGCCGCTGGAGGCCGGAGTGGCCCTGGTGCCCAGCTCCCTGGCGGTGATCCTCGGCTCGAAGGCCGCCCCGCGGTTCCTGCCGGTGCTCGGGGCCCGGAACGTGGCCGTGCTCGGCACGCTCGTCGCGGCGGTCGGCTTCGGCTGGCAGTCGACGATGACCGCGGACGGCGGCTATGTGACCGCGATCATGATCCCCGGCGTACTGATGATGCTGGGCGCGGGCATCGCGGCGACCCCGCTGGCCTCGCTGGCCATCTCCGGCGCGGCACCCGGGGACGCCGGACTGGTCTCCGGGCTGATCAACACCTCCCGGACGATGGGCGGTTCGCTGGGACTCGCGGCGATGTCGACGATCGCGGCCACCCGGTCCGGGGGCGAGGACGCGGGCCCGGTGGCCCTGACGGACGGCTACGCGCTGGTCTTCCGCACGGCAGCGGTGGTCCTGGTCGCCGCGGCCCTGCTGATGTGGCTCTGGCTTCCGGCAGGCCGCCCGAAGCCCGAGCTGAAGGCCAGCAGCACCGACTGATCACCCCAAGGGGGCACCTTCTGTCGCCGGGTTCCTGGAGCGCCCCTGAAAGGGGCGCGGGGCGGTATCCATGTGCGGCTCCGCCGCGGGGCGCGACCAGCCCCCACCGGCCCGCAGCCGACGAACGGCGCCGGGGCCCGCGGCCACTCAGAGCCACCCCTGCCCCCGCGCCGCGCGGAGCGCCTCCGTGCGGTTGCGGGTGGCGGTCTTGCCGATGGCCGCGGAGAGGTAGTTGCGCACCGTGGACTCGGACAGATGCAGCGCGCCGGCGATGTCGGCGACCGTCGCACCGTCCGCCGAGGCCCGCAGGACGTCGCACTCCCGCGCGGTGAGCGGGCTGGGACCCGCACTGAGCGCGGCGGCGGCGAGCGCCGGGTCGACGACCGTCTCGCCGTCCAGCACCCGGCGGATCGCCCCGGCCAGCTCCTCCACCGGGCCGTCCTTGACCAGGAAACCGGCCGCGCCCGCCTCCATGGCCCGCCGGAGGTACCCGGGGCGGCCGAACGTGGTCAGGATCAGCACCCGGCACCCGGGCGCCCGCTCCCGCAGCTCGGCGGCGGCGTCCAGGCCGCTCAGGCCCGGCAGTTCGATGTCGAGGAGGGCGATGTCGGGGCGGTGCGTGAGCGCGGCGGCGACGATCTCGTCCCCGGCCGCCACCTGCGCGACCACCTCGATGTCGTCCTCCATCCCGAGCAGCAGCGCGAGCGCGCCCCGCATCATGCCCTGGTCCTCGGCGAGGAGGACGCGAACGGGGTGGGCGCGGGGCGTCTCGTCGGTCACGGGGCAAGAGTAGAGGGCAGGTGCTCAAAGGCAGGTGCTCAAGGGCGGACGCACCGGAAGCCCGCGACCTCGCCCGGCGCGGGCGCTACGCCGGTGCGCCCACCGGCTTCCCCTCCGCCAGAACCGGCAGCTCCGCCGTCACCGAGAACCCGCCCCGCGGTTCCACTCCCGCCGTGAGCGACCCGCCCGCCGTGGCGAGGCGTTCCCTGAGCCCGGTCAGACCGGTACCCGGCCCCTGGGTGGAGGGAGCGGCGCCCGTGCCGTTGTCCGTGACCGTCAGCCGGACCCGGTCCGCGCTGCCCGCGACCGCGATCTCGCACCGGCTCGCCCCGCTGTGCCGTACGACGTTGGTGACCGCCTCCCGCACCACCCACCCCAGCAGCGCCTCCGCCTGCGGGGGCAGCGGCGGTCCTGAGCGGCGCACCACCGGGTCCACGTCGGCCGCGCTCAGCGCGGAGCGCGCCCGGTCCAGCTCGGTGCCGAGGCTGCCCTCCCGGTAGCCGGTGACCGCCTCGCGGACCTCGGTCAGCGCCTGGCGGCCGACCGACTCGATGTCCGTGATCTGGGTCAGCGCCGCGTCCAGGTCGCGGGGCGCCAGCCGGCGGGCGGCCTCCGACTTGACCACGATCACCGACAGCGTGTGTCCCAGCAGGTCGTGCAGATCCCGCGAGAACCGCAGCCGCTCCTCCGCCACCGCCCGCGTGGCCAGTTCCTCCCGGGCGGCCCGCAACTGCCGTACGGCGTCGGACAGGCTCAGGATCGCGGCCGTCACCATCGTCGACAGGAAGGTCCCGTAGGCGATGTTCAGGCCCGTCCAGCCGTCCTTGACGCCCGCCACCGCACCGGCCACCACCGCGAGCGACCAGCCCCACCGGCCCAGCCACCGGCCGCGCAGCGCCGCCCCGGCGGCCAGGCCGAGCAGCGGGAAGAACAGCAGCCAACTGCCCCCGTACGCCAGGGCCAGACCACAGGTCACCAGCGCCATGGCGGCCAGCGCCAGCCGCGTGGACGGCGACTCGCGCAACTCCTTGTCGAAGGAGCGGAAGGCGACGTAGATGTAGAGCGAGTTGAAGACGAACAGGCCGAGGCCGCCGATCCAGGGGTTGGCGCTGTTCCCCTGGAAGATGTTCGCCAGACTGCCCAGGCCCATCAGCAGCCACGGCAGCAGCGTGAAACCGGTGGGCGGCGGCCCCATCCGCTCGCCCGATCCGGCCGGATCGGACTGCCGTGCCAGCTGCCACGCGTCCAGACGGCACGACATCCTGTGCAGCCGCCCTCGGGTCCCGGTCATGGGTGTCGGCTCCCTTCCACTCCGGCGCCCGGGGCGCTCAGTCGTTCGCCGCGACACGGCGGTAGGACAGGACGGCGTACGCGCCGAAGGCCAGCAGCCACCCCGTCAGGACGAGAATGGCACCCGCGGGAGGCGCGTGCCCCGTGGCGATCGAGGTGCCCAGCTGCGCGAAGCGGTTGGTCGGGGTGTACGCCGACACCGTGCGCAGCCACTCCGGGAACAGCACCAGCGGGAACCACAACCCGCCGAGCACCGCGAGACCCAGGTTGGCCACCATGTTCGCCACGCCCGTGGTCTGCCCGGTCAGCCGGTAGCCGTTGCCCAGCCCCAGCAGTGTGAAGGGCACGGAGCCGAGCCACAGCAGCAGCGCCAGCGCCGCCCACTGCCAGGCGTCCAGCCGTACGCCGTTGAGCAGACCGCCCGCGGCGAGCACGGCCGTGATCGCGGGCAGCACGGTGACCGTGGCGGTCAGGGCACGGCCCACGACCACCTGGTGCGGGCGCATCGGAGTCACCCGCAACTGCCGCAGCCAGCCGATGGCACGGTCCTCGGCGACCCCGCCGCCGGTGTTCAGGGCGGAGCCGACCGCGCCGTAGGCGGCCATGCCGACCATCGCGCCCGTCTTCCACTCGCCCGCGTCGCCCCCGAGGTTGGTGAACAGCAGGTACATCAGCACCGGCATGGCGACACCGCCGACGACGAAGCCGGGGTCGCGCAGGGTGCGGCGCGTTTCCAGGATCAGGTAGTCCCTCATCACACGCTCTCCTTCTCCGGCACCGGTGCCGCCGTCGTCAGGGCCAGGAACGCGTCGTCCAGGGACGCGGGGGCGACCTCCAGGCCGCGTATCGCGCCGAGCCGCGCGAGGGCGATCACGGTCGCGTCGGAGTCCTCGGTGCGCAGCAGCGCGCGGTCCCCGCGCACCTCCAGCGAGCGGACCCCGGGCAGCAGCGTCAGGTCCTCGGTGGCCCGCCCGGCCAGGTCGAAGGAGACGCGGCTGCCGCCCGCCGCCCGGCGCAGCTCGTCACCGGTGCCGTCCGCGACGATCCGCCCCCGGTCGACGACCAGGATCCGGTCGGCGTGCGCCTCGGCCTCCTCCAGGTAGTGGGTGGAGAACAGGACCGTGCTGCCGCGCCGGGCGTACGCCCGCATCGACTGCCAGAAGGCGTGCCGGGCCTCCACGTCCAGGGCCGCCGTCGGTTCGTCCAGGACCAGCAGGTCGGGGCGGCCGGCCAGGGCGAGCGCGAACCGCACGCGCTGCGTCTGCCCGCCGGACAGCCGGTCCACGCGCCGCCCCGACAACTGCGCGATCCCGGCCAGCTCCAGGGCCTGCCCGACCGGCATCGGCGCCGGATAGCGGCCGGCCACGAAGGCGACCAGCTCGCCCACGGTGACCCGGGGCACCGCTCGCGCCTCCTGGAGCATGGCGCCCACCCGGCCGGCGCGCACGGCACGCTCCGCAGGCCCGCCGAACAGCTCCACGGTGCCCGCGTCGGGCGGGCACAGGCCGAGCAGCAGCGCGATCGCCGTCGACTTGCCCGCGCCGTTGCGGCCGAGCAGCGCGACCGTCTCGCCGCACTCGATGCGCAGGTCCACGCCGTCGACGGCGCGGACGTCGCCGTAGGCCTTGGCCGCTCCCGTGAAGGCTACGGCGGAGGTGGTGCCCTCTGTCGGTCTCATACCGGTGACGCTACGGAGTCGGCCCGGACGGGCGGCAGATGCGGTTGTCCGGAGTTGGCGATGACAAATGTCATGGGTGGCCGGCGTCCCGTACGGTCGGGGCTGTCCGTGATCGTCGTCGTGCCCGGGTCGTCGTGCCCGGGTCGTCGTGCTCGGGTCGTCGTGCCCGGGAGGAGCAGGAGGGCCATGCCCATCGACGCAGCCGGGGCGCTCGCCGCCGCGCCCCGGGTCCGTGAGATCGCCTGGGACCACAAGGACGTCCAGCTCTACCACCTCGGCATCGGCGCCGGACGGCCCGCCACCGACCCGCGCGAGCTGCGCTACACCCTGGAGTCCCGGCTGCACGTCCTGCCGAGCTTCGCGACGGTGGCCGGCGGCGGCGCCCCCGGGGTGATCGGCACCCTGTCCGCACCCGGTGTCGACGTCGACCTCGCCCGCGTCCTGCACGGCGGGCAGCGGCTGCGCCTGCACCGGCCCGTCCCGGTGCGGGGCCGGGCGAGCGCGGCCTCGCGCGTCGTCGCCGTGTACGACAAGGGCACGGCGGCCGTCCTCGTACTGCGCACCGAGGTCACCGACGCGGACGGGCCGCTCTGGACCGACGAGGCCGAGGTCTTCGTACGCGGGGAAGGCGGCTGGGGCGGTGACCGGGGCCCGTCCGGACGCCCCTCGCCACCGCCCGCCGACCCGCCGGACCAGGTCGTGGAACAGGCCGTACGGGAGGACCAGGCGCTGCTCTACCGGCTCTCCGGCGACTGGAACCCCCTGCACGCCGACCCGGAGTTCGCGGCGCGGGCCGGATTCGAACGGCCCGTGCTGCACGGACTGTGCACCTACGGCGCCGCGCTCAAAGCGGTCGTCGACACGCTGCTGGACGGCGACGTGACCCGGGTGCGCGACTACCGCACGCGGTTCGCCGGGGTGGCGTACCCGGGGGAGACGCTGCGGATGCGGATGTGGCGGACCGCCGGGACGGGGGGTGCCGGGTCCGGCGGTGCCGGGACGGGGGAGGTGCGGGTGGCGGTGAGCGCCGTGGAGCGCGACGACGCGCCCGTCCTCGCCGACACGGTCGTCCGGCACGGGTGACGGCAACCTGATGACGACAACGGCCCCGTCCGCCGGATGCGACGAACGGGGCCGGAGCCGCTTGCTTTCGTGTGTGCCTGTGCCTGTGCCTGTGCCTGTGCCTGTGCCTGTGCCTCTGGCTGTGCCCGTGCTTGTCCTGCGCGGGCCGTCAGGCGGCCGTCTCGGACTCCTCGGCCGGCTTGCGGTGGCGGCCCTGTGGAGTCGCCACGCCCTCCTGGCTGGAGAACGGTCCACGGTGCTTTCCGTGGCCGGTGTCGGTCTCGGAAACGTCGGCACCGGCGGCCTGCATCGGCTGGGTCGTGCTGGCGTCGTTCATCGGAAGGAATTCACCCCGTCAACATGATCTTTCCTACAACCGGGCGAGTTTAACCGGCACACCTCGGGCCGAATCCAGGCGGCCACGCCAACCGGCACTACTTCGTTACAAGCCGTGCCAGCGGGGCCTGTTGCAGCGGTACGGGGCAGGGCCGAGCGGGTGTGGAAGCGCGCGTCGACGGGTCCGTCGCGCCGGGGTCGCCTGACTCGTCCGGAGCCGATTCCCCGGCGTCCGCCGCATCCCCGGCGTCCGCCGCATCCGCCGCATCCGCAGGGTTCCCCGGGTCTCCCGCGTCGTTCGCCGCCTCCGTCCGCCCGCCGCCCGCGTCGGGTACGGCCAGCCGGGCCACGCCGCACGGCGACTGCGGTGTGGAGCACGGCAGTCGCAGCTCCCCCTCCGGCGTCCACAGCCCGGCGCCCGTCAACCAGCCCTCGGGCGCGGGGAGATGCCGCACCTGCCGCTCGGCGGGCCGCCACACCCCGACCCAGCTGCCGAACGCGCCGTCCACCCGCAGGGCCACCGCACAGCGTTCCGGGGTCAGCACCTGCCCCGGCTGGATCGCGAACGGCGTCACGACGCAGTCCGGCATGCGCAGGCACTCCGGGAAGCGCACCGGCAGCGTGCTGCCGAGGACGCCCCAGCCGAGCCGCTCCCGCCCCGGCGAGGGGGCGTCCGAGCCGATCAGCACCAGCCCGCTGTCCGGGTCGGCCAGCAGGAGCCGGTCGTCGCTGTCCGCGGCGATCTGCAGCAGCGGCGAGACCTCGCCGCCCCGCTCCAGGTCCACCACCACCGCCTTGGTGCGCCCGCCGGTCTCCCGGTCCACCGCCAGCATCCGGCCCGTGCGGTCCAGCCAGACCCCGCCCGAGCAGCGGCCGGGGATCTCCACCACCCGCTCCGGGCCGAAGGCGCCGCCCGCCACCTCCCAGAGCACCGTCGAACGCGGACCGGCCGCGAGGGCGTACGCCCGCTCGCCGCCCGGGGCCGGCGGCAGCAGCCGCAGCCCGGTGGTGTCCGCCGGGCACTCGACCGCGCCGAGCGGCAGCTCGCCGGTGCCGGGCCCGGTCGGATACAGCAGCGCGAAGACGTGCCGGCCGGCGGCGACGCGGTGGACCAGGACCCGCCCGTCGCCCATCGGCTGCACCTCGGTGCCCGCCTCCTCGGGCTGGTTGCCCGGCAGCGGCACCGCGTACGGCTCGGGGCCGTCCAGGGTCCAGCGCTCCGGGTACCAGGAGTCGCCGTCCTGCCCGCTCCGGGCGAGACGCGCGGCGTAGGCACCCGCCGCGGTGATGCTGCAGCCCGCCCGCGGGGCCCCACCGTTCCCGGGGTCCGCCGAGGGCTCGATCGCACAGGCCGTCATCGTTCGGTCACCTCCGGCGACGAAGCTAGTTTTCGCACGCACGGGCGGGGGACCGGAGCGGCCCCCATCACACATACGTGTGTCACAGGAACGATTCGCCTGAGGGAAGGGCACGGTGTGTGCTGCGCCGGACCGACCGGTCGCGGCGCCGGTCGCGGCAGCGGTCGCGGCGGCGGTCGCGGCGGCGGTCGCGGCAGCGGGCGGGGAGGGCGGGAGGGGAGTGCGTCCGCGGGTACAACGGCGCAGAACCTCCAGGTAGCCTTGCACGCGTGCCCCGTCTGTCAGAAGTCATCGCCGCGCTGGACAACCTGTGGCCCGCCGAGCGGGCCGAGTCCTGGGACGCGGTCGGCACCGTCGTGGGCGAGCCCGACCAGGAGGTCACGCGGGTCCTGTTCGCGGTGGACCCCGTCCAGGAGACCGTCGACGAGGCGGTGAAGCTCGGCGCCGACCTGCTCGTCACCCACCACCCGCTGTATTTGCGCGGGACGACGACGGTCGCGGCGTCCACCTTCAAGGGCCGCGTGGTGCACACGCTCATCAAGAACGACATCGCCCTGCACGTCGCCCACACCAACGCCGACAGCGCCGACCCGGGCGTCTCCGACGCGCTGGCCGGCGCCCTCGACCTGAACGTCGTACGGCCCCTGGTGCCGGACCCGAGCGACCCCGAGGGGCGCCGGGGCCTGGGCCGGGTGTGCGAGCTGACGCACCCCCTGACGGTCCGCGAGCTGGCCGCCCGCGCCGCCGAGCGGCTGCCCGCCACGGCGCAGGGCATCCGCGTCGCCGGTGACCCGGAGGCGACCGTGCGCACCGTCGCCGTCAGCGGCGGCTCCGGCGACAGCCTCTTCGACCACGTGCGCGCGGCCGGCGTCGACGCCTTCCTCACCGCGGACCTGCGCCACCACCCCGCTTCCGAGTTCTCCGCGGACCGCGCGGCCCGTCGTCCCCTCGCGCTGCTCGACGCGGCGCACTGGGCCACCGAGTGGCCCTGGTGCGAGCTGGGCGCGGCCCAGCTCGACGAGATCTCCGACCGCAACGGCTGGGACCTCAGGGTCCACGTCTCGAAGACGGTCACCGACCCCTGGACCGCCCATGTGGCGTCCGCCCCGACCTCTAGCGCAATGGGAGCCCCCAACTGAAAGCCGCGCCCGCCGACCAGATCCGACTCCTCGACGTCCAGGGCCTCGACACGCGGCTCCAGCAGCTCGCGCACAAGCGCCGGTCCCTGCCCGAGCACGCCGAGATCGAGTCGCTGACCAAGGACCACACCCAGCTGCGCGACCTGCTCGTGGCCGCGCAGACCGAGGAGAGCGACTGCGCCCGCGAGCAGACCAAGGCCGAGCAGGACGTGGACCAGGTGCGCCAGCGCGCCGGCCGCGACCAGCAGCGCCTGGACTCCGGCGCCGTCACGTCCCCGAAGGACCTGGAGAACCTCCAGCGCGAGATCGCCTCCCTCGCCAAGCGCCAGGGCGACCTCGAGGACGTCGTCCTGGAGGTGATGGAGCGGCGCGAGTCCGCGCAGGAGCGGGTCGCCGAGCTGACCGAGCGGGTCGGCGCGGTCCAGGGCAAGATCGACGACGCCACCGCCCGCCGGGACGCGGCCGTCGAGGAGCTGGACGGCGAGGTGGCCTCGGTGACCAAGGAGCGCGAGGTCATCGCGGGCTCCGTCCCGGACGACCTGCTGAAGCTCTACGACAAGCTGCGCGAGCAGCAGGGCGGCGTCGGCGCGGCCAAGCTGTACCAGCGCAGCTGCCAGGGGTGCCGCCAGGAGCTGGCCATCACGGAGCTGAGCGAGATCCGCTCCTCGGCGCCCGACACGGTCGTACGCTGCGAGAACTGCCGCCGCATCCTGGTGCGTACGGCCGACTCCGGGCTGTAGGCGGCGGTCCGGTGGCTGACCAGGCGGCACGTCCCGCGCGGGAGTTCGTCGTCGAGGCCGACGGCGGGTCGCGGGGCAACCCGGGGCCCGCGGGCTACGGCGCGGTGGTCCTCGACCCGGCGACGGGAGAGGCCCTGATGGAGGCCGCCGAGTACCTCGGCGTCGTCACGAACAACGTGGCCGAGTACCGGGGCCTGCTGGCCGGCCTGCGCGCCGCCGCGGCACTGGACCCGGACGCCACCGTGCACGTCCGCATGGACTCCAAACTCGTCGTCGAGCAGATGTCGGGGCGCTGGAAGATCAAGCACCCCGACATGAAGCCGCTGGCGGCGGAGGCGGCCCGCGTCTTCCCGCCCGGCCGCGTGACCTACGAGTGGATCCCCCGCGCGAACAACAAGCACGCCGACCGCCTGGCCAACGAGGCGATGGACGCGGGCGCGCGCGGCGAACGCTGGTCGCCGTCCGCCTCGACGGCGGAACTGGACGCGGGCGGCGCCGCCGGCCGCACCGCCCCGGGCCTCCGTACCGGGGACCGGCCCGAACCGGCCGTCACACCTGCCGGTACCGAAGACGGTGGCGACGGCGGTGGCGGCGGCGATGGGACGGCCGGCGTGGCAGCGGGCGGTGCGCCCGCGGGTGAGCGCCCGGCGCAGGCGGTCCGGACCGCCCGGACCGGCACCGCGTCGCCCGACACGGGCGCGCGTGCCGCCGCGGTCAGCACCACTGCCGTCACCGGCGCCGCCGTCGCCGAGTCCTCGGCCGACGCCGACGTACGCGCGGCGAAGACGGTGGCCTCGCCCGGCTGGGGTGCGCCCGACATGGGTGCCCCCGCCACCTTCGTCCTGCTGCGGCACGGGGAGACGCCGCTCACCCCGCAGAAGCGGTTCTCCGGGAGCGGCGGCAGCGATCCGGCCCTGTCGGCCGTCGGCCGGGAGCAGGCCGAGAGGGTCGCCGCGAGCCTCGCCCGGCGCGGCACGATCGAGGCGATCGTCGCCTCGCCCCTGGCCCGCACCCGGGAGACCGCCGGCATCGTCGCCGCCCGCCTGGGTCTGGAGGTGACGGTCGAGGAGGGGCTGCGCGAGACCGACTTCGGCGCGTGGGAGGGGCTGACCTTCGGCGAGGTGCGCGAGCGCCACCCCGCCGACCTGGACGCCTGGCTGGCCTCCCCGGACGCCGAGCCGACCGGTGGCGGCGAGAGCTTCGCGGCCACCGGCGCCCGGATCGCCGCCACCCGCGACAGGCTCGTCGCGGCGTACGCGGGCCGCACCGTGCTGCTGGTCTCCCACGTGACGCCGATCAAGACCTTCCTGCGCCTCGCCCTGGGCGCCCCGCCCGAGTCACTGTTCCGGATGGAACTGTCGGCGGCGTCGCTGTCGGCGGTGGCGTACTACGCGGACGGCGGCGCCAGCGTCCGCCTGTTCAACGAGACGTCCCACCTGCGCTGAGCGCGGCGGCCTCGCGGGCCAGCGCCTCCACGCGCCCCCAGTCCCGCCCGGCGATCGCATCCTTGGGCAGCATCCAACTGCCCCCGACGCAGCCCACGTTGGGCAGGGCCAGGTACTCGGGCGCGGAGGCCGGGGTGATGCCACCGGTCGGGCAGAAGCGCGCCTGCGGCAACGGCGCGGCGAGCGCCTTGAGATAGGCGGTGCCGCCCGCCGCCTCGGCCGGGAAGAACTTCATCTCCCGCACCCCGCGCTCCAGCAGCGCCACCACCTCCGAGGTGGTCGACACCCCCGGCAGGAACGGCACCCCGGACCCCCGCATCGCCTCGAGCAGCGTGTCCGTCCACCCCGGGCTGACCAGGAACCGCGCCCCGGCCGCCACGACCTCGGCGACCTGCTCCGCGGTGACGACCGTGCCCGCGCCGACCACCGCGCCCGGCACCTCGGCGGCGATCGCCCGGATCGCGTCGAGGGCGACCGGCGTCCGCAGCGTCACCTCGATCGCGGGCAGTCCACCGGCGACGAGCGCCCTGGCGAGCGGCACGGCGTCGGCGAGGTCGTCGACGACCACGACGGGCACGACGGGCGCGAGGTCCAGCACCGAGACGGCGGGGGAGGAGGGCAGCGGAGAACTCATGCCCTCATCGTGCCGCCGAACCGCACTCTCTGCAATCACCGTTGCAGTAGACGCAACGACTGCGGGTGACGGTTCAGTGGACCTCGTGCACGAGTACGTCCAGCGACCACGGCCGTCCGCCCTTCGCGGGCGCCGCCGCCTCCACCTCGTACCCCAGGTCCCGCAGCGCCTCCACCAGCTCCGCCGGGCCCTCGGGCGCCGTCCCGGACGCCAGCAGACTCCGTACGATCCGCCCCTTGGTCGCCTTGTTGAAGTGGCTGACCACCTTCCGGGTCGGCGCGTGCAGCACCCGCACGCTCGCCGTCCGCGGGGCGACCTCGCCCGTCGGCTTCCACGCCGCCGCGTACGCCGCCGAACGCAGGTCGAGCACCAGCCCGCCCCCGGCCGCCTCCGGCAGCACCTCGGCCATCGGCGCCCGCCAGTGCGCGCCCAGCGCCCCGAGAGCGGGCAGCCGCACGCCCATCGAGCACCGGTAGGAGGGAATCCGGTCGGTCACCCGCACGGCGCCCCACAGTCCGGAGAACACCAGCAGCGACCTGGCCGCCCGCCGCTTGGCGGCGGCGTCGAGCGAGGCCAGGTCCAGCGCGTCGTACAGCACACCGGTGTAGATCTCCCCGGCCGGGCGCGCACCCGCCGTCAGCAGCTCCACGTTCTTGGCGACCTCGCCGCGCAGCCCCTCGCTCAGCCCGAGCACCTCGCGCGCCTTCTCCGCGTCGCCGGCGCACAGCTCCACCAGCTCGCCGAGGACGGCCTCCCGGGCCGCGGTGAGCCCCGGCAGGGACAGCGACCCGGTCTTCAGCGGGGCACCCCGGCCGGACGCGGCCTTCCCCTCGGACGGCGGCAGCAGGACAAGCACACGCACTCCTTCACATCGAGCTGGGGCCCCCGATCAGGGTACGGCGTGCCCCTCCCGTGCCTGCTCGACGGCCCGTACGAGCGCCCCGGGATCCTCGGCGTGGCAGCGCACCACACGGACCTCGCGCCGCCGCCCGAAGAAGGAGACGTGGGTGACGGGCTCGGCGAGTTCGACGGTGACGGAGGTCTGGGACCCCACGGCGAGATCCAGCTCGCCGTCGGCCCGCTCGTGCGTCGCGCGCAGCTCACGCCGGACGGAGGCGATCCGCTCCAGCGGTATCCGTACGTCGACGTGGACGGCGCGGCGGATCCGCAGCGTCCCGGCGGCCGGGTCCAGGACGTGCGGGCGGACCACGGACGCGGCGTGCAGCCCGACCACGATCACGACCGTGTACACGTCCAGGACCAGCACCACGTGGTGCACCGTGGGCCAGTCCCGCAGCAGCACCGACATCATCACGGACTCGACGACACACACGAACCCGAACCCGGCCATCATCGCGCCCTGCCCCCGGGCATACCCGAAGACGGCCCCTCCGGCCACCGCCCCGTGGGTCCGCCGGGCCGCCCACAGCCACAGACTGGCCAGCAACCGCAGCTCGTGCCGGACCAGGAGGTACGGGACCGTGACGAAGGACGGGCCGCTCATGACCGCCGCTCCCGCGAGACGATCTCCATGGCCCGCCGGATCGCCTCAGCCTGTCCCGGGGCGAAGTCGGCGTACATGGCACGCAGGACGCCGTGGCCGGAGTCGAGGTCGACGCCCTCTGCGGGCAGCAGCTCGGCGGGGATGCAGTCGGCCAGGGCCCGCGCGGCCCCCGCCACCCGGGGATCGTCGGCTCCGGCCTCCGCCAGTTCGTCGAGCAGCGCGTACGCCCGATGCGCCCGTGCCACCGCCCCCGGCGAGTCGAGCGCCCCGCGCAACGCTGCAAGCAGCCCCTCCCGGTCCTCCGGAGCCACGGTGCTCTCCATCAGGGCCAGCATCTCCCGGTCCCGCAGGGCCATCGGCGAACCGGACACGTCCCCCATTCCGGCGAACAGCCCGGCCAGCTCCGGCGACACCGGCCCCTCGGCGGGCAGCCCGCCCTCGGTCTCCAGCAGCACCCGCAACCGCGCCCGGCGGTCCCGGATCGCCGCCTCCTGCCGCGCGAGATCCGCGTCCAGTTCCGCCAGCACCTCGCCCAGGTCCTTCCCGGTCTCGTCCGCGAGCACGTCCCGCACCTCCGCGAGCCCGAGCCCCAGCTCGGTCAGCCGCCTGATCCGGGCCAGCACGACGACGTGCCGCAGGGTGTACGTCCGGTACCCGTTGGCCAGCCGTTCCGGCTCGGGCAGCAGGCCCTGGTGGTGGTAGTGCCGCACCGTCCGCGTGGTGACGCCGACCGCGTCGGCGAGTTCTCCGATCCGCATGACCTCAGTAGAAACGTTGACGTTGCGACAGGGTCAAGCGCGACGGGCCCGCCTTCCGGACAGGGGCCTCGTTCCTGTGCCACGATCGAGGGAACGGTTCCCGATCTCTCGGACAGGTGATCAGCCGATGTCCCAGTCTGGCGAGCGACCGAAGGAGGGGCGTGACATGACTGCCATGGCCCACGAGCCGCTGACGCAGGCAGATGTCCTGTTGGAGGGGTTCCTCGCCCTGGACACGCCGGAAGGCTTCCGGGCCGAGTTGATCGAGGGGGAAATCGTTGTGACGCCGCCGCCGGACGGGGATCACGAGGACTACATCAACCTGATCGTGAAGCAGGTGATCAGGAGGTCCAGGACGGACATGGACGTCTCCGGGAACAAGGGGCTGAAGCTCAGAGGCGGACTTGACCTTCCTCTGGATCACGCCATTCCGGACGCCACCTTCGCCCCCACCGAGCTGCGTCTGTATCGCGGCGCCGACCCCTGGATGCCCTGTCAGGGAGTCGCCATGGTCCTGGAGGTGACGTCCAGCAAACCCCAGGTCGACCGCGACGCCAAGCGCCGCTGCTACGCGGGTGGCGGTATCCCCCTCTACCTGCTGGTCGACCGGCATGCTTCCTCGATCACGCTGTTCAGTACCCCGCAGAAGATCGACCATCGGGACGACTACCGGGAGCACTGCACCCGCCCCCTCGGCAAGTCACTCACCCTCCCCGCCCCCTTCTCCTTCGACCTGGACACCACCGACTTCCTCTGAGCCCGTCCGAGGGCCGCCCCCACGCCCGGTACCATGGTCCACACGGCAGACGAGCCGGGCGGGCGGCCGCGTGGAGTCCCTCACGGGACTTCCCGAGGAACGTCCGGGCTCCACAGGGCAGGGTGATGGCTAACGGCCACCCGGGGTGACCCGCGGGACAGTGCCACAGAAAGCAGACCGCCGGAGGCTTCGGCCCCCGGTAAGGGTGAAACGGTGGTGTAAGAGACCACCAGTGCCCAGGGCGACCTGGGCAGCTAGGTAAACCCCACCCGGAGCAAGGTCAAGAAGGAAGCGCCTCGGTGCTTCTGCGCGGACGTTCGAGGGCTGCCCGCCCGAGTCCGCGGGTAGACCGCTGGAGGCCGGTGGCAACGCCGGTCCTAGATGGATGGCCGTCGCCGACGGGACCGCGAGGCCCCGTCGGAACAGAACCCGGCGTACAGCCCGACTCGTCTGCCGCTCTATATTTCCGCAGGTCAGAGCGTATATTTACTCGCTGAACAAACTGCCCGGGTCGAATCCGGCTCGAATCCGGGTCGAATTTCCGGTCCGCGCGTTATCCGCGCCGTCTGATCCGTGGGTGGATAGACGGGAATATCGGACGCTCTTTCGGTGTGAGGTGTGGCCGGGAGCCGGCTATCGGTGAGTTGGGAATCCTCGGACGGATCGGAAGTATCGTCCGGCGTGTCCCGGGCAGAGCGAACGGATGTCGGTCCGTGAGAGTCGGATTGGAATCCTGCACGACTGTGACGCTCGGCGTGGCACGGTGGCTCTCAGGGCCTGGCGCTGGATTGGTGCCAGAGTCCGCGGTGCTGCCCTCAACAGGCTGTGAAAGTGATCGCGTGGCCGCACATCGCAGGGCAAACGCGAGGGTCGAGGGGACCTTGGTGAGCCCTGGCCCGCGTATGGTCCGGATCTTGGTTGTGAGCTGCGCGGCTGATCCTGTTGGAACGTCTCTGCGGATGCGCGAGCAACTCGGGGCTCGGGGTCTCATTCTCGGTGAGCGCTGACGGACGGGCTCGCGGCCCTGGGCCCGGCCGTCGTCAAGGTGGTGCAGCCCGTTCCCTGGTCCGTGGCGAGCAGCATGCTCGACGCGATCGCCCCGCCGGACCACCGCTCGTACACCAAGGGCGCCTACCCGTCGGAGTTCACCGACGACGTCATCGACATCGTGACGCGCCACGGCGCGGCGCATCTGCCGTCGAAGGGTCCGGTGGCGAGCACCGTGCAGAACATCTGGCTCATGGGCGGAGCCATCACCGAGGACTTCGCCGCCTTCTCACGGGAGGGCGCCAACTGATTGCGGCGCACCGGCACCCGACGTACTCGCTATCGCGGCCTCGCCAAGACCGCCTTGGCCCAGGTCCTGACCGCGGCGGCTCTCAACCTCTACCGTCTCGACGCCTGGTGGACCGGAACCCCCTGGGCGCGACACGAGTCTCCCACTACGAACAACTTGTCCTCAGCCTCACGGCCTGATCGACAAAACCCACGTCACATCGGCCAACGGAGTCCCACAGGGGCGGCAGAGCCTCCAGAAGTCGCTGGATCGAGTCCCAGAATCAGGGCATTCCTCCGCAGACGCGGATCGGGCCCAGTGGCGCCGCGATGCCGGGATGTACCTGGGCCTGTCCCCGGGAGGACTGTGGTCAGTCCGCCCGTCGGGGCCGCCTTCAGGGCTTCGGAGGTCAGTTCGCCGCGTGGGCCGACGGCGTCGGCCATGCTCAGGCAGGTGCTGTCGTGGAAGATACCGAGTTCGTAGTGCACGGAGTCGGCGTCGACGGAGCGGACCGTTAGTCCGATCTCGTAGTCGCCCGGGTAGGTCACCTCACCGAGATACTGGATCTGGTATGACGAAGGGGGCAGATCTGGCACCGAGCCCGCACCACTTGTCCCAATCGAGTGCGAGGTGAAGGCGGCGACGGCCTCGTCGTACCAAGTGGTCAATGCGATGAAGTTGACGTGCTGGTTGGAGTCGACGTCACCGATCCGGGAACGTAGCGTGACCCAGTGCGAGTAGTGGGCACGTTGCAGGCGTTCAGGGCGTGGACGGGCAGTTGTCGACGTAGCTGTCTCCGGTAGCTGCATGGCATCGAGGGTTCGAGCCACCGGACCACTCCTCCCTGATTCAGACGATGCCGACATCGCCTGGTCTGCCCACGTGTGAAAAGCACGTCGAAATCCGGCTCTCCCGCACAGAGATCACCGAGCTGATCGCCCCGCGCACCGACGCCCTGTCAGGAAGGCTTCGGACAGCGAGCGGCGGAGTGCGGCTGCACCGTGGCAGGCCCATCAGCCACGGCTCGAACGCCACGCATCCGACCACGAGCTGGTCGGCGTGCCGCGTGGGAGCCGGTCAACCTGAGGTTTGGTTCGGCGGCATCGCGCTGTTCGATCCGTTCACCACCGCGCGATGCGGGACACCTCCCGAGGGTCCGATCAGCATCAACGCCGTGATCGCCGCACCGTCGTACGGACCCTGATCGCCACGTGATGACGGGCGACTCGCTGAGCGGGGGTTTCGCCGAGGCGTGATTCAGGTCACGTCGCGCGAGGTGGCTCCGTTCGTCACGTGATGCCAATATGTCACTTAGTGACGTGCAATCTCGCCCCCAAGACGAACCCGGAAGAGCTGATCACCATGCAGACCACCAGTCCCCAGGAGGCGGCGACCGACGTGCAGGCGACAGACCAACGGAAGAAGAAGTCGGCGCTCGAACAGGCGGGCGGCACCAAGGGGGTCATCTACTCGGCGCTGCCCGCTCTGGTGTTCGTCGTCGCCAACAACGCCAGGGGACTCAAGGTGGGCATCCTCGCCGCCCTGCTCGTCGCCTTGGGCATCGCGGTGCAGCGGCTGATGCGCAAGGAGTCGATCCAGCCCGCGCTCGGCGGCATGTTCGGCGTGGCGATCGCCGCCGGCATCTCCTGGTACACGGGATCCGCCAAGGACTTCTTCCTCATCGGCATCTGGCTGAGCCTGGCCGGCGCCGTCGCCTTCGTCCTCTCCGTGCTGCTGCGCTGGCCCCTGGCCGGCCTGATCTGGAACTCGACGACCGGCAAGGGCACCGTCTGGCGGGTCGACAAGCGTTCGCGGTTCTACTACGACATCGCCACCCTGGTGCTGGCCGCCATCTTCGGCGCCCGGTTCGCCGTCCAGCAGTACCTCTACGAGGCCGACGAGGTCGGCTCCCTGGGCTTCGCCAAGATCGCCATGGGCTACCCGCTCCTCGCCGTCGCGTTCCTGGCCGTTGCCTGGGCCGCCCGGGCTTCCGACAAGCGACTGAAGGCCGTCGGGCTGCTGCCCGCCAAGCGCAGCTAACCGACGCCCTCCCCGCTCCCCGTCCGGCACACGCGTCCGCACCGCGGAGCGACTACGGCCGATTTGGGCGTCGTCTCTTGTGGGGTTGCCGACCTCCGCACCGCCGCTGCGAGCACACGGCCGGGCACTTCCAGGCCCTTCGCCGGCATGGCCGCAGCTGAACGACGTCTTTGTCCCACGGCTGAATGACGAGGTGACCTCATGCAGGTGAGCAATCGCGTCGGACCTGGGATGAGCGAGCAGCGGCGCTGCCGGATTCGGTTGGAGAACTCTCGGGAGGCGTCGCGTCTCTTCTGGGAGCAGGGCGTTGCCGCGACCAGCGGTGACCAGATCGGCGAAGCAGTGGGTCTGTCGACGACAGTTCCCCTGCGACGAAGCCGGAAGCGGTGACGGTGCCGCCCCGGCAGGTGCTTCAGTCGGTTTCCGGACTGGTGGCCGGTTTGTTCGTCGCCATCCTCGCCGGAACCGTGGTCGCCAACGCACTGCCCCATGGGCAAGTCGCCCACGACCGCCGGTCTGATGAGTCTGCCGCTGGTCCTGGGATCACTCGCCGCCTCCACGATCGCCGGACACCGGATCAGCGCGACCGGCAGGTGGAAGCGGTACCTCGTGGCGGGCACCGTCCTCCTGACCGCCGGCCTCGCCCTGCTGTCCACCATCGGGTCTCACACGCCCTTTGTCCTGCTGAGCGTCTACATGGCCGTCCTGGGGACCGGCGTCGGCATGCTGATGCAGAACCTGGTCCTCGCCGCGCAGAACGACGGTTCCGCCGACACTCTGGGCAGCGCGGCCTCCGTCCCGTCCTTCTCGCGCAGCATGGGCGGGACCGTGGGCACCAGCGTCCTCGGGGCGGTCCTCGCCCACCGCGTCGCCACCGCCGAACTCTTCCTCTGGGCCACCCCGTTCGCCCTGCTGGCGCTGATCGCCGTCCTGTTCATCGAGGAGAAGCCGCTCAAGACGACCACCAGCACGGAGCGCCTCGCCGAGGCGTCGACCAGATGCAGTGGAGGGTGCCCAGGCGCCACCCGCCTGCTTGGTCGGCGGCCGTCGCGACGCGCGTCGGGTCGCCCGTGATCGCGACGAGGTCGATCAGCGAGCCGGAGCCCGCAATGTCGAGTGCCAGGTCGACGCAGTGCGGAGCGAGAGCGGTGAGGCGCTGTGCGAGGCCGGCCGTAGGTGGTGGGGCGGCGCCGAGAGAGTTGGGGAGTGGTTGCGTTCACTGGCTGGCTGTCCCTACGACGGTGGCACCTTGTGCTACGGCGATCACGCCTGCCGCGCTCCCCACCCCTCCCTCGACGCTCTCGACGCTCTCGACGAGAAGGGTGCGCCCCGCAGGTCGAGGTCGCGCAGTCCGTTTAGGCCGCGACACACGAGGATGCGGTGGCCGGCGCCACGGTGACGGCGTGCAGCCGCCAAGTTCTGCGGTGAGCCGGGCAGGCCCGTACTTGGTCTGCCGCCGCAGCGATTCCACCAGGTCGGCGATGCCCTCGCTAGGCAGCGACGCGAGATCTGGGCTTCCGCCGCGATGTGCGCGATGGGGTGTCCAGCGTCGACGCTTAGCCGCAACCGGAGACGCCCTTCCGGGGTGAGGGGCGCGTTCGCGTGCACAGTCATGACCCCACCGCGTGCGGCAGCTCGTGCTGAGGCACGCGGGCCTCCGTTCGTATCGAGCAGGATCATCGAGCAGCTCCGGAGTGGGACGGGCACGACGCGATCGGGTATCCAGACCTTGGACGTGCCTGCCTGGAATCAGGCCCCGGACAGCGCCACCGTCGGGGGCAGCCGGGACGCCCGGACGGCGGGGTACAGGCCGGCCAGGGCCCCGATGACGAGGGTGGCGAGCAGGCCGCCTGCCATCGCCCAGGCCGGGACGACTGCCGGCCAGTCCTGCGCGACGGCGTACGCGGTGGTGACGCCCACCCCGATGACGACTCCGGCGATCCCGCCGAGTCCTGCCAACAACTGCGATTCCACGAGGAATTGGGTGCGGATGTCGCCTCGCCGTGCGCCGAGGGCGCGGCGCAAGCCGATCTCGGCGCGCCGTTCCAGGACGGAGATGACCATGGTGTTGGCCACGCCGACCCCGCCGACAAGGAGCGCAACGCCGCCGAGGCCGAGCATCAGGCCCGTAAAGGCTTTGTCGGTGGCGCCCTTGGCGGCGAGGGCGTCCGAGGGGCGGCTGATGGTCACTTCCGTGGGAGCCTCGGGGTTGACGGTGGCGGCGAGGACGTCGCGTACGGACGTGACCGCGCTGTCTGCAGTGCGGACGTAGATTGTCGTGGGGTGTCCGTCGAAGCCCAGGTACCGCTTGGCGGCGTCCCAGCCGACGAGCGCGCTGTCGTTCAGCTCGGGTGCCAGGAGCGCCTCGTCGAGGATGCCGACCACGCTGAACCACTGACCGCCGAGCCAGACCCGGATGTCCGGGCCGACGTCCCCGATACCCAGGCGGCCGGCGGCGCCGCTGCCGAGTACGACGGCCGGGTACTTGGCGGTGGCGGCGTTGAGCCAGTTGCCGCGGGCGAGAGAGCCGCCAACGGTGTCCAGGAGGTCGAGGCGGGCGGCCTTGACGTTGATGCTGCCGGTCTCGGCGGCCGGGATGTGGTCGTTGCGATAGACGTACGCCGTCACCTTGCCGGTGCCGGTTGCGGACTCGACCGGGGCGATCCGGCCCGCCATGTCGATGGAACGCTCGGGGAGTTTGGCCTCGCCGCCGGTGAAGGTCCGGCCGGGGGACGCGGTGAGGAGGTTGGTGCCCAGGCGGTCGAGAGTGCGCTGCAGTTCGGCGTGGCTGGAGGTGGAGATGCCCACTACGCCGATCATCGCCGCGATGCCGATGGCGATGCCGAGCGCGGAGAGGAAGACCCGCAGCGGGCGGGCGCGCAGCCCGGAGGCGCCGACGCGTACGACGTCGCGGGTGCTCATGCGGGAGACCTTCAGCACGCGGACACCGCCTGAACGTCGCCCTGGGCGTTCTGGGCGGAGTCGTGCACGATGCGCCCGTCGCGAACGTGGACCTGGCGGGGCAGAGAGGCCGCGATCTCCCGGTCATGGGTGATGATCACGACGGTGGTGCCATCGGCGTTCAGGGCGCGCAGCAGGTTCATCACGGTGGTGCCGGAGTGGGAGTCCAGGGCGCCGGTCGGCTCGTCCGCGAGGAGCAGGCTCGGCCCGCCGACCAGGGCGCGGGCGATCGCGACGCGCTGCTTCTCCCCGCCGGACAACTCGTGCGGCCGGTGGTACACCCGGTGGCCCAGGCCGACCCGCTCCAGGGCGGAGCAGGCCGCGCGGCGGCGTTCCGCGAGCGCGATGCCCGCGTACAGCAGGCCCTCGGCGACGTTGTCGAGGGCCCGTACGCCCGCGGTGAGGTGGAAGTGCTGGAAGATGAAGCCGATACTGAGCGCGCGCAGCGCGGACAGCTCCCGGTCGCCCAGGCCGGCGATGTCGTGGCCGTCGACGGTGACGGTGCCGCTGCTGGGTCGGTCCAGGCTGCCGATCATGTTGAGCAGGGTCGACTTGCCCGACCCGGAGGGCCCGACGATGGCGACCAGCTCGCCGCGGCGGATGTCGAGCGAGACGCCGTCGAGGGCGGTGACGCCGCCGGCGTACGAGCGGGTGATGTGGTCGAGGCGTACGACGTTGTGGTTCATCGCGGCACCCCGACCTTGTCGCCCGCCTTCAGGCCGGCGCCGGTGATCTCGACCCGGCCGTTCGCGAACATGCCGGTCTCCACCGCGACCGTGCTGCTGACGGAGCCCTTGACGACCTGGACGCCGTAGCCGCCCTCCGACAGCGCGAGGAGCGCGGAGATGGGCACGGTCAGTACGTTCTTCTTCTCCGCGGAGGTGATCTCCACATCGACGGGCGCGCCGTCGTAGCTGCCGAGCTTTCCCCTGTCCTTCTTGTCGATCTGGACCGTGACCTTGATGACGGTCTTGCCGTCGCCCTCTCCCGGCGCGCCGTCCCCGCCTTCAGCGCTGGCGACCTTGCCGACGGAGGTGATGGTCCCGGCCGCGTGTGCACCGTCGGGCAGAACGACGGTGACCTTGTCGCCACGGCGGACGAGTTTCTGCTTCTTCGCGTCGAGGTCGATGACGACAAGCTGGCTGGTGCCGGTGTACGTCAGCACGGGTGAGCCGGGCTGGAGTTTCTGTCCCTTCTTCACCTCCTGGCCGGTGACGCGTATCTCACCGTCGGCAACGACCAGGTCCGCGGGCTTGACCGTGCCCGTCTGTGGCACTCCGAGGTGCTTCTGCCAGCGCTTGACGGCCGCCGCGGTCTGGTCGGAGTACTCCTCGTCGGCGGTGAAGCCGGTGTAGCCGAGGGCGGCCAGGGCCCGTTCCACCTCGGCGACGTCGGGGCCTTTCGTGCCGGCGCGCAGTTCGCGGTAGAGAGGTGTGTCGCCGTGGATGAGGAGGATGGGCCGCCCGTCGGCCTTGAGCGCGTTCTGGCCCTGCTTGATGGTGGCACCGAGCTTCGGCAGCCAGGTCACGGTGCCCGACGCGCCGCTGGTCAGGGGCTGCTTGTCGCCGTAGCCGAGGCTGCCGGTGACGGTGTCCTGCTGGGCGAGGTCGGAGCGCGTCACCAGTGCGGTCGCCGGAGGCAGACCGCTGCCCTTTTCGGACTTCTCGCCGTTGCCGCCGCCGAAGCCGTACGCCGCCACGCCGGCCCCGCTGAGGACGACCGCGAGGGCGATCAGCGCGGCGGTGGTGCGGGCACGGCGGCGACGCGGTGGGGCGTACTGCGGGCCGTCTGGTGACCTGCCCGGCGAGGCCCCTGACGGATCCTTTACCGGGTCCGTTTGAGAGGGAAACTGGTGCATCCGGGTCGTCTCGTCGTCGGTGGATTCGGGTGTGTGCGTCATGTCGGTCTCGCCCGTCACCGCTGGGCTGCGGGGTTGACGGCCGTGCACTTCTCGGCGGCCGCCTGCAGCTCGTCCATGTTGCTCGCGTCCTGGTCGAGCGGTATGCCGCCTGTCTCCGGGTCGGGATCCGGGGCGTTATAGCCGTTGGCCCGCAGGCACTTGACGTATTTGCGCGCCTGCTCGAGCTGCTTTGCGTCAGGTTTCGGTGCCTTCTGCATGTCCTGCGCGGTGGGTGCGAACTCCTTGCACGCCGCGAGCGCGGCCTGCACCTCGTCGGGCGACGCGGTCTGCTTGGGCGCGTCCTCGCCGGCCTTCCCGCTCCCCGGCGCCACGCCCCGCTCGGCCAGGCAGGCGGTGTACTTCTTGGTCTTCTCCGCGGGCGTGAGCTGCTGCCCGCCCCCCTTCTTGTCGCCGCCGGCCGACGCGACGTCGGCGTTCCCGCCGGTGCCGCCCCCGCAGGCGGCCAGGCTCAGGCTCAGCAGCGGTATGGCTGCCAGCAGCCCCCAGTTGGTGCACGAAATGGTACGCATGCGCTCGGCAGTCCCTTCTGTGCCGGGTCTCTCCCGGCGTCGGGGACCAGTAGAGGCGGGGCCCGGTGTCCCCTCCGTAACCGCAGGCGGTTACGCCCTGGTTATCCGGGCCTCTGACACTCTGGGGATCATGAGAGTGCTGATCGCCGAGGACGAGCGGATGCTGGCCGACGCCGTCGCCGAGGGGCTGCGCGAGGAGGCGTTCGCCGTCGACGTCGTGCACGACGGGGATTCCGCTCTGGAACGCCTTTCCGTGAACGAGTACGACGTGCTCCTCCTGGACCGCGATCTGCCCGTCGTACACGGCGACGAGGTGTGCCGGGCCGTCGTCGAATCCGGCGGCCGCACCCGCATCCTCATGGTCACCGCCGCCTCCGATGTGCCCTCCCGCATCGAGGGCCTCGCCATCGGAGCCGACGACTACCTCACCAAACCCTTCGCCTTCGAGGAACTCGTCGCCCGCGTCCACGCCCTGGCCCGCCGCGCCCAGCCCGCGGGTCCGCCCGCCTACGAACGGGCCGGCCTGCGGGTGGAGACGGCCCGCCGCGAGGTCTACCGCGACGGCCACTACGTATCCCTCGCACGCAAGGAATTCGCCGTCCTGCTGGAACTACTGCGGGCGGACGGCGCGGTCGTCTCGGCCGAGGAACTCCTGGAGCGGGCCTGGGACGAGCACATCGATCCGTTCACCAATGTTGTCCGCGTGACCGTGATGAAACTGCGCAAGAAACTCGGGCCGCCGCAGGTCATCCAGACAGTCCCGGGCGCGGGGTACCAGATCCCATGAGGCTCACCTTGCGACTGCCTCGTCTCGCCATCCGCGTCCGGCTCACGCTCCTGTACGGCGCCCTGTTCATGGCCTGCGGCGTGATCCTGCTCGGCGTGACCTATCTGCTGCTCGACGCGGGACTGACCGACCGGTTCGACGGCGTGGCCGTGCAGATCACCAAGGAGGGCGGGATCGCCCCGGTACCCGAAGCGTCCACCCACAGCCTCCCGTCGGAGCCCGCCGCCGGACTGGCCGGCAGTCCCGAGCTACGCGAACTCCAGGACCGCTACCGGGCCGCGACCCTGCAGTCTCTGCTCCGTCAAGGCGCCCTCGCCCTGGGCGTGCTCACCGTCGTCGCCACGCTGTTCGGCTACCTGATGGCCGGCCGCGTGCTGCGTCCCCTCAACCACATCTCCCAGACCGCGCGCCGCATCACCTCCGGCGGCGACCTCAGTGAGCGGCTGGCCTTCACCGGCCCCCGCGACGAGGTCACTCAGCTCGCCGACACCTTCGACTCGATGATGGGACGCCTGGAGAAGTCCTTCCAGGACCAGCAGCGCTTCATCGCGGACGCCTCCCACGAACTGCGCACGCCCCTCGCCATCAACCGGACCCTCCTTGAGGTGGCCCTGCGCCGCAAGACCGCAAGCGAAGACACCAAACGCCTCGGCACTTCACTACTCGCCGTCAACGAACGCAACGAAAGACTGATCAACGGCCTCCTCGCGCTGGCCAAGGGCGAGACAGAGGTCACCAACCGGACACCCGTCGACCTCGCCGAACTTGCCCGTCATATCGCCGAGTTGCACCAGCCGCAGGCAGCCGAAGCAGGTATCGGCCTCCGGCTCGACACCAGGCCCGCCGCCACCTCGGGCAACGCCGTGATGCTGGAGCGCATCATCCACAACCTGCTCGAGAACGCCATCCGCTACAACGAACCGAACGGCTGGGTCCGCCTCACCACCCGCACCACCCCGCACGGCACCGCAACCCTCACGGTCGAGAACACCGGCCCCGTGGTGGCCCGCCAGGACATCGAGGCGCTGTTCCAGCCTTTCCGCCGCCTGGGAGCCGACCGCATCGACTCCGAGCGGGGCTCGGGCCTCGGCCTGGCGATCGTACGAGCCATCGCGCGCTCCCACGACGGCGATGTGACCGCGGCACCCCGGGAACGCGGCGGGCTCGTGGTCACCACCGCCCTCCCACGGTGAGAGGCCCCTGCGCGAAGGCTCTTCCTCCGGTGCCTCGGGGCCCCACCCCGACGAGCTCAAGTGCTGTGCGTCGTGCCGGAGTCGGGTGCGCTGGGAGGGACAGGTACCAGACACCCCATCAACCTCATGAGATGGCACACCCATGGCGAGGATGCGCTGGGCGACACGGACGGCAACACCTTCGAAGGTCCGTCCGCCGTGGTGCTCCAGGTCCAAGTGCCCCTTGAGGGTGACGTTCACGGGCTCGATCAGTGCCGCATCGACTTGAGCGGGCCCTCGCCCTTGCGCTTCTTCTCCCGCTCGAACGAGGCCACAGCAGTTCGGCCCCACGCATGACCAGGTCATTCTCGAAGTCGAGCATGGCCTGGAGCACTTCGCGTTCGTCGAGTTTCGGGTTCGCCGGCGCTCACAGGAGCGGCATTCCGGTCGGCGTTGCGTCCGGCGCGTCAGACCGGAGGAGCCGCGAGGAGACGGCGGGTTCAAGGAGTGGACAGGGGCTCGGCGACGATGGCCGTCGAGCCCCTGTCGGTCTCAGTGGAAGATCCGCTCCACGAACGCGTCGAGGTTGCCGCGCAGGCGCTCGATCTGCTGCTCGACTGTGAGGGACTCCTCCATGCGCCCGCCCGGTGCCGCCTTCTTCCTGCCCCGTACGTACAACGAGCAGTCCAGGTCCGCGCAGATGTAGAGACCCACCGAGTTGCCTGCGCGGCCGGCCGGGCCTGCCTTGGGGGCGGTCGTGAGGGATACGCCGCTGCCGGGATGCGTGGTCAGGCACAGCGAGCACATGCTGCGGCGCAGGAAGCCGCGGCTGCCGGAAGCGGAGCGCAGGGACAGGCCGACGAGTCCGGTGGCGCGTTCGACGACGAGATAGCTGCGATCGGGCGCGGACAGATCGAACCAGCCCAGGAAGTCCAGGTCGTCCCAGTGGTCGAGGTCCGCCAGGTTCTTGGGCAGGGGGAGGCGTTTGGCCGCGCCCTTCGAGCAGTTGACGAACGAGGTGCGGATGTCGTGCTCGGTCAGGGGTTTCATGAAGGATCCTTCGAGAGGTGCGGTGGAGGGTGGCCGGACACGACGCCGCTCGCTAGGCCGGTGCGTCTTCTCCGGCCTGCTTCGACGGCCTGTGCCGCACGGTGAGGCCCGCTACCAGGGCGGCGAGCAGCAGGACGCCCGCCGAGCACCAGTAGGCGACGGAGAAGCCGTGCACCATGCCTTCGTCGAGGGCCGCGCTGTCGTGGCCCGGATCGTGGGCGTGCGCGTGGACGTAACGGCTGGTGGCGCTGGTGGCGATGGTGTTGAGCAGTACGGTGCCCAGCGAAGCGCCCATCTGCTGAACGGTGTTGAGGACGGCCGAGGCCACGCCGGCATCCTGCGCGGGCACACCGGAGGTGGCCGTCGCGTAGACCGGCATGAAGGTCAGGCCCATGCCCAGACCGAGCAGCAGCAGGGCGGGCAGCACGTGCGTGACGTACTGCGCGTGCACGGTCAGGCCGCTGAGCAGCACCATGCCGGCGGCCGCCAGCACCATGCCGGTCGACATCAAGGTGCGCGGGGCCGTGCGGGGCAGCAGGCGGGCGGCGATCTGGGTCGCACCGACGACGATCCCGGCCGAGATCGGCACGAAGGCCAGGCCGGTGCGCACCGGTGGATAGCCGAGGACGACCTGCAGGTAGTACGTCAGGAACAGGAAGACGCCGAACATGCCGATGGTGGCCAGGCCCATCGTCGCGAGCGATCCGGCCCGGACCCGGTCCCTGACGATGCGCAGCGGCAGCAGCGGGCTCGCCGCGCGGCTCTGCCACCACACGAAGGCGGCGAGCAGGATCACGCCGGCCACGAGCAGCGTGAGCACGGACGGGCTGGTCCAGCCGCGGGGTTCGGCCTCGCTGAAGCCGTACACGAGGGCGACGAGCCCGCCGCAGCCCAGCAGCGCGCCTGGCACGTCCAGGTGCCCGCCCCGGCGGCCTGAACGGTCGCGCAGGAAGGCCGGTGCGCCGAGCAGGGCGGCCAGCGCGATGGGCACGTTGACGTACAGGGACCAGCGCCAGTTCAGGTACTCGGTCAGCAGACCGCCCACGATCAGCCCGACCGCGCTGCCGCCGCCGGCCAGCGCACCGTAGACCCCGAACGCCCTGGCCCGCTCCTTGGGGTCGGTGAACGTCGTAGCCAGCAGTGACAGGGCCGAGGGCGCCAGGACCGCCGCGAACGCACCTTGCAGCGCCCGCGCCGCGAACAGCATCCCGGGACCGGTCGCCGCGCCGCCCAGCGCGGAGGCCGCGGCGAACCCGGCCAGGCCGATGACGAAGGTGCGCTTGCGGCCCACCAGATCGGCGATCCGGCCGCCGAGCAGCAGCAGCCCGCCGAAGGCCAGCGTGTAGGCGGTGATCACCCACTGCCGGTCGGCGTCCGACATGCCGAGAGCGTGCTGGGCGGAGGGCAGCGCGATGTTCACGACGGTGCCGTCAAGGATCACCATCAACTGGGCGAGGCCGATGACGGCCAGCGCCCACCAGCGCTTCGGATCCGGTGCCGACGGGGGAGTCGCGGCGGGAATCTCGCGGTCCGGGGAACGGTCGGTGGCTGTGGAAGGGGCGGACGGGAGGGATTCCCCTCCGGGACGTTTCTTGCTCATGGCGATCACGCATGTTTCGTGTCGAAGTGCTGTCGAGACAGCCGGCCAGGGACGGTCGCGGTGGTGACGACGGGCCGGGGTACGCAGCACGGGGACACGGCATGGCGGTGGGGCAGCGGGAACCGCGGACAGCACCCGGGGCCTGGGCCTGCCTCATTAGCCGCGTGTCAGTTACGCCGGCGCTCTTGCTGGCCGTGAGGCGGAGAGCGCCGAGATCACGGTGACCAGCAAAAGAAGGGCCCGTCTTCGGGCGCGCGCTCCCGCGGCCCGCGCGGCGACGAATCGCGCAGACCAGGACATCTCGTGACGCGGCATCTCAGGAAGATGCCGAGAACAAGAAACAAAAAGGGGGACGAGTTACCGCGCGCCGCAGAGGAGGGAGGGCACACGGCCGGAGGCAACTATGGCCGCAACGCATTCAGCACGGTCCATGTCTCTCGCCTCCTTCCGGGTAGGGCACGCGGTGCGTGTCGACGCCGAGCGCGTCGAGCGGGGCGGCAGAGAACCTGCCGCGCGAAATCCCGAACACCTTATCCCATCGAAGCCACCGCGCCGACCGGAATTACCGACCGCCCCCGCGCACACGCACCAAGCATGGGTGATCGAGTGTCTATGCTGAGGCCGCGGCAGCAGACCTCGACCGCAGTCGAGAGAGTCCACGGGCCACAAGAAGGCGGTAAGGGTTGGCAGGCGATCCGCCGTCACCTGAACGGATGGGGCTGGGGCGCCCCAGCCGGTCGCCCGCTCGGCTGAACACCGTGAGCAAGGACTGCTCGATGCGCGGGTCTGTCCAACATGAAGTCCATGGTGCAGGGCCTCGCCGCCGCCTGCGAACTGCAGGGCGGTCCCCGGTGGGAAGCGACCTACGACGGGCTGCGGGTCGCTGAGGCCAAGGGCAACGGCGGCGGTCACGATCGGCTGTAGGACCATCGCCGACGTGCGCCGCGCACCTCGAGGCCGGCCACAGCGCGGTCGACCACCAGGCCACATCCGCCACGTGCAGTCGTCACCCTCGATACGCCGCGCAAGTTCGTCGAATTCATCCGCGTGATCGAGCTGGACGACGCCGAGTGGGCCACTTCACCGCTGCTCCCGCCGTGGACTGCCAAGCCGTTTGACGGCCCCCAGGGCGCCCCGACCGTCCCCGGTGCAGCGCAAGGCTCGCCCCAGTACGAGATGGACGGTTGCGGTTCTGCGGTTCCGGTGACGTCGGCCAGACGGCGAGGAAAGCTCGCTGCGGCGTGATGGGTTCCCGCTCACCGGTGGCGAATTCACCGGTCGCTGACGGTAATTGTGGGTAGACCTTCGCCCTGTTCCACCAGTTCAAACGCTTCGCTGTCCGATGGGAACGACGTCTCGAAATCCACGACGCCTTCCTCTTGTTGGCCTGCGGACGTGCGCATTTTTAGGTTTGTCCTGCTCAGCTCCATCCGCCGCCGACAGACCGACTGGAAAGCACCGAGTTTGACAGGGCTTTGCGCAGGCCCGGAATTTCTCGATCGAATTTCTTGGCGAGTTCCTCAAGCGTATCCTTGTGTTTGCGGCGCTCGGAACGGTTCAGTACGACCCCCATGGTCGCGTCGCTCTCCAGGGCGATCACCGGCAGTGCCACTTGCGCCAGGGGCAGAGTGGACGGGTCGGCAGTGGTGGTGACCCGCGTGCGCAACGCTTGCTGCACAGTTCGGGCCTCCTCTTCCCGCCGCAAGACAACCTTGCTCCCTCCCAGCAGACTCAAGGTGCGGCCGGTCTTCTTTTCGACAATCCCAGCAGCCGTCAGCTGGTTTTCCACCGGTTTCTCCGCCTTGTGCGCGGTGTTGTGCACCAGTGCCATCCACTTTTTCGGCCTCGCGTGCAGCTCTTCCCACACAGAGGCAAGAAACGGATCCGTCGGTGATTGGTCCCCAAGTACGCGAACCTGGCGCCCGTCGGTCTCAGCCTGTCCCGCAAGGATTAGCTCGGCCAGGGCGGCAGCGCGCAGCCGCTGCCCGCGGAACTGCAGAAGAGTAGCCGGAAACTTGTTCTTCTTGAAGGCGTAGGCACACAGGTAGATCTGCTGCGGAAGCGTGAGATCCATGTGAACTCCTTGAATACGTGGCAACAAGACCAGTTCCACCTGAATGGCGCGATCTACAAGGGTCGTTGACGGCATGTTGGGTTCGCCGGCCCCCGCCGTCAACGCTTCCGAAAACCATCTTGCGCGATCTCACCAAGTGTCACTAACTGCAATAATGACATTTGGTGACAGTATTGCCCACCCCTCGCGCATGTGACCTGCGCCACGACTTCAGTGCTGGTCGAGCGGTCACTCAGGGGAGGTGGGGCCGCAATCGACGGCCCGTGGCGGCCGGGTGTCGGTGTACTTGCCATTTCTGTCACTTAGTGACACTGTCATTAAGTGACAGCCTTCAGTTGCGACCATCATCAGGGCCCCATCACTCGCTGTCCGGGACAGCCACAGGAAGGACCCACATGGCACTGCCGAAGCCGATCAGCGTCGAGGAGTTCTTTGCCCCTCCCGTCCGTTCGAGGGCCTCGCTCTCGCCGGACGGCACCAAGATCGCGTACCTGGCTCCTTGGGGGGACCACCTGAACCTGTGGATCGAGAGTGTCGACGCGCCCGGGGACGCGCGACGGGTCACCTCCGAGGACCGCAACCTGCTGAGCTATCACTGGACCGACGATCCGAGATGGCTGCTCTATACCCGGGACCAGGGGGGCGACGAGAACCGGCACCTGTACCGCGTCGATCTCGAAGACCCGGACGCAGGGGCTACTGACCTGACCCCTTTCTCCGGCGCACGCATCATGGATCTGAAGCTGCCCGCCGCTCGGCCGGGGAAGGCGGTGTTCTCCTCGAACAGCAGGAACCCCGCCGCGTTCGACCTCTTCGAGCTGGACATCGCCACCGGTGACCTGCGGACCCTCGCGGAGAACACCGGAGGCGCTGCCACCACCTTCTTCTATGGCGGCAGCGGAGACCCCTTCACCAGCGACGTCACCGAACAGGGCGACCTCAACCTCTCGCGCTGGAACGAGGCCACGCAGACGTTGCGCCACATCGCGCAGTTCGACGGTGCGGACTATCCGCTGGGCGTCTATCCGCTGGAAGTTACCGCCGACGCCGGCGTTCTCTTCGGTTCGAACCGGGGCTCGGACAGACTCCGCCTGGCCCGGTTGGATTCAGAAACCGGCGAGGAGACGGAGGTCGACTCCCACCCGCAGTACGACCTGGACACCCGAGCCCGTGTCTTTCCCGCACTGCCCTCGCCGCTCATCTTCAGCCGACGTACCGGCGAGCTCATCGGAGTTCGCTACCTCGGGGAACGACTGGTGATCAACGCACTGGACCCGCACTTCGCCGAGGTCTTGGAGAACCTGAGGAATCTGTCCGATGGCGACCTGGCCCACATCTCGTCCGACGAGAGCGAGCAGCGGTGGGTCGTCAGCTTCACCCACGACCGCGATCCCGGGGCCACATACTTCTACGACCACTCCTCGGGCGAGAGCCGCCTACTGTTCCGGCCCCTTGGCCACCTGGATCCCGAGCAGCTGGCACCGATGACACCGGTGACGATCACCGCTCGGGACGGTCTCGCGCTCCCCTCCCACCTGACACTGCCAATCGGGACAGAGCCGCACCGGCTGCCGCTGGTCCTGCTTGTGCACGGCGGTCCCTGGGACCGAGACAGCTGGGGGTTCAACCCTCTCGTCCAACTGCTGGCCAACCGGGGCTACGCGGTGCTTCAGGTGAACTTCCGCAGCTCCACGGGATACGGCAAGTCGTTCATGAAGGCCGGCATCGGGGAGTTGGCCGGCAAAATGCACGACGACCTGATCGACGGTGTGAACTGGGCCATCCAGCAGGGATACGCGGACCCGGACCGGGTGGCGATCGTGGGCGGCTCCTACGGGGGCTATGCGGCACTGGTCGGAGTCACCTTCACACCCGATGTCTTCGCCGCTGCTGTGGACATCTTCGGGGTCTCTGACCTCGCCAACTTCCTGCGCAACCAGCCGGAATTCGTCCGGCCGGCCCTTGCCGCCAACTGGTTCCGCTGGGTCGGCGACCCTGCGGATCCGCAGCAGGAGGCCGACATGCTGGTCCGCTCACCGATCAGCCAGGTGGACCAGGTCCGTACACCGCTGTTCATCGCCCAGGGCGCCAACGACGCCCGGGTAGCGCAGGCAGAATCCGACAACATGGTCCAGGCTCTCCGGGCACGTGGGGTCCCCGTCGAGTACATACTCATGGCGGACGAAGGGCACTCCATCGAGAACCCGGAGAACTTGATCGCCGTGTACCACGCAGTGGAGCACTTCTTGTACGAGCATCTCGGACACGGCCGGGAGGCTACGTAGCCGTCGTCCGGGCCGTGGCGGTAGGCGGTCGGGTAAGGAAAGCCGTGAGGACCCGCAGCCCGGAGGCCGCATTCTCCGCGGCCGCCATTGGCGGATGCTCTGTCCAGCAGCTGCGGAGGTGTTACGGGAAGCGGCAGCGGGAAGCGCGAGGCGCGAGCGCCTTGGGGAAACACAGCAAACCGGAACGGAGCCCGCGCAGCCATAGCCGAGATGTGGGAAAGCTACCGAAGCCTCCCTGCGCTTCGCCGGCGGCCGTGCCCGTGCTGCGCACCTATGTCTCGCGGCTGCGCCAGACCCTGGAGCCCGACCGGGCGGTCGACGAGTCCCGGGCCTTGATCGTCTCGGCCATCGACAGATACCTGGCCTTCGCTGTGCCCGAAGTGGGCGAAGACGGCGCTGGCCGCGATCGAGGCAACTACACGCGAACTTATTCGAACGGCACCTACCGCGTGGTGGCACACCCGGAGAAGGAGGATCTGTCGGAGGGCGTCGGGGAGATCGCGCCGCGTACCTATCGCACGTCCGGGGACCTGTCGGAGGCGACGGTGACAGTCCGTGACTTCTGCGCCGGTGACGTAGGCGTCGCCAGTCGAACAGATTCACGGATCACAAACCCGTGACGCCATTCCGCGTCATTGGCGAGCTGACCTGGCTCGAGTCTTGATCGCGAGGATGACGTCGTTCTTGGCGTCGGCGTAGTCGTTCATGTCGTTCCACTGCTGGCTGAGCAGAGCTCGTTTGACACTCTCGTACAGGGCGCGATCGTCTGCATTGGCGCGCAAGTGGTCACGGAAGAGAAGGTACTCGTGCACCGCTGCGTCCCTTCGTTCATATACGTGCACGTGAACGTCGCGAGTCGGCGTACGCACGAGCCGATGTCCTGGCTCGCGAACCCGCAGTTCGTAACCTGCGGCCAACAGCCCGTCGAGGTAGTCCTCCTCTGCTGTGATGTCGGCCACCGCGACGACGATGTCGACAATCGGTTTGGCGGCAAGGCCTGGAACCGAAGTCGATCCAATGTGCTCGACATCGACGTCCACTGCCGCCAAGGCGTCAAGGATCCGACGCCGGTGATGCAGATAGACCTCCGCCCACCGGGCGTCATAGCTGCCAAGGCCGACCTTGAGTGCTTCTGGACCACCGATGATCTCGACCGTCGTGACGTCCGGCCGACGAGGCTTGCTGCTGTTCATCACCAACACGTCCTTTACGTCTTGCGCCAGTTCACCACCTCGATCGACGGGGCTGCGGTTGGCGGCTTCGTCGAGCCTCGCCGTCGAAACGCGGGCTCGGCGGATCGGGACCTGCGTCGCGCGACCCAACAGGACCCTGAGGCGGGCCAGGTCGGCGCCAGCGGCTCTAGGCAGACAACACTTGCACTGAAGTCTGGCCTGAGTTATGTTATCAGGCTGACCATTTCAGCCCGGCCAGGCTGTCGAGGTGCCCGGCAAGGTGGGCAAGACCCGCCGCGTGTCAGCGGCGAAGCGCGCGCCGCGGGCTCTACGCGATCTGGAGCCTGTAATGACCGACACCGGCAGCATCTCCGACGGGTTCCACACCTTCGACGAGCTGTACGAATTCAGGCTGCTCTACCACGCACACGCAGTCCGGGCGTGGCTGGCCGCCAGGTACCCCGTCGTCCGCTCATGGAAGCACCACGACGGTGAACCATGCTTCGGGGGCGGCTGGTTCATAGTCGTGGCCCAGCTCCCCACGGGGCAGGTCAGCAATCACTACCGAGCCAATAGCTGGTCGTTGTTCGGTGACGTGCCCGAGGTAGAGACGGCGCCCGTGTGGGACGGGCACAGCACCACCGACGTAGCTCGCCGGCTGCGCACTCTCCTCAGTGGGGATGGATCCACGAGCGTGGCGAGATGACGCTGCGCCGATAGGGCAGTCCGCTTTCGACATGATCGCGGAGGGAGGGCATCCCCGGCGCCGCCCTCGCCGACCTCCCACGCGAGCGCCGCGCCCACCTATTCACCGCCGCCGACTTTCCGTAGAGGTCGAGGCCGTCGAGGTGGCGCGGTGCGGGTCGTCGGACGCCGATGTCCGAGAACCTGCGCGAGTACGTCGCGGACGACGTGAGGGGCAGACGCCAGGTCGGGGCCGGGAAGGCCGGACCGCGTGAAATGGCGCGCGTCAGCCGCAGCCCGCTGACGACGTCAACTTGCATTGGAAGAAGGCGGACGGGCCTACCCCGGCCCGGCAGCCGGGCACCCCTTCTGCCTCCGGTCGGCCCGACCGTCACCGCGTGCCCGCCTCCGGCGCTGCGCCCAGATCTCGGCGTGTGGGGTGATCCCGCTATCCATGAGCTTGAGTGTGCCGTCGCGGCACAGTGTTGACTCAGGCCCTGGCTGATCAACATCGCTGCGCAGTGTCTGACGCGGTCGTGACCGGCCGACCGAGACCTGCGCGAGGTCGTAGCCGGGACGCCGATGGCCGAGGCGTCGTGACGTTGGACATGCCTCGGACCGGGCCCCTTTCGCTCTGATGGGAGCACTCGTATGGCTATCACTTGGGCTGAGTACCGGGAGCACGATGCCGTCGGGCTGGCCGAGCTGGTGAAGTCCGGGGCGGTGAGCCCGGTTGAACTGCTCGAGGCGGCGATTGCCCGTGCCGACGCCGTCGAGCCGACGATCAACGCGATCCGCCACCGACTCGACGACGATGCCCGTGCCCGCGCTCGCAGCCCGCTGTCCGGGCCGTTCGCCGGCGTCCCGTTCCTGATCAAAGACTTGGGTCAGCACCTCGCCGGGGTTCCGACCGGCAGTGGGAACCGATCGCTGGCACGCTTCCCGCGCCCGGAGACGTCCACGGTGGTACAGCGTTGGCTCGACGCCGGTCTGGTCGTGTTCGGCCGGACCGCGACCCCCGAGTTCGGTGCTCGCGCGATAACCGAGCCGGTCGCGGGGGGCCCGACCCGAAACCCCTGGGATCCGTCGCGGACGCCCGGTGGCAGCTCCGGCGGGTCCGCGGCGGCCGTCGCGGCCGGAGTCGTGCCGGTCGCGGGCGGGAACGACGGCGGGGGCTCCATCCGGATTCCGGCTGCGGCCTGCGGGCTGTTCGGGCTCAAGCCGGGGCGGGGCGTCGTCCCGTCCGGGCCGGAGGTCGACGAGGTCTTCCATGGCGCCGCGGTGCAGGGCGTGGTGTCGCGCACGGTCCGTGACTCCGCCGCGATGCTCGACGTGCTGGCCGGCTCCGCACCGGAGGGCCCGTACCGGGCGGCTCCGGCGGAGCGTCCGTACGCCGAGGCCGTCGTCGACGACCCACGCCCGCTGCGGATCGGGCTGAGCACAGTGTCCCCGCTTGGCGGACCGGTTGATCCGCAGGCCGCCGCCTTGGTTCGGGATGCGGGGGAGTTGCTCACCGGACTCGGACACGTCGTGGAGGAGTCCGCCCCGGCCATCGACGGGCAGCACCTGGCGACCGACTTCCTCACGGCCTGGTTCGCGATGGTCGCCGCCGAGGTCACGGCCGCACGGGAGATCACCGGCTGTGCCGAGGGCGACTTCGAGATCGAGACCCGGATGATGGCTGCGATCGGCCGGAGCCTTTCGGCGCCGGAGTATCTGGCCACGCAGTCCCGCTGGCACCAGCACACCCGGGCGCTGGCCGCGTTCCACGAGCGCTACGACATGCTGCTCACCCCGACCATGGCCCGGCCGGCGTGGCCGATCGGCGAGTTCGATCTCGCCTTGCCGGTCCGGCTCGCCGCACGGGGGCTGCTGGCTGCCCGGATCGGCGGTGTGCTGGGGCGGATGAACCTCGTCGAGAAACTGGCCGTCGCGAACCTTGAGCCCGCGCCCTTCACTCAGCTGGCGAACGTGACTGGGCGCCCGGCGTCGTCGGTGCCGCTCTACTGGACGTCGAGTGGGCTGCCGCTCGGCATCCAGTTCGTCGGACGCCCGGGTTCGGAGCCCGAGCTTCTGGCACTGGCCGCGCAGTTGGAGCGGGCGCAGCCGTGGGCGCATCTCTGGCCGTCGTTGCCCGATTCGCCGTCCGCGGCCTGACGTCTCTAAGGACAATTTCACGTATGACTACCGTGTTCTCGCGCATTATCGCTGGCGAGCTGCCCGGACACTTCGTCTGGCAGGATCCGGAAATCGTCGCTTTTCTGTCCATCGCTCCGTTGCGCCCTGGTCACACTCTTGTTGTGCCGCGGCGTGAGGTCGACCGGTGGACGGACGCTGACGGGACCCTTCTGACGCGTTGCTTCGAGGTAGCCCAGTCCGTGGGGCAAGGGGTGCAGCGGGCTTGGAACGCTCCGCGTGCCGGCCTCGTCATCGCAGGCTTTGAGGTGCCGCATCTGCACATACATGTCGCGCCGGTCTGGGACATGTCAGACTTTGATTTCAGCAAGGCCAAGCAGGAGCAGGATCAGTCAGCTTTGGCTGAAGCAGCAGCAAAGCTCCGTGCCGCTCTGCTGGAACTCGGTTATGAACAGGCACGGGACTTTGACCCCGGAGTGTGAACCGGAACTCGCGCGACCGCGCAATGCCCAGCTGCCGCGAGCCGGAAGCCGAACAGCACCAACCCGGTCCCGATATCGATGCCGATCGTGAGAGCCAGAGCCAGAGCCAGGACTTGACTGTGCCGTAGCGGCACCGTGTTGGCTGAGAATCATGAGCTGGAGTACCCGGGAGATCGCCGAACTTGCCGGCACCAGCCTGCGGGCGGTACGGCACTACCACGAGGTCGGGCTGCTGGCGGAGCCCGAGCGCCGCGCCAACGGCTACAAACAGTACGGCGTGCCGCACCTGGTCCGCCTGCTGCGGATCAAGCGTCTGGTCGATCTCGGGTTCTCGCTGAACCAGATCGCGGAGACCGTGGACGAGGGTGAGCACCCCGGGCAGGCACTGCGCACGCTTGACGCGGAGCTGGCCGCGACCATCGAACGGCTGCAGCGGGCCCGGCTCGAACTCGCGGCACTGATCGACCTGCGTGCCCCGGCCGACCTGCCTAGGGAACTCACGCCCGGCGAAGCAACGGCCCTGTCCGAGACCGACCGCTCGCTCCTGCTGGTCATGACCCGGTTGATGAACGGGGAGCAGCTGCAAGCCTACGGTGCACTGGTCCGCAATCTGCCTGCTCACCCGATCAACCGGGAGTTCGGCGAACTGCCCGCTGACGCAGGCGAGCCCATCCGCCAAGACCTCGTGGAGCGGATGGTGCCCTACCTGCGCCGGCTGCGGCAGGACCACCCGGACCTGCCCGACCTGTACACGGACTCCCCGAGGGGGGAGAAATTCGTTCGAGAGACCATGGAGACGGTCCTGCGTGAGCTGTACAACCCGGCGCAGCTCGACGTTCTGCACCGGACCCACGTGATCGTGGACGAGTCCACCCAGCCACGACCGGGGCGGAACGCTACCGAACTTCGTTGACCGCGCCGGTCTCCGGCCCCATGCAGATGCCCGCGACGCGGTCAGCACTGCCTTGCTGGCTGAGCTGCGGTCCGGAATCCCTGCGGGGCGTGTGCTCACCAACGGGCCGGAGTACGCAAAAGCAGTGGCGTTGTCCAACTCAGCGGTCGATGTCCGTCCTGCTGTCGTCGTGCGGTGCGCGACCACCGCTGACGTGCAGGCCGCGATACGCACGTCTCGCGACCATGGGGTGCCGATCTCGGTACGCGGCGGGGTCATGACTTCTGGGGACGGGCGTTCCGTCCCGGCGGACTGGTTCTCGATCTGACTGACATGCGGGGAGTTCAGGTCGACACCGGCCGCCCTTTCGCGACGGTAGGTGGCGGGGCACTCTCGTCCGACGTCGTATCCGCTGCCGAGCGGGCGGGCCTGACGGCGGTCACCGGAACGGCGGGCGCCGTCGGCATGGTCGGCCTCACGCTCGGCGGCGGATACGGCCCCCTGATCGGGGAGTTCGGGCTCGCGGCCGACAACCTGCTCAGCGCCGAAGTCGTCCTGGCCGACGGTTCACGAGTGCACACCGACGCCGACCATCATCCGGACCTCTTCTGGGCGTTGCGGGGCGGCGGCGGCAACTTCGGTGTCGTGACCTCGGCGCTGATCCGTCTGCACCCCGTGCCGACAGTCGTGTCGGGCACCATCTTGTACCCGATCGTTCAGAGCGCCAACGTTCTCGCCGACCTCGGTGGGATCCTTCAGGACTGTCCGGATGAGCTGACGGTGGACGTGGGGTTCCTTCCCGGCCCGGACGGGAAGCCGACGGTGTACGTCGCGCCGACCTGGTCGGGCGGGCGGATGGGCGCGATTCGCACGCGCACCGTCCAGAGCATCTCCGGCTCCATCGCGACCGTCCTGGACCGGGCTGCCCAGGAGTTCACCTCACCGTTCTCCGCGATCGTGTGGCATCAGTTCCATGGTGCCGCCGCCCGCCTGCCCCTCGGCTCGACGGCTTTCGGCCGACGCGAACCGCACCTGATGGTCGAGCTGATCTCATTGTGGGAGGGCGAAGGCAAGGGCAACGCAGGAGCCGGCCATGGTAGGTCCCAGCACCTGCGCTGGCTGGAAGCGTTCCACGCGGTGCTTGAGCCGTTCTCGTTGCCGGGTGGCCACGTGAACTTCCTGGGGCCGGAGACTCCCGACCAGGTCGCGGAGTCCTACGGGCCGAACACCGAGCGTTTGCTGGCCGTGAAGTCTGCGGTCGACCCGGACTCCGTCTTCGCCGCCACGCCGCTCCCCAGCGGGAGTGCGGACGCCGGTTCCCGGCCCGTGTCAGGCGTGGAACCGGAGCATCGGGGGGTGCCGGCGGTCCCGCCGGAGAACGGCATCGGGTCGTCGGACATCGGCCACGTTGGCCTCGGGCTTTCACCAAGGGGGCCGTCCGACGGGTGATCAGAGAGCCCGGGTCTTCGTCGGACTGGCCGAAATAGCGCCCTGGGCCACAGAGTTCATATGGGCGCTACGGCGTTGTCGTGCCCGGGGAGATCGGCGGTTGAGCGGCGTACACAGTACGTGCAGCAGCGGCCGTGTCCCCTCCTGCCTCCGTGGCTGAGTCCATCGGCGTGTGCCGCTCAGGGGGCACCGCTTACTCCTGTCGATCGACGGCGCCCTCGTCCGGCGCGGCGGGCGCCTCGTCGACCTGGACCGGGTCGCCCACGGCGCCCCCGGTGGCCGTGCGGACAGCGTCCGCAATGAAAGCGAAACTCTCGTCACCGAGCTTCCGCGGATCGGTGCCGTCCAGAAGGCCGGCTCCGACGTACTCGTTGATGACTCGCAGGGCGGCCGCGGCGGCCGCGGCGTGCAGACGTACCTGTAGGCCGTCGGGCTTGAGTCCGAGGCGAGTCGCGATGACCGCTGCCAGTTCGCGTTCCACCTGGTCGCAGGCCATCAGCCAGGCCGTGCGCAGGGCCGGTTCGGTCTCGGCCAATCGAATCATCTTGACGCCCAGCCCGGCATCGGCCTGCTCCGAAGGGCTGATCTCGCTGACCAACCGCTTCGCCTCCGTGGCGAAGTGCTCCTCCAAAGAGCGGTGCAGCGGCCAACTGCGCAGAGTAGCCAGTTCCCACTCCACGCTCTGCACAACGATCGGCTCCGCGCAGCTCTCCTTGCTACGGAAATGACGCCAGATGGTGCGGGTCGACAGGCCCACCGCCTCGGCGATCTGGTCACCGCTCGTGCCGTCGACGCCCTGCGCCCAGAACAGGCGTGCCGCCTCCCGCGAGATCTCCAGACGTACACGACGGCGGCGCTGCTCGCTCATCCCGCCACGGCTGCGTTCGGTCGTTACCACGTCGTCGGTCATCTTTCGCCACCCTTTCACCATCACGCTCACTCAGTGCCATATTGACATTAAGTGACGCTGCATGCCAGCCGGTGCGCGTGCTTCGATCCGGACTCAAGCGCATCCACTTGCCATGCCTGTCACTTAGTGACACTGTCGCTAAGTGACAGAGGGGTCCCGCCGCGCGGTGGCCTTTGCCGCTCGCCGTGCAAGGCCGACCTGCGCAGCGAGTGATCCCCTTCCGAGCCCATCCCTACCCGAGCTCCGGAGTGCCGCATGAGGAAACGACCAGCCGCCACCGCCGCAGCCGTGCTCACGGCCTGCGCTCTGACCTGCGGCCTCATGGGGGCAGCCGTCGCCGCGCCGGACCAGGCAACCGACGGCGGCCGAACCGGGAGGACGACCGCCGCCACTGCCGCCGATTCGGTCACGCACGAGGAGAACGAGCGGGTGCCGGAGGGGGCGCGCTGGACCCAGCACTACTTCCCCTCCTCGGACGGCTCCAAGACCGAGCTGCACGCCGACGTTCTGCTTCCTGAGAAGCTCCCCGAGGGAGCGAAGGTGCCCGTCATCATGTCGGCCGGCGCGTACTTCGGTCACTCGGGGGAGATGGAGGTCGAGGAGGAGCACGCCGGTCCCTCGGAGCGCTTTCAGGACCTCCTGGAGGGGACCGACCTGCTCGACAAGGGGTACGCCTTCGTCATGGTGGACACGCGCGGCTTCGGCGGCTCCACCGGATGTCTCGACCTCGGCGGGCCCGGAGACCAGGCCGACGTCAAGGCCGCGATCGACTGGAGCGCGAGTCAGCCCTGGTCCACCGGAGCGGTGGGAATGTACGGAAAATCCTTCGACGCCTACACCGGGCTCCTCGGCAACAACGTCAAACACGACGCACTGAAAGCCGTCGTCGCCCAGGAGCCCATCTGGGATCTGTATCAGCAGCTCCACTCCAACGGCGTGCCCCGCCCGAACAGCGTCCAGTTGCCCACCAGCTACAACCGCATTGCCGGCCTGGCCCAGTTGCCGGACGAGGACAAGCGGTACCGGACCAACGCCGCATACGAGAAGAAGCACCCCGAGTGCCTGGTGCTCAACTCCTTCGGCCCCTCCATCGGTGATCCGGACGACCCGTACTGGAAGGACCGCAGCCCGGCCAGGAAGGCGAAGGACACCGCCACTCCGCTTCTCTTCACTCAAGGCACCGCCGAGACCAACACCCTGCCCGTGGGGATGGAGGAGTTCCTCGACCATCACCGCGGCCCCCAGCGGGCCTGGGTCGGCCCCTGGGACCACGTACGCGGCAATGAGCACACGCAGGACGGGAAGCTCGCGATGGGCCGCGCGACCTGGTTCAAGGAGACACTGTCCTTCTTCGACGAACACCTCAAGGGCATCGATCCGAAGAGCCAGTTCCCGAACTACGCCGTCCAGGACAACCTCGGCAACTGGCGCGCGGAGAAGTCCTGGCCCACAGCGAACCGCTCCGCGAACCTCCGTCTCGGCAACGGCTCGTACGTGGACAGCGGAGCGGGTTCGCAGCCGACGTCCGCGAAACAGGGTGCCGGTCGTGACGCTGCGAGCTTCATCGTCTGGTCCGGACCTCTCGGGACGGCCACCCGGGTCACCGGCACGCCCCGAATCACCATGACGGCCAAGGGTGAGGGGAACGTCTTGGTCACGCTGTACGACGTGGACGAGGACGGCAACGCTGTCGCATTCGACGAGCGAGTCTCCCGGCTGGACCGGGACCGGCTGGACATCGGCCTGAAGTCGACCGACTGGACCCTGCGGGCCGGCCACCGCCTCGCCGTGGAGATCGGTTCGGTGCGGACCGGCGATTGGCTCGACACCCCCTCCAAGCAAAAGATCCGGATCAGTAACGCCCGTCTCCAGCTGACCTTGGACAACCCGGCTGAAGACATCGCGACTGGTGGCGACCGGGCGCCGTGGCTCGACACCTTCATGCAGATCAACGCGGCGCAGCTGAAGCCCGGCCCAGCCGCGTTCACGGTGCCCCCGGCCCGTGCGCGGCGCTGAGGACGCCACACCGCCACCGACACCCCACCGACCAGCGCGAACGACAGGTCGGAAACAGCTCAGTTCATCGAACCGAGGGGATACCCGTGCCCATCCGCCCAGGTTGGCTTCTCTGCCCGTTACGGCTTCATCAGGACGGGATCTTCGGAGGTCGAACTGATCCAGCCGCTCGATGGCCGCTCGCCGTACACGGAGTTCCTCGACCTCCAACGGTGAAGGCGTCCACCACCTCGCCGACGTGGTGGGAAGCGTCGACCAGTGCCTCGAATCGCTGCGAAACAGTCGCCGTCTTCCCCGCTCGGGCGCGTGTGCCAACGGTCCGTGCGCCGAGCGGTGACCGGCGGGCATCCGATAAGCCCGCCGTGCTCCGAAGCGCCTTCGCGTCCACGTCAAAGAGGACTGCATGACGAGCGGCACGATGCAGCCTCCGGCCCAACGTCCGAGTTCGGGCCCAGCTCGCGCCCACAGCCCCGGTCGTCAGAGGGTGGGTGCGATGCCGACCCGGAGGATGTCGAGGTAGTTGTCGATCGCGTCCCCCTGCCGCTCCGCCGGGTGCTCGCTGACGGCGTGGATCAGGCCGCACAGGAGCTTGAGCAGGTTTTCACCGGTGAGGGCAGGGGCAGGGCGGATGCGTGCGAGCAGGTGGGAGGTGACTTCGACCAGCTCTCCCTTGGCCCGGTGCAGAGAGTCCGTCTCGTCGGACCCGGTGATCAGTACGTCGGTGAGGCCCGGTTGCGCCAGGGCCGTCAGGAGCGCCGTGCGGAGGAAGTCAACGAGCGCCTTGGCGGGAACGGGGTGTCCGACGGCTGCGGCCGCCGCATCGATGAGCTCTCGGACCGCCTCTTCCAGGACGGACTCCAGCATGGCCCGCTGCGTGGGGAAGACCCGGTAGACCGTCCCGACCCCCACGCCCGCCCTGCGCGCAAGCTCGTTGAGGGTGAGCGCTGTCTCCCCGCCGATGACGGCGCCGCGGGCCTCATCGAAGATCCGCTGCCTGTTGCGTGCGGCATCCGACCTCATGATCCCTCCTTCGCGTACCTATGTGGATAACCTATCAGATTAGTGCTACGGTTAAGTCGATAACCAATCCACTTCACTTCGCCAGGAGCGGTCATGACCGTTGTGTTCATCCATGGAGTACCGGAGACGCCCTCCGTCTGGAACGACCTCCGGGGGCGGATCGACCGCCCCACCACGGCCCTGCGGCTGCCCGGATTCGGCAGCCCTCGCCCGGCTCACCTGGACGGCAAGGAGGCGTACGCCGACTGGCTGGCGAACGAACTGCGCGCCTTCGGCGAGCCCGTCGACCTCGTGGGCCACGACTGGGGTGCACACCTGGTGATGCGGATCGTCTCCGCCTACGACGTTCCGGTACGCAGCTGGGTGTCCGACGTCGCGCACGGCTGGCACCCCGACTATCAGTGGCACGAGGCGGCCACCCTCTTCCAGAAGACCCCGGAGGGTGAGGAACTGCTCGCGTCGCTGCGCACCCGGACCCCCGGCAGCCCCAGCTTCGGGGACTTCCTTCGCCCCCGGGGGATGAGCGCCGAACTGGCGACGGAAGTCGACACCGTCCACGACGAGGAGATGAGCACGGCCATCCTGACGCTCTACCGCTCGGCCTGGCCCAACTTCAGCACCGACTGGGGCAAGGACTTCGACCGCCCCGCTCAGGTGCCGGGGCTCGTCCTGATCCCGACCGGCGATCCGATGGCACAGCCCGCGATGGACCTGGATATGGCCATGCGAATCGGGGCACAGGCAGTGGAACTGGACAACCTCACCCACTACTGGATGCTCCAGGATCCTGATCGGGGCGCGGAGGTACTCAACCGATTCTGGGACTCCCGGCCCGCATGACATCCGGTACCGGTGGGCGGCGTTCCTCGGGTGTGTCAATTCAACGGCTGTTCTTGGTGGTTGAGGTTCAGTTGTTGGCCGGGGTGAGCCGGCCCTCGAAGGCGATGCACCCAGACCCGGGGCCGCCCAAGCCTCCATCGGTCCGAGGAGTCACCTCCTGGATCATGACCCACCCCGAACACCTGCGGGACGAGAAGACGGACAAGCTCCGCCGGCTCCGTGAACGCGATCCCGACCTGGACCGGCTCACCGGGCACGTCAGGAAATTCGCCGTCATGGCCGACGACGGTCGGGAGAGGCCCAGGGGGCCGCGGAGGGGGGGTGAGTTGTCGTTGGGGGAGTGGCTGGTGGGTGCTGTCTGTCACGTCGGGGTCGTCTCGCAAAGACGTGGACGCCGCCCAGGCCCGCTGAAAACCACGGGTGGCATCCGGAACCGACCTCCCATCGGTTCCAGGCGAGGCCTCCAGGATGTGCCGTCCTGGAGGCAGTGCACGTCAGAAGGGTGCTCCAGGAATATCCGGCGTACAGCCCGACTCGTCTGCCGCCACCAGCGGCCTGCTGCGCGCGCCGCGCCGGACGTGGGGCAGTGGGAAGTCGTCGTCGAGACTCGCGACCAGGCGGAGAGGCGTACACGGTTGCGCCGTCTTCACATTCGTCCTCGGTTCACGGACCGTGGTCTGCCGACCGTGCCAGGTACGCCTGGTTGTCCTGGATGAGGTGGTCCAGCGCGTTCCTGGCGGCGGCGAGGCCCTCGATGGCCTCGGACAGCCGGGCCCGCTCGCGGCCCATGATGTCCAGTGCCCGCCGCGCCCGGTCCTCGGTCGGCTCGGACATGCAGGGTGCCATCTCCGCGATGGTGCCGCTGGCCATGCCTGCTGCCAGGAACGCCTGTATGAGACGCACCCGCTGGACGTGCTCGTCCTCGTAGTGGCGCTGTGCGCTGGGCGAGCGGGAGCTGACGAGCAGGCCCTGTTCCTCGTAGTAGCGCAGCGACCGACGGCTGGCTCCCGTCCGGGCAGACAGCTCACCGATCCGCATGCCGAACTCCTCACGTGCTGCTGACGCACTTGCCCCTGACATTGATGTGAGCTTTTAGGGTAACTCCATGCTGAAGCTCATCTTCATGATCAACCGTGTCGAGGGAATGTCGTACGAGCGCTTCGTCGAGCACCACCGGGACCGGCACGCGCCGCTGTTCACCTCCATCCCGGAGGCGGAGCGCCACGTGCGCAAGTACACCGTGTCCCACCCGGTCCCCGCCGGGAACTACCCGCCCCGGGCCTACGACGGCCTGACGGAAATCTGGTTCGAGAACTGGGAGGACCACGACGCCTTCTTCGCCTCCGAGAACTACCGGACGCTGGTCAACCCCGACGAAGCACGCTTCATCGACATGGACTCGGTGGCCGTGATGGTCACCGAGGAGAAGAAGGTCATCTGACCGACCGACCGACCGACCGACCGACTGGACGGACGGGTGGAGCCCTGGCCGGGGCTCTGCCCGTCCGTGTTTCGGAGGTCAGACGAAGAGCGGGGTCGGGTTGAGGTCGTCGTACGCGGTGGCCTGCTGGAGGCGGCCCAGGGTCACCGGCACGTCGAACAGGCGGCCCGGTGCGAAGCGGGCCCAGAAGTGCCGCAGTCCCGGCACGATCACCTTCACCACCGGCAGGTCCAGGTCGGGACGCCGCTGGTCGAGCACCAGGAGTTCCAGGCCCCGGCTGCGGACCGACTCGGTGATGGCGTGCACGTCGTCCAGGAGGTCGAGGCGCTGCGGGGCGGGCCAGGACCCGGGGCCGCGCGGCGCCACCCGCGGGTCCGGTGTCAGGTAGGCCTGGTTGGCGAGCGTGGCGTGCCGCCACCAGCGTCTCGGCTCGGGATCCTCGATCCGGTACCCGGACCCGTCGGGCCGGACGTCGCACACCGCCGGCAGCAGCTGTCCCATCTCGGTCAGCGCCCGCCGCAGTGCCGTCCGCGGGTCGAAGTGGGCGCCGAACCCGAAGATGACGTCCTGGGCCGGTTTGTCGAGGCGGCGGGAGAGCGCCGCCATGACGGGGATGCCGAAGTCCGAGGTCAGGTCGAGGACCCAGACGTCCCGGTGGACGCGCCGGTAGCCGTGGCGCAGCCGTTCCACGTAGGGCTCGTCGAAGGCGTCCAGGTCGACCGACGGCTGCCGGGTGCGGTTGTACCACCACAGGGCGACCGCGTCCCGCTCGACCAGTTCGAGGAAACCCTGGAGGGGAGCGTCCTCGGGGCTGCTGCCGGCGGCGTTGCCGTTCGAGTCGGCCCACAGGCCGTCACCCTCACCGGCACCGTGCTCCGTGCTGGCCCCCGTCCCCGTCCCCGTCCCGCCGAAGTAGAGCATCGACGTGGGCAACAGGCGCTGGGTGTTGTGGGTCAGGGACCAGACGGGGGTCCAGTCGGTGGCCCGGGTCTCGTCGAAGGGGGCGCTGACGTGCTGGAAGCGGGAGTGGGCCGCGTTCCAGCGCTCCCGTTGCGCGTACTGCTGGTCCGCGTACAGCTGGCAGTCGTTCGGGTGCACGGCCGCCGGGCCGAGGCCGCGGTAGGAGTCCCGTACCACCGGCTCGTCGCCGTGCCGGGTACCGCTGTAGCGCTCCACCGCCTCGCAGAGGGCGCTGACCCGGGCCTCCGTCTCGGTCAGGCCCTTGCCGCCGCTGAGCGCGCGCAGACCGGAGCGCAGTCCGGCGAGCGTCGCGGAGCCCATCGCCAGGTTGTGCCCGGAGACGTAGGAGGTGACGAAGTCCGGGCAGCCGGGCGCCTGTCTGATCTCCTTGACGACACCGGTCACCGGGTTCACCAGATGACCGTACGCGCCGAGCATCTGCTGTGCCGTCAGCGCCCGGTGGCCGCCGCCCACGGTGACGGCCTTGAGGCGGGAGACCGGCCGGAAGGGAGCGCGCACCCGCCGGGCGACCAGCCCCGGATCCCCGCACGCCGGGCACTGCCGGCGCCGGCTCACCGGATGGGAGGCGGTGCGCAGCCGGACCGTGTCCATCGTGCGGATGTGGCCCTGCTCCGGATCGCGCACCCCGGCCAGCCACTTCGCCGTCTCCAGGACGGCGATCCCGATGGCGAGGGAGCGGCCCGCGGCCAGCGAGGCGACGGGACGGGGCAGCGGGCCGTCCAGCCCGAGCGCCCGCTGCACCGGCACCTCCGAGTGGCGGTGCCCGCGCAGCCGTACGGAAAGGCAGTGCCAGCAGGGCCCGTCGTCCGGGCGGAAGACCGGGCCGACCCACGGGTCCGCCCCGCACAGCTTCGCGAGCAGCCACGGTTTCCCGGCGGCCCGGTGCGCCGCGTCCACCGCGGCGAGCTGGGGCGACAGATAGTCGTCGCACAGGACGAGGGACAGGTCGGCGTCGCCGCCGGGCGGGGAGACCGCGATCCCCTCGGCCCGGCAGGCCCGCACCACGGGATCCCCCGCCACCCCGGGCAGCGCCTCGACCGCGACGGTGGCGCCCGCGACGGTGGCCGCGGCCCGGCCGCCGTCCAGGCCGATCAGGTCCCAGTACGCCTGGGCGGCCGGGTCCGTGTCCGGCGGTTCGGGTTCGTCGAACCGCAGCAGGCCCGCACCGTCCAGGGCCCGCAGTGCCGCCTCGGCGTCCGCCGCGCCCAGCACCGGGGCGGCCTCGCACAGCACGGCGTGCGGGCTGCGCGTCCCGTCCAGCAGCGGCACCAGGACCTCCGCGGGGTGCCCGTGCAGTGCCGTGACACCGCGACGTGACACCAGGTACGTCGCGTCGTCCGGCAGGACCGTGGGGCGTAAGTGGCTCTTGAAACCCACCAGGACGCCGTCCCGCTCAGCGAGCACGGGGGACCCGTCCTTCCGTGCGTCAAAGAGATTCACGCGTCGAGCCGTCCCGCTCTCCGCGTGGCGGCCGGAACGGCGCTCTCGGCCTGGATGCAGAACGTGGAGAGCGCGACCATGTGGTCCGCCACCGAGTCGAGCTCCTCGATCACGAGGGCGGACCGGGCGGGAACGGCGCTGTCGGTGCCGGCGGCACCGGCGGACTTCAGCTGAATGCCGGAGGAAAGCAGATTCATGTCCTCATCCCTTGGTGGTGTGCGACGGGTCTTTCTGTTCCTCGAGGTGCTCCGTGGTGCTCGGTGGTGCTCCGTGCTGCTCCGGGAAAGATTCTGCGAAGTCGGCCCCGCTGCGCACAGTGCCGGGTTCATCACTGCGAGATGAAGAATTCACGTGCGGCCGGAGGTGGCCCTTTAAGGCTCCGCTTGATCACGGTGATCCGTCCCGCGCCACGTGGCTACGCTCACCGGGACGACGCCCCTTTCGGCTTCCGTGCACGAGGTTCCGTACACGAGGAAGAAGGCCCCCGTGAATGCCGTGACCGCCGCCCCGCCCTACGGCCAAGTGCTCCGGCTCGAGGAGCTGTTGCGGGCCGCCCGCGTCCATGACGACGACGTGGACCACGTCCTCTTCCTGGCCACGCACCAGTCCTGCGAGATCCTCTTCGCCGTCGCCCTGCGCCACCTGGAGGAGATCCGCGCGGCCCTGGACGCGGGCGACGCGGACAGGGCCGTGCGCAGGGCGGCCCCGCTGCCGCGGCTGATGGACACGCTGACCCGGCACTTCGACGGTCTCGCGACGCTGACCCCGGCCGCGTTCGAGGACATCAGGACCGCGCTGGGCGACGCGAGCGGATTCCAGTCCGCGCAGTTCCGCGAGCTCGAGTTCCTCTGCGGCCTGCGCGACTCCCGTTACCTGACCACGGGCGGCTTCACCGATTCGGACCGCGCCCGACTCCGGGCGCGGCTGGGAGAACGCTCGGTGGCCGAGGCCTACCGGGACTTCGCCGACTCGTGCGCGGACCGGCCGGCCGCCGAACGGGTGCGGCTCGCCCTCCTGGAGTTCGACGAGGCCGCGGCCGTGTGGCGGGCCCGGCACGCCGTGCTCGCCGAGCGCTTCCTCGGTACGGCCGTGGGCACCGCCGGGTCGGAGGGCGCCGGCTACCTGTGGCGTGCCGCCCTGCGCCGGATGCTGCCCGAGGTGTGGACCCCGGTGCCGTGACCGGGCGCGACACGGCCCGCGCCGCCCTCGACCGGGACTACTCGCCCAGCTCGCGCGTGCTCGACCTGGACGTCCACCTCGCCCGGTACGCCACCGACAGCGCCCGGGCCCGCGCCGCCCTCCCCGTCCACCTGGACGTGCCCTGCGGGCCCCGGCCCGAGCAGCGGCTCGACCTGTTCCCGGCGCCCGACCCGCACGCCCCGCTGTTCGTCTTCGTGCACGGTGGCTACTGGCAGGAACTCAGCAAGTCCGAAGCCGCCTTCGCCGCCCGGGACTTCACGGCCGCCGGGATCTCCTTCGCGGCGCTCGGCTACGGCCTGGCTCCGCGCTTTCGCCTGCGCGCCATCACCGCGGCCGTCGGCGACTCGCTGCGCCGCATCCGCACCGGCCGGGCCCGCCTGCCCGTGGCCCCCCGGTCCGTGCACCTCGGCGGCCACTCCGCCGGTGCCCATCTCGTCGCCTGCGCCCTCCTCGACGCCGACGGTCCGCACCCGGCGAGGTTCGCCTCCGCGACCCTGGTCAGCGGCGTATACGACCTGGAACCCCTGCGGCACACCTACGTCAACGACGCCCTCGGTATGGACGCCGACGAGGCCCGCGAGTGCAGCCCGCTGCACCGCCTGCCCGCCCGGCTCCCCCCGCTCGTCGTGGCTCTCGGCGACAACGAGACCGACGCGTTCACCGCCCAGCACCACCGGTTCGTGGCCGCCGCCGGGGCGGCCGGTGCCGATGTGACCGGTCTGGTCGTACCCGGACGCCACCACTTCGACCTGCCCTTCGACCTCGCGGACCCCGGCACGGTGCTGGGCGCCGCCGTGCTGCGGGCCGTGCGCGACAACCGCTGACCGGTGAGTTTCGGCCGGGGCTTAACAGCGTGGCCGGGACGGCCGGACGATTCCTACGCTGGCGACTGCCGGAAGACCGTGCCCCAGCCCCGCCCCTCCCCGAGGAGTCCTCGTCATGGTCCGTGTGCCCCATCCCAGTGCGGTGTCCGGCGCGGTGCGCCCCGTCGCGGAGCCGTCCGTCGTCCACATGGTCGTACGGCACGTGCGGACCCGGCCCGACGCCGTGGCGGTGCGTTCGTCCGGGGGCGCCCTCACCTACCGGCAGTTGTGGCGCCGGGCGCTCGTCGTCGCCGCGGCCCTGGAGGAGGCGGGCGTCGGCGCGGGGGACCGGGTGGCGCTCATCGCCGCGCGCACCCCGGACACCGTCGCGGGAGCCCTGGCGGTGATGGCGCTCGGGGCGGCCTATGTGCCCATCGACCCCGAGCACCCCGGTGAGCGCACGGCCGCCGTACTCGCCGGCGCGTCTCCCGCCGCGCTGCTGCACTCGGGACCCGACGTGGCGGCGGGGCTGTCCGCCGGGTCCGTGCCGTTCGTCGACATCGCGGCCCTGCCGGACGCCGAGGCCCCCGACCGCGGCGCCGCGCTGCCGGGCCCGGAGGACATCGCGTACGTCGTGTTCACCTCCGGCTCCACCGGCACGCCCAAGGGCGTCCGGGTGCCGCACGCCTCGCTCGCCAACTACGTCTCCTGGTGCGGCGATCTGGTGGGGGCCGAGGGCACCGGCAGCCCGCTGTTCGGCAGCCTCGGCTTCGACCTGGCGATGACGTCGCTGTGGGTGCCGCTCACCCAGGGCCGCACCGTCGTGACCGTCGCCGGACTGTGGGACCAGGAGACGTTGTTCGGCGAGCGCCCGGAGAAGTACACGTTCGTGAAGATGACCCCGTCGCACGCCCGCTTCTTCGACGTCCTCGCGCAGCCGCCGCGCTACGACCGGGCGACGGGGCTGCTGATGTTCGGCGGCGAGGGCCTCGACCCGGCGCTCATCGCCTCCCTGGGCGACCGCCTCGAGGGGGTCAGGCTCGTCAACCACTACGGCCCGACCGAGACCACCATCGGCTGCTGTGCGTTCACCTTCGACCGTGCGACGCTGCCCGCGACACCGACCGTGCCGATCGGCCGGCCCGCGTGGAACACCCGGGCCTACGTCGTGGACGACCAGCTGCGGCCGGTGCCGCAGGGCAGCCCGGGCGAACTGGTCGTCGCGGGGCGGGCGGTCGCCGCCGGCTACCTGGGCCCGCAGCCTGCCGGCGAGCGGTTCATCGACGAGGCCGAGCTGGGCGGTCCCGCCGGGCGCGCCTACCGCACCGGCGACGTGGTGGAGCTGCGCCCCGACGGCACCCTGCTCTACCTCGGGCGCGGCGACGACCAGTTGAAGGTGAACGGCCACCGCATCGAACTCGGTGAACTGCGCCACCACGTGCTGTCCGTGCCGGGTGTCGCCGACGCGGTGTTCGACGTCGTGCGCGGCCCGATCGACACCCTGGAGCTGTTCGTACGCCCCGTCGCGGCGGGCGGCACCGAGGACCTGGCCGCCACCGTGCGGTCCGCGCTCGCGGCGGTGCTGCCCTCCGCCCTGGTGCCGGAGGCCGTGCACACCGTGCCGGAGATCGTCGTGAACGCCAACGGCAAGTGCGACGTGGCGGCGACCAGGACGCGCGTGGCCTGATCGGGGAGCCCTCGCGCGGCACACATCAGCGGGGAGTCAGCGTTTCGTCAGCGCGGGTCGAGATCCTCGATGAGCCCGGTGCAGGACCACCGGGCGATCGAATCCGACACGACCTGGAGTGTGCGACGTGGCGAACCCCTTTGACGACGCGGACGGAACCTTTCTGGTGCTGGTCAACGACGAGGGCCAGCACTCCCTGTGGCCCGCCTTCGCGGAGCGGCCCGCCGGCTGGACGGTGGCCCTCGACGAGACCTCGCGGGACAAGGCGCTCGCCTACGTGGAGGAGCACTGGACCGACCTGCGCCCGCGCAGCCTGCGCGGTCCCTCCGCCCACGCTGCGGCCGCCGACGTCCCGGCAGCCTGACGAGCCCGGCCGAATCGGGGCGTGAGGAGCAGCGGTGGCAGCGGCGGAATGGGCGATCGAGGCCGAGGGCCTGTGCAAGCGGTACGAGCGACACCAAGCGCTCGGCGGAGTCGACCTGGCGGTGCCACCGGGGACCGTGCTCGGCCTGCTGGGTCCGAACGGGGCGGGCAAGACGACCACGGTCCGCATGCTCGCGACCCTGCTCGAACCGGACGGCGGCCGGGCCCGCGTCGCCGGTTACGACGTGGTGCGCAGGCCGGCCGAGGTACGGCGGCGCATCGGGCTCGCCGGACAGTACGCGGCGGTGGACGACATGCTCACCGGGCGGGAGAACCTCGTCCTCATCGGCACGTTGACCCACCTCGGCCGGGGCGCCGCGCGCGCCCGGGCGGCGGAGCTGCTCGACCGGTTCGAGCTGACCGGCGCCGCCGACCGCCCGGCGCGCACCTACTCGGGCGGTATGCGGCGCCGGCTCGACCTGGCGGCCTGCCTGGTGGCGAGGCCGTCCGTCCTCTTCCTCGACGAGCCGACCACGGGCCTCGACCCGGTCAGCCGCTCCGGTCTGTGGGACGCGGTCAAGGAGCTGGTCGCGGACGGTGTGACCGTGCTGCTGACCACCCAGTACCTGGAGGAGGCCGATGTCCTCGCCGACCGGATCGCGGTCATCGACACCGGCCGTGTCATCGCCGAGGGCAGCCCGGAGGAGCTCAAGCGCACGGCGGGGGAGGAGCGGCTCGAAGTGGCCCTCACCCGGCCGGAGAACGTGGCCCGGGCCGCCGACGCGCTGCGTCGTGTCGGCGGGGGCGAGGCGACCGCGGACCCGGCCGACGGCACCGTCTCGATCGTGCTGAGCGACGGCATGCAGAGCATCGAGTCCGCCGCGGCGGCGCTGCGCCGGGCAGGCGTGGACGTCGCCGACTTCGCCGTGCGCCGGCCCACCCTCGACGACGTCTTCATCTCCCTCACCGGCAAGTCGGCCTAGCGGCCCTGTCACGGATCGGGCCGGTCCCGGCCCGGTCCGCGGGACAGGCCCTGGGCGACGGTTGCCGCCAGCAGCGTGACCACGGGGGCATCACCATGCAACGAATCCGCTTCACCCCGGCCGACTTCGCCCGGGTCCGGCTGAGGACGACCGCCGGCCCGCTGGTGGAGAGCGCCTTCGCGTACGGGCTGCTCGGGCGCGGCGTCGGCGCGCCGTTCGCCCGCTGGCGCAGCCAGGTCGGGGAGCGGCTGGCCCAGTGCCCGCTCCCGCTGAGCGGCGGCAGCGCCGCCCCCGGCCTCGACGGGCTGATCGACCTCATCGAGCGCAGTGGCCGCGCTGTCAGCACCGACCCCTTGGCCGTGCGGAGCACGCCGGGCCGGCACTTCCCGCCGGCGGCCGGCGATCTCTCGCAGGTGTGGCGGGCCGCCGTCGCGCCGTACTGGGAGCACGTACGGGCGTACCTGGAGACCGAGTGCGAGGCCCGCGGCCGCGTACTGATGGCGGGCGGGGTGGAACTGCTCCTGACCACCCTGCACTCCAAAATCACCTGGCGTGCCCCGGTCCTCGAGATCCACGACGGCCCCGACGAGGACATTGACCTCGACGGGCGCGGCCTGGTGCTCACTCCGTCCGTGTTCCTGGCCCACCGGCCCGGCCGGGTCACCCGCCGCCTCGCCGAGAACGGACCGGTGGTGCTCGCCTTCGCCGCGCCGCCCGACACCCATCAGGCGGCCGGGCTGTGGGACGAGCCGGACGACAGCGGCCAGTCGCTCGGCGCCCTGGTCGGGCAGACCCGGGCCGCCGCGCTGCACGCCCTGCGCAGCAGTTGCACCACCAGCCAGCTGGCGGACCGGCTCGGCATCTCGGCGGCGGGCGCCAGCCAGCACACCGCGGTACTGCGCAGGGCGGGCCTCATCACGACCCGCCGCATCCGCAACACGGTGCTGCACACCCTGACCCCTCTCGGCGTCGCCCTCCTCAAGGGCATCTCCCCCCGCCCGGCGACACCGGCCGTCGTGGGGGACCCGGCCCGCCGCCGCCCGGCCGGCCCGACGGTGCGCCACCGTGACCCCCGCCAGGTGACCGGCCTGGCGGCGAGCAGCACTCCCGCCGCCTGAAGCCCGGCCCATCTCTGGTGGGCCGGTGACACCGATACGGCGGTGCCCGGCACGGAAATTCGTGCCGGGCACCGCCGTATCGAAGGGTCGGGAGTGCCGTTACTCCTTGATTCCGGCCATGTCCCCGGGGCGGCCCCGCAGGACCGCGCCCGCGGCCAGCAAGGTCGTCATCAGGGTCAGTGCCGTCGCCCCGGCCACCACCGCGACGAGAATCCACGGTGAGCCGCCGGGCACCGCGGTGCCGAGGACGCTCATGCTCAGCGGCACCAGCGTCGCCCCGGCGACCAGGAGACCGAGGATGACACCGGCCAGGGCCACCAGGGACGCCTCGACCGTCATCATCTGCAGCACCTGGCGGCGCGTGGCCCCGATGAGACGCTGCAGCATGAACTCCTTGCGCCGCTCGGTCGTCGCGAGGACCTGCGTGTTGATCAGGGCGAGCGTGGCGTAGCCGACGACGACGCCGAGGACCAGGTACGCCATCCACGCCTGTGTGTCGTCCGCGTCGGCCTGCGCCGCCTCCAGGACCTCCCTTCCGCTGACCTGGAGGCCGGGCTGCTCCTTCGTCAGCTCGGAGAGGGACGCGGTCAGCCGGGCGGGGTCCGTGCCGGCGGCCGCGCTCACCAGGATCTGCGGGACCAGCCCGCCGTCCGTGTGCCCGACGAGCAGCGACGCCGGAACGAGCGCGGTCTCGTACCCGCGCCGCCCGTCGACCGTGGCGACCAGCTTCAACTGGACCTGGGTGCCGTCACCGAGCCGCATCGGGACCAGGTCGCCCAGCTCACGGTCCTCGGCGTACCGGGCGGGCAGCACCACCGAGTCGCCGCTCAGGTCGGCCAGGCTGCCCGACGCCGCACGGTAGGCGGTCGTGCGGTCCAGGCCCTGGTGCGTGACGCCCAGCATCGACAGCTCGGTGGGCTGCGGGCCCGTGTCCTCACCCTCGCTGGGCCGCATCGGCTCGTCCGGCTCGATGTAACCGGTCGTGGGGATCTGCGCGGACGCCGCCGCCACCCCCGGCTGCGTACGGACCGTGTCGACGAGGTCGAGCGGCAGACCGCCGGAGGCCGACGTCACGACGACGTCCGCCCGCATGTTCTCCTCGAACGCCTGCTTGGCACCGTCGGACTGCGTGGTCTGCATGTAGATCAGGCCGACCGCGAGCCCGCTCGCCAGCATCACCGGCATCACGGCCGAGGCCAGACGGGCCGTGCGGGCCCGCGCGTTGTGCGCCGCGAGTTCGCCGGAGAGCCCGGACAGCTTGCTGACCGGACGGCGCAGCGCGGCGACCATGGCACGCACCACGACGGGTCCGAGCAGACCGAACGCCGCCGCCCACACCATCGCCGCCGGAGTGGCGACCCCGGCCGCGTCCGGCCCCGCCGAGCCCGCGGTGCCCCAGGCGAGGGCCGCGCCCCCGGCCAGGCACAGCAGCCCGACGACCAGCCGGAAGGCGCTGAACCAGCGGCGTTGCAGGGTCGCCTCGGCCAGCGCCTCGGTCGGCTTGGTGCGGGCCGCGCCGTGCGCCGCGATGTACGCCGCGCCGACAGCGGTCAGCAGCGCCGTGCCCACCCCGGCGATCACCGGCCAGGAGCCGGCCCGGTACGCGATCGACTCCGGTACGACGCCCGCGCCCGCGAACGCGTCCAGCAGCCACTGCCCGAAGCGTGGCCCGGGGACGGTGGCGAGGCCGGTGGCGACGACCGCGAGGAAGAAGGTCTCGCCGAGGACGAGGCGGCGCAGCTGCCCCGGTGTCGCACCGATCGTCCGCAGCAGTGCCATCTCGCGCTGCCGCTGCTGGATGGAGAGGCCGAGCGTGCTGGCCACCACGAACACGGTGACCATCGCCGACAGACCGCCGAACGCGGCGGCGAGCGGGATCAGGTCGCTGCCGTCGGCCACCACACCGGGGTCTTCGGCACGGCCCCGCTCGTCCCCGGTCAGCACGGTGATGGGCGAGCCGTCGACGACCTCGCGGACCGCGGCGGCGACCTTCTGCGGGTCGGCGCCGGAGGCCGGGAAGACGCCGATGTTGTCGGTCGTGCCGACGCGGTCGGCGACCCGGGCGGCCTCCGCGTCCGCGAGGAAGACGTCGCCGCCGTCGTCAGGACCGGTGGCCAGGCCGGAGATCCGGTAGTCGTGCTCCGCGCCGTGGACGAGGAGCCGGACGCGGTCGCCCGTCCTCAGCCCCGCACCGTCCGCCAGCTCCCGGCCCAGGACGATCGTGCCGTCCGCGGCGGGTGCCGCACCCTCGGCGAGCCGGTAGGAGGAGAGTTTGGTCGAGGACCAGCCGTGGCCGGTGACGGAGCCGCCTTCGGACAGGGCCGCCGGGAACGACAGGTCCCGTACGGCCTCCTCGACACCCGGGACCTTCGCGATCCGGTCCGCCAACGCGGCGTCCATGTGGGACCGCTCGGGGAAGACCAGCTCCTGCTGGGTGTAGGCGTAGCGCTGGTCGCCGGAGACGACGATCGGCGCGGCGGACAGCCGGTGCGGCGGTGCCGCGTTGTGGATACCCGTCTCCAGGAGCGCGCCGGAGCCGATGACGATGACGGCGCCGAAGAACAGGGCCACGAACGAGGCGATGAAGCCGCTCTTGTGGAAACGCAGCGTGCGCAGCGAGATCCGGATCATCGGTGCACCCCGTGTTCCGGCCGCTGGATCGCGAACGGGTCGCTCCACGTGCCCAGGCTCTGCATCTGCTCCGTGACCTGCTCGACCGTCGGACCTTCGAGCGTGCCGATGAGCCGGCCGTCGGCGAGGAAGACGACGCGGTCGGCGTAGGCGGCGGCCACCGGGTCGTGCGTGACCATCACGATCGTCTGCCGCGCCACGTCCACCGACTGCCGCAGCAGCGTGAGCACCTCGGCGGCGGTGCGCGTGTCCAGGGCGCCGGTCGGCTCGTCGCCGTAGATCACCGCCGGCCGGGTGACGAGCGCCCGTGCGATGGCGACGCGCTGCTGCTGCCCGCCGGACAGCTCACCGGGGCGACTGCGCCGCCGGCCCGACAGACCGACCTGTTCGAGGACTTCGTCGACCAGGGCCTTCTTGGGACGGGTGCCCGACAGGCGCAGCGGCAGCGTCACGTTGTCCACGACGCTGAGCGCGGGAAGGAGGTTGAACGCCTGGAAGACGAAGCCGATGCGTTCGCGGCGGAACTTGGTCAGGGCCTTCTCCCGCAACGAGGCGAGGTCGACCCCGTCCAGGTGCACGGACCCCGACGTCGGCCGGTCGAGGCCCGCGGCGCAGTGCAGGAAGGTGGATTTGCCCGCCCCGGAGGGGCCCATGACGGCGGTGAACGTGCCCCTCTCCAGGCTGATGCTGACGTTGTCGAGGGCCGTCACCCGGTTCTTCGGGGCGCCGTAGAACCGGGTGACGGAATCGAGGCGGACGACTGGCTGGGTGTGCGGGTCCTGTGTCCCGTTCATGGGTGTCCTTAGGGCGTGGAAAAGGCAGGGCCGGAGCAGGGGGTGCGGGGCGTGCGACGGGGAGGCGGCACGCCCCGCACCCTTGGTCGGGTGGTCAGCTGGTCGGGGGCCAGGCGGCGAACTGCCGCAGCCCGTACAGGAGCGGGGGCCGCCCGCTCGGCCGGCGGATGCGTCGCACGCGTCCGTATACGGTCGTGTGGTCGCCCATGCGCTGGGTCAGGGCCACGGCGCAGTCGGCGATGGTGTGCGCGTGCCGGGGGAGATGGGGTCCCGCGGCCTCGGCCGTCCGCTCCCAGTGCGTCTTGCGGAACCGTTCGGAGTCCCCCGAGGCGAACAGTTCGGCGAGGCCCCTGGCGTCCTCGTGCAGCAGGTTCACGGTGAACTCGCCCGAGGCGAGGACGGCCTGGAGCGTGGGGCTGCCCTCCCGCAGGCACACCAGGAGGGTCGGCGGGTCGAGCGCGACACTGCACACCGACGAGCACGTCATGCCGCGCGGAGTGCCGTCGAGGTCCTCCGCGGCGATCACGGCCACCCCGGTGGGGAAGCTGCCCATCATCACGCGGAAGTCGTCGGACCGGGCGGCCGTGGCCGCCGTCGTGCGGACGGTGGACTGGGTCATCGGATACCGCCTTCTGCCGCCACGGCGACCGGAGGGTTCGGGGTGGGTGGTTCGGGATCGCCCGCGCCGCGGTCGAGAAGGCCGAGGAGCGGGCCCGTCACGGCGGTGGTGGCCACCGCCATCACAGTCAGCGCGAGCACCAGGGGAGCCGTGAGGACGCCTGCGGCGAGCCCGGCCTGGAGCATGATCAGCTCGGTGAGCCCGCGCGCGTTCATCAGCACGGCGATCCGTCGGGACGCCGCGGGTGGCTGACCCCCCAGGCGGGCTCCCAGGTAGCCGCCGATCCCCTTGCCCGCACAGGCGAGCACGAGGGCCGTGACGACCAGCGTCCAGGAGAGCCGGGAGAAGGCCTGGTTGAGCACGGTGACTCCGGTGACGACGAAGAACGCCGGCACCAGCGCACGCCCGGTCCGGGTCAGCGTCGCGACCATCGGCGACCACGGGGTGCCGTCGCCCGTGGGGATCGCGAGCCCCACCAGGGCGGCGCCGAGGATCGCCGTCATACCGAGGTGCTCCACCGCCGAGGCCACGGCGAGCGCCGTCGCCCCGAGCACCACGGTGGCGGTCCGCGGCCGGCCCGCGCACGCCTTGCGCACGGCCGGCACCCGCAGCCCGTACCGCACGGCGAGTGCCCCCGCCGCACCCGCCGCGATGCCGAGGAGGGAGTGCAGGAAGCCCGTCGCGCTGCCGGCTCCCAGACTGATCGCCAGCATGCACAGCAGCCAGCCGACCGCGTCGATCGCGACGGCCGCGGACAGCGCGAGCCGCCCGGCCGACGTGTGGTTCATGCCGCGGTCGGCGAGGATGCGGGCCATGACGGGGACGGCCGTGATGGACATCGTGACGGCGACCATCAGCACGAACGCGGCGGTGGGCGCGGTCCCGCGCACCACCGGGTCGTCCTCCAGCAGCACATACCCGGCGAGCAGCGCGCCCGCGCACAGCGGCGGGACCAGCGAACCGGCCGCCACCCAGGCGGTGGCGCGCCGCTCGGTGCCCGAAGCGGCCCGCAGTTCATGGGCCAGCCCGACCAGGAACAGCACGAGTCCGGCCTCGGTGACGACTTTCAGCGCGTCCAGGGCGGAACCGGGCAGCACCGCGTCGAACGTGTCCCGGCCGAACAGGTGGAGCACGGCGGGCCCGGCCAGCAGACCCACCACGATCTCGCCGATCACCCCGGGCTGGCGCAGCCGGCGGGCCAGGCCCCGGCCCACCCGGGCGAGCAGCAGAATCGCGACCAGCAGCGCCGCCAGGTGCGCGGCGTGGCCCAGCGGTTGCAGGGAATCCATCGCGCAGGACCCTCCAGCCGTCGTCGTCAGTGTTGGGCGGCGAAATAGTCGTACGCCTTCGGCAGCGTCTCGGTCAGTCGGCGCGTCTTGTCCCGGATCGCCGCGAACTCCCGCTCCGCCGCACCCGAGTCGGCCAGGGAGAGGGCCGGGGAGTGCTTCAGCTCGATGCCGCCCATGCCGAGCAGGACGCACATGTACGAGTAGGCCGGCAGACCGTGGTAGTAGGGGAAGACCGTCTCCGAGTCGGGGACCTGGGTCTTCCACTTCTCCAGACGGGCCGCCAGCCCGTCCGGTATGCGCCGGGTCTTCGCGTCGCGCCAGTACTGCGTGTCGTTGCGCTTGGCGGCGACGTAGTGCAGCACGAGGAACTCCCGTATGCCGTCCATGACATGGGCGACCGAGTCGTTGTAGAGGTCCCGCTGGACGGGGTTCCAGGACTCGTCGGGGAAGTACTTGGCGAGCTGCTCGATGGCGTGGTGGATGAAGAAGATGCCGGTGGACTCCAGCGGCTCGACGAAGCCGCTGGACAGGCCGATCGCGACGCAGTTCTTGACCCAGGAGCTCTCGCTGCGGCCGATGCGCATCCTGATGTGGTTGGCCTCGACGTCCGCCGCGGCCGGGCCGACGAACTCGCGCAGGGTGCGCTCGGCCTCCTCCGGGGACAGGTAGTCCTTGGCGTACACGTAGCCGGTGCCGATGCGGCCCATCAGCGGGATCGTCCAGATCCAGCCGGCGTCCTGGGCGGTGGCGGTGGTGCACGGAAGGATGCCGCGGGACTTCATGTCCTGCGGGACCTGGAGGGCGACCGCGCTGTCGTTGGGCAGGGTGTCCGCGTAGGAGACGAACGGGACTTCGAGGGCCTTGTTGAGGAGCAGCGCGCGGAACCCGGTGCAGTCGACGAACAGGTCGCCCTCCACGTCGCCGTGCTCGGCCGTGGTGACACCGGAGATCCAGCCGCGCTCGTCCAGGCTGACCTTCTGGACGTCGTCCGTGATGTGCTTGACGCCCCGCTCCACCGCGTACGTCGTCAGGTACTTGGCGAGCAGCGCCGCCTCGAACTGGTAGGCGTAGGGGAACTGCGTCTTGCCCTGGTGCTCGACCATGGTCAGGCCCTGCATCTCGTCCGCGCCCTCGTCGAAGGGCTGGTCGATCAGGGTGCCGTCCAGATGGCGGGGGCTGAGCCCGGCGTCGATGACCGAGGGCATCACGAAGCAGTCCTGGTCGAACCGGTCCGTGGGGCCGTCCTTCAGCCACCAGTCGGTCAGCGGGAACCCGTTGACCGACCGCATCTGCTCGAAGGGGTGGTAGAAGTAGTGGCCCTTCTCCCGCCAGTTCTCGAACCGGACCGCGAGCTTGTACGTCGCGTTGCACGCCGGCATCCAGTCCTTCTCCTTGAGCCCGAGGAACTCGAAGAAGTGCCGGATGTCGCTGAACGTCGCCTCGCCGACCCCGACCGCACCGACCTTGCCGGACTCCACCAGGGTGATGTCGATCCGGTCGCCGAACGCCGCCTTGAAGTACGAGGCCGTCATCCAACCCGCGGTTCCGCCGCCGACGATCACAAGTCTGTTGAGCATGGGGTGACTCCTTTCGCTGACCGACTTCCCGTACACGGGAGGAGCCTAGGAATCAGCCACAGAGCACAACAGGTTGTTAAGTCGGCGCTGAAACACGCCGGTTGAACCGGTCCGCCGGCGGGTACACCCCGGCGTCAGCGAACCGTCAGTGAGGTTCGGCATTATGCCGACGTGCCGCACGCGCAGCAAGGGGTACCGAGTGCGTGCGCGTACTCGGCGACCGCGTTCGGGCCCCGGCCATACCTCCCGGGCGCTCGCCGGTGGCGCGAATGGTATTTCCCCCGACCGGTGGACAGAGGCGATATTGGGCCATCCAACCGACGAATACGGGGGCGTTCGCACATGGACCCAGTAGGCATACAGGTTCTCGGTTCCGTCTCGGTGCGCCACGGCGGCAGGCAGCACACCATGGTGTCGAAGCGCCTGACGGCGATCTTCGCCCTGCTCGCACTCTCGCCCGGCCGCACGATCCAGGCCGACCAGCTGGAGGACGAGCTGTGGGAGGGCCGCACCCTCACCAACGCACGCAACGCGCTCCAGGCCGGCGTCGGCCGGCTGCGCAGGCATCTGGGGTCGATCACGGGCCGGCGCGGGGACGAGCTGATCCGCACCGTCGGCGGCGGCTACCAGCTCGACGTTCCGGCCGGCGCGGTGGACGCCCACCGCTTCCGTGACCAGGCGCGCAGCGGTGCCGACCTGGTGGCCGGCGACCCCGCCCTGGCCGCCGTCGTACTGGAATCGGCCCTGTCCCTGTGGCGCGGCCCCGCCCTGAGCGACGTGCACGACGGACTCCGGGTGCGCATCGCGGCGGCCGACCTGGAGGAGCAGCGGACCACCGCGTACGAGGACCTGATCACCGCGCGCCTGGCGGTGGACCCGCACCGGATCCCCCTGCCGGAACTGCGCCGGGCGGCCGCCGAGCATCCCGAACGGGAGCGGCTGAGCGAGCTGCTGATGCTGACGCTCTATCACGCCGGCCGCCAGGCCGAGGCCCTCGACGTGTTCCATCGCGCGCGGCGCAGACTCGCGGACGACATGGGACTCGAACCGGGCCGCGCACTGCACCGTGCCTATCAGGCGATCCTGGAACAGGACGCCAGACTCGGTGAACCGCGACAGGTTCTCGCCCATCGCTGAGGTGTCACTGAAGGAATACTGACGAACGGCAGAATGGGGCTGCCACTCCCCGGTCTCGCGGCTACGTTGGATTACCAGTGGAACTCCGCTCGTTCCGGTCCCCGAACTCTCGAAAGGGTCCCGGAACGGGCGGATTCGATATGTCCGCTCGGGGATTTAAGGCGGCTCATGGACATCGAACTCAGACATGCGCGTGTCGTCGTCACCATAAGTGAAGCCGGGAGCATTTCCCGCGGCGCGAGCGAACTCAATCTCCCTCAGCCGAGCATCACCGCCCAGCTCAAGCGCATCGAGAGAGCCGTCGGCGGCGAACTGTTCGTGCGCTCCCGCAGCGGTGTCACGCCCACTCCTCTGGGGGAGCGGCTGATCCCGTTGCTCGGCGACCTCGTGCGGCGGGCCGACGAGGTGACCGCCCAGGCGAGCTGTGCCACCGCCGGTCAACTGCGCCTGGGCAACACCGAATGGACCCCGCCCGCCCTCGGCGACACCCTGCAGAGCGTGCTGCCCGGCACCACCGTCGCGACCGAAACCCTCTCACCCGCGGCCGCCGTGGCGGGTGTGCGCCGCGGCTCGCTCTCCGTGGCCCTGGTGCCGGGCCTCGCCCTCCAGCCGGGCACCGCGTCCGACGCGGCCGATCCCGCCGTCGGCAGCGAGATCGTCGTACGCGAGCCCGTCTGGCTCGCGCTGCCCGCGCACGGCGAGCGGTCCGGGCGCGCCTGGGTGCGCTACTCGCGGCACCACTGGCTGCACACCGTCGAGGAACGGCTGCTCGACCGGCCCGGCCGGGCCGGCCCCGACACGGTGCTGCACCAGGTCAGCACGCAACGCGAGGCGATGACGTGGGTGCACGACAGCGGAGCCGCGGCCCTGGCCACGCCCTCCGGCGCCACCGCCGACGTACGCCTGGACCCGCTGCCGGACACCGAACTGGTCGACATGCTCCTGGTGTGGCGCCGCGGCGCGGTCACCGAGGAGACCCTGCGCCGCCTGGTGCACGCGGTGCGCGACTACTACTGCGCGTACGCGCGCACGCTGCCCGGCTACTGGGAATGGCTCGTCGAGCACCGTGCCGAGCTGCCCGAACTGCGGCCGCACCTCGCACGGTCCGCAGGAGCACAAGACCCTGGGGCAGAGCCTGTCAGCGTGTGGTCAGCCGCGCGTCAGTGAGGGGTCAGCGCGTACCGCCAGCATCGTAGGCATGACAACAACGAACTCGCTCAACGCCGAGGACCGCGCCAGGATCAAGGAAATCATCTGCGACGTCCTGGAGATCGAGCCGGAGGACATGACCGGCACCAGCCGCTTCAAGGAGGACCACGAGGCGGACTCGATGGGCGCCATCGAGATCCTCTCCCAGCTGGAGCGGACCTTCGGCGCCGACATCGACCAGGCCGAACTCGCCCGCATGGTCAACCTGGACAGCGTCGTGACCGTGGTCGGCGAGGCCGTCGCGGCCCAGCCCGCCCGGGCCAACTAGCCACCGCCGCCTGACGGACACGACGGGAGCGCACGGTGTACGACGAGGAGCAGCAGGCGCGCCGGGTGGTCATCACCGGACTCGGCGCCGTCACCAGCATCGGGCTCGGAGCCCCGGCCTTCCTGGACGGACTGAGGTCCGGCCACAGCGAGGTCAAGCCCATCACGGCCTTCGACACGACCGGCTTCGCGCATGCCAACGCGTGCGAGGTGACCGACTTCGTGCCGGCGGAGTGGATCCACCACGTCGAACCCGAGGAACTGGGCCGGGCCACCCAGTTCTCCGTCGCCGCGGCCAACATGGCCGTCGCGGACGCCGGTCTGAGCCTGCCGGAACTGCGCGAGCGCAGGGTGCTGGTCTCGGTCGGCACCACCGACGCCGAGTCGCGCGACCTCGACACGCTGGCCGGCATCCAGCTGGAGGAGGGCCCCGAGCACTTCCCGCCCGGCCTGGCGCGCCGGGCGCAGGCCGGTCACCTCTCCCTCGGCATCGTCCGGGAACTCGGCCTGGAAGACGTCGAGGCCCTGACCATCCCGACCGCCTGCGCCGCGGGCAACTACGCGATCGGCAGCGGCTTCGACGCCATCCGGCACGGCGAGGTGGAGGCCGCGCTGTGCGGCGGCGCCGACGCCGTCTGCCGCAAGACCTTCACCGGGTTCTACCGCCTGGGCACCATCGCTCCCGAGGTCTGCCAGCCCTTCGACATCGACCGCAAGGGGATCCTCACCGGCGAGGGGGCGGGCATCCTCCTGCTGGAGAGCATGGAGTCCGCCCTCGCACGCGGGGCACGGATCTACGCCGAGGTGCTGGGCTACGGACTGAACTGCGACGCGCACCACCCCGTCTCGCCCGACCGGGACAGCCTCGCCCGCTGCATGGAGATCGCGCACCGCAACGCCGGCGTCGCCCAGGACGACATCGACTTCATCTCCGCGCACGGGACGGGGACGCGGGCCAACGACGCGACGGAGACCGGCGCGATCCGGCAGGTCTTCGACACCCCGCCGCCCGCGGTCTCCATCAAGTCGATGATCGGCCACTCCATGGGGGCGGCCAGTGCGCTGGCGGCGGCCGCCTGCGCCCTCGCCATCACCGAGAACTTCATCCCGCCGACCGTCAACCACCGGGAGACGGACCCCGAGTGCGGACTGGACTGCGTGCCGAACGAGGCTCGCCCGGCCGTCCTGAACGTCGTGCAGAACAACGCGCTCGCCTTCGCGGGCAACAACGCCGTGCTGATCCTCGGCCGCGCGGACCGCACGCAAGGCACTGACCGTGCGACACGCACGCACCGCACGGAGCCCGGCAAGGAGGCCGCGTGATGTCGTCCCTCGTCATCTCCGCCTGGTCGGCGATCACCGCCTTCGGCGTCGGCAACACCCCCCTGCGCGACGGGCTCGCCCAGGGCCGCGACGCCGTGGCCCCCCTCGACCGCGACGTCCACGACGTTCCCTACCGGCGGGCCGCCCTGGTGCCCGACTTCACCGCCGCCCGCCACCTCGGCAAGAAGGGCGTGCGGACCATGGACCGGGTGACCGCGCTCGCCGTCACCGCCGTCGGGGGACTCGTCGAGACCGTGGCCGAGGAACACGCGGAGCGGTCCGAGCAGACCGCGCTGGTCCTCGGCACCGGCTCCGGCAGCGTCCAGAGCATCATGGACTTCACCAGGGACTCCCTCTCCGGAGAGCGCCCCTACCACGTGGAGGCGGCCCGCTTCCCGAACACCGTGATGAACCGGGCGGCCGGACAGAGCGCCATCTGGCACCGCATCAAGGGCCCCAACGTCACCGTGGCGGGCGGTTCGCTGACCGGCCTGCTCGCCCTCAGCCACGCGCTGCGGCTGCACCGGGGCGGACACTGCGCGCGCGTGCTCTGCGGGGCGGCCGAGGAGTTCTCCACCCAGCGCGCCTGGCTGGAGTGGCACGGCAGGGCCGACGAGGACCGGGAGGCCCCGCTCGGCGAGGGCGCCGCCGTCCTCCTGGTCGAGACCGCCGAGGACGCCGCGGCGGCGGGCCGCACCGCCCTGGCCCGGGTCGGAGCCGTCCGCTTCCGTGCCCACCGGAAGGCCGACGGCCTGCGCGAGGCGCTCACCGGGTGCGTCCGCGACGCGCTGGACACGGCAGGTGTGGCGCCCGCGGACGTCCGGTACGTGGCCCCGCTCGGGGGCGGCGGCAAGCTCGCCGCCGAGGAGGAGCAGGCCGTCACCGACGCCCTGCCCGGCGCGCGTCCCGAGTGGACCCGGCTGAGCGAACGCGTCGGCGACACCTCCGCCGCGGCCACCGCGCTCCAGCTGGCCGCCGTCCTCGCCACGGCCGGCGAGCGGGGCCTCGGCCCCGGTGAGGCGGCCCTGGTGACCGGTGTCCAACGAGACGGCCAGGTCGGCTGCGCCGTGCTGGCCGGGAGCTGAGCCGTGCGCACACCCGCCACCGAACGCGCGGACCCCCGCCGCGGAACCTCCAGGAGACGAGCATGTCCGTAACCGATCGCGTAACCGATCGCGTATCCGATCGCCCCGTCGCCCTCGTCAGCGGCGGCTCCCGCGGCATCGGCCGCCATGTGGTGACCCGGCTCGCCCACGACGGCTACGACGTGGCCTTCTGCTACCGGTCGGACAAGGCGGCCGCCGAAGCGGTCGCCGAGGAGGCCACCGCGGCGGGCGCCCGCGTGCACGCGGCGCGCGCGGACGTGACCGACCACGACGCCGTGCGCGACTTCGTCAAAGCCACCGAACGCGAACTGGGCCCGCTGCACACGGTGGTGTCCTGCGCGGGCATCGTGCGCGACAACCCGCTGGTACTCCTCGCGCCGGACGACTGGGACGCGGTCGTGCGGGTCAACCTCGACGGCACGTACCACCTCTGCAAGGCGGCGGTCTTCGCGATGATGAAGCGCAGGGCCGGATCCGTGATCACGCTGTCGTCCGTGGCCGGCGTGTACGGGAACGCCACCCAGGCCAACTACTCGGCGACCAAGGCCGGAATCATCGGCTTCACCAAGGCACTCGCCAAGGAGTCGGGCCGCTACGGCATCCGTGCCAACGCGGTGGCGCCCGGCTTCATCGACACCGACATGCTCTCCGGCCTGGCCGCCGAGCACGTCGAGAAGATGACCGAGCGGATCCCGCTCGGCCGCCTCGGCCGCCCCGAGGAGGTCGCCGACCTGGTGGCGTTCCTCGCGTCCGACCGCGCCTCGTACATCACCGGACAGGTATTCGGAGTCGACGGCGGCCTCGTCGTGTGACCGGAAGCCGTCAGACCGGAAGGGGGCCCACCATGCCCAAGAACAAGACGCCCAGGTTCTACTTCTCCCTGCGCAGCCCCTACTCGTGGCTCGCGTACCGCACCGTGATGGCCGAGCACCGGGACCTCGCCGAGCGCCTCGAATGGGTGCCCTTCTTCGAGCCCGACCCGCTCAGCGCCCGGCTCATGGAGGAACAGGGCGGTCGGTTCCCCTACTCGCAGATGTCCCGCGAGAAGCACCGCTACGTCCTCCAGGACATCGGCCGCCTCACCAGGTCCCGCGGGATCGAGGTGGTCTGGCCGGTGGACCGCAACCCGGTGTGGGAGGTCCCGCACCTGGGCTACCTGGTCGCGCGCAGCGAGGGCCGCGGCCACGACTACATCGACGCGGTGTACCGGGCCAGGTTCGGCCGGGGCCGCGACATCTGCGACCCGCGGACCATCGAGGACATCGGGTGGGAGCTGGGCATCGACCCACGGCGCCTGTCCCGCGCCGCCGACCAGCCCGAGCTGCGTGCCGAGGGCATCCGCATCCTGCTGGACGTCTGCGCGGACGGCGTCTTCGGCGTCCCGTTCTTCGTGCACGGCTACAGCCGGTTCTGGGGGATCGACCGGCTCGACGCCTTCGTGGAGCACCTGCGCTCCCAGGAGCAGCCGGCCCCCGAGCTGCCGCGCGAGCTCACCGCGGCCGGCATCGGCACCGCCACCGACGACGGGCACGCGGGCGGCTGCGGCTGACCGCCCCGCGTCCCGACCGCCTCACACCCCCCACCCGCACCACCTCTCCACCCACCCATCCACGGCATGACTTCTGTGACCTTCGCTAGGGGACTGCTATGACACCTGTTCGGACGGTCGGCCTCCCGCTCACCGCCGGCCAGAAGGACATCTGGTTCGACGCGAAACTCTCCGGCGGGGGCGCGATCTACAACAACTCCGCCTACTGGGACATCCGCGGGCCACTGAACCGGGACCTTCTGCGCACCGCGCTCGCGCGGCTCGTCGACGAGTCGGAGTGCCTGCGCGCCCGGTTCGACGAACAGGGCGGAGAACCACGCCAGTTCGTCGAACCGATCGAAACGCTGCCGCTGGTCGTCACCGACGTCAGCGCCGCACCCGACCCCGCGGCGGCCGCGCGGCAGGCGATCCGCGACGACCTGGCCGTGCCCTTCCCGCTCGACGACGACGCCGACGGCTCCGAGGGGCACGGCCCGCTGTTCAGGCTGAGCGTGTTCGTGCTCGGTCCGGAGCGCACCTTCCTCTGCCTGCTCACCCACCACCTCGTCTCCGACGGATTCAGCTACGTCATCTACTTCCAGCGGCTCGCCGAGATCTACGGCGCCCTGCTCGACGGCACCCCGCTCGACGAGGGCCGCTTCCCCCCGCTCGCCGAACTCGTCCAGGCCCAGGCGGCGTCGGCCGGTTCGGCCAAGGGCGAGCGGGACGCGGCGTACTGGCGGGAGCGGGTGGGTGACGGCCCCGAACTGATCAGCCTGGCCGCGCGGGACGCCCAGCCCGCCGCCTCCTTCCACCAGGAGGGGACGGTGCTCACCGAGGCGACGGCCGAGCTGCTGCGCACGGTCGCCTGGCAGTCCCGGGTGATCTGGCAGACCACGCTCGCCGCCGCCCTCTTCGCCTACACGGCGCGCACCGCCGCCACCGAGGACGTCCTGCTGGCCCTGCCGGTGACCGGGCGCCTCGGCGAAATGATGCAGCGCGTCCCCGGCGTGGTCGTCAACACGCTGCCCCTGCGCCTGACCGTGTCCGGCGACAGCACGCGCGCCGAACTGCTCGCGGCGACGCACGAGGTGTTCTCCCAGGCGCTCAGACACCAGCGTCACCGGGTCAGCCGGATCCGCCGGGACATGGGACTTCCCAGCGACGACCGGCGGCCGTTCGGTCCCTTCCTCAACATGTTCCCGCAGCCCGGGAAGCCGGTCATCGGCCCGTGCCGGGCCACCATCCACACTCCGTCCACGGGGCTCGTCGACGACCTGGAGTTCACCGTCTTCGACAAGGGCGAGGAGGGCATCGCCATCGACCTCAGCGGCAACACCGCACGCTACGACCGTGCCGAGGTCCGCCTGCACCTGGACCGGTTCACCGCCTTCCTGGAGGCCTTCCTCCGGGCCGCGCCCGACGCCCCGCTCGGCGGCCTCGGCCTGCTCACCGCCGACGAGCGGGCGGGCCTGACCACCGCGCTCACCGGGCCCGTCCGCGAGACGCCCTACCGAGGGGTCGTGGAGCGGGTACGGGAGCACGCCGCGCGGACGCCGCACGCGGCGGCCGTCACCGACGACGGAGGCAGCCTCGGCTACGCGGAGCTGGTCGGCCGGGCCTCCGCCCTCTCCCGTGTCCTGACCGGAGCGGGACCCGTGGCCATCCTCTGCGAGCCGGGCCGGGACTTCGTCACCGCCGAACTCGCCGTCCTCGGCGCCGGACGCGCCTTCGTGCCCCTCGACCCCGGGGCGCCGCCGGCCCGGCTGACCGCACTGCTGCGCGACAGCGGCGCCGGATTCCTGCTCGCCCAGGACGAGCACGCCGAACTGGCACGGGATGCGGCGCGAGAGGCGGCGCAAGACGCGGGCGCGCCCGCCGGCCCGCTGCCCGTGCACGTCCTCGACGGCAGCGCCGACGCCGCCGACCGGCTGGCCCCGGTCACCGGCGGCCCGCTCGACCTCGCGTACGTCATCTACACCTCCGGCTCCACCGGCAAGCCCAAGGGCGCCATGGTGCAGCGCGGCGGCATGCTCAACCATCTCCTCGCCAAGATCGAGGAGTTCGAGCTCACCGGCGCCGACACGCTCGTCCACAACGCACCCGTCACCTTCGACGTCACCGTCTGGCAGACCCTGACGACGCTGCTCGTCGGCGGGCGGGTCCGCGCCTTCGGCCGGGGCGACGCCGCCGACCCGGACGCCCTGTTCCCCGCCATCGGCGCCGAGGAGCTGACCGTCGTCGAGGTCGTGCCGTCGCTGCTGCGCGCCACCCTCGACGTCTGGGACGCGGCGGGCGAGGCACCCGCACTGCCCGCCCTGCGCTGGATGATCTCCAACGGCGAGGCACTTCCGGCCGACCTGTGCAGCCGCTGGTTCGCCCGCTACCCGCGGATCCCGCTGGCCAACCTCTACGGCCCCACCGAGTGCTCCGACGACGTCACCCACGCCTACGTCCGCACCACCGGCGACCTGGACGCACCCGTCGTACCGATCGGCCGGCCGCTGCGCAACACCCGCCTGCACGTCCTCGGCCCGGACCTGCGGCCGGTGCCGCGCGGCGGGCAGGGCGAGCTGTACATCGCCGGCCGGGGAGTCGGCCGGGGCTACCTCGGCGACCCGCGCCGCACCGCCACCACGTTCCTGCCCGACCCGTTCGCCGCCGACGGCTCGCGCATGTACCGCACCGGCGACCACGTCGTCCTGCGCCCCGACGGACAGCTCGCCTTCGTCGGCCGCGTCGACCACCAGGTCAAGATCCGCGGACAGCGCATCGAACTCGGCGAGGTCGAGACGGCCGTGCGCGCACTGCCCGGCGTCGCCGACGCGGTGGCCGCCGCCGTCACCGACCCGGCCGGCCAGCAGCGGCTCGTCGCCTACGTCGTCGGGGACGGCGCCCGCCCGGACACCGCGGCCGCCCGCGCCCTGCTGACGCAGCGGCTGCCCGGCGCCCTGGTGCCCACCGTCCTCGTCGCCCTGGACGAACTGCCGCTGACCGCGCACGGCAAGGTCGACCGCAAGTCCCTGCCGGCCCCCGACTTCGGGGCACCCGCGCGGGGCCGCGCCGCGGGCACCGACGCCGAGCGCGTCCTGTGCCAGGTGCTGGCCGAGGTCCTCGGGCTGCCCGAGGTCTGCCCCGAGGACAGCTTCTTCGCCCTCGGCGGCGACAGCATCAGCTCCCTCCAGGTGGTCAGCAGGGCACGCAAGGAGGGGCTGGTGGTCACGGCCCGCGACGTCTTCCGGCACCGCACCCCGGCGGCCATCGCCGCCGTCGCGGTACACGCCGTACAGGCGGCGCCCGCAGCCGAGGAGGACGGCATCGGGGAGGTGGAACTCCTCCCGGTCGCGGAGCAGTTGCGCGCACTGGTGTCGCACCTGCCCGACGAGACCCGCCAGTTCGCGCAGCACTTCGCCGTGACCGTGCCCGCCGAGGTGGACGCGCCGCGCCTGGAGCGCGCGCTCCAGGCCCTCCTGGACCGCCACGACACGCTCCGCCTGCGCCTGACCTCCCCGGTACCCGGCCTGTGGTCCCTGACCACCCCGCCCCCGGGTGCCGTCGCGGCGTCCGACGTCCTCACCACCGCCACCGTCGCCGAGGGCGCCGACCGGGCCGCCCGGCTGGCCGAGGAACTGGCCGCGGCCCGCACCCGGCTGCGCCCCGAGGACGGTCTGGTCGTCCAGGCCGTGCTGCTGACGGAGCAGGACACCCGCACCCTGCTCGTCGCCATTCACCACCTCGCCGTCGACGGCGTGTCCTGGCGGATTCTGCTGCCCGACCTCCAGGCCGCCTGGGAGGCCGTCGCCGAGGGCCGCGAGCCGCGGCTCGACCCCGTGCCGACCTCCTACCGCCGCTGGGCGAAGGCCCTGTCCGAGGAGGCCCGCACCGCGGACCGCATGGCCGAACTGCCGCTGTGGACCGAGCAGACCAGCGGCCCGTCCGTGTCGCTCACCGAACGGCCGCTGGACCCGGCCCGGGACGTGCACGGCAGCGCCGGCCGGCTGCGCGTCGAACTGCCGGCCGAGCACACGGCGGCCCTGCTCACCCAGGTGCCCGGCGCCCTCCACGCCGAGATCAACGAGGTACTCCTGACGGGCCTCGCTCTCGCGCTCGTCGAGCGGGACTGCCGCACCGGATCCGCCGGCGCCACCCGCGCCCTGATCGAGCTGGAGGGACACGGCCGCGAGCAGATCGCGGGCGACCTGGACGTCTCCCGCACGGTCGGCTGGTTCACCAGCGTCTTCCCCGTCGCTCTCGACGTGGGCGAACTGGACCGGGCCGACGCGTGGCAGGGCGGCCCCGCCCTCACCACCGCGCTCAGGCGGGTCAAGACCACCCTGCGCGCCCTGCCCGACCACGGTGTCGGCCACGGCCTGCTGAGCCACCTCAACCCGCAGACCGCCGCCGTCCTCGCCCGCACCCCCGTACCGCAACTCGCCTTCAACTACCTGGGCCGGTTCACCACGAGCGGCGGCGACTGGACCATGCAGGCCGGCAGCGCCGGCCAGACCGCGGCCCCGGGCACCCCGCTGCGCCAGGCCGTCGAACTCGTGGCCGTCGCCGAGGACCGGCCCCGGGGCCCCGTGCTCGTCGCCGAGTGGACCTGGGCCTCGGCCCTGCTCGACGAGGCCGACATACGGGACCTCGCCGAGACCTGGTTCCGCGCCCTGGAAACCCTGGTGGCACACGCCGGCCGGCCGGGCACCACCGGGCGCATCCCCTCGGACTTCCCGCTCGTCGAGGTCGCCCAGCGGGAGATCGACGCCTACGAGAGCGAACTGGGCGGTGTCACCGACATCCTGCCGCTCTCCCCGCTCCAGCGCGGACTGCTCTTCCAGGCCGAGTTCGACCGCCAGGGCATGGACGCGTACACCCTCCAGGTCGTCATGGACATCGGCGGCCCCCTGGACACCGGGGCGCTGCGGGCCGCCGCCGTCGCGCTCCTCGACCGGTACCCGGCCCTGCGGGCCGCCTTCCGCGAACGCGACACCGGCCACCCGGTCCAGCTGATCCCCGACCACGTGGAACTGCCGTGGACCGAGGTCGACCTGACCCACGTCGCCGCGGCCGACGTGGACGCCGAGGCGGCCCGCCGCACCGACGAGGAGTGGCTGCACCGCTTCGACGTCACCCGGGGCCCGCTGACCCGCTTCACCGTCTACCGGTTCGCCGAGGACCGGCACCGGGTCGTGTGGACCACGCACCACCTGCTGGTCGACGGCTGGTCCCTGTCCGCCGTGCTTGCCGAGGAACTGGTCACCCTGTGGTCCAACGGCGCCGACACCACCGCCCTCGCCCGGGTGGCCCCCGTCCACCGCTACCTGGAGTGGTCGGCGGCCCAGGACAAGGACGCCGCCCGCGAGGCCTGGCGCGCCGAACTCGCGGACCTCGGGGAAGCGGGCGGCGCGACCCGGCTCGGCCCCGCCGACCGCGACCGCGTCTGCGTCCTGCCCGAGACCCTCGTGGCCGACGTGCCCGCCGAGGTCACCGCCGCGCTCACCCCCTGGGCGCACGAGCGCGGCCTCACCATGAACACCGTGATGCAGGGCGCCTGGGCCGTGGTCCTGGGCGCGCTCACCGGACGACGGGACGTCACCTTCGGCGCCGTCGTCTCCGGCCGGCCGGCCGAACTGGGGGAGGTGGAACGGATGGTCGGCGCGTTCCTGCACACCCTGCCGGTCCGCGCCCGGCTCGACGCCGCGCAGCCCTTCGAGGCGCTCCTCACCGACCTCCAGGACCGCGGGCTCGGCCTCGAACCCCACCACCACCTGGGCCTCGCCGAGGTGCAGCAGTGCGCCGGCGTCGGCGAACTGTTCGACACCGTCGTCAGCTTCCACAACTACCCGACGGGCGCCCTCGACCGCATCGGCGAGCACCTCCCCAAAACGGCCATGCTCGGCTGGAACGCCCGCGTCATCGCCGAGTACCCCCTGGCCGTCGGCGTCTTCCCGGGTCCGGAGGGCCGGTTGCGCGTCGAGGCCCAGTACCGGCCCGACGTGTTCACCGAGGAGCGCACGGACGGATTCGTACGCCGCTTCCTGCGGGTGCTGGAGCGCCTCGTGGCCGACCCGGGCGCCCCGCTCGGCCGCCTCGACACCCTCGACGACGACGAGCGGCACCGCCTCACCGCCGACTGGGCGGGAACCGGGGCCGCCCGCCCCGAGCCCGCGGCGCTCGCCACGGCCGCCTTCGAGAAGTGGGCCGCCCGCTTCCCGGACAAGCCCGCCGTCTCCCTCGGCGACAAGGTCCTCGACTACACCGAGCTGAACACCCGGGCCAACCGGATCGCCCGGCTGCTCGTGGCCCGCGGCGTGCGCCCCGAACAACCCGTGGCCGTCCTGCTGCCGCGCTCCCCGGAGCTGGTGGTGGCGGCCCTGGCCGCGCTGAAGGCGGGAGCCGTGTTCCTGCCCGTCGACGTCGACTACCCGGCCGACCGCGTCGGCCACCTCCTCGGCGACGCGCGCCCCGCGGCACTGCTCACCGACCTCGCCACCGCCGCCCGCCCGGCGGGGCTGCCGGACCGTGCGGACCTCGCCGGCGGGCCCCTGGTCCTGGACTCGGCCGGCACCGCGGCGGAGCTGGACCGGCTCTCCGGCGCCGACCTCACCGACGCGGACCGGAACGAACCGCTGCACCCGCAGCACACGGCGTACATGATCTACACCTCGGGCTCCACCGGCCGGCCTAAGGGCGTGACCGTGCCGCACAGCGCGCTGATGGCGATGACGGACAGCCTCACCGAGCGGTTCGCGCTGGACGAGGACGTGCGCGTCCTCCAGTTCGCCTCCTTCAGCTTCGACGCGTCGGTCTTCGGCATCATGCTGGCGCTGCTCAACGGCGGCACGCTCGTGATCGCCGACGAGGAGCACCGCACCCCCGGCCGGCCCCTGGTCGACCTGATCAACGACGCCCGTATCAACCTGGCGGCCCTGCCGCCCGTCGTCGTCGGGGCGCTCCCGGAGGACAGCACCCTGCCCGCGGACCTGCGCATGGTGGTGACCGGCGAGGCGGTCCCCGCCCAGGTCGTCGACCGCTGGGCGGGCTCCGTACGGATGTTCAACGGGTACGGTCCCACCGAGGCCGTCGTCGGCTGCACCGTCAGCGGCCCCCTCGTCCCCGGCCCCGGCCGCCCGCCGATCGGCCGCCCGACCAGCGCCCACCGCGTGTACGTCCTGGACCGCGCGCTGCGGCCCGTACCGGCCGGCTCCGTCGGCGAGCTGTACGTCGGCGGCGGACTGGCCCGCGGCTACCACGGCAGGCCGGGACCGACCGCCCAGCGGTTCGTGCCGGACCCGTACGGACCGGCCGGCAGCCGCATGTACCGCACCGGCGACCTGGTGCGCTGGCTGCCCGACGGCGAGCTGGACTACCTGGACCGCGCCGACGACCAGGTGCAGCTGCGCGGCATCCGCATCGAACTGGGGGAGATCTCCGCCGCGCTGACGGCCGGGCCCGAGGTCGAGCAGGCCGCCGTGGTGATGCGCGAGGACGAGGCGGGGGAGCGGCGCCTGGTGGCGTACGTGGTCGCCGCCGGAGCCGGAGCCGGGGTGGACGCAGGTGTGCTGCGCGACCGGCTCGCCCGGGAACTGCCCGACTACATGGTGCCGTCCGCCGTCGTCGCCCTGGACGCGCTCCCGCTGACCACCAACGGGAAGCTGGACCGCACCGCCCTGCCCGCCCCGGACCTCGGATCCGGAGCGCGCGGACGCGCCCCGCGCACCCCCGTCGAGGAGATCCTGTGCGGCCTGTTCGCCGACATCCTCGGCCGCGACCGGGTCAACGCCGACGACGACTTCTTCGAGATCGGCGGGCACTCGCTGCTCGCCACGCGGCTGGTCAGCCGGATCCGCGGCGTCCTCGGCGCCGAACTGCCCATCCGCGTCCTCTTCGAGGCCCGCACCGTCGTCGCCCTCGCCGCCCGCGTGGAGCAGGCGGACCGGGCCAGGCTGCCGCTGGCACCCGCGCCCGCCGGAACCGAGCGGCCGCCGTCGTACACCCAGCAGCGGCAGTGGTTCCTCAACCGCAGGGAGGGCGCGGCGGACGGCTCGTTCAACTCCGTGCTCGCCTTCCGCCTCACCGGGCACCTGGACACGGACGCCCTGCGGTCCGCGCTGCGCGACGTCGCGGAGCGGCACGAGGTGCTGCGCACCGTCATGCCGGACACCGACGGCGTCCCGTCGCTGCGCGTCCTCGACCCCGCCGCGGGCGCACCCGCCGTCAAGGTGGTGGCACTGCCGCCCGAGGAGGTGACCGGGGCGGTGGCCGCGGAAGCCGACCGCGGGTTCGACCTCACCGAACAGACGCCGCTGCGCGTGCGGGTCTTCCCGGTGGCACAGGACGAGTGCGTGCTGCTGTTCGTGATCCACCACATCGCGTTCGACGGCTGGTCGATGGGCCCCTTCCTCGACGACTTCACCGCCGCCTACCGGGCCAGGAGCGAGGGCCGCGCCCCGCACTGGGAGCCGCTGCCCGTCCAGTACGCCGACTTCGCCGTCTGGCAGCGCGAACTGCTCGGCGCCGACGACCCGGACGGCCTCGCCGCCGAACAGCTCGACTTCTGGCGCGACGCGCTCGCGGGCCTGCCCGACGAGACCCCGCTGCCCACCGACTTCCCCCGCCCGGAGCGGGGTTCGCGGGAGGGCGACGCGGTGCCGTTCGACGTGGACGCCGGCCTGCGGTCGGCGATCGGGGAACTCGCCCGCGCCACCGGCACGACCGAGTTCATCGTCTTCCAGGCGGCGCTGTCGGCCCTGCTGACCCGGCACGGCGCGGGCACCGACGTCCCGGTGGGCGTCTCGGTGGCGGGCCGCACGGACGACGCGCTCTCGGACGTCGTCGGCATGTTCCTCAACACCCTGGTCCTGCGCGGCGACACCGGCGGCGACCCGACCTTCCGGGAACTGCTCGAACGGCTCCGGGAGACCGACCTCGCCGCCTTCTCCCACCAGGACGTCCCGTTCGACCAGGTGGTCGAGGCGCTGCGGCCGCCGCGCAGACTGAACCGGCACCCGCTGTTCCAGGTGTCGCTGACGGTGCAGTACGACGGCGTGAACGACCTCGCCCTGCCCGGACTGACCGCGCGCCCCGAGTACGTGCCGTCCCGGCAGGCCAAGCTCGACCTCGTCGTCGAACTGGTGCCGTCCTACGACGACGAGGGCATGCGGGGACTGCTGACCTTCAGCAAGGACCTGTTCACGAGGGACACCGCCGAGCGTCTGGCGCGGCAGTTCACGCGGCTGCTGCGGGACGCGGTGGCCGACCCCGGGGTACGGATCGCGGACCTGGAGATCGAGGGCGCCGGGGGCCCGGACGCGCCGACGGAGCCGTCCCACGCCCCGGACGACCCGGCCCGGGACTTCGCCGAGGTCGTCCGGGAGCTGCCCGAGGTGACCCTGCTCGACCTGTTCGCGGACCTGGTCGCCGAGCAGCCCGACACCGTCGCCACCGGCAGCGGACCCCAGGCACTGTCGTACGCCGCACTCGACCGGTGCGCCGACGCGCTGGCCCACACCCTGGTCGTCGCCGGGGCCGGACCCGAGCGCACCGTGGCCCTCGCCGTGCCGCGGGCGGCCGACCAGGCCCTCGCGGTGCTCGCGGCCCTCAAGGCGGGCGCGGCGTACGTGGCGCTGGCCGCGGACGAACCGGCCGCCCAGATCCGCGACCTGTTCGCGGACGTCTCCCCGGTCTGCGTCCTGACGACCACGGGCATGGCGGGACGGCTGCGGTCCACCGGCATACCGGTGGTCGTCCTCGACCACACCGCACTGCGCGGTACGGCCGATGCCGGACACCGGCCCGGGACCGCCGCGGCGCGGCCCGGACAGGCCGCGTACGTGGTCCGCGGCGGCACGGCGGGCGCGGTGGTCGAGCACCGCACGGCCGCCGCCCGGGTCGTCGCGGCACTCGACGGCGGACGGCCCGGCGACGCGGGGCTGTTCGGGGCGCTGCTCGCCGGGACCGGCCTCGCCACCCGGGAGCGACCGCCCGCCGCATGGGCCGCACCGAAGACGTTCCCGGCGGACCCGGCCCGCTGGCCGGCCCACGGCTACGTCCTGGACGAGGCGCTGCGTCCGGCCCAGGAGGGCGAGCTGTATCTCGCGGGGGCGGCCGTCGCCCGGTCCTACGCGGGCCGCGCCGGTGCCACGGCCGAGCGGTTCGTCGCCGACCCGTGGGGCGGGGCAGGGGCACGGATGTGGCGCTCCGGCCGGAAGGTGACCCGGGGCGACAACACGCCGGTACGGCCCGCGGGCCCGTCGGAGGAGGCCGCGGCCGGAGCACCGGGACGGCCGGCCGCCGAGCCGGCCGACCCGGCCGTGGCGCGGCTCTGCGAGATCGTCGCGGAGGTGGTCGGGGCCGCCTCGGTGGACCCCGCGGAGAACTTCTTCGAGACCCGGTCCATGGACAGCATGAAGTCGCTGCGCCTGGTCGCCCGGGCCCGCAAGGCAGGCTTCGAGCTGAGCATCGCCGACGTGTTCACCCACCAGAACGTCGCCGCGCTCGCCGCCGCGCTCCGCCCGGAGCCGGAACCCGGACCGGCGCGGCCACCGACGGCACCCGCCCCCAGGGACACCATGCGCGTCGCGGCCGAGGCGATCGAGGAGATCGACAGCCTCGACCACGCGGACACGTTCGCACCGATGCTGTGCATCCGGGCGACCGGGGAGCGCCCGCCCGTCTTCTGCGTCCACAGCGGAGTCGGCCTCGCGCTCTCGTACCTGCCGCTGGCCCCGTACATCGGCGCGGACCACCCGGTCTACGGCATCCAGTCGCCCAGCGTCGTCGACGGCGCCCCGCTGCCCGACAGCATCGAGGCGAACGCCGCCGCCTACATCGACCTCATCCGCCAGGTGCGGCCCGAGGGGCCCTACCACCTGCTCGGCTGGTCGTTCGGCGGACTGCTCGCCTACGAGATCGCGGTGCAACTGCGGGCCGCGGGACACGAGGTGGGCCTGCTGGCCAACCTCGACTCCTACCCACGGACCGGCGCGGTCGACGAGCGGGACGTCCAGGGCAGCCTCACCTGGCTGCTGGAGGGCATCGGGCACAGCCGCGACGAGTTCGGCGACCGGGACCTCACCCCGGCGGACATCGTCGACGCCCTGCGCCGCGACGGCAGCGCGCTGGCCCGGATGGGAGAGCAGCGGCTGGCCCGCATGGTGGACCTGATGGCCCGCCACCAGATCCTCAACACCCGCTACGAGCCCCGCGGTTACGACGGCGACATGCAGCTCTTCCTGGCCGACCGCTCCCCCTGGGGCGAGGAGACGGACAAGGAACGCCTGTGGGCCCCGTACACCGGGGGCACCGTGACCACCCACCACGTCGACTGCGCCCACGACGACATGCTCAGCCCCGGCCCGCTGGACGAGATAGGCCGGGCGGTCGCGGCGCGGCTGGAACGGCTGCACACCCCGTCGCGGGACGTGCCGTCGCGGGACGTGCCGCACCGGGCGACGGGCACCTCCACGGCCGAACGGAACCCGTCATGACGACCACCCTCCCCAAGGCGCCGTCCCCCGCGGCGCCCGCCCCCGGCCGGGACCCGCTCGGGAACCCCCTCCCCGACGGGCCCCGGCCGGGCAGAGCCCGCACCTTCGGCACCGAGGTCCTCGCCGTGCTGGGACGCAGGCTCAGGCGGCTGCGCCGGGGGCCCGGCCGGGCCATCGGCGTCGTACTCAACCCGCTCGTCTCGATGGTGCTGCTCGGGTACCTGTTCCGGGACGCCATCACGCTGCCCGCCGGCGGAAGCTACGTCGAGTACGTCTTCGCCGGAGGCGCCGTCCAGGTGGGGCTCGCCTGTGTGGGACCGACCGCCGTGTCCATGGCGATGGACCTGCAGGGCGGCATCGTCGACCGGTTCCGCTCGCTGCCGATCAGCCGGTCGGCCGTGCCGCTGGGACACACCGCGGCGGACTTCCTGGTCGCCCTGGCGGCGCTCGCCGTCACCACGGGCGCCGGGCTGCTGCTCGGCTGGCGCTCGCACACCGGGCCGCTGCCCACGCTCGCCGGGTTCGCCCTGGTCGCGGTCTTCACGTACGTGATGCTCTGGCTGGGCGTGCTGCTCGCCATGACCCTGCGCAGCATCGAGACGATCAGCGTCGTCGCGCCGTTCGTCGTCGTCGTGCTGCCCTTCCTGTCCAGCGCCTTCCTCTCCCCGCAGACCATGCCGGGCGCGATCCGTCCGATCGCCGAGTGGAACCCGGTCAGCGCCGTCATCGCCGCCTGCCGCGACCTGTGGGGCAACCCCGCCACCACGAGCCCCGGCTTCGTCGGCGAGCATCCGCTGATCGTGGTCGCGGTGACCCTGGGAGTGCTGTTCGCGGCCTGCCTCGCGCTCAGCCTGCGCCGATTCCGAAAGCCCTGAGACCGAAGCCGTAAGGAACACCCACCATGCCTGTCACAGCACGCGCGGCGGCACCCGCCCCCGCCTCGCTCGACCTCACCGACCCGCAGACCTTCCTCGACGTCGACCAGCACGCCATGTGGCGCAGGTTCCGCACCGAGAGCCCCGTGCACCGGCACCCGGCGGGCCCGTCCACCCCCGGGTTCTGGGTGATCTCCCGGTACGCGGACGCGGTCGCCGTCTACCGCGACAACAAGCGGTTCACCTCCGAGAAGGGAACCGTCCTCACCACCCTGCTCCAGGGCGGGGACTCGGCCGCCGGCAAGATGCTCGCCGTCACCGACGGAGTGCGCCACCGCGAGATCCGCAACCTGATGCTGAAGTCCTTCTCGCCGCGGGTCCTCGCGCCCGTCATGGACGGCGTGCACCGGCACACGCGGGAACTGCTCGGCACCGCCGTCCGGTCGGACCGGATCGACTTCGTCACCGACGTCGTCGACCACATCCCGATGCACACCATGGGCGACCTGCTCGACATCCCGGCCGCCGACCGGCCGCAGCTGGTCGAGTGGAACACCCGGACGCTGTCGCGGCACAGTTCCGAGGAGAGCGAGTTCGAATCGCTCCTCGCACGCAACGAGATCCTGCTCTACATCTCCCAACTCGCCGCCGAGCGACGGGCCAAGCCGGGCGACGACGTCCTGAGCACCCTGGCCACCGCCACCATCGGCGGCAAGCCGCTCACCGACGACGAGATCGTCCTCAACAGCTACAGCCTCATCCTCGGCGGCGACGAGTCGACCCGGATGTCGATCATCGGCGGGCTGATCGCGCTGGCCGAGAACCCCGAGCAGTGGCGCCGTCTCAAGAGCGGCGAGGTCACCTCGGACGCGGCCACGGAGGAGATCCTGCGCTGGACGACGCCCGCCATGCACTTCGGACGCCGCGCCCTGGTCGACGTGGAGCTGGGGGACCGGACCATCAAGGCCGGCGACGTGGTCACCCTGTGGAACGCCTCCGCCAACTTCGACGAGGACGTCTTCACCGACCCGTACACCTTCGACGTCGGCCGCACCCCCAACAAACACGTGGTCTTCGGCCACGGCCCGCACTTCTGCCTCGGCGCCTTCCTGGGCCGGGTCCATGTGAACGCCATGGTGGAGGCGCTGCGCGCCATGGTCGCCGACATCACGCTGCTCGGCCCCCCGCAGCGCCTCTACTCCAACTTCATCCAGGGCTACAGCGGCCTGCCCGTCGCACTGCGCGCGGAGCCGGCCCCCGAGGAGGTTCGCTGAGATGCGGCACGAGACACGGACCACGGGCGGCACCACGCTCGCGATCCTGCACACCGGGACCCCGGCCGACGCCTGGGACGAGGAGGGCTGGGCGCAGGTGCGCCGCCGGACACGGGTCCTGCTCGACTCGTACGGGGTGGTCCTGCTGCGCGGTGCCCGGATCCCCGACGTCACCGCGTTCCACGCCGCCGTCAGCGGCTTCGGCAGCGACCTGATCGAGAGCTACCGCGGCGGCAACACCCCCCGCAAGACACTCTCCGACGGCGTCTTCACCTCCACCGAGTACCCGGCGCGCTACGACATCACCCTGCACAACGAGCTGTCCTACGCCCGCGCCTGGCCCGACCGCCTGTACTTCTGCTGCCTGGACGCACCCGACACCGGCGGCGCCACCCCGGTCTGCGACGGCGAGGCCCTGCTCGGCGCGCTCTCCCCCGACGTGCGGGAGCGGTTCGCCGGCGGCGTGGTCTACCGCCAGTACCTGCACGGCGGGGCCGGGCTCGGCAAGTCCTGGCAGGACACCTTCGAGACGGACGACAAGGCGGCCGTCGAGGAGTTCCTCACCGAGTCGGGCGCCGACTTCGCCTGGACGGCCGACGGCGGCCTGCGGGTCGCCCAGCACCGGCCAGGCGTCCGCAAGAACCCGCGCACCGGCCGCGACACCTGGTTCAACCAGGCCGACCAGTGGCACCCCTCCAACCTCCCCGACGACGAGGAGGAGCTGCTGCTCTCGCTGACCGACTCCTACGACGACCTGCCGCACTGGGTGACGTACGCCGACGGCACCCCCCTGTCCGACGGGGACCTCGCCGAGGTCCGCGCGGCGCAGCGCGAGCACATGGTGGCCGAGCCCTGGCAGCGGGGCGACCTGATGATCGTCGACAACCTCTCCGTCCTGCACGGCCGACAGGCGTTCACCGGTACGCGCAAGGTCGTCGTCTCGATGACCTGAGCGGGGCGCACCGGACGGTTCGGGAGGGGCCCGGCGGAAAGTGCCGGGCCCCTCCGACACGGCACACACCAAGGGGGGCGTACGGATGACAGTGCTCGACGACATCGTGGCGGGGGCGCGCGAGGATCTCGCGGAGCGCCGGCGCGCGGTACCGGAGGCGGAACTGAGACGGCGGGCGGCGGCACGCGGCCCGGGCAGGGACTGCGTGCCGCTGCTGAAGGCCGCGGACGGGCACCCCCGGATCGTCGCCGAGGTGAAACGCGCGAGTCCCTCCCGCGGCCCGCTCGCCCCGATCGACGACCCGGCCGCGCTCGCCGCCGCGTACGAGAGGGGCGGCGCGGCCGCGATCAGCGTGCTCACCGAGGGCCGCAGGTTCGCCGGCAGCCTCGCCGACCTGGACGCGGTGCGGGCCGAGGTCGCCCTGCCCGTGCTGCGCAAGGACTTCGTCGTGGACCCGTACCAGGTCTGGGAGGCGCGGGCGCACGGCGCGGACCTGGTGCTGCTGATCGTGGCGGCGCTCGAACAGCCGCTGCTGGCGGACCTGTCGGCACTCGCCGCGGAGATCGGCCTCACGCCGTTGGTGGAGACCCACGACGAGGCGGAGGCCGAGCGCGCGCTGGCGGCCGGAGCGCGGGTGATCGGCGTCAACGCGCGTGATCTGCGCACCCTGGCCGTGGACCGGTCGACGTTCGCACGGGTCGTTCCGCACCTGCCGGCCGATGTCGTACGGGTGGCGGAGTCGGGCGTGCGGACGGCCGCCGACGTGGCGGCGTACGGGGCGCTCGGCGCGGACGCGGTGCTGGTGGGGGAGGCGTTGGTCACCGGCGGGGTCGACGCCGGGCAGCTGTGCGGTTGAGCGTCTGCCTGGCTCGGTTCGGGGGCCGGGTGCGGGCCGTGCCCGGTTCTCGCGCAGTTCCCCGCGCCCCCGAGGCGCGGGGAACTGCGCGATCAGCCACGACGGACCGGCACCCGGCCCCCGGCACCAGCCCCGCAGACGCTCAACCGCCCCCCGCCCAGCCGCGCAGCGACCGTCACCCACCGCTCCAGCACCCCCGCCGCCGCCCCCGAGTCCACGGCCCGCACCGCACGGTCCAGACCGGACGCCAGGCGTTCGGTCACCGGCCCGGTGCCACCGTCGAACGCGGCCAGCCCGGCCGCCGCGGACAACAGCACCGCGTCCCTGACCGGCCCCCGCGCCCCGGCCAGGACATCCCGGGCGACCCGGGCGTTGAACGCCCGGTCCCCGCCGCGCAGCGCTCGCGCGGCGGCCCGCGGGACACCGATGTCCCGCGGGTCGAACGACTCCCGGCGCACCTCGCCGCCGGTGACCGACCACACGGTGGAGGTAGTGGTGACCGTCAGCTCGTCCATCCCGTCGTCCCCGCGGAACACCAGCGCGTCCGTGCCCCGCCGCGCGAGGACTCCGGCGATGCGCGGGCCCAGCGCCGGATCGGCGACCCCGATCGCCTGGGCCGCCGGCCGTGCCGGATTGGTCAGCGGGCCGAGGGCGTTGAACACCGTACGGATGCCCAGCTCGCGGCGCGGCCCGGCGGCATGCCGCATCGCCGGGTGGAACAGCGGCGCGAAGCAGAACGTGATGCCGGTCTCCTCGGCGACCGCTCCCACCGCCTCGGCCGGCAGGTCGAGCGCCACCCCCAGCTCCTCCAGCACGTCGGCCGACCCGCAGGCCGAGGACGCGGAGCGGTTGCCGTGCTTGACGACCCGGGCACCGGCGCCGGCCGCCACGAGCGCCGACATCGTGGAGATGTTCACGCTGTGCGAGCCGTCGCCGCCGGTCCCCACGATGTCGAGGCAGCGCCCCGGCACCGTCAGCGGCACCGCATGGCCGAGCATGCCGCGCGCCAGGCCCTCGATCTCCTCGGCGGTCTCGCCCTTCGCCCGCAGGCCCATCATCAGGGCGGCGAGCCGGGCCGGGCCGGCCGCCCCGGACATGGCCTCGTCCATCGCCCATTCGGTCTGGGACGTGGACAGGTCCCGGCGGTCCAGCAAAGCGTTCAGCAATTGGGGCCAGTTGTTCACGGCGACCTCCTCGTGAGTGATGGCTTCCATTGCAGTCTGGGAAATCCGACGGCCCCTTTCCAGACCACTTCCGTGCCCTTCGTGCGGTCCAATTCACCCCCGTTCTCCCCCCGTTCTTCCCCCGTTCTCCGGTCAGAAAAGGGATGCGAGCAGCATGCAGGTGGCAATGAACGTCGTCCGGGACTCCGGGGTCCCGCTCACGTCACAGATCCAGCGGTTCATCAAGAGCGAGGTCGCTTCCGGAGTGCTGCACCCGGGCAGCCGGCTGCCCTCCAGCCGCAGCCTCGCCGACGACCTCGGCGTCTCGCGCAGCGTGGTCGTCGAGGCGTACGGACAACTCGTCGCCGAGGGCTATCTGGAGGCGGTGCAGGGCGCGGGCACCCGTGTCGTACGGCACCTGCGGCCCGCGCCGGTCCTGCCGACGCTGCTGGAGGAGGGCCGGGTGCCGGACGTGCGCTGGGACCTGCGCCCCAACGCCCCCGCGTTCCCGCACTTTCCGCGCCGCGACTGGCTCACCTGCTACCAGCGGGCCCTGGAGACCGCCGACCAGGCCGACCACGACTACCCGCCGCCCGCCGGAGTACCGGCCCTGCGCACCGAACTGGCCCACTACCTGGGGCGGGTGTGCGGAGTGCCCAGCACACCGGACCAGATCATGGTCGTCTCCGGCTTCGCCCAGACCCTCGGCCTGCTCGGCGCGGCGCTGCCCGGACTGGGCGTGGACGCCCTGGGCATGGAGAACCCGGGGCATCCGCGCCAGCGCCGGTTCGTGCGCGAGTGCGGACTGCGGCCGGTGCCGCTGCCGGTCGACGCGGAGGGCATCGACGTGGCGGCGGTGCGGGCGTCCGGGGTACGGGCGGTGCTCGTCACACCCGCCCACCAGTACCCGACCGGCGTCACCCTGTCCGCGCGCCGCCGCGCGGAACTCGTCGCCTGGGCCCGGGAGACCGGGGGCTGGATCGTCGAGGACGACTACGACGGCGGCCTCTGGTACGAGCGCGGCACGCCCCGGCCGCTCGCCCTGCGCCGGCTCGCCCCGGACCACGTCGTCTACGCGGGCACCGCCAGCAAGACGCTCGCCCCCGGCCTGCGCCTGGGCTGGGTCGCGGCACCGCGCGCCCTCCTGACCCCGCTGCTGCGCGCCCGCGCCCGGCACGACCTCGGCACCGACAGCCTGGCCCAGCTGGCGCTGGCGCAGTTCCTGCGCAGCGGCCTGTACGACCGGCACCTGCGCCACCTCAACGCCCGGTGCCGGGAGCGCCGGGAGGTCCTTCGGACGGCGGTGCGCCGGCATCTGCCCGGCGCCACGCTCCTGGGACCTGCGGCGGGACTGCACGCGTACGTCCAACTGCCCCCGCACACCGACGAGGCGGCGCTGGTGGCGGGGGCGCTCGGCCGCTCCGTCCTGGTGCGGGGCGCGGCGGCGTTCCACGCGCGGCCGGGCCAGGGGGCGCCCGCGCTCGTGGTGGGGCATGCCCAGCTTCCGCGCACGGGGATCGGGGAGGCCGTCGCGGAGCTGGGCGCGGTCATCGGCTGACCGGTGCGGCGGCCGACTCCAGGAAGTTGTGCATCATGGCCAGCCCGCCCGTCGTCATCACGGACTCCGGGTGGAACTGCACCCCTTCGACGGGCAGCGTCCGGTGCCGCAGCCCCATCACACAGCCGTGATCGGCGGCCACGGCCGTCGTCACCAACTCCTCCGGCAGCGGCTCGGCGACCAGCAGCGAGTGGTACCGCGTCGCCTCCAGCGTGTGCCCGAGCCCCTGGAACAGCCCCGCCCCGTCGTGCCGCACGGTGCTGGTCCGCCCGTGCATCACCTGCTCGGCCACCTCGATCCGCCCGCCGTAGGCGAGCCCGATGGCCTGGTGCCCCAGACACACGCCGAGCAGCGGCACCCGCCCCGCGAACTCGTGCACCAGCTCCACGTGCCCCGAGTCGGCCGGGTGCCCCGGGCCCGGCCCGAGCACCACGGCGTCCGGCTCCAGCCCCGCCAGGGCGGCGGGTGTCCGGGTCAGTGAGCGGACGACCTGGGTCTCCGCGCCGAGCGTGCGCAGGTACTGGTCGATGATGTGGACAAAGCTGTCGTACGCGTCGATCAGCAGAACCCTCACGGCAGCAACTCCTCTCCGGTCAGCGCCCAGTAGGCCGCGCCCATCTTCGCCAGGGTCTCCCGCCACTCCGCCTCCGGATCCGACTGGGCGACCAGGCCGGCCGAGCTCTGCGTGGAGTACGTGGCGCCGTCGTACTCGATCGTGCGGATGCACAGGGCCAGCTCGCACCAGCCGCGGACGTCGATCAGCCCCACCGCGCCCGCGTAGCTGCCGCGGCGTTCTCCCTCCAGGACGTCGATGATCTCCATGGCGCGGACCTTGGGCGCCCCGGTCATGGTCCCGGCGGGGAACGTCGCGCGGACCGCCTGCCACACGTCCACGTCCGGCTCCAGCCGGCCGGACACCGTCGACACCAGGTGGAAGACGTGGGAGAAGGCCTCCACGTCCATGAGCCGGTCCACCGGCTGGGTGCTGGGCCTGCTGATCCGGCCGATGTCGTTGCGGCACAGGTCGACGAGCATGATGTGCTCGGCCTGCTCCTTGACGGACTCCCGCATCTCCTTGACGCGTTGGCGGTTGACCTCGCCGTCGGGGCCGCGCCGGGCGGTGCCCGCGATGGGCCGCATCACGATCTCGTCCCCGGCCCGGCCGCCGGGCTCGATCCGGAAGAACAGCTCCGGGCTGGCGCCGATGAGCATGCCGCCCGCCCTCGGCATCAGGTACATGTACGGCGACGGGTTCCGCGCGCGCAGCCGCCGGTAGACGTCGAGCGGCTCCAGGTCCGTGGCCACGTCGATGCGGTGCCCGATCTGGATCTGGTACAGGTCGCCGACCGCGATGTGCCGCAGGCAGCGGTCCGCCCGGTCCAGGAACGTGTCGCGGCCGACACTGTCGTGGACGGAGCGGGGGGCGGGTGCCGGCGGCGCCGCCACGGCGGCGGCCCGCCCCGCCTCGGCGGCGGCCTCGGCGACCCGGGCCGCCGGCCCCGCGTCCGCGAACCCGGCCCCGTGGGCCCGCAGATGACGGGGAGCGCCGCCCTCGACGTCGTACCGGACGGTGTCGCGGAAGAGCGAGAGCGTGATGTCCGGGCCGTGCGGCTCCTTGGTCCGCGGGGTCAGCGTCTCCATGTGCCAGGCGGACTCGTACGCGAACGAGGACAGGAACCCGAACGCGTACCCCTCCTCGGGCACGTCACCGCGCAGCGTGAAGACCCGCTGGGCCCGGCCGAGGGCCGCCCACAGCATGTCCTGGCCGGTGAAGCGCAGCCGGAACGGGCCGGTCGCCGGGCCGGGTGGCGCGTCCCGCGTGAGCCCCGCCGATCCGGCGGCGCGCGCGAGGGCCGCCGCCACGGCCGGGACGCCGTCGATGTCGAGATACGAGTCGTACACCCGGATCTCGGCGACCCGCCCCACGCCGACGACGGCCGAGCGCCGGTCCTCGCCGCTCCCGGCCGGACTCTCCAGCAGGAACACGTCCGCCGAGGGGCGGCCGCCGGTCAGCCGGGTGTAGAGGGCGAGCGGTTCGTGCCGGGGCAGCCGGGTGGAGGCCATCCGCACATCAATGGTTTCCGTTTCCGTTCCATTCACGACGAGCTCCCCGCCGATCGAAGGTGATGGACGGGAGGAGTCAATCAACAGCCCGGCGAACGCGGCCAGACCAATTCGGCGGGGCCGATGCGGTCCATTCTTGAATTGCTTGACCGGGCGGCCGGAGCGGATATGTAGTGGGCGCACATTCGCCCCTCTTCGAGGAAGGCACGGCCATGGAAGTCCTGGAAAGAAGGACCGTCGAATTCGCCGATCTGCGCCGGACGTTCCCGGCCGCCCAGCAACCCGACTGGCCCGACCCCGCCGCGCTCAGCGACGTCACCGACGGGCTCGCCGCCGCCGCACCGCTGGTCACCGCCGGCCAGTGCGCCGAGCTGCGGGGGCGCATGGCGGCCGTCGCCCGCGGCGAGGCGATCCTGTTGCAGGGCGGCGACTGCGCCGAGACCTTCGCGCAGGTGACCCCCGACTCCGTGCGCCGCAAGCTGAAGACGCTGCTGCAGATGGCCGTGGTCCTCACGCACGCCACCGCCCTGCCGGTCGTCAAGGTCGGCAGGATGGCCGGCCAGTACGCCAAACCGCGCTCCAGCCCGGTCGAGCGGCAGGGCGCACTGGCCCTGCCCTCGTACCGCGGCGACGCGGTCAACGGCCTGGAGTTCACCGCCGCGGCCCGCACCCCCGACCCGGTCCGCCTGCGCACCATGTACGAGGCGTCGGCGAGCACGCTCGATCTGGTACGCGCCCTCACCACGGGCGGCTTCGCCGGCCTGAGCCAGGTGCACTCCTGGAACCGCGGGTTCGTCGCCCGCTCACGCGCCGGGGAACGGTACGAGGCACTCGCCGACGAGATAGGCCGCAGCCTCGCCTTCATGCACGCCTGCGGCATCGACACCGGGGAACTGGGCACCGCCGAGTTCTACGTCAGCCACGAAGGGCTGCTCCTCGACTACGAGGCGGCGCTCGTCCGCACCGACCCGGCGACCGGCCGGTCCTGGGCGGGCAGCGGACACCTGCTGTGGATCGGCGAGCGCACCCGCCAGGCCGACGGCGCACACGTCGAGTTCTTCTCCCGCATCAGCAACCCGATCGCCGTGAAACTCGGCCCGTCCACCCGCGCCGACGACGTCCTGAGGCTGATCGACCGCCTCGACCCGCACCGCGAGCCGGGCCGCCTCACCTTCGTGGTGCGGGCGGGAGCGGACCGCGTACGCGACGTGCTGCCGGTCCTCGTCGAGAAGACCGGCGCCGAGGGCGGCCAGGTGTGCTGGGTCAGCGACCCGATGCACGGCAACACGACCACGGCGCCCAGCGGCCACAAGACCCGCCGCTTCGAGACGGTGCTCGACGAGGTACGGGGCTTCGTGGAGGTCCACCGCGCCCTGGGCACCCACCCGGGCGGCATCCACGTCGAGTTGACCGGCGACGACGTCACGGAGTGCGTCGGCGGGGGCGACGAACTCCTCGCCGAGGACCTGCCGGCCCGCTACGAGACGGCCTGCGACCCGCGACTGAACCACACGCAGTCCCTGGACCTGGCGTTCCTGCTGGCGGAGATGTACCGCGACCAGTGACCGCGGCCGGCCGGTCACCCGCCGTGCCGCGCCCCGGCCACCACGTCGTACGGCGGGTCCTGCTCCAGGTAGAAGTGCTCCCCGGGCGGCGTCCGCAACCGGAACGGCCCCCGGGTGACCTCCCGCCAGGCCGCCGTCTGCGCCACGCTCACCCGGGGGTCCTCGGTGCCCACCAGCGCCGTGACCGGGCAGGACAGCGGCTCCGCGGGACCGCGCCCGTAGGCCGAGAGCATCCGGAAGTCGGCCCCGATGTAGGGCACCACCAGGTCCAGGAACGCCGGATTGCCCAGCAGCTCCGGGTCGGTGCCGCCCAGTTCGAGCAGCGTCCGCACGACCGCGGCCTGGTCCCAGGCGGCCGCCGCCGCGGCGTCGGGAACGTGCAACTGCGGGGCACGGGCGCCGGAGGCGTAGAGGTGGTCCACGGTGCAGCCCGCCGCCTCCAGGGCCCTGGCCACCTCGTAGGCGACGGTCGCCCCCATGCTGTGGCCGAAGAGGGCGAGCGGGCGGGCGTCGTCGGCGGCCAGCAGCTCCGCCGCGATCTGCTCCGCCACCGGCCCGATCGCGGTGGCGGGCGGCTCCGCGAACCGCTCGGCGCGCCCCGGATAGCACACCGCGTGCACCTCCAGCTCGTGCAGCGCCTTGCCCCAGCCGCGGAAGAAGTAGGGCGAGCCGCCGGCGTGCGGAAAGCACACCAGGCGCCGTTCGGCGAAGGGTCTCGGTTCCACGACCTGCGTCCACAACATGCTGCCCCCAGGGGTCGTCACTCGCGCCGGCACCCACCGGTGCCCGGACGAGGCTGTCGGGCCGCGCTGACGCCCCGCTGACAGGGCGGCCCCGCCAGGGGTGTCAGCCGCCTGTCAGGGTGGCCCGCCAGCATGGACCGTACGGGAGCGTCCGCCCGGAGCGGCCGGCGTTCCCCGCACGCCTCCGCCTCCCCTCGAAGGAACCCTCGCCTTCTCCCGAAGGAACCTCGTGTCCGCCCGCGAACCCAGGAGCACCATGCCTCCGGCCACCTCGACGTACCCCTCGATCACCGAGGCGACGATGATGCCGCGCCTCATCAGGATCGGCCCCAACCTCTACGGCGCCGTCTTCACCCTGATGAAGCTGCTCCCCGCCCACTACATACTGCGACGCGCCGAGGAGCGGGGTGAGCTGGGGGACGACACGGTCGTCGTGGAGACCACCTCCGGCACCTTCGGACTCGCCCTGGCCATGCAGGCCGCCCTGATGCGGCGGAAGCTGATCCTGGTCAGCGACCCGGCCATCGACGCCAACCTGTACCGCAGGCTCACCGACCTCGGCGCGCGCGTCGAGATCTGCCGGGAGCCCGCACCGGTCGGCGGCTTCCAGACGGCCCGGCTCGACCGGCTCGCCGAGATCCGCGCCGGACTTCCCGACAGCTTCTGCCCGGAGCAGTACAGCAACCCGGACAACCCCCGCTCGTACGGCACGGTCGCCGACCAGCTGCGGCGCACCCTCGGCACCGTCGACTGCCTGGTCGGCCCGGTCGGCTCGGGCGGATCCATGTGCGGCACCACCCGCGCCCTGCGCGCCCACACCCCGCACACCGTCGCCCTCGGTGTCGACACCCACCGCAGCGTCCTGTTCGGCCAGCCCGACGGCCCGCGCGAGCTGCGCGGACTCGGCAACAGCCTGTGGCCGGCCAACCTCGACCACCCGGTCTTCGACGAGGTGCACTGGCTGTCCGCGGCGGAGGCCTACGCCAGCACCCGGGCACTGCACGCCCGGCACGCCCTGTTCCAGGGCCCCACCAGCGGCGCCGCCTACCAGGTCGCCCGCTGGTGGGCCGACCGCAACCCGGACCGCACGTGTGTGGTGATGCTCCCCGACGAGGGCTACCGCTACCAGGCCACGGTCTACGACGACGCCTGGCTCGCCGCGGGCGGCCACACGGCCGCGGACCGGCCCGCCGAACCCTCGCGGGTCACCGACCCGGGGGCGGTGGGGGAGCGCTGGTCCCGGCTCGTGTGGCGACGGCGGTCCTACGACGCGGTACCCGGCGCCGTCCCGCGCGCCGCCGCGCCCGGTGCCGCGCTCCCGGAAGGGGCCCTGTCGTGAGCGGCCGCGGCGAGGACACCGGCCGCCTCACCGGCACCCTCGCCCCCCGCACCCGCCGCATCGTCTACGGCGAGCAGAGCCCCGGCGAGATCCGCCGCGAACTCGAACCCATCACCACCGTCGACCTCGCGCACGTGGTGATGCTCGCCGAGAACGGCCTGCTGCCGGGCGAGGCCGCCGCCCGGCTCATCGACGCCGTACGGCGGCTGCGGGCCGGCGGCTTCCGGGAACTGGAGGGCCTGGACGCCCCGCGCGGCGCCTACCTCATGTACGAGGGCCACCTCTCCGCCGAACTGGGGCCCGACGTCGGCGGCAGGCTGCACACCGCCCGCTCCCGCAACGACATCAAGGCGACCGTGACGGCGATGCGGCTGCGCGACGAACTGACCGGCCTGCACGGGGAGCTGATGCGTCAGCAAGGCGTACTCCTGGCCCGCACCCGCGCGTACGCCCACGTCGTCATGCCCGTCTACACGCACTTCCAGCCCGCGATGCCCGTCACCTACGGCTACTACCTGGCGGGCATCGCCGCCGCCCTGGACCGGGACCTCGCGGCGCTGCGGCACACGGTCGGCGAACTGGACCGCTGCCCCCTGGGCGCGGGCGCCGTCGCCGGCACCGACCTGCGGGTCGACCCGGAGCGCACCGCCGTCCTGCTGGGCTTCTCGGCACCGCCGCTGCACGCCACCGACGCGGTCGGAGCCCGCGACACCCTGCTGCGCGGGCTCGCCGTGACCGCGTCCGCCGCGGTCACCCTCAGCCGGCTCGCCACCGACCTGCAGCTGTGGAGCACCCAGGAGTTCGGCTTCGTCGACTTCCCCGAACGGCTCGTCGGGGGCAGCTCCGCGATGCCGCAGAAGCGCAACGCGTTCCTGCTCGAACACGTCAAGGCCAAGGCGGCCCTCGCCATCGGCGCGTGGACGGCGGCGGCCTCGGCGATGAAGTCGACCCCGTTCACCAACTCCATCGAGGTCGGTACGGAAGCCGTCTCCGCGGCCTGGCCGGCCCTGGCCGCCGTGCGGGACGCGATCCTGCTCGGCCAGGTCCTGGTCTCCGGGGCGCGCCCGGCCGCCGAGCGGATGGAGGCCCGCGCCAAGGAGGGCTTCGTGACAGCCACCGTCGTCGCCAACCGGATGGTCGCGCAGGGCGTCCCGTTCCGTACGGCGCACCACACCGTCGGCACCGCCGTGCGCAGGGCGGTCGAGTCCGGCGCCACCGAACTCGCCGCGCCGACGCCCGAGGGACCGCGGACACCCCCTGCCGCACTGCACGAGGTGGTCGCGCAGCTGAACCGCGGCGGCGGCCCCGGGGAGTGCGGCAAGGCGCTGGACACCCTGCTCGGCCGCCTGGGCGAAGAGGCGGACTGGGCCGCCGCCCACCGCGCCCGGCAGCGACAGGCACGCCGGCGACTGGACGCCGAGGCACAGGCGATCGTGGCGCGGTACGCGCCGGGAGGCACCCGATGAACGGCACCTGGATGGCCTTCGTGGAGAGCAACACCACGGGAACGGGACGGGAGTTCTGCGCCGCCGCACGCGCCCGCGGCCTGCGGCCCGTGCTGCTCGCCCGCGACCCCGGACGCTACCCCTACGCCGCCGAGGACGCCGTCGACACCCGGCTCCTGGACACCTGTGACCCGGACGCCGTGCTGCGCACCCTGACCGGCCTCGCCGCGGACGGCGGCCTCGCGGGCGTCACCTCCAGCTCCGAGTACTACGTCGCGACGGCCGCCCGCGCCGCCGCGGCGCTCGGACTGCCCGGACCCGACGGTGCCGCGGTGGCGGACTGCCGCGCCAAGGACGTACAGCGGGAACGGCTCCGCCAAGCGGGGGTGCCGGTACCGGCCTTCGAGGCCGTCGCGGACGCCGCGGCGGCCGTAGCCGCGGCCGAGTCCCTCGGCCACCCCGTCGTGCTCAAGCCGGTCAGCGGCTCGGGCTCGGTCGGCGTACGCCTGTGCCGCGACGCGGACGAGTCCCGCCGGTGGGCCCGGCGGCTCCTGGACGACGGCACCGACGCCCGCATCCTGGTGGAGGAGGCGGTGCACGGGCCGGAGTTCTCCGTCGAGACCTTCGACGGCGAGGTCGTCACGGTGGTCGCCAAACACGTGGGCCCGACACCGTACTTCGTGGAGACCGGCCACGACGTCCCCGCCGCCGCCCCGCCGTCCACGACCCACGCCCTGGGCGAGACCGCGCTGCACGCCCTGTCCGCGCTGGGCCTCGGCTGGGGGGCCGCCCACACCGAACTGCGCTGGTCCGCGGGCGGCCCGGTCGTCATCGAGGTCAACCCGCGCCTGGCGGGCGGCATGATCCCGGTCGCCGTGCGGGCCGCTCTGGGCGTGGACCTGGTCGACGCGGTGGTGGCCCGTGCCGCGGGCCTCCCGGCCGCCGCGCCCGAGCCCGGCGCGGGCCACGCCGCCGTGCGCTTCGTCAGGGCCACCCACGAGGGCCGGGTGAGGGCCGTACGGGGACTGCGCGCGGCATCGGCGGCCCCCGGGGTCCTCGCCGCACGCGCGACCACCGCACCCGGCCGCGACCTGCGCATCACGCACTCGTTCCAGGACCGGCTGGCCTGCGTGGTGGCCGCGGCGCCCGCCCCGCTGCAGGCCGTCCGCCGCGCCGTGGCCGCCGCGGATCTCATCGAGATCGACGTGGCGCCCGTCCCCGCCCCGCACCCATCACGAGAGAGGGCCGCCACCCCATGACCGCGACGAGCCACTCCGGCCGGGCCCCCGACGAAGCCCGCCCGCACACCCCGGAGTTCACCACCGCCGTCCCGCGCTGGCGCGCCCCGCACGCGGGCGGGCCCGGCGTCGGCACCCACCGGAGCGACATCCCTCGCGACCTGGTCGACGGCCTGGAGCACACCGCCCGCGCCCTCGGCACCGACCTGCCCGTCCTCCTGCTCACCGCGCACGCGCGCGTGCTGGCCACCCTCACCTCCGAGCGCGGCGTCGTCTCCGGATACGTACCGCCGGAGCGGGGGGCTTCGCCGCGCGCCCTGCGGCTGACCGTCGACCCCTCCACCTGGGCCGGGCTGAGCGAGGCCGTCGCCGCCGCACCGCAGGCGACGGCCGGGGCGCCCGATGCCGCGCCCGATGCCGCGCTCGACGCCGTGCTCGACCTGACCGGGCTCGCCACCGGCACCCCCGGCACCGGCCCGGGGCCCGTGCTGCGGTTCGCGTGGGCGCGGAACCCCGGCGGCCTCACCCTGCACGTGACGTACGACCTCGGTGCCTTCGACGGCCACCACGCCGCACGCCTCGCCGGATACCAGCGGGCCGCCCTGCGCCTGCTCGCCGAGGACCCGTCGGCCCGTCACGACCGCCGGAGCCTGCTCTCCCCGCAGGAGACCGCGACACAGCTCTACGAACTCGCCGGTCCCCGCGTCGACCTGCCCGCCCTCACCTTCGTGGACCTGTTCCGGCAGCAGGCGCGCAAACGGCCCGACGCCCCCGCCGCCGCCCACGGCGACCGGACCTGGACCTACCGGGAGCTCGACGCGCGCTCCGACCGCGTCGCACGGCTGCTGACCGCGGCGGGAGCGGGCGCCGAGGACGTCGTCGCCGTCGTCATGGACCGCACCCTGGACTGGATCGCCGGCGCCATCGGCGTACTCAAGGCGGGCGCCGTGTACCTCCCGATGCCGGGCGGGCTGCCCGTGGAACGCGTGGCCGTCCAACTCCGGGAGTCGGTCTGCGTGCTGGCCCTCACCGACCGCCGCTGCGAGAGCGTCGTGCGCAAGGCCGCCGCCGAACTCGAGGGCAACGGGCCCGCGGTCGTGACCATCGAGGGGACGGCGACCGGCCCCGACGGCCCGCTGCCCGAACCGCCCGCTCCCGAACAGGCCGCCTACATCTACTTCACCTCGGGCTCCACCGGCGCCCCCAAGGGCGCCCTGTGCGAGCACGCGGGCCTGCTGAACCACCTCCGCGCGAAGATCGGCGACATGGGGCTCGCGGCGGGCCGGGGCCAGGTCGTGGCGCAGACCGCGTCCGCGGGCTTCGACATCTCCCTGTGGCAGTTCGCGGCGCCGCTGGTGGCCGGCGCGACCACCCGCATCATCGACACCGACGTGCTGCTCGACGTCTCCGGGTTCCTCGACGAACTCGTCGACCGCAGGGTGACCGTCGCCCAGACCCTGCCCGCCTACCTGGACGTCCTGCTGCGCCACCTGGAGCGCCACCCGCGCGATCTCGGCGCCCTGCACACCCTCTCCGTCACCGGCGAGGTCCTCGGTCTTGAACTCGTCCGCCGCTGGTTCGCCGCCCACCCCGGCATCCGCCTCGTCAACGCCTACGGCGCCACCGAGGTCTGCGACGACACCATGCACGAGGTCCTGGACGGCGTCCCGGGGCGCGGCTTCGTGCCGCTCGGGCAGTCACTGCCGAACGTCAACACCTACGTACTCGACCACAACCTGGAGCTGGTTCCCCTCGGCACGACCGGCGAGATCGCCTTCTCCGGCGTCTGCGTGGGCCGCGGCTACATCAACGACGAGGAACGCACCCGGCAGTCCTTCGTCCCCGACCCCTTCCGCGCCCACACCCGCATGTACCGCACCGGGGACTTCGGCCGCTGGCTGCCCGACGGCCGCCTGGAGTTCCTGGGCCGCCACGACGAACAGGTGCGGATCCGCGGCTACCGCATCGAGCTGGGCGAGATCGAGCACCACCTGGCGACCATGGCGGGGGTGCGGGACGTCGCGGTCGTCATCGACGGCGGCCCCGGCGCCGCCCGCACCCTCGTCGCCTTCCTCACCACGGACGAGACGGACCCGGCCACCCACGACACGGCCGCGCGGGCCCGCGACTTCCTCGCGGGGCTGCTGCCCGACTACATGGTGCCCACCTACTGCCACCGGCTCGAACGGCTCCCGCTGACCGCCAACGGCAAGGTCGACAAGACGGCCCTGGCCGAACTCGCCGGCACCCTCGGCCACGGCGGTGCCACCCGCACCGCTCCGGCCACATCCGAGGAACGGCGTCTCGCCGTGGCCTGGGCCGAAGTGCTCGGCGTCCCCCTGGAACGGATCGGCCGGAACGACAGCTTCTTCGCGCTCGGCGGCACGTCCCTGGCCGCGGCGCGGCTCCTCGTCCACCTCGGCCGCCGGCTGACCCTCGCCACCCTCGTCGCCCACCCGGTCCTCGCCGACCTGGCCCGCGCCCTCACCCGCGGCCACCCCGGCGCGTCCCGGCGCCCGCACCGGCGCAGGCTGCTGCATCCCCTGCTTCCGGTGCGCAGCCCGCACCACACCCTGGTCTGCTTCCCCTACGCCGCCGGGAACGCGGTCAACTACCGTGCGCTCGCACGGGAACTGGAGCGCGACGGCATCGCCGTGTACGGGGCCGAACCGCCCGGCCACGACTTCGCCGACCCCGACGAACCCCTGCTCGACGTGCCGGAACTGGGCCGCCGCGCCGGCGACGAGATCCTCGCCCGCATCACCTCGCCCGTCCTGCTGTGGGGCCACGGCACCGGCGCCGCCGCCGCCTTGGAGACCGCGCGGCTCCTGGAGGCGGCCGGCCGGCCCGTCGAACGCCTCTTCCTCGGCGCCCAGCTGCTGCCCGACGCGGCGGTGCTGCGGGCCGAACTCGCCGAACTGGCGGCCCTGGACCGGCGCACACTGCTCGGCCGGCTGCGCGGCGGCCACGCCTACGTGGAACTGGACGGGTACCAGCCGGAGCGGGCCGAGGTCGCCGACCGTGCCTACCGACACGACGTGGACACCTCCCACCGGCACCTCATCCGGCTCCAGGAACAGCCGCGGCCGCACCGCCTGGCCGCCCCCGTGGACGTCGTCGTGGCCCGCGACGACCCGCAGACCGCGCAGGCGGCGCGTGCCGTCGGCGCCTGGCGGGCCCTCGCCGAGCGCGTCACGCTCCATGAACTCGACGACGGCGGACCCTACTTCGTCGCCACCCGGCCGGCCCTCAGCGCGGCCCGGATACGGGCGGCGACCACCCGCACGCCCGTGCGGGACAGACCCGTCGAGGACAGGAGTCGCACGTGACCACGACCGACTACCGCCAGGTGGCCGCCACGGGGGTCAGCACCGCCTTCGGCACCTTCGGTGAACTGCTCCAGGGCGCGCTGCCCGAGGAGGACGGAGACTTCCTGGTCACCCTGCCGGTGGCCCGCTGGTCCACGGCCCGCTTCGTCCTCACCCCGGACCGCGCGCGGGTGACCGTGGAACCGGGGCACAAGAAGAAGGCGCTGCGGCTGGCCGGGATGATCCTCGACGACGCCGGAAGACCCGGCGGCGGGACGCTGGTCATCGACAGCACCCTGCCCGAGGGCAAGGGCCTGGCCAGCTCCTCCGCCGACCTGGTGGCCACGGCACGGGCCGTCGCCAACGCCCTGGGCGAACCCATGCCGCCCCGCCGGATCGAGTCGTACCTGGCCAGGATCGAACCGACCGACGGCGTCCTGTACCCGGCGATCGTCGCCTTCCACCACCGCAGCGTGCGGCTGCGCGCGGAACTCGGCTCGCTGCCCCCCATGACGGTCGTCGGCATCGACGAGGGCGGCGCCGTCGACACGGTCGCCTTCAACGCCATACCGAAACCGTTCACCACGGCCGACCGGCGGCAGTACGCCCGCCTCCTGGACCGCATCACGCGCGCGGTGGCCCGCCGCGACCTGGCCGAGGCCGGCCGGGTGGCCACCGAGAGCGCCCGGATGAACCAGGTACTGCGCCACAAGAGGTCACTGGAGCCCATGATCCGCGTCTGCGAGGACGTCGGCGGCCTCGGCGTCGTCGTCGGACACAGCGGCACCTCGCTCGGGATCCTGCTGGACACCACGGCGCCCGACAGCGCGGGCCGGCTCGCCGCCGCCGCGCAGCGGTGCCGGGAGCTGGAGGGCAACGTGACGGTCTTCCACACCCTCAGCTTCCACTGAGCCGCAGGGGGGTCCACCAGTCGGTGGACCCGAAGTTCAACCGGTCGCCGCTGTCGGCACCACACCCCGGACGAAGAGCATGGATGCCATGAAGAATCTCACCGTACGCATGGCTCGTTGGAGCGCCGTCCACCCCTGGCGGGGCATCGTCGGCTGGTTCGTGTTCGTGGTCCTGTGCCTCGGCGTCGGCATCTCCGTCGGCACCAACGAGGCGAGCACCGAGGACTTCCGCATCGGAGAGGCCGGACGCGGCGAGGCGATCGCCGCCGACGGCGGATTACAGCAGCGCCCCGTCGAACACGTCCTGATCACCGCGAAGCCGGGCACCGGAAAGATCGACATCGCCGCCGCCGACTCGGCCGCCGCCGACGTCGCCGCCCGGATGGCGGCGCTGCCCGAGGTGCTCACCGTCGAGGACCCGGTACGCAACGCGGACGGCACGGCGGTGCGGGTCTCCGTCACCATGAAGGCCCCGGAGCGGGAGGGCAAGGACCACGTCGACCCGCTGATCGAGCAGACCGAGGCCGTGCAGAAGGCCAACCCCTCGCTGCGCGTCGAGGAGACCGGATCGCCGTCCATCAGCAAGGGCGTCGACAAGCTGCGCGGCGACGACCTCGCGCGCACCGAGATGATCGCCCTGCCGGTCACCCTCGTCACCCTGCTGCTGGTCTTCAGCTCCGTGGCCATGGCCCTCGTGCCGCTGCTGCTCGCCCTGTCCTCGATCGCCGCGGCCGTCGGCCTGTCGATGGTGGCCTCGCACGTCTTTCCCGACAACGGCATCGGCATCAACATCATCCTGCTGATCGGCCTCGCCGTCGGCGTCGACTACACGCTCTTCTACCTCAAGCGCGAACGTGAGGAGCGGGCCCGCGCGGGCGGCAAACTGAGCCCGCAGGCCGCCGTCGAACTCGCCGCCGCCACCTCCGGCCGGGCCGTCGTCGTCTCCGGTCTCGCCGTCGCCGTCTCCAGCGCCACCCTCTACCTCGCCGACGACGTCATCTTCTCGTCCATCGCCACCGGCGCGATCGTCGTCACCCTCGTCGCCGTCGTCAGCTCCCTGACCGCACTGCCCGCCCTCCTCGCCAAACTGGGCATGCGTGCCGAGCGCCGCGCCGAGCGCCGGGCCGCCCGGGGGCTCGCACCGAAGAAGCAGAAGACGCACCTGGCCGGCCCCGGCCGCCTGACCGCCGCCGCGCTGCGCCCCGTCGGCAAGCACCCCCTGGCCACGCTCACCGTCGCCGTGGCCGCGATGCTCGCCCTCGCCGCCCCGGTCCTCGGCCTCAACCTCACCGACATGGGCCGCGAGACACACTCCCGCACCATCGAGGCCATGCAGGTCTACGACCGGCTGAACGCGGCCTACCCGGAGCTGAAGGCCATGCACCAGGTCGTCGTCCGCGCCGACGCCGACCGCTCGCCCGAGGTGACCGCCGCCCTGCGCGAACTCGCCGCCGACGTCAAGGACGACCCGCGACTGAGCGGCGACTCCCGGCTCAGCACGTCGCCCGACAAGCGGATCAGCATGCTCCAGCTGCAGGTCCCGCACCACGTCAGCAGCGACGAGGCCCAGTCCTCGCTCAAGGACATCCGCGACACGTACCTGCCGGACACCGTCGGCCGGGTGCAGGGCGCCGAGACCGCGGTGACCGGTGACGTCGCCCGCTACGCCGACTACCCGGTCCACCAGGAGAAGAAGCTGCCGCTCATCCTCGGCGCCCTGCTCCTGGTGACCTTCGCCATGACCGTGTGGGCGTTCCGCTCCGTCGTCCTCGGCCTGGTCGGCATCGTCCTGAACCTCCTGTCGGCCGCCGCCGCGCTCGGCGTGCTCGTCATGGTCTTCCAGCACACCTGGGCCGAGGGCCTGCTCGACTTCACCTCCACCGGTTCGATCGGCGCCCGCGTCCCGCTGTTCCTCTTCGTGATCCTGTTCGGCCTGTCGATGGACTACCAGGTCTTCGTGATCAGCCGGATCAGGGAGGCCGCCCTGCGCGGAGTCCCGACCCGCCAGGCCGTGATGGAGGGCATCGGCAGCTCGGCGAGCGTGGTGACCAGCGCCGCCGTGGTCATGGTCACGGTCTTCGCCAGCTTCGCGGCCCTGCACATCATCGAGATGAAGCAGATCGGCTTCAGCCTCGCGGTCGCCGTCCTCCTGGACGCCTTCGTCATCCGCATGCTGGTCCTGCCGTCCATGATGCTCCTGCTCGGCGGCGCCAACTGGTGGCCCTCGCGGGCGGTGCGCCGAGCCCTGCGCAGCACCGAACCGGCCCCCCGCACCCTGGAGTCGGTAAACTGATCGACTCGACCGTCGGCCCCGCAACTCCCTTGTGAGCGAGGTGACTCACCGTGGCTCAGTGGCAGCAGCAGCCGGGCGACCGGCTCGTTCCGGACCGCATCCGCGGATGGTATTCGGCAGGCTGGCTCCTGTTCGGCCTGCTGCCCCCGGCCGTCGCCGTGTTCGACGCGTCGCCGGCCCGGAGGTACTGGGTCCTCGGCCTGCTCGCCCTGATCGCGCTGTGCCACCTCGCCCTCATCGGCCGGCCGGACAACCCCGTCCTGCGGCCCCGCACCTACCTCGCCGTCCTCGGCCTCGTCCTCGGCGGGACGTCCTACCTGCTGGACGGCGGGGCCGCCTTCTACCTGGTGTCCCTGCCGCAGTTCTGGCTCTTCGCCCGCACCCCGCGCGACGCGGGCACGCTCAGCGGCGCCGCCGCCGTCCTCACCGTCCTCGGCAGCACGCTCGGCCAGGGCTGGAGCCCCCAGTTCCTCACCGGCAACGTCGTGCTCACCATGGTCGGCTACGGCGTCGGCCTGGGCCTGGGCCTGTGGGTGCACCGCTTCGTCGGCCAGAGCAACGAACGCCAGGAGCAACTGACCGCCGAACTCGCCGTCACACAGGAGGAACTGGTGGCCGTGTACCAGCAGCAGGGCGCGGCCGAGGAGCGTGAACGGATCGCCCGGGAGATCCACGACACCCTCGCCCAGGGCTTCGCCTCCATCGTGGTGCTCGCGGAGGCCGCCCGCGCCGCCACCGTCACCGACCCCGCACGCTGCGTCGAACAGCTCACCTCCATCGAGCAGACCGCGCGGGAGAACCTCGCCGAGGCCCGGGTGCTCGTCGGCTCCGCCCCCGAGAGCGGCGTCGCACCCGGTTCCCTGGCCACCACCCTGCGCCGGACCCTGGACCGCTTCGTCCAGGACACGGGCCTGACCGTCACCGCGGAACTGCGCGACATGGAACTGGACCAGCGCACCCGCGTCGCTCTGCTGCGCTGCACCCAGGAATCGCTCGCCAACGTGCGCAAGCACTCGGGCGCCTCCACCGTCGGCGTCATCCTCACCGAACTCGCCGGTGTCGTCGAGCTGGAGATCACCGACGACGGCTGCGGCTTCCTCGTCGAGGAGTCCCACGGCTTCGGCCTCGACGGCATGCGCCGGCGGCTGGCCGAACTCGACGGCGAACTCGCCGTCACCAGCTCCCTCGGGGACGGCACCCGTATTCTCGCCAGCCTTCCCACGCACAGTCAGGACTGACCATGACCGACACCGCAAACAGCCGGATCCGTGTGGTCGTGGTCGACGACCACGCCGTGATGCGCGCCGGCGTCATCGCCCTGCTGACCAACGAGCCCACCATCGAGATCGTCGGCGAGGCGAGCGACGGCCGCGAGGGCGTGGGTCTCGTCGAGCGGCTCGCCCCCGACGTGGCCCTGGTCGACCTGCGCATGCCGGTGCTCGACGGGGTGGCCGCCACCACCGAGATCGTCGCCCTTCCCGTGGCCACCCGGGTGCTGATCCTCACCACCTACGACACGGACGCGGAGATCGAACGAGCCGTGGAGGCCGGCGCCCTCGGCTACCTCCTCAAGGACACCACCCGCGAGCAGCTCGCCGACGCCATCCGCTCGGCGGCGCGCGGTGAGACGGTCCTCGCGCCCAAGGTCGCGGAGCGGCTCGTGGCCCGGATGCGCCGCCCCGAGCCGGTCGCGCTCACCGCCCGCGAACTGGACGTGCTGCACGCCGTCGCCGACGGCCTGTCCAACGCCGAGATCGGCCGCCGCCTGGTCATCGGCGAGGCCACGGTGAAGACGCACCTCCTGCGGGTCTTCGCGAAACTCGACGTCAGCGACCGCACGCGCGCCGTCGTGGTCGCCCTGGAACGCGGACTGCTCGTGCGCTCCTGAGCCCGTCCGAGGTTCGGCAACCCCATAGGTGATCCACATCCTGCTCGCCTATGCTCCACAGCGGGGACGGGGCTGCGCGAGAGGGGATTCGAACATGACGTACCGTCACACACCCTTGCGCGAGGCGGTCGAGGACCCTGGGCAGCCGGAGGAGGCGCCCGGCAGCAGCGGTACCCTCCCCGCCCCCCGACTGGGCCGGTTCGTGCTCCTCGCGGCCCTGTTGTGCTACTCCAGCATCACCCTGCTCAACATCCTCAGCTCACACTCCTCCGTCGTCGCGGTGGCCGCGGCGACCCTGTGCCTGCTCGGCATCCTCGGACTTCAGGTGCTGCACTCCAGACCCGGTGCTCACCTCGCGTCCAGCCGCCAGAAGGCCCTGACCCTGGGCGTCCAGGCACTTCTGACCTACCTCCCCCTCCTCGTCTTCAGGACGCAGTGGGGCTCGATGGCGGGATTCCTCGCGGGCTCCCTCCTGCTCCTCCTGCCGCCGCGGCAGGCCTGGCTCCTGTACGGGGTGGTGGGCGCCTCGATGCTCGCCCCGCCCCTGCTCGTCGACCTGCCGGTGGTCGAGACGTTCTACTACGTCCAGTCCACCCTGCTGACCGGTCTGGTGATCTTCGGCCTCACCCGGCTCGCCGACCTGATCCGCGTCCTGCACGAGACCCGCGGTGAACTGACCCGCGTCGCGGTCACCCAGGAACGCCTCCGGTTCGCCCGCGACCTGCACGACCTGCTCGGGTACAGCCTCTCGGCGATCACGCTCAAGGGCGAACTGATCCACCGCCTGCTGCCCGCGCACCCGGCCCGGGCCAAGTCCGAGGTCAAGGACGTCCTCACGATGTCCCGCCAGTCGCTGGCCGATGTGCGCATCGTGGCCAGCGGCTACCGCGACATGTCCCTCGAGGACGAGGTCGGCTCGGCCCAGTCCGTGCTCAGCGCCGCCGACGTGCGCGTCGTCGCGCGGGTCCGGACCGGGCGGCTGGACCAGGAACTGGAGACCGTGTTCGCGACGGTGCTCCGCGAGGCGGTCACCAACGTACTGCGCCACAGCCGCGCGACGTTCTGCGAGATCGCCGCCGAACGGGAGGCCGGCCAGGTGCGGCTGATCGTCGTCAACGACGGTGCGGCGAAGGGCCATCGGGACCCCTCGCCGCACAGCGGAAGCGGCCTGGGCAACCTGCAGACCCGGCTGCGCGCCGTCGACGGCAGCCTGAGCGTGGAGCAGAACGACGACGGAACGTTCCGGGTCGTGGCCCGCGTCCCCGAACAGCGCAGTCCCGGCGGCGCGGCCGACGCGGAGTGGGAAGGCCGGGCGGGCGACAGCCAGTCGGCGGCGTGACCCGGTCGGCGGCGTGACGACGAACTGTTTGCGCTCTCAACGGGGTTGATAAGCTGCCGCGACGGATCGCTGTGCCAAAAGGGGGGCGCGCCGCGATGATTCGGATATTGCTGGCCGAGGACATGAACATGGTCCGGGGGGCGCTGGTGGCGCTTCTGGGTCTGGAGAGGGATCTGGAAGTCGTCTGCGAACTGGAGCGTGGGGACGAGATCATCGACGCGGCCCTCAGGGTCAGGCCCGACGTCGCGGTGATCGACATCGATCTGCCGGGCCTGGACGGTCTGAGCGCCGCCGTCCAGCTGCGGGAACGCCTGCCCAGCTGCAAGACGCTCATGCTCACCAGCCTCGGCCGCCCGGGCACCCTGCGCCGGGCGCTCGCCGCCGAGGTGCACGGCTATCTCCTCAAGGACGAGTCACCGGCCGAACTGGCGCACGCCATCCGGCGGATCGTCGCCGGACACCGGGTCATCGACTCGAAGCTGGCGCTCGCCTCGTGGGGCGGTGCGCAGAGCCCGCTGACCGAGCGGGAGACGGAGGTGCTGCGCCGTGCGGCGGAGGGCTCCGAGGCCAAGGAGATCGCCTCCGCCCTGCACCTGTCCACCGGGACCGTGCGCAACTACCTCACGACGGTGGTCACCAAGCTGAACGCCCGCAACCGGGTCGACGCGATCCGCATCGCCCGGGACGCCGGCTGGCTGGTCTGACGCCGGCGGTTCATCCGCCGTCGTACGTGGCGCTGCCGTACGCGGTGTCGCCGGGGGCGGCGTCGTCCACGGGCGGCGCCATGCCCGCCGCCGCCAGATAGCGGAGGATGCCCTCGGTCACGTGCAGCGGCAGCGGCAGGTCCGCCTTCGCCCGGTCCGGGGTGACCGGCCAGGCCAGCATGGCCACCACGAGCGCGGCCTCGGGCCGGTGCAGCACGACCCGGTGCGGACAGTCGTCGGCCTCCAGCGAGAGCCCGGAGTCCATCATGGTCAGGACCATCCCGCGCGGAAGCCGCACCGCCCGCTGCCCCGGCAGCCAGACCAGGGGCAGGGGCGCGTCCGGCGTCAACGGCAACACCGACAGCAGCGGGCCCCGCAGATCCTCCACCCCGAGGGTGCGCACCACCAGGTGGGACAGCCGGCTCAGCACCGGAAGCAGGACCTCGGTCAGGTCGACGTGCGGTTCGGCGACGTTGGCGAGGACCACGGGCCCCAGCTCCATCCGCCGCAGCACCTCCCGTACCTCGGGCCCGGGACGGTCCACGCAGTCCAGGCCCCAGCGGCTCTTGAGCACCACCTGGTCGTGTCCTTCGTCGTGCTCGACGGTCACGTCCTCGGTCAGCGACCAGAGGTGGACCGTGACGACGTCAGCAGGCGTGTCCGGCATTGCCTGCCCTCCTTTCGAGGGGACCTGCCGCCCACTAGAACGCGGTCAGGGTATAGGACGGGGCGTCAAGGAGCGGCTCACCGGTCAGCACCCAGCGGTGCAGCTCCTGGAGCCGCCGTGACGGCTCGATCCCCAGCTCGCGCACGGACGCCTCACGCAGCCTCCGGAACGCCTCCAGAGCCTGTGAGGGGCGCCCGCTGCGGTAGAGCGCGACGATGAACTGCGCGTGCAGGTTCTCCTGCAACGGATGCAGGGTGGTGAGCGCGGTCAGCTCGCTGACCAGGTGCACGTGCTGACCGAGCCGCAGCTCGGCGTCGATGCGCGACTGGACGGCGGCCAGCCGTACCTCGTCCAGCCGCAGTGCCTCCGCCCGCAGGGCGCCCGACGAGCGCACGTCGCTCAGGGCCTGCCCGCGCCACAGGGTGAGCGCGTCCGACAGCAGCAGGACACCCTGCCGGTCCTCACCGCGGCCGATCGCCTGCTCACCCTCCCGCACCAGACGCTCGAACACCCGGGCGTCCACCCGTACGTCGGGCATGTCGAGCCGGTAGCCGCTGTGCCCACGGCTGAGGACCTCCTTGGGATCGACGCACGGGGTGCGCCGGGAGACGGCGGCGGCGATCCGCTGCCGCAACTGCTTCACATACGTCTGCACAGCGGCCGACGGGCCGGCCGGGGGGCATCCCTCCCACAGCTCCTCGGCGATGGCGGCCATGCTCATCTCCCGCCCGTCGCCGACCGCGAGCAGTGCGAGCAGCCTGCGCTGCTTGGCCGCGCTGGGGACGATGGAGACACCGTCCACCGAGGCCGTGAACGGTCCGAGCAATCCAATGTCCAGATAGACCATGCCAGTTACCTCTTCTCCCGGATGGCGTGAGCCTGGCATCCGGCGCCGGGCGGGCGACAGTGAGGGCACCACGAGAAGGAGGTGAATCCTGCGAGCCCACAGGTATGAGAACTTCATACGCCGCAGGTGGCAGGTGGCAGGTGGCTGAGAACGGTCCTCGAATCCGGCCTGTCCCCTCAGCCGGTCCCCGGCATCACCCGCTCCGCGATCAGCCGCAACTGGGTGTTCACGTCGGCCGCACCGGCGAGGTCCCGTCCCGTGAACGCCCGTACCAGGGCGCGGTCGGTGATCGCGCAGATCATGTGGTTGACGCCGCTGGGCGCGATGTCCCGTTCGATCTTCTCCCGGCACTCCTCGGGCGTGCCCGCGACCGAGAGGCGCTCGGCGATCTCAGGGGTGGTCAGTTCGATGCCGCGGGCCAGGTCGCCCGCGCCGATCGCGTCGACGACCGGCTTCAGTTCCGCCGGATCGACGCCGTTGCGGCGCAGCTGCTCCTGGGGCATGGAGGAGGCGTAGATGCCGACCATGCTGCGCGCCGCCTCCTTGGCGGCCGCCGAGTCGGGTCCGGTGGCGAAGACCACCCAGGCCCCGATGTCCAGCGAACGCCAGTCCTTGCCGGCCCGCTCCGCGCCCGCCCTGATGTGCCGCACCGCGTAGTCGTAGGCCTCGCGGGTGTAGCTCAGGGCGTGGTGGCAGCCGTCCGACAACTCCCCGGCCGCCTCGAAGGACTTCGGGCCCCGCATCGCGCCGAGCTTCAGGGGCAGCCGGTCCTGGACGGGGCGGGCGAAGGTGAACAGGCCGTCGTAGGAGAAGAACTCACCGTCGTACGTGATGGCGCCCTCGTCGAGGAACGTGCGCATCACGTGCAGGGCTTCCTTGACCCGGGACAGCGGTTTGGTGCGGGCCCAGTCGATGCGGTACTGGGCCAGCAGGCCGAAGTTGCCGCTGGACAGGACGCCTTCGGCCCGGCCGCCCGAGAGTTCGTCGAGCGTGGCGAGTGCCTGGGCGATCAGGGTCGGCTCGCGCAGCGTCACCGGGGAGACGCTGGGCCCGAGGCGGATGCGGTCGGTACGGCCGGCCGCCGCGGCGAAGAGGAGCCAGAGGTCCTTGTGCCAGGTCTCGTCGGCGGCGTAACAGGCGTGGAAGCCGAGTTCGTCGGCGAGCCGGATCGACTCCAGGGACTCGGCCAGGGGGTAGTCGGGGAGCATCGCGTAGCTGAACTTCACGAGCGCCAACCTCCGTTGTGGGGAACGGTGCTCTGCCGCTACCGAGGATGTGAGTCCGGGCTGCGGCTGTCCAGAGACCGTGACTTCGAAATTTTCGGAAGAATGATCCCTTCTTTCTGACAAGTGTGGGGAGGGGATTCTGGATGCCGTGTGTCGCCGTGGGTTGAGGGGTGCATGAACTGCAATTTCCTCTCCAGGAAAGCATCCTGTGGGACGTCGAAGGTTTCGAAACTTCTACCGAAACTGTTGACGCTTGATGGGTGCAGGTCAACACTGTCGCCGTTGTCCGAACCCGCAGGAGAGGAACACCCCCCATGAACCTGCTCGTCCAACCGAGGCGCCGCAGACGCGGTTCCGTCACCCTGCTCGTCAGGAGCGCGTGGGCCGTCGCGCTGGCGGCGCTCGCCGCGCTGATGCTGCCGGGCACCGCCCAGGCCGACACGGTCGTCACGACCAACCAGGAGGGCACCAACAACGGCTACTACTACTCGTTCTGGACCGACAGCCAGGGCACCGTCTCCATGAACATGGGCTCCGGCGGTCAGTACAGCACCTCGTGGCGCAACACCGGCAACTTCGTCGCGGGCAAGGGCTGGGCCAACGGCGGGCGCAGGACCGTGCAGTACTCGGGCAGCTTCAACCCGTCCGGGAACGCGTATCTCACCCTCTACGGGTGGACGGCCAACCCGCTCGTCGAGTACTACATCGTCGACAACTGGGGCACCTACCGGCCCACGGGCGAGTACAAGGGCACCGTCACCAGTGACGGCGGCACCTACGACATCTACAAGACGACCCGCGTCAACAAACCCTCTGTGGAGGGCACCCGCACCTTCGACCAGTACTGGAGCGTGCGGCAGCAGAAGCGGACCGGCGGCACCATCACCACCGGCAACCACTTCGACGCGTGGGCGCGGGCCGGGATGCCGCTCGGCAGCTTCAACTACTACATGATCATGGCCACCGAGGGCTACCAGAGCAGCGGCAGCTCCAACATCAACGTCGGTGGCACGGGTGGCGGCGACGACGGTGGTGGCGACGACGGTGGTGGTGGCGGTGGCGGGTGCTCCGCCACGCTGTCCGCCGGGCAGAAGTGGGGGGACCGGTACAACCTCAATGTCTCCGTCAGTGGGGCCAGCGACTGGACGGTGACGATGAACGTGCCGTCTCCGGCGAAGGTCATGTCGACCTGGAACATCAACGCCAGTTATCCCAGTGCGCAGACGCTGACCGCCAGCTCGAACGGCAGCGGCAACAACTGGGGTGCCACCATCCAGGCCAACGGCAACTGGACCTGGCCCTCGGTGTCCTGCAGCGCGGGCTGACCGCCCCCCCCCACACGAGAAGTGAGGAGGAACCACTCGCATGCGCACCAGACCACGTCCGTCATCACGCCCCTTGCGCAACCTGGTCAGCGGCGTCGCCGTCACCGCGCTCGCCGCCGCGGGCACCGTGGTGGCCGGCGTCGCCCCCTCGCAGGCCGCCGCCTGCAACGGCTACGTCGGGCTCACCTTCGACGACGGCCCCTCCGGCACCACCCAGTCCCTGCTCAACGCGCTCAGGCAGAACGGGCTGCGGGCCACCATGTTCAACCAGGGCCAGTACGCCGCCCAGAACCCGTCCCTGGTCCGGGCCCAGGTCGACGCCGGCATGTGGGTCGCCAACCACAGCTACACCCACCCGCACATGACCCAGCTCAGCCAGGCCCAGATGGATTCGGAGATCTCCCGGACCCAGCAGGCCATCGTCAATGCCGGCGGCGGTACGCCCAAGCTGTTCCGGCCGCCGTACGGCGAGACCAACGCGACGCTCCGGTCGGTCGAGGCCAAGTACGGGCTGACCGAGGTGATCTGGGACGTCGACTCCCAGGACTGGAACAACGCCAGTACCGACGCGATCGTGCAGGCCGTCTCACGGCTCGGCAACGGCCAGGTCATCCTCATGCACGACTGGCCCGCCAACACGCTCGCGGCCATACCGCGCATCGCCCAGACCCTGGCGAACAAGGGACTGTGCTCCGGCATGATCTCGCCGCAGACCGGCCGCGCGGTCGCTCCCGACGGCAGCGGCGGCGGGGGAGGAGACGGCGGGGGCGGTGGCGGCGGCGCCTGTACCGCGACGCTGTCCGCCGGGCAGAAGTGGGGCGACCGGTACAACCTCAACGTCTCCGTCAGCGGCGCCGACGACTGGACGGTGACGATGAACGTGCCGTCCCCGGCGAAGGTCATGTCGACCTGGAACGTCAACGCGAGCTATCCGAGCGCGCAGACGCTGACCGCCAGGTCCAACGGCAGCGGCGACAACTGGGGTGCCACCATCCAGGCCAACGGCAACTGGACCTGGCCCAGCGTGTCCTGCAGCGCGGGCTGACCGATCCGGCCCTCCGCCCCCGGTCCGTACCCGTCGACACGGCTCACGGGTACGGACCTTCGGTCACTCACTCACCCAGCGACCGCCCCGCCACCCGCGCCAGGTGCCGCCCGAACACCTCGCGCGCCTCGGGCGTCAGCGTCCGCAGGGCCACCAGCGCCGTGATCACGACGTCGCACAGCTCCGCCTCCACGTCGTCCCAGGTGTGCGTGACACCCTTCCTCGGGTTCTGGCCGGTCGCGCCGATCACCGCCTCGGCGACCTCGCCGACCTCCTCCGACAGCTTCAGCATGCGCAGCAGCAGGCCCTCCCGGCCGCCGAGGGGCTGGTCCGCCTCCAGCCACTGCCACAGGGCGTCGACGGTGGTCCAGAGGTCGGCCCGCGGGCCGTCCGGGTGGTCGCTCATGTGGAGCAGCGTGCCACGTTCCCCGCGGGCGTCAGTCGAACAGCGTCTCCTGCCGCCCCTCGGCCGCCCTGCGCAGCCGCCTGTTCCGCGCCCCCACGACCACCGTCGTGGCCGCCGCCGTCACCGCGAAGGCGGCCGGGACCATCCAGTTCCGGTTGACCGCGTGACCGAGGGCGTGGTCGAGGGAGAGCCGGCCGGGGCCCGAGACCGCGAGGCCCGCGGCCGTCAGGCCGAGGGAGACGGCGTACTCGTAGCCGCCCGCGTGGGCGAAGAAGCCGTTCGGGGCGTGCACCGCCGCGGCGCCCGCCATGGCGCCGACCGCCGCCGCGCCCGCCGCCGGAGTGGCCAGTCCCAGCGCCAGCAGTGTCCCGCCACCCGCCTCCGCGAGACCCGCCGCGGTGGCACTGGCCCGGCCCGGCGCGTAGCCCATGGCCTCCATGGCCCGGCCGGTCTCGCCGATGCCGCCGCCGCCGAACCAGCCGAGCAGCTTCTGCGTGCCGTGCGCGGCCAGGACCCCGCCGGTACCCAGGCGGAGCAGCAGCAGTCCGAGATCCCGCCGGTCACAGCACTTCACGTCGACTCCCTCGCGGACGGTGGCGGCTCCTCCGCCCACCGTCGCGCGACCGCGGCGTCCGGGCCCGTCGCCGGGCGCCGTTCGGGTGGTGGCGGGCGGCGGTGGGCGACGGCGGGCGGTACGTCCGGTGGCGGGGGCGCGGAGCCGGTGTGACGCTGCCGCCATGACGATTCAGACCACGCGACTCAGCGACCCGGCCGTCCGCGCCTTCGTCGCCGCCGTCAACGCCCACGACCGCGAGGCCTTCCGCGCGCTGCTCGCGCCGGACGCCACCATGGCCGACGACGGGGACGACCGGAACCTCGACCAGTGGATCGACCAGGAGATCTTCTCCTCCAACGGCCACATGGAGGTCGACAACGAGTCGAACGGCGGTCGCGCCCTCATCGCCCGCTACCGCAACGACACCTGGGGCGAGATGCGCACCCGGTGGGACTTCACCGTCGACGAGGACGGCCGGATCGCCCGCTTCGAGACCGGGCAGGCGTAACCGGGAAACGGTGCGGCAGCCGTTCCGCCCACCGGTGCGACCGGTGTGGCGGCACGGCTGCCGCCTCCCCCCTGGGTGTGGCCCGTGGAGCGTTGTGGAAGGCCAACGCTTCAAGTGTGAAGTTCTGGTGAAGGGAATTTGAGCATACGAACGTCATCGGCTGCAAGAGCGCGGACCTCGCAATTCCGATTGCACGAATCGGCTCAGCCGCGCCCCACGTACGGCATCGCCGTCGCCATGACCGTCGCGAACTGCACGTTGGCCGCCAGAGGCAGCTCGGCCATGTGCCGCACCGTGCGCGCCACGTCGGCGACGTCCATCACGGGCTCGGGTGCCGTCTCCCCGTTGGCCTGGAGCGCGCCGGTCTGCATGCCGGCCGTCATCCCCGTCGCCGCGTTGCCGATGTCGATCTGGCCGACCGCGATGCCGTAGGGACGGCCGTCCAGCGACAGTGACTTGGTCAGGCCCGTCAGTGCGTGCTTGGTCGCCGTGTACGCCACGGAGAGCGGACGCGGCGTGTGCGCCGAGATCGAGCCGTTGTTGATGATCCGGCCGCCCTGAGGATCCTGTTCCTTCATCTGCCGGTACGCCGCCTGCGCGCACAGGAACGCCCCGTTGAGGTTGGTGTCCACCACGTGCCGCCAGGCGTCGTAGGGAAGGTCCTCGACCGGCACGCCGCCGGGACCGAACGTCCCCGCGTTGTTGAACAGCAGGTCCAGTCGCCCGAACCGGTCGCGCACGGCGCCGAACAGGGCCGCCACGTCCTCCGGGCGCGACACGTCGGCGCGGACGGTGAGCGCCGTGCCGCCGCCCGCCGGTGCCGCCGCGGCCGTCTCGGCCAGGGGCTCGGGGCGGCGGCCGGCCAGGGCCACCGACCAGCCGGCGGTGAGCAGTTCGACGGCGACCGCCCGGCCGATGCCGGATCCGGCGCCCGTGACGACGGCGACCTTCGGCGCTCCGGCGCCTTCCTCGTCGGTGGTTCTCACGGTGTTCATGAGTCCGCAGCGTACGGGTCGCGGAACATCCCGAACTCATCCGTCCGACACGCGATCGCCATGTCCGCGCCAAGCCCGGGTCGTTCCCCGCCCTTCGAATTCCCCTTGCAACCACCGCAAGGGGAGGAACGGATGACACCCGCGAACCACCAGGCCCCGACCCCGGTCCCGGCCCAGTCGCAGTCCTCGCACGCGCCCGAACTCCGCGCCGCCGCCCGCAGTCTGGGCCGCCGCCGCTTCCTGACCGTCACCGGCGCCGCCGCCGCGCTCGCCTTCTCCGTCAACCTGCCGGCCGCCGGCACCGCGAGCGCCGCCGAACTGGACGCCGCGCAGCTGACCGCCGACCCCTTCACGCTCGGTGTCGCCTCGGGCGACCCGCAGCCCGGCTCGGTGCTGCTGTGGACGCGGCTGGCCCCGGTGCCGTACCAGGCCGACAGCGGACTGCCCGCCAAACGCGTCGAGGTGAGCTGGGAGCTGGCCCTGGACGAACGGTTCCGCCGCGTCGTCAGAAGGGGCCGGACCACCGCCCACCCCGAGTTCCACCACACCGTGCACGTCGAGGTCGACCACCTCGCGCCCGGCCACGTCTACCACTACCGCTTCCGCGCGGGCCGGTACGTCAGCCCGGCCGGCCGCACCCGCACCGCGCCCGCGCAGCACAGCCGGGTCGCAGGCCTCACCTTCGGCCTCGTCTCCTGCCAGAAGTACGACCAGGGGTACTACACCGCGTACCGGCACCTGGCCCAGGAGGACGTGGACGTCGTCTTCCACCTCGGCGACTACCTGTACGAGTACGCCGTGAACGCCACCGGCGGCTCCCGCGCCTACCCCGCGGGCACCCTGCCCGCCCACTTCAACCACGAGACGGTGACCCTGGAGGACTACCGCCTGCGGTACGCCCTCTACAAGTCGGACCCCGACCTGCGGGCCGCGCACGCAGCGCACCCCTTCGTCGTCACCTGGGACGACCACGAGACCGAGAACAACTACGCCGACGAGACACCGGAGAACAGCGTCCCGCCCGAGGAGTTCCTCATCCGCCGGGCCGCCGCCTACCGGGCCTACTGGGAGAACATGCCGCTGCGGCGCCCGCAGCTGCCCGACGGCCCGGACCTGCGGCTCTACCGCCGGCTGCACTGGGGACGGCTCGCCCAGTTCGACGTCCTCGACACCCGGCAGTACCGCTCCAACCAGGCCTACGGCGACGGCTGGCAGTTCCCCGGGCCAGAGTCCGAGGACCCGGGGCGTACCCTCACCGGCGACGCCCAGGAGCGCTGGCTGATCAACGGCTGGCACCGGTCGAACGCCCTGTGGAACGTGGTGCCCCAGCAGGTCACCTTCTCCCGGCGGTACAACTCGACGAGCACGCCGTCGAAGGTCTCCATGGACTCCTGGGACGGCTACCCGGCCTCCCGCGAGCGGGTGCTGGCCGGCGCGCAGGCCGCCGGGATCGAGAACCTCATGGTCCTCACCGGCGACGTGCACGTCTCCTACGGCTTCGACATCAAGCGCGACTTCGACGACCCGGACTCCCGGACCCTGGGCACGGAGATCGTCACCACGTCCGTCACCAGCGGCGGCGACGGCGCGGAGAAGCCGTCCAACTGGGACACCCTGATGGCCGCCAACCCGCACCTGAAGTTCTTCAACGGGCGGCGCGGCTACGCCACGGTGTCCCTGGGCCGCGAGTCGGCGCGCGCCGACTTCAAGACGGTGTCCCAGGTCAGCACCGAGGGCGCGCCGCTCACGACCGCCGGGTCCTTCGTGACGGAGGCGGGGGAGCCGGGGCTCACGCCGGCGTGACGACCGGGTCCGCCGCTTCTCCCTGTGCCGTCGATCCCGTTTCGCCCGGGTAGCGGACGCCGACGCGGTCCCGGATCGCGTCGAGCGTCCGCATCACGGCCAGCGTGCCGTCCAGGGGGACCAGCGGCGACTCGGTCTCCCCGGCGCGCAGGGCCCGCATCACCTCCTCGGCCTCGTGCCGCAGGCTCTCCCGGGGGGCGTCGGCCGGGTCGGCGCGGAACTCCTGCGGGTCCCGGCCGGTCCGGTGCAGCACGAAGCGGTCCGGGAAGAAGAAGCCGTCCGGAACGTCGATGCGGCCCTCGGAGCCGGTGATCGAGGCGGAGTTGGGCGTGCCGCCGGTGATGGAGCAGTGGACCGAGGCGAGCGCGCCGCTCTCGTAGGAGAGCAGCGCGCCCGTCTGGAGGTCGACGCCCTCCTCCGAGAGCACCGCCCGCGCCGCGACGTCCGAGGGCTCACCGAGCAGCAGCTGCGCGAACGACACCGGGTACACGCCCAGGTCCAGCAGCGCGCCGCCGCCCTGCGCGGGGTCGCGGAGCCGGTGCGCGGGCGGGAAGGGGCCCGCGAGGCCGAAGTCCGCCTGGAGGCTGCGGACCTCGCCGATCGCGCCGTCGGCGACCAGTTCCTTCAGGCGCCGCACCAGCGGGTTGCAGTACATCCACATCGCTTCCATGAGGAAGACGCCCCGTTCACGGGCGAGCGCGACCAGTTCCCCGGCCTCGCGCGCGTTCAGCGTGAACGGCTTCTCGCACAGCACGTTCCGGCCCGCCTCCAGGCACAGGCCGGCCGCGGTCCGGTGCGCCGAGTGCGGGGTCGCGACGTACACCACGTCGACGTCCTCGTCCCGCGCCAGCGTCTCCCAGCCGCCGTACGCCCGCGGTATCCCGAACCGCTCGGCGAACGCCTTCGCCGACGCCTCGGTCCGCGAGGCCACCGCCACGACCTCCGCGTCCGGCAGATCGACCAGATCCGCCGTGAAGCGCGCCGCCATTCCGCCGGTCGCGAGAATCCCCCAGCGCACCTTCTGCCCGGTCACCGCTGACACCCTGCCCCACCCTCGTTCAGGTTCGTTCAAGTCCGTACGAGCTGAGAGCATAGGTGGCGGATCTGCAGAAGAGGGAGGGGCACATCACATGCCCGAGCGCGGGCCGTCCACGCACATGCCGCAAACGTCTCAGTCGTCTCAGTCGTCGCAAACATTGCAAACGCCGCCCGCCGGGCGGCGTATCAGTCTTCTCGTCACTCTCATCCTCGGCAGCCTCACCGCCACGCCGCCGCTGGCGATGGACATGTACCTTCCCGCGCTCCCGGAGGTCACCCGGGCCCTGGGCGCACCGGCCGCGACCGTCCAGCTCACGCTCACCGCCTGCCTGGCCGGCATGGCCCTCGGGCAGATCGTCGTCGGCCCGATGAGCGACAAGTGGGGGCGCCGGCGTCCGCTGCTGGCCGGACTCGCCGTCTACGTCGTCGCCACCGCGCTGTGCGCCGTCGCGCCGAACGTGGAACTCCTCGTCGCCTTCCGGCTGGTCCAGGGACTCGCGGGCGCCGCCGGGATCGTCATCGCCCGTGCGGTCGTGCGCGACCTGTACGACGGCGTGGCCATGGCCCGCTTCTTCTCCACCCTCATGCTGATCTCCGGCGTCGCGCCGGTCGTCGCGCCCCTCATCGGCGGGCAGATCCTGCGGGTGACGGACTGGCGGGGCGTGTTCGTCGTCCTCGTGGTGGTCGGGGTGGTGCTGGGCGTCGTCGTGTGGGCCCGGCTGCCGGAGACGCTGCCCGTCGAGGAGCGGCACGCGGGCGGCGTCGGCGACACCCTGCGCGCGATGCGCGGCCTGCTCGCCGACCGCGCCTTCACCGGGTACATGCTCGCGGGCGGCTTCGCCTTCGCCTCGCTGTTCGCCTACGTCGCGGCGTCGCCGTTCGTCGTGCAGGAGATCTACGGAGCCTCCGCGCAGACGTTCAGTCTGCTGTTCGGCCTCAACTCCATCGGGCTCGTCGTGGTCGGGCAGATCAACGGCAAGGTTCTCGTCGGGCGGGTCAGACTGGACCGGGTGCTCGGCCTCGGCCTCGTCGTCGTGATCGCCGCGGCGACCGTGCTGCTGCTGATGTCCCTGGGCGTCTTCGGCGAGGTGGGGCTCGGGCCGGTCGCCGCCGCGCTGTTCGTGCTGATGTCGGCGATGGGGCTCAGCCTGCCCAACACCCAGGCGCTCGCGCTGATGCGGGTGAAGAAGTCCGCCGGTTCCGCCTCCGCGCTGCTCGGCACGTCGTCGTTCCTGATAGGTGCGGTCGCCTCGCCGCTGGTCGGGATCGCGGGGGAGGACACCGCCGTACCGATGGCCGTGGTCCAGCTGGCGGCCGCGGTGCTGGCGCTCGGCTTCCTCGTGACCATGTGCCGTGGGCAGAGAGCAGGCAAGGGAGAAGACAACTGAGCGCTCCGAGACTGCGCAGCGACACCCCGGAGCGGGCCGGACTCGACCCCGGGCAGCTCCGTCGTGCCGTCGCCGAGGTGCACGACCTCACCACCGGCGAACGCCCCTGGGCGGCGGGCGCCGTGGTGGCCGTCGGACGCGGGCCCGTGCTCGCCGCCGAGGCCGCGGCGGGCTGGGCCGTGCGCTACTCCTCCTACGATCCGCACACCGACACCGGCGTGGAGCTGCCGGAGCGTTCGCGGGTGCCGATGAGCGTGGACACGCCCTTCGACCTCGCCTCGCTGACGAAGCTGTTCACCGCGGTGGCCGCCGTGCAGCAGATCGAGCGGGGCACGCTCGGCATCGACGCGGAGGTCGGGGCCTACCTGCCGGACTTCCGGGCCGCGGCCGAGCACCGCGTCACCGTACGGCAGTTGCTCACCCACACCTCCGGGCTGCGGCCCGAACTCCCGCTGTACGACTGCGACGCCACCGCCGACAAGGAGGAACGGCTGCGGCGGCTGCGGGCGGAGCCGCCGGTGGGGGTGCCGGGCACGTACTGCTACTCGGACCTGAACATGCTGCTCCTGCAACAGGTGCTGGAGCGCATCACCGGGCGGGGGCTCGACGTCCTCGTCCGGGACGGGATCACCCGGCCGCTGGGCATGACGGCGACGGGCTTCGGACCGTGTCCGGGCGCCGCGGCCACGGAGGACCAGCGGCGGCCGTGGGCCAAGGCGGACCGGGGGATGCTGCGCGGGGTCGTCCACGACGAGAACGCGTGGGCGCTGGGCGGGGTGGCCGGTCACGCGGGGCTGTTCTCGACGGGGCGGGACCTGGCGGTCTTCTGCCGGACACTGCTGGCGGGCGGCTCCCACGGGCCCGCGCGCATCCTCGGGCCGGACTTCGTGGAACTGCTCCTGGCCGAACCGGGGCTCGGGTTCGCCCTGGACCAGCCGTGGTTCATGGGTGAGCTGGCGGGGCGCGGGGCGGCGGGGCACACCGGTTTCACCGGCACGATGCTGGTCCTCGACCGGGCGACGGACACCTTCGCGATCCTCCTCGCCAACGCGGTCCACCCGCGCCGCCGCGCCCCGGACAACCGGGGCCGCGCGGCGCTGTGCACGCGGGTGGCGCGGGCGGTGCGGGCCTGAATCGTCCTCGGCTCCGGTAGTGGGGTGCGCGTGGCGCGGTGGGTTCGGTGGGTGGGTCGGGGCCGCGCCGGGGGGTGTCCGTCCTCGGAACGGCGCGGAATCGGTTGGCTACGGGGGCTCGGGGCGTTGACGCGCCAACCGCTGCGGGCGGACACCCCCCGACACGCCCCCTTCTCGCCGTACGCGACCGCGGCCCGCCCTCGCCCCGCCCCCACACTCGCCGTACGCGACCGCAGCCCGCCCTCGCCCCGCCCCCACACTCGCCGTACGCGACCGCGGCCCGCCGTCCTCCGGCGCCCCTTCTCGCCGTCGCGGCCGCGGCCCGCCAACGCTCCGCGTCCCCTCCCCGCCGCACGCGGCTCCCCGCCCCCCCCGCCGCCGCTGCGGGCAGTCGTGCCGCTGGGGCGGCACGGGTGGGCGCAGCGGCACCCCGCAACGCCGGGCCGCGTCACCCCCCCCGCGCCCGCACCCACGCCGGGCACCGGGTGCAGCGCCGGGCGCGCGACCCAACCCGCGCCCGCCCCGGGTCACCAGGTAGCGCCGGGCCCCGCAACCCACGGAGTGCCTCGTACAATCTCCGGGTGAACGACCCCGCCCACACCCTGCGCGCCGCCCTCGCCGACCTCGTCGACGGGCTGCCGCCCCGACAGGCCGCCCAGGCCGTGGAGCGGCTGATCGCCAACTACCGCGGGGACACCCCCACCGACGCCCCCATCCTGCGCGACCGCGCCGACGTCGTCGCCTACGCCGCCTACCGCATGCCCGCCACCTTCGCCGCCGTGAGCTCCGCGCTCGCCGCGTTCGCCGCGGCCGTGCCGGACTGGGTGCCGGGCAGTCACGTGGACGTCGGCGGCGGGACCGGCGCCGCCACCTGGGCCGTCAGCGACACCTGGGACGGGACGCGGCCGGTGACCGTGCTCGACTGGGCCGAACCCGCGCTCGCCCTCGGCCGGGAGATCGCCGCCTCGCTGCCCACCCTGAGAGAGGTCCGCTGGCAGCGCTCGCGGATCGGGGCGGCGCTCGCCATCGAGAGCGCCGACCTCGTCACGGTTTCCTACGTACTGAACGAGCTGACCGCAGCCGACCGCGCATCCCTCGTCGACGCCGCCGCCGGCGCCGCGCGGGCCGTCGTGATCGTCGAGGCCGGGACCCCCGCCGGTTACGCCCGCGTCATCGAGGCCCGCGACCGGCTGATCGCCGCCGGGTTCCGGGTCGCCGCGCCCTGCCCGCACAGTGCCGCCTGCCCCATCGTGCCCGGCACGGACTGGTGCCACTTCGCGGCCCGCGTCAGCCGGTCCAGCCTGCACCGGCAGGTCAAGAGCGGGTCCCTCGCCTACGAGGACGAGAAGTTCAGCTACGTCGCCGCCACCCGGCTGCCCGCCGAACCCGCCCCCTCCCGGGTGGTCCGGCGTCCGCAGATCCGCAAGGGCCAGGTGCTGCTGGACCTGTGTGAACCCGACGAGCAGGTGCGGCGTCGTACGGTCACCAAGCGGCACGGCGACCTGTACAAGGCCGCCCGTGACGCGGCCTGGGGCGATTCCTGGCCGCCCGGGGAGGACTGAGGAAGCAGTGGAACGTGACGTGCAGCGCGCCCTGCGGATCGTGATCGCCGAGGACGATCCGCTGCTGCGCGAGGGGCTCGCCCTGCTGCTGCGGGCCGAGGGCCTGGACGTGGTCGCCACCGCGGACACCGCCGAGTCGGTGCTCGCGGCCATCGACGAGCACGAGCCCGACGTCGCCATCCTCGATGTGCGGATGCCGCCCACCCACACCGACGAAGGGGTCCGCGCGGCCGTCGAGGCGCGGCGGCGGCGCCCCGGACTCGCCGTCCTGGTGCTGTCCGCCTATGTGGAGCAGTCCTTCGCCACCGACCTGCTGACCGGGGGAGTGGGCGGTCTGGGGTATCTGCTCAAGGAGCGCGTCGGGCGGGTGGAGGAGTTCATGGACGCGCTCGGGCGGGTCGCGGGCGGGGGCACCGCCATCGATCCCGAGGTCGTCGCCCAGTTGTTCACCCGGACGCGGCAGGACACCCGGATGGAGCGGCTCAGTCCGCGGGAGCGGGAGGTGCTCGGTCTGATGGCCGAGGGCCTGGGCAACAGCGCCATCGCCGGACGACTCGTGGTCACCGACGGCGCCGTCCACAAGCACATCCGCAGCATCTTCGCCAAGCTCGACCTGTCCCCGGCCGACCAGGTCGACCGGCGGGTGGCGGCCGTCCTGCACTACCTGGAGAACGCGCGGGCGCCACGCCCCTGAGCGGCCGGGGAGGCCTCGGTCAGCTCCTCGGGTTGTGCTGCCGTTCTCGCAGCCTGCGCAAAAGTTCCTGCTTCTGGGCCTGCGCCGACGGGCCGCCGCCGACGCGGCCCGTCCGGTCGCCGCCGCGCAGGGCGTCACGTCCGAGCTTCCGGCGCGTGCCGCCGACGCCCAGCATGTTTCCGGTTCCACCTCGGGTCATGTCGCTCTCCTTCCGGACCGTCGCGAGGCGAGACGGTTCGTCTCGGTTGACCTCACTTTAGCGGCGAGACGTTCCGTCTTGTCAACCTGATAACTTCGGAGCATGGCCACCACCCGGAAATCCGCCCGCACCACGACCCCCGCCGCCGAGCGGCCGCACCCCGACGCCACCCGGCGCAGCCAGCGGTCCCGCCAGGCCATCTACGACGCCGCCCTCGCCCTGGTCGGCGAGGTCGGCTACCCGAAGACCACCATCGAGGGCATCGCCGCCCGCGCCGGCGTCGGCAAGCAGACGATCTACCGGTGGTGGTCCTCGAAGGCGCAGGTCCTGCTGGAGGCCTTCCTCGACCTCGGCGAGCAGGCCGTACGGGCGCAGGGGCAGGGGGAGCCCTACGCGATTCCGGACACGGGCGACATCGCCGCCGACCTCAAAGCCGTACTGCGGGCCACCGTCGACCAGCTGTACGACCCGAAGTTCGAGGCGCCGTCCCGTGCCCTGGCCGCCGAGGGGCTCGTCAACGAACAGCTCGGCCGGGAGTTCGTCGCCAAGCTCCTGGAGCCGTCGCTCCAGCTGCACGTCGACCGCCTGCGCGCCGCACAGGCGGCCGGACAGGTGCGGCCGGAGATCGATCCGCGCATCGCGCTGGAACTCTTCGTCTCGCCGCTCGCCCAGCGCTGGCTCCAGCACACCGCGCCGATCTCCTACGCCTACACCGACACCCTCGTCGACTACGCGCTGCACGGGCTCGCCCCGCGGTGACCGATGACGCCTGACCAGGGAAGTTTGTCCCTTCACGACCCCGAAGCGCGCAATGGTGCGACGATAGGGCATGCTGGTGCGCACGACGGCGAGGCAAGGGGATAGATGAGCGCGGAGTTCGGCGGTCGGAGCGGTCTGCAGGGCAAACTCTCCTCGTGGCTGCGCGGACGCCGCCCCAAGGAGGCCGCCGGAGACGGTGGCCGGGAGGATCTGCTGCTCGCCGCCGCCGGTGCCGGACTGCCCCTGGCGCCCGCCGCGCACCCCGCCGGATACCGTTGCTCCTGCGACCGCGTGGGCTGTCCCACCCCCGCCCGGCACCCGGTGTCGTTCGCCTGGCAGACGCAGTCCACCACCGACCGCGCCCAGATCGAGCGCTGGGCCCGGCACCAGCCCGAGGCCAACTTCATCACCGCGACCGGCATGGTGCACGACGTGCTCGACGTGCCGCTGGAGGCCGGCCGGGAGGCGGTGGAGCGGCTGCTCGCCGCCGGTGTCGAGGTCGGGCCGGTCGCCGAGAGCGACGACGGGCGCATGCTGCTGTTCACCCTCACCCGCGGCACCCCCGAGGACGAGGACGAGTGGTGGCCCTGCGAGCTGGACTGCCACCCCGAGACCATGGACGAGCACCCGGGGCTGCGCTGGCACTGCCGCGGGTCCTATGTGCTGGTGCCGCCGGCCCGGCTGCCCGGCGAAGGCCGGAGCGTGCACTGGGTGCGCGGTCCCGAGCACCCGCTGCCGGATCCGCTGACGCTGCTGGAGACCCTCACCGACGCCTGCTCCCGGCACGCCGGTGCGGAGGGCGACCACGAGGGAGCCTCCTGGCCGCTGCGCCGCTGAGCGCCCCGGGGACTGCTACTCGCCCTTGCCCGACGTCAGGCCCTGGACCCGGCCCAGTACCGAGACCTGCCCGTCCGCCGGGTCGAGCGCGACCTCGTTGGAGACGAACTCCATCGTCAGCGACTGCTTGATCTCGCCGTCCGTCAGCGCCAGCACGTCCTTGTTCGGCGTCGGCACGGACGCGCCCCGCGCCGCGGTCTGCTTCTCGAAGTGCCGGCTGGTGAAGAACACCAGCGCGCCGCCGTCCTTCGTGCGCAGCGCCAGCGGCGCGTAGTCGCCGTTCGTCAGCGGCTCGTCGATGTACTGCGTGACCAGGCCGGGGCGGGTCGAGCGCTTCTCGCGCAGCGCGCGCCAGGAGCTGGTGTGCACACCGTCCGCGAAGGTCTTGCCGCCGTCCTGGAGGTACGTCGTGTAGCCCTTGCTCAGGCCGGCCGGCGGGACGCTCACGTCGGTGGCGTTCGCGGGCACCGTCTCGGCCCAGCCGTCCTGGTCGGTCTTGAACTCGGGCACCTTGCCGGGGGCGACCAGCGTCAGGTACGCCGCCTCCCAGGGCTCCTCCAGGCCGTCCCGGGTGAAGACCAGCAACCAGCGTGCCTTGCCGCCCTTGTTGGCCTTGGTGTCCGCGACGAACCAGCGCGGCCAGCCCGCCTTCTTCGGGATCGTGAACTTCGCGTCGGTCAGCTCCAGCGGCTCGTGCGCCGGATTGCCGTCCGGGTGGTTGGCCGCCCCCGCCTTCAGCCGCGCCGAGTCGATCGCGGCGAGGGCGCCGGTGGTGTGGTCGGCGTCCAGGGAGGCGTCGTACGCCTTGTCGGCCGCGTTGTACGCGCTGGTGAACTGCTCCAGCGCCTTCGCGGCCTCGGCCCGGGTGGCCGAGGGGAGTACCTCGCGCTCACCGTGCACCACCACGCAGCCGCTCGCCGTCAGCGACAAAGCGGTCGCCGAGGCGGATATGAGCGCGTACTTCTCAAGCCTGCGGGGCCTTCGAGGGCCGCGATCCTGGCTCATCAGGTTCCTTCACCTTCCCCTTCCCGGAGGCGAACCCTACCGGGGCGAGGAAGAGCGCGAGCGTCGGGACCAGGTACAGCAGCCACACCGTGACCTGGAGGACGGTCGGATCGGGCTGGAAGTTGAACACGCCCTTGAGCAGGGTGCCGTACCAGCTGGAGGGGTCGACCGTGTTGCTGATGTCGAAGGCCAGGGTCGTCAGGCCCGGGACCAGGTCGGCCTCCTGGAGGTCGTGCAGGCCGTAGGCCAGCACGCCCGCCGCCACGACGACCAGCATGCCGCCGGTCCAGGTGAAGAAGCGGGCCAGGTTGATGCGCAGCGCGCCCCGGTAGAACAGCCAGCCCAGCAGGACCGCGGTGGCCAGCCCGAGGGCCACGCCGATCAGCGGGCGCGGGGTGCCGTCGCTCGCCGCGTGCACCGACGCCCACACGAACAGTGCCGTCTCCAGGCCCTCCCGGCCGACCGCCAGGAACGCGGTGGCCACCAGGGCCCCGGTGCCCATGGCGAGGGCCGCGTCCAGCCTGCCGTGCAGCTCCGTCTTGAGGTGGCGGGCGGTGCGGCGCATCCAGAAGACCATCCACGTCACCAGGACGACGGCCAGGATGGAGAGTGAACCGCCCAGCGCCTCCTGCGCCTTGAACGTCAGCTCCTGCGAGCCGAACTCCAGCGCGCAGCCGAAGCCGAGCGCGATGGCGACCGCGACGCCGATGCCCGCCCAGATCGGTTTCAGGGCGTCCCTGCGGTCCGTCTTGACCAGATAGGCGATGAGGATGCAGACGACGAGTGAGGCCTCCAGGCCCTCGCGCAGTCCGATCAGGTAGTTGGAGAACACGGTTACGCCTCCTTGCCGAACAGCGTGCTGCCCCACCAGTCGTCCGCGTCGCGGACCCCGGGCGGCACGGCGAAGACCGCCGAACCCACGTGCTGGATGTACTCGTTGAGCGCGTCCGTCGCCAGACTGCGCTGCACGGGGACGAAGCCCGTGCGGATGTCGCGCTGGTAGGCGAGGAAGAACAGGCCGGCGTCCAGGCGGCCCAAACCGTCCGTGCCGTCGGTGAAGGAGTAGCCGCGGCGCAGCAGCGTCGCCCCGCCGTTGGAGTCGGGGTGCGCGAGCCGGACGTGCGCGTCCGGCTTCATCGCCTTCAGGAACGGCTCGTCGCGTTCCTTGGCCTTGCCGACGGGCGCGCCCTCGCCCTTGTCGCGGCCGAACACGTCCTCCTGCTCCTGGAGGGAGGTACGGTCCCAGGTCTCGATGTGCATGCGGATGCGGCGGGCGACCAGGTACGAACCGCCCGCCATCCACGGCGCGCCGTCCTGCTCGGCGGCCCAGACGAACTTCTCCAGCCGGTCCTTCTCCGTGCCCGCGATGTTGCGGGTGCCGTCCTTGAAGCCGAGCAGGTTGCGGGGAGTCTGCTGGTCGGGCGTCGTGGAGGAGGTCTTGCCGAAGCCCAACTGCGACCAGCGCACGACGACCTTGCCGAAGCCGATGCGGGCGAGGTTGCGGATCGCGTGCACGGCGACCTGGGGGTCGTCGGCGCAGGCCTGGACGCACAGGTCGCCGCCGCTGCGGGCCCTGTCCAGGTTGTCCCCGGAGAACTTCGGCAGGTCGGCCAGGGCCTCGGGGCGCCGGTCGGCGAGGCCGAACCTCGTGAAGAGGGACGGCCCGAAGCCGATGGTGAGGGTCAGCCGGGACGGTCTGAGGCCCAGCGCCTCGCCGGTGTCGTCCGGCGGGGCCTCGGGCAGGCCGCCGTAGGCGCCCTCGCCCACCGCGTGACCGGCGGTCATCCCGCGGGCCGCCGCCGTCCACTCCTTGAGCAGTGCCACGAAGGCGGCGCGGTCCTCGGTCGTCACGTCGAACGCGGCGAAGTGCAGGCGGTCCTGCACCGGCGTGGCGATGCCCGCCTGGTGCGCCCCGTGGAAGGGCACGGCGGAGCCCGCGTCGGCACCGGCCGGGTCCACGTCGGCCCCGGCGCGGTCCATCGCCACCGCCCCGCCGGCCGCCGCGGCGGCGCCGAGCGCGAGGCCCGCGCCGCCCCAGCCGATCAGTGACCGCCGGGAGGGTGAGGGGGCCGGTGCGGGGGAGTCGGTGTCCGTCATCTCGCCCTCCACGCCTACTTCGTGACCACGGCCGCGGCCAGCTTGGACAGCGGCTCCGCGAGCGCGTTGACCGCGTCCGACAGCTCCTTGCGGTCCGCCTTGCCGACCTTGTCGTAGGAGGTGAACTCGTAGGAGGAGGTGCTCGGGCGGTACTGGTCGAGCAGCTTGTCCAGCGCCGCGAACTGGCGGTCCAGCTCCGTCGTCAGCGCCGCGTCGTTCTCCTTCGCGACCGGCTTCAGCAGCGCGTACGACTGCTGCGCGCCCTCCACGTTGGCCTTGAAGTCGACCAGGTCGGTGTGCGAGTAGCGCTCCTCCTCACCGGTGACCTTGCCGGTGGCGACCTCGTCGAGCAGCTCCTTGGCGCCGTTGGCCATGGAGGTGGGGGTGATCTCGGCCTTGCCGACCCGGTTCTGCCAGTCCTTCAGGTCGGTGACCAGGGTGGCGGCCAGCTCCTTCTCGCGGTCGCCGATCTTCCCGTCCTGCCACAGTGCCTTCTCCAGGCGGTGCCAGCCGGTCCAGTCGGTCGCCGGGTCCTGGCCGTCCTCCAGGCCGTCCTCGCGGACGTCGACCTTCGGGTCGATGTCGCCGAAGGACTCCGCGACCGGCTCGGTGCGCTCCCAGCCGATGCGGGAGGGGGCGTACGCCTTCTTCGCGGCCTGCAGGTCACCGGCCTTGACGGCCTTCGCGAACGCCTCCGCCTTCGGCAGGGTCTCGTCGGCCTGCTGCTGCACGTACTGGCGGTAGGCGGCCACGGCCTCGTCGAGGCGCGGGTCGCGCGCGGCGGCCTTGCCGCCGGTGGCCTTCACGTCCTGGCGGATGCCCTTGCCCTTCATGCCGGGCTTGCAGGCGATCCGGTAGTCGCCCGCCTTGACCTCGGCGGTGACCCGCTGCTTGGTGCCGGGGCCGATGTTCTCCCGCTCGGTGACCACCCGGTCGTCGGGGAAGAGGAGGTAGACCTCGGTGACCTTGGAGCCCTTGTTCTCGACGGCGAGTTCGACGTGACCGGCCGGGAACTCGGCCTTCGACACCTCGCACTTGTCGTCCGTCGCCGTCACCGTGATGACGTGCTCGCCGTCCTCGGCGCCGCTCTTCTCCGTGCACCCCGTGACGGCGGCCAGGGCCGCGGCGGTGGCTACGGCGGTGACGAGGGAGAGTCTGGCGGCTCGCATGCGGGCTCCAAGGGATGGCCGAAAAGTGCGCGTGACGGGCCTCACAGGGAAGGTGAGGCTGGCCTAACATACCTAAGGATTTCCTAAGCAAAACCTGTCCATACGGTGATCCGAATCTCATGGACGGTGTATGAGCACGGGCCGGTCACGGTGGCTCAATGAAGTGCTCATAGGAGAGTCAAAGGTGCGTCAAGGATGGCCTCGTCGGGGGACGACGGCCCTCACGGCGAGCGGTGCGGGACGACGAGGAGCGCGCCCGTGCGCGGGTGCGGGAACACCTCCACCGGCTGGTCGTAGACCTCGGACAGCAGCTCCTCGGCGAAGACCTCCGACGGCGGGCCCCCGGCCGCGATCCGGCCCGAGCGCAGGACCGCCACCCGGTCCGCGTACGCCGCCGCCAGCGCGAGGTCGTGCAGGACGACGACCACCGCGTCCCCGGCCCGCGCCCGCTCCCGGCACAGCCGCAGCACGAGTTCCTGGTGCCTGAGGTCCAGGGCCGCGGTCGGCTCGTCGAGCAGCAGGAGGGGAGCGCGCTGGGCGAGGACGCGGGCCAGGGCCACCCGGGCCCGCTCGCCGCCGCTGAGCGCGGAGAACGGGCGCCCGGCGAATCCGGCCACCTCCGTGCGGGCCATCGCCTCGGCCACGGCCGCGTCGTCCTCGCCCTCCCGGTCGCCGCCCGCCCAGGGCGCCCGGCCCATCCGGACGACCTCCTCCACCGCGAACGGGAAGGACAGCGACGCCGACTGGGGCAGCACCGCCCGGCGCAGCGCCAGTTCGGGCGCCGACCAGTCCGACACCGGCCGGCCGTGGAGGCGTACGACCCCCTCGGCGGCCGGGACGTCGGCGGCCAGCGCGCCCAGCAGGGTGGACTTGCCCGCCCCGTTGGGGCCGACCAGGGCGAGCACCTCGCCCGCGCGGACGTCCACGTCCACCCCGTCGAGGACCGGCCGCCCGCCGAGGCGTACGCACAGTCCCTCGGCCGCGGCGAGGACGTCACCGGGCGCGGCCGGGGGCGGCGGCACCGGACGGGACGGCACCAGCCGCGGCAGCTTCACCCTTCTCATGCCCAGCCTCCCTGCCTGCGCCGGGTGCGGCGCAGCAGCCAGAAGAAGAACGGACTGCCCAGCAGCGCCGTCAGCACCCCGAGCGGCAGTTCGGCCGGCTCCGCGACCGTGCGGGCCGCCAGGTCGGCGGCGAGCAGCACCAGCGCGCCGAGCAGCGCGCTGCCCGGGATCAGGAACCGGTGCCCGGGCCCCGCCGCCATCCGCAGCAGGTGCGGGACGACGAGTCCGACGAAGCCGATGACACCGGCCACGCTCACCGCCGCCGCGGTCAGCAGGGCGATCACCAGGACCAGGACGATCCGCAGCCGCTCCACGTCCACGCCCAGGTGGCGGGCCGGACGTTCGCCGAGGGCGAGGAGGTCGAGGCGACGGGCGTACAGCGGGGCGAGCCCGAGGCCGAGCGCCGCGCACGGCAGGACCGCCAGGACCTTCGGCCAGGTCGCCTGGGCGAGCGAGCCCAGCTGCCAGAAGGTGATCTGGTTGACCGCCGCGGTGTCCGCGAAGAACAGGAACAGCCCGATCAGCGCCCCCGCGAAGGCGTTCACCGCGATGCCCGTGAGGATCAGGGTCACGACCTCCGTGCGGCCGCCCGAGCGGGACATCGCGTAGACGACCAGGACGGTGATCAGGCCGGAGACGAAGGCGAACACGGACACCGTCCAGGTGCCGAGGAAGTTCAGGCCGAAGGCGATGGCGCCGACCGCGCCGACCGCCGCGCCCGAGGAGACGCCGATGACGCCCGGCTCGGCCAGCGGGTTGCCGAACACGCCCTGCATGAGCGCCCCGGCGCACCCGAGTGAGGCGCCGACCAGCAGGGCCAGGACGATCCGGGGGAACCGCACGTTCCACAGCACCGACTCGGCCACCCGGTCCAGTTCGGTGCCGCCGAGCCCCGTCCGGTGCAGCAGCGAGCCCAGCACGTCGCCGACCGGGATCGGGTAGGCGCCGGTACCGGCCGCGACCGGGACGAGGAGCAGCAGACCGGCGGCGAGGGCGGCGGTCAGCAGCCAGGCGGTGGAGCGCCGGGCGCGGGGGGAGACCGGGGCGCCGGGCGCCCGGGGCGGGGCGGGCTTGTCCAGTACGGTCACTTGGCGCCGTCCTCGGCGTACAGCTGTGCCACGACCGACTTCAGCACCTGGTCGGTGCGCGGGCCGTAGTTGAGGAGCACGCCGTCCTCGACGGAGACGATCCGGCGGTCCATCCCGGCCGGGGTCTGGGCGACGCCGGGGATCTTCACCAGGCCGTCCACGCCGCCGACCGACTCGAGTCCCTTGCTCATCACGAGGATCGCGTCCGGCGCGGCCTTGACCAGGGCCTCGCTGGTGATGGCCGTGAAGTCCTTGTCGAGGCCGGAGGCGGCCCCGGCGTCCACCGCCCCGGCCGCCTCGATCAGCGAACCGGCGCCGGAGTCCTCGCCGCCGATGAGGTAGACGGAGGCCGAGCCGCGCAGGTACAGGAAGGCGACGCGGGGCTCGTCCCCGTGCGGAACGCCCTTGCGCACGGCCGCGATCCGCTGCTCCGAACGCCGGGTCAGCTCCTCCCCGGCCGCCGGTACGCCGAGCGCGTCGGCGACCGCCTCGATGCGCGGGCCCACGTCGTCCAGCCCCTTCGCCGCCTCGACGAAGAGCACCGGGACCCCGGCGGCGCGGATCTGGCCCACCGCCTCCTCGGGGCCCGTGGTGGTCTCGGCGAGCACCAGGTCGGGCTTGAGGGAGAGCACGCTCTCGGCGGAGACGTCGTGGCCCCGGGTGACCACCGGGAGCCTCGCCGCCTGTTCGAAGGTGGCGGTGACGTCCCGGGCGACGACCCGGTCGCCGAGCCCGAGCGTGAAGACGATCTCGCTGAGGCTGCCGGAGAGGGGGACGATCCGCTTCGCCCGACGCACCGTCACCCGCTCGCCGTCGGCGGAGCGGACGGTCACCGGGAGGCGTGGCTCGGGTCTCTTCGCCAGTGGTTCCACCCGGTTCGCGACGGTCCCCCCGGCCGGTGCGGACGACGAGCCGCCGCCGTCGCCGGGCGCGGCCTCGGTGGAACCTCCGCATCCGGTCGTGGTCAGCGCCAGCGCGAGCACGGACAGCAGTGCTCCCGCCAGGGGGTTTCGCAAGCGTCGCACGGTGTCCGTTCCTCTCGTCGGGCCGCAGACGAGCGGCCGGTGCCGGTCGACTAGAGCTTAGGTTAGCCTTACCTTTGTTCGCTACCGGCCCCCCGATCCGGAGGACTTCGCATGCCCGCCCGCCTTCGCGCCCTGGTCACCCTGGTGTGCGCGGCCGTTCTCGGCGCCCTGCTCCCCGTGACCGCCGCACACGCCGAGAGCCGGACCGTGCAGGGCGGACGCCTCGACTGGGGCATCAAGTCCTCGTTCCAGACCTATGTCACCGGGCCCGTCGCGAAGGGCAGTTACTCCCTCAGCGGGGGTGCGGCCACCGTCGGCGGCAGCTCGTTCCGCTTCCACTCGGCGACCGGCACCTACGACGCCGCCACCGGCACCTTCCGCGCCGCCTTCTCCGGTGGCGTGCACTTCCTCGGCCACCGCACGAGCACCGGCACCCACCAGCTCGACCTCACCCTCAGCCGTCCCACCGTGAGCATCTCCGGCTCCACCGGCACGCTCCACGTGGACGTCGTCAGCAAGGCGAAGGACACCGGGGCGGTCACGACGTCCCGTCAGGTGCCCTTCGCCTCCCTCTCCCTCGGCGGCATCGACATGCGGGGCGGCGGCAGCACCGTCGCCCTGAACAACCTCCCCGCCACCCTCACCGCCGAGGGCGCCCGGTCCTTCGCCGGGTACTACACCGCCGGTACCGCGCTGGATCCGGTGAGCCTGTCCGCCGACGTGAAGGCGCCCGCGCCGAAGCGGGAGAAGCAGCCGTCGGACACCCCCTCGCCGTCCGCCGAGTCGCCCAGGCCCACGAAGACGTCGGGCGGCACGGTCCAGGACGGCGCCGTCGACTGGGGCGTGCGCCGCACCTTCCGCGAGTACGTCACCGGCGACATCGCCGACGGCGAGTGGGCCCTCACCGCGGGCGCCCAGGACGGCGGCGCGCTCTTCCGCTTCCCCGGCGGCACCGGGACGTACGAGGACGGCGACCTCACCGCCGCCTTCAAGGGCACGGTGCGCTTCACCGGCGCCCATGGCCTCGACCTGAGCCTCGGCAACGTACGGACCGTCGTCGAGGACGGCAGGGGCACGCTGTACGCCGACGTGACGAGCCCGGACGTCAAGGAGAAGAAGGTGCCCCTGGTCACCTTCGACGCGGGCGAACTGAAGCCGTCCGGGGGCCTGGTGAAGGTCACCGAGGCCCCCGCCAAGCTCACCGCGCGCGGTGCGAAGGCCTTCGGCGGCATGTACCAGGCCGGCACCGGGATGGACCCGGTGTCCCTCGCCGTCGCCCTCACCGCCGACGCGGAACTGCCCGCCCTGCCCGACCTCGGCAGCGAGCCCGTGCCGAGCGCGAGCCCGCGGCCGGGGAAGACCGGCGCCGACACCTCCGCCGCCCCTGTCGCGAGCACCACCGACGACGGCGACTTCCCCGCACTTCCCGTCTCCCTCGCGGCCGGTGCCCTGCTGCTGGCGGCCGCGGCCCTCGTGGCCGTCGCCGTCCGCAGGCGCCGCGCCCGGCCCGCCGCGTCCGCCGATTCCCCGGCGGGCCCGGCTCCGGACCAGGGCTGAACACCCCCGACACCAAGGAGAACCGAGCCATGCCCGTCAGACGACGCCGCTCCACCGCACTCGCCGCCGCCGTCGCCACGGCCGCCGCGCTGGGCGTGACCGCCCTTGCCACGCCGGGCAGCGCCACCGCCGCCCCGGCCGCCGGATCCCCGCTTTCGGACTACGAGTTGACGTGGGGCATCAAGCAGTCCTACCGGACGTACGTCGGCATGTTCGGCAGCTTCACCGCGTCGGAGGGCGCCACCCAGGCCGCCGGCAACGGTGCCTTCACCTTCACCGACGGCACCGGCACCTACGACCACACGACGAACGCCGTCGACCTCGGCTTCCAGGGCAAGCTGGTGAGCGCCTCCGCCGCGCACCAGTTCGAGGTCACGCTCACCGACGTGCGCTTCGACAGCGGCGCCGGTGAGATCACCGCCGACGTGACGACGGTCGACACCTCCGGCGCGACGCCCACCAAGAAGGGCGACGACGTGCCGCTCGCCAAGGTCGCCGTGACCCGCGCGATGACCGACATGGCGACCACCCTCACCACCGAGGCGGGCGAATACCTCGGCAGCGCGAGCTACGCGGGCGCGGCCGGAGACCCGCTGACGGTGGTCAGGAAGACGCCTCCGACCACGGAACCGACCACCGGTCCCACGACCGGGCCCACCGGGCAGCCCACCACCGGGGAACCCTCCAACGAGCCGACCACCGGCCCGACCGACCCGGAACCGACCGACCCGCAGACCACACCCGCCACCCAGGACCCGAGCCCCACGGCGAGCACGAGCGCCTCGCCCTCGGCCCCCGCGAGCGCGGCCCCCGCCAAGGGCGAGATCGCCGACGGCACCCTCGGCTGGGGCGTGAAGGAGTCCTTCCGCGCCTACGTCGTCGGCACCGTCGCCAAGGGCAGGGTCACCGTCTCCGGCGGCGCCACCCAGGCCGCCGGGAACGGCGCGTTCACCTTCAAGGACGCCACCGGCACCTACGACACGGACGCCGACAAACTGACCGCCACCTTCAAGGGCGCCGTCAACTTCAAGGGCCACGAGACGGGCGGCACCTACGGCCTCGACCTGACCCTGAGCAACCTCAAGGCCACCCTCGACGGCGGCACCGGCAAGCTCACCGCCGACGTGAACAGCCTCGGGGCGCAGACCGAGGGAGTGGTCCTGGCCGACCTCAGGGCGACGTCCGGCGACCTGAAGGCCGCGAAGAACGTCATCGCCGTCGAGGACGTCGCCGCCACGCTCACCGCGGCCGGCGCGAAGGCCTTCGGCGACTTCTACCAGGCCGGTACCGCGCTCGACACCGTCGGCCTGTCGGTGGCGCTGAGCGACGACGCACAGCTGCCGGGCGGCGACGGCTCGGGCACGTCCGGCGGCGCGTCCGGCGGCGCGGGCACGGCGGGCGGCTCCACCGGCGGGGGCACGGGCACCGCCGGCGGCACCGGTTCGACCGTCGGCGGCACCGGAACGACCACCGGCGGTTCGATCGGCGGCGGCAGCCTCGCCTCCACCGGTTCGGACATACCGGGCCCGGCCCTGGGCGCGGCGGCCGGTGTCGCGGTCGCGGTCGGCGCGGGCGCGGTGTACGCGACGCGCAGGCGGCGGACCCAGGCGCGGTCCGCCGAGTAATCCCTTGCGGGCCGGGGCGGTCCGCGCCCGATACTGTCCGGATGGAACGTGCGGTGCGGGAAGCGGCTTCGGGACCCCTGGTCCTGGACGTCCGGGGCCGCCCCGGCCCGCCACCGCTGCGCTTCGTCCGGGCCCGGGACGGCGGCCCGCCCACGCTCCACCAGGGCGCCCGCCCCCTCACCCGGGCCCGGTGGCACGGCGACGGCTGCTGCCGCGAGCTGCACCTGTGCCGCCTGCCCGGCCACCGCTCCCCGCTGCCGCCCCTGCGCGCCGCGTCGATGCGCACACCGGACGCCGACTGGCGCCACCGCTGCGCCCGGTGGTTGGAGGACACGCCCTACGGGCCGCTGCACGACGGACGCTGGTCGCTCACCGCACGCGCGTCGTTCGCCCCCGGCATCTGGACCGAGGACTTCGTACGGGACTGGCCCGACACCGTCCTCGAACTGCTCTGCGGAGGCGGCTGGCACGGTGTCCTGCCCCTGCGCCCGCTCTCGCCCCCCGACGCGCCGCGTGTGAAGGCGTACCGCAAGCACGCCCGGGACGGCACCCTGGCCCCGGTCCTGCTCTGGTGGGTGCCGTTCCTCGACGGCTGGCTGATCCTGGACGGACACGACCGCGCGGTGGCGGCGCTGGCGGAGGGCGCCGAACCGGCCTGCGTGGTGCTGACCCTGCTGCCGGAGGAGGCGGAGTGGCGGCGGACCGCCGACGCGGTCACCGAGGGGCACGCGGAGCGCATGGCCCGGCTGTCGGAGCGCCCCGCCGGATCGGAAACCGAACGCCGACGCGCCGCCCTGGAACGCGGGTACGCGGACGCGCTCGCCACCCTCCCCCACGACGACGCCCCCACCCCGCTCTGGCCGGCCGCGGACGATGCTTGAATGCCCCGGTGACCGACTACGACGTACTGCGGGTCTTCTGCGCGCCGAACGGCGGATACGGCAACGAACTGGGCGTCGTCCGGGACGGATCCGTACTGCCGGAGCCCGAGCGGCGGCAGGAGCTGGCCGCCAAACTCGGCTTCAGCGAGACCGTGTTCGTCGACGACCCCGAGCGCGGCGTCGTCGACATCTACACGCCCACCCTGCGCCTGCCCTTCGCCGGGCATCCCTGCGTCGGCACCGCCTGGCTGCTGGACGTGCCCGAACTCGTCACGCGGGCCGGGGTGGTGGGCGCCCGGCTGGACGGCGAGTTCAGCTGGATCGAGGCCCGCCCCGAGTGGGCCCCGCCGCGCACCCTGCGCCAGTACGCCACCGTCGCCGAGGTCGACGACCTCGGGGTGCCCCCGAAGGGGGAGTGGGTCTACGCCTGGGCGTGGGAGGACGAGGCGGCGGGGCGGGTGCGGGCCCGCGCCTTCCCCGGCCGCGACGACGGCATCGACGAGGACGAGGCGACGGGGGCGGCGGCGTTGCTGCTGACCGGACGCCTGGGCCGCGCCCTCAACATCACCCAGGGGGTCGGCTCCCAGATCCTCACCGCACCGCAGCCCGAGGGCTGGGTCGAGATCGGCGGGCGGGTACGCCTGGAGCGGTGACTCAGGCGGACAGCGGGAACTCCTCGCCGAGCGCCCGGAAGACCGCCGTGTTCAGGGCGAAGGCACGCTTGCACTCGGCGACGACCCGCTGCTTCTCCAGGTCGTCCGCGCGGATGCCGTCCAGCAGTTCGCGGTACTCCCGCTTGAAGGCGGCCGGGTTGGAGATCTCCTCGAAGACGTAGAAGCGGACCCCGTCGCCCTTCCTGGCGAAGCCCCAGGTCCGCTCGGCCTTGTCGCGGATGATCTGGCCGCCGGACAGGTCGCCCAGGTAGCGGGTGTAGTGGTGGGCGACGTACCCCGCGGGCCACTCCTGCGCGCATTCGCGCACCCGGGCCGCGTACGCCTCGGTCGCGGGCAGGGCGGTCAGGCCCGCGCGCCAGTCGGCGCCGCGCAGGTGCGCCAGGTCCCGCTCCAGGGAGGCCAGGCGCAGCAGCTCCGGCCGGACGAACGGCCCGGCCACCGGGTCCGCCGCCAGCCGGCCGGCGGCGGTCTCCAGGGCTTCGTAGACGAACCACAGCTGCTCGGTGTAGCGCGCGTAGGCGTCGACACCGAGCCGCCCGCCCAGCAGGTCGCTCATGAACGTCGAGGTCTCCGCCTCCACGTGCTGCTCGTGGGAGGCGGTGCGGATGAGCGTCGAGAAGGAGTCCATAAGCATGATTTTCTATGGTTAGGCTTACCTAAGTCAATAGGCTTGCCGACGGGCTGTCGGTAAAAGCGTACCCACCCGGACGCGAAACGGCCCGCCCTCCGGGGAGAGCGGGCCGTCGAGCGACGCGGATCAGGGGACGGGGGTCGGGGAACGGGGGTCAGGGCAGCGTAAGGATCTCCGCGCCCGAGTCCGTCACCACCAGGGTGTGCTCGAACTGGGCGGTCCGCCTGCGGTCCTTCGTCACGACCGTCCAGCCGTCGTCCCACATGTCGTACTCGTGGGTGCCGAGCGTCAGCATCGGCTCGATCGTGAAGGTCATCCCGGGCTGGATGACGGTCGTCGCGTGCGGGCTGTCGTAGTGCGGCACGATGAGCCCCGAGTGGAACGCCGCGTTGATGCCGTGGCCCGTGAAGTCCCGCACCACCCCGTACCCGAACCGCTTCGCGTACGACTCGATGACCCGGCCGATGATGTTGATCTGCCGGCCCGGCCTGACCGCCTTGATCGCGCGGGCCAGCGACTCCCGGGTCCGCTCGACCAGCAGCCGGCTCTCCTCGTCCACGTCGCCGACCAGGTAGGTCGCGTTGTTGTCGCCGTGCACCCCGCCGATGTACGCCGTCACGTCGAGGTTCACGATGTCGCCGTCGCGCAGCACGGTGGAGTCGGGGATGCCGTGGCAGATGACCTCGTTGACCGAGCTGCACAGGGACTTGGGGTAGCCCCGGTAGCCGAGCGTCGAGGGGTAGGCGCCGTGGTCGCACATGTACGCGTGCGCCACCCGGTCCAGTTCGTCCGTCGTCACGCCGGGCGCGATGTGCTTCGCGGCCTCCTCCATCGCCCGCGCCGCGATCCGCCCGGCCACGCGCATCGCCTCGATCGTCTCGGGCGTCTGCACCTCCGGTCCGGTGTACGGCGTCGGCGCGGGTTTGCCGACGTACTCGGGCCGGCGGATGTTTCCGGGCACGGAACGGGTGGGGGAGAGCTCCCCTGGGACGAGCAGCGACTGGCCAGACATGCAGCGAGTCTAACCAGCACGCATGGGGGAACATGTCGGTGGCGAGAGGAGCTGTCCCATGGCCCTGTTCAAGAAGCGCACGGTCGGCAAACCGGGCGAGTGGTACTACTGCCTGGAGCACCAGAAGGTCGAGGAGGGCCCGGACTGCCCGGGCAAGGACCGCTTCGGACCGTATGCCACCCGGGCCGAGGCCGAGCACGCGATGCAGACCGCCCGCGAGCGCAACCTCCAATGGGAGAACGACCCCAGGTGGCACGACGCCTCCGCCCCGGGAAGCGCCGACGGCGACCGGGACGACTGATCAGCCGCTCGCGGCGTCGGCTGCGCGCTTCTCGCGCAGCCGCACCGCGTGCTCGTTCGTCCGCGCGTCGTACGTCATCATCGTCGGCAGGCACAGCGCCAGCACCCCCACCGCGCCCGCGCACAGCAGCCCGCCCGACCACACCGACGCCCGCACCCCGACGAGCGCGGCCGTGCCGCCCGCCCGGACCTGGCCGAGCTGCGGACCCACCGAGTACGACAGCAGCTCGATCCCGGCGAGCCAGCCGCGCAGCTCGTCCGGGATGGTCTGGTTCCACATCGCGCTGCGGAAGACGCCGCTGACCATGTCGCAGGCACCGGCGAGCACGAAGCACAGCAGCACCAGCCACACGTTCCCGGCGAAGCCGGCGGCGGCGATCGCCAGGCCCCACCCGGCCGCCGCGAGCACCACCATCCGCCCGTGCCGGTGCACCCGCGCCGTCCACCCGCTGCTCACGCTCACCAGCAGCGAGCCCGCCGGAATCGCCGCGTACATCAGCCCGAGCGACCACTCGGCGTCCAACTCGTCGGCCAGGAACGGCAGCACCGCGAGCGGCATCGCCAGGAGCATCGCCGCGAGGTCGACCGCGTAGGTGCCCAGCAGCTCCTTGCGGCTCCACGCGTACCGGGCGCCCTCGGCGATCGCCGCCCACGACGGTCTGCGCGCCTCGTGCGCGGCGGGCGAGGAGGCGAGCCCCGCCACCAGGACCACCGAGGCGGCGAAGGTGACCAGGTCGACCGCGTACGCCCAGCCGAGCCCCGCGTACGCCACCACCACGCCCGCCAGCGCCGGTCCGGCGATGCCGCCGACCTGCCAGCGCAGTGCGTTCAGCGAGGCGGCGGCCGGGAGGTGCTCGTGGGCCACGATCCGCGGGATCAGCGAGTCCAGGGCGGGGCGCTGCACCGCGCCGAGCGCCGAGGTGAACGCGGCGATCACATACAGCGGCCACACGGCCGGGCTCGGCATCAGCGCGTTGACCAGCAGCGCGACGCACAGCACGCCCTGACCGGCCTCCGTCCACAGGATCAGCCGCCGCTTGTCCCAGGCGTCGGCCAGCGCCCCGCCGTACAGCCCGAACACCACCAGCGGCACCAGCTCCACGGCGCCGATCGCGCCCACCGCCGCCGCCGACCCCGTCAGCTCCTTGATCTGCACCGGCAGCGCGACGAAGGTCAGGAAGCTGCCGAAGTTGGTGATCAGCCCCGAGACCCACAACCGCCGGAAGTCCCGGGAGGCCCGCCAGGGAGACAGATCGGGCAGCAGGGCCCGCAGGCCGGTGGGCGGGTCGACGGGCGCGTCGGCGGACGACTGGCCGGGCCTGTCGGCGGGCGCGTCGGCGGGGGAGGTGTCGGTCACGAGGGGTCATCGTCCGGCGGCGGCACGAACACCGGCAACCGGTTTTCCCGGCGGCCGCCGTCGGCGGGGTGGCGGCGATCGCCGGTCGGGCCGCGGCAAATCCCGGCGGGGCGGCGATGACCACCGGCCGGACCGCCACCGTCGCCGGTCGGGCCGGGGGCGTCGGTCGGGTGGCGGTGGTCGGACCGCGGTGGTCGTCGGTCGGGTGGCGGTGGTCGTTGGTGGGTCCCGGCGGGGCGGCGATGGTCGTCGGTCGGATCGCGGGGGGCGTCGGTCGGGCCGGGCAGTTGCCCGGCGGGCCGCGGGGGCGTCGGTCGTCACCAGCCGGACGGTGGTGGGGCCGTCAGGTGGTCGGCGAGGCGGGAGAGGCGGTCGCGGAAGCGGCGGCGGCTCCGGGGCGGTGGCACCGCGTTCTCCCCGGCCGACGCGCTGACCAGGTGCTGCACCGTGTCCAGGTCCAGCTCGGCTCCGTCCGGGACGGACAGCGTCTCGTGCGCCATCGCCGTCAGCTCCCGCTCGCCCGGTGCGCGGTCGGTGCCCAGCGCCAGCACCGTCGCACCGGCCCGGCGGGCGTCGTGCACCCGCTCCAGGAGTCGGGCACCGGGGTCCTCGGGCGTGACCACCAGCAGCGTCTCCCCGCGCCGGGCCGCCGCCAGCCGCCCGAGGCCGACCGCGAGATGCGCCGGGTCCGACGGACGCGCCCCGTGCCGGACCAGCGTCGGAGCCAGCTCCGGCGTCCCCGACCAGGCGGCCTCGTCCACCAGGTGCGCCGCCAGGTGCCAGGGCTCGTACTCGGGGGTGCCCACCAGCAGCAGACCGCCCCCGTGCGGCACCACCGACCCCCGCAGCGCCCCCGCGAACCGCCGGGTGGCCCCCAGCCACTCGGTCCCGGCGAGCACTTCCCGCAACAGCGCGACCCGTACGGCGTCCATGCGGCCGCATCCTGCCGCAACCCCCTCCGCGCGGTCCGGCGTTCGCCCCGGATTCACCCGGCCCGGGGGCCGCCTCCCAGCGGGCGGGACCCGTACCCCTGGGCAGGCCGTCGCGGACGTAGGGTCGGCCCATGACCTCTACCGACAGTGCTGCACACAAGGCCCCCGCCAAGGCTCCGGCCAAGGACCCCTGGGACCTGCCCGACGTCTCCGGGCTGGTCGTTGGCGTGCTCGGCGGCACCGGCCCCCAGGGCAAGGGCCTCGCGTACCGCCTCGCCAAGGCCGGCCAGAAGGTGATCGTCGGCTCCCGCGCCGCCGAGCGCGCCGCGGCCGCCGCCGAGGAGATCGGGCACGGCGTCGAGGGCGCCGACAACGCCGAGACCGCGCGCCGCAGCGACGTCGTGATCGTCGCCGTACCGTGGGACGGCCACGGCAAGACCCTCGAATCCCTGCGCGGGGAACTGTCCGGCAAGCTCGTCGTCGACTGCGTCAACCCGCTCGGCTTCGACAAGAAGGGCGCCTACGCGCTCAAGCCCGAGGAGGGCAGCGCCGCCGAGCAGGCCGCCGCCCTGCTGCCGGACAGCCGGGTCGCCGCCGCCTTCCACCACCTCTCGGCGGTCCTCCTCCAGGACCCGGAGATCGACGAGATCGACACCGACGTCATGGTCCTCGGCGAGGAGCGCGCCGACGTGGAGATCGTGCAGGCCCTCGCCGGACGCATCCCGGGCATGCGCGGCGTCTTCGCCGGACGGCTGCGCAACGCCCACCAGGTCGAGTCGCTGGTCGCCAACCTGATCTCCGTCAACCGCCGCTACAAGGCACACGCCGGGCTCCGCGTCACGGACGTATGAGGCGATGGGGGACACTGGTCGGTACCAGTGTCCCCCCGACAGGAGCCGTGCCCATGCCCCGCCTCGCCCTCTACGCCCTGGTCGTCTGCGTACTCGCCGTGGCCGCCGCCGTCGTCTCCTTCGTGCAGGGCAGCGTCGTGATCGGCGTCGTGTGGGTGCTGCTGTCGGGGCTGTCGTCGAACATGTGCTGGTACTACGCCAAGCGCGGCCGGGACGCCCGCCGCGCCGCCTCGTCCACGTCCGTCACCGGCTGAGCGGCCTCATCCGCCCGGCGTGCACAGCGGGTCGGTCTGCCAGAAGCGGTACAGCTCGAAGCCGCAGTACGTGTCGACCTCGCCGATCCCCAGGCCCCGCAGCAGCGCGTCGATCGCGTCGAAGAACACGCCGTTGAGCGCCGGGATCCACAGCAGCGCGAACACGATCAGCAGCCCGAACGGCGCGAGCGGCTCCACCTGCCGCCGCACGTTGTACGACAGCCACGGCTCGATCACGCCGTAGCCGTCCAGGCCCGGCACCGGCAGGAAGTTCAGGATCGCGGCCGTGACCTGGAGCAGTGCGAGGAACGCCAGCGCCAGCCGGAAGTCGCGCGGCACACCGTCCAGCGCGTCCAGCCAGAACGGCGCCGTGCACACGACGGCGAACAGCACGTTCGTCAGCGGGCCCGCCGCCGAGATCAGACTGTGCCGCCAGCGTCCCCGGATCCGCCCGCGCTCGATGAAGACGGCGCCGCCGGGCAGCCCGATCCCGCCCATGATCACGAAGAGGACGGGGAGGACGATGCTCAGCAGGGCATGGGTGTACTTCACAGGGTTGAGCGTGAGGTAGCCCTTCGCGCCGACCGAGATGTCGCCGCTGTGCAGCGCGGTGCGGGCGTGCGCGTACTCGTGCAGGCACAGCGAGACGACCCACGCGGCCGTGACGAACAGGAACACGGCGAGACCGGGCTGCTCGGCGAAGCCGGTCCAGGTGGCCCAGCCCGTGACCGCGGCGACGGCGACGATCCCGAGGAAGACGGGACTGATCCTCCGGTCGCTGGGGCGGGCGGTGGCGGTGGACATGGAACTCCCTGACTGTCGGGCACGCGTGACGGCACCCGCGGGGTGCGGGACCGCCCGACCGTACCGGGCGCACGGGGAGAACGTCTCGCGCGGGGCAGACGGTTCCGCGCCGGGACGGGGACGGGGACGGAAAGGGGGAGGGCGGCGGAGGCCGGGCACGCCGTGCGGACAAAACCCCGTGACCGGCTCCGACGGCAGCGGGGACAATGGCCCCGTGCGCTATCGCATCCTCGGCACCACACAGGTACTCCGTCCCGACGGCACGGCCGTCCCGCTCGGCGGGGCGCGGCTGCGCGCCCTGCTGACCGTGCTCGCCCTCCGGACCGGCCGCGCCGTCCCCGCGGGACTGCTGGTGGAGGAGGTCTGGGGCGGGGACCCGCCCGCCGACGCGACGGGCGCCCTTCAGGCGCTGGTCGGGCGGCTGCGCCGGGCGCTGGGCGCCGACTCGGTCGCCTCGGCCGACGGCGGTTACCGGCTCGCCGCCGCCCTCGACGACGTCGACCTGCACCGCTTCGACCGGCTCGCCGGTGAGGGCACCCGCGCCCTCGCCGACGGCGACCCCGCCAAGGCGGCCGTGGTGCTCGACGACGCGCTCGCGCTGTGGCGCGGGCCCGCCCTCGCCGACCTGCCCGACCGCACCGCCGAGGCGGCCCGCTGGGAGACCCGGCACTTCGACTCCCTGCGCGCCCGCCACACCGCCGCCCTGGACCTCGGGCAGGCCGAGCACGCCCTGCCCGAGCTGACCGCCCTGTGCGACGGCCACCCCCTGGACGAGCCCCTCCAGGCGCTGCGGCTGCGCGCCCTGCGCGACACCGGCCGCACCGCCGAGGCACTGGCCGCCTACGAGGCCGTACGCCACCTCCTCGCCGACCGCCTCGGCACCGACCCGGGCCGGGAGCTGCGAGCACTCCACGCAGAGCTCCTCAGCCCCGCGCCCCACCCGGCACCCGCCCCCGGCCGGTCGTCCGGCCCGGGCCCGGCGTCCGGCCCGGGCGTTGCGCCCGGCACCGGCCCCGCGTCCGGTCCTGCCGCGGGGCCCGCCGCCGCGCCCGGCTCCGGTCCGGGACATGCCGCTGAGGGGTGGCCCGCCTCCGGTTCGGCGCCGGGGCCCACCGCCGCGCCTGTCCACGGCACGGGTCCTGCCCCGGGCAGGTGGGCAGCATCCGAGACGGCACCGGGGGTCACCGCCGGGCCGCTGCACGGCGTGGGACCTGCGTCCGGTGCGGGGCCAGTCTCCAGTACCGGATCTGTCCCCGGTACCGGATCTGTGCCCAGTACCGGACCTGCCTCCGGTCCGGCGCCCGCCTCCCGCCCGGCGGGCGCGTCCGCCACCGGGCAGCAGCCGAACACGTCCCTCGTGCCCGGTGGGCCTGCCGGCCCCGGCACGTCCCCCGGGCACGGTACGACGGTGCCCGTGTCGGCGGCGCCGCCGGAATCCGCACCCGCGTTGCCCGGGTCCGCCGCCGCACCCGCCCCGCAGGGATTCCGCCCCCGCGGCAACCTGCGGGCCCGGCTGACCTCCTTCGTCGGCCGGGACGGTGACGTGGAGACACTCCGTGCCGACCTGACGACCACCCGGCTCGTCACCCTCCTCGGGCCCGGCGGCGCCGGGAAGACCCGGCTGTCGCAGGAGGCCGCCGAAGGGGCGGGGGACGCGGCCCGCGACGGGGTGTGGCTGGCCGAGCTGGCCCCCGTGGACGACCCCGCCGACGTACCGGAGGCCGTCCTGACCGCCGTCGGCGCCCGCGAGACCGTGCTCTACCGCGCCGGTGCCGAGGAGATGCGGGCCGCCACCGCCACCGAGGGGCAGGACACCGCCGTCGAGCGGCTCGTCGAGCACTGCGGCCGCCGCCGCATGCTGATCGTCCTCGACAACTGCGAGCACGTCGTCGACGCCGCCGCCCGCCTCACCGAGGAACTCCTCGCCCGCTGCCCCCACCTGACCGTCCTCGCCACCAGCCGCGAACCCCTGGGCGTGCCGGGGGAGTCGCTGCGCCCCGTGGAACCGCTGCCCGAGCCCGCCGCGCTGCGGCTGCTCGCCGACCGGGGCGCCGCCGCCCGCCCCGGTTTCCGCGTGGACGCCGACGACGAGACCGCCGCCGCCTGCGCCGAGATCTGCCGCCGCCTCGACGGCCTCCCGCTCGCCATCGAACTGGCCGCCGCCCGGCTGCGGATGCTCACCCCGCGCCAGATCGCCGAGCGGCTCGACGACCGCTTCCGCCTGCTCACCTCCGGCAGCCGTACCGTCCTGCCCCGCCAGCAGACCCTGCGCGCGGTCGTCGACTGGTCCTGGGACCTGCTCGACGCGGACGAACGCGACGTGCTGGGGCGGCTGTCCGTCTTCGCCGGCGGCTGCGACCTCGCCGCCGCCGAGGCCGTGTGCGGGCCCGCCGCACTGGACGCCCTCGGCTCCCTCGTCGACAAGTCCCTCGTCGTGGCCGCGCCGGTGACCGACCGCCTGTCCGGCGACGGCATGCGCTACCGGCTCCTGGAGACCGTCGCCGAATACGCGGGCGAGCGCCTCGACGAGGCCGGTGGCCGCGCCGCCGCGGCCCGCGCCCACCTGACGTACTACCGCGAACTCGCCCGCACCACCGACCCGTTGCTGCGCGGTCCGCAGCAGCTCGCCGCCATCGAGCGGCTGGAGCTGGAGTACGAGAACCTGCGCACCGCCCTGCGCCACGCCGTCGCCGAGCGCGACGAGCAGGAGGCGCTGTGCCTGGCGCTGTCGCTGGTCTGGTACTGGCAGATGCGCGACCTGCGGGTGGAGGCCCGGAACTGGTTCGTCGAGGTGATGGCGCTCGGTCCGGACCCCTTCGCCGAGCCGGGCACCCCCGCCCAGCCGGTGTGGGAGCGGTGCACGTCCGCGCCGCCCCCGATGACCGGCGAGGTCCTCGCCGAGGCCCGGCGCGGGGTGCACCTGGCCCATCTGGCCTGCATGGACACGGAGCTGGACGCGTGGCAGAACCCGGCGGCCCAGCGCAAGCTGCGCGTCATCGCGGGCACCTACGAGCCGGGGATGCCGCAGACCTGTTCCAGCCCCGGCCTGCTCTGGTTCTACTCCGTGATGCTCACCGGTGACATGGACCGGCTGCGCGAGATCATGGACGCCACCCTGCGCACCTGCCGCGAGACCCCGGGCTACGAGTGGGAGCTGGCCGGCGGCCTGCAGATGCGCGCCCAGATGCTCGCCAACCGCACCGACTGGGCGGGCGACGCGGTCCGCGACGCCGACGAGTCGCTGGAGATCTACCACCGGCTCGGCGACGCCTGGGGCATGGCCGAGGCCCTCTCCGGGCGGGCCGAGGCCCGCGAGCGCGTCGGCGACTACCCGCGTGCCGCCGCCGACTACCGGGCCGCCGCACAGCACGCCGAGCGGCTCGGTGCCCACGCCCAGGTGGACATCCTCGACGCCCGCCTCGGCAGCGTGCTCCTGGAGGCGGGCGACACGGAGCGCGGCGAGCGGGTGCTGCGCGGGGTGATCGAGCGCACGGCCGGCACGGGCCACAACGGCGCGATGCCCGCCGCCCGGCTGTTCCTCGCCGGACACCTGGGCATGACCGGTCGTACGGCCGAGGCGGGCGAGCAACTGCGGCTGCTGCGCGAGGAGTTCTCCATCGCGCACTTCGTGGTCTTCGACGCCTTCATCCTCGCCGCCGAAGCCTGGCTCGCCACGCTGGAGGACCGGCACGAGGAGTGCCTGACCGGGATCCGCAAGTCGCTGGCGCGGGCCGAGGACCCGCTGTCCGCGGCCATCGCCCCGCACATGCGCTCCGCCTACCTGACCATCGCCGCGATGGCCCTGGCCCGGCTGGACGGCGGCCGCCGGGCCGCGGACGGCGCCCGGTGCCTGGGCGCCGCCGAGGCGATGCTCCCGCCGGGACACGTGTCGACGGGCATGGAGCGGGACGCGCGCGGGCGGGCCGTCGAACGCGTCCGCGGGGCGCTCGGCACCGAGGCGTACGACGCCGCGTACGGCGAGGGCGGCCGGCTCTCCCCGGAGGAGGCCGTCGCCCTCGTCTGACGCGTGCCCCACGTGTGCGGTTCAGGTCTTCGTACGGAACTTGTGGACGGCGATCGGCGCCATCACCGCGGTGATCGCCGCCGACCAGCCGAGCGTGATCCACAGGTCGTGCGCGACCGGGCCGCCCACCATCAGTCCGCGCGCCGCGTCGGCGAGCGTGGACAGCGGGTTGTAGTCGGTGAAGGACTGGAGCCAGCCCGGCATCGACTGCGTCGGCGCGAAGATCGAGGAGCCGAACTGGAGCGGGAACAGCACCATGAAGCCCATCGCCTGCACCGACTGCGCGTTCTTCAGGACCACGCCCAGGGTGAGGAACACCCACATGATCGAGGAGGCGAACACCGCGGACAGCCCCACCGCCGCGAACAGCCCGGCCCAGTGGTCGATGTCGAAGCCGACCAGGACCGCGACGATCATCAGCACCGTGGTGGCGAACAGCATCCGGACCATCTCGACCGCGATCTTCGCGAAGAGCACCGAGCCGCGCCCGATCGGCAGCGACCGGAAGCGGTCCATGACACCGGAGTTGAAGTCCTGGCTGAAGCCGGTGCCGACGCCCTGGGACAGCGTCATGCTCATCATCGCGATCATGCCGGGGATCACGTACTGCACATAGCCGTCCTGCCCGCCGCCCAGGGCCTGGCCGATCGAGCCGCCGAAGACGTACACGAACAGCAGGGTGAAGACGATCGGCATCAGCAGCGCGTCGAACATCGACTCCGGGTCCTGCCGGATCCACAGCAGGTTGCGGCGGACCAGGGCGCCGGTGTGCCGCACGTGCGCGCGCAGCGAGATCCGCGCGTCCGGAGCGAGCGCGGCAGGGGCGGTGGCGGCTGGAGTGGTGGTGGTCGGAGTGGTGGTGGCGGCGCTCATACGGCGACCTCCTCGCGGGCGTCGTCGGTGGCCGGGGCGGGGTCCTGCGGGGCACTGGCGCGGTGGCCGGTGAGGGACAGGAAGACCTCGTCCAGGCTGGGGAGTTCGGTGGTGACGGCGGAGACGGTGATGCCGCGCGCGGTGACCGCGCCGACCACGGCCGTCAGCTGCTCGTCGCTGAGGATCGGCACCAGCACGGCACCGCGCTCGGCGTCCACCGTGGAGCTGGCGAGCCCGGTGATGCCCAGCTCGTCCAGGTAGGCGGCGAGCGGGCGCAGTTGCAGCGGGTCGGCCGGGCGGACCCGCAGGGTGCGGCCGCCGACCTTGGCCTTCAGCTCCTCGATGCCGCCGTTCGCGATGACCTTGCCGCGGTCCACGACGGTCAGCTCGGAGGCGAGCTGCTCGGCCTCCTCCATGTACTGGGTGGTGAGCAGCACGGTGACGCCGTCGCCGACCATGCGCTTGACCTCGTCCCACACCTCGTTGCGGGTGCGCGGGTCGAGACCGGTGGTGGGCTCGTCCAGGAACAGCACGGCCGGGTGCCCGATCATGGAGGCGGCCAGGTCGAGCCGGCGCCGCATGCCGCCGGAGTAGGTGGACGCGGGCCGCTTGCCGGCCTCGGTGAGCGAGAACCGCTCGAGCAGTTCGTCGGCGCGGGTGCGCGCGTCCCGGCGGGACAGGTCGAGCAGCCGGCCGATCATGTAGAGGTTCTCCCAGCCGGGGAGCTTCTCGTCCACGGAGGCGTACTGCCCGGTCAGCCCTATGACGCGGCGCAGCTGCCGGGGCTGCCGTACGACGTCGTACCCGACGACGTGCGCCCGGCCCGAGTCGGGGGTGATGAGGGTGGACAGGATGCGTACGAGGGTGGTCTTGCCGGCGCCGTTCGGACCGAGCACGCCCATCACGGTGCCCTCGCGCACGTCCAGGTCGACGCCGTCCAGCGCCTTGGTCTCGCCGTAGTGCTTGACCAGCCCCCGCACGGTGACCGCGCTGTCCGCGGCCGGGGGGATGTCGTCGATTCGCTTCATGCCCCAGACGATGGCAGGGGGCACCGACAAACCGCCGACATCCCACCGACAGCCGCCCGGCCCCGCCGACATCCCGCCGACATCGCGCCCGGGAACCACTCGGCCCCGCCGACGGGGGAAGATCGGCGGGGCCGGTGGCCGTACCGCGATGGCCTACTGGTGGACGGAGCCGGTGGGCGGGGCTGGTGGACCGAGCTAGTGGACCGAGTGCTCGTCCGCGGGGAACGTGCCGCCGACGACGTCCTCGGCGTACGCCTTCGCCGCGTCGCCCATGACCTTGCGCAGGTCGGCGTACTGCTTGACGAACTTCGGCATCCGGCCGCCGGTCAGCCCGAGCATGTCGGTCCACACCAGCACCTGGGCGTCGGTGTCCGGGCCCGCGCCGATCCCGACCGTCGGGATGTGCAGCGTCCGGGTCACCTCGGCGGCCAGCTCGGCCGGCACCAGCTCCAGGACGACCGCGAAGGCGCCCGCGTCCTGCACCGCCTTGGCGTCGCGCAGCAGCTGCTGGGCCGCCTCCTCGCCGCGGCCCTGCACCCGGTAGCCCATGGAGTTGACGGACTGCGGGGTGAGGCCGATGTGCGCCATCACCGGGATGCCGGACTCCACCAGCAGCTCGATCTGCCGGTGCGAGCGCTCGCCGCCCTCCAGCTTGACCGCGCCGACCCCGGCCTCCTTGACCAGCCGGGTCGCCGAGCGCAGCGCCTGCACCGGTCCCTCCTGGTAGGAGCCGAAGGGCAGGTCGCCCACGATCAGGGCGCGGCTGGTGCCCCGGACGACCGCGGCCGAGAGCATCGTCATCTCGTCCAGCGTGACGGGCACCGTGGTCTCGTAGCCGAGGTGGCAGTTGCCCGCGGAGTCGCCGACGAGCATCACCGGGATGCCGGACTCGTCGAAGACGGAGGCGGTCATCGCGTCGTACGCGGTGAGCATGGGCCACTTCTCGCCGCGCTCCTTGGCGGCGGTGATGTCCCGGACGGTGATACGGCGGTTGATCTTGCCCCCGTACAGCGCCCTGCTCCCGTCGGCGGGGGTGCGCTGCGGCGTCTGGGCAGCCGAAAGCTGCGTCATGGCAACGGCTCCTTCATGTCATCTCGAGGCACCCTGACGGCGTCCCCGGATCCCTTCCATGGTGGCACTTGTGGCGCCCTGACGGCTAGGGGACCCCCGTCACGTACCCCGGCACGGGGCAGGGCGTGGCTCATGGGGTCAAATGTGCCCGTTCTGTCACGGAGCCGCCCGTTCCGGTACAGCGCGGAACTCCGTGGGACGGCCCGTACGTCCTCGTGCCCGTACGGCCGTCCAGGGCGGCGGGATCGGAACCGATCATCCCCTATGGTGCTGAGTCACAGGGGGCGACGGTGTGCACAGCAGGCAGTGAGGCAACGGTATGGCGCAGCAGGCGTACATGACGGAGACGGACAGCGGCGGCTCGGACCCCGAGCGCCGGGAGAACCGGATTCGGCGCCTGCTCGACCGGGCGGTCAGCGGCTGGCGCGGCGACCGGCGGATCTGGCGCCGGGGCCTGATCACGGCCGTGGTCGCGCTGCTCCTGGCGGCGGTCATGGCGGCCCACTCGCACATCCCGAACGCCATCGGCAACCTCGGCAGCCTCACCGAGACCTTCCTGCCGTGGTTCGGCCTGCTGATCCCCGTCCTGCTGGTGATCGCCCTGGTCCGCAAGTCGGCGACGGCGCTGATCGCGCTGGTGCTGCCGGTCTGCGTGTGGCTCAACCTCTTCGGCGGCCTGCTCTTCGACAAGACCGGCTCCGGCGGCGACCTCACCGTGGCCACGCACAACGTCAACGCCGACAACGCCGACCCGGCGGGCACCGCCCGTGCCGTCGCCGCCGCCGGTGCGGACGTGATGGCCCTGGAGGAGCTGAAGGCGTCCGCCGTACCGACGTACGAGAAGGCGCTGGCGGCGAAGTACCCGCACCACGCGGTCGTCGGCACCGTCGGGCTGTGGAGCAAGTACCCGATCAGCGGGGTGAAGCCGGTCGACATCGAGCTGGGCTGGAAGCGCGCGATGCGCGCCACCGTCGCCACGCCGTCCGGGCCGATCGCGGTGTACGTCGCCCACCTGCCCTCCGTACGGGTGAAGCTGGAGGCCGGATTCACCGCGCGGCAGCGGGACAAGAGCGCCGACGCCCTCGGCGAGGCCATCTCCCACGAGAAGCTGCCCCGCAAGATCCTGCTCGGCGACCTCAACGGCACCATGAACGACCGCTCGCTCACCGCGATCACCTCCCAGCTGCGCTCCCCGCAGGGCGCCGTGGGCAGCGGCTTCGGCTTCAGCTGGCCGGCGTCCTTCCCGATGGCCCGCATCGACCAGATCCTGGTCACCGGCGTGGAGCCGATGACCAGCTGGACCCTCCCGGCGACCGGCAGCGACCACCTGCCGATCGCCGCGCGTGTGAAGGTCGACACAACGGCTTCCTAGAATTCGCCTGCGGAATACCCGCCCTGAGAGTCTTTGTTCCGTACGGGAACATACAGTCGTCCCCCTGTGCCCCGTCCTCCCGTACGGACCCCGCTCTCGAAAGGCGAGACCCCTTCATGCCCCTGGCCCTGCTCGCCCTTGCCGTGGGCGCCTTCGGCATCGGTACCACCGAGTTCGTGATGATGGGCCTGCTGCCCGACGTCGCGCACGACCTGGACATCTCGATCCCCACCGCCGGCCACCTCGTCTCCGCCTACGCGCTCGGCGTCGTCATCGGCGCCCCGCTGCTCGCGGCGGCGACGACCCGGATGTCCCGCCGCGCCGTCCTGATCGCCCTGATGGCGCTGTTCGTGGTGGGCAACGCCCTGTCGGCCGTCGCCCCCGGCGAGATCTCGCTGCTGGCCGCCCGCTTCGTCAGCGGCCTGCCGCACGGTGCCTTCTTCGGCGTCGGCGCGGTCGTCGCCACCGGCATGGTCGCGCCGGAACGCAAGGCCCGCTCCGTCTCCCTGATGTTCCTCGGCCTCACCGTCGCCAACATCGTCGGCGTCCCCGCCGCCACCGCCATGGGCCAGCAGCTCGGCTGGCGGGCCACCTTCCTCGGCGTGAGCGCGATCGGGGTGGCGGCGATAGCGGCGCTGGCCGTCCTGATCCCGCGCGACAGCGCCCCCGCCCCCACCACCGGCCTGCGCGGCGAACTGGCCGCCCTGCGCTCCCTGCCCGTCTGGCTGGCGCTCGGCACGACGGTCGCGGGCTTCGGCGCGCTCTTCGCGGCCTACAGCTACATCACGCCGATGCTCACCGACGCCGCCGGATTCGCCGAGACCAGCGTGACGCTGCTGCTCGCCCTCTTCGGCGTCGGCGCCACCGCGGGCAACCTGCTCGGCGGACGCCTGGCCGACCACTCCCTGCGCGGCACCCTCTTCGGCGGCCTGGCCTCTCTCGTCGTCGTCCTGGCGCTGTTCCCCCTCCTCATGCGTACGCCGGTCACCGCGGCCGCGTCGGTGGCCCTGCTCGGCATGGCCGCCTTCGTCACCGGCTCGCCCCTCCAGCTCATGGTCATGGAGAAGGCCGCCGCGGCCCCCTCCCTGGCCTCCTCCGCCAACCAGGCCGCCTTCAACCTGGCCAACGCCGGCGGCGCCTGGATCGGCGGCCTCGCCCTGGCCGCCGGATTCGGAGCCACCTCCCCGGCGACGGCGGGCGCGGCCCTGGCGGTCCTCGGCGTCGCGGTCGCGGCGACGGCATGGACGGTGGACCGCCACCGCGCCACCACCGCACCGGCCCCCGGCCGCGAGCGCGTGGTCGCGGGTCACGTGCCGAAGACGGCGGAGCCCGTACGGCGCTGACGCGAGCGCGGGCGGCGTCCTGCGGTCCCCGCACAGTCGGCCGAGGGCTCAGGCGTCGCGGCGTCGCAGCGCGGACGCCACCGGCACCACCGTGCCGAGTACGGCGAGAAGCGCCGAGGCCGCCGTCACCGCGCCGACGGCGGCCCACGGCACGACGACCGGCGCCGTGCCGAAGAGCTGGTGGAGGGCGGCGCCGAGGCCGAGGATGTTGACCCCGGCGGCGAGCAGCGCCAGGGTCACCCCGACCATCGTGACCAGTAGTGCCTCGGCGACGAAGAAGTGCAGGACCTGGCGCGGCGTGGCCCCGGTCAGGCCGAGGACGGCCAGGTCGTGGCGCCGGTCCGCGGTCGCCATCAGCAGGGTGTTCAGGATCGCCACGAAGCAGAAGAGCACGACGATCACGGCGGTGGACCGCTGCCGGGTCTCGGTGAGCCGGCGCGCCTGCGCGGCCTCGGCGGTGACCAGCCCGTCCCGGGTGGTGAGCCGCGCCCCGCTGCCTGCGAGCGCCGCCCGCACCCGCGCCAGGGCGGCCGGGCGGTCCGTCCCAGGAGCCAGGGAGAGCGCGGCCCGGCGCACCAGCCCGTCGCGGGCGAACAGGCCTGTCCCGGCGAAGCGTTCCGGCAGATAGGCCACGTCCTCGCCGGGCAGCGCCGCGTAGGTGGCGGCCACCCGCAGGATGACCTCGCGGCCGTCCGCGAGCCTCGTACGCACCCGGTCGCCGACCTCCATCCCCCACCGCTCGGCGACGGCCATGCTCCGCTCGTCCAGGTCGTCCAGCGAGCCGTGCACGACCTCCAGACGGGTCGACCGGCGCAGGGCTCCGGGTGCCACCGCCAGCCCGTCGTTCTCCGCCAACCGCCCGTCCCCGTCCGGGAAGTAGACGGTGGTCGGCACGGGCGCCGCGACGCGCACCCCCGTCACCCGGGCCACCCGCTCCGCCACGCGCGGGCTGAACCCGCGCGTCCCGTCCTCCGGCACGACGGCGTACGGCGCCCCGACCCCCGCCCGCAACCCCGCGTCCCGGGCGGCCCCCAGCGAGTCGGTGGCCGTGAGCAGGGACAGGGCGAGCCCCACCGTCAGCAGCACCGGCGCCGCGGTGGCCGCCGTACGCCGGCGCGAGGCGAGCGCGCTCTGCCGCACGAGGAGGGCGGCCGGGCCGCGCGACCGCCGCGACGGCCGCATCAGCACCCGGACGACGGGACCCACGAGCAGCGGTGCCAGCGCGGCGACCGCGACGACGGGCACCAGCAGCGAGACCACGTACGCGGTGGGGGAGAGGACCGTCCGGGGCGCGGCGAGCCCGATCCAGCACGCCGTCCCCGCCCCGCCGACCAGCCCCACGACGCCGAGGGCGGCCCGGCCGGGCGCCACCGCCGTATCCTCGGCCGTACTCTCCCGCAGCGCCTCCACCGGCCGTATGCGCGAGGCCCGGCGCGCGGCGGCCACCGCACCGCACAGGGCCACGAGCAGTCCGGTCAGGACGGCGGCCCCGAGCGGCGCGAGCACTCCCGGGCGCGCGGAGATCTCCACCGCGAACCAGGGCGGCGCGATGTCCATCCCGACCAGCAGACGTGTCAGCGGCCGGGTGCCGAAGAGCCCGAGCACCCCGCCCCCGGCCGAGGCGAGAGCACCGACCAGCAGAGCCTCGGCGCGGACCATGCGGCGCACCTGCGGTCCGGTGGCGCCGACGGTCCGCAGCAGGGCGATCTCCCGGCGCCGCTGCACCACCGCGAAGGCGAACGTGGAGGCCACCACGAACACGGCGGTGGTACCGGCGACCGCGGCCATGACCGGCAGCAGGGTGAGGGTGTTGTCCAGGGCCTCCCGGTCGTTCGCGGCGTCCGCGTCGGCACGGTGCCGGTCGGCCCCGGTGAGCACCTCGGCCGTGTCGGGGACCACCGCGCGCACCCGTTCCACCGGCCCCAGCGCGACCAGGGCGTCGACGCGGGGCGACAGCCGCTCCGCCTCCTGCGCGCTGAAGAAGACGGCGTCCTCCCAGTCGACCGGCGCGACGGTGCCGACGACGGTGTGGCGTCCCGGCCCGTCGGCGGCCGTCAGCACGGTCACCGACTCCCCGGTGCGCGCCCGGCCGGAGGGGACGACGATCTCGCCCTCCGCGCGCGGCGCCCGCCCGTCCCGCAGCGCGTACCCGCCGAACTCGGCCACCGGCCACGGGTGCCCGACCTGCTTCTGCGCGCCGCCGCCGTCCGCGAGCCGCGCGTAGAAGGCCCGGTCGACGACCGTGGCGCCGGTCGCGGACACGTCCCGTATCGACTGCGGGGACAGCCCCCGGGCCGCGGCGGGAGACCGTACGCCGAGGTCGTGCTGTGCGGAGTCCCAGCGCGGGTCGGCGGGCAGGACGACGGCGGGCGCGTGGGCGAAGCGGTGCGGGGGCCGCTGCGAGGGCTCCGCCGCCGACATCAGTACGACGCCGAGAGAGGTCAGTTGGGCCACCGCGAGGACGAGCGCGACGACCGTCCCGAGGAATGACACCCAGCGCAGCCGAAGCGTACCCAGCGCGACTCTCAGCACGGGGCACCCGCCGCCTCTTCCGCCGCGGGCCGGCCCAGTGCCGTCATCCGCTCGGCGACGGCCTCCGGGGTGGGCGAGCGCAGCTCTCCCGCGAGGAGCCCGTCGGCGAGGAAGACCACGCGGTCGGCGAAGGCCGCGACCTGCGGATCATGCGTGACCATCACGACGGTTCCCGCCTCCCGCTCACCGGGGGAGTGCACCAGATCCCGCAGGACGCGCAGCAGTTCGTGCCCCGTCGTGAGGTCGAGCGCCCCGGTCGGCTCGTCGGCGAAGAGGACGGCCGGGCGGGTCACCAGCGCGCGGGCGACGGCCACCCGCTGCTGCTGGCCCCCGGAGAGGTGATGCGGACGGCTCCCCGCCCGGTCGCCGAGCCCCACCTGCTCCAGCGCCCGCCGGACCTCCCCGCGCGCCGGGCGCCGCCCGGCGAGCCGCAGGGGCAGCGCCACGTTCTGCTCGGCGGTGAGGGAGGGCAGCAGGTTGTACGCCTGGAAGACGAACCCGGTGGCGGTCCGGCGGAACCGGGTCCGTCGAGTCTCGTTCAGCGAGGTCAGATCCGTCCCGTCCAGCAGGACGCGGCCGGAACTGGGCCGGTCGAGCCCGGCGGCGCACTGCAACAGGGTCGACTTGCCGGACCCCGAGGGCCCCATCACGGCGGTGAAACACCCGCGCTCGAACCGCAGGTCGACCGGCCCGAGCACGGTCACCTCCGTCCGCCCGGACCCGTACTGCCTGGTCAACGCCTCCAGCCGCACCGCTTCGTCATCCCTCATGTCGCTCGCTCCCCCTCGACCGCACACATGTGGACGCCGTCCACATTCTCGACGCGTCGTAGACTAGCCGCCGATGTGAACGACGTCCACATCGAAGGGGCGGGAGAACCGCGGACAGAGGAGCACCGATGGCCCCACGCGACACGTACCGGCACGGCGACCTGCGCAACGCGCTCATCGCGGCCGGTGTCGAGCTGGCCCGCGAGGGCGGTCCCGACGCGGTGGTCCTGCGCGAGGCGACCCGTCGGGTGGGCGTCGCCCCGAACGCGGCCTACCGCCACTTCGCCGACCGCCGGGCCCTGCTGGCCGCGGTCTCCCAGGCGGGCCTTGCGGAACTGGCCCGCACGATGGAACGCGAGTTGGTGACAGGTTCCCCCGCCCGCGCGCGCCTGCGCGCCCTGACCCGCGGCTACCTCGCCTTCGCCCAGGCCGAAACCGGCCTGTTCCGCGCCGCGTTCGCGACGACGGGCATGGCCGACACCGACACGGCGGAAGCGGCCGGGACCGAGGGCCGGACCGCCTACCGCCTCCTCACCGAGGCCCTGGACGACCTGGCCGCCTCGGGCGCCCTGCCCCCCGAACGCCGCCCGGACGCCGAGTACTTCGCCTGGTCCACCGTCCACGGCATGGCCGTACTCCTCACCGACGGCCCCCTGCGCGGCCTCACCCCGTCGCAGGCGGCGGAGGCGGAGCGCAGGGTGACGGACGCGGTGGAGCGGGGGTTGTGCGGCACGTCCGGGTGACAGGGTGGCCGTATCCCGTCACTCGGCGTGGTTCGCCCGTCTACCTTGACGTACGTCGCGACAGGACGCGTACGGCGGGAGGGCGTGGCTGCCTCGCGGTCGATTCGGCGGCATGGACGACGTTCGTGGCCTGGCCGGGCGCGATCAGTCCTCGGGCCTGATCTTCGAGGCCACGAAGAGCAGCGCCACCGTTGCCGCGATGAAGACTCCGGCCAGTTCTTCGTAACCGGTGAAGTAGGCGACGGGGATGGCGATGCCGCAGGCCGCTCCGAGCAGCTCGAAGACGCCCCCGATCAGCCGCCGGGGGCGATTCGCGGGCGGCGGGTGATGGGGGTTCGGCGGGCCGTGCCAGTAGTGCATGGGGCCCGCCCTGGGCTTCCAGCCCTCTGCCCGGAGTTCCAGATACTCCGGGTGGTGGCGGGCGTAGCCCAGACGACGGGGCGCCAGGCGCTGCCACGGCAGCAGGCCCCGGCGGATCGCGATCCAGACGAGCCCCGGCAGGCAGGCGACGGCCGCCCAGACCGCCGCGACCACCCGCTCCCCGGTCGAGGACGACAGAATGCCGAGCAGCCGGTCCAGCTGACCACTGGCGGCGTAGGCGATCAACGCGGCGACGGAGAGCACCGCCGCGGTCCGTTCTATCTGGTGTCCGGTGTGGCAACGGGCACAGCGTGGCACGGACACGATTTCCATACGCCAGGTGGAGCGCAGGACGATGATGAACGGGGTCATGGTGGTGTCCGTGTCCTTGTGCAACCCCAGGACGTGGTCGTGCCACGACGGTGGAGTGTCCTCGCCGCAGAACCAGCACTCCCGCACCACGCGTTCCCCTCCCCCGGCCGTCGCGCCGAACGGACCCTACCAACTAGCCGTCCGTGCCGCCCCGTTCGCTTCGTCGCGCAATCCTCGCGGCCTGGCCTTCGTGGATGTCGTTCACCCACTCCCAGCCGGGCTCGACCGAAGGCCCGAGCCTCGGATCGTCCGGAGCGCGGCCGTCCCTCAGCGCGTGCAGGTACTCCCGGTCCTGGTCGATCCGCACCCGGACCTGATCGGCCATGGCGACGGCTCCGTGCCCCGGCACGAGCACGTCGACGCCGTCCGCCACCTTCTCCAGCAGCCGTAGCCCGGTGAGATAGTCCTCAACCGGATGCTCCGTGTCGTCGAGCATCGGAACGAAGAGATCGGACAGCATGTCGCCGGCGACAAGCACCCCGCGATCCTCGACCAACAGCGCCGCGTGGCCCGGAGCATGAGCCGGATGTTCGATCACCCGTACGTCAGGCCCGTGCCACGGAATCAGCTCTGCTCCGGCGGGCAACCCCACGACGAGACCGAACAGATCCAACGGTGTCTCTTCGGCGATTTCCGGCGGCAGCCCCTCGGCGACACGAGCCTGCCACCCCTCTTCCGAGCGGAGCTCTCGCAGGTACGCCGAACAGCGGGCCGTGCCGTAACGCGGCGCACTGCCGAGTGCGGCGTGCCACAACGCGTGATCCCAGTCCGGATGTGTCGCGAAACCTGCCACGACGGGCTGGCCCAACTGGCGAAGGTCCTCCGCCAGGCAGACCATCTCGCCGGTCGTCAACCCGGGATCGACGACCAGCACACCAGCCACGCCCTGCACGACGACGGTGTTGTTCCGCAGCAACTCGCTCCGGTGCACCAGCACACCGTCCGCGACCGGTGTCAGCATGAGGTCTCCTCACATCAGCCCGCAAATTCCTGCCGAGACGGTAGCTCCGGACACTCGGGCAACGCAGGCCTTTGGACACCCCGGTTGCCCGGTGCGCGAACCCGGCCCCGGACACGGTGGTCCGGGGCCGGGTGTGGTGCGGGGCTGCGGTCGGGTCAGACGCTCGTCGTGTGGGCCTGGGCCGCCGCGCCGCCGAAGGGTGCCGAGACGCCGAGGCCGCCGGTGAGGGCGAACGGGCCGGACTCCGCGTGGAAGCCGGCGGCGAACGCGCCGTCGCCCGCGACGAGGGCCGCGCTCGCGGTGAGGCCGATGCCGCCGGACACCCGGTCCAGGTCCGCGTCGGAGATCTCGGCCGTTTCGACCTGGGGGACAGTGTTCATGGCAGGTCTGTTCCTTTCGGGGGAAGGGAGGGGAGCGGTGCGGCATGCAGGCCCGAGGCGTCCGGAGTGGGGGTCCGGTACAGGCCACCGGCGTGCCGCGCACCGATCAAAGCACGGGGGCGAACGGGTCACCATGGTCGAGCTGTTGGGCGCCACCGGCCGACGCCCCCGACTTCATCAGTGTGTGAATGCGGTCAGGGAAAGAGACCGGATCTTCACGCCATCCGCCGGGGTGCCGGGCTCCGCGGCGCCGCGACGCGCCTGGTCCGGCCGGTGTGCCGTCGGCACTCCCCGACCGTGCGACCGAGCGATGAACTCTGTGGAGATTCACGGGTTTTCCGGGACCGATCCCGGCGCCGGACCCCGGCCCTGGGGTGTGACACACCGGTTGTGGAATGATCCGGGCGCAGGTTCGCCGCCCCGGGCCGCGAGCCTTCGTCGAGCAGAGACTTGGTCGAGCAGAGACTTGAGGGAGCCATGATCCGCTGCACCGCATCCACCGAAGCCTTCGCGGGATGACGGACCGTCGGCCGGACCCGGCCACCGGTGACATACCGGCGGAGATCGGTCCCTACCGGCTGGAGCGGCTGCTGGGCGAGGGCGGGATGGGCCGCGTCTACCTCGGACGTACGCCCGCCGGGAGTGCCGTGGCCGTCAAGGTCGTCCACCGTGCGTACGCCGCCGACCCGGAGTTCCGCAAGCGGTTCGCGCTGGAGGTCGCGGCGGCCCGGCGCGTCCAGGGGCTCTACACCGTGCCCGTCGTCGCGGCGGACCTGGAGGCCGCGGAACCCTGGCTCGCCACGGCCTACGCCCCCGGGCCCTCCCTCCAGCAGGCCGTCGGCGAACGGGGGCCGCTGCCCGCCGACGAGGTGCTCGCGCTGACGGCCGGGGTCGCCGAGGCGCTGGAGACGATCCACGCCGCCGGGGTGATCCACCGGGACCTGAAGCCCTCCAACATCGTCCTCACCGCCGACGGACCCAAGGTCATCGACTTCGGCATCGCCCGTGCCGCGGACGTCACGGCCCTGACCGCCACGGGCATGCGTGCCGGAACGCCCTCCTACATGGCGCCCGAGTACATCCGGGGGCAGCAGGTCACCGAGGCCGGTGACGTCTTCGCGCTCGGTCTCGTCGCCCACTTCGCCGCGACCGGACGGCTCGCCTTCGGCGGCGGCAGCGACCCTTCAGTGGCGTACCGGATCCTGGAAGCGGCGCCGGACCTCGACGGCTGCCCCGCGTCCGTGCGCGGCGTCGTGGCCCGCTGCCTGGAGAAGGACCCGGCCCGGCGGCCGACGCCCGCCGAGATCGTCCGGCTCTGCGGCCGGGCCGCGCAGGGGGACTTCGACGACGGCCGCACGCCCACCGTCGTGTCCGCGCCCCCGGCGACCGGCCCGGACGCGCCCACCGCCACCGCCCCGGCGCGCACCCCGGCCCCGGACGCCGAGCCCGAGACCCCGTCCACCCCGCCGTACGCCGCCCTGCTCGGCGTCGTCGGTGCCATCGCGCTGGTCGTCGTCCTGGTCGTGACGCTGCTGCCCTGGTCGGGGAAGCCCCCGAAGAGCAAGCAGCCGTACCCCGTGGTCGCGGCGACCGACATCTTCGCCAAGGGGAGCACCGGCATCGCGTTCGGCCGGGACGGCAGGACGCTCGCCACCGGCGGCGAGGACGGCAGGATCAGGCTCTGGGACGTCACCACGCGCAAGGTGCGCGCCACCCTCACCGAGAAGGACTGGCGGGGGGAGCCGATGAGCATCCTCAACGTGACGTTCAGCGCCGACGGGAAGACGCTGGCCGCGAGGACCTACAACAGCCTGGTCGGCGTCTGGGACGTGCCGGGGCGACGGGAGATCCGCCGTATCGAGGAACACACCTACGCCCTCGCCCTCAGCCCCGACGGCAAGCGGATCGCCTTCGGCAACATCGTCGGCTCCGAGCTGTGGGACGTCGACAGCCGCAGCGAGGACGCGCGCGCCCACTTCACCCAGGAGGTGCGCATGATGGACGTGGCGTTCAGCCCCGACGGGAAGACCCTCGCCACCGTCGGCGACCCCTCCGGCAAGCGCAGGTTCCCGGACCACGAGCCGGTCAAGCTGTGGGACGTGACCCGGATCGACCCGAAGCCCTACGGACAGGGCGACCCCCGCCTCACCCTCGCCGTCGACGACGTCACCTACGCCGTCGCGTTCAGTCCCGACGGGAAGACCCTCGCCACCGGCGGACCGCGCAGCGACGTCCGGCTGTGGGACGTGGCCACCGGCCGCCTGAAGGCCACCCTCGCCAACGACCGCGCGGAGGCCCGGGACCTGGCGTTCAGCCCCGACGGCCGGAGCCTCGCCGTCACCGCCGACGGCGGGGTGTTGCTGTGGAACCTGGCCGACCGCAAACCGAGCGCCATCCTGTCCGACGACGACACCGGCTACGGCTACGACGAGATCCAGGAGCTGGCCTTCAGCCCCGACGGACGCCTCCTCGCCGGCACCACCCTCGGGGGCGTCGACGAACCCGACGAGGATTCCGACGCCCCGGACCAGTACGGCCCTCCGAACGACCCGAAGGCGAACCACGGCGTACGGCTGTGGAAGGTCCCGGCCAAGACCGCTCACTGAGCGGGCCCACCCCGTGCTTCCGGATCAGGCCACGGCGAGCCGGTCCACCAGCAGCTTCACCCGCTGCTCGGTTTCCTCCGGCGGCAGCCGTCCCGACCGGGTCAGGGTCGTCACCCCGTGCAGGGACGCCCAGAACACCTCGGTGAACAGCCCCGGTTCGACGCCGTCTCCGGCGACCTCGGCCAGGCTCTCCAGCAGCGCGGCGAAGGCGTCCTTCAGCGGCTCCGGGGTGTCCTCCCGTGCGTACGCCAGGCCGCCGTCGAGTTGGAAAATGGCGTCGTAGACCGCCGGGTTGCGTTCGGCGAAGGTCAGGTAGGCGCGGGCGAGGGCGTACACCCGGGCGCGCGGGCCGTCGGCGGCGGCGGTCGCGGCCCGCACCGCCGCGGCCATCTCGGTGGCGCCCTGGAGGGCGACGGCGCCGATGATCTCGCGTTTGCCGCGGAAGTGGCTGTAGAGGACGGGCTGGCTGTACTCGATGCGCTCGGCGAGCCGGCGGGTGGTGACCGCGTCCCAGCCCTGCTGCTCGGCGAGTTCACGGGCGGTCGCCACGATGAGGCGCTCGCGCTCCGTCCGTTCCCGTCGCTTGCGTTCCTGTACCGACATGATTCGATCCTAGCACTGCTAGACAATGGAGCGATGGTAGTACTAGCGTTGCCTCATCGGCTAGCAGCACTAGATGACGACTTCGAGCCACACCACTACGCGTTCATGGTCGGCGAGCAGGAGTTCGACGCCGCCCTCGCAGCAAGAAGGAGAAGCCGCATGTCGCTGAAGAACGTCAACACCGCCCTGGTCGCCGCCTGCGCCCTGTTCGTCCTCTACCTCGGGCTGTCCTTCATCCTGGCCCCAGAAGCGTCCACTCGAGGAGTCGGCCTGCCGGAGTGGCCCGCCGGCGACGGCGACGGCTTCCTCGTCATGAAGGGCACCCGCGAACTGGCGATGGGCCTGACCCTCGGCATCCTGCTGGTGACGGGCCACCGCCGCGCCCTGGGCTGGGTCCTGCTGACGGAGGCCGTCGCCCCGTTCGGCGACATGGTCAACGTCCTGGCCCACCACGGCTCCCTGGCCGCCGCGCTCGGTATCCACGGCCTGACCTCGGCGGTGATCGCGATCACCGGCCTGCTGACCCTCCGCGAAACCGGCAAGGCCCACAAGGCCCCCGCCCCGGCCCCCGCCCCGACGCCCGCCTCCGCGCAGCCCGCCTGACGTCTGTGCCCCGGACTACAGCACCGGCAGCGACTTCCGCAGTTCGAACGCCGTGACCTGGGACCGGTACTCCTCCCACTCCTGGCGCTTGTTGCGGAGGAAGAAGTCGAAGACGTGTTCGCCGAGGGTCTCGGCGACCAGGTCGCTGCGCTCCATCAGGGCGAGGGCCTCGCCCAGGTTCTGGGGGAGGGGCTCGATGCCCAGGGCGCGGCGCTCCGCGTCGGACAGGGCCCAGACGTCGTCCTCGGCGCCCGGCGGGAGTTCGTAGCCCTCCTCGATGCCCTTGAGACCGGCGGCGAGGAGGACCGCGTAGGTCAGGTACGGGTTGGCGCCGGAGTCGATGGAGCGGACCTCGACGCGGGCCGAGCCGGTCTTGCCGGGCTTGTACATCGGGACCCGGACCAGGGCCGAGCGGTTGTTGTGGCCCCAGCAGATGTAGGAGGGGGCCTCGCCGCCCGCGCCGGCGGTGCGCTCGGTGCCGCCCCAGATGCGCTTGTAGGAGTTCACCCACTGGTTGGTGACCGCGGAGATCTCGGCGGCGTGGCGGAGCAGGCCCGCGATGAAGGAGCGCCCCACCTTGGAGAGCTGGTACTCCGCGCCGGACTCGTAGAACGCGTTGCGGTCGCCCTCGAAGAGGGAGAGGTGGGTGTGCATGCCCGAGCCCGGGAACTCCGAGAACGGCTTCGGCATGAAGGTGGCCTGGAGACCCTGTTCGAGGGCCACCTGCTTCATGACCAGGCGGAAGGTCATGACGTTGTCGGCCGTGGAGAGCGCGTCCGCGTAGCGCAGGTCGATCTCCTGCTGGCCGGGGGCGCCCTCGTGGTGGGAGAACTCCACCGAGATGCCCATCGACTCCAGCATGGTGATCGCCTGGCGGCGGAAGTCCATGCCGATGTTCTGCGGGGTGTGGTCGAAGTAGCCGGAGTTGTCGGCGGGGGTCGGGACCGAGCCGTCGACCGGCTTGTCCTTCAGCAGGAAGAACTCGATCTCGGGGTGGGTGTAGAAGGTGAAGCCCAGGTCGGAGGTGCGGGCCAGGGCGCGCTTGAGGACGTAGCGCGGGTCCGCGAAGGACGGCGAGCCGTCCGGCATCAGGATGTCGCAGAACATGCGGGCCGTGCCGGGGGCCTCCGCGCGCCAGGGCAGGACCTGGAAGGTCGACGGGTCCGGCTTGGCGATCATGTCGGACTCGTAGACCCGGGCGAAGCCCTCGATCGCGGAGCCGTCGAAGCCGATGCCCTCGTCGAAGGCCTGCTCCAGCTCGGCCGGGGCCACGGCGACGGACTTGAGGAAGCCCAGCACGTCCGTGAACCACAGGCGTACGAACCGGATGTCGCGCTCCTCCAGCGTCCGGATCACGAACTCCTGCTGCTTGTCCATCTTCCGCTTCCCCATCCTTGCTGGTCAGGCCGCCTGTCTCCGGTACGGCGGGAGGCGGTCGGGCACTTGAGCATCACACCACAGCGCCGTTACGTATGCGTTGCGGACCTCCGTCGGCCGGCCCACCCCGTGACCGCAGCGTAGAGGCCACCTGTTCGATCGGGCCATTCCGGGGATCCGGCCGGGACGGATCCTGTGCCCGCCCTACGAAGGACGGGCCCCGCGCCATTACGATCAGCGGACCTCACGGTCGTCCGTTCCCCAGATTCCTTCCCAGAAGGGCAACACCCCATGGGTTCCGCCAAGAAGAGCAGCAACACGGCGCGACAGGCCCGCATAGCCGAGATGCGGCGTGCCGAGGAGGCCCGCAACCGCCGGAACCGGATCCTCACGATCACGCTCAGCACCGTGGTCGTCGCCGGTCTCGTCGTCGGCGGCGTCTTCCTCGTCCGGTCGCAGTCCGACGACTCCTCCGGCGACACGGCGTCCGACGGCAAGACCTCCGGCAAGTTCGAGACCGGCGCGGACGGCGTACGGACCTGGAAGGGCGACCTGGGGCGCAACCACGTCACCAAGAAGGTGACCTACCCGGTCGAGCCCCCCGTCGGCGGCGACCACAACCAGGTCTGGATGAACTGCAACGGCGACGTCTACACCAAGCCGCTGAACAACGAGAACGCCGTGCACTCCCTGGAGCACGGCGCCGTCTGGGTGACGTACACCGACCAGGCACCCAAGGCCGACGTCGAGAAGCTGGCCGCCAAGGTCAAGAAGACGCCGTACTCGCTGATGAGCCCCGACGACAAGCAGAAGGACCCGATCGTGCTGTCCGCGTGGGGGCACCAGCGCACGGTGACCGGCGCCGACGACCCGAACGTGGACAAGTTCTTCGAGAAGTTCGTCCAGGGGCAGCAGACCCCCGAGCCGGGGGCCGCGTGCACCAACGGACTGTCCCAGTGACCGCGAAACGGGCCGGCTGGATCGCGGGGGCCGCGGCCGCCGTGCTCGTCGCGGCCGGCGGGATCACCTACGCGGTCGCCGGGGACGACGGCGGGAGCAAGACCCCGGCCGCCGACTCCGCGGACGCCGGGTTCGCGCGGGACATGTCGGTCCACCACCAGCAGGCCGTGGAGATGTCGTACATCGTGCGCGACCGCACCGGCGACGAGGAGGTGCGGCGGCTCGCGTACGACATCGCGCAGACCCAGGCCAACCAGCGCGGCATGATGATCGGCTGGCTCGACCTGTGGGCGCTGCCCAAGGTGTCGTCCGACCCGCCGATGACCTGGATGGGCATGGGCGACGCGCCCTTGGCCGGTGAGGGTTCGCTGATGCCGGGGATGGCCACCGACGCCGAGATGGAGAAGCTCGGGACGCTGGACGGCAAGCAGGCCGAGGTCTACTACCTCCAGCTGATGACCGAGCACCACAAGGGCGGCGTCCACATGGCCAAGGGGTGCGTCGAGAGGTGCACCGTCGGCGTGGAGAAGCGGCTGGCCCGGGGAATGGTGGAGTCCCAGGAGTCGGAGATCCGGCTGATGGCCGACCTGCTGGCCGAGCGGGGCGCGAAGCCGCGGAGCTGAGACGGCGCGCGTGAGGTCTCGGACATCAGGCGGTAACACATCCGTCGCCCCATTGCGTCGTTCTGACGATTACAGTGGGGCCCGTGCCCCGACTACGACTCGCCCTCAACCAGATCGACTCCACCGTCGGCGACATCGACGGCAACGCCGAGTCGGTCCTGCGCTGGACCCGGCACTCGGCCGGGCAGGGAGCGCACCTGGTGGCGTTCCCGGAGATGATGCTGACCGGGTACCCGGTGGAGGACCTGGCCCTCAGACCGTCCTTCGTCGAGGCCTCCCGCGCCGCCCTGCGCTCCCTCGCGGCGCGGCTGGCGGACGAGGGTCTAGGCGGGGTCCCCGTGGTCGTCGGCTACCTCGACCGCTCGGCGACCGCCCGGCCGAGGTACGGCCAGCCCGCCGGCGCCCCGCAGAACGCGGCGGCCGTGCTGCACGGCGGCGAGGTGGCGCTGAGCCTCGCCAAGCACCACCTGCCGAACTACGGCGTCTTCGACGAGTTCCGCTACTTCGTGCCCGGCGACACCCTGCCCGTGGTGCGGGTGCGCGGCGTGGACGTGGCGCTGGCCGTCTGCGAGGACCTGTGGCAGGACGGCGGCCGGGTGCCGGCCGCCCGCTCGGCGCGGGCCGGGCTGCTGCTCTCCGTCAACGCCTCCCCGTACGAGCGGGACAAGGACGACACCCGGCTGGAGCTGGTGCGCAAACGCGCCCAGGAGGCCGGGTGCACCACCGCCTACCTCGCCATGACCGGCGGGCAGGACGAGCTGGTCTTCGACGGCGACTCGATCGTCGTCGACCGGGACGGGACGGTGCTGGCCCGGGCGCCGCAGTTCACCGAGGGCTGCGTGGTGCTGGACCTCGACCTGCCGGCCGCCGGGACGGGTGCCGAGGCGCCCACCGGCGTCGTGGACGACGGACTGCGCATCGACCGGGTGGTGCTCTCCGAAGCGCGGGAGGCGGCGGACACGGTGCCCGCCGGTGAGCCGTGGCTGTCCGGCGGGCACGCCGAGCCGCTGGACGACGACGAGGAGGTCTACTCGGCGCTCGTCACCGGCCTGCGCGCGTACGTCACGAAGAACGGCTTCCGCTCGGTGCTGATCGGGCTGTCCGGCGGCATCGACTCCGCGCTGGTCGCGTCGATCGCCTGCGACGCGCTCGGCGCCGAGCACGTGTACGGCGTCTCGATGCCCTCGAAGTACTCCTCCGGGCACTCCAGGGACGACGCGGCCGAGCTGGCCCGGCGCACCGGTCTCAACCACCGCACCGTGTCCATCGAGCCGATGTTCGACGCGTACACGGGCGCGCTGGAGCTGACCGGCCTGGCGGAGGAGAACCTCCAGTCCCGCCTGCGCGGCACGCTGCTGATGGCGCTCTCCAACCAGGAGGGCCACCTCGTACTGGCCCCCGGCAACAAGTCGGAGCTGGCGGTCGGCTACTCGACGCTGTACGGCGACTCGGTGGGCGCCTACGGACCCATCAAGGACGTGTACAAGACGTCGGTCTTCCGGCTCGCCGAGTGGCGCAACCGCGCGGCCCGGGACCGCGGCCGGACCCCGCCGATCCCGGAGAACTCGATCACCAAGCCGCCGAGCGCGGAGCTGCGCCCCGGCCAGGTCGACACGGACTCGCTGCCGGACTACCCGGTGCTGGACGCGATCCTCGCCCGGTACGTCGACCGGGACCGGGGCGCGGACGAGATCGTGGCCGCCGGGTACGACCGGGAGCTGGTGACGCGGACGCTGCGCATGGTGGACACCGCCGAGTACAAGCGGCGGCAGTACCCGCCGGGCACCAAGATCTCGCCCAAGGGCTTCGGCAAGGACCGCCGCCTGCCGGTCACCAACCGCTGGCGGGAGCGCGGCTGAGGCGACCGGCCGGGGCGGCGGGGCCGGTCAGCCCTCGCGCTTGAGGTCGGCCAGCACCTTGTGCAGCGGCTCCGCCACCCGGCGCCGGTACTCCTGGATCGCCCAGCCGTTGCCGTCCGGGTCCTTGAAGTACATGAAGGTGGCGCCGTCGTCCGGGGCGTACTGCACCGGCTCCGAGACCTCCAGACCCCGGGCGGTCAGCTCCGCGTGGGCCGCCTTGATGTCGGCGACGCAGAGCTGGAGGCCCTGGTACGAGCCCGGTTCCGGCCGGGTCTGCCCCTGGGCCATGTCCCAGATGGCGTCGCCGAGGGCGACCGAACAGCCGGAGCCCGGGGGCGTCAGCTGGACGATCCGCATGCCCGGCATGACCTCCTGGTCGATGTCGACGTGGAAGCCGACCTTGTCCCGGTAGAAGTCCCGGGCACGGTCGATGTCGCTGACGGGGAGCGGGATGACTTCGAGCGTGAAGTCCATGGCGTGACTCCTTCGGCTTTCGTCGATCGCGGGTGTCGGTACCGGCGGGTGTCAGTAGTGGTAGCGCGCCTGGACGATGACCAGCAGGTCATCGGTGGGCTTGTACACAAGACGGTGCGTGTCGTCGATGCGCCGTGACCAGTAGCCGGACAGGTCGCCCTTGAGCGGCTCCGGCTTGCCGATGCCCTTGAACGGGTCACGGGCGATGTCGGCGATCAGTCTGTTGATCCGCTTGGTCACCTTCCGGTCGCTCTCGGCCCAGTGGACGTAGTCCTCCCAGCCGTGGGACGTGAAAGTGATCCTCACGCCCGCTCCGCGTCCGGGTCGATCAGCTCACGCTGCCGCGCGTCGCCCGCCTCGGCCTCCGCGATGGAGTCGAGCAGACGGCGGGCGTTCCGCGGCGAGCGCAGGAGATGCACCGTCTCCGTCCACGCCGTGAAGTCCTCCTCGGACATGAGCACGGCGTTCCCCTTGCGGGAGGTGATGTGCACCGGGGCGTGGTCCTCGTTGACCTGCTCTATCAGCGGGAACAGATTCTGACGGGCTTCGCTGGCGGTGATGGACATACCAGTGCCTCCCTTCCTCGGCTGGTACAAGATATCGTACGAGTCTGGGACGGTCCACCGGAAAGCGGGAGCGCTACGTCCCGGCGCCCGCACGCCGTTCCCCGGCTACGCTCAGCCCGTACGACCTTGATCCCACCCGGGCCCACGTGCCCCACTGTCCGACAGGAGGCCGAGATGACGGCGCCGGGGCGCAGGAGCAGTACCTTCACGCGACTGCTGCGGCACGGTTTCACCGATCCCTCGGCCGCCGAACGGCTGCTTGACGGGGCCGAGCTGGCCGAGCTGCGCGCCGATCCTGTCCTGCTGGAGGCGCTGGGCGCCACCGCCGACCCGGACCTCGCCCTGCACGGACTGGTACGGCTCCTGGAGGCGCAGCCCGACGCCACCGCCCGCCAGGAGCTGCTGGACACCCTGATAGCGGCCAAGCCGCTGCGCGACCGTCTCCTCGGTGTGCTCGGCGCCTCCGAGGCGCTCGCCGACCACCTCGCCCGGCACGCCGGGGACTGGCAGGCCCTCGTCACGTACGAGCCGCGCGACCTGCACCCCGGCGTCGAGGAGTTCGAGCGGGGGCTCGCCGAAGCCACCGACCCGGTGTCCCTGCGCGTCGCCTACCGGCGCTGCCTGCTGTCCATCGCCGCCCGCGACGTCTGCGGCACCATCGACGTCGCCGAGACCGCCGCCGAGCTGGCCGACCTCGCCACCGCCACCCTGCGCGCCGCCCTGGCCCTCGCCGAGGCCGCCGCGCCCGAGGACGCCGCGCGGTGCAGGCTCGCGGTGATCGCGATGGGCAAGTGCGGCGGACACGAGCTGAACTACGTCTCCGACGTCGACGTCATCTTCGTCGGGGAGGCGGCGGACACGGGCCCCGACGCCGACGAGGCCAAGGCCATGCGGGCCGCGACCTCGCTCGCCGCGCACATGATGCGGATCTGCTCCGAGACCACCGTCGAGGGCTCCATCTGGCCCGTCGACGCCAACCTCCGCCCCGAGGGCCGCAACGGCCCCCTGGTGCGCACCCTCAGCAGCCACGTCGCCTACTACCAGCGCTGGGCCAAGACCTGGGAGTTCCAGGCGCTGCTCAAGGCCCGCCCGGTGGCCGGCGACCCCGGGCTCGGCGCCGAGTACGTCGCCGCCCTCCAGCCCCTGGTGTGGCAGGCCGCCGACCGCGAGAACTTCGTCCCGGACGTGCAGAAGATGCGCCGCCGGGTGGTGGAGAACATCCCCGTCACCGAGGTCGACCGGCAGCTCAAGCTCGGGCCCGGCGGCCTCAGGGACGTCGAGTTCGCCGTGCAGCTCCTCCAGCTGGTGCACGGACGGGCGGACACCTCCCTGCACAGCGGCACGACCCTGGACGCCCTGGCGGCCCTCGCCGCGGGCGGCTACGTCGGCCGCACCGACGCCGCGCAGCTCGACGAGGCGTACCGCTTCCTGCGCTCCATGGAGCACCGCATCCAGCTGCACCGGCTGCGCCGCACCCACCTCGTGCCCGAGGACGAGGCCGACCTGCGCCGCATGGGGCGCTCCCTGGGCCTGCGCAACGACCCGGTGACCGGGCTGCTGCGTGCCTGGAAGCGGCACGCGGCCGTCGTCCGCCGGCTGCACGAGAAGCTGTTCTACCGGCCGCTGCTCGACGCCGTCGCCCAGCTCGCCCCCGGCGAGGCCCGGCTCAGCCCCGAGGCCGCCCGGGAACGCCTGGTCGCCCTCGGCTACGCCGACCCGGCCGCCGCCCTGCGGCACCTGGAGGCGCTGGCGTCCGGCGTCACCCGCAAGGCGGCCATCCAGCGCACCCTGCTGCCCGTGCTGCTCGGCTGGTTCGCCGACTCGGCCGACCCGGACACCGGGCTGCTCAACTTCCGCAAGGTCTCCGACGCGCTCGGCACCACCCCCTGGTACCTCAGACTGCTGCGCGACGAGGGCGCTGCCGCCGAGAACCTCGCCCGGGTGCTCTCCGCCGGGCGGCTCGCCCCCGACCTGCTGATGCGGGCCCCGGAGGCCGTCGCGCTGCTCGGCGACGGCGTCGCCGGGGGACTGCGGCCGCGCGGCCGGGCCCAGCTGGAGCAGGAGACCCTCGCCGCGGTCCGCCGCGCCGACGACGCCGTACAGGCCGTCACCGCGGTGCGCGGCGTACGGCGCCGGGAGCTGTTCCGCACGGCCGCGGCCGACATCGTCGGCTCCTACGGCACCGAGGCCCAGCCCGTCGAGGCCGACCAGGGCGCCCTGGTGGACCTGGTCGGCGGCGCGGTGTCCGACCTGACGGCGGCGACGCTCGCGGGCACGCTGCGGGCGGTCGTGCGCGACAAGTGGGGCGACGTCCTGCCGACCCGGTTCGCGATCATCGGCATGGGCCGCTTCGGCGGACACGAGCTGGGCTACGGCTCGGACGCGGACGTGCTCTTCGTGCACGAGCCCCGCGAGGGGGTGGACGAGCGGGAGGCGGGCGACGCCGCCAACAAGGTCGTCTCCGAGATGCGCCGCCTGCTCCAGGTGCCGAGCGCCGACCCGCCGCTGCTGATCGACGCCGACCTGCGGCCCGAGGGCAGGTCGGGGCCGCTGGTGCGGACCCTGAAGTCCTACGAGGCGTACTACCGGCGCTGGTCGCTGGGGTGGGAGTCGCACGCCCTGCTGCGGGCCGAGTTCGTCGCCGGGGACGAGGAGCTGGGGCGGCGCTTCATCGAGCTGATCGACCCCCTGCGGTACCCGGCGGGCGGACTGGAGGAGGACGCCGTAAGGGAGATCCGGCGGCTCAAGGCCCGTATGGAGTCCGAGCGGCTGCCGCGCGGTGCCGACCCCAAGCTGCACGCCAAACTGGGGCCGGGCGGCCTCTCCGACGTGGAGTGGACCGTGCAGCTGTTCCAGTTGCGGCACGGGCACGAGATCGCCGGGCTGCGGACCACCGGGACGCGCGCGGCGCTGGCCGCCGCCATGGACGCCGGGCTGGTCTCGGAGGAGAACACCGCCACCCTCGACGAGGCGTGGGTGCTGGCGACCCGGGTCCGCAACGCGGTGATGCTGGTCCGCGGCCGGGCCGGCGACACCTTCCCCACCGACCCGCGCGAGCTGGCGGCCGTCGGCCGCTACCTGGGCCACGGCTCGGGCCACGCAGGCGACATGCTCGACGAATACCGCCGCACGGCCCGCCGGGCTCGCACGGTGGTGGAGGACCTGTTCTACACGTGAGGCCGCTTAGCTGCGGGCAGTCGTGCCTCCCCCAGTGCCTGAACGGCCTGGGAGGTACCCCCAGGCGGCACGGGTGGGCGCAGCGGCACCCCGCCACGCCGGGCTGCGCACCCACCCCCGGCCACACTCGCCCCGGGCACCCCTCAGGCCCGCCCCGGCAACCACACCCTCCGCCGCCGCGCAGCGACCGGCACCACCCGGGGCAACCGGTACGGCAACCGCCCGTACCAGACGTACGCCACCCCGTACCCGAAGGCCAGACACGCCAGCCCCCCCACCGCGTCCAGCCAGAAGTGGTTCGCCGTCGCCACGATCACCACCAGCGTGAGCGCCGGATACACCAGCCCCAGCACCCGCACCCACGGCACCGACGCCAGCGCGAAGATCGTCAGCCCGCACCACACCGACCACCCGATGTGCATCGACGGCATCGCGGCGTACTGGTTGGACATGTTCTTCAGGTCCCCCGACGCCATCGACCCCCAGGTCTGGTGGACCATCACCGTGTCGACGAAGTGCCCGCCGTTCATCAGCCGGGGCGGGGCGAGCGGGTACAGGTAGTAGCCGACGAGGGCGACACCCGTGGTCGCGAAGAGCACCAGCCGGGTCGCCGCGTAACGGCCGGGATGACTGCGGAAGAGCCACACCAGGACACCCAGAGTCACCACGAAGTGCAGCGTGGCGTAGTAGTAGTTCATGCCCACGACCAGCCAAGTCACCGAGTCGACGGCGTGGTTGACGGATTCCTCGACGGCGATGCCCAGTTGCTGCTCGACGCGCCAGATCCAGTCGGCGTTGCGCAGGGCCGCGGTCCGCTGTTCCGGCACCGCGTTGCGGACGAGGGAGTAGGTCCAGTAGCTGACCGCGATCAGCAGGATCTCGAACCACAGGCGCGGTCGGCGCGGGGTGCGGAGCCGGGACAGGAGGCTCTTCCCCGTCGTCCCAGTGACGGGGTGTGGAACGCTGTGCTCCAGGCGTTCCCGAATCCTCACGGTCGCGTCACCCATAGGCATGAAGTCTGCCAGAAAAGCCTTCTTCCACCGATCATCCCTCAGGTGGATCCGACCCGCATCCGCCCCGGAGCCGGCACCCCCGCGGGGATCAGGGGCGGCCGCGCTCGCCCGGCGCCGACGCCGTCGAGCCGCGCACCACCAGCTCCGGCATGAACACGAACTCGCTGTGCGGCGCGGGCGTCCCGCCGATCTCCTCGAGGAGCGTGCGCACCGCCGCCTGACCCATCGCCGGGACCGGCTTGCGGACCGTGGTGAGCGGCGGGTCGGTGAAGGCGATCAGCGGCGAGTCGTCGAAGCCGACGACGGAGACGTCCTTGGGCACGTCCAGGCCCAGCTGCCGGGCCGCGCGTATCGCGCCCAGCGCCATCATGTCGCTGGCGCAGACCACCGCCGTGCAGTCCCGCCCGATGAGCGCGGAGGCCGCCGCCTGGCCGCCCTCCAGGGTGTACAGCGAGTGCTGGACCAGCTCCTTCTCCACCGTCTCGGCACTCAGCCCCAACTGGTCCTGGACGGTGCGCACGAAGCCCTCGATCTTGCGCTGCACCGGCACGAACCGCTTCGGCCCGAGGGCCAGTCCGATCCGGGTGTGGCCGAGCGAGACGAGGTGGGTGACGGCGAGGCTCATCGCGGCCCGGTCGTCGGGGGAGATGAACGGCGCCTGCACCTGCGACGAGAAGCCGTCGACCAGGACGAAGGGCACGCCCTGCGCGCGCAGCCGCTCGTAGCGCTGCATGTCGGCGGTGGTGTCGGCGTGCAGCCCCGAGACGTAGATGATGCCGGCCACCCCGCGGTCGACCAGCATCTCGGTCAGCTCGTCCTCCGTGGAGCCGCCCGGCGTCTGGGTGGCGAGGACCGGCGTGTAGCCCTGGCGGGTCAGTGCCTGCCCGATGACCTGGGCCAGGGCAGGGAATATCGGGTTCTCCAGCTCCGGGGTGATCAGGCCCACCAGGCCCTCGCTGCGCTGCCGCAGCCGCACGGGGCGCTCGTAGCCCAGCACGTCGAGGGCGGCGAGCACGGACTGGCGGGTGGTGGCGGCGACGCCCGGCTTCCCGTTGAGGACGCGGCTGACGGTCGCTTCGCTCACCCCCGCCTGGGCGGCGATGTCGGCAAGCCGTGTGGTCACAGGGGTGGACTGTACCTGTCGACCGCTGCCTTGCACACCGATCGGGCGCCGTGGGCGGCCGGTTGGACGGCCCGTCGGACGGCCCGGCGCGGGCTGCTGCGTCATCGCGCTCCCTCGAGAAAGTGGCGGCAAGAGCTTGCAGAGTCTTGCACAACCCGCCCGATACCGCTCGGGCCCCGTAAACAAGCGTCTCATGACGGTCGCCGAGAGGTCACGCCCGGATAACTTCGGAGATCTCTTGCACATTTTTGCAGCAAGACCTTTCGCCGGGCTTTCAACGCTGTTACGTTCACGTCGCCCGACGGCAGCAACGAAGCGGTCGGCGGTCGGCAGGAGCGGCGGACGGGCCCGCACCCTGCACCACACGGGCTTTCACCCTCAAGGAGAACTCATGCGGCGTGGCATAGCGGCCACCGCGCTGGTGGCGTCCCTCGCCCTGGCGGCGACGGCGTGCGGCGGAGACGACGGCGGCGACAGCGAGTCCGGCGGACCGGTCACCATCACTTACTGGGACACCTCCAACGCGACCAACGAGGCGCCGACCTACAAGGCCCTGGTCAAGGAGTTCGAGGCCGCCAACAAGGGCGTCAAGGTCAACTTCGTCAACGTGCCCTTCGACCAGGCGCAGAACAAGTTCGACACCGCCGCGGGCTCCAAGGGCGCCCCGGACGTGCTGCGCTCCGAGGTCGGCTGGACGCCCGCCTTCGCCAAGAAGGGCTTCTTCCTGCCGCTGGACGGCACCGCGGCCCTCGCCGAGCAGGACAAGTTCCAGCCCAACCTGATCGAGCAGGCCAAGTACGAGGGCAAGACCTACGGTGTCCCGCTGGTCACCGACACCCTCGCCTTCGTCTACAACAAGGCGCTCTTCGAGAAGGCCGGCGTCGAGGCCCCCAAGACCTGGGACGACCTGAAGAAGGCCGCCGCCACCATCAAGGACAAGACCGGCGTCGACGGCTACTGGGCCTCCACGGCCGGCTACTACGCGCAGCCGTTCCTGTACGGCGAGGGCACCGACACGGTCGACGCCGACGCCAAGAAGGTCACCGTCGACTCCGCCGAGGCGAAGAAGGGCTACGGCACCTGGCTGAGCCTCTTCAACGGCAAGGGCCTGCACAAGGCCGACACCACCGCGGACGCCTACGCCCACATCCAGGAGGCGTTCGTCAGCGGCAAGGTCGCCTCGATCATCCAGGGCCCGTGGGAGATCACCAACTTCTACAAGGGCACGGCGTTCAAGGACAAGGCCAACCTCGGCATCGCCACCGTCCCGGCCGGCTCCACCGGCAAGGCGGGCGCCCCGACCGGCGGCCACAACCTGTCGGTGTACGCCGGTTCGGACAAGGCCCACCAGGAGGCGGCGCTGAAGTTCGTGAACTTCATGACCTCGGCGAAGTCCCAGGAGACCGTCGCCCTGAAGAACTCGACGCTGCCGACCCGCGACGACGCCTACACCGCCAAGGTCAAGGCCGACCCGGGCATCGCCGGCTTCCAGACGGTCCTGCCCGCCGCCCAGCCGCGCCCGGCGCTGCCCGAGTACAGCTCCCTGTGGACGCCGCTGGACGACGAGCTGCCGCAGATCGCCGGCGGCAAGAAGTCCCTGGACGAGGGGCTGGGCGACGCCGAGACCGCGATCGCCAAGCTGGTGCCGGACTTCAGCAAGTAGCAGCACCCGACCGCCGGGCCCCCGCTGTGGGGGGAGGGGCCCGGCGGTCACCGGCCGTGCGCCGCACCCCGACCGCAGACCCCTGACCTTCCCGATGCTCCCGAAGGTGTCGAACCATGACAGTCGCCATCGACCGCGCGACCGGCAAGCGCCGCGGTGACCGCACCCCGCGGCCCGGCCTCGGCCGGCGTCTGAAAGACGGCTACCAGAAGCACTGGTACGCCTACGCCATGATCGCGCCGGTGGCCGTCGTGATCGGCGTCCTCGTGCTGTACCCGCTGGGCTACGGCCTCTACCTCACCCTCACCGACGCCAACAGCCTCAACACGGGGCGCACCATCGGCGTCAACGAGATCGAGGCCACCTACAAGTTCGTCGGCCTGGACAACTACGCCGACATCCTGTGGGGCCCGACGGCCTACGACCGCTTCTGGTCGCACTTCATCTGGACCATCGTGTGGACGGCGGTCTGCGTCGGCCTGCACTTCTTCATCGGCCTCGGGCTCGCCCTGCTGCTCAACCAGAAGCTGCGCGGCCGCACCTTCTACCGGCTGATCCTCGTCCTGCCCTGGGCCGTGCCCACCTTCGTCACCGTCTTCGGCTGGCGCTTCATGCTCGCCGACCAGGGCATCATCAACTCCGCCCTGGACTGGCTGCACCTGCCGACGCCCGCGTGGCTCGAGGACACCTTCTGGCAGCGCTTCTCCGCGATCATGGTCAACACCTGGTGCGGCGTGCCGTTCATGATGGTCTCGCTCCTGGGCGGCCTGCAGTCCATCGACAACAGCCTCTACGAGGCCTCCGAGATGGACGGCGCCAACGCCTGGCAGCGCTTCCGCTACGTCACCCTGCCCGGTCTGCGCTCGGTCAGCTCCACGGTCGTCCTGCTCGGCATCATCTGGACCTTCAACCAGTTCGCCGTGATCTTCCTGCTGTTCGGCAACACCGCCCCCGACGCGCAGATCCTCGTCACCTGGGCGTACCAGCTCGGCTTCGGACAGCAGCCGCGCGACTTCGCGCAGTCCGCGGCCTACGGCATCCTGCTGCTGGCCATCCTGATCGTCTTCACCTCCTTCTACCGCCGCTGGCTGAACCGCAATGAGCAGCAGCTCGCGAACTGAGGCAGGAGCCGCCATGAGTACAAGCACCGCGCCCACCAAGGCCCCCGCCGAGCAGGTCACCGCGTCCACCACGCCGCCGCGCAAGGTCCGCGGCCGCGGCGAACGCAGCCGCGCCGCGTCCCTCGCCTCCCACGGCGTGCTGACCCTCGCGAGCCTCGTCGCGCTCTTCCCGGTCGCCTGGCTGGTCTACCTGTCCCTCGGCCCGGACAAGAACGACTACCTGCACCCCGGACGCATCTGGTCGAAGATGACCTTCGACAACTACGCGTTCGTGCTCCAGGACACCAACTTCTTCGACTGGCTGAAGAGCTCGCTGATCGTCTCGCTGGGCACCACGGTCATCGGCGTCATGGTCGCCGCCACCACCGGCTACGCGGTCTCGCGGATGCGCTTCCCGGGCTACAGGAAGCTCATGTGGGTCCTGCTGGTCACGCAGATGTTCCCCATCGCGGTCCTGATCGTGCCGATGTACCAGATCCTGTCGAAGCTCCAGCTCATCGACAACTACTTCGGCCTGATCCTCGTCTACTGCTCGACCGCGGTGCCGTACTGCGCCTGGCTGCTCAAGGGCTACTTCGACACCATCCCGTTCGAGATCGACGAGGCCGGGCGGGTGGACGGCCTGACGCCGTTCGGCACCTTCTTCCGGCTGATCCTGCCGCTGGCCCGGCCGGGCCTCGCGGTCGCCGGCTTCTACAGCTTCATCACCGCGTTCGGCGAGGTCGCCTTCGCCTCGACGTTCATGCTGAGCGACACGAAGTACACCTTCGCCGTCGGACTCCAGAGCTTCGTCAGCGAGCACGACGCCCAGCGCAACCTGATGGCGGCCACCGCCGTGCTCGTCGCGATACCCGTCTCCGCGTTCTTCTACCTGGTGCAGAAGAACCTGGTGACCGGCCTCACCGCGGGCGGCACGAAGGGCTGATCGCCGCCCGACCCGGAAAACGTCCGGCCGCGGTGCCCATCCGACCCCGCAGCACCGCGGCCGGCCGCCTCCTCCGCCACCGACGCCTCGACTCCGTACCGCTCCGTTTCGCTACGTACCAAGGACGACATGAGCCAGCAGCCTTCCGCCGCACCGGCCCCCACCTCCGCCGTCGCCACCGTCTCCGAGCGCCACGACTGGTGGCGGGACGCGGTCATCTACCAGGTGTACCCGCGCAGCTTCGCCGACAGCAACGGCGACGGCATGGGCGACCTGGAGGGTGTCCGCACCCGCCTGCCGTACCTGCGCGACCTGGGCGTGGACGCCGTGTGGCTCAGCCCCTTCTACGCCTCCCCGCAGGCCGACGCCGGTTACGACGTCGCCGACTACCGGGCCGTCGACCCCATGTTCGGCACCCTCCTGGACGCCGACGCCCTGATCCGCGACGCCCACGCGCTGGGCCTGCGCATCATCGTCGACCTGGTGCCCAACCACTCCTCCGACCAGTACGAGTGGTTCAGGCGCGCCCTCGCCGAGGGCCCCGGCTCCCCTTCCCGGGACCGCTACCACTTCCGCCCCGGCAAGGGGAAGAACGGCGAACTGCCCCCCAACGACTGGGAGTCCATCTTCGGCGGCCCCGCCTGGACCCGGGTCACCGAGCCCGACGGCACGCCGGGGGAGTGGTACCTGCACCTCTTCGCGCCCGAGCAGCCCGACTTCAACTGGGAGCACCCGGCCGTCGGCGACGAGTTCCGCTCCATCCTGCGGTTCTGGCTGGACATGGGCGTGGACGGCTTCCGCATCGACGTCGCCCACGGCATGGTGAAGGCGGAGGGCCTGCCCGACCTGGGATCCCACGAGCAGCTGAAGCTGCTGGGCAACGATGTCATGCCGTTCTTCGACCAGGACGGCGTCCACGACATCTACCGTCAGTGGCGGCTCATCCTCGACGAGTACTCCGGCGAGCGCATCTTCGTCGCCGAGGCGTGGACCCCGACGGTCGAGCGCACCGCCCACTACGTCCGCCCCGACGAACTGCACCAGGCGTTCAACTTCCAGTATCTGGGCACCCACTGGGACGCCGAGGAACTGCGCACGGTCATCGACCGGACGCTCGACGCCATGCGTCCCGTCGGCGCCCCCGCCACCTGGGTCCTCTCCAACCACGACGTCACCCGGCACGCCACCCGCTTCGCCAACCCGGCGGGCCTCGGCACCCAGATCCGCCTGGCCGGCGACCGCGCACTGGGCCTGCGCCGCGCCCGCGCCGCCACCCTCCTCATGCTGGCCCTGCCCGGCTCGGCCTACGTCTACCAGGGCGAGGAACTGGGCCTCCCCGACGTCGTCGACCTGCCCGACGAGGTCCGCCAGGACCCGGCCTACTTCCGCGGCGCGGGCCAGGACGGCTTCCGCGACGGCTGCCGCGTCCCGATCCCGTGGACCCGCGAGGGCTCCTCGTACGGCTTCGGAGACGGCGGCAGCTGGCTGCCGCAGCCGGCGGGCTGGGGCGAGCTGAGCGTCGAGGCGCAGACCGGCGAGCCCGGCTCGACCCTGGAGCTGTACCGCGAGGCCCTGGCCGTCCGCCGCGCCACCGCCGACCTCGGGGCGGGCGACGCGATCGAGTGGCTGCGCGCCCCCGAGGGCGTCGTCGCCTTCCGGCGCGGGGACTTCGTCTGCGTCGCCAACACCACCGGCGAATCGGTGGCGGTGCCCGCACACGGACGCGTCCTGCTGGCCAGCGGTGAGATCACCGAGGCAGCCGGCGAGGCGAAGGTCCCGGCGGACACGACGGTCTGGTGGGTCCGCGCCTGAGGGCCCAAGAAACCCCGGTACTGCTGATGGGCCCGCCACTTGCCGGACGAGGGAGTGGCGGGCCCTCGGCGACCGGTGTGCGGTAGACACACCTCATGTCCGAGACATACGCATGGCCTGCCGCCGCCCCGCTGCGGGGAGCCCGCGTGCAGCTGGAGCCCCTGACGGCCGCTCACGCCCGGGAAGCGGTGGACTTCCTCGACGACGTGCGTCTGCACCGGTGGATCGGCGGTTCTCCGCCCACCGGGGAGGAGCTGGAGCGGCGCTACCGGCGGCAGGCCGTCGGTCACTCGCCCGACGGCCGGCAGGGCTGGCTGAACTGGATGCTGCGACGGCATGCCGACGGCAGGCTGGTCGGCACCGTGCAGGCAACGCTCCACCGGCCCGGCCCCGGCCGGGTCGAGGCCGAGCTCGCCTGGGTCGTCGGTCACGACTTCCAGGGTGCGGGCTACGGCAAGGAGGGCACTGCCACCATGGCGCTCTGGCTGCGCGAGCGGGGAGTGTCGCGCTTCGTGGCCCATGTGCACCCGGAGCACCGGGCCTCGGCCGGGGTGGCGCGGTCCCTGGGCATGGAACCGAGCGGTGAGGTCCACGACTTCGAGGAGTTGTGGAGCACGGCTCCGGCCGCCGAGCCGCCGCACGGCCGACGGCTGTGAAAGTTCTTGCCGATACTTTCATGACCCTTGCCGCAACTCTTGCGGCAGCGCTACGGTCTCGCCGGGGTCGGACCCGATCGAGCCGTCAGCACAAGGAGTTCACGTCCGTGATACCGAGATGGCCGGTGCCTGCCGCGCGCCGTACCGCACGAGTGAGACGGGTCGCGGCTGTCACCGTGACCGCGCTCGCCGCCGCCCTGCTCCCCCCGCTCGCCGCGCGGGCCGACACCCCGCCCGCGCCCCCGTCCGACGCGAAGCTGGCGAAGACCGCCGCACGCCACGACCTGACGCGTGAGCAGTTCTACTTCGTCCTGCCGGACCGTTTCGCCAACGGGGACGCCAAGAACGACCGCGGCGGCCTGACCGGCACCCGGCTCACCACCGGCTACGACCCCACCGACAAGGGCTTCTACCAGGGCGGCGACCTCAAGGGCCTGACCCAGAAGCTCGACTACATCAAGGGGCTGGGCACCACCTCCATCTGGATGGCGCCCATCTTCAAGAACCAGCCCGTGCAGGGCACCGGCAAGGACGCCTCGGCCGGCTACCACGGGTACTGGATCACCGACTTCACCCAGGTCGACCCGCACTTCGGCACCAACCAGGACCTGAAGAACCTCATCTCCAAGGCCCACGCCAAGGGCATGAAGGTCTTCTTCGACGTCATCACCAACCACACCGCCGACGTGGTCGACTACGAGGAGAAGTCCTACGACTACCTCTCCAAGGGCGCCTTCCCCTACCTGACCAAGGACGGGCAGCCCTTCGACGACGCCGACTACGCCGACGGCGACCGCAGGTTCCCACGGGTGGACAGCGGCTCCTTCCCGCGCACCCCCGTCGTCCCGGCCGCCAAGAAGAACCTCAAGGTCCCCTCCTGGCTCAACGACCCGGCGATGTACCACAACCGGGGCGACTCCACCTGGGCCGGCGAGTCGGCCACCTACGGCGACTTCAACGGCCTCGACGACCTGTGGACCGAACGGCCCGAGGTCGTCGGCGGCATGGAGAAGATCTACCAGCGGTGGGTCAAGGACTTCGCCATCGACGGCTTCCGGATCGACACCGTGAAGCACGTCGACATGGAGTTCTGGACCCAGTGGGCGACCGCGCTGGACGCCTACGCCGCCAAGAAGGGCCGCGACGACTTCTTCATGTTCGGCGAGGTCTACTCCGCCGACACGTCCGTCACCGCGCCCTACGTCACCGAGGGCCGTCTGGACTCCACCCTGGACTTCCCCTTCCAGGACGCGGCCCGCGCGTACGCCTCCCAGGGCGGCAGCGCCCAGAAGCTCGCCTCGGTCTTCGGCGACGACTACAAGTACACGACCGACAAGGCCAACGCCTACGAGCAGGTCACCTTCCTCGGCAACCACGACATGGGCCGCATCGGGACCTTCCTCGAACAGGACGACCCGGACGCCACCGACGCCGAACTGCTGAAGAAGGACCGGCTCGCCAACGAGCTGATGTTCCTCAGCCGCGGCAACCCGGTGATCTACTACGGCGACGAGCAGGGCTTCACCGGCGCGGGCGGCGACAAGGACGCCCGCCAGCCGATGTTCGCCTCCCGCACCGCCGACTACCTCGACGACGACCAGCTCGGCACCGACCGCACCCACGCGGAGGCCGCCTACGACACGAGCGCCCCGCTCTACCGGCAGATCAGCGCCCTCGCCAAGCTGCGCAAGGCCAACCCGGCCCTCGCCGACGGCGTCCAGACCGAGCGCTACGCCGCCGACGGCCCCGGCGTCTACGCCTTCTCCCGCACCGACGCCAGGACCGGCACCGAGTACGTCGTCGCCTTCAACAACGCCGACACCCAGAAGAGCGCCACCTTCGCCACCGGCTCGGCGCACATGGCCTTCCGCGGCCTCTACGGCACCGACGACGACGTGAAGTCCGGCGCCGACACCAAGGTCACCGTCACCGTCCCGGCCCGGTCGGCCGTCGTCCTCAAGGCCGCGGGCAGGCTCGCCCAGCCCGCCGCCGAGCCGACGATCACCCTCCGCGCCCCGGACCCCGGCGCCACCGGCACCGTCGAGCTGAGCGCCGACGTCGCGGGCGGGCAGCTCAATCGCGTCGTCTTCGCCGCCCAGACCGGCGACGGCAAGTGGCGCACCCTCGGCACCGCCGACCACGCCCCCTACAAGGTCACCCACACCGTCGACGCGCACACCCCGCCCGGCACCGCCCTGCGCTACAAGGCGGTCGTGGTGGACTCGGCCGGCCGCACCGCGAGTGCCACGGCCGCCTCCACCACCGGCACCCCGCCCGCCGAGGAGGTCCCCGGCGCCGCCTCCCGGGACTACGCCGTTGTCCACTACAAGCGCGCGGACGGGAACTACGACGACTGGGGCCTGTACGCCTGGGGCGACCTCGCCGACGGCGAGGCGACCACTTGGCCGGACAGCCACCCCTTCACCGGCCGCGACGCCTACGGCGCCTTCGCCCACGTCAAGCTCAAGCCGGGCGCGTCGAACGTCGGCTTCGTCGTCGTCGACAAGGACGGCAACAAGGACGTCTCCGCCGACCGGAACATCGACGTCACCGAGACCGGCGAGGTGTGGATCGAGCAGGGCAAGGAGCAGGTCGTCACCGAGCGGCCCGAATACCCCGCCCAGGACACCACCAAGGCCGTCCTGCACTACCACCGCGCCGACGGCGACTACGACGGCTGGGGCCTGCACGTCTGGGGCGACGCCGCCAACCCCACCGACTGGGCCAAGCCGCTCCAGCCGGTCAGGACCGACCCCTACGGCGCAGTCTTCGAGGTGCCCCTCACCGACGGCGCGAGCAGCCTCAGCTACATCGTCCACAAGGGCGACGAGAAGGACCTGCCCACCGACCAGGCCCTCGACCTCAAGGCCGACGGCCACGAGGTGTGGCTGCTGAGCGGTCAGGAGGAGTACCTGCTGCCGCAGCCCGCGGGCTCCGCGGCGGCCGTCGACCTCACCACCTCCAAGGCGGTCTGGATCGACCGGAACACCGTCGCCTGGAACGGCTCCGAGGGCGCTGCCTCCACCCAGCTGCTCGCCTCCCGCACCGGCTCGATCAGCGCCGCGGACGGCCGGCTCACCGGCACCGACCAGCAGTGGCTCCGCCTGGACAAGAGTGCCCTCACCGACGCCCAGAAGGCGAAGTTCCCGCACCTGAAGGAGTACACCGCCTGGTCCGTCGACCCGCGCGACCGCGACCGGGTCCGCGAGGCCCTGCGCGGCCAGGTCGTCGCCGCCCAGCGCACCGCCACCGGCGCCCTGCTCGCGGCGACGGGCGTGCAGACCGCGGGCGTCCTGGACGACCTGTACGCGGGCCGGGCGACCGGGGCCGACCTCGGCCCGGTCTTCCGGCACGGCCGGCCCACCCTCTCCGTGTGGGCGCCGACCGCGCAGGACGTGCGGCTGGAGATCGGCGACCGCACCGTGCGGATGCGCCGCGACGACGCCACCGGCGTCTGGTCCGTCACCGGCCCGAAGTCCTGGAAGGGCAAGGCCTACCGGTACGCCGTCACGGTCTGGGCGCCCACCGCCGGTGAGGTCGTCACCAACAAGGTCACCGACCCCTACTCCCTCGCCCTTACCACCGACTCCGAGCGCAGCCTCGCCGTCGACCTGGACGACCGCTCCCTCGCCCCGCGCGGCTGGGACGGCTACGACAAGCCCGAGGCGGTGCCGCTCAGGGACGCCCAGATCCAGGAGCTGCACATCCGCGACTTCTCCGTCGCCGACCCGACGGCCGACGCGGACCACCGGGGCACCTACCTCGCCTTCACCGACGAGCAGAGCGACGGCTCCAAGCACCTGCGCGAACTGGCCGAGGCGGGCACCTCCTACGTGCACCTGCTGCCCGCCTTCGACATCGCCACCATCCCCGAGAAGAAGTCCGAGCAGACGACGCCCGACTGCGACCTCGCCGCCCACCCGGCCGACTCCGACAAGCAGCAGGAGTGCGTGACGAAGGCCGCCGCCAAGGACGCCTTCAACTGGGGCTACGACCCGTACCACTACACGGTTCCCGAGGGCTCCTACGCCACCGACCCGGACGGCACCGAGCGCACCGTCGAGTTCCGCAGGATGGTCAAGGCCCTCAACGACGACGGCCTGCGCGTCGTCATGGACGTCGTCTACAACCACACGGCCGCCAGCGGCCAGGCGGAGACCAGCGTCCTCGACCGGATCGTGCCCGGCTACTACCAGCGGCTGCTGGCCGACGGCTCGGTGGCCAACAGCACCTGCTGCTCGAACACCGCCACCGAGAACGCCATGATGGGCAAGCTCGTCGTCGACTCGGTCGTCACCTGGGCCAAGGAGTACAAGGTCGACGGATTCCGCTTCGACCTCATGGGCCACCACCCGAAGGCCAACATCCTCGCGGTCAGGAAGGCGCTGGACGAGCTGACCCTCAAGAAGGACGGCGTCGACGGCAAGAAGATCATCCTGTACGGCGAGGGCTGGAACTTCGGCGAGGTCGCCGACGACGCCCGCTTCGTCCAGGCCACCCAGAAGAACATGGCCGGCACCGGCATCGCCACCTTCTCCGACCGGGCCCGCGACGCCGTGCGCGGCGGCGGCCCCTTCGACGAGGACCCCGGCGTCCAGGGCTTCGCCTCCGGCCTCTACACCGACCCGAACTCCTCGGCGGCCAACGGCACCGAGGCCGAGCAGAAGGCCCGCCTGCTGCACTACCAGGACCTGATCAAGGTCGGGCTGACCGGCAACCTCGCCGACTACGCCTTCACCGACACAGACGGCAAGGAGGTCAAGGGCTCCGAGGTCGACTACAACGGCGCCCCCGCCGGATACGCGGCGGCACCCGGCGACGCCCTCGCCTACGCCGACGCGCACGACAACGAGTCCCTCTTCGACGCGCTGACCTTCAAGCTGCCCAAGGACACGTCCGCCGACGACCGGGCCCGCATGCAGGTCCTCGCCATGGCGACCGCCGCCCTCTCGCAGGGCCCGGCGCTCTCCCAGGCGGGAACCGACCTGCTGCGCTCCAAGTCGCTGGACCGCAACTCCTACGACAGCGGCGACTGGTTCAACGCCCTCCACTGGAACTGCGCCGACGGCAACGGCTTCGGCCGGGGCCTGCCACCGGCCGCCGACAACCAGGACAAGTGGCCCTACGCCAAGCCCCTGCTGGGCGCGGTGCAGGTCGGCTGCCCGCAGATCAACGGCGCCTCGGCGGCGTACCGGGACCTGCTGAAGATCCGTACGGGCGAGCAGGACTTCTCCCTCGCCACGGCCGGGCAGGTCCAGTCCCGGCTCTCCTTCCCGCTCTCCGGCCAGGACGAGACGCCCGGCGTGATCACCATGCGCCTCGGTGACCTCGTGGTCGTCTTCAACGCCACGCCCGAGCGGCAGGAGCAGCGCCTCGACGCCGCGGCCGGGACCGGCTACCGGCTGCACCCGGTGCAGGCGGCGGGCGCGGACGCGGTGGTGAAGGAGGCGGCGTACGCGGCGAAGACCGGCACGTTCACCGTGCCGGCCCGTACGGTCGCCGTGTTCCAGCGGGCCGGCTGACGGCAGGAGGTCTGCGGTTAGGGTGAGCCCTGCTGTCCACGCCAACGGGAGGGCTCATGCCGCAGATCACCGTCGACTACTCCGACCGGCTCGCCGGCGACTTCGACCGGCCCGCCTTCGCGCGGGCCCTGCACGAGGCCGTCGTCGAGATCGCGGCCGCCCGGCCGCCGGCCTGCAAGACGCAGTTCCGCCGCACCGAGGACACCGTGGTCGGCCCCGACGCCGAGGGGCACGCCGTCGTGCACGTCACGCTCGGGCTGCTCGCGGGCCGCACCGACGAGACCAAGGTGCGGCTGACCGAGGCCGTCCTGGAACTGCTGCGGCAGTACGCCAAGCCGGGCGACGGCCTCGCCCTGCACGCCTCCGCCGAGGTCCGCGACCTGGACCCGTCGTACCGGAAGTTCGAGACCGAGTAGCCGGACGGGCGCCGGGCCTCAGGACAGGTCGCGGCGGCCCAGCCAGGCCGGCCGCACCGGCACCCCGTCCGCGTCCAGCTCGGTCTCCCGCGCGGGGGCGGGGGCGGGTGGGGCCGCCTCGGCCACCGGCTCCGGGGCCGCTCCGGCCTCGGGCTCCGGCTCGGGCCCGGGTGCCTGCGGCGCCGCGGAGTCCGTCAGCAGCTCCGCCACCGTGAACCGGGTCACGAACGACTGCCAGGCCCCGTCCACGACGAGCAGGAACCCGTCACCGACCCGCAGCAGGCGACGCCGCCGGGGGCTGAGGGGGTGGGTGGGGGAGTAACTCCGCGCCCGCCGCTCCAGCTCGGCGAGCGCCTCCTCGTGGGACCCGGACACGTGCGCCACCACCTGGGCCTCCGTGTGCTTGCGCTCCCCGGTGCCCATGGTCGTCTCCACGACCAGCCCCCACGTCGGCACGGCGCTCACCGGGCCGTCAGCGCGAGCAGCCGCTGCACCAGGTCCCCGAAGGGGCCGTCGGCCGGCTCGTCCGCGAGGACGCGGCGCAGCAGGGCGCCCATCTCCTCGTCGTAGGCGGCGCTCACCGCCAGCAGCGCGGCGAAGTCGTGCACGAGCTGCGCCTCCAGCTCGGCGCGCGGGATGCGGCGCCCGTCCAGCCAGAGCAGCGCGGTCGACTCGGCGAGCGAGATCCAGGAGCGGACGACCAGTTCCAGCCGTGCGGGCGGTTCGGTGACGTCCAGGTGCGAAAGGATCTGGACATACGCGGCCTGCCGTACCGAGTCCACCAGCGCGTTGGTCGTGGAGGAGCCCACGGCCGGGCCGCCGCGCATCAGGGCCGAGAAACCCGGGCCGTGCTCGTCGACGAAGTCGAAGTAGCGGCCCATCACGCGCAGCAGCCGCGCGCCCAGCGGGCCCTGGTGCGGCTCCACGAACCGGGCCGCCAGATCGTCCGCGGCGCGCTGCAACGCGGCCTCGTACAGGCTGAGTTTGCCGGGGAAGTAGTGGTAGACCAGCGGGCGCGAGATGCCCGCCGCCGACGCTATCTCGTCGATGGAGACCTCGTCGGGCGAGCGACGGCTGAACAGATCGAGCGCGACGCCGATCAACTGCTGCCGCCGCTCCTCGACGCCCATTCTGCGGCGCACCCCGGTAGTCATACGAACACCTTACCGATCGAATCCGGCCCCGAACGGGCCGGACCGGGCATCGGCATTCATCGGCGTTCACATGTCGAGCACGAGCCGGGTGCCGAGGCACCGGGACACGCAGATGAGCATCGAGTCGCCGCGTTCAGAGTCGGTCAGCAACTCGTCCCGGTGGTCGATCTCGCCCTCCAGCACCTTCTGTTGGCAGGTCCCGCACCAGCCCTGCTCGCAGGAGTACGGGGCGTTCGGCAGCTCGGTGCGCACGGCGGCCAGCACCGAGGAGTCGCCGGGCACGGTCAGCGTCCGCCCGCTGCGGCGCAGCTCGACCTCGAACTCCGTGTCGCCGTCGGCCGTCGTACGCGGCGCGAACCGCTCCAGGTGCAGTGCGGCGCCCGCCGGGACGCGTTCCTCCACGGCCGCCATCAGGCCCTCCGGGCCGCAGCAGTACACGGCCGCACCCTCGGGGAGCTCCGCCAGGAACGCGTCGAGACCGGGCCGCCCGTCCTCGTCCTCGGCGACGACGGTGACCCTCCCGCCGTCCGGGTCCAGCTTCTCGATCTCCTCCAGGAACGGCATCGACGCCCGCGTCCGCCCGCCGTACAGCAGCCGCCAGTCGGCGCTCTCCGGCAGGGCCCGCAGCATCGGCAGCACGGGCGTGATGCCGATGCCCCCGGCGACGAACGCGTAGGCGGGCGCCCCGACCAGCGGGAAGCGGTTGCGCGGTCCGCGCACCTCCAGCTCGGTGCCCTCCTGCACCTGCTCGTGCACCTCGCGCGAGCCGCCCCGCCCGTCCTCGACCAGCCGGGCGGCCACGGTGTACGACGAGGTGTCCTCCGGATCGCCGCACAGCGAGTACTACCGTACGAGGCCCGAGGGCAGCACCAGGTCCAGGTGGGCGCCCGGCTCCCAGCGCGGCAGGCCGGTCCCCTCCAGCCGCAGCCGCACCACTCCGTCGGCCAGCCGCTCGTGCGCGGTCACCAGCAGCGTCAGCGCGCGGGAACGGGGCCGCCCGGAGACCGGCGGATCCAGCGCGGGCAGCGGCCACAGCGGCGAGCCCTGGACGCGGCGCCGCAGCGCCCGGCGGACGACGAGCGCGGCACCGGCCGCGAGCAGCAGAGCCGACACCGGCTTCGGACGCGGCCTCATGCGGCACCCTCCTGGGGCTTCTCGGCGGCCGAGGCGGCCACGGCGGCGGGGGAGGTGGCGAGGTAGGCGACGGCCTGCTCGGTGGAGCACTCCTTGGACGGGTGGTAGGCGCGGCTCAGATAGCCGGGTATGGAACGGGTGATCGCGCCGGTGGACGGCAGCAGGCCCTGCCGGCCGCGCCGGTGGAAGTCCCGGAAGGTGGCCCTGCCGTCGACGAGCGTCGGGTCGTTCGCCATGAAGAACCTGGTCCCGCGTTGCCACAGGAACACCAGCGCCGTGAACGCGGTCGCCCAGGTCCGCACCCGCCGCGCGTAGTCCCCGTCCACGTGCACGAAGAGGTCGAAGGCCACGGACCGGTGCTCGACCTCCTCGGCGCCGTGCCAGCGCAGCAGGTCCAGCATGGTCGGATCGGCGCCCCGCCGGTCGAGCGCCTCGGCGTTCAGCACCCAGTCGCCGAGGAAGGCCGTGTAGTGCTCGATGGCCGCGATCAGCGCCACCCGCTCCATCAGCCACCAGCGGCGCGGGCGGCCCGGCGGCAGGGTGCGGTCGCCGAGCAGCTTCTCGAAGAGCCAGTCGACCTGCGCGGTGTACGGCGTCGGGTCGAGCCCCTGGTCCCGCAGGTGCGGCAGCACCTCGTCGTGGGCCTGGGAGTGCATCGCCTCCTGCCCGATGAACCCGATGACGTCCTCGCGCAGCCGCTCGTCCCGTATATGGGGCAGCACCTGCTTGTAGACGTGCACGAACCACCGCTCCCCGGCGGGCAGCAGCAGGTGCAGCACGTTGATGGTGTGGGTCGTGAACGGGTCCCCCGGCACCCAGTGCAGCGGGGTGTCCTCCCAGGCGAAGGACACCTTCCGCGCCTTGAGCGGGGCATGCTTGTTAGACATGGCGTCAATGTACTGACGGGTACGGTCCGGCGGAACCCTCCTGCAGGTACTTGTTGACGCCAGTGTCAGCTAGGCAGGTATCAGCTGGGCAAGTGTCGGCTGGGCAGGCGTCGGCTGGGCTCGGGCTCGGCTAGCGCAGGCCGCCGATCGTCCGTCCGCCGTCCAGCGTGCCCTTCAGCTCGGCCCGCGCGCCCTGCTCGGCCTTCGCGGTCAGCAGGTTGCCGTCGGCGGAATCGCTGATGCCGCCCGTCGCCTCGATCGACTCGGTGTCGGGGCCGCCCGCCGCGAGCAGGTACCAGTGCCCGCCCTCCGACTTCCACAGCACCCCGGCCAGCACCTGCGGATCACGCTCGCCGCACGCCGGCACGTCCTGTGCCTTCGCCGCCACCGCGCCCTGCACACCGCCCGGCGTCCGGAACTGCGCCAGCACCCGGGCCCCTTCGCCGCGCCAGGTCTCGGCGCGGGTGCACACCCACGCGCCGGAGCCCGTCCCGTCGGGCAGCGGCTGCGACGCGAACTCCCAGGCGTTCACCGACCGCACCCCCTGCCCGCGCACCGCGCCCAGCGAGCACGCGTACGGCGCCCAGGCGTCCAGCGCCTTCGCCCCCGAGGCGTCCTTCCCCGCACCGGGGCGCCCGGTGGTGAGCCGGGCCGGCACCAGCTCGCCCAGGTCGGTCACCACCCGGGTGTCCGAACCGTCGGTCAGCTCCAGCGCGTTCCACGACGTGCAGGCCCCGGACTGCTGCTGCACCGGGCTGGCCAGCGGGGCCGTCACGCCGTCGGTCAGCGTCAGCTCCCTGGCACCGGAGTCCGGCTCGACGAGATCGCGCGCCGCCGCCTTCGTCACCCAGGGTGCCGTCAGATAGCGGACGTTGCCGTCGGCGCGCCCCAGCACCACCGCGGTCGCCGCGGCCCGGCCCGCGCCGTCGGTCCGTGCGAAGTCCAGGGCGGCACCGGCGGAACCGTCCTTCGGCTCGGCGTACCGGACCAGGCGCAGACCGTCGTGCAGGATCACCACCCGCGCGGTGTCGACCTCCCCCGCGTACAGCAGCTGCGGCGGACCGGCCGGACCGCCGGTCGCCGTCCCCGGCGTCGCGGACACCCCCACGCTCTCGCCGGGCCGCGCCCAGACGGCCAGGGCACGGCGCAGCAGCTCCTCGTCGCCGGTGAGGCCACCCCGGGCCGGCCACACCGAGAAGTCCGTGCGCGCGGACGTCTCCCACGCGGCCGGCGCGGCCTTCGTCAGCCTGCCAGGATCGAGCGCGGCCTCGGCCGCCGGGTTCTGCGCGTACGGCGGCGCGGCGGCACCGTCCGGACCCCAGCCCTCCCCGGGCAGGCCGAGGAGCGCCCCGCACACCACCAGCGCCGCCGCGGCGACCAGCGCGGCCTTCGTGTGCTGCCGCCGACGCAGCAGATCGGTCGGCCGGGCCTGCAACGAGCAGGGGTCGAACTCGGGCGAGCCGAGCAGCCCGTACTGTCCCGGCACCCCGTCGGCCTCGCGCAGCGCGGCGTCCGCGTCGGCGACCCCGGCGGCCCGCAGCACCTGCCGCACCGCGTCGTCGGGCAGCCGCTCGAGACCGCGCAGCACGTACGCCGCCCGGCCCGGTCCGGACAGCGCGGACAGCCGCTGGTCCAGGGCGAGTTCGTCCGCGCCGCCCGAGCGCGGGAAGAGCTTGAGGCCCCTGACGTGGGGCAGCAGCGGCGGCAACTGCGACCGCCGGGGCCACGCCCGCCGCCGCAGCGGGAGCCCCGCCTCCAGCGCCGTACGCACCACCCGCAGCCGGACCAGCGCGTACCCGGGGTCGACCTCGCGGCCGGTGGACTGGGCCGGAATCACCGGGGTCGTGGTCCGGTTCCGGGGCAGGGCACGCTGGGTGAGGGCGTGCGCGGACAGGACGCGGCGGCCCCGGCCGAGACCCGGCGGCAGCACCAGATAGGCCAGCCGCGCCAGGCGCGGATAGTGCTCGACGAGCGCGGCCTCGGCCTGCTCGACGTCGACGACCGGGTCGGCCGAGGAGGCGGAGGACGGTGCGGGGCGCGGGGCGACATCCTGTGGCTGCACGTTCAGCAGAACGAGCGAACGGGGCGATGGTCACCGTAGGACCGCCGCCCCGGGCGGGGGCGGGCTACTCCGCCGGCTCCACCAGGAGCTGCGCGTAGGTGGCCATCGACCGCTGGTAGCGCGGCAGATGGGGCGCCAGCGCGCCGAGCACCAGGGACAGGCCCTCCCGGTCGCGGCCCATGCTCGACAGGCAGAGCGCGAGCGCGGCCCGCACGGCGTCGTCCAACTCGTCCGACGGGGCGACCAGTTCCGGAGAGAGCAGCTTCACGCCCTCCTCCGGGTGCCCGGTGTTCCGCAGCGAGCTGGAGAGCTGGATCTTCGCCCGGCGCCCCTTGTAGGCGCTGACCTCGCCGAGCCCGCGCTCCAGCGCCTCGCGGTACAGCGGCACCGCGCGGTCGGAGTGGCCCGTCGAGTCCCAGGCGCAGGCCCGCTCGAACAGGCCGAGGGGGCTGTCCGCGGGCAACTCGTCGGCGAGGGCGTCGACGACCGCCCGGAAGTCGGCGGCGTCCTCCTCGGCGTAGTCGTCGAACGCCGCCCAGGCGGCCGTCACACGCTCTTCCCAGTCCTGGTCCACGGGCCCACTCTCGCACGGCGTCCGCACAACGGCACCCGGACTCCTGAGTACTTCGCGCCCCGCGCCCGTATCGATGACGGGGCCCCTCGCCGGGGCTCCGTGCGGCATGTCGCCACAGCGGACCGGAGGAACACATGAGGCTGACCCGACCGATGCTCGCGCCGGCCGCCCTGGCGGCGGTCCTGGCGCTGACGGGCTGCGGCGCCGACGGGGACGGCGCGGACACCGTGCCCGCGACGGCGACCGGCAGCCTGGAACACCTGGCCGCCGAGGCCGAGTGCACCCCGAACATGCAGACCGACGCCGACACCATCCGCCAGGCCCTGTGCGGGAAGGGCGACGGGAAGTACGTCCTGGCCACCTTCTCCACCGACCGCGGCCAGCGCGAGTGGATCAACACGGCCAAGGACTACGGCGGCTTCTACCTCGTCGGCCGCAAATGGGTCGCCGTCGGCCACGAGGACGTGGTGGCCGACCTGCGCGGCACGCTCGGCGGGACCCTGGAACAGGGCGTCCAGCACGGGGGCGGCGGCGCCGGACACTCGGCCGGGCACGGCGAGCACGCCGGGCATTCCGGCTGACCGGACGCGGACGCGCGAAGGGGGCCGGTGACGGAAATCCGTCACCGGCCCCCTCCTTGCGCGCGGGCCGGTACCGCTACTGGCAGTCCTCGCCCCGGTTGATGCAGTCGACCACCTCGTTCATCAGGTCCTCGTCCATGACGTTGATGAAGTCGTTGTGATCCGTGATCGGCTTGTGCAGCTGCTCAGGGAAGCTGTCCACGGCGTACGGGTTCTGCACCTGGCCGTTCTCGACGGTCGGGGTGGGAATGTCGTACGCGAGGCGGATCTGCAGCTGGGGCACGGCCTGGAAGCCGTTCGCGCAGCTGCCGTCCTCCTGGACGAACGCCATGTGGTCCCGGTGGTTGGCGCTGTCGATGTTCTGGCCGTCCCAGCAGCTCTGGAAGTTGACCGTGCGCAGCACCTGGCTGCCCTCGGGGCACAGCGGGTACTTGTCCGTCACCTGACGGTCCTCGAAGCCGGAGCAGCTCCACGAGGTGTTGGCGTTGGCGTCGCCGTTGGTGAAGGACTTGGCGTCACCGGTGATGACGCGCAGGAACTTCGGCATCGCGACCACGTCGCCCTGCCGGCTGCCGACGAACTTGATCTGCGCCTCGGCCGGCTTGAGGATCTTGCCGATGTTGCCCTCGGCGCCACCGCCCTGGTCGTTCGCGTCGAACTCCTGCGTACCGTCCTGGAGGCGCAGCACCGGCCAGTAGTAGGTGGACTTGTCGCCCTGGTTCTGGCACGAGGTGTCCGCGTTGGCGAGATCCTCGTCGCTGGAGAAGGCGTCGTTGTCCTGGTTGCCCACGTAGTCGTGCGTGTGGTGCGCGCCGTTGTCGACGCCCGGGGCGGCGATCAGGTTGTCGCTGTTGAACAGGTTGTTCTCGTTGACGCCGCAGTCGGTGGTGAAGGTGCCGGTGGAGCCGCCGTCACCGTCGGCGGCCAGGCCGTTGCGGCTGTTGCGGGTGTTCGGCTGGACGTCGTTGATGTCGACGAAGTCCTCGGCGACCGGACCCGCGACACCGTTGCCGTTGTCGTCGTTGCCGTCGTCGCCGCCCTGGTCCTGGCCACCGTCGTCCTGACCGCCGTCGTTCTGGCCGTCGTCCTGGCCGCCGCCGTTCTGGCCGCCGCCGTTCTGCTGGTCCGCGGGACGACCCTGGCATCCCGCCAGCTCGTCCAGGTTGTCGTCGGCCTTGCCGCCGGCCCGGTTGATCTCCAGCTGGATCCGGTCGATGATCGCCTTCCGCCGGTCCTTGAGCGGGCCGAGAATGGTGTTCTGGACGAACTGCGAGTCACCCGCCTGTGCCCGCCGGGTGGTGGCGAGGCGCTGGTAGGCGTTGGTGATCTGGCTGTCCATCGTGGCCAGTTCGCCGTCCACCTCTCCGCGCGCCCGGTCCGGCACGTCACGGATCTGCTGGCCGACGTCGGGGCAGTCGATCGTCGCGACCTGCGCGCCGGCCGACCTGGTCCGGTTGTGACCCCCGTGATCCTCGTGCGCCGAAGCGTAGAAGTTGGCCCAGACCAGCCCGCCCCCGCCGACCGCCAGGGCCGCCGCCCCGGCAACGATCTTGGTGGCCAGCGGCGTACGGCGTTTTCTTGTGTTGCGTCCCATGGAACTCCTCAAACTTCCTTGCGGGGGCATCGCTTGCGGGGCATCGAGGGCGCCCGACAGGAGTGAAGCGGCTCCCATCCATACGGAAGCCGCTCCGGAGGTGTTCACCCGTCTCGGGAATTGCTGGGGCCCCTGGGGCCCCGGGGACGCGTCACAGGGTCAGCGGCCGCGGTCCAGATACGCCAGAACCGCTAGGACACGGCGGTTGTCGTCGTCGGAGACCTCCAGGCTCAGTTTCGCGAAGATGTTCGCCGTGTGCTTCGCGATCGCCCGCTCCGTGACGACGAGCTTGCCGGCGATCGCCGCGTTGGTCCGGCCCTGCGCCATCAGCTCCAGCACCTCCAGCTCGCGCGGCGTCAGCCGCTCCAACGGCCGGTCCTCCGCCGCACGCCGGCTGAGCAGCTGCTGGATGACCTGCGGGTCCATCGCCGTACCGCCCGACGCCACCCGCCGTACGGCGTCGATGAACTGCTCCGCGTCGAACACCCGGTCCTTGAGCAGGTAGCCCACCCCGCCGCTCCCGTCGGCCAGCAACTCGCGCGCGTACAGCTGCTCCACGTGCTGGGAGAGGACCAGCACCGGCAGCCCGGGCCGGTCGCGGCGGGCCTGGAGCGCGCACTGCAGGCCCTCGTCGGTGAGCGTGGGCGGCAGCCGGACGTCGACCACCGCGACGTCCGGCTGCAGTTCGGCCAGGGCCCGGGTCAGCTCGGGGCCGGTCTCGACGGCCGCGGCGATCTCGAAGTCGTGGGCCTCGAGGAGCCGGACCAGTCCGTCGCGCAGCAGGAACAGGTCTTCGGCTAGGACAACGCGCAAGGGATCTCCATGGTGACCATGGTGGGGCCGCCCGCGGGCGAGCTGACGGCCAGGACGCCGTCGAATGTACCGAGTCGGCGCTCCACCCCGGCCAGGCCGGAGCCCGCTCCGATCGACGCACCGCCCTTGCCATTGTCGGTGACGGAGAGGCGCAGCCGCCCCTCCGCGTAGTGCAGGTCGATCCAGATCCGGTCGGCGCCGGAGTGCTTCACGGCGTTGGTGAGGATCTCGCTGACCGCGAAGTACGCGGCCGACTCCACGGGTGCCTCGGCGCGGCCGGGCAGGTCCACCTCCACCTCGACGGGGACGGGCAGGCGCAGGGCCAGGGCCCGTACCGCGTCGCCCAGACCGCGTTCGGCGAGCACCGGCGGGTGGATGCCGCGCACCAGTTCGCGCAGCTCGGTCAGGGCGTCGGCGGAGGACCGCCGGGCCTGTGCGAGCAGTTGCCTGGCTTTCTCCGGGTCCTTCTCCAGCAGCGCCTCGATGGTGCCCAGGTCCATGCCCATGGCGACCAGCCGGGCCTGCGCCCCGTCGTGCAGGTCCCGTTCGATGCGGCGCAGTTCGGCGGCGGAGGTGTCGACGGCGTCGCGCCGGGTCTCGGTCAGCACCCGCACCCGCTCCGCCAGTTCGCCCTGGCCGGAGCCGAGCACCGCACCGGTGAGCCGGAAGTGGGCGCGCAGCAGCAGCGGGGTGAGCCAGAGGGCGGCGACGAGGAGGACGGCGCCCAGCCCGGCGGCGTAGAAGGCGGAGGTCTGGTCGGTGACCTTGACGAAGCCGTACCAGTACCCGTCGGGCAGCACCCGCCACAGCCCGGCCGCGATGGCGAAGCCCTCCAGCGGGTAGAGCGGCAGGGCGAAGGCGACCAGCGCGGTGACGAAGCCCGCGGTCATGTCGACCGGCAGCCACCGGATGTCCCGCCAGGTCGCCGGGTCACGGAGCATCCCGAAGGTGCGGGCCCACGGATTGGCGTCCTCGGGCAGCGGCCGGTACGCCCGCGGGATCCGCACCCCGCCCCACTCGGCGGCGAGCAGCCGCCGCCGGTCCGCGAACGCCCGTACCCCCGCAAGCACCCACGGCGTCGTGACGATGCCGACGCCGATCGGGATCAGGGCGATGGAGACGAGGGCGAAGCAGAAGCAGACCACCGCGCCGGGCAGGGAGATGAACATGAGGGCCAGTCCCCGTGCGCCCGACAGCGCGACGTTCCGCGCCCGCTCCCGTGTCCGTGGCCCCTGTGTGCTGCTCTTCGTCTCGATGCTCATGGCATCAGTCTCGCCGAGGCGACCGGGGCGGGTCACGGGGCCGGGCACCCCGATCAGGGGGTGGTGTCAGATACACCTCCGCCCCCGCCGGGCCCGTCGTCGGCGGCGGCGTCGGTGGCGACGGTGGCGTCGGTGGCGAGGACCTTCGCCTCCGTCTCCGGGTCCAGGCCGACCGGGGGCCGGTCCGGGCGACGCGGTGCCGGGCCGCCGAGGTCCCGCAGCCAGGCCCAGGTGTCGGCCACGGTGTCGGCGGCCGGGCGGCAGGCCAGGCCGGTCGCCAGGGCCCGGGAGACGTCCGCGCTCTGCAGGGCGTCGTGCAGGTCGCTGCCCGGGGGTGTCCACACCGGCAGCTGCCCCCACGGCTCGACACCGGCGGCGAGGACGGTCTCGGGGGCGGTCCAGCGCAGCCGGGCCGCGCCGCCGGTGACCTTGGCGCAGGCGTCGAGCAGGTCACCCATGGTGGTGTGCCCCGGCGGGGAGGCCAGGTTGTACGGCCCGCTCAGCTCCCGCTCCACCGCGCCGAGCACCCAGGCGGCGAGGTCCCGGACGTCGACGTACTGCAGGGGCAGGTCCCGCGGGCCGGGTGCGAGGACCGGGCCGCCGCGGGCCGTGCGGTTCAGCCACCACGGCAGCCGGCCGATGTTCTCGTACGGGCCGAGGATCAGACCGGCCCGTACCAGCACCGAGCGGTCCGCGCCGAAGGCGTCCAGGACGGCCAGCTCGGCGCCCCGCTTGTCCCGGGCGTAGTCGCTCTGCCCGGCGTCCGCCGAGGCGCCCTCGACGAGCGGGGCGTCCTCGGTGTACCCGGCGGGCGGGGCCCAGGCGTACACCGAGCAGCTCGACACGTACACGTACCGTCCGGCGCGGCCCCGCAGCAGCCGCGCCGCGTCCCGCACCGCGCGGGGCGCCGCCGACCAGGTGTCCACGACGGCGTCCCACGTGCCCTCGGCCAGGGCGGCGAGCCCGTCGGGCGCGATGCGGTCGCCGTGCAGCGCCCGCGCTCCGGGGGGCGGGGCGTGCCGTCCGCGGTGCAGGACGGTCACCTCCCAGCCACGGCCGAGCGCCGCCTCGACCACGGCCCGCCCCACGAACTCCGTACCGCCCAGCACCAGTAGCCTCATGCCGTCACTGTGCCGGGTGCGGCGGCCGGAGGGAACGCCGCTCTGCCGTGGGCAGACGGGCGGTGGGGCGGGGTCCGGGCTCAGTGCCCGGTGGGCGGCGTGTACTTGTAGCCGACGCGCCGCACGGTCTGGATCGTCTGCCGGTGCTGCGCGCCGAGCTTCCGGCGCAGCCGGGCCACGTGCACGTCGACGGTGCGGCCGTCGCCCACGTGGCCGTAGCCCCAGACCGTGGTGACCAGCTGGTCGCGGGTGTGCACCCGGTGCGGGTGCGCGACGAGGTGCGCGAGGAGTTCGAACTCCAGGTAGGTCAGGTCCAGTTCGCGCCCGTCCACGGCGGCGGTGCGTCGTACGGGGTCGATCCGGACGAGCGGGTCCACGCCGTCCGCGTGCGAGGATCCGGCCGCGCCCAGGGGGTGGAACGGCGGCTGCTGGTCGGCGGGGACGAGCACCAGGTAGCCGACCATCGGCGGCCGGCCGGGCAGCGCGGGCAGCGTGTGCGGGGGCGCGGGCAGCCAGGTGGCGCCCGGCGGCAGCAGGTCCGAGACGTCCACCACCTCGTCCCGGTCCACGGCGCGCAGCCGGTGCCGGGAAGCACCCCCGCCCGGGAGGGCGGAGGCGGTGGGGCCCGCGGTGCGGGGGTCGGTGGAGGAGTCGAGGGTGACGGTGGAGAGGGAACGGGGGGTCGCCATGAGACGTCAGCTCTTTCGCGCGAGAGGTTCGTCGGGAGGGGCGACGGGCGCGAGTTCGTGGTCGGGCGCGTCGCGGGACGTACGTCGTGCGCACCGGCGGCAGGCGCGGAAGGCCTGGGGGTGTGGCTCTCTAGCGGGCCGGCGCGATCGTCGCGCGGCAACACACCCGGTCGAAGTCGTCGTGCTGACGGGAAGGCCAGAAGGGCTCGAGGTCGTGGCGACCCGTCGCTGCGTACTTCCGGAAGCTGGCCATGGGCCCATTGAAGCAGACGGCGGCGGGGGAGAGGAGACTCCTCTCAGTGCGTGGACGCCGACCGGCCGGAACCGGCTGCCCGAGCGGTCATCCCACCAGCCGTTTGCGCCAGTTCAGCGGGGACACGGTGATGGCCCGGCCCGGATCGCCGTTCCACTCCGTGGACAGCCCGGACCCGGCGAAGGCCGCCACGACCTCGTGTCCGACGGCCGTGGTCGTCTCCTCGGAGCCGTCGAAACCGCCGTAGTGCAGCATGAGCCCGTGTCCCTCGGCGGCGGCCTCGGTGCTCTGCCGGTGGAAGAAGACGAAGCCCCGGGCGCCCTCGCGCTCCGCGCCCATCTCGGCGGTGCCGCAGCCCCGGCAGCAGGCGAAATTCTCCCGGGCCGTGACACCGGCCGCGTCCAGGGCCTCGAAGACCCGGGTGAGACGGTCCGGGTCGGTGGGCCCCTCGCCCCAGGCGTTCTGCTCGGCCAGCCGCTCCAGCCACAGCCGGTCCACCAGCCGCCGGGCCTGGGCGGGGGACACCGGCCGTTCGCCGTACTCGCCGCCGACGAGGTAGTCCTGCGCGATCTCGGAGAGCGTCCTGCGGGTGTCGTAGCCGCAGCGGAGCTGCTCGCGCACCCGCCGCTCGACCTGCTCGCGGACCTCGTCCGGCAGGTCCGGGACCTCGTCCGGCGGCGGGACGGGGATCGGCTCCCAGGCGACGTCCGCGTCCCAGCCGGGCTCCTGGCGTGCCCAGCCGGTCAGGAGGTCGGCCACGCGGTGCGGGTCGTCGAGGCCGGTACCGAAGAACGCGTCCGCGGCGGCCCGGTGCTCCAGCCGGTACTCCCCGCCGTCCTCGTGCCAGACCTGCGCGAAGACGTCGGGGACGTCCGGTATCCGCTGGACCACCAGGAAGCGGTCGCCCGGATGGCCGATGCGCGTCACCAGCTCCCGCAGCTGGACCGCCCGGATCCGGGGGTGCGTCTGCCAGTTCTCCGTCTCGACCCTGATGGCGAGGTCCCCGTCGTTCTCCATGACCCCACCCTCGCACGCGCCACTGACAACGCGGCCGGGGCCGCGGTGGCCCGGGGTCAGACCTGGCCGGCCTTCTCCAGTGCCGTGCAGCAGGTGTCGACGAGGAGGCGGGTCACGACGTACGGGTCGACGTTGGCGTTGGGGCGGCGGTCCTCGATGTAGCCCTTGCCGTCCTTCTCGACCTGCCACGGGATGCGCACCGAGGCGCCGCGGTCGGAGACGCCGTAGGAGTACTCGTTCCACGGGGCGGTCTCGTGCAGGCCGGTGAGGCGGTCGTCGATGCCGGCGCCGTAGTTCTTGACGTGGTCCATCGGCTTGGAGCCCTCACCGAGCGACTCGGCGGCGGTGATGATCGCGTCGTAACCCTCGCGCATCGCCTTGGTGGAGAAGTTGGTGTGCGCGCCCGCGCCGTTCCAGTCGCCCTTGACCGGCTTGGGGTCGAGGGTGGCGGAGACCTCGAAGTCCTCGGCGGTGCGGTAGAGCAGCCAGCGGGCCACCCACAGCTGGTCGGAGACCTCCAGCGGGGCCAGCGGGCCGACCTGGAACTCCCACTGTCCCGGCATGACCTCGGCGTTGATGCCGGAGATGCCGAGTCCGGCCGTCAGGCAGTTCTCCAGGTGCGCCTCGACGACGTCGCGGCCGAAGATCTCGTCCGAGCCGACCCCGCAGTAGTAGCCGCCCTGTGCGGCCGGGAAGCCGCCCTCGGGGAAGCCGAGCGGGCGGGCGCCCTTGAAGAAGGTGTACTCCTGCTCGATGCCGAAGACCGGCTCCTGCGCGGCGAAGCGCTCGGACAGCTCGGCCAGCGCGGCGCGGGTGTTGCTCGGGTGCGGCGTCATGTCCGTGTCCAGGACCTCGCACAGCACCAGGATGTCGTCGCCGCCGCGGATCGGGTCGGGGCAGGAGAAGACCGGCTTGAGCACGCAGTCCGAGGAGCTGCCCTCGGCCTGGTTGGTGGAGGAGCCGTCGAAGCCCCAGATCGGCAGGGCGTCCAGACCGGCGGGGGCGTCCGTGATGATCTTCGTCTTGGAACGGAGCTTGGCCGTCGGCTCGGTGCCGTCGATCCAGATGTACTCGGCCTTGAAGGTCACGGGGCCACATCCTTCGGGGTGGGTCTCGGCGCACGTGCGGGTGCGGCGGCGCTGGTGCGGCAGGGGTGCCGCGTCTACTGCCGTGCAGCGTGCCAACGGGCGATTTCCCGGCCGTTGCCCGTATGTGAACCCCGTGTTACCCGGGCTCGTTGTGGTGCGGCTCACGCCCGTCGTGTCCGGCCGCCTCCCGCACACCGGTCAGGAAGCCCCTGATCGCCGCCAGTTCCCGCTCGTCGTATCCGCGCAGCAGCTCCACCGCCCGCCCGATCAGCGGTCCGAAGTGGGACCAGCCCAGTGCGACGGCCCGCTCGTCCACCTCGACGGTGACCCTGCGCCGGTCCCGTTCGTCGCGCACCCGGCGCACGTGACCGGCCCGCTCCAGCCGGTCGACCAGCGACGTGGTGCCCGCGGAGTTCAGCCCGAGGGCGGCGCCCAGGCGCCCGGCGGTCATCGCCTCGCCCGCCCGGGCGGCGTCCATGAGCGCGATGAGTGCGCGGACGTCGGTGGGGTGCATGCCGTTGCGCTGCGCGAACCGCGCGCTGTGCGCGCCCAGTTCGACGGTGACCGCGCGCAGGAGATGGACGATCTCCAGCTCCGGCTCCGGCACTCTCTGGTCGGTCATGGGGGCCGTCCTCCGTCATCGCCTCGCTCGACAAGTATCTCGTTCAGCGAGAGAATACCGGAAGGGCAGGAACAGGGAGCAAGCGAAACAGGGGGCACCGCTCATGAGCGCTCGCGGTCCGTACGACGCCGGCCGTTTCCAGGACGCCTACGACAAGGTCATGGCCAAGTGGCCCACGGGGACCGGGTCGGTGACCGTCCCCACTCCCTTCGGCGAGACGCACGTCCACGTGACCGGCCCGGCCGACGGCCGCCCCCTCGTGCTGCTGCCGGGCGGCGGTGCGGCGACCTCCGCGTCCTGGTACGCCCAGGCCGCCGAGCTGTCCCGCACCCACCGCGTCCACGCCGTCGACCTGATCGGCGCGCCGGGCCGCAGCACACCGGCCGGCGACCGCCACCCCCGTACGGTCGCCGACCTGACCGGCTGGCTGGACGCTCTCCTCGACGGCCTCGGCATCGCGGAGACGGACCTCGGCGGGCACTCCTACGGCGCCTGGATCGCCCTGCACCACGCCCTGCACGCGCCCGGCCGGGTACGCCGCCTGTTCCTCCTGGACCCGACCCAGTGCTTCGCCGGGTTCAAGGCGGCCTACCTGCTGCGCGCGCTGCCGATGCTGCTGCGGCCCACGCCCCGCCGGGTCCGCGCCTTCCTGGAGTGGGAGACCGGTGCGACCCCGCTCGACGCGGACTGGCTCGCCCTCCAGGAGGCCGCCGTCGGTTTCCCGGAGCGCAGGCCGGTCACCGGACCCCGCCCGGCCCCGGAAGCGCTGCGGGCGCTTGAGGTGCCGGTCCTGCTGCTCCTGGCCGGGAACAGCAGGACTCACGACACCGCCCAGGTGGCGGCCCGGGCGCGGGCCCTGCTGCCGCACGTCGAGACGGCCGTCCTGCCGGACGTGTCGCACCACGCGCTGCCCCAGTCCGCGCCGCCCGGCCTCGGCCGCCGCCTCGGCGACTTCCTCACCGCGCCCGCCGGCTGAGCCTCAGCCGACCTTCTCGATCAGCGCCCGCCGGATCAGGAACTTGCCCTCCTCCCGGACCTGTTCGAACGCCGCGTTGTTCAGCAGCGCGCAGCTTCCCGACACCGAGTTCACCTCCACGGTCGTGGACTTGTCGTTGTCGAGGTTGGTCACCCGGAGCTTCGTGCCCACCGGGAACTGGTTGCTGGAGGCGGCGGGCGCGCCGCCCTCGCCGGAAAGGGTGACGGTGGAACCGGCGCAGACCTGCTGGCCGGCCTGCGCGGCGCCTCCGGCCTGGTCACCGGCGCCCTGCTGCTGCTGCGGCGGCTGCGGCGGCTGCGCGGCCTGGGAGTCCTGGGCCTGGGAGTCCTGCGCCTGGGGATCCTGGGCCTGGGGGTCCTGAGCCGACTCCCCGACCGCGCACCCGGACGCCGCCTGCTTGCGCTCGATCTCCGCGACGACGGCCTCGCGGTTCTCGATCCGGGCCTGCGACTGCGCGTCGGGATTGGCCCGCTGGCCCTCGATGAACCGCTGGTTGTTGCCGAGCGCGGTGGCCAGGCCCTGGCAGACGCCCGAGTCCTGGGCGGCCTTCGTCCGGGCCTCCTGGGTGGTCTGCGCGGCATTCGACGCGTTCGCCGCGAAGAAGGCGCCGCCACCGGCCACCGCGGCGGCGCCGACCAGGAGCGCGATCTTCTTCTGCGTACCGAGAGTTCTCCTGCGCGACATGCGCGCCTCCTGAAGAGGTAGGGGAGCGTACGCCGCTATGTACGAGATACCGAACGGAGTTGCTCACCGGTCGCGACGACGGGCGCACGTAACCTGCGTCACACCGTCGAGTCCCGGTCTAGCGGGACAGGGCGTCCCGGACCGCCTCGTCGGAGCGGCCCACCACGGCCGTTCCGTCGTCCGCCGTGATGATCGGGCGCTGGATCAGCTTCGGGTGTTCGGTGAGCGCGGTGATCCAGCGGTCGCGTGACGCCTCGTCACGGGGCCAGTCCTTCAGGCCCAGTTCCTTGGCGGCCGCCTCCTGGGTGCGGGTGATGTCCCACGGTTCGAGTCCGAGCCGGGTGAGCACCTCGCGGATCTCGTCCGCGCTCGGTACGTCCTCCAGATAGCGGCGGACGGTGTAGTCGGCCCCCTCCGCGTCGAGCAGGCTGATCGCGCTGCGGCACTTCGAACAGGCCGGGTTGATCCAGATCTCCATGCCGGACACGGTAGCCGGAGGGTGTCGAAACTCGTTCACCACGTGGGTCCCAGCGGCCCCGAAAGCCCTTGTGGGCAGGGGCTTTTGTCAGTGGTGGGCGGTAAAATAGAAGCAGTGTTCGAGGGTGTCGCCGGGGAGTCCGGACGGCGCCCTGACCGCGACAGGAGGATGCCCGTGCCCGCTGCCGCACTGAAGCCGAAGCCGTTGCCCACCCAGTCCACCGCCAAGCGGCCCGTCCTGCTCGACCTGCCGTACGAACCCGTGGAGAAGCGTCCGCTGCCGGCGGGCCGCCCCCGCGAGTGGTACGTGACGCACAACCGCCGGCTCAAGGCGATGCGGCTCGCCATCGCCCTGCTCGACTCCGGCGTCTACCTGCCCAACCAGGCGCGCAACGAGAGGATACGGAGCGCTGCCCTGACCATCGGGGTCCACCCGCCGTCGGACACCACGTGCCACATGGTGCGGGCGCTGATGCGGTACTCGCGGTGAGCGGGACGCCGGGTGCCCCTTCTCCTGCGGGCGCCCGGCGTTCCAAGGCCTGACCTACGCCGACAACTCCCGTTCCAGCGGCGTCCGGAACCGCGGCGTGATCCGGGTCGTGCCCACCCAGGACGACAGGCGTTCGGCCTCCGTCCCGATCGCGGCCTCGGCGTCGCCGCCGATGTCCTCGCCGGCCGGCAGCCGCCAGACGATCTCGCCGTCGGCGCGCTGGGCCCAGCCCCCGACCACGCGGCCGTTCCACCACACGGTCGGTCCGACGTTGCCGCTGCGGTCGAAGAGCATCGGCCGCAGCCCGGGGGCGAGGTACCAGTCGCGCTGCTGCCAGCCCATCGCGGTGGGATCCAGCGCGGGCAGCAGTGCCGCCCACGGCTCGGCGGGCCCGGCGACCGGGCCGGTGTCACCGGAGACGACGTACCCCGTGCCCTCGTCCAGCGAGACCGCCTCCGCGCCGATCGCGGTCAGCGCGCGGCGCACCTCGGTCACCCGCCACCCGGTCCACCACTTGAGGTCGTCCTCGGTCGCCGGACCGCAGGCCGTCAGCCACCGGCGCAACAGCTCGGCCTGGGCCCCGGCCGGGTCCAGCTCGGGATGCTCCGGCGCCGGCGCCCAGCGGAACTGACTGGACGTCCACGAGCCCAGCGGCCGCCCCCGCACCACCTTGCCCTCCACGCCCAGCACCCTCAGCAATTGGGTGGAGACGGTGTGCACGCCCTCGTAGCTCTTCCCGGCCGCGTAGACGTACTGCTCCTTGAGCCGCGGCTCGTCGCGGGCCAGTTCGGCCGCCGTGGCCTGGCCGCGCCGGGCCAGCGCGGCCAGTGCGGACTCCTCCACCTCGGTCAGCCAGGCGGCGTCCGGCGCCCCGGCCGCCGCCATGTTCTTGAGCAGTCTGGCCCGCTCCCGGGCGGCGACGGTGCGGCCGGTGGAGGCGTGCACGACCGCCGTCAGCTCGGTGGGGAACACGAACACCGTGTGCCGCATGCCGTGCATCCGGACCAGTGCCCCGTCCTCGTACAGCGCCCGTTCCGTCTCGCCCACGGTCTTCGCCGCGTCCGCCAGCCGCGCACCCACGGCCAGGTGCACCGCCGCCGGGTCCGTGCCGTGCAGCGCCACCAGCGATCCGGCGACCTCCTCGGGGCTCCCCGCCCGCGCGGCCCCCGCCAGCCGCTGCCGCAGGGCCAGCCGGTGCCGCCGTTCGGCCGTCCCGATGTGCCGTCGTCCGCCGTCATCCATGGGGCCCTCCGCCCGTCGTCGCGTCCGTAGCGTCCTCGGTACGGACATCGTGCCCGACGCCACTGACAGGCGGCCGCGCCCGGCGGTCAGAGTCCGGGCGCGCCCCACACCGGGAACCAGCGGCCCAGGTCGCCCTCCACCGGCAGTTCGCCGGCGAGCACCGCCCGTATCCGCAGCTCCAGCGCGTTGTCCCGCTGCCGCCGTTCGCCGGGCAGGGGCGCGAAGGGGTAGAACGTGCCGCGCTTGTACAGGTAGACGAGGGCGAGCCGCCGCCCGTCGTCGTCCACGAAACCGGCCAGCGAGCACAGCAGCCGCGGGCCGAACCCGCCCGTCTCCAGGGTGCTGTTCACCGCGTGCAGGTCGTTCACCAGAAGGGGCAGTTCGCCCGGTGAGCGCTGCGAGACGAGCCAGGAGTAGCCGTAGGAGTCGTGGGTCAGCTCCACCGGGGTCCGGCCGGCGTCCGCGTCCAGCAGGGCGCGGATCTCGCGGTGCGTGCGCTCGAATGCGGCGCCCTCGACCGTCGCGAAGCACACCGCCCCCTGCCCGGTCGGACGGAACCCGGCGGCGGCCTCCAGGCCCACGGCCGCGGAGGGCAGCGCGAAGAGCCGGTCCAGATCCGGGCCCACGGCTTTGGAGCGGCCGAGCAGGATGTCCAGCAGTCCCATGCCCGCGCCTCAGGCCTTGCCGGGGGCCGGTGCCTCGCCCAGCTCGGTGGAGATCCGGCCCAGCTGGTCGAGCCGCTGCTCCAGGCTGGGGTGGGTGGCGAAGAACCGGCCGAGGCCGGGTTCGCTGCCGAAGGCCGGGGTGAAGTAGAAGGCGTTGAAGGCCTGGGCCGTGCGCAGGTCCTTGGTCGGGATGCGGGCGATGTCGCCGGTGACCTTGGTGAGCGCCGCCGCCAGCGCCGAGGGGCGCCCGGTGAGCAGGGCCGCGGCCCGGTCGGCCGCCAGCTCCCGGTATCGGGACAGGGCCCGGATCAGCAGGAAGCTGAGCGCGTACACGGCCGCCGAGACGCCCATCACGACCGCCAGCACGGCCATCGTGTTCTGGTCCCGCCGCCCGCCGAAGAGCTGCGAGTAGAAGGCGAACCGCACGATCAGGCCCGCGATCACGCCGAGGAACGACGCCACCGTGATCACCGCGACGTCCTTGTGCGCCACGTGCGACAGCTCGTGCGCCAGCACCCCCTCCAGCTCCGCGGGCTCCAGCCGCCGCAGCAGCCCGGTCGTGACACAGACCACCGCGTTGTCCGGATTGCGGCCGGTGGCGAAGGCGTTCGGCATCTCCATCTCCGACACCGCGACCACCGGCTTCGGCATGTCGGCCATCGCCGCCAGCCGGTCCACCACCCCGTGCAGCTCCGGATACTCCTCCCGCTCCACGACCCGGCCGCGCATCGCGAACAGCGCGATCCGGTCGGAGAACCAGTACTGCGCCCCGAACACCAGCGCCACGATCACCACGACCAGGACCCAGGACTTCAGCAGCGCGATCAGCGCGGCGACGAAACCCACGTACAACAGGCCGAGCAGGAAAAGGGTGATCCCCATGCGCACGGTCAACCGCCGGTCGCTCCGGAAGCGGCTCTGCATCTGTACCACCTCACAGTCGGGCACTCGTCCCGCTGTCCAGTGTGCACCCGGCGCCCCGGAGGCCAGGCGCCCCGGAGGCCAGGCGCCCCGGAGGCTAGGCGGTGTCGAACGGTGCCAGCCGCCGGGTGATGCGGTCGAACAGCTCCGTCAGCGGCTCGCCGATGTCCCGGCCGAACTCGCTCAGCCCGTACGTGACCCGGGGCGGTGTCGTCGGCTCGACCTCCCGCCAGACCAGGCCGTCCTCGACCAGCACGCGCAGGGTCTGAGCGAGCATCTTCTCGCTGATGCCCTGGATGCTCTCGCGCAGCTCGTAGAACCGGAGGTCGTTGCGCCGCAGGGCGATCAGCACCCAGATGCCCCACCTGCTGGTCACGTGGTCGACCATGTCGCGCGCCAGGCAGTCGGTGTGAAACACGTCATACCGCGCCCCGGGCTCGACCCGTCCGGGCTGCAAACCTTCTGTCATGTCATGAGCTTACCTTCAGGTATGCCCTTACCAAAAGTTAGCCGGTGCTCCTAGCGTGAAGATCCACAGAGGACATCCGACAAGGAGCTCATCATGATCGTCGTGACCGGGGCCACCGGGAACATCGGCCGCCCGCTGACGCGGGCGCTGGCAGAGGCGGGCGAGCAGGTGACGGCGGTGTCACGGCACCCGGCGGCGGTACCGGACGGCGTCCGCCACCTGGTGGCCGACCTCGCCGAGCCGGCCGGGCTGCGGCCCGCGCTGGCCGGGGCCAAGTCGCTGTTCCTGCTGCTCTCCGGCGACCTGCACGCCCTCGGCGCCAACCCCGCCGACCTCATCGGCGAAGCCGCGCGGAGCGGGGTCCGCCGCGTCGTCCTGCTCTCCACGCTCGGCGTGGTGACCAGGCCCTTCGGGGCGACCCGGATCGCGATGCGCGAGCTGGAGGACACGCTGCGGGAGTCCGGCCTGGAATGGGCCGTCCTGCGGCCCGGCGGCTTCGCCTCCAACGCGCTGTGGTGGGCCGAGTCCGTCCGTGCGCGACGGGTCGTCGCCGCTCCCTTCGGCGACGTCGGAGTGCCGGTCGTCGACCCGGCGGACATCGCCGCGGTGGCGGCGGCCTGCCTGCTGGAGGACCGGCACACCGGCGGGGCCTACGAGCTGACCGGCCCGGAGGTGATCACTCCGCGCGGGCAGACGGAGGCCCTCGCCGCCGCGCTGGGCTCGCCCGTGGCCTTCCACGAGCTGACCCGGGAGGAGGCCAGGACCGCCATGGCCCAGAGCATGCCGGCGGAGCTCGCCGACGACACCCTCGACATCCTCGGCAACCCGAGCCCGGCGGAGCTGCGCGTCAGCCCGGACATCGAGCGGGTCCTGGGCCGGGCCCCGCGGCCCTTCGCCGACTGGGCGGCCCGCAACGCCGACGCGTTCCGCTGAGGGGCGCCGGTCCGGGGCGGCAGCGCGGTACTAGTAGGGCGCCCGGAAGTTGATGTAACCGAGCAGCACGATCACCGCGGCCACACAGCCGAGCACCACGACGGTGGACACCCACGACGACCGGCGCCGTGAGCCCACGTGGTCGGGTTCGGCGCGGAAGGGGACCGGGCCGGGAGGGTTCTCCTTCCAGCGCGCGGCGAGCATCCGGGCGCGCGCCGAGGGCTCCTTGTGCTCGGCACCCTCCGCCCACCTCAGGTCGTACTCGCGCTCCTCGTCGTCGCGATCCGGCATCTCCGGCACTCTCCCCGTCCCCCCGACGTCAATCCGACTCGAACAACCGTGTCAGTAGACATGATCCCGGCCCGTCCGCACGCTGTGAAGGGTTTTCGGCCACGCACGACGGCGCCCCCGCCCCCGGGAAACGGGGACGGGGGCGCCGGTCAGCCGGTCGGTTCACCGGTCGAGGGGTCGATCACACGTCGAAGTACATCTCGAACTCGTGCGGGTGCGGACGCAGCTGCAGCGGCGCGATCTCGTTGGCGCGCTTGAAGTCGATCCACGTCTCGATCAGGTCCGGCGTGAACACGTCGCCCTGGAGCAGGAACTCGTGGTCGGCCTCCAGGCGGTCGAGGACCGCGCCCAGCGAGGTCGGGACCTGCGCCACGTTCGCGTGCTCCTCGGGAGCCAGCTCGTAGAGGTCCTTGTCGATCGGCTCGGCCGGCTCGATCTTGTTCTTGATGCCGTCCAGGCCCGCGAGCAGCAGCGCAGAGAACGCCAGGTACGGGTTGCCGGAGGCGTCCGGGGCGCGGAACTCGACGCGCTTGGCCTTCGGGTTCGAGCCCGTGATCGGGATGCGCATCGCGGCCGAGCGGTTGCGCTGCGAGTACACCAGGTTCACCGGCGCCTCGAAGCCCGGCACCAGGCGGTGGTAGGAGTTCACCGTCGGGTTGGTGAAGGCCAGCAGCGACGGGGCGTGCTTGAGGATGCCGCCGATGTAGTAGCGGGCGGTGTCCGACAGACCGGCGTAGCCCTGCTCGTCGTAGAAGAGCGGCTCGCCGCCCGACCACAGCGACTGGTGGACGTGCATGCCCGAGCCGTTGTCACCGAAGATCGGCTTCGGCATGAAGGTCGCCGTCTTGCCGTTCTTCCACGCCACGTTCTTCACGATGTACTTGAAGAGCTGGAGGTCGTCCGCGGCCGCGAGCAGCGTGTTGAACTTGTAGTTGATCTCCGCCTGGCCGGCGGTGCCCACCTCGTGGTGCTGGCGCTCGACCTGGAGGCCGGACCGCTCCAGCTCCAGGGAGATCTCGGCGCGCAGGTCGGCGAAGTGGTCGACCGGCGGGACCGGGAAGTAGCCGCCCTTGTAGCGGACCTTGTAACCGCGGTTGTCCTCCAGCGCACCGGTGTTCCAGGCGCCGGCCTCGGAGTCGATGTGGTAGAAGGACTCGTTCTCGCGGGTGGCGAAGCGGACGGAGTCGAAGACGTAGAACTCGGCCTCGGGACCGAAGAACGCCGTGTCGGCGATGCCCGTGGACGCCAGGTACGCCTCGGCCTTCTTCGCCACGTTCCGCGGGTCGCGGGAGTACTGCTCACCCGTGATCGGGTCGTGGATGAAGAAGTTGATGTTGAGGGTCTTGTCCCGGCGGAACGGGTCGACGCGCGCGGTGGACAGGTCGGGGCGCAGGGACATGTCCGACTCGTGGATGGCCTGGAAGCCGCGGATCGAGGATCCGTCGAAGGCCTGCTCGGCGTCGGGGTCGAACGCCGTGGCGGGCAGCGTGAAGTGCTGCATGACGCCCGGCAGGTCGCAGAACCGGACATCGACGAACTTGACGTCCTCGTCCGCGATGAACTTCTTGACGTCGTCGGCGTTCTGGAACATCCAGCTCCTCCTACTCCCGACCGTCCCGCCGGGTTGGTAGATCGTTCGTGCGGCCAGTGCGGGTGGCACACGCTTCCTCGACCCTAGGGACGGGTGATTTCTCGGGCGTGACCCATTTGTTTCGCAGAAGTTAACCGGCTCCCTGCCCAGCCTAGGCCGGATCGGGGGCCCGCACACCCCGCCGTTCCCGGTACGTATACGGGCGCAGTACCGTGTTCGGGTGGACAACAGGCAAGCAATCGGATCGTGGCTCTCCGGCCCCCGCGCGGCCGTGGAAGAGGCCGGCGCCGATCTCGGGCACCGCGGCGAGCAGCTCGGTCTGCCCGCGGAGGGACCGGGTTCGATCGCCCGCCCGGGCAGGCGGCTCGGCGCCCTGGCCGTCGACTGGGCCCTGTGCTCCCTGATCGCATACGGCCTGATCACGGGCAGCTACGGGCAGACGGCGAGCAACTGGGCCCTGCTGATCTTCTTCGTGCTGAGTGTGCTGACCGTCGGCACGGTGGGCTTCACCCCGGGCAAGCGCCTGTTCGGCCTGCGCGTCGTGGACCTCGCCACGGGCCGCCCCAGCCCGCTGCGCGCCCTGCTCCGCTCGGTCCTGCTGTGCCTCGCGCTCCCGGCGCTGATCTGGGACCGCGACGGCCGGGGCCTGCACGACCGGCTGGCGCGCACCGTGGAAGTCCGGATCTGACACCCACGCACCCAAGACGCCGCCAAGCGCCACGACGCCGGTACGGCGATGGGGGCGGCCCGATCACTCGGGCCGCCCCCATCGCCGTACCGGCGTTTTGGAGTCCTACGGGTCGGCGCTGGTCAGCGCTGCTTGGGGTTGCCGCCCCTCGGCATCCGCATGCCCTTCGGCATCGGGCCCTTGGGCAGCGGCATGTTGCTCATCAGGTCGCCCAGGGCGCGCAGCCGGTCGTTGGTCACGGTGACCTGCGGGCCGCTCAGGACGCGCGGGAGCTTGAGCATGGTCGTGCGCAGCTTCTTCAGCTGGACCTGCCCCTCGCCGGTGCCCACGAGCAGGTCGTGCACGGGGACGTCGGCGACGATGCGGTTCATCTTCTTCTTCTCGGCCGCGAGCAGGGACTTCACCCGGTTCGGGTTGCCCTCCGCGACGAGCACGATGCCGGCCTTGCCGACCGCTCGGTGCACCACGTCCTGGTTGCGGTTCATCGCCACCGCGGGGGTCGTCGTCCAGCCCCGGCCGATGTTGTCCAGCACGGCCGCCGCAGCGCCCGGCTGTCCCTCCATCTGACCGAAGGCCGCCCGCTCGGCCCGGCGCCCGAAGACGATCGCCGTCGCGAGGAAGGCGAGCAGCACGCCCAGGATGCCGAGATAGATGGGGTGACCGATCAAGAAACCGATCGCGAGGAGGACACCGAAGACGACGATGCCGACACCCGCGAGCACAAGACCGATCTTCTTGTCGGCCTTGCGGGTCATCTTGTAGGTCTGAGCGATCTGCTTCAGTCGCCCGGGATTCGCAGCGTCCGCTGCAGGTTCCTTCCTCGCCATGGCACGAAGTCTACGTGCCCCCGAAAGCGCCGACGACGGCAGTGCCCGGCCGTGCCCGTCGGGGGTGGAGCGGGACGCGGTCAGGGACGGCCGGCGACGGACTGCCGCAGCGCGCGCTCGGTCTCGATCCGGTCCTTGGCGCGGCGGCGGTCCTCCAGGACGGAGTTCCAGGCGTTGCGCCGGGCGGTGCGCTGGCCGCCGCTCATCAGCAGCGACTCGACGGCCCGCAGGGCGGTGGTGAACGACGGGATGGCGGTGGCGCGGACGGCGGTGGGGCGAACGGGCGCGGCCTGCATCGTGGAGGTCCCCCCTCGGTACGGCTCCGGGTACGGAGACGGGTGTACGTGATGGTGTACGTGCTGTGATTCCAGGGTCACTGATTGGTGTTACCAGGGCGTGACCCGCCGGTCAAACGCACATGAAGCCGAGTCGCCGGGTCCCGGAACGGGCTCGCGGCCCCGACCGGTGCCCTCATCAGCGAGGACGGTCGGGGCCGCGGAGTATCGGCCATTACTGGCCAGTAGTGACTTGTGCGGGAATTCACACGGTGGCGGACCGGCGCTGCTCCATGGCCATTCCGTAGAGCCGTCCGGCCCGGTAGGACGAGCGGACCAGCGGGCCCGACATCACACCGGAGAAGCCGATCTGCTCGGCCTCCTCCTTCAGCTCCACGAACTCCTGCGGCTTGACCCAGCGCTCCACGGGGTGGTGGCGCACGGACGGACGCAGGTACTGCGTGATGGTGATCAGCTCGCAGCCGGCCTCGTGCAGCTGCTTCAGCGCCTCGCTGATCTCCTCACGGGTCTCGCCCATGCCGAGAATCAGGTTCGACTTGGTGATCAGGCCGAAGTCGCGGGCGTCCGTGATGACCTTCAGGGACCGCTCGTAGCGGAAGCCCGGGCGGATGCGCTTGAAGATCCGCGGGACGGTCTCGACGTTGTGCGCGAAGACCTCGGGGCGGGACTCGAAGACCTCCCGGAGCAGCTCCGGAACGGCGTTGAAGTCGGGGGCCAGCAGCTCGACCTTGGTGCGGCCGGCCTCGCGGCCGGCGGTCTGCTGGTGGATCTGGCGCACCGTCTCGGCGTACAGCCACGCGCCGCCGTCGGGGAGGTCGTCGCGGGCGACGCCGGTGATGGTGGCGTAGTTCAGGTCCATGGTGACCACGGACTCGCCGACGCGGCGCGGCTCGTCGCGGTCGAGCGCCTCGGGCTTGCCGGTGTCGATCTGGCAGAAGTCGCAGCGCCGGGTGCACTGGTCGCCGCCGATGAGGAAGGTCGCCTCGCGGTCCTCCCAGCACTCGTAGATGTTGGGACAGCCGGCTTCCTGGCAGACCGTGTGCAGGCCCTCGCCCTTCACGAGGTTCTGCATCTTGGTGTACTCGGGGCCCATTTTCGCCCGCGTCTTGATCCACTCGGGCTTGCGCTCGATGGGGGTCTGGCTGTTGCGGACCTCCAGGCGCAGCATCTTGCGTCCGTCGGGTGCGACTGCGGACACGACCGGCTCCCTAGCGTTTGATTCTTCGGCGCCTTTAAGCGTACGCCCGTTGATTTGAATGCCCGGCGAGGGTGCTGGCCTCTGGGGGCTGCCGCCCCCAGGCCCCCGCTTCGGCCCTGAACGGGCCTCGTCCTCAAACGCCGGACGGGCTGGTTTTATGCCGCCGGGGCCTTCTCGATCACCCGCGGCTTCAGGTCCGCGTTCTCCAGGACGTCGCGCAGGTGGCGCTCCGCCACCGGGAGGACCTCCTCGATGGTCACGTCGCGGCCGAGTTCGTTCGCCAGGGAGGCGACGCCCGCGTCGCGGATGCCGCAGGGGATGATCTTGTCGAACCACTTGTTGTCGGGGTTCACGTTCAGCGCGAAGCCGTGCATCGTGACGCCCTTGGCGACCCGGATGCCGATCGCGGCGATCTTGCGGTCCTCGCGGCGCTGGCCCGCGTTGGACGGGGCGTAGTCGGGGCCGTTGAGGCGGGGGTCGAACTCGTCGTCCGTCAGGCGCGGGTCGAAGTCCAGGGAGAGTCCGCCGAGCGCGGGACGCCGCTCGACCGGGTCGCCGAGGATCCAGACCCCGCTGCGGCCCTCCACCCGGGAGGTCTCCAGGCCGAACTCCGCGCAGGTGCGGATCAGGGCCTCCTCCAGGCGGCGGACGTGGGCCACCACGTCGACCGGGCGCGGGAGCTTCTGGATGGGGTAGCCCACCAGCTGGCCCGGGCCGTGCCAGGTGATCTTGCCGCCGCGGTCCACGTCGATCACCGGGGTGCCGTCCAGTGGACGCTCGCTGTCCTCGGTGCGCCGGCCGGCGGTGTAGACCGGCGGGTGTTCGAGGAGCAGCACGGTGTCGGGGACCTCGTCGACGAACCGCGCGGTGTGCACCCGGCGCTGTTCGTCCCACGCCTCCTGGTACTCGACGCGATCGGCACCGAACCCCATCCGGACGAAGCGCAGCTCACTCACGGCACGTGCCTCCCTGCAAGGTCGTAAGGCACGAAGCGTGCCCACGCCACTGTACGACCGCCCGCGCGCCGTCAGCCGGGCGGGCGATTCTCACACGATCGGATGAATGCCGGGCGAATTGTGCGATCGGGTGCTTACTCTCCGCTACATTCACGCCGTTCACGAGGCCATAAGGGCTGCTCACAGGCGCTCCGGGCAATCGAACGCCCGGAAGGCAGGAGACCGCACCGCACCATGACGGAACGACCCGCGCAGCGCACCCCCAACCGCCAGCTCGCCGCGCTCATCGCCGAAGCGGGGTTCTCGAACGCGGGTCTCGCGCGTCGCGTCGACCAGCTCGGACTCGAACACGGCCTGGACCTCAGATATGACAAGACGTCCGTCACCCGGTGGCTGCGCGGCCAGCAGCCCCGCGGCACCACCCCGGCCCTGATCGCCGAGGTCTTCACCCGGCGCCTGGGTCGCCGCCTGACCGCCCAGGACCTCGGCCTGGACGCCTGCGCGCCCGTCTACGCGGGCCTGGAGTTCGCCGGCAGCCCGGAGGAGGCGGTCGACATCGTCGGCGGTCTGTGGCGCAAGGACTCCGGCAGCCACGCCGAGCTGCGGAAGATCGCCTTCACCCCGGCCGGACTCGTCGTGCCCAGCCGCGACTGGCTGATCGGCCGGCCCGACGAGAAGGTGGCCCGCGTCGAGGTGCCCGTCCGGATTCCCGCGCAGGGCCGCCCGGCGACCCCGCGGCTCGCCGTCCCGCTCGACCCGTCCAGGCGCCGGGCCCCGGCCGACCGCGGCCCCGGCCAGAAGGTCAGCGGGGGCGACCTCGCCGCGCTGCGCTCCGTCGGCGAGCTGTTCCGCAGCCTCGACGACCGGTACGGCGGCGGACACGCCCGCCAGGCCCTCGTGCGCTATCTGGAGCACGAGCTGGAGCCGATGCTGCGCGGCACCTACGGCGAGCAGACCGGCCGCCGCCTCTTCGCCGCCGCCGCCGACCTGACCCGGCTCGCCGGCTGGACCTCGTACGACATCGCCGCGCACGGCCTCGCCCAGCGCTACTTCGTGCAGGCGCTGCGGCTGTCGCAGGCGGCCGGGGACCGGGCGTACGGCTCGTACGTGCTGGTCACCATGAGCCGGCAGGCCGTCTACCTGGGCCACGGGCGCGAGGCCGTGCAGCTCGCGCGGGTGGCGCAGCAGGGCGTGGGGACCTCCGCGCCGCCGGTCGTGCAGACCCTGCTGCACGCCGCCGAGGCGCGGGCGCACGGCCTGCTCGGCGAGGTGCGGGCCTGCACCGCCGCCCTCGTCCGGGCCGAGCGGGCGCTGGAGGCCGCCCGGCCCGGCGACGAGGTGCCGCACTGGGCGCGCTTCTTCGACGAGGCGCAGCTCGCCGACGAGTTCGGGCACTGCCACCGCGACCTCCAGCAGTTCCGCGCCGCCGCCCAGCACGCGGAACGCTCGCTGCAACTGCGCGCCCCCGTCTACGCCCGCAGCCGGCTGTTCTGCCGGGTCGTCCTCGCCACCGCCCGGCTCGGCCTCGGCGAGCTCGACCAGGCCTGCCAGCTGGCCGCCGAGGCGGCGGGGCAGGCCGCCGAGATGCGCTCGGTACGCGCCGCGGAGTACGTCCGCGACTTCGAGCGCCGCCTGGAGCCCTACCGGGACGCCGCCCCGGTACGGGGGTACCGCGACAAGGTGGCCGCCCTGGGGTAGCGCCGGTCCGGGCGGGACACCCTCTAGGCCGCGTGGGCCGTCGCCGTCGGCTCCGCCGAGTGCATCGGACGGCCCGCGCCGAGGTCCCTCAGGATCGCCGCCGAGGCCCGGTGGCCCGAGTGCAGGGCGCCCTGGGCGGTGCTGGTGTCGCGGTGGTCGCCGCACACGTACAGCCCGGCCAGCAGCCGTACCGGCCTGCGTGGATCGTGCGGCGGGCGCATCGCGGGCACCGCCTCGGGCGTGTGGTGCACGGCGAGGGTCTCCCAGCGGGCGGTCGGGGTGCCGTAGAGGCGGGACAGGTGGATGCGTACGGCGGTGTCCAGGTCGGGCGGGGGAGGGCCGAGGACCGTCGAGGAGACCAGGGTGCGGCCGGCGGGCGCGCGGGACGGGTCCACCTGGCTGACCTGTGCCGTGTGGGCCACCGGGCCGCCCCGGTCGGCGTCGAGCAGCAGGGCCGCGCCGGTGGTCGTCGGCTCGTCGGTCGTGTGGTGGACCACCGTCACCGGGTGGAAGTCCGGCACCCTCAGCCCCGGCAGCAGTCCGGCCGCGGCGCGGGCGTCGGTCGCCACGAGCACCGCCCGGCAGCGGACGACGCCGTGCTCCGCGGTGGTCACCGCGTTGGTCGCGACCGAGGTGACGCGGACTCCGGTGTGCACGGTGCCCGGCGGCAGGGACCGCGCCATGTGCTCCGGCAGGGCCTCGGCGCCGCCCTCGGGGAGCGCGAGCCGTCCGCCGGCGAAGGCGCGCAGCGCGAGGTCCGCGCACCGGCTGGACGTCGTGAGGTCCGGGTCGTACAGCAGGGCGGCGAGCAGGGGGCGCAGGAAGCCGTCGATCGTGCGGGCCGGCAGCCCGCGGGCCGCCAGCGCCCGGGCGGCGGGTAGCTCCGGCCGGGCCAGCAGCCGTTCGGCCGGCGTGTGCGCGAGCCGGGCCAGCGCGGCACCGAGCCGGGCCTGGTCCACGGCGGTGCCGAGCGGCGCGCCGGCGCGGGTGCGGGGCGCGGCGGCGGGCCTGCCGGACGTGCCGGGCGCGTTCACCGTGCGCCGGGGCGCGGGCATTGAGCGGGGGGCGCTCGCGAGGGCGCGCACCGCATGGAGTGCGCCCCGTGCGCTCCGTACGCCCGACGGGGCGCCCGCGTGATGGTGGCGGCCCTCGCTGTGCAGCAGGACCCCGGGGGCGAAGGGCAGCAGCGCGAGGCCGTCGAGCCCGGGGGTGCGGCGCAGTTCGGGATACGCCGTGGACAGCAACTGTCCGATTCTGTCGAGCCGGAAACCGTCGACCTTCTCGGTGGCCATCCGGCCGCCCACCGCATGGGCGGCCTCCAGGACCGTGGTCGTCACTCCTGCGCTGGTCAGCCGTTGCGCCGCGGCGAGTCCGGCGATCCCGGCCCCCACGACGACGACGTCCGCCTGGTACGCGGGCTCAAGCACGTGCCCCTCCTCGAGGTTGCGCGGCCGCTGGAGACGTCATGCCCCCAACCGGCTTGAGGAATACTCGAGTTCGAGACGAGGTTAGGGCGCGAAACGGTCAACGGGAATCGCCCGGGGGCAGCACACGGTCGCACAGCGGTCGCATGTGGGTGCGATATGGCTATCGAGCGGTCGGCGTGCGTCGGCGCGTGGATCACAGCGCCGCGCGGATCGCGCCGTCGATCTCCGGGAACGCGAAGCGGAAGCCCGACTCCACGAGGCGGGCCGGGAGGACCCGGGCGCTGCCGAGGACGTCGCCCGCCATCTCGCCGAGCGCGGCGCGCAGGACCGGCGCGGGCACCGCGAACGGCGCCGGGCGGTGCAGCACCCGGCCCATGGCCACCGTCACCTCACGGTTCGTCACCGGCTGAGGGGCGGTCAGGTTGAAGGGGCCGGAGAGGTCGTCCCGGTCCAGGAGATGCCGGATCGCCGCCACCTCGTCGTGCAGCGCGACGAAGGACCAGTACTGCGACCCGTCGCCCATCCGCCCGCCGAGCCCCGCCCGGAAGAGCGGGAAGAGCCGTCCCCAGGCGCCTCCCCGGCGCGCGACGACCAGACCCGTGCGCGTGAACACCGTCCGCACGCCCGCCTCCTGCGCGGGGGCCGCCGCGGCCTCCCACTCCACGCACAGGCCCGGCAGGAATCCCTCGCCCGGCGGCGCGCTCTCGTCCACGGGGCGGTCGCCGGTCTCCCCGTAGTAGCCCATCGCGCTGCCGTTCACGAAGACCCGCGGCGGCCGCTCCAGCGCGGCGACGGCCTCCGCGAGCGCCGTCGTGCCGTGCACCCGGCTGCTCCGGATGACGGTCTTGTACGCGTCGGTCCAGCGGCGGTCGCCCACCCCGGCCCCGGCCAGATTGACCACCGCGTCGCAGCCCTCCAGCGCGGCGGCGTCCACCCGCCCGTTCTCGGGGTCCCAGCGGACCTCGTCCGGGCCCTCGGGTGCGCGCCGCACCAGGCGCACCACCCGGTGCCCGTCCGCGGTCAGGGACCGCGCCAGGGCGCCGCCGATCAGACCGGACGCTCCGGCCACCGCGATGCGGGAACGGTCCCTGGCTGGGCGTCCGTTGTTCATGTGCCCACCGTTCTTGTGCTCGCCGTTCATGTGCTCACCGTTCATGTGGCCGCTGCCGGTGTGTCCGTCGTCCGTGTGCCCGTCGTCCATGTGCCTGCCATCCGTGTGTCCGTTGCCCATGTGTCCGTCGGCTATGTGTGCGCCGCCCACGTGTCTGTCCGCCGTGGGCCCATCCTGCCGGGTGGCCCCGGAAAATCCCCGGACCGGGCCCCGGCACCGCGTCGTACAGTGATCGCCATGCCAGCCCCGCACATACGCCGCGCCAGGTCCGAGGACGAGCACCCGCTGCGCCGGATCGACCTCGAGACCTGGTCCTACCTGCACGCCGTCTCGCCCCCGCCGGGACCGGACGACCCCTTCTTCCGTGACACCTGCGGGCCCGACGCCCACCTGGTCGCCGAACTCGACGGCGCCGTCGTCGGCTACGTCCGCCTCGGATTTCCGACCCCGCTGGCCTCCAACACCCACGTCCGCCAGATCCGCGGTCTCGCCGTCGCCGGCGCGGCCCGCGGCCACGGCGTGGGGCGGGCACTGGTCCGGGCCGCCGTCGAGGAGGCCCGGCACGAGGGCTTCCGCCGCATCACCCTGCGGGTCCTCGGCCACAACACGGCCGCCCGGGGCCTCTACGAGTCGGAGGGCTTCGTCGTGGAGGGCGTACAGCCCGAGGAGTTCCACCTCGACGGCCGGTACGTCGACGACGTGCTGATGGGACAGATGCTGACCGCGCTCACTTCGTGACCGCGCTCACGACGTGACCGGCTCGCCCGTGTCCACCGCCCGGGTGGCGTCCGCCGCGTCGCGTGCCTCGGGGGCCACCTCGGCCGCCGTCAGCGCGTAGCCGGTCTCCGCGTCGGAGGTGGAACGGGCGAACACCACCCCGTACACCCGGCCGTCGGTGGTCAGCAGCGGTCCGCCCGAGTTGCCGGGGCGGACCGTGGAACGGATCGAGTAGATCTCCCGGGTCACGTTCTCGTCGTTGTAGATGTTCTGGCCGGTGGCGCGGATCCGGTTGGCCACCGTCGCCGCCCGCAGATCCAGGTCGCCGTTCTGCGGATAGCCCGCCACCACCGCGGCGTCGCCCCGCGCGGCGTCCTGGTCGAACCGCAGCACCGGCGCGCTCAGGTCCGGGACGTACAGCACCGCCACGTCCTTGTCCGGGTCGAACAGCACCACCCGCGCCTCGTGCGCCGGGCCCACGCCGCCCACCCGCACACTCGGGTCGTCGATGCCCGCCACCACGTGGGCGTTGGTCATCACGTGCTCCGGCGCGTACACGAAGCCGCTGCCCTCCCGGCCCTGGGTGCCGGTCACGCCCTCCACCTTCACCGTGCTGAGCTTGGCCGCGCGGGTGGCCGCCGCCGTCACGCTGTCGCCGGAGGGTTCGGCGACCTCGGCGGCCGACTCGTTCTCGAACGGGTTGAAGACCTGCGGGAACCCGGCGTCGGCCAGCGCGGACGTCGCCCGGGCGAACCACGCCGGGGTGGTGTCCGGCATCACCCGCTGCACCGCCCCCAACAGCGTCGAGTCCCGGATCGCCGACGTGAGCAGCGAGGACGAGGAGGCCGCGAGCACGCTCGCCGCCACCCACGCCACGATCAGCGCCGCCGCCGAGTTCGCGACCGCGCCGCCGACCCCGTCGGCCACCCGGAGCGGGCCCGCGGCTATTTCTCCGCGCAGTCGCAGCGCGAGCCGCCCCGCCAGTTCGTGGCCCGCCATCGCAGGCAGCAGCACCGTGACCACCGCGACCACCGTCGCCGCCGTCGAGCCCCGCTCCACCAGGTCCATCACCCACGGCAGGACCCACACGCCGAGCGCCGCACCACCCACGAAGCCCGCCAGCGACACACAGCCGGCCACCAGGCCGCGCCGGTAGCCGGAGACCGCGTAGGCCAGCACCACCAGCGCCAGCACGATGTCGAGCAGGTCCACGCGAACCGCCTTTCTGCCGCCCCGGGACCCTCAGTACGTGCCGTACCGGGCCGATGATCAGCCTGATGCGCACGACTGTCCGGAAAGCGGCCACCTGTGCGAGCGAGTGTGTGCGGGCCGGTCAAGGGTGAAACGCCGTGCACCGGGACGATGGTTCCACCGGGTGGCACAGCACACATCGCGGACAGAGCGGATCCGCCGGACAGTAGGACCATGCGAGTCTTCCGAGGACCGCGCCGGGCCCGGGAGCGACGGGCCGCCCGCATACCTGGCGCCGTGCGTCTGCCGGCCGCCGTGCGGGCGCTGCTCGGCGCCCTGCCCGGGCTGGCCGCCGTCGCCGCGCTCTTCCTGTGCGCGAACGGTGTGGAACGGGCGGCGGACGCCGATGCCGAGGCCGTTCCGGCCGCCGCCACCGACCGGTACGCCGCGCCCCGGCCCGACATCGTGCCCCGGTCGGTCTGGCTGGGCGACGCCGCCCGCGCCCAGCCCGCCCCGCGCTACGACGACAAGGTGATCGCCGTCTTCGTCCACCACACGGACACGCCCAACGGCTACGACTGCGCCGACGTGCCGGCCATCCTCCGCGGGGTGTACCAGGGCCAGACCGGTGCCCGGGACTGGGACGACATCGGCTACAACTTCGTCGTCGACCGCTGCGGCACCGTCTACGAGGGCCGCGCCGGCGGCATCGACCGGCCCGTCACCGGCGCCCACACCCAGGGCTTCAACCACCGCACCACCGGGATCGCCGCCCTCGGCACCTACACCGCCGGGGTGCCCGTGCCCGACGAGCTGACCGACGCGATCGCCGCGGTGGCCGCCTGGAAGCTCGGCGAGACCGGCACCGACCCGCGCGCGAAGGTCGCCCTGGTCTCCAGCAACGGCCTCAGCCGCTACGCCGCGGGCGCCACCGCCACGCTGCCCGCCGTCGCGGGGCACGACGACGGCTACCAGACCAGCTGTCCGGGCGCGGCGCTCACCGCCCGCCTCGCGGACATCCGGGACACGGCGGCCCGCCTCCAGGGCCGGGCCTGACCGCCCGGTCGGGCGGTGCGCCCCGGTCCCCGCGTCACTCCGGTCCGAACCTCGCCCACACGCGGGGCAGGCGCTCGGCGAGGGCGCGGTCGTTCTCCAGGTCGATCGGTGCGCCCAGCGGTTCGGCGGGCGCGGGCGCGATGCCCAGGTCCGGGGCGACGGTGCCGGTGAGCTGCTCGTAGGCCTCGTCGGCCGCGTAGCCCAGCTCCTCGCCGTCGCCGTCCAGCTCCTCGTCGAAGTCGTCCAGCAGCTCGGCGAGCGAGTCGGGCTCGTGCACCGCGCCCTCGTACACCTCGCGGCCCTGGCCGATCAGCCAGCACCGGAAGAAGTCGAAGGCGTCGTCGCTCGCCCCGCCGAGCAGCACCCACGCGGCACCCCACAGGTCCCAGGTGCAGGCGCGGTTGTAGCGGGCCTCGAAGTGGCGGGCGAAGTCGAGCACCAGGTCCGGGTCCATGCCGAGCAGCCGCTCCACGAGCAGGTCGGCCTGGTCCTCGGGATCGCCGTCGGCGCGCTGCCGGGCGGCGTCGATCAGCTCCCAGAACTCCGTCTCGTCCATCACGGGTCCAGCATCGGCCCTGGGCGGGGGCGGCGCACGCGGAGTGCGGCGGATCGTTATGTGCCGGTCGTCACCGGCCGCTCGTCAGGTGCCCGCGGGGGACCCGCCCGCGTACAACCCCGCCAGCCGCCGCGCATCCCGCGCGAACCGCTCCCGCAGCCCCGCCGGCGCCAGCACCTCCACCTCCGGCCCCAACCCCCTGAGCTGCGCATGCGCGACCTCCTCCGACTCCACCGGAAGCGCCACCGTCACCCAGCCGTCCGCGTCCGGCGCGCCCGCCGCCTCCAGCGCCTCCCGGGCCGACAGCGCGTCGACCGCGTACGGCAGCCCGCGCACCCCCCGCTCCGACAGTCGCACCACGACCTCGGCCCGCAGGATCGACCGCGCGAACTGCTCGGCCCGCTCGGTCCAGAACGCGGGCAGGTCGAAGCCGTCGTCCCGGACGAAACGTTCCTCGGCCGCCTCCACCGCGGTGAACCGGTCGATGCGGTACACGCGGAAGGGTCCCTCGCCCGCCGATCCCGCGACCCGCGCGCACAGGTACCAGACCCCGGCCTTCAGCACGAGCCCGTACGGCTCCAGCTCCCGGACGACCTCGTCCGCCCCGCGCCGGTAGCGCGCGGCGACGCGCCGGTCGTCCCAGACCGCGTCCGCCACCGCGGGCAGCAGCTCGGGCGTCTCCGGCTCGCGGAACCAGTTCGGTGCGTCCAGGTGGAACCGCTGGGCCGCCGTACGGGAGGCGTCCCGCAGGGAGGGGAGCAGGGCCGCCGACACCTTCAGGCGGGCCGCCGAGGCCGCGTCCTCCAGGCCCATCTCGCGCAGCGCCCCGGGAACCCCGGACAGGAACAGTGCCTCCGCCTCGCCCCGGGCCAGCCCGGTCAGCCGGGTGCGGTAGCCGCCGACCAGACGGTAGCCGCCGGCCCGCCCCCGCTCCGCGTACACCGGCACGCCCGCCTCCGACAGCGCCTGCGCGTCCCGTGTCACGGTCCGCTCCGACACCTCCAGCTCCCGGGCCAGCTCGGCGGCGGTCATGGTCGGGCGGGACTGGAGGAGCAGCACCATCTTGATGAGGCGGGCAGCGCGCATTCCCACATGATGCAGGAGGCGCGGAAGGCCCCCGCCGGGGGCGGGGGCCTTCCGTTCGTCGTGACTCGCCGCTACAGGCCGTAGCGCTCGCGCGCCTCCTTCACGGCCGTCGCCTTCACCTCGCCCCGCCGGGCGAGCTGGGCCAGGGCCGCGACCACGATGGACTCGGCGTCCACGCCGAAGTGGCGACGGGCGGCGTCACGGGTGTCCGAGAGGCCGAAGCCGTCGGCACCGAGCGACGAGTAGTCCTGCTCGACCCACTGCGCGATCTGGTCCGGGACCTGGCGCATGTAGTCGGAGACCGCGAGCACCGGACTCTCGGCGCCCTGGAGCGCCCGGCGGACGTACGGCACCCGGTCCTCGCCGCGCAGCAGCGCCGCGTCGGCGTCCATGGCGTCCCGGCGCAGCTCCGTCCAGGAGGTCGCGGACCACACGTCGGCGGCCACGCCCCACTCCTCGGCGAGCAGCCGCTGCGCCTTGAGCGTCCAGTGGATCGCCGTGCCGGAGCCGAGGAGCTGGATGCGCGGGGCGTTCGCGGCCGGGGTCAGGCCCGCCGTCTCCGCGGTGTTGAAGCGGTACAGGCCCTTGACGATGCCCTCGTCCACACCGGACGGCTTGGCCGGCTGCGGCATCGGCTCGTTGTAGACCGTCAGGTAGTAGAAGACGTTCGGGTCCTCGCCCGGGGCCGCCTCGCCGTACATGCGGCGCAGACCGTCCTTGACGATCGCCGCGATCTCGTACGCGAACGCCGGGTCGTAGGAGAGGGCGGCGGGGTTGGTCGCCGCGATGGCGGGGGAGTGGCCGTCCGCGTGCTGGAGGCCCTCACCGGTGAGGGTGGTGCGGCCCGCGGTGGCGCCCACCAGGAAGCCGCGGCCGAGCTGGTCGCCGAGCTGCCACATCTGGTCGGCCGTGCGCTGCCAGCCGAACATCGAGTAGAAGATGTAGAACGGGATCATCGCCTCGCCGTGCGTCGCGTACGCGGTGGACGCGGCGATGAAGTCGGCCATCGAGCCGGCCTCGGTGATGCCCTCGTTGAGGATCTGGCCGTTCTTGGCTTCCTTGTAGTACATCAGCTGGTCGCGGTCGACCGGCTCGTACGTCTGGCCCTTGGGCGAGTAGATGCCCAGGGACGGGAAGAGGCTCTCCATGCCGAAGGTACGGGCCTCGTCCGGGACGATCGGCACCCAGCGCTTGCCGGTCTCCTTGTCGCGGACCAGGTCCTTGACCAGGCGGACGAAGGCCATGGTCGTCGCGACGTTCTGCGAGCCGGAGCCCTTGTCGAAGGACGCGAACGCCTTGTCGGCCGGGGCGGGCAGCGGTGCGAGGGGGTGCACGCGGCGGGCCGGGGCGGGACCGCCGAGGGCGGCGCGGCGCTCCTGGAGGTAGCGGACCTCGGGGGAGTCGGCGCCCGGGTGGCCGTAGGGGACCACGCCGTCGACGAAGGCGCTGTCCGCGATCGGCAGGCCGAGCAGGTCGCGCATGTCCTTGAACTCGTCCACCGAGAGCTTCTTCATCTGGTGGTTGGCGTTCTTGGACGCGAAGCCGCGGCCGAGGGTGTGGCCCTTGACCGTCTGGGCCAGGATCACGGTCGGCGCGCCCTTGTGGGCGAGCGCGGCGCGGTAGGCGGCGTACACCTTGCGGGACTCGTGACCGCCGCGGGAGAAGTGGAAGCAGTCGAGGATCTTGTCGTCGGACAGGAGCTTCGCCATCTCGGCGAGCTGCGGGTCCTTGTTGAAGAAGTCCTCGCGGATGTAGGCGGCGTCGCGGGTCTGGTACGTCTGGACCTGTGCGTCCGGTACCTCGCGCAGGCGGCGTACGAGGGCGCCGGTGGTGTCGAGCTGGAACAGCTCGTCCCAGGCCGTGCCCCACAGCGACTTGATCACGTTCCAGCCGGCGCCGCGGAACTGGGCCTCCAGCTCCTGCACGATCTTGAAGTTGGCGCGGACCGGACCGTCGAGGCGCTGCAGGTTGCAGTTGATGACGAAGGTCAGGTTGTCCAGGCCCTCGCGGGAGGCGAGGGTGAGCGCGGTGGTGGACTCCGGCTCGTCCATCTCGCCGTCGCCGAGGAACGCCCACACGTGGGAGTTCGACAGGTCCTTGATGCCGCGGCTGGTCAGGTAGCGGTTGAACCGCGCCTGGTAGATCGCGGAGATCGGGCCGAGACCCATGGAGACGGTGGGGAACTCCCACAGCCAGGGCAGCCGGCGCGGGTGCGGGTAGGACGGCAGGCCGTTGCCGCCGGCCTCGCGGCGGAAGTTGTCCAGCTGCTCCTCGGACAGGCGCCCGTCGAGGAAGGCACGGGCGTAGATGCCGGGGGAGGCGTGGCCCTGGACGTAGAGCTGGTCGCCGGAGCCGTCACCCTCCTTGCCCTTGAAGAAGTGGTTGAAGCCCGTCTCGTAGAGCCAGGCCGCGGAGGCGAAGGTGGCGATGTGGCCGCCGACGCCGTACTTGCTGCCGCGGGTCACCATCGCCGCCGCGTTCCAGCGGTTCCAGGCGGTGATCCGCTGCTCCATCGCCTCGTCGCCGTCCACGGTGGGCTCGTCGGCGGTCGGGATGGAGTTGACGTAGTCGGTCTCCAGCAGCTTCGGCAGCGCCAGGCCCGCGCCCTCGGCGCGCTCCAGCGTGCGGCGCATCAGGTACGCGGCACGGTGCGGCCCGGCCGCCTGGGTGACGGCGTCCAGGGAGGCCTGCCACTCGGCGGTCTCCTCGGGGTCGCGGTCCGGGAGCTGGTCGAGCTCGCTCGGCTGGATGGCTTTGGGGTCGGTCGTCATGTCGCCGCCTTCCTCAGTCGAAGGGGGTTCCCTCATCGGCAAGGGTTCGGGGGTGCCCTAGGTCTTTGGCAGGACAGGGCTGTGGGCTTGGGTGGAAGCCCGTCTGTGACTGTAACTCGCTGATCGATGATCGATCAAAGGGTTGAGGGGCAAAACCTCTTGATCACGAGAAAGTCGGCACGGGGTGCCTCCGGCGGTGGCACGGGGTGACCTTGAAGTCGGGGGTTTGTGCAGGTGAGCGCGGTGCAGCTCGGGTGGTTCGGCTGTGTGGCGGCTGCGCCCCTGGGAACGGCTGCGCCGTTCTCCAGGAGCGCGGGGAACTGCGCAAACCGGGGGTCTGGGGGCGGAGCCCCCAGGGACGGGACGGGAAGGGGCGGCGGGGGCGAAGAAGAACTAGGGGCGCGGCGCGCAGCCCAGGACGTGGGACTTGACGATCTCCGGGATCCGGGGGTCCCGGCGGCGAAACGCAGCCACCAGCTCCTCGTGCTCCTCCGCGTACGACTGCTGCACCGTCCCCAGCCACCGTATCGACAGCGCCGTGAACACCTCGATCCCCAGCCCCTCCCACGTGTGCAGCAGCACCGAGTTGCCCGCCGCCCGCACCAGCTCCCGGTGGAAGCCCACCGTGTGCCGCACCTGACCGGTGCCGTCGGAGACCCGGTCGGCCTCGTACAGCGCGGCGACGTGCGGCTCCAGGGCCGAGCAGTCCAGGGCGAGCCGGTCCGCCGCCAGCTCGGCCGCGATGGCCTCCAGGCCGGCCCGGACGGGGTAACTCTCCTCCAGGTCGGCGGCGGTCAGGTTCCGCACCCGCACGCCCTTGTTCGGCGCCGACTCGATCAGCCGCAGCGACTCCAGCTCCCGCAGCGCCTCCCGCACCGGCGTCTGGCTGACCTCCAGCTCGGTCGCGATCCGCCGCTCCACGATCCGCTCGCCCGGCTGCCAGCGCCCGCTGATGATCCCTTCCAGGATGTGCTCGCGGATCTGTTCGCGCAGCGAGTGGACGACGGGCGCGGTCATGAGAGCTCCTTCGGGAGAGGGCCCCTTCGGCCCCCTGGGGGACTGACGTTTAGACAATACGGTCGTCACGGGGGGCGGGAAGGGCGCACGGGGGCGCTTTGACGCAGGTGAGACGAGACTTACACAGCGTGCCCCGGTCGAAACACGGCGGTGCCCCCGCCCGGAAAGCTCCGGGCGGGGGCACCGTACAGGCCCACTGGCGAGGGTGACTACAGGCCGAGCTCGACCTCGAACTCGCCCGCCTCCAGGATCGCCTTGACCGCCGTCAGGTAGCGGGCGGCGTCGGCGCCGTCCACCAGACGGTGGTCGTAGGACAGGGTCAGGTACGTCATGTCGCGGACGCCGATGACCGGGCCGTCCTCCGTCTCGATGACCGCCGGACGCTTGACCGTGGCACCGATGCCGAGGATGGCGACCTGGCCCGGCGGCACGATGATCGTGTCGAACAGCGCGCCGCGCGAACCGGTGTTGCTGATGGTGAAGGTCGCACCGGCCAGCTCGTCCGGGCTGATCCTGCTGGCCCGCACCTTGCCCGCCAGTTCGGCGGTCGCCTTGGCGATGCCGGCCAGGTTCAGGTCACCGGCGTGCTTGATGACCGGGGTCATCAGGCCCTTCTCGGAGTCCACCGCGATACCGATGTTCTCGGTGTCGAAGTAGGTGATGGTCCCCTCGGCCTCGTTGATCTTGGCGTTGACCGGGGCGTGGGCCTTGAGGGCCTGCGCCGCCGCCTTGACGAAGAACGGCATCGGCGAGAGCTTGACGCCCTCGCGCGCCGCGAACGCGTCCTTGGCACGGGCGCGCAGCTTCATCAGACGCGTGACGTCGACCTCGACGACCGACGACAGCTGGGCCTGCTCGTGCAGCGCCTTGACCATGTTGTCGCCGATGACCTTGCGGATGCGTGGCATCTTGACGGTCTGGCCACGCAGCGGGGAGGCCTCCAGGACGGGAGCCTTCTTCGCCGCGGGCGCGGCCGGGGCGGCGGCCGGAGCCGGGGCGGCCTTCGCGGCCTCGGCGGCCGCGACGACGTCCTGCTTGCGGATACGGCCACCGACGCCGGTGCCCTTGACGGTGGACAGGTCGACGCCGTTCTCGGCGGCGAGCTTGCGCACCAGCGGGGTGACGTAGGCGCCGTCGTCCACCGGCTGGGCGGCGGCCGGGGCAGCCGGAGCGGCGGCCGGGGCCGGCGCGGGCGCCGGGGCGGCGGGCTGCGGAGCCGAAGCCGGCGGCGCCTGCGGGGCAGGGGCGGCCGGAGCCGGAGCGGCCTGCGCGGGAGCCGGGGCCGCCGGAGCCGGGGTGGGCTCGGGCTGGGCCGGGGCCGCGGGGGCTGCCGGGGCAGCCGCCGGAGCGGCACCCGCGGCACCGATGACGGCGAGCTTGGCGCCGACCTCGGCCGTCTCGTCCTCGCCGACCACGATCTCCAGCAGGGTGCCGGAGGCGGGGGCCGGGATCTCGGTGTCGACCTTGTCGGTCGAGACCTCGAGCAGCGGCTCGTCCTCCTCGACGCTGTCACCGACCGACTTCAGCCAGCGGGTGACGGTGCCCTCGGTGACGGACTCGCCGAGCGCGGGCAGGACCACGTCCGTGCCCTCGGCGGAGCCGCCGGCCGCGGCGTCGGCGGTGGGAGCGGGCGCCGGGGCGGCCTGCTCGGTGGAGGGCGCGGCCGCGGCGGGCTCGGGGGCCGGCTCGGCCGCCTCAGCCACAGGCCGGGTGGCGTCAGCCGCACCGGAGCCGTCGTCGATCAGCGCCAGCTCGGCGCCGACCTCGACGGTCTCGTCCTCGGCGACCTTGATGGAGGACAGCACGCCGGAGGCAGGGGCCGGGATCTCGGTGTCGACCTTGTCGGTCGAGACCTCGAGCAACGGCTCGTCGGCCTCGACGCGCTCACCCTCGGCCTTCAGCCAGCGGGTGACGGTGCCCTCGGTGACGCTCTCGCCGAGCGCCGGAAGGGTTACGGAAACCGCCATGGTTTCGGTTGCTCCTTACGAAATTGCGGAAGTCTGTGTCGTCGCGCCCGAAGACCGAAGCGGTCAGTCGTGCATGTGGAGCGGCTTGCCGGCCAGCGCCAGGTGGGCCTCGCCGAGCGCCTCGTTCTGCGTCGGGTGGGCGTGGATGAGCTGGGCCACCTCGGCCGGCAGCGCCTCCCAGTTGTAGATCAGCTGCGCCTCGCCGACCTGCTCGCCCATGCGGTCGCCGACCATGTGGACGCCGACCACGGCACCGTCCTTGACCTGGACCAGCTTGATCTCGCCCGCGGTCTTCAGGATGCGGCTCTTGCCGTTGCCACCGAGGGGGAACTTGATGGAGACGACCTTGTCCGCGCCGTAGACCTCCTTCGCCCTGGCCTCGGTGAGACCGACGGAGGCGACCTCCGGGTGGCAGTACGTCACCCGCGGCACGCCGTCGTAGTCGACCGGGACGGTCTTCAGGCCGGCGAGCCGCTCCGCCACCAGGATGCCCTCGGCGAAGCCGACGTGCGCGAGCTGGAGGGTGGGGACGAGGTCACCGACGGCGGAGACGGTCGGGACGTTGGTCCGCATGTACTCGTCGACGAGGACGAAGCCGCGGTCCGTCGCGACGCCGTTCTCCTCGTAGCCCAGGCCCTGCGAGACCGGGCCGCGGCCGATGGCGACGAGCAGGACCTCGGCCTCGAACTCCTTGCCGTCGGCGAGGGTGACCTTGACGCCGTCCTGGGTGTACTCGGCCTTCTGGAAGAAGGTGCCCAGGTTGAACTTGATGCCCCGCTTGCGGAAGGCGCGCTCCAGGAGCTTGGAGCTGTTCTCGTCCTCGACCGGGACGAGGTGCTTCAGGCCCTCGATGACCGTGACCTCGGAGCCGAAGGACTTCCACGCGGAGGCGAACTCGACGCCGATGACGCCGCCGCCCAGCACGATCGCGGACTTCGGCACGCGGTCGAGCGTGAGGGCGTGGTCCGAGGAGATGATCCGGTTGCCGTCGATCTCCAGGCCCGGCAGCGTCTTCGGCACGGAGCCGGTCGCCAGCAGGATGTGGCGGCCCTCGACGCGCTGACCGTTGACATCGACCGAGGTGGGGGAGGAGAGCCGGCCCTCACCCTCGATGTAGGTGATCTTGCGGGAGGCGACCAGACCCTGCAGCCCCTTGTACAGGCCGGCGATCACCTCGTCCTTGTACTTGTGCACACCGGCCATGTCGACGCCCTCGAAGGACGTCTTGACGCCGAACTGCTCGCTCTCGCGGGACTGGTCGGCGACCTCGCCCGCGTGGAGCAGGGCCTTGGTGGGAATGCAACCGTTGTGCAGGCAGGTGCCGCCGAGCTTGTTCTTCTCGATCAGGGCGACGTCCAGGCCCAGCTGCGCCCCGCGCAGTGCCGCGGCATAACCACCGCTGCCACCGCCGAGGATCACTAGGTCGAAAACGGTGCTGGCGTCGTTCGCCACGTCACGTCCTCCATGCATGTGCGCCACGCCGGTCTCCAGTGACCGGTCGGCGGCTGGTGTCCGGCCGCTCATTGTTCTCGGCCCTTGGGTGGGCCCTGTCCTGCCGGGCTCCATCTTCGCACTTGTGAGAGGCGAACGAGACGTGGGGCCGGGGTGTGAGACGCCCCACGTTCAAGCTCGTCCCCCACACTATGACCGGCTCCCCGCCCGAACTGTGACGGACCCCCGACCCACGACCCCACCGGCCCGCGCTCCCTCTTCGCCGACGCCGGGGCAGCCGACCAAGGGGCGCGGGGCTGTGTCCGATCTGCGGCTCCGCCGCGTGGGCGCGACAGTCAGCGGTACTTCTTGGCCGACGCCGGGACAGCCAACCAAGGGGCGCGGGGCTGTGTCCGATCTGCGGCTCCGCCGCGTGGGCGCGACAAGCCACGACGGGCCCGCAGCCGCACAACCACCCGCACCCCCGAGTTCTCAGGCGTACGTCAGCCGAGATCGCCGAGGGCAACCCGCTCGGCAACCCGCACCAGCGTCCGCACCGCCGTCCCCGTACCGCCCTTCGGGGTGTACCCGAACGGCCCGCCCTCGTTGAAGGCCGGACCCGCGATGTCCAGGTGCGCCCAGGTGATGCCCTCGCCGACGAACTCCCGCAGGAACAGACCGGCCACCAGACCGCCGCCCATCCGCTCGCCCATGTTCGCGATGTCCGCGGTCGGCGAGTCCATGCCCTTGCGCAGGTGCTCCGGCAGCGGCATCGGCCACGCCGGCTCGCCGGACTCCTCCGCCGCCTCGTGCACCGCGGAGCGGAACGCGTCGTCGTTCGCCATGATCCCGTACGTGCGGCTGCCCAGCGCCAGCATCATCGCGCCCGTCAGCGTCGCCACGTCGATGATCGCGTCCGGCTTCTCCTGCGAGGCCGCCCACAGCGCGTCGGCGAGCACCAGGCGGCCCTCCGCGTCGGTGTTGAGCACCTCCACCGTCTTGCCGCTGTACATGCGCAGCACGTCGCCCGGGCGCGTCGCGGAGCCCGACGGCATGTTCTCGGCCAGCGCCAGCCAGCCGGTCACGTTGACCTCGAGGCCGAGCCGCGCGGCGGAGACCACCGCGGCGAACACGGCGGCGGCACCGGCCATGTCGCACTTCATCGTCTCGTTGTGCCCGGCCGGCTTCAGCGAGATGCCGCCCGAGTCGTACGTGATGCCCTTGCCGACGAAGGCGAGGGACTTCTTCGCCTTGGGCGAGGTGTACGACAGCTTCACCAGCCGCGGACCCGACGCCGAACCGGCGCCGACGCCGAGGATGCCGCCGTAGCCGCCCTTGGTGAGCGCCTTCTCGTCGAGCACCTGCACCTTGATGCCGTGCTCCTTGGCGGCCGCCTGCGCCACCGCCGCGAAGGCCTCCGGGTCGAGGTCGTTCGGCGGGGTGTTGACCAGGTCGCGGGCGCGGTTCAGCTCCTCCGCGACGGCCGCGGCGCGCTCGATCGCCGCCTTGTACGCCTTGTCGCGGGGCTTGCCGCCGAGCAGCGCGGCCTCCGCCAGCGGGGCCTTGCCGTTGCCGTTGGCCTTCGCCTTGGCACCCTTGGCCTCCGTGGCCGACGCCTTGTACGCGTCGAAGGAGTACGCGCCGAGCAGCAGGCCCTCGGCGACGACACCGGCGTCGGCGGCGTCGGCGAGCGGCAGGGCGAAGGCGGCCTTCTTGGCACCGGCCAGGGCGCGGGCGGCCGCGCCGGCGGCCCGGCGCAGCGCCTCGGGGTCGAAACCGGCGTCCTTCTCGGGCTCGGCACCGAGGCCCACCGCCACCACGACGGGCGCCTTGAAGCCGGACGGAGCGGGCAGCTTCGTCACCTCGCCCTCGGCACCGGAGGCGCCGAGGGTCTCCAGGACGGCGGCGAGCCGGCCGTCGTACGCCTTGTCCACGGCCTCGGCGCCCGGGGCGACGGACGGGCCGCCTGCGCCCTTGGCGACGCCGATCACGATCGCGTCGGCCCGGAGGCCGGGCGCCGCGGCGGTGGAGAGAGTGAGAGCAGTCACGGTGGTGAAATCTCGCTTCCGTATGAAGTCTGGTGTGGCCGAATGCGGGTGGGTCGACCGGGCCCGACATCCGACCCTAGATCCCTCCTGCGATGCGGTCCTCGCCTGGGCAGGCGAACACTCGGCACGAGCCTACGCTCGCGCCCGGCCGCGCTCCCTCCCGCGGGGCCGTGGTTTCCTCGCGGCTGTGCGGGTGGGAGATCATTCCGGGGGCATGCCGCCCGCCCCTCCCGCACCCTGGAGCACTTCCCGTGAGACGCCCGGTCCTGCCGACAGCCCTTCTCCTGCTGCTGCTTGCCGGCTGCACGTCGGACCCCGGCGGTGACGGCGGTGACGGCGACGGCGAGGCCGCCGGCCACTGGCGGCCGACGCCCGGCACCGCCTGGCAGTGGCAGCTCAGCGGCAGGCTCGACACCTCCGTCGACGTACCGGTCTACGACATCGACGGCTTCGACCACGGCAAGGCCACGGTCGCGGGCCTGCACGAGGACGGGCGCAAGGTCGTCTGCTACGTCTCCACCGGCGCCTGGGAGGACTTCCGGCCCGACGCCGACGCGTTCCCGGCGGCGGTGCTGGGCAAGGGCAACGGCTGGGAGGGCGAGCGGTGGCTGGACATCCGTGCGACGGACGTCCTGGAGCCGCTGATGGCCGAGCGCCTCGACATGTGCCGCGACAAGGGCTTCGACGCCGTGGAGCCGGACAACATGGACGGCTACAAGAACGACACCGGCTTCCCGCTCACCGGCGACGACCAGCTCCGCTACAACCGGCTGATCGCGAAGCTCGCCCACGACCGCGGGATGGCCGTCGGCCTGAAGAACGACCTGGACCAGATCCCGGAACTGGTCGACGACTTCGACTTCGCCGTCAACGAACAGTGCGCCCAGTACGGCGAGTGCGCCGACAACCAGCCGTTCATCGACGCGGACAAGGCGGTCTTCCACGTCGAGTACGAGCTGCCGACCGAGCGCTTCTGCGCCGACTCGCGCGAGCTGCGGCTCAGTTCGATGCTGAAGAAGTACGCACTGGATGCGTGGCGGGAAGCCTGCTGAGCCCGTGAGCCCGTGAGCCCGCGGCTCAACCGAGGACGAGGACCACGAGCGCGGTGGTGGCGGCCGTCTCCGCGACGCCGCCGAAGACGTCGCCCGTGACGCCGCCGAAGCGGCGGACGCAGTGGCGCAGCAGGAGTTCGGCGGCGGCGACCGCGCATCCGACGGCGAGCGCCGTGCGCAGTGCGTCGTACGGGCCCAGGTACGCGCCCGCGGCTGCGCCTGCCAGCGTGACGGCCGCCGTCGCGGCCAGCGCCCCGCCGGCCGGGACCACCCCGGCGACCGCCGCGCCCAGGCCCTCCGGGCGGGCGGCGGGTACTCCGGTCCGGGCCGCGGTCGTGAGCGCCAGCCGGGCGGCGGTCGCCGACACCACGGCGGCGAGCGCGCCCCGCGCCCATGAGCCGTCGTAGGCCTGCGCGAGGGCGGCCACTTGGGCGAGGAGCGTGAACAGCAGGGTGAGCACGCCGAACGGTCCGATGTCCGACTGCTTCATGATCCGCAGGGCGTCCTCGGCGGGCTTGCCGCTGCCCAGTCCGTCGGCGGTGTCGGCCAGTCCGTCCAGGTGCAGTCCACGCGTGAGTACGGCGGGAACGGCGGCCGTGGCGACGGCGGCGAGCAGGCTCCCCGCGCCCAGGGCGAGCAGCAGCAGCCCGAGGCCCGCCGCGGCGACGCCCACCGCCAGTCCGGCCAGCGGCGCGCACAGCATGCCGCCGCGCGCGGCGTCCCGGTCCCAGCGGGTCACCTTGACCGGGAGCACGGTGAGGGTGCCGAAGGCGAAACGGAGGCCGTCGGGGGAGGGGGTCCTGAGCACCGGCGCAGACTACCCGGCGGTCGGCGGGGTGTGGGCGGGCGCTGGGGATAAAGTGCGCATATGGGAGATTGGTGGCAGCGCAACATCATGGAACCGGGCAAGCTGCCGCTGCTCCTCGCACTGGCGGCGTTCGTGCTGACGTTCGCGATCACCCGGGTCATCACCCGTCTGATCCGGGCGGGCAAGGGGCCCTTCGGGAACGTCAAGGCGGGCGGGGTGCACATCCACCACGTCGTCCCGGGGGTCGTGCTCACCGTCGTCGGCGGCTTCGGCGCGGTCGCGGGGGGCCGGCACGGGGTCTGGTCGGCGCTCGCGGCGGTGGTCTTCGGCATCGGGGCGGGGCTGGTGCTGGACGAGTTCGCGCTGATCCTGCACCTCGACGACGTGTACTGGAGCGAGGCCGGGCGCAAGAGCGTGGAGGTCGTGGTGGTCACCGCGGCCCTGGTCGGGCTGGTCCTCGCGGGCTTCACGCCCTTCGGCGTCGACGGCATGTCCCAGGACGAGTTGCAGGACCGTACGAACGTCATCGCGACGGTCGCGGGGAACTTCCTGTTCTCCCTCCTCGCCCTGGCCAAGGGCAAGGCACGGCTGGCGATCTTCGGGGTGATCGTGCCCCTGATCGCCCTGATCGGCGCGGTTCGCCTGGCCCGGCCCGGCTCTCCGTGGGCCCGCCGGTTCTACGCCCGCCGGCCGCGGGCCCGCGCGCGGGCCCGGCTGCGCGCCGCCCGCCACGACCGCCGCTGGTCCGGCCCACGCCGCGTGGTCCAGGACTGGATCGGCGGCCGCCCGGACCCCCGGTGACGACCCCTGGGCCGGGCAGCCGCCGCCCCCCCCACTGCGGGCAGTCGCCGCCCACCCCCCGCCGCCGCTGCGGGCAGTCGTGCCGCTGGGGCGGCACGGGTGGGCGCAGCGGCACCCCGTAAGCGCCGGGCCGCGTCAGCCTCGCGCCCGCACCCACGCCCGGGCACCGGGTGCAACGCCGGGCGCGCGACCCACGCCGGGGGACCAAGCCACCCCGGTCCACCGAACCGCGTTCACTCGCCCCCGGTCGCGGCCTCACCGTCGGAGACCTGCGGCAGCTCTGCCGCCAAGGACGCCGCCGCCTGGACCAGGGGCAGCGCCAGCAGTCCACCCGCGCCCTCGCCCACCTTCACGCCCTGGGACAGCAGCGGCTCCATCGCCATCCGGTCCAGCGCCTTGGCCTGGCCCGGCTCCCCGCTGTCGTGCGCGGCCAGCCACCAGTCCGGCGCCCGGAAGGCGACCCGCTGTCCGACCAGCGCGCACGCGGCCGTCACGACGCCGTCCAGGATCACCGGCACCTTCCGCACCGCGCTCTGCAACAGGAAGCCCGTCATGGCGGTGAGGTCCGCGCCGCCGACCGTGGCGAGGAGCTGCAACTGGTCGCCGAGGACCGGACGCGCGCGGCGCAGCGCGTCGCGGATCGCCGCGCACTTGCGCATCCAGGCCAGGTCGTCGATCGGCAGCCCGCCCCGGCCGGTGACGACCGACGCGTCCGTCCCGCACAGCGCGGCCACCAGCGTCCCCGCCGCCGTCGTACCGCCCACGCTCACGTCGCCCAGCACCACCAGGTCGGTGCCCGAGTCCGCCTCCTCGTCGGCCACCGCCATCCCGGCGCGGAAGGCGGCCTCCGCCTCATCGAGGGTCAGCGCGTCCTCGATGTCGATACGCCCCCCGGCCCGGCGCACCCGGTGCCCGGCGACCTCCGCCGGCAGCTTCTCCGGGTCGCAGTCCAGGGCCATGTCGACGACCCGCACGGGTACGTCCAGGCGCCTGGCCAGCACCGACACCGGACGGCCGCCCTCCAGCACCTCGCGCACCAGCTCACCGGCACCGCCCGCGGGCCGCGCCGACACGCCCAGCTCGGCGACCTTGTGGTCGCCGGCGAAGAGCACCACCCGGGGACGTACGACGGGGCGTACCGGTACGGCGGACTGGGCCGCCGACAGCCACTCGCCCAGGTCGTCGAGGCGGCCCAGCGATCCGGGCGGGACGACCTGACGCTCCCGGCGCGCCTCAGCGTCGCGACGTACCCCGCCGTCGGGGCGCTCGATCAGGTCGGTGAAGTCGTCGAGATTCAGCGAGCTCATTCGCCGAACAGTACCGGCCCCGGTCGAACGCGAAGGAGGGCCCGTGGGCGGGACGTCCGGGCGGCGTCGTTGCGCCCCGGATCGCGCTCACCTACGTAACGTTTTGCCTGGAATGTCTTACGTGCCCGTGTACGTCTCGTGTCGGGAGCCGCTCGTGTCCGCAACCTCCGCCCCCTCGGTGCCTCCCGTCCCCCCGTACGGGCCGTACCGCGAGGACTGCCCCTGGTGCGGCTCGCGGCGGCTGCGGGCCCGGCTGCGCGGTGACGGGCCGCGGCAGGGAGCACCCCACCGGTCTCCGGTCGAGCGGTGTGCGGACTGCCGGCACGTCTTCCGGAACCCGCCGCTCACCCCCGGCCCCGAGCACCCCCTGGTCCGGGCCGGTGTCCGGCTCAGACACCGGCTGGCCGCCCGTGCGCTGTTGCGCCACTGTCCCGAGCCCGAGAGCTGGCTGGACATCGGCACCGGGGACGCCGACTTCCCCCGGACCGCCCGTACGTACTTCCCGTACACCGCGTTCGACGGCCTGGACGTCACCCACCGCGTGCTGCGGGCCCGTGCCGTCGAGCGGGTCGAGGAGGCGTTCGTCGGGCGGCCGGCGGATCCGCACATCGCGGCCCGGCTGCGGGAACGCTACGACGTCGTGAGCCTCTTCCAGTATCTGGAGCGCGTTGCCGACCCCCGGGCGGAGCTGCGGGCCGCGCTGCGGGTGCTGCGGCCCGGCGGGCATCTGCTCGTCGACGTGGCCGACCCGCGTCGGCTGCTGCCCGTCCACCCCGTCGGACTGGGCGCCGAACTCGTGGCCCAGGGCTGCACGGTCCTCACGGGCGCCCGGGGGCACCGCGTCGTCGCGCGCAAGGACGGCTCAGCCCCGTAGCACCAGCGCCTGGCCCGCCACCACCAGCAGCACCTGCTCGCACTCGGCCGCGAACGCCGCGTTCAGGCGGCCGAGTTCGTCGCGGTAGCGGCGGCCGGACGCCGTGGCCGGGACGATGCCCGAACCGACCTCGTTCGACACCGCCACCAGCGTGCGGCGGGTGGTGCGGACCGCCTCCGTCAGTTCCCGCACCCGGTCCCTCAGCGCCCGTTCGCCACCGTCGGCCCACTCCTCGTCGTCCCACGCGCCGACCGTGTCCATCGCGTCCGTCAGCCACAGGGACAGGCAGTCGACGAGGAGGGGCGGGCCCTCGTCCTTCAGGAGGGGGACCAGGTCGCAGGTCTCGGCGGTCCGCCAGGAACCGGGGCGGCGCTCCCGGTGCGCGCCGACCCGGGCCGCCCATTCGGTGTCGCCGTTCCGGGAGCCGCCGGTGGCCACGTAGAGAACGCCGGGAAAGGACTCCAGCCGGCGTTCCGCCTCCACCGACTTGCCCGACCGGGCACCGCCCAGGACGAGGGTGCGCCGCGGGACGTCGGGCACGTCCTCGTACGAGCCCACCGCCAGCGTCGTGCCGTCCGGCACCGCCCGCGCGCCCGCCGCCGCGAGCCGCCGCGCCAGCTCCCGGCCCGGCGGCACGTCGTGGTCCAGGTGGACGGCGACGACGTCCGTCGTCGGGCCCGCCGCTCCCACCGCCCGCAGCCGCGCCAGCGCGTCCGGCCGCCCCACGACGTCCGCGAGGACCAGGTCGTACGGCTCCGCGGGCTCCTCCAGGCCCGCCGGGGCGCCGCCCGGCGGCACGTAGAGGAGCCGCCCGCCGTCGGGTCCCGTCACGGCGTAACCCGTGCCCGGCGCGTCCAGCGCCACCGCCCGCACCCGGTGCCCGGTCAGCAGCGCCAGCTCCCGGCCGTCCGGCACCCGGCCCGGCTGCGGCAGCCCGGCCGGCACCTCCACGGCGGGGCCGTCGTGCGGGTGGGAGAGCAGCACCTGCCGTACGCCGGCCAGGGAGTGCCCGGCCCTCGCGGCGGCGAACGCGGCGCCGGGCGTCAGGTCGAGCAGCAGCGCGCCGTCCACCAGCAGCGCGGTCGCCGCACGCGCGTCCTCGCCCTGCGCCGCGGCACAGGCCGCGCAGGGACAGTCGGGGCGGGGGAGTCCCGCGGGGGCACCGGTGCCGAGCAGAGTCACGTCCACGCACCGATTTTCGCCGGTCGCCGGGCGACATGCGCGCCCGAGTCCCCCGAGGAGCGGGCGCCGCGACCGTTCTCGTCCCCGGGGTCCCCCTCCGGGGCCTTCTCCCCGGGCCTTCTACGGTGCGCCCGGTTCAGCGCATAGGCTGCGGGCGGAGAGCGGATCAAGATCCGGCTTCCGCTCTGCATGTGCTCACATCTTGGAGGCGTACATGGCGGCATGGACGTGGCGGTTCGAGACGGCCGACGGGACGGAGGTCCAGCCCGCGGTGCAGCCCGAGGAGTTCACCACGCAAGGGGACGCCGAGTCCTGGATCGGGGAGCAGTGGAAGGACCTCCAGGCGGGCGGCACCGACCAGGTGCGGCTCTTCGAGGACTCCACCGAGATCTACGGCCCGATGAGCCTGCACGCCGAGGAGGCGGAGGCCGATGCCGAGGCCGAGGCGGGGACCGAGGCCTGAGGCCCGGGGGCGGGGGCGGCTCCGCCCCCGTCACTGCTCGCCGAGCGTCACCTCGGCGGTGTGCTCCTTGCCGTCCCGGGTGTACGTCACCTTCGTCCGGTCGCCCGGCCGCATCGACGCCAGCGCCTCGGACAGCGAGGTGATGGTGGTGATGTCCGTGTCCCCGAGCTTGACGACGACGTCCCCGGGACGCAGCCCGGCGTCGTCGGCGGCCCCGCCGTCACTCACCTCCACGACGGCCACCCCGGCCGGGCGGTAGCTGTCGTCGACGACCGTACGGGCGGTGATGCCCAGCGCGGCGCGGCCGGAGTCGGTCACCTTGCCGTCCTTGACGATCTGCCCGGCCACCGTCGACACCATCGACGCCGGGATCGCGAACCCGATGCCGGGCGCCGCGCTGTCGCCGAGGCCCGGGTCGGTCGCCGCCAGCGTCGGGATGCCGATCACCTGCCCGTCCAGGTTCACCAGGGCGCCCCCGCTGTTGCCGGGGTTGATGGCCGCCGACGTCTGCACCATGTTGGCGATGGTCGCGCCCGTGCCGCCCCCGCTGCTGCCCTCCGTCACGGTCCGCCCGGTCCCCGACACGATGCCCTGCGTCACGCTGGAGGACAGACCGAGCGGCGAACCCATCGCCAGCACGATCTGCCCGACCTCGACCTTCGCGGAGTCCCCGAAGCGGGCCGGCTTCATGCCCTCGGGCACCTTGTCCAGCTTGATGACCGCCAGGTCCTGCTCCGGGTAGGAGGAGACCAGCTTCGCGGTCAGGGCGCCCTCGGCGCGGGCCGTCGTCACCCGGAAGGACTTGCCGTCCCCGACGACGTGCGCGTTGGTGACGACGTGCCCCTTGTCGTCGTACACGACCCCCGACCCCAGGGAGTCGCCCGCCTGGATCTGTACGACCGACGGCAGTACGTCCTTGATCACCCGCTCGTAGTCGGCCTCCAGCTCACTGGCCGCGCGCGGCGCCGCGGCCTGCGCCGTGTCGCCCTCCCGCGCGCTGCCCGAACCCCGGTCCGCCCCCGCACCGGCGTCGGAACAGCCGGTCGCGAGCAACAGGGCGCAGGCCGGAACGGCCACCGGAGCGAGCAGACGGCGCAGACGGGTGCGGGAAGTGTCCATGGCCCGAGTCTCACCGCGCCCCCGGCGCCCGGCGCCCGGTGCACACCCGAACGGGCGCCGCGGCCGGGCGGGTGGTGGTGCCTCGCCCTCGTCTGCCTCGCAGCTGCACGCCCCCCGCTCGGGTCGGCAGCAAGGCACTGTCGCCCCGAGCCGGCCCGATCCGGACGACAGCCCCTAGCCGCGCACCCCGCACAGGTGCAGCAGCGCCGCGACCGAGCGGTACGGGTCCGTCCTGCCGGCCCGCTCCTCGGCGGCCAGCAGGGCCTCGAGGCCGGCGGGGGGCGCGGCCCCGTCGGGCGCCGTGTCCGTGAAGACCCGTACGCCGTACCAGGTGTGCAGCGGTGCGCCGATGCCCGCGAGCTTCGCCGTCAGCGTCGCCAGCCGGTCCGCGCGGACGTCGAGGCCCAGGCGGTTGCGGTAGTTCGTGGTGTCGAAGGCGGCCAGCGCGCCCGGCCAGTCGCCGTGCAGGCCGGGGCGCAGCGCGAGCGCGTCGCCGTTGCGCACCACGAGCGACAGCAGGCCGCCGGGTGCGAGCATCCGGGCCAGCCCCGCCAGCAGCGGGTCGGGTTCCTCGACGTACATGAGCACGCCGTGGCACAGCACCACGTCGAAGCTGCCCGGCAGGAAGTGCACGCCGGTGTCCCGGCCGTCGCCCTCGACGATCCGCATCCGCTCCCGGATGCCCTCGGGCTGGCCGGCCAGGGCGTCGCGCGCGGCGGCGATCATCGTCGCGTCCCGCTCCACGCCGGTCACCTGGTGCCCGGCCCGTGCCAGCCGCAGCGCCTGGGTGCCCTGGCCCATTCCGACGTCGAGCACGCGCAGCCGCCGGCCGACGGCGAAACGCCCGGCTATCTGCTCGTCCAGCTGCCGGGCCACCAGCTCCTGCCGTACGACGTTGCGGAGCCCGGACAGTCCCGCTGTCCAGGTCTCGGCCGCGCCCTCGGTGAACGGCGTCGTGCTCAGGGCCGCTCCCCGCGCTTGACCTGGGGCTTGGGCAGCCGCAGCCGGCGCATCTGGAGCGAGCGCATCAGCGCGTACGCGACCGCACCGCGGCGGCGCTCGTCCGGGAAGCGCTCGGCGAGCCGCTTCTTCAGCCGGAAGCCGGTGACGATCGAGTCCACCACGATCAGCACGATCACGACCAGCCACAGCAGCAGCGCGACGTTCTGCAGGGAGGCCACGCGGATCATGCTCAGCACGAGGATGATCACGGCCATCGGCAGGAAGTACTCCGCGATGTTGAACCGCGAGTCGACGAAGTCGCGGGCGAACTTGCGGACCGGGCCCTTGTCGCGGGCCGGCAGGTACCGCTCGTCGCCCTTCGCGAGGGCCTCGCGCTGCCGGGCCATCGCGGTCCGCCGCTCCTCGCGCTGGCGCTTGGAGGCGTCCTTGCGGGTCATCGGCGTATTGGCGACGCTGCGGCGCTGGGACTGGGCCGCACTGCGCTTGGGCGTGGGCCTTCCCTTGGGGGCCTGCGGGTCACGGGGCTGATTGGAGTCGGTCACCTGCGCGCTGACGGCGCTCTGGGCCTTCTCATCCTTGGCACGGCTACGGAACACAAAACCCAAGGGTACGGGGTGCGGGGGTGTGGACCCCAGTCCGGCGGGGAACGATCCGGCAACGCCGGTCGTCTGTATGGGGACAGAGCGGATGTACGGAGCGGATGCCGCGTACAACCCGGGACACCGGGATTTTCCGGACAACCCCGGGGAGCACCTACTCCCTGCGCCGGACGGGGAACGTACGCAGTCGTCCTTGGGGATGAGCGCATCCGTCCCCGAACAGTGCGGTAATGGATGCAGGGCCCGTACTGTGGGTTCTGTTGCAGTCGCTGGAGCTGGAGTCGGTCAGAAGGGGGCGCGCGAAGCCCATGAGCGGTGTCATGAAGCGTATGGGGATGATCTTCCGCGCGAAGGCCAACAAGGCCCTTGACCGGGCCGAGGACCCGCGCGAAACCCTCGATTACTCGTACCAGAAACAGCTGGAGCTGCTGCAGAAGGTGCGCCGCGGCGTCGCCGACGTGGCGACCAGCCGCAAGCGACTGGAGCTGCAGCTCAACCAGCTCCAGTCCCAGTCGGGCAAGCTGGAGGACCAGGGCCGCAAGGCGCTGGCGCTGGGCCGCGAGGACCTGGCCCGCGAGGCGCTCTCCCGGCGCGCCGCGCTCCAGCAGCAGGTCACCGACCTGGAGACGCAGCACGCCACCCTCCAGGGCGAGGAGGAGAAGCTCACCCTTGCGGCCCAGCGCCTCCAGGCCAAGGTGGACGCCTTCCGCACGAAGAAGGAGACCATCAAGGCCACCTACACGGCGGCCCAGGCGCAGACCCGCATCGGCGAGGCGTTCTCCGGCATCTCCGAGGAGATGGGCGACGTCGGCCTGGCCATCCAGCGGGCCGAGGACAAGACCGCCCAGCTCCAGGCCCGGGCCGGCGCCATCGACGAGCTGCTCGCCTCCGGCGCCCTCGACGACCAGTCCGGCATGCACAAGGACGACATCCAGGCCGAGCTGGACCGGCTCTCCGGTGGTACGGATGTAGAGCTGGAACTGCAGCGGATGAAGGCCGAGCTGGCCGGGGGCTCCACCTCCGACCGCCAGGCCATCGAGGGCGGCCAGGGAGAGGGCCAGGCCTCCTCGCAGTCCCAGCAGCAGCCGCAGGACACCCCGCGCTTCGACAAGCAGTAGCCCACGGCTAGGAGGGCCGACATGATCGTACGGATCATGGGGGAGGGACAGCTGACGCTGGCCGACGGCCGGCTCGGTGAGCTGAACAAGCTGGACGACGAACTCCTGGCCGAGATGGAGAACGGCGACGGCCCCGGCTTCCGCGCGACCCTCCAGGCCCTCCTGGCCAAGGTCCGCGAACTGGGCGAGCCGCTCCCGGACGACACCCTGGAGCCGTCCGACCTCATCCTCCCCTCCCCGGACGCCACCCTGGAGGAGGTCCAGGAGCTCCTGAGCGACGACGGCCTCATCCCGGGCGGCGCGTGAGGGACACGGGTGGTTGGTTCTGCGCCTGGTGACGCAGGTCGGCAATCACAGCCCGTCCGGCGTTTGAGGACGAGGCCCTGCAGGCCGAAGCGGGGGTCCGGGGGCGCAGCCCCCGGCCAACGCCCACTGAATGCGGGCCCACTCAAAAGACACCCCGACTCCAGCTACCGTAAAAAACCGTGAGCACCCTCGCCAGAGCCCGCTGCGTCTTCGGCGCCCATCCCTCCACCATGGACACCGCCCTCGCGGTGGTCGTCCTGGTCTGCATGGTCGCCGGTTCCTTCGTGGACCCGCACGGACCGGAGGGCGTCAGCTGGGGGCTGCGCACCCCCGACGCGCTCAGTCTCGCCCTCATGACCGCCGGCGCGGCCGCGCTCGCCTTCCGGCGCCGCCAGCCGATGGCGGTCCTCGTCGTCACGGGCTGCGTCTCCGTCGTCGAGAGCACCACCGGCGACCCGCGCGCCCCGGTGGTCATGTCGGCCGTCATCGCCCTCTACACCGTCGCCGCCTCCACCGACCGGCCCACCACCTGGCGGGTCGGCCTGCTCACCATGACCGTGCTCACCGGCGCCGCCATGCTGGCCGGCCCCCTGCCCTGGTACGCGCAGGAGAACCTCGCCGTCTTCGCCTGGACCGGCATCGGCGCCACCGCCGGGGACGCCGTCCGCAGCCGCCGCGCCTTCGTGCAGGCCATCCGGGACCGGGCGGAGAAGGCCGAGCGCACCCGGGAGGAGGAGGCGCGCCGCCGGGTGGCCGAGGAACGGCTGCGCATCGCCCGCGACCTGCACGACGTGGTCGCCCACCACATCGCCCTGGTCAACGTGCAGGCCGGGGTCGCCTCGCACGTCATGGACAAGCGGCCCGACCAGGCCAAGGAGGCGCTCGCCCACGTACGGGAGGCCAGCCGTTCCGCGCTGGACGAGCTGCGGGCCACCGTCGGTCTGCTCCGCCAGTCGGGCGACCCGGAGGCACCGACCGAGCCCGCCCCGGGCCTTGCCCGCCTCGACGACCTCGTCGGCACCTTCCACCACGCCGGACTGCGGGTCGAGGTGGCCCGCACCGACCAGGGCACCGAACTGCCCGCCGCCGTCGACCTGGCCGCCTACCGCATCATCCAGGAGGCGCTGACCAACGTGCAGAAGCACGCGGGTCGGCAGGCGAAGGCCGAGGTCAGCGTCGTACGGGTCGGGCCGGACATCGAGGTGACCGTGCTGGACGACGGCACCTCGGAGGGCGAGGCCGCCGATCTCCCCGCCGAGGGCGGCGGACACGGGCTGCTCGGCATGCGCGAGCGCGTCACCGCCGTGCGCGGCACCCTCACCACCGGTCCCCGCTACGGAGGCGGTTTCCGCGTGCATGCGATCCTTCCGGTCAGGAACCGCACCGACGCCGCCACCGACGCCACCAAGGACCCCGTATGACGATCCGTGTCCTGCTCGCCGACGACCAGGCGCTGCTGCGCAGCGCCTTCAGGGTGCTGGTCGACTCCGAGCCCGACATGGAGGTGGTGGGGGAGGCGTCCGACGGCGCGGAGGCGGCCCGGATGGCCGCCGAGCAGCGGGCCGACGTGGTGCTGATGGACATCCGGATGCCCGGCACGGACGGTCTCGCCGCCACCCGCATGATCAGCGCCGACCCGTCCCTCGCCCACGTCCGCGTGGTCATACTGACCACCTTCGAGGTCGACGACTACGTGGTGCAGTCGCTGCGCGCCGGCGCCTCCGGCTTCCTCGGCAAGGGCTCCGAGCCCGAGGAACTGCTCAGCGCGATCCGGGTCGCGGCCGGGGGCGAGGCGCTGCTGTCGCCGACCGCCACCAAGGGGCTGATCGCCCGCTTCCTCGCCCAGCAGGACACCACCGACGAGGACCGCGACCCGGCCCGCGCCGAGCGTCTCGAGTCACTCACCGTGCGTGAGCGCGAGGTCCTGGTCCAGGTGGCCGGCGGGCACTCCAACGACGAGATCGCCGAGCGCCTCGAGGTCAGCCCGCTCACCGTGAAGACCCACGTCAACCGGGCCATGGCCAAGCTGGGCGCCCGCGACCGGGCCCAGCTGGTCGTCATCGCCTACGAATCCGGGCTGGTCCGTCCAAGGGTGGAGTGACCTCTACCCGCGTGTACTGCGGAGGGAGTAGGCGCGGGATAAGGAAATGGACCTGGGGCCTAGGGATACGGGGCCACCCATGGCCCAGGGTGTTGGGGTGGGCGCTCAGCTGTGTGCCCGCGACCGGCGCTGCCATGTGCCCCGTCCCCCGCTCGGCCACAGAAGAGAGACCCTGATCCATGTCCTGGCTGTCGAGATTCAGCCTCGCGCAACGGGCCCTGATAGGCCTGATGTCGATCGTCGCGCTCGTCTTCGGCGCGATCGCCATCCCCCAGCTCAAGCAGCAGCTGCTGCCCACCATCGAACTGCCCATGGTGTCCGTGCTGGCTCCGTACCAGGGCGCCTCGCCGGACGTGGTCGAGAAGCAGGTCGTCGAGCCGATCGAGGACAGCCTCGAGGCCGTCGACGGGATCTCGGGCGTCACCTCCACGGCCAGTGAGGGCAACGCCGTCCTCATGGCGTCCTTCGACTACGGCCCGAACACCCAGCAGCTCGTCGCCGACGTCCAGCAGGCCGTGAACCGGGCCCGTGCCCAGCTCCCGGACGACGTGGACCCGCAGGTCATCTCCGGCTCGACGGACGACATCCCGACCGTCGTCCTCGCCGTGACCTCGGACCAGGACCAGCAGGCGCTGGCCGACCAGCTCGACAAGACGGTCGTCTCCGAGCTGAAGGACATCGACGGCGTCGCCCAGGTCGTCGTCGACGGCGTCCGCGACGTCCAGGTCACGGTCACGCCGGACCCGGCGAAGCTGGCCGCGGCCGAGGTGGGCCCGCAGGCGCTCGCCCAGTCCCTCCAGGCGGGCGGCGCGACCGTCCCGGCCGGTTCCTTCGACGAGGGCGGCGCCAACCGCACCGTCCAGGTCGGCGGCGGCTTCACCTCCGTGAAGCAGATCCAGGACCTCATGATCACCGGCGAGGGCGTCGACAAGCCGGTCCGCCTCGGCGACGTCGCCACCGTCAAGGAGGAGGAGGCCAAGGCCGACTCCCTGACCCGCACCAACGGCAAGCCGTCCCTCGCGGTCGCCGTGACGATGGACCACGACGGCAGCGCGGTCTCCATCTCGAACGCCGTCGAGGACAAGCTCCCCGACCTGCGCGAGCAGCTCGGTTCCGGCGCGACCCTCACGGTCGTCAGCGACCAGGGCCCGGCCGTCTCCAAGGCCATCTCCGGCCTGACCACGGAGGGCGGGCTCGGTCTGCTCTTCGCCGTGCTGGTCATCCTGGTCTTCCTGGCGTCGATCCGCTCCACCCTGGTCACCGCGGTCTCCATCCCGCTGTCGGTGGTGCTGGCGCTGATCGTCCTGTGGACGCGCGACCTGTCGCTCAACATGCTGACGCTGGGCGCGCTGACCATCGCCATCGGCCGCGTCGTCGACGACTCGATCGTGGTCCTGGAGAACATCAAGCGGCACCTCGGCTACGGCGAGGAGCGCAAGGACGCCATCCTGGGCGCCGTCCGCGAGGTCGCCGGAGCGGTCACCTCGTCCACGCTCACCACCGTCGCCGTGTTCCTGCCGATCGGTCTGGTCGGCGGCATGGTCGGCGAGCTGTTCGGCTCCTTCAGCCTCACCGTCACCGCGGCGCTCCTCGCGTCCCTGCTGGTGTCGCTGACGGTCGTCCCGGTGCTGTCGTACTGGTTCCTGCGGCCCCCGAAGGGCACCCCCGAGGACGCGGCCGAGGCCCGCAGGCTGGCCGAGGAGAAGGAGGCCAAGAGCCGCCTCCAGCGCTTCTACGTCCCCGTGCTGCGCTTCGCCACCCGCCGCCGCCTGACCAGTGTGGCCATCGCGATCGTCGTGCTGGTCGGCACCTTCGGCATGGCGCCGCTGCTGAAGACCAACTTCTTCGACCAGGGCGAGCAGAAGGTCCTCAGCGTCAAGCAGGAGCTGAAGCCCGGCACCAGCCTCGGCGCGACCGACGAGCAGGCCGCGAAGGTCGAGAAGCTCCTCGGCGACACCGAGGGCGTCAAGGACTACCAGGTCACCATCGGCTCGTCCGGCTTCATGGCCGCCTTCGGCGGCGGCACGGACACCAACCAGGCCTCGTACCAGCTGATGCTGGAGGACTCGGCGAACGCCGAGGACGTCCAGGACCACATCGAGGACGGGCTGGCGAAGCTCGGCGACGGCATCGGCACCACCACGATCGCCGCCGGTGACGGCTTCGGCAGCCAGGACCTGAGCGTCGTCGTCAAGGCGGCCGACGGGCAGGTGCTCCGCAACGCCGCCGAGCAGGTCCGCAAGACCGTCGCGGGCCTCGACGACGTCACCGACGTCACCAGCGACCTGGCGCAGAGCGTGCCGCGCATCTCGGTCAAGGCCAACGCGAAGGCCGCCGACGCCGGGTTCACCGACCAGACCCTCGGCGCGGCCGTCGCCCAGGCGGTGCGCGGCACCCCGGCGGCCAAGGCGACCCTGGACGACACCGAGCGTGACGTCGTCATCAAGTCGGCGCAGCCCGCCCGGACGATGGCCGAGCTGAAGGCCCTGAACCTGGGCCCGGCCAGGCTCGGCGACATCGCCACCGTGCAGTTGGTGGACGGCCCGGTCTCGATGACCCGCATCGACGGACAGCGTGCGGCGACCATCACCGCCAAGCCGACCGGCGACAACACCGGCGCGGTCGGCGCGGACCTCCAGTCGAAGATCGACGGCCTGGACCTGCCGGCCGGCGCCACCGCCGAGATCGGCGGCGTCACCGCGGACCAGGACGAGGCCTTCGTCAACCTGGGCCTGGCCATGCTCGCGGCGATCGCCATCGTGTTCATGCTGCTGGTCGGCACCTTCCGGTCGCTGGCCCAGCCGCTGATCCTGCTGGTGTCCATCCCGTTCGCGGCGACCGGCGCGATCGGCCTGCTGATCGCCACGGGCACCCCGATGGGCGTCCCGGCGATGATCGGCATGCTGATGCTGATCGGCATCGTGGTCACCAACGCGATCGTGCTGATCGACCTGATCAACCAGTACCGCAAGCAGGGCTACGGCGTCGTCGAGGCCGTCGTCGAGGGCGGCCGCCACCGCCTCCGCCCGATCCTCATGACGGCCCTGGCGACGATCTTCGCCCTCCTCCCGATGGCGCTGGGCGTCACCGGCGAGGGCGGCTTCATCGCCCAGCCGCTCGCGGTGGTGGTGATCGGCGGCCTGATCACCTCGACCCTGCTGACCCTCCTCCTGGTCCCGACCCTCTACGCGATGCTGGAGCTCCGCAAGGAGCGCCGCGCGAAGAAGCGGGCCGCGAAGAAGGGCGGCGGCGACGTGCCGCCGCAGCCGGAGGCGTCGGACGAGCCGGAGCCGGCGCAGGTCTGACGGCGGCGGCAGAACGCAGGAGGGTGTCCCCACCGTCCGGTGGGGACACCCTCCGTGCTTCTCGCGCGGCAGGAACCGCCTACGGCAGCGCCAGCATGCGCTCCAGGGCCAGCTTCGCGAAGGCCTCGGTCTCCTTGTCGACCTCGATGCGGTTGACCAGGGTGCCCTCTGCGAGGGACTCCAGCGTCCAGACCAGGTGGGGGAGGTCGATGCGGTTCATGGTCGAGCAGAAGCAGACCGTCTTGTCGAGGAAGACGATCTCCTTGTCCTCGTCGGCGAAACGGTTCGCCAGGCGGCGGACCAGGTTCAGCTCGGTCCCGATGGCCCACTTGGAACCGGCCGGGGCCGCCTCCAGGGCCTTGATGATGTACTCGGTCGAGCCGACGTAGTCCGCCGCCGCGACGACCTCGTGCTTGCACTCCGGGTGCACCAGGACGTTCACGCCCGGTATGCGCTCGCGCACGTCGTTGACCGAGTCGAGGCTGAAGCGGCCGTGCACCGAGCAGTGGCCCCGCCACAGGATCATCTTCGCGTCGCGCAGCTCCTCGGCCGTCAGCCCGCCGTTCGGCCGGTGCGGGTTGTAGACGACGCAGTCCTCCAGGGACATGCCCAGGTCCCGCACCGCCGTGTTGCGGCCCAGGTGCTGGTCGGGCAGGAAGAGGACCTTCTCGCCCTGCTCGAACGCCCAGTTCAGGGCGCGCTCGGCGTTGGAGGAGGTGCAGATGGTGCCGCCGTGCTTGCCGGTGAACGCCTTGATGTCCGCCGACGAGTTCATGTACGACACGGGCACGACCTGCTCGGCGATCCCGGCCTCGGTCAGCACGTCCCAGCACTCGGCGACCTGCTCGGCGGTGGCCATGTCGGCCATGGAGCACCCGGCCGCCAGGTCGGGCAGGACCACCTTCTGGTCGTCCGAGGTCAGGATGTCGGCCGACTCCGCCATGAAGTGCACACCGCAGAAGACGATGTACTCGGCCTCCGGACGCGCCGCCGCGTCCTTGGCCAGCTTGAAGGAGTCGCCCGTGACGTCGGCGAACTGGATGACCTCGTCGCGCTGGTAGTGGTGACCGAGCACGAAGACCTTGTCACCGAGCTTCTCCTTGGCCGCACGGGCGCGGGCGACCAGGTCCGGGTCGGAGGGCGAGGGCAGGTCACCGGGACACTCCACACCGCGCTCGCTCCTCGGGTCGGCCTCGCGGCCGAGCAGCAGCAGGGCGAGGGGCGTCGGCTGTACGTCGAGCTCCTGGGTTTGGGCGGTGGTCACGACACGCACCCTTTCTACTTTCGTCGACCCTTTTCGTCGAACTGACGCTATATATCATAACCGGTTCACGTCACTTTGACGATGCCGATAGTGTCGGTGTGACATGAATCCCGGTGCCCGGGCGGCCTTCCACAGCCGCTGACCGTCTGCGCGGGCATGTGCGAGCATGAAGGGAACGCCGAGGACAAAGACTCGGTCCCGCCCGGAATGAATCCGCGGCTCCGTCGGTTGAACCGTCGGCAAGCAGTCTCCGTACAACCCGGGAGAGATGTAGATGTCCGTATCGGACGAGACCACCACCGTCACCGACGGCATCATCCTGACCGACGCCGCCGCGTCGAAGGTCAAGGCGCTGCTCGACCAGGAAGGCCGCGACGACCTCGCGCTGCGCGTCGCCGTCCAGCCCGGCGGCTGCTCCGGCCTGCGTTACCAGCTCTTCTTCGACGAGCGTTCCCTCGACGGCGACGTGGTCAAGGACTTCGGCGGCGTCAAGGTCACCACCGACCGCATGAGCGCCCCGTACCTGGGCGGCGCCACCGTCGACTTCGTGGACAGCATCGAGAAGCAGGGCTTCACGATCGACAACCCGAACGCGACCGGCTCCTGCGCCTGCGGCGACTCCTTCAGCTGACAAGCCGAGCCGGGCGGGCACCCGCCTGCGAGAAGGGCGGCGGCCCGGGGTTCCTCCCCGGGCCGCCGCCCTTCTGCTCTGTCACGTCGTGGGTGTCACCGGGCCCCGGACGGCGCCGGCAGCCGCGCGCCCGGCTTGTGCACCGGGACGTCCTTGCCGTCCGAGCCCACGACCGTCCGGTCGCCGAGCGGCTCGTCGAGCGGCACCGTCCGCTCGTACTCCTTGGCGATCAGGATGCAGACCTGGTCCGGATGCGGGGTCTCGGTCACCGTGACGGTCACCTTCCCGCCGCTCTCCTTCGCCTTCGCGTCGTAGTCGGAGCACACGCCGCCCGTGAAGTGCACGGTCAGCTCGCCGTCCGCGGCCGTGTAGCCGCTCACGTGGACGTCCCGCGGCTCCCCGGGCCTGGCGGTCGGCTCGTCCGGGGCCGACGGGGAGGTGGGTGGCGTGGCCGGGGCCGCCGTGGTCAGGAACCTCGGCTCGACCGCCGGATACGTGACCGTTACCGCGTCCCGCGCCCCCGGCGCCCGCACCTCGAACAGCCAGGACGGCACCAGCGTCTGCTGTCCCCGTACCGGATGCGCGGCCAGCCCGAACACCGCGTCCTCGACCGTGGCGGTCTGCCGCTTCCCCGTCCCGGGCTGCTCCGGAGCACTGGCCGGCGGCCCGCAGGGCGTGTCCGCCCCGTCCTGATGCGGTACGGGACTCGCGCAGCCGCCGATGCCCCCGACCCCACCGGCGCCCGCACCGGATCCGGCACCCGGCGTGTTCAGCAGCGCCAGCGTCTCCTCCGCGTTCAGGACGGGGTACGTGTCCCCCTTGACCGGCGCCTTCACCCGGCCGCTGCCGCCGACCACCTCGCCCTGCGCCCCGACGACGATCCCCGTCGTCCAGCCGTACGAGGGCAGCCCGCCCACCTCGGGTTCCGCGTTCACGGCCCGCCCGGCGCCCATGACCTGGCTCGCGTCGAGCTTGGCGTCGTCCTGGCCCAGCGCCTTCAGCACCGGTGCCGCCGCCTTCTTCGCGGCCGCCTCGCCCACCGGGTTCCCGTCGGCGGAGGGAGCCTTGCAGACGGGCCCCTTCCTGCAGTTGTCGGTGCCGGGTGCGTAGCGGTGGAAGGTCCAGGTGCCCGGCGCCTGACGGCTCACCGTGAGCAGCGGCCCGGACCCGTCCTTCGCGTTGCCGACCTTCCACGCCTCGCCCTGGGTGCGGGGCGCGCCCTCGACGCCCAGCGCCTCGGCCAGCCGGGCCACCTCGGCCTCGGTGACGTCGCCCTTCGCCCGGTACACGGGCGCCGAGCCGGGTCCCTCGGGGAGCGGCCCGTCGGCGCGGTAGGTGACGCCGTACGGGTCGGGCTCGCCCGGCGCGATGCCGTTCGAGCCGCCCTCCGGGGACGACGCTCCGTGGTCGTCCAGGGGGAGCGGCGGGGGAGTGCCGTCGCCCGAGGCTCCGGACGCCGTACCGCCGTCCGGGTCACCGTCGGCGGCGGACGTGGCCACGTAGGCACCGCCGGCCCCGACGAGCAGCACCGCGGCGGCGACCGACGCGACCGCGACCGCCCGGGGGCGCCGCCGCGCGGGACGCCCGCCGCCCGCCTCGTCGGCGGCGTCGTCGTTGTCGGGTCGCTCGGTGTTCACCGCATCGCTCCTTCGGCTGTTACTGGGGACAGCGATGGGACGCGGTGGGGCGGGATCCGGTTCCCGGCGACGGCACGCGTCGCCCGAACGGCCGTGCGGCAGCCCGGCGGCGCTCAGTCGCCGTAGTCGGACATCGCGTCCAGCAACCGGGCCGAGGCCGGCGGCACCCGGACGCCGTGGATGAGGGCGAGCGGCACCGGCCGGGCGGCGGCGCCGGCCGGCGCCGACCAGCGCGGAGTCATCCGGGCGCAGTCACCGCGCAGCGACGCCAGGTCGCCGTCCAGGTCGGCCGGAGCGGGGTCGACGGTCCTCAGGTTCGTCATAACAGAACCGTAGGCACGTCCCGTGTCGCGAAGAAAGTTGTACTACCGGGTAGTTTCGCCTGCTTCAGCCTGGCGGCGCCGCCGGGTAGCGTGAACCGTCAACCCGCCTCCCCTCAGGAGAGAGTCCACGCCGTGCGCATCGCAGTCACCGGCTCCATCGCCACCGACCACCTCATGACCTTCCCCGGCCGCTTCTCGGACCAGCTCGTCGCGGACCAGCTGCACACGGTCTCGCTCTCCTTCCTGGTCGACCAGCTGGACGTACGCCGGGGCGGCGTAGCCGCGAACATCGCCTTCGGCATGGGTCAGCTCGGCACCCGGCCGGTCCTGGTCGGCGCGGCCGGCTCGGACTTCGACGAGTACCGGGCCTGGCTGGACCGGCACGGCGTCGACACCGGCTCGGTCCGCATCTCCGAGACCCTGCACACCGCCCGCTTCGTCTGCACCACGGACGCCGACCACAACCAGATCGGCTCCTTCTACACGGGCGCGATGAGCGAGGCCCGCCTCATCGAGCTGAAGACCGTCGCCGACCGGGTGGGCGGCCTCGACCTGGTCTCCATCGGCGCCGACGACCCGGAGGCGATGCTCCGGCACACCGAGGAGTGCCGCACCCGGTCCATCCCCTTCGCCGCCGACTTCTCCCAGCAGATCGCCCGGATGAACGGCGACGAGATCCGGATACTGCTGGACGGGGCGACCTACCTCTTCTCCAACGAGTACGAGAAGGGGCTCATCGAGACCAAGACCGGCTGGAGCGACGCCGAGATCCTCGACCGGGTCGGCCACCGCGTCACCACCCTCGGTGCGCGGGGCGTGCGCATCGAGCGGGCCGGCGGGGAGACCATCGAGGTCGGCGTCCCCGACGAGGAGCGCAAGGCCGACCCCACGGGCGTCGGCGACGCCTTCCGCGCGGGGTTCCTGTCGGGACTGGCGTGGGATGTCTCGCTGGAGCGGGCGGCGCAGATCGGCTGCATGCTGGCGACGCTCGTCATCGAGACGGTCGGTACGCAGGAGTACCAGCTGCGGCGCGGGCACTTCATGGAGCGGTTCACGAAGGCGTACGGGGACGAGGCCGCGGGGGAGGTTCAGGCGCACCTGGGCTGAATTCGGGGGGGGGCGACTATTCGGTTGCCTCGCGGGGAGCGTTGTCGTGTGCGGGTGCGTGGGGGCTGGTCGCGCCCACGCGGCGGAGCCGCACATCGACAGGGCCCCGCGCCCCTTAGGGGCGTCAGCTGACCCGGCGAACCAAGTACGCGCTTCCCCGTTCCGTCTTCTCCTCGCCCACGTACTCCTGGCCCCGCATCTCGCACCACGCCGGGATGTCCAGGCGGGCCGCCTCGTCGTCGGAGAGGACGCGGACGATGCCGCCGACGGGGACGTCACCGATGACCTTGGCGAGTTCGATCACCGGGATGGGGCAGCGCCGGCCGATCGCGTCCACGACGAGGTCGCCCCCGGTCCGCGGGGCGGCCTCCGTGGCCGCCGGCGCCCCCAGCTTCTCGCGCACCGCGGCCACCGTGCCCGGCAGCACCTCCAGGAACCGCTCGACGTCCTCGGCCGGGGTCCCCTGCGGCAGCGACACCCGGACGTTGCCCTCGCTGAGCACCCCCATCGCCCGCAGGACGTGGCTCGGCGTCAGCGTGCTGCTCGTGCAGGACGATCCGGACGACACGGAGAAGCCGGCACGGTCCAGCTCGTGCAGCAGGGTCTCCCCGTCGACATAGAGACACGAGAAGGTGACGACGCCGGGCAGCCGGCGCGAGGGATCGCCGACCACCTCCACGTCCGGCACCAGCTCAGGCACCCGGGACCGGATCCGCTCCGTCAGCTCCCGCAGCCGGGCCGCCTCCGCCGCCGCCTCGGCCCGCACCGCCCGCAGCGACGCCGCCGCGGCCACGATCGCCGGCAGGTTCTCGAACCCGGGCGCCCGCCCCGACTCCCGCTCGTCCCCGGGCCCTTGGGGCGCGAACCGGACCCCCTTGCGCACGGCGAGCAGCCCCACTCCCGAGGGTCCGCCCCACTTGTGGGCGCTGCCCGTCAACAACGACCAGTCGCCCTCCACCCGCCCCCAGCCCAGCGACTGGGCCGCGTCCACCAGCAGCGGCACCCCAGCCGCCCGGCAGGCCTCCGCCACCCGGGACACCGGCTGCTCGGTGCCCACCTCGTGGTTGGCCGACTGGAGACAGGCCAGCGCCGTGTCCTCGCGCAGGGCCGCCGCGTACGCCTCGGGATCCACCGCGCCCGTGCGGTCCACGCCCACCTGCGTGACACTCCCGCCGTCGGCCTCGTGCGCCTCGGCCGCATGCAGTACGGAGGAGTGTTCGACGGCTGACACGATCAGGTGGCGTCCGACGCGCCGCCGCCCGGCCAGCGCCCCCGCCACCCCTGAATGCACCGCCCGCGTCCCCGAAGGAGTGAACACCAACTCGTCCGGCCGACACCCCACGCACTCGGCCGCCGCCTCCCGAGCGGCATCGAGCAACAACCGCGCCCGCCGCCCCTCGCGGTACAGCCGAGCAGGATCGGCCCACCCCTCGTCAAGAGACGCCAACAGCGCCTGCCGGGCGACGGGATGAAGGGGAGCAGCGGAAGCAGCATCGAAGTAGGCCACACGCCAACGCTAGAACGCCGGGGACTGCATCGCCCCGTGAGGGGCGCGGGGAACGGCGCGAACAACCACGACGTACCGTCAGCCGCCAACGAAACCGCACCTCCCCGCCCCGTAGGCGCCCCCGTCCCACCCTTTCCGGGTGACCCCCGGCGCGTATGCCACCCTCCCCGCGACCCCCCGGAGGGCGTCGGCTAGGGTTTGGTCCGCATAAACATCAAACCCCTGCCCGACGCAGGGCGGCGACCGACCAGCGAGAAGGCAGGCCGCAGCCAACCGCGCGGGCGAGACTCTCGGGAAGGCGCTACGTGAGTCCCAACGGCTCCGACCGCTCGCCGCGGCGCCCGATGCGGCGGAAGCTGCTGCAGGCACTGACCGCGGGCCTGGTCCTGGCGACCGCCACCGGTTGCACATACGAGGACTTCCCCCGCCTCGGCATGCCCACCCCCACCACGGAAGAGGCTCCGCGGATCCTCTCCCTGTGGCAGGGCTCATGGGCAGCCGCGCTGGCCACCGGCGTGCTGGTGTGGGGCCTGATCCTGTGGAGTGTCTTCTTCCACCGGCGCAGCCGCACCAAGGTCGAGGTCCCTCCGCAGACCAGGTACAACCTGCCCATCGAGGCGCTGTACACCATGGTTCCGCTCGTCATCGTCTCGGTGCTGTTCTACTTCACCGCGCGTGACGAGTCCGATCTCATGAGCCTCAAGAAGAAGCCCGACCTCACGGTCAACGTGGTCGGCTTCCAGTGGAGCTGGTGCTTCAACCACATCGAGGACGTCCCGGGCTCCACCGGCGACGCCAAGACCTCCAAGGAACTGGCCGGCATCCCGGACCGGTTCATCGAGGACTTCCCGGCCGACGCCGGCGGTGTCTACGACTGCGGTACCCCCGGCACGGAGAACCCGCAGACCGGCAACCCCGGCCCGACCCTCTGGCTCCCCAAGGGCAAGACGGTCCGCTTCGTCCTGACCTCGCGTGACGTCATCCACTCCTTCTGGGTGGTGCCGTTCCTCATGAAGCAGGACGTGATTCCGGGCCACACCAACGCCTTCGAGGTGACCCCCAACAAGGAGGGGACCTTCCTGGGCAAGTGCGCCGAACTGTGCGGCGTGGACCACTCCCGGATGCTGTTCAACGTCAAGGTCGTCTCCCCGGAGCGCTACGAGCAGCACCTCCAGGACCTCGCGAAGAAGGGGCAGACCGGTTACGTTCCCGCGGGCATCGCTCAGACGAGCCACGAGAAGAACCGGGAGACGAACAACCTGTGAGCATCCTCAACGAACCCCAGGGTGCCTCGGCAGCGGAGGACTCGTACGAGAACGAGCTGCCGGTACGGCGCAAGCAGCCCGGCAACGTGGTCATCAAGTGGTTGACGACCACCGACCACAAGACGATCGGCACGCTGTATCTGGTGACGTCGTTCGCGTTCTTCGTGATCGGCGGCGTCATGGCGCTCTTCATGCGCGCCGAACTCGCTCGGCCCGGTCTGCAGATCATGTCGAACGAGCAGTTCAACCAGGCGTTCACGATGCACGGCACGATCATGCTGCTGATGTTCGCGACGCCGCTGTTCGCGGGCTTCACGAACTGGATCATGCCGCTGCAGATCGGCGCGCCCGACGTGGCGTTCCCCCGGCTGAACATGTTCGCCTACTGGCTGTACCTGTTCGGCTCGACCATCGCGGTGGGCGGGTTCCTGACCCCGCAGGGCGCGGCCGACTTCGGCTGGTTCGCCTACTCGCCGCTGTCCGACGCGGTGCACTCGCCCGGTATCGGCGGTGACCTGTGGATCATGGGTCTGGCCTTCTCCGGCTTCGGCACCATCCTCGGCTCGGTCAACTTCATCACCACGATCATCTGCATGCGTGCCCCCGGCATGACCATGTTCCGCATGCCGATCTTCACCTGGAACGTCCTGCTGACCGCGGTGCTGGTCCTGCTGGCCTTCCCGGTGCTGGCCGCGGCCCTGTTCGCGCTGGAGGCCGACCGCAAGTTCGGCGCCCACATCTTCGACGCGTCCAACGGCGGAGCCTTGCTGTGGCAACACCTCTTCTGGTTCTTCGGGCATCCAGAGGTGTACATCATCGCCTTGCCGTTCTTCGGCATCGTCAGTGAGATCATCCCGGTCTTCTCCCGCAAGCCGATGTTCGGCTACATGGGTCTGATCGGCGCGACGATCGCGATCGCGGGTCTGTCGGTGACGGTGTGGGCCCACCACATGTACGTCACGGGCGGCGTGCTATTGCCGTTCTTCTCCTTCATGACCTTCCTGATCGCGGTCCCGACCGGCGTGAAGTTCTTCAACTGGCTCGGCACCATGTGGAAGGGATCGTTGTCCTTCGAGACACCGATGCTCTGGTCCGTCGGCTTCCTGATCACCTTCCTCTTCGGTGGTCTGACCGGCGTCATCCTCGCCTCGCCGCCGCTGGACTTCCACGTCTCGGACTCGTACTTCGTGGTGGCGCACTTCCACTACGTGGTGTTCGGCACCGTGGTGTTCGCGATGTTCGCCGGCTTCCACTTCTGGTGGCCGAAGTTCACCGGCAAGATGCTGGACGAGCGTCTCGGCAAGATCACCTTCTGGACGCTGTTCGTCGGCTTCCACGGCACGTTCCTGGTCCAGCACTGGCTGGGCGCCGAGGGCATGCCGCGCCGCTACGCCGACTACCTGGCGGCGGACGGCTTCACCGCCCTGAACACGATCTCGTCGATCAGCTCGTTCCTGCTGGGCATGTCGATACTGCCGTTCTTCTACAACATCTGGAAGACCGCCAAGTACGGCAAGAAGATCGAGGTCGACGACCCCTGGGGCTACGGCCGTTCGCTGGAGTGGGCGACCTCCTGCCCGCCGCCGCGGCACAACTTCCTCACGCTGCCGCGCATCCGCAGCGAATCGCCCGCGTTCGACCTGCACCACCCCGAGATCTCCGCGATCGACCAGCTGGAGAACGTCGGCCACGGTGAGAAGGCCCTCGCCGGCGGCAAGGAGGCCGGGAAGTGAAGATCCAGGGCAAGCTCTTCATCTGGCTGAGCGTCTTCATCCTCGCCGTGGCGGTCGTCTACGGCTACTGGTCCAAGGAGCCGGCCGGCACCACGGCGCTCTTCCTGGCCTTCGGCCTGGCCATCATGATCGGCTTCTACCTCGCCTTCACGGCGCGGCGGGTCGACGTCGGTGCCCAGGACAACCTGGAGGCGGACGTCGCGGACGACGCCGGCGAGGTCGGGTTCTTCAGCCCGCACAGCTGGCAGCCGCTGGCGCTCGGCCTGGGCGGCGCACTCGCCTTCCTGGGTGTCGCCGTCGGCTGGTGGATCATGTACTTCTCGGCACCGGTGATCCTGGTCGGCCTGTTCGGCTGGGTCTTCGAGTACTACCGCGGTGAGAACCGCACCCAGTAGCACACGGACCCAGTAGCACGCGTCGAGCACGAAGGGGCCCGGACACTCCGCAAGGAGCGTCCGGGCCCCTTCGTCTGCCGTACGGTCTCTCACCCTTCCGGCTTACCCACCGCGCCGCCGTTGACGTCTCTCCCTAGCGTGAGGCCATGAGCAACACGGTTCACTTCCAGGCGCGGGGGCGTACGGTCGTCGGCTGCACCCTGCTGGTGATCGCCCTCGGCGCGAGCGTCACCGCCTGCCTCGGCGACGACGACAACCCGCTGTCCGCCACGCCCTACGACGCGGCCGGCCAGATCTCCTTCAACGGCCCCACGGACGCCGGGAAGAAGGCAGACCCGGACAAACCCCTGGAGGTGGTCGCCGAGGGCGCCGACGGGCGCATCACGGACGTCACGGCCATGGATGCGGCCGGACGCCACGTCGCGGGCGAGCTGTCCGCCGACGGCGCCCGCTGGCACAGCACCTCGCCGCTGGCGGCCAACGCCAGCTACACGGTGCGCGTCAGCACCGAGGACGGGGACGGCGCGCCCGGCCGCAAGGTGCTCACCTTCGAGACCGGCAAGCCCGGCGCGAAGAAGACCCTGGACGTCACCTTCGGGCCCAAGGCGGGCGCGTACGGCGTCGGTCAGCCCATCACGGCGGAACTGAGCCAGCCGGTCAGGGACCCGGCCCAGCGGGCCATAGTGGAGCGCGCCCTGAAGGTCGACTCCACCCCCGCCGTGCGGGGCGCCTGGTACTGGGTGGACGACAAGAAGCTCCACTACCGGCCCGAGGAGTACTGGCCCGCCCACGCCACCGTCAAGGTCCACAGCACCCTGGACGGCATCAAGATCGGCGACCGGATGTGGGGCGGCAAGGCCAAGCCCCTGAAGATCACCACGGACGACCGGGTCGTGGCCGTCACCGACGCCGCCGCGCACACGCTGACGGTCTACCAGGACGGCGAGGCGATCCGGGAGATCCCGGTCACCACCGGCAAGCCCGGCTTCGAGACCCGCAACGGCGTCAAGGTCGTCCTCGGCAAGGAATCCTTCGTACGCATGCGCAGCAGCACCGTCGGCATCGCCGAGGGCTCCTCGGAGTCGTACGACCTGCCGGTCTACTGGGCCACCCGGGTGACCTGGAGCGGCGAGTACGTGCACGCCGCCCCCTGGTCCGTCGGCTCCCAGGGCATCGCCAACGTCAGCCACGGCTGCGTCGGCATGAGCACCGACAACGCGGAGTGGTTCTTCAAGGCGGTCCAGGAGGGCGACCTGGTCGAGGTCGTCAACTCCGGCGGCGAAACGATGGAACCCTTCGGCAACGGCTTCGGCGACTGGAACATGGACTGGACCAAATGGCGCACCGGCAGCGCCCTGACCGGCGGCACCGGGGCGTCGAACAACCAGGAGACGGCAAGGCTGCGGCCGACGGCGGTGTAGCGCCCCGAAAGGGGCGCGGGGCTGTGCCGATATGCGGCTCCGCCGCGTGGGCGCGACAAGCCACGACGGCGCAGCACTCGCCATAAGGACCCGCACCCCCGAGCTGGAAGGCGCCCCTAGACGCCCTGCAGCCTCTTCTCCCGCAGCAGCGCGGCCAGCGCACCCGCGAACTCCACCGGCTCCACCGGCAGCGTCACAGTCGCCTCCGCCCGGCTCCACGTGGCCAGCCACGCGTCCTGCGGCCGGGCGATGAGCAGCAGCACCGGCGGGCACTGGAAGACCTCGTCCTTGATCTGGCGGCACATGCCCATGCCGCCCATGGGCACGGCCTCGCCGTCCAGGACGCAGACGTCGATCCCGCCCCGGTCCAGCTCCTTGAGCACGGCGGCCGGAGTGGCACACTCCACGAACTCGACCACGGGCACGTCCGGAGCCGGCCGGCGGCCGGTCGCGAGCCGCACCTGTTCGCGGGTGTTGGAGTCGTCGCTGTAGACCAGCACCGTGGCGGTCGCCTGCATGCTTCCTCCGATACGCGGTGAGACCGGTGAAGGCTGTCGTAGCCCGTTGGGGCGGATGCTACTCCCTCGAACGTCCCGTCAGCACTGGTTCGGACAGGCCTTCGACAGGCCTCCGACGGGCCGTTCGATGGGCCATCCGGGCCGTACAAGCAGGGGGAACACACCGAACGGCACCCCCCGGGGTGAGGGCGGGATAAGCGACCGACATAATGTCGGTCGTGGCGACAGCAACGACAGTAGAAACCGGGCACGCGCACCCGTCGGTCAACCGGCCGAACCTCACCAGCGTCGGAACCATCATCTGGTTGAGTTCCGAGCTGATGTTCTTCGCGGCCCTCTTCGCGATGTACTTCACCCTGCGATCGGTGACCGGCCCGGACTTCTGGTCCGAGAAGGCCGACGCGTTGAACATCCCGTTCTCCGCGACGAACACCACGATCCTGGTGCTCTCCTCCCTCACCTGCCAGCTCGGCGTGTTCGCCGCCGAGCGCGGTGACGTGAAGAAGCTCCGGATGTGGTTCATCGTCACCTTCGTGATGGGTGCGATCTTCATCGGCGGTCAGGTGTTCGAGTACACCGAGCTGGTCAAGCACGACGGGATCTCACTCTCGTCGGACCCGTACGGCTCGGCGTTCTACCTGACCACCGGCTTCCACGGACTGCATGTGACGGGCGGACTGATCGCCTTCCTGCTGGTCCTCGGCCGCACTTATGCGGCCCGGAGGTTCACCCACGAGCAGGCGACCGCCGCCATCGTCGTGTCCTACTACTGGCACTTCGTCGATGTGGTCTGGATCGGCCTGTTCGCCACGATCTACCTGATCAAGTAGTCGCGGCGCGCACCCGCGCAACACCAGAAGCATCGACAGCATCGACGCAGAAGATCCTGACACCGGGGTAATCCGTGAAAAAGCTCTCCGCACGACGACGCCATCCGCTGGCGGCCCTCGTCGTCCTACTCCTCGCGCTGGCATGCACAGGGGGGCTGTACGCCGCGTTCGCACCCGCGAGTAAGGCGCAGGCCGATGAATCCGCCCAGTCCCTCGCCATCGACGAGGGCAAGAAGCTCTACGCCGTCGGCTGTGCCAGTTGCCACGGCACCGGAGGGCAGGGCACCAGTGACGGTCCGAGCCTGGTCGGCGTGGGCGCCGCGGCCGTCGACTTCCAGGTGGGCACCGGCCGCATGCCGGCCCAGCAGCCCGGCGCGCAGGTCCCGAAGAAGAAGGTCATCTACTCCCAGGCGGAGATCGACCAGCTCGCGGCCTACATCGCGTCGCTGGGTGCCGGTCCGGCGATCCCCTCGGAGGAGAAGTACGGCCCCGAGGGCGCGGACATCGCCAAGGGCGGTGAGCTGTTCCGCACCAACTGCGCGCAGTGCCACAACTTCACCGGCAAGGGCGGCGCCCTGACGCACGGCAAGTACGCGCCGAGCCTCGAGGGCGTCGACCCGAAGCACATCTACGAGGCCATGCAGACCGGCCCGCAGAACATGCCCTCCTTCCCCGACACCACGCTGTCGGAGCAGAACAAGAAGGACATCATCGCCTACCTGGACGCGGTCAACGGTGACGACACCGAGAGCCCCGGTGGTCTCAGCCTCGGCGGACTCGGCCCGGTCAGTGAGGGTCTGTTCGCCTGGGTGTTCGGACTGGGCGTGCTGATCGCCGTCGCCGTCTGGGTCGCCGCTCGGACCGCAAAGGCCAAGAAGTCATGAGTAGCCAAGACATTCCAGAAGAGAACCTGCCGGCAGAGCAGGACCGCCCGCACGGCGCGGCCGCCCGGCCCGCGGACGAGACGAACCCGTTCGCCGACCCGGGTCTGCCGCCCCACGAGCCGCGGGTCCAGGACGTCGACGAGCGGGCCGCCAAGCGGTCCGAGCGCACCGTCGCCCTGCTGTTCACGCTGTCGATGCTGGCCACCGTCGCCTTCATCGCCGCGTTCGTGGCGATCGACGTCGACAAGTCGGTCTACATCTTCCCGCTCGGTCACATCAGTGCGCTGAACTTCGCGCTCGGCATGACGCTCGGCGTCGCGCTGTTCGCCATCGGCGCGGGCGCGGTCCACTGGGCCCGCACCCTGATGTCCGACGAGGAGGTCGCCGACGAGCGACACCCGATCGAGGCGTCCCCCGAGGTCCGTGCCAAGGTCCACGCGGACTTCAAGCAGGGCGCCAAGGAGTCCGTGATCGGGCGCCGCAAGCTGATCCGCAACACGATGCTGGGCGCGCTCACCCTGGTGCCGCTCTCCGGCGTCGTCCTGCTGCGCGACCTCGGTCCGCTGCCCGGGACCAAGCTCCGCCACACCCTGTGGTCCAAGGGCAAGCTCCTCGTCAACATGAACACCAACGAGCCGCTGCGTCCCTCCGACGTCGCGGTGGGCTCGCTCACCTTCGCCATGCCCGAGGGCCTGGAGGAGCACGACGAGGACTTCCAGAACGAGATCGCCAAGGCCGCCCTGATGATCATCCGGCTGGAGCCGGACTCCATCAAGGACAAGCGCGAGCTCGAGTGGTCGCACGAGGGCATCGTGGCGTACTCGAAGATCTGCACCCACGTCGGCTGCCCGATCTCCCTGTACGAGCAGCAGACGCACCACGCGCTCTGCCCCTGCCACCAGTCCACCTTCGACCTTGCCGACGGCGCCCGGGTCATCTTCGGTCCCGCCGGTCACGCCCTGCCGCAGCTGCGCATCGGCGTGAACGACGAGGGTTACCTCGAAGCGCTCGGCGACTTCGAAGAGCCCGTCGGTCCTGCTTTCTGGGAGCGCGGATGAGTACTGCAGCCAACGAAGCGCCCCGCTCACGCGGGAAGGCACCGGCCGGCGAGCGCGTCGCCGACTGGGCCGACGGCCGGCTGGGGATCTACTCCCTGGCCAAGGCCAACATGCGCAAGATCTTCCCCGACCACTGGTCGTTCATGCTGGGTGAGGTCTGCCTCTACAGCTTCATCATCATCATCCTCACGGGTGTGTACCTGACGCTGTTCTTCCACCCGTCGATGGCCGAGATCGAGTACCACGGCTCGTACGTGCCGCTCCAGGGCCAGATGATGAGTGAGGCCTACGCCTCCACTCTGGACATCAGCTTCGACGTCCGCGGCGGTCTGCTGATCCGGCAGATCCACCACTGGGCCGCGCTGATCTTCCTGGCCGGCATGTTCGTGCACATGATGCGCGTCTTCTTCACCGGCGCGTTCCGCAAGCCGCGCGAGGTCAACTGGCTGTTCGGCTTCCTGCTGCTCGTCCTCGGCATGTTCACCGGCTTCACCGGTTACTCGCTCCCGGACGACCTGCTCTCGGGCACCGGCATCCGCTTCATGGAGGGCGCGATCCTGTCCGTGCCGATCGTCGGCACGTACATCTCGTTCTTCCTCTTCGGCGGCGAGTTCCCCGGCCACGACTTCGTGTCCCGGTTCTACTCGATCCACATCCTGCTGCTGCCGGGCATCATGCTCGGGCTGCTGGTGGGCCACCTGATCCTGGTCTTCTACCACAAGCACACGCAGTTCGCGGGCCCCGGCAAGACGAACAAGAACGTCGTCGGCATGCCGCTGCTGCCGGTGTACACGGCGAAGGCCGGAGGCTTCTTCTTCCTGGTCTTCGGTGTGATCTCCGTCGTGTCGGCCATCGCCACGATCAACCCGATCTGGGCCATCGGGCCCTACCGGCCCGACCAGGTCTCCACCGGCGCCCAGCCGGACTGGTACATGGGCTTCTCCGAGGGCCTGATCCGTGTGATGCCTGGCTGGGAGATCAACTTCTGGGGCCACACCCTCGTCCTGGGTGTGCTGATCCCGCTGATCATCTTCCCGCTGGTCCTGGCGGCGATCGCGGTCTACCCGTTCATCGAGTCCTGGGTCACCGGCGACAAGCGCGAGCACCACATCCTGGACCGCCCGCGCAACGCCCCGACCCGTACGGCCTTCGGTGTCGCCTGGCTGACCGTCTACTTCGTGCTGCTGATCGGTGGCGGCAACGACCTGTGGGCCACGCACTTCCACCTGTCGATCAACGCGATCACCTGGTTCGTCCGCATCGCGTTCTTCGTCGGACCGGTCGTCGCCTTCATCGCCACCAAGCGGATCTGCCTCGGCCTGCAGCGCCGGGACAAGGACAAGGTGCTGCACGGACGCGAGTCCGGCATCATCAAGCGCCTGCCGCACGGTGAGTTCATCGAGGTGCACGAGCCGCTCAGCCAGGAGCAGCTGCACACGCTCACGGCGCACGAGCAGTACCAGCCGGCCGAGATCGGCCCGACGGTCGACGAGAACGGCGTCGAGCGCAAGGTGAGCGGCACGCAGAAGCTCCGTGCCAAGCTCAGCGAGTCGTACTACGGCGAGGAGTCGCAGATTCCGAAGCCGACCGTCGAGGAGTACAAGGAGATCACGAGCGGCCACGGCCACCACTGACCCTCCAGCGTCGCCACACCACGGTCGAAGGGCCCCGTTCCGGTCTGCGGACGGGGCCCTTCGCCGTGCCCGGGGCTGGATAGGGTGGGACCCACATCCCCTACTCGACGACCCATACGATTCAGGAGCGGCTGATGAGCGCTGTGACCCCCGCTGGAGGCGACACCACGGCGGACCGCTCCTGGCCCGCCCTGCTGAACGGACTGCTGGACGGCCGCGACCTGAGCGCGGACGACACCGCCTGGGCGCTGGACGTGATCATGCGCGGCGAGGCGACCGACGTGCAGATCGCCGGGTTCGCGGTGGGCCTGCGGTTCAAGGGGGAGACGGTCGAGGAGATCTCCGGGCTGGTCCGCACCATGTACGAACACGCCAACGTGATCGAGGTGCCGGGCAAGACCGTCGACATCGTCGGCACCGGCGGCGACGGCGCCAAGACGGTCAACATCTCCACCATGTCGGCGATCGTCCTGGCCGGCACGGGGGCGAAGGTCGTCAAACACGGCAACCGGGCCGCCTCCTCGGCGTCCGGAGCCTCCGACGTCCTGGAGAAGCTCGGGGTCAACCTGGAGCTGACGCCGCAGCGGGTGGCCGAGGTCGCCGAGGAAGCCGGCATCACCTTCTGCTTCGCCGTGAAGTTCCACCCGGCGCTGCGCCACGTGGCGACGGCCCGCGGTCAGCTCGGCATCCGTACGGTGTTCAACTTCCTGGGTCCGCTGACCAACCCCGCCCGGGTGAAGGCCCAGGCGGTCGGGGTCGCCCACGCCCGGATGGCACCGATCGTCGCCGGTGTCTTCGCCGAGCGCGGCCACTCGTCGCTGGTCTTCCGCGGCGACGACGGGCTCGACGAGCTGACCACGACCTCCACCTCCCGGGTCTGGGTCGTGCGCGACGGCCGGGTCACCGAGGAGACCTTCGACCCGCGGGACGTCGGTATCGAGCTGGTGCCGGTCGAGGCGCTGCGCGGGGCCGACGCCTCCTACAACGCCGACGTCGCCCGCCGCCTGCTGGCCGGCGAGCGGGGTCCGGTGCGGGACGCGGTCCTGCTGAACTCGGCGGCGGCCCTGGTGGCCCTGGAGCCCGGTGAGGGTCCGCTGGCGGCGCAGTTGCGGGCCGGGATGGACCGGGCGGCCGAGGCGATCGACTCCGGGGCGGCCCGGCGGGTGCTGGAGCGCTGGGTGGCCGTGAGCCACGCGTAGCGGCCCTGGTGTGTGACGTGCGTCCCGCGATCCGGACCCGGGTTGCGGGACGCCGATCATTTCCCCTAGGTTTTTCGACAGGTCATGAGTGACAGTCATGAGGCCCCGGCCGACTGTCCGGCAACCCTCCGTCCGTGGCGGGGTGCCCCGGGTGAAGACCAGGTCGTGGACAGCAAGGTCCACGGCAAGCGCGGACCCCTCGCGGAACCAGGGGTCCTGGGTCGTCCGAGGGAGTCTCCCGTGAACCAGCGAATGCGATAGGGCCTGTCCTTCGGACCGGCCCGACGCCCCCGAAGCGGTGCCTTCATCCCCCGGTGTGCGTGCCAGGCCCCGCAGCCCCGGGCCGGGCCGAAGGACAGGCCCTTGGCCGCAGAGCCCGCCTCCGCACGCCTTTCCTCACTTCACTTCACAGCGCCCTTCTGCGTGCTGGTCCTCACGGGAGTCCGTCATGTCCGTACCCACTGCTGTCGCCGCCCCGCTGTCCGTGCTCGGCCGGGACGTCAGCGTCCCGCTCGTCACCGGCGGTCAGGTCACCTACGCCGCGCTCGACTACGCCGCCAGCGCGCCCGCGCTCCAGCGGGTCTGGGACGACGTGGCCGCCTACGCCCCGTACTACGGCAGCGTGCACCGGGGCGCCGGGTACCTCTCGCAGCTGTCGACCGACCTGTTCGAGAACGCCCGCACAACCGTCGCCGGGTTCCTCGGCTGCCGGGACGACGACCAGGTGGTCTTCACCCGGTCCACCACCGACTCCCTGAACCTGCTCGCCGCCGCGCTGCCCGCCGACTGCCGGGTCTTCGTCTTCGAGACCGAGCACCACGCCTCGCTGCTGCCCTGGCGGGACGCCGACGTCACCTACCTCGACGCCCCGCGCACGCCCGCGCAGGCCGTCGAGACCCTGGAGCGGGCCCTCGCCGCCCGCGAGCCGTACGGGCCCGCCCTGGTCTGCGTCACCGGCGCCTCCAACGTCACCGGCGAGCTGTGGCCGGTGCGGGAACTGGCCGCAGCCGCGCACGCGCACGGCGCCCGGATCGTGCTGGACGCCGCCCAGCTGGCCCCGCACCACCCGGTGAGCGTGCGCGACCTGGACGTGGACTGGGTCGCCTTCTCCGGGCACAAGCTGTACGCGCCCTTCGGCTCCGGCGTGCTGGCCGGGCGGGCCGACTGGCTGCGCGAGGCCGAGCCGTACCTGGCCGGCGGCGGCGCCAGCCGCAGTGTCTCCCGGCGCGCGGACGGCGGCGTGGACGTCCAGTGGCACGACAGCGCGGCCCGCCACGAGGCCGGGTCGCCCAACGTCATCGGCGTCCACGCGATCGCCTCCGCCTGCAAGGCGCTCACCGAGGCCGGGTTCGACACGCTGGTCGCCCGCGAGGAGTACCTGATCCGGAAGGTGCGCGAGGGCCTCGCCGAGGTGCCCGAGGTGCGGATCCTCTCCCTCTTCGGCGACGACGCGCCGCGTGTCGGGGTGCTCTCCTTCGTCGTCGAGGGCTGGAACAGCTCGCACTTCGCCGCCGCGCTCTCCGCCGAGTACGGCATCGGGGTGCGCGACGGCCTGTTCTGCGCCCACCCGCTGGTGCGCACCCTGCTCGGCAGCGACCCGCAGACGCAGGGCGAGTGCGGCGCGCCCGAGGCGGCGCCCGGCGAGAAGTCCCTCAACGCCATCCGCGTCAGCTTCGGCGCGGGCACCCCGGACGAGCACGTGGAGCGGTTCGTGAGCGCCGTCCGGGAGCTGGTGAGCGACGGCGCCCGCTGGAACTACCGCACCGAGGACGGGCGCTGCGTGCCCGACACGACGTCCGGCGACACGCTGCCGGTGACCGGCACCGGCACCGCCGCCTGAGCCGTCCCGCCCGGCAACCGGGCCCCCAGCAGCACCATCCGCAGCGCCCGTTCCGTGGCGTCCGTGAGGAGCTCGGAGGCGCGCAGCAACGCGTCCGCCAGGGCCATCGGCGCCGGCATGATCCCGTGGCAGGCGTCCACCCCCGGCACGTCGTGCGCGCCCTCGCCGAGCGTGCCCGCCAGGGCGAGGACGGGCCTGCCGGAGAGCTTGGCGCGGCGGGCCACCTCGGCCGGGACCTTGCCGCGCGGCGTCTGGTGGTCCAGGGCGCCCTCGGCGGTGAGCACCAGGTCGGCCCGGGCGAGCCGGGCGTCCAGGTCGAGGTGGCCCAGGAGCACGTCGAAGCGGGGCAGCAGCCGGGCCCCGACGGCGGCGAGCCCCGCGCCGAGACCGCCGGACGCGCCGGTGCCGGACCCCGTCCACAGGTCGGTGCCGACGACGCCGAGGTCGCGGGTGAGGACGCGCGCCCAGTTCTCCAGCCCGGCCGACAACTCCTCGACCTGCGCGGGCGTCGCCCCCTTCTGCGGCCCGAACACCCGGGCCACGCCCCGCTTGCCGCACAGCACGTTGTACGGGTTGCAGGCGACGAGCAGCTCGGTGTCCTTCAGCCGGGCGTCGAGACCGGACGGGTCGATGCGGACGAGGCGGTTCAGCTCCCGTCCGCCGGGGCCGAGTTCGAAGCCGTCCGCGTCCAGCAGCCGGGCCCCGAGCGCCTGGAGCGCGCCCGCGCCCCCGTCGGACGTACCCGAGTCGCCGCAGCCGACCAGGACGCGCCGCACCCCGGTGTCGAGGGCGGCGCGGATCAGCTCGCCGACGCCGTACGTGGTGGTGGCGCCGGGGTCGCGCAGGGCGCGGGGGACCAGGGACAGGCCCGCGACGGCCGCCATCTCCACCACCGCCGTGTCCCCGGTGCCGAGCAGCGCGAAGTGGGTGCCGACGGGGTCGCCGACCGGGCCGGTGGCGGCCAGCGCCACCAGCCGCCCGCCGGTCGCCTCCGCCAGCGCCACGGCGGTGCCCTCGCCGCCGTCCACCAGCGGGATGCGGTCGATCTCGGCGTCCGGCAGCACCCGGCGGACGCCCGCCGCGATGGCGTCGGCGGCGGCCCGCGCGGACAGGGACTCCTTGAATCCGCTGGGGGCCACGACCACACGGTTCAGCACAGGGGACGGAGAAGACATGGTGGGCTCCTTCAGCGGGTCACGGGCACGCCGAGCAGCGGCCAGACCGCGGCGGCGAAGAACAGCACGAGCAGGGCGGTCAGCGGCGCCAGTACGGCGGACAGCCGCAGCAGGTCGCGCGGGGTGTAGGTGGGGACGCCGGGCACGTCGGCGAAGAGCGTGACCGGCTTGGCGGAGGCCGGGAGCGTGTGGCAGAACCCGGCCGCCGCCGTCGAGGCGAGCGCGGCGGCGACCGGGTTGACCCCGGCGCCGACGGCCGCGGCGATCACCAGCGGGACCAGCATGGAGGAGCGGGCGGAACGGGACTGGAGGACCAGGTGGGCCGCCGTGCTCACCGCGACCACCACGCCGAGGAAGACCGCCGGGGCGACGTTCGCGGGCAGGCCCGACACCAGCCACTTCGCCGCTCCGGAGTCGGCCAGCGCCACGCCCATCGCCATCGTCGCCGCCATGAACAGCAGCAGCGACCACGGCACGGTCCTCAGCGCGTCCTTGAGCCGTACGGTGCCCAGCGCGGGGGAGGAGGCGACGACCGCGCCGATCAGCGCCACCACGGCCGGGGACACCCGGTGCAGGGGCTCGCTGCACCACAGGGCCACCACCGTGGCCAGCAGCAGCGCGCAGCGTTTCTCGGCCTGCGTCCAGGGGCCGGTGACCGGGCTCTCGCTGTGCCGCTGTATCTCCTCGGCGGTGATGCGGACGGGCCCCGCGCGGTCCGTGCGGCGCGTGGTCGTCAGCAGGACCGTCTCGGCGGCGAGGTGGGAGGAGGCCACCGCCAGCGGCAGGCCGAGCAGCAGCCACTGGGTGAAGCCGATCCGGTCCCCGGTCGCCTCCCACAGCACCGACACCGTGATCAGATGCGCACCCGCACCGATCAGGGTCGCCACCGCCGACAGCAGGATCACGGTCGGGAACAGCAATGCCAGCATCACGACCAGTCGTTTCCGGTCGGCGAGCGCCTTGGCGAGGGCGAGGAACACCGGCAGCGCGAGCGCCGCCCGGCCCGAGGTGGCCGGTACCGCGAAGGCCGTGACGACCAGCGCGGCCGTCGTCAGGTGCACCAGCTGCCGCACCGTGCGCGCCCCGCCCACCAGGAACGCCGCGGCCCGCCCCGCGAGCCCGGTCCGGGCGACCGCGGCCGCGAGCACGAAGGCGCAGATCAGCAGCCACACCGTGTCGTCACCGAGGGTGCCGAACAGCGTGTCGCTGCTGATCACACCGGTCGCGGTCAGCGCGAGCCCGGCACCCAGCGCGATGTACGTGTCGTCGATCGGCGTACCGATCCAGGCGCAGGTGGCCAGCGCGAACACGGCGAGGGTGAGGCGCGCGTCGCCGCCCAGGGCGGGGAAGTTGGCGGGGACCGCCAGCAGCGCGCACAGGGACAGCGCGGCGCACAGGGCCGCCGCGAGGCGGAGGTTCAACGTCACGCCTCGAGCGTCCACGGGCGCGGTGAGCCCTCAATGAGGGTCACATGAAGGAAACTTCACCGGGCCGCGCGGGCTGCGGGCCTCACCAGGCCGGCAGCCGGTACCCCATCCCGCGCACGGTCTCCACCTGCTGCGCGCCGAGCTTCTTGCGCAGGGCCCGCACGTACACGTCCACGATGTTGGAGCCCGGGTCGAAGTCGTAGCCCCACACGTGCGACAGGATCTGCTCGCGGGACAGTACCTGCCCCGGGTGGCGCAGGAACAGCTCCAGGAGCACGAACTCACGGGCCGTCAGGTCCACGGTGCGCCCCTCGGCGCGGGCGCGGCGGGTGCGCAGGTCGAGGCTGAGCGCCCCCGACTTCAGCACCGTCACCTCCGGTGCCCTGGCCGCCGTCCGCAGGCGCAGCCGGACCCGGGCGAGCAGCTCCTCGAAGCGGAACGGCTTGGTCATCCAGTCGTCGGCGCCGCCCTCCAGACCTGCCACCGTGTCCCGTACCGAGTCCCGTGCCGTCAGCACGATCACCGGGGTCGTCACCCGGGCCTCGCGCAGCTCGCGCAGCACCGTGAAGCCGTCCCGGCCGGGCAGCCCGATGTCCAGGACGACGAGGTCGAAACCGCCGGTGAGGGCGTACTCGTAGGCGGCGTCGCCGTCGGCGACCGCGGTGGTGGTGAAGCCGTTGGCGCGCAGGCCCTTCTGGACGAAGGAGGCGATGCGGTCCTCGTCCTCGACGATGAGGATGCGGTTCATGGTCGTGCCTCTTCCAGAGTGAGTACGAAGGTGGCGCCGCCGCCCCCGGTGGTGCGCAGGTCGACCCGGCCGCCGTGGCCCTCGGCGATCGCCCGCACGATGGACAGCCCGAGCCCGGCGCCCGTGCCGCGCACCCCGCGGCGGGCCGTGCCGCGGCGGAACCGCTCGAAGATCACCTCGGCGTCCTGCGGCTGGACGCCGGGTCCCGAGTCGGCGACGTACAGCTCGATGCGCGAACCGTCGGCGCGGGAGCCTATGCGGACCCGCTGACCGGCCGTGGTGTGCTGCACGGCGTTCTGCGCGAGCTGCACCATGGCCTGGGTGATCCGCTGCGGGTCGAGGTGCGCCTCCCGGTCGGCGACCGAGTCCAGCACCCACTCCCGGTCGCCGAGGGTGCGGGCCTTGACGTAGACGTCGGCGGTGAGTTCGGCGAGCTGCACCGGCTCGGGGGTGACGAAGTCGGGGCGTTCGGCCTTGGCGAGCAGCAGCAGGTCCTCGACGATGCGGCTCATCCGGTCCAGTTCGTCGGTGACGAGCCGGACGGTCTCCTCGCGCTCGGCCGGATCGTCGCCCATCAGCTCCAGGTGGCCGCGCACGATGGTGATCGGGGTGCGCAGCTCGTGCCCCGCGTCGTCGACGAACCTGCGCTGGGTGGCGAAGGCGCGCTCCAGGCGGTCCAGCATGGCGTTGAACGTCTCGGCCAGGGCCGCCACGTCGTCGTGGCCGTGCACCGGGATGCGCCGGGTCAGGTCCTGCTCGGTGAGCTGGGCGGCGGTCGTGCGCACCAGCCGCACCGGCTTCAGGATGCGGCCCGCCACCACCCAGGCGATGCCGGTCGTCATCAGCAGGGCGACGCCGGAGATGGCGAGCAGGACGCGGAACACCTCGTCCGCGCGCGCCTGTTCGCGCCCCGGGTGGAAGGCGACCACGAACGCGGCCGCCGGTTCGCCGCCGTAGCGGGCCACGGTGACCTTGGCCCAGCGGATCTCGCCCTCGGGCCGGTCCAGGGTGCCCGAGGAGTCGGGGGAGGCGTAGATGCGGCGCCGGGCGTCGGAGTCCTCGTGCAGGGGCCGGCCGACCGGGATCTCGCGCTGCTGGATGATCTGCGTGGGCCGGCTGCCCACCTCGCCCACCAGGCCGACCAGTTCCTCGTCCAGGTCCGCGTACTGCCGCTCCAGGAACACCCGCAGCAGCCGGCCCGGATCGGTGAACGGGCGGCCCGTCTCCGGATCGAAGCCCTGCTCCTCGAAGTTGGCGAACTCGCCCGCCTCCTGGGCGAGCAGACCGTTGATCCGCTGGTCGGTGTCGCGCAGCAGGATCGAGCGGGTGGTCGCCGCCACCGAGGCCAGGGCGACCGCCATCACGAGCAGCAGCCACAGCAGGATGCGGACCCGGGCCGAGATCCGGCGGCGCTCGCGCTCACCCGTCGCCGGGTCCGTCGTCCCCGGCCGTGTCGTCCGCGGAGTCCGCGGGTTCCCCGGCGTCCCGGCCGCCCCGGTCGTCGTCATCGTCGTCATCCGAAGGGCCGTCGGTGACCGGCGGCCGCGTCACCACCTGGTCGCTGGGCGTCGGCTCGGGCGAGGAGGAGGTCGGCGCCGGGGTGGGGGAGCCGCTCTCCAGCTCCACCTTGGCGGGGACCTTGGGCTCCTGCGGGCTGTCGGTCAGGGCGAAGCTGGTCGCGGCGATGCCGAGTGGGATGAGGACGACGGCCGCGAGGGCCGCCATCCGGCGGGAGAAGACCATGCGGTGGATTCTGCGCGGGGTATCCGGTGGGCCGGATGAGCCCTGGATGAAGAAGCCTTCATCTGCATCTGCCCGTTGTCGGATCAGTGCCGGTCCGCCGTGGCTGGTCGCGCAGTTCCCCGCGCCCCTTCGGGGGCGCTTCCCACTCGCCGGCGTCTCAGTTGTCCAGGCCGATCGCGAACGCCGCCTCCAGGTCGTGCTGGGAGTAGGTGCGGAACGCCACGTGGGTGTCCGTGCCCTCCACGCCCGGGATCTTGCTGATCCGGCCGGGGATGACGTCGGCCAGGTCCTCGTGCTTGCTCACCCGCACCATGGCGATCAGGTCGTAGGTGCCGGTGACGGAGAAGACCTCGCTGACACTCTCCAGCGCGGCGATCTGCTCCGCGATCTCGGGAATGCGGTCCACGCTGGTCTTGATGAGGACGATCGCGCTGATCACGGCTGGTTCTCTCCCTCGGGCGCCGCCACTGGAACGCCACCAACTCTAGTCGCACGTCCGAACCGCACCCAGGCGAAGGCGAAGCCCAGGCCGAAGCCCACCAGGTGCGCCAGGTACGCCACCCCTGGACCGTCACCGGCCCGCCCCGCCGCCAGCCACTGAAGGGAAACCCAGAACGGCAGCACGACCCAGGCCGGGAAGCGCAGCGGCAGGAAGAAGAGGAAGGGCAGCAGGCTGGTCACCCGGGCCCGCGGGAAGAGGAACAGGAACGCGCCGAGGACCGCGGAGATCGCCCCCGAGGCGCCGACCAGGGACTCCTGGGAGTGGGCGTTGGCGCCCGCGTAGCCCACCAGGGCCAGGTAGCCGCAGCCGAGGTAGAACAGGGCGAACTGGAGCCGGCCCATCCGCTCCTCCGTCATGGCGCCGAAGACGTAGAGGAAGAGCATGTTGCCCAGCAGGTGCACCCAGCTGCCGTGGACGAACAGTGCCGTGGCCGGGGTGAGCGCCGACCCGGGGGAGTCCTCGAACAGTTGTGCGGGGATCACGCCCCAGCGCCGGAAGTAGGCGCGCTGCGCCGCCAGCACCTCCTCCCCGGTGCCGTACACCGGATTCAGGCCCGCCGCCGGGCTGATCAGGAACAGCAGACAGCACAGCGTGATCAGCGTGTACGTCACCGGCGCCGCCCGGCGCCGCGACGAGCGGGCCCCGACCAGCGCCCCGACCGCGGAGACCGTTGTGCGGACCGCCTTGCTCCAGTTGCGGATCATGGACACAGAGCATGACGTAACGGGCGCGAGGGCTCATAGCGCCTCGCCGCCGTGGACACGCGGGCGTCGGGTACCCGCCAGGCCGTAGGGTTACGTGCCACACGCACCGGGGGAGCCCGGCGCGTCACCGACACTGGAAGAGAGTGAACAGCCACGATGACGGTTCCCCTGCCGACCGACACGACGCGGTGGCGCTGCACCCTCTGCGGCAACCTCACCCGCTTCGACGTGACCCGGGCCTCGAAGGTCGTCGAGTACGTGCACCTCGACCTGGCCGGTGAGCCGACGGTCGAGGAGCGCGAGGTGCTCAGTGAGACCATCGAGTCGGTGCGGTGCCGCTGGTGCAACGCCGTGGACCAGGTGGAACTCGTGGACAGGCCGGGTGCCGCCTCCTGAGGGGAGCGGCCCCGCACCAGGCGATTCCGGCCCGGGATCGCCCTGAGACATTGGGGTGACGGATGGTGGAGACACACGGCGGGGGGCCGGGCGACGGCGCCGCTGAGGTGCTCGACCGCCCGCTGCCCGACGGCGTGCGCCGCCGGGTCGTGCAGATCGTGTCCGACGGCTTCGGCTCGCTCACCCTGGGCGAGCTGCCCGCGCAGCTGAGGCAGTACGCCAGGTTCGCCCCGAACCGCCGGGCCAAGTTCGCCGGCAACGCCATGGCCGCCGCGGTGGAGACCGACCCGCTCTTCCGCCAGCGCATCGGCGAGAAGTTCCGCGAGGTCCAGCCCGAGCTGGCGGACGCGCTGGACGCCGGGTCCGCGCTGCCGGCCGCCGACCCGCTGGACGTGGCCGCCGCGGCCTACGTACTGCGCCCGCACGGCTGGGTGAAGCTGGTCACCGCCGCCGGTGAGGAGGCGCAGCGCGCGGACGCCGAGCGTGCCGACGAGGAGAGCCGCGCGGAGCTGGAGCGGCTGCACGAGGAGCTGGCCCGGGCCCGGGAGCACACCAGGACCGAGACCGAGCGGCTGCGCGGCGAGCTGGACACGGCGAAGCGGGAGACCGAGTCGCTGCACCGCAAGCTGCGCTCCGCCCTCAGCGACGTCAAGCGCGGCGAGGCGGCGCTGCGCAAGGTCCAGGCCGAGCTGGACGCCGTACGGGCCGAGGGGCAGACCCAGGTGTCCGCGGCCGAGAGCGAGACCCGGCGGCTCAAGGCCCGCCTGGGGGAGGCCGAGGCGGCCCTGGAGACCACCCGCAAGGCCGCCCGCGAGGGGCGCAGCGTCGAGGACATGCGGGTACGGCTGCTCCTGGACACCCTCCTCGACGCCACCCAGGGGCTGCGCCGCGAGCTGGCGCTGCCCCCGGTGTCCGTGCGGCCCGCCGAGACCGTGGACGCGGTCGAGCCCGGCCGGATGACGCCGAAGGACATCGCCAACCGGGCCCTGTCGGAGAACGACCCGGCGATCCTCGACCAGTTGCTGGCGTTGCCCCAGGCGCACCTGGTCGTCGACGGCTACAACGTCACCAAGACCGGCTATCCGCAGATGCCCCTGGAGAAGCAGCGGCTCAGGCTGCTCGGCCAGCTCTCCCAGCTCGCCGCGCAGACCGGCGCCGAGATGACCTGCGTCTTCGACGGGGCCGAACTCGTCGCTCCGGTGCTGCTCGCGCCGCCGCGCGGGGTGCGGGTGCTGTTCTCCAAGCCGGGTGTCACCGCCGACGAGCTGATCCGCCAGCTGGTGCGGGCCGAGCCGCCGGGCCGGCCGGTCATCGTCGTCTCCACCGACCGCGAGGTCGCCGACGGCGTGGCGCGCGCGGGCGCACGCCCGGTGGCGTCCGTGGTGCTCCTCAAGCGGCTTTCCTAGCCCCTCGTTCACTTCCGTACCAACCGCAACGTAGGCGCCCTATGCCCGAATTGACGGAACCATCACGCAACGTAGTGTCAGGCGGGCGTCACTGCAGGTGAGTTGTGGCGGAAAACGCGGTGCGTAACCGTGATTTTTCGGCGGAGGATTTGAACTGATCACGAGTGGGTCACTAGGGTCACCCTTCGAACCCTCGAACGGGTGATCCCTCTCAAGAAGGAGCTCGTCTCCGTGGCGTCCCACCGTCGTCCCAAGCAGCCGAGCCGCACGCGCGTGACCGTGCTCACCACCGCTGCCGCCGCCGCTGTCGTTCTCAGCTCCCAGGCCGCCAACGCCGCCCCGAGCGAGAAGCCGAGCAAGGACGAGGTCAAGGCCAAGGTCGACAAGCTCTACGAGGAGGCCGAGCAGGCCACCGAGAAGTACAACGGCGCCAAGGAGAAGCAGGAGAAGCTCCAGAAGGAGATCTCCACCATCCAGGACAACGTCGCCCGCGGCCAGGAGGAGCTCAACGAGCTGCGCGACGGCCTCGGTTCGATGGCCAGCGCCCAGTACCGCTCCGGCGGCATCGACCCCTCCCTCCAGCTCTTCCTGTCCGCCGACCCGGACAACTACCTGGACAAGGCCTCCACCCTCGACCAGCTGAGCGGCCAGCAGGTCGAGGCGCTGAAGAAGATCCAGGTCAAGCAGCGCGACCTCGCGCAGCAGCGCTCCGAGGCCTCCGAGAAGCTCAAGGACCTCTCCGCCACCCGCACCGAACTGGGCAAGAAGAAGAAGGAAGTCCAGGGCAAGCTCTCCTCCGCGCAGAAGCTGCTCAACACGCTCACCGCGCAGGAGAAGGCCGCCCTCCAGGAGGAGCAGCAGCGCTCCAACCGCGCCAGCGAGCGCCAGGTCCTCACCGGCGGCAAGTCCACCCCCGCCTCCGGCCGCGCGGGGGCCGCCTTCGCCGCCGCCCAGGGCAAGATAGGCACGCCCTACGTCTACGGCGCCACCGGCCCGTCCTCCTTCGACTGCTCGGGCCTGACCTCCTGGGCGTACGCGCAGGCCGGTGTCGGCATCCCGCGCACCTCCCAGGCGCAGGCCAACTACGGCACGCGCATCTCCTCGTCGAGCCAGCTGCAGGTCGGCGACCTCGTGTTCTTCTTCAGCGACCTGCACCACGTCGGCCTCTACGCCGGCAACGGCCAGGTCCTGCACGCGCCGCGCACCGGCACGAACGTCCGCTACGAGTCGATGAGCACCATCGGCGGTCCGTTCATGTTCGGCGTACGGGTCTGACCGTGCTCCCCGTCCGGGCCCGACCCGGACGACCCGCGCCACCCGAAGTCACCCCCACCCTGCCGCCCGTTCGGGCGAATCACGTCCGGGTCCTGTGACCCCCCGCCCCGCCGGTGACCTGCGTCAGCGGCGGGGCGTCGTGTTGCGCGGCGCCGGAGGTCGTTGGCCGGTGCCCCGCCGGGGGGTTACTGTCTGCCGCGTTTCCCCGTCCGCCAGCGGAAGGAGTGCGGCTTCCCGTGGGGTCCCATCGCCGCCTTGCACCATCCGGGTTCGACCGCGGCTCCACCGCCGCCGTCGGCCTGCTCTCCGTGGCCGCCGCGCTCCTGGGCGCCGTACCGGCCGCGGCCGCCCCGCACGACGACCGGCGGGCGGAGGTGGACCGGCTCCACACCGAGGCGGAGCAGGCGACCGAGGCCTACAACAAGGCCGACGCGCGCACCGACGCGCTGCGCGAGCAGGTCTCGACCGCGCAGGAGTCCATCGCCCGGCAGCAGGAGCGTGTCAACACCATGCGGGACGCGCTCGGTTCGCTGGCCGGGGCCCAGTACCGCTCCGGCGGCATCGACCCGTCGCTGGCGCTGCTGCTCTCCGCCGAACCGGACGACTACCTCGACCGGGCCTCCGTGCTCGACCGGATCACCACCCGCCAGGCGGGTGAGCTGCGGGAACTCCAGCAGGCGATGCGCGACCTCGCGCAGGACCGTGCCGAGGCGGCCCGCAAGCTCACCGAGCTGGAGCAGGGCCGCAAGGCCGTCGCCGCCCACAAGACGACCGTGGAGCGCAAGCTGGCCAAGGCCCGCGCGCTGCTCGCCGCCCTGCCGGACGACGAACGCGCCGCCTACGGGCGGGGCTCCCGCTCCGGCCGCGAGGACCTGACCGCCCTCGCCGGTGCCGCGGCTCCCGCCTCCGGCCGGGCCGGAGCCGCCTTCGCCGCCGCCCGCTCCGCCCTCGGCAAGCCCTACGTCTGGGGCGCCAACGGGCCCTCCGGCTTCGACTGCTCGGGCCTGACCCAGTGGGCCTACGCGCAGGCCGGAGTGGGCATCCCGCGCACCTCCCAGGCGCAGTCCGGCGCCGGGCGGCACGTGTCCCTGGCCGAGGCGCGCCCCGGCGACCTGGTCGCCTACCGCGACGACGCCAGCCACATCGGCATGTACGCAGGCAACGGCCAGGTGATCCACGCGCCCTACCCCGGCGCGCCGGTGCGCTACGACCCGGTCGGCATGATGCCGGTCTCCTCGGTCACCAGGGTGTGACCCCACGGCCCTTCCGGCCCGCCGCGTCCACCGCGTCCGCAGTGCCCGGTGCCTTCCGCGGCCCGGCGCCCGTACGATCGGGAAGGTGGCTGGTCGAAGGCGGGTGTCGGGGTTCTCGGTGGTGGCGCTGTGCCTGCTGCTGGTCGCCCTCGTGGGCTGCGGCGGCCGGACCGCGACCGACCCGTCCACGACCGACGTCCAGCGGGTGCTCGACCGGCGGGCGGCGGCCGTCCTCGCCCACGACGCGGCCGCCTACGCGCGCACCGGCACCGGCACCGACACCGGCTTCGGCAACCTGAGCGCGATCCCGCTCGCCGCCTGGTCCTACCGGGTGCGGGACGTGGAGCGCACCGGCGACACCGCCACCGCCGACGTCGAGCTGCGCTACCGCGTCGAGGGCTACGACCGGGGTCCGGTCTCCGCGGGCCGCACCGTCCGGCTGAGCCGCGACGGCACGAGAGGGACCTGGGCCGTCGCATCCGACCGCCCCGCCGAGGAGTCCGGCCAGCAGCCCTGGGACCAGGGCGCGGTCCGGGTCGTGCGCGGCACGCACAGCCTCGTCCTCGGCGTCGGGCAGTCCACCGCCGCCCTGGGCCGTTTCGCCGACCTGGCCGACCGGGCGGTGCCCGCCGTCTCGGACGCCTGGGACGGCGACTGGTCCCGCCGGGTGGTCGTGGTCGTCCCCCGGTCGCTGGAGGGCATGGCGGGCCTGCTCGGCTCGCCCGCCTCGTCCTACCGGGGCATCGCCGCCGTCACCACCGGGGAGACGGGCGGCCGGGAACACGCCCCCGCGGACCGGATCATCGTCAACCCCGACGCGTACGGCCTGCTGGGCAGCCTGGGCAAACAGGTCGTGCTCACCCACGAGACGACCCACGTCGCCACCCGCGCCGACACCACCTCCGCCACCCCGCTGTGGCTCTCCGAGGGCTACGCCGACTGGGTGGGCTACCGCGGCAGCGGACGCACCGCCGCCCAGGCCGCCCCCGAACTGGCCGACGCGGTCGCCGAGGGCCGGGTGCCCACGCGGCTGCCGACCGACGAGGACTTCGGTTTCACCGCCGACGCGGAGGCACTGGCCCGCGCCTACGAGGGCGGCTGGCTGGCCTGCCGGATGATCGCCGAGCAGTGGGGCGAGGACCGGCTGGACGCGTTCTACCGCTCCGTGGGCACCCACGACGACCGCGCCGGCGCGGTGGAAGCCGCACTGCACGAGGTGCTCGGAACAACACCGGACGACTTCACGGCACGCTGGCGGACATACCTGCGCGCGCAACTCGGATGAGCCGGGCGGCCTCTCCGGCCGGGTCGGGGCGGCGCCGGCGTCGTGCCGCGTCCCGGTAGGGGGCGCGGGCGGCGAGGTGGCCGGTGTGTGGGGTGGTCGGGGTGGCGTTGGAGGGGGTCAGGGGGCCCCGGCGGGCGTGTCCGTGGGCGTGGGCCGGTCGATGGGGGCGGGTCTTGCGGCCGGGGTCCCGCGGTGCCGCGTGCTCCGCCACAGGGCGCGGGCGGCGAGGAGGGTGGCGGCCACCAGCAGGCCGTTGCGGACGAACAGGAGCGTGATGCCGAAGGGGGTGCTCGCCACCACGTCCGCGAACAGGAGCGGGAACTCGAGCAGCGTCAGCGGGGTCGCCGCCAGCACCAGGGCGACCGGCACCCGCATCCGGCTCGCCCGGAAGCACCGGCAGACCGCACCGAGGCCCACCAGCCACACCAGGTACTGCGGGCTGATCACCCGGCTGGTCACCGTGAACATCAGCACCGCCACGAAGGCCGCGTCCGCCGCCGTGTGCGCCGCGAACCGGTGGGACGCCGACCGCGAGGCCCGCACCCGCCACACCAGCAGCCAGCCGAACGCCACCGCGCTCAGCCCCAGCGAGACCGTGCCCACCGTGTCCACGTGCGGGCCCAGGAACTCCATCGAGCCGTAGTTCAGCAGCACTCCGCCCTCCCAGCCGAAGTGCCGGGCGACGTGGAAGACCAGCGAGCCCAGCGACTCCACCTCGACGCCCCGCTCGCGCTGGAACGTCAGGAACGCGAACGCCCCCGGCATCGACACGGCGAACAGCGCGGCCAGCCCGGCCGCGCTCACCGCGGCGGCGACCCACGGGCCGCGCCCCCGCATCCCGACGAGCACCAGCGCAGGCCACACCTTCAGCAGCGCCCCGACCGCCGCCAGGGCCCCCGCCACGCGCGGATGCCGCCCGGCGGCGAGCAGCGCGGCCACCGCGACGGCCGTGACCATCACGTCGTAGCGGGCGTACACCGTGGGGCCGAGCAGCGGCACGCCCGCCACCCACACCCACGCCCCGCGCGGCGACCGCCCCGCCCCCCGGCCGGCCTGCCACAGCAGCGCCAGGACAGCCGCGTCCGTGACACACGCGAGGACGAAGAAGGCCGTCGCGTACTCCAGGAAGGGCAGCAGGCCGGGGGAGAGGACCGCGAAGGCCGCCGCCGGCGGATACTGCCAGGTGACGTCGTCCAGCGGAAACGTTCCGGTGCGCAGCACGTCGGCCCAGTCCCGGTAGATGACGGCCACGTCGCTCGTGACGTCCGGACCCGGGAAGACCACGACCTTCAGCACGAACAGCAGCAGCACCAGCCGCGTGGTGCCCCAGGCCGTCAGCAGCCACAGCGGTGACCGCCCCGCGTCCCTCGTCTCCACCTGCTACCTGCCCGTCCGTGCCCGCCTCGTACCTGCCCGTCCCCGCCCCGCACCTGCTTGTCCGCCGGTGCGGCCATGATGACCCGGACACCTGTGGGCGTGCCACAGGACGCGGCCGGGGCCCGGCACCCCGAGGCCGGTTCGGTAGGGTCGGCGGCGTGCGCAAGACCTTGATCGTGACAAACGACTTCCCGCCCCGCCCGGGCGGCATCCAGGCCTTCCTGCACAACATGGCGCTGCGCCTGGACCCCGAGCGGCTGGTCGTCTACGCCTCCACCTGGAAGCGCGGCCGCGAGGGCATCGAGGCCACCGCCGCCTTCGACGCCGAGCAGCCCTTCACCGTCGTACGCGACCGCACGACGATGCTGCTGCCGACGCCGGGCGCCACCCGGCGGGCGGTGGGGCTGCTGCGCGAGCACGGCTGCACGTCGGTGTGGTTCGGGGCGGCCGCACCCCTCGGCCTGATGGCCCCGGCCCTGCGGAAAGCGGGCGCCGAGCGCCTCGTCGCCACCACCCACGGCCACGAGGCGGGCTGGGCCCAGTTGCCCGCCGCCCGGCAACTGCTGTGCCGGATCGGGGAGTCGACGGACACGATCACCTACCTCGGCGAGTACACCCGCTCCCGGATCGCGGGCGCGCTCACGCCCGAGGCCGCCGCCCGGATGGTGCAACTGCCGCCCGGTGTCGACGAGAAGACCTTCCACCCGGCCAGCGGCGGCGACGAGGTGCGCGCCCGCCTCGGCCTCACCGACCGCCCCGTCGTGGTCTGCGTCTCCCGCCTGGTCCCGCGCAAGGGCCAGGACACCCTGATCCGGGCGATGCCGCGCATCCTCGCCGCCGAGCCGGACACCGTCCTGCTGATCGTCGGCGGCGGCCCCTACGAGAAGGACCTGCGCCGCCTCGCCGAGGAGACCGGCGTCGCCCGCTCCGTCCACTTCACCGGCGCCGTGCCCTGGTCCGAACTGCCCGCGCACTACGGCGCCGGGGACGTCTTCGCCATGCCCTGCCGCACCCGCCGGGGCGGCCTCGACGTGGAGGGCCTCGGCATCGTCTACCTGGAGGCCTCCGCGACCGGCCTGCCCGTCGTCGCCGGCGACTCGGGCGGCGCACCCGACGCGGTGCTCGACGGAGAGACGGGCTGGGTCGTCCGCGGCGAGGACCCGAACGAGTCCGCCGACCGCGTCACCGCCCTCCTCGCCGACCCGGAACTCCGCCGCAGGATGGGCGAACGGGGCAGGGCGTGGGTGGAGGAGAAGTGGCGCTGGGACCTGCTGGCCGAGCACCTGAAGGCCCTGCTGTAACGCGGGGCGCCTTCGCAGCACCGGGGACTGAAGACACCTAGGGGCGCGGGGCTGTGACATTTGCGGCTCCGCCGCGCGGGCGCGAGTAGCCACGACGAACCCGCACCCGCCCACGGCGCCAAGGGGGCACCCCACTAGGCGCCCTACTTGGCGTAAATCGCCTCGATCTCGTCCGCGTAGTCCTTGGCGACAACGTTCCGCTTCAGCTTCAACGACGGAGTCAGATGCCCCGACTCCTCGGTGAACTGCGCCCCCAGCACCCGGAACTTCCGCACCGACTCCGCCTTGGACACCGCCGCGTTCCCGTCGTCGATCGCGTCCTGGATCGCCGCGAGCAGATCCGGGTCCTCCCGCAGCGACACCGCACTCGAACCGGCCGGCTTCCGGTGCTCCGCGCACCAGCGTCCCAGGAACTCCTCGTCGAGGGTGACCAGCGCGCCCACGAAGGGCCGCCCGTCGCCGACCACCATGCACTCCGCGACCAGCGCGTGCGCGCGGATGCGGTCCTCCATGACGGCCGGGGCGACGTTCTTGCCGCCGGCGGTGACGATGATCTCCTTCTTGCGGCCGGTGATCCGCAGGTACCCGTCCTCGTCCAGGGTGCCGATGTCGCCGGTGTGGAACCAGCCGTCGGCCAGCGCCTCCGCGGTCGCGCCCGGGTTGTTCCAGTACTCCTTGAACAGGTGCTCGCCGTGCAGCAGCACCTCGCCGTCGTCCGCGATGCGCACCACCGAGCCGGGCAGCGGCTGGCCCACCGTGCCGATCTTCTGCCGGTCCCAGGGGTTGAAGGCGGTGGCCGCGCAGGACTCGGTCAGGCCGTAGCCCTCCAGGACCGTGAAGCCGATGCCGCGGAAGAAGTGACCGAGGCGCTCGCCGAGCGGGGCGCCGCCGGAGATGGCGTACTCGCCGCGCCCGCCGAGGACCGTGCGGAGCTTGCTGTAGACGAGCTTGTCGAAGACCTTGTGCTTGATCTTCAGGCCGACGGACGGGCCCGACGGCGTGTCCAGGGCCTTGCTGTACGCGATCGCGGTGTCGGCGGCCTTGTCGAAGATCTTGCCCTTGCCGTCCGCCTGGGCCTTGGCGCGTGCCGAGTTGTACACCTTCTCGAAGACGCGCGGCACCCCGAGGATCAGCGTGGGCCGGAAGGCGGCCAGCTCGTCGGTGAGGTTCTTGATGTCGGGGACGTTGCCCAGCTTGATCGGCGCGATCATCGGCGCGACCTGCACCAGGCGCCCGAAGACGTGGGCGAGCGGCAGGAAGAGGAGGACCGAGCACTCACCGGTGCGGAAGAGCGGGCGCAGCCGTTCCACCACGTTCCCGCACTCCGCGAAGAAGCTGCGGTGGGTGAGGACGCAGCCCTTGGGGCGGCCCGTGGTGCCCGAGGTGTAGACGATGGTCGCGGGGTCGTCGGCCTTCGCGATCGAGCCGCGCTCCTCGACGGTCCGGTCCGTGACGTCCTGGCCCAGCCGCCCCAGCTCCTCCACGGCGCCGGCGTCGATCTGCCAGACGTTCTTGAGGGCGGGCACCTGCTCGCGCACCGACTCGACGGCGGCGGCGTGCCCGGCCGACTCCACGACGCACGCCGTGGCGCCCGAGTCGCTGAGGATCCACTGCACCTGCTCCGGCGAGCTGGTCTCGTACACCGGCACGGTGATCGCGCCCGCACTCCAGATCGCGAAGTCCAGCAGCGTCCACTCGTAGCGCGTGCGGGACATCAGGCCGACCCGGTCGCCCGGCTGGACACCGGAGGCGATGAGGCCCTTGGCGGCGGAGTGCACCTCGGCGAGGAAGGCGCGCGCGGTGACGTCCTGCCAGGCCCCGCCCACCTTGCGGGCGATGACGGCGACGTCCGGATGCTGCGCGGCGTTTCTGCGGACGATGTCGGTCAGGTTTCCGTCCGCGGGGACCTCGTACAAGGCCGGAAGGCTGAACTCGCGCAAGACTGCTGCTCCTCATAGGGCGCCGGCGCCACGACGTTGTGTGATGCGACGGTGCGGTCCAAGGCTCGGGCTGTGGCTCCGGAGGACTCATGCGGGATTCACATGTTGAAATCCAGAGCACGACTGGACTGCCCGGACGTTACCCGCCGGTATGCGTTCTCCGACAGGGGGTCCCCGCGAGATGTTCGCTGCGTCACACGGATGGGGTTTGCTTTGCGCACAGTAGTCGACGGATCAACGGACCAGCCAGTAACCGCAGGTCCGACCGCCACTGTTCACAGCACGCGCGCGCTGCTTACGCTTGATCGCCATGGCACCCACACCGCCCCGTAACACGAGCACGCGCGTCCACGTGGTCAGCGACGTCCATGGCAACGCCCGCGACCTGGCCAGGGCAGGCGACGGCGCCGACGCCCTGATCTGCCTCGGGGACCTGGTCCTCTTCCTCGACTACGCCGACCACTCGCGCGGCATCTTCCCCGACCTGTTCGGCGTCGCGAACGCCGACCGGATCGTCGAGCTGCGCACCGCCCGGCGCTTCGCCGAGGCCCGGGAGTTCGGCAGGCGGCTGTGGGCGGAGACCGGCGGGGAACCGCGCGAGCTGATCGAGCGGGCGGTGCGCAAGCAGTACGCCGAGCTGTTCGCCGCCTTCCCCACCCCGACGTACGCCACCTACGGCAACGTCGACGTGCCCCCGCTGTGGCCCGAGTACGCCGGGCCCGGCACCACCGTGCTCGACGGGGAGCGGGTGGAGATCGGCGGCCGCGTCTTCGGCTTCGTCGGCGGCGGCCTGCGGACCGCGATGAACACGCCGTACGAGATCAGCGACGAGGAGTACGCCGCGAAGATCGAGGCCGTCGGCGAGGTGGACGTGCTGTGCACCCACATCCCGCCCCAGGTGCCGGAACTGGTCTACGACACGGTGGCCCGGCGCTTCGAGCGGGGCAGCCTCGCGCTGCTGGACGCGATCCGCCGCACCCGTCCCCGCTACTCCCTGTTCGGGCACGTGCACCAGCCGCTGGCCCGGCGGATGCGCGTCGGGGCGACCGAGTGCGTGAACGTCGGCCACTTCGCGTCGACGGGACGGCCGTGGGCGCTGGAGTGGTGAGCGTGTGCGGCGAACCCGCGCAGGTGGGTGGTGGCATGCGCCGTCCCCGTGCGCGATAGCCTTCACGCGGCACACACGTAGCGGCCCGCATCCGGAGGAGCCACGGCGATGGCGGAACACACCAGCTCGAGCATCACCATCGAGGCGGCCCCGGCCGACGTCATGGCGGTGATCGCCGACTTCGAGCGCTACCCGGACTGGACGGGCGAGGTGAAGGAGGCGCAGGTCCTCGCGGCCGACGCGCAGGGCCGTGCCGAGCAGGTCCGGCTCGTCATGGACGCCGGTGCGATCAAGGACGACCAGACGCTGGGCTACACCTGGACCGGCGAGCACGAGGTCTCCTGGACGCTGGTGAAGTCCCAGATGCTGCGCTCCCTCGACGGCTCCTACCTCCTCCGCCCGGCGGGCACCGGCACGGAGGTCACCTACCGCCTCACGGTGGACGTCAAGATCCCCATGCTCGGCATGATCAAGCGCAAGGCGGAGAAGGTCATCATCGACCGAGCCCTGGCAGGCCTGAAGAAGCGGGTCGAGTCCAAGTAGCACAGCCGCGGGCAGCCGACCCCGCCACAGCCGCGGGCAATCGCCGCCGCCCCAGCCACGGGCAGTCGCCGCCGCCTCAGCTGCGGGCAGTCGCCGCCGCCGTAGCCGCGGGCAGCCGACGCCGCCGTAGCTGCGGGCAGCCGCCGCCGCCGTAGCTGCGGGCAATCGTGCCGCAGGGCGGCACGGGTGGGCGCAGCGGCACCCGGCCGGCGCCGGCCCGCGAACCCACGCTCACCCCAGCGCCGGTCCAGAGCCCAACCGGCGGAGCCCCCAGGTACCGTTCACCCCCATGCGCACCCTCCTGATCACGGGCCCCGGCGGCACCGGCCGTACCACCGTCGCCGCCGCCACCGCGCTCACCGCCGCCCGCGAGGGCACCCGCACCCTCCTCCTCGGCACCGACCGCGACGACACCCTCGGCGCCGCACTCGGCGTGCGCACCGGCCCGGCGCCGACCCCCGTCGAACCCGGCCTCACCGCCTGGCGCCCCGACGCCGCCCAGGGCTTCCGGGACGCCCTCGCCGCCCTCCAGGACCGCGCCGCCTCCGCGCTCGACCTCCTCGGCGCCTCCCGCCTCGACCCCGAAGAGCTGACCCCGCTCCCCGGCGCCGACGACCTCGCCCTGCTGCGTGCCCTGCGCGAGGCCGCCCTCGCCGAGGCGCACGACCTCCTCGTCGTCGACCTCCCGCCCGCCCCGCGCGCCCTCGCCCTGCTCGCCGCGCCCGAGGAACTGCGCCGCGGCCTGCGCCGCCTGCTCCCGCCCGAGCGGCAGGCCGCCCGCGCCCTGCGCCCGGTCCTCGGCCGGCTCGCCGGCGTCCCCATGCCGACCGAGGCGCTGTACGAGGCCACCGCCCGCTGGGACCTGGAGCTCGCCGCCGCCGAGTCCGTCCTGGCCGACCGGAACATCGTCGTACGGCTGGTCGCCGAGCCCGGACCGGCCGGCGCCGACGCCGTCCGCGCCACCACCCTCGGCCTGGCCCTGCGCGGCCTGCGCACCGAGCTGCTGGTCGCCAACCGCGTGCTGCCCGAGGACACCCCCGCGGACAGCTGGCTCAGCGGCCCCCTCGCCCAGCAGCGCAAGACCCTGGAGGAGTGGCGGGGGGCGTACGACGTCCGCGCCGTCGCCCATCTCGGCCACGACCCGCGCGGCACGGACGACCTCGCGGCCCTCGACGTGCCGGGCGTCAACCCGGACACCTCCCCGGTCGAGTGGCCCGTCACCGACCGGCTGGCCGAGGACGGCGTGCTGGTCTGGCAGATCCCGCTGCCCGGCGCCGTACGCGAGGAGCTCGACCTGGTCCGCCGCGGCGACGAACTGGTCGTCGCCGCCGGGCCGTTCCGCCGCACCGTCCCGCTGCCGTCGGCGCTGCGCCGCTGCACCGTCGACGGGGCCGCCCTGCGCGACGGCACACTCGCCGTCCGGTTCGCGCCCGACCCGGAACTGTGGCCGCGGGGGCGATGACCCGGCGGGACCCCCGGAGCACGGGCCCGTTCGGGTAACGTCGTAAGGACGAACCGTAGTCAGGAGTCCGTCATGAGCGAAGAGCTCCCCCCGTCCGAGGCCCCCCGCCCCGACGAGGCCGACGCGGTCGACGAGACACGAGCGACCGACGAGACGCGCAGGGCGGCAGAGGAGCCGCGGGCGAGCGACGCCGACGCCTGGGCGACCGCGTGCGCCGAGGACCTGGAGGCCGAGAAGGCCCGCCGCCGGGCCGCGTACGGGCCGCCGCCCGGCTCGGCCGCCGAGGAGCTGCGCCGGCTCGTCGACACCGTCGCGGACAAGCTGTCCGGTCTCCAGTCCCCGCTGCTCGGCCAGGTCGCCGGACCCGCCGCCCAGCAGGTGGTCCGGCAGGTCGTCCAGCAGGCCAAGGCCGCCGTCGAACCGGTCATCGAGCGCAACCCGGACCTGTTCGACCACCTCGCCGCCGCCGGTGGTGAACTGCTCGCCGCCTACCGCTCCGCCGTCCAGAACCAGGAGCGCCGCTGGACCACCGGGGACACCCCGCCCAAGGACCCGCGCGACCCCCGTGACCTGGACGAACGCGGCACCGACGGCCGCGACGAGGACGACGGGGGCACCGGCCCGGGGCAGCGCATCGACCTGGACTGAGCCCCGCCTCGGGTACGGTTGCCCTTAGCGGGGCTCGACCGAACTGAGGGATTCATGGGACTCACCATCGGCGTCGACATCGGCGGCACGAAGATCGCGGCCGGCGTGGTCGACGAGGAAGGCAACATCCTCTCGACCCACAAGGTGCCGACCCCCACCACACCCGAGGCCATCGTGGACGCCATCGCCTCCGCGGTGGAGGGCGCACGCGTGGGGCACGAGATCGTCGGCGTCGGAATCGGTGCCGCCGGATACGTCAACCGCCAGCGCTCCACGGTCTACTTCGCGCCCAACATCGACTGGCGCCAGGAGCCGCTCAAGGAGAAGGTCGAGGCCCGCGTCGGCCTCCCGGTCGTGGTGGAGAACGACGCCAACGCCGCGGCCTGGGGCGAGTACAAGTTCGGCGGCGGCAAGGGCCACCGCAACGTCATCTGCATCACCCTCGGCACCGGCCTCGGCGGCGGCATCATCATCGGCAACAAGCTGCGCCGCGGTCACTTCGGCGTGGCCGCCGAGTTCGGCCACATCCGCATGGTGCCCGACGGCCTGCTGTGCGGCTGCGGATCGCAGGGCTGCTGGGAGCAGTACGCGTCGGGCCGGGCGCTGGTGAGGTACGCCAAGCAGCGCGCCAACGCCACCCCCGAGCGCGCCGAGGTGCTGCTCGCGCTCGGCGACGGCACCCCCGACGGCATCGAGGGCAAGCACATCTCGGTCGCCGCCCGCCAGGGCTGCCCGGTCGCCGTCGACTCCTACCGGGAGCTGGCCCGCTGGGCCGGTGCCGGCCTCGCCGACCTGGCCTCGCTCTTCGACCCGTCCGCCTTCATCGTCGGCGGCGGCCTCTCGGACGAGGGCGACCTGGTCCTCGACCCGATCCGCAAGTCCTACAAGCGCTGGCTGGTCGGCGGCAACTGGCGCCCGGTCGCCGACGTGATCGCCGCCCAACTCGGCAACAAGGCCGGCCTGGTAGGCGCCGCCGACCTGGCGAGAGAACCCGACCCGATCATGTGACGATCACTTCCCGACTCCGGGAGCTGCGCTCACCCGAGGGGCGCGGGGAACTGCGCGACCAGCCACGACGAACCGGCAGTCGCCCACGAACCCCGCGCCCCGACCCATGAGGCGCCTGATCATGCGTTCCCGTAAATTGACGGCATGGCAACATCCCTCCCGGCGCTCCCCAACTCCCGCACCGAACCCGACGGTTCCGCGGTCGTCCGCGTCCTGAGCTACAACATCCGCTCGCTGCGCGACGACACCGACGCCCTCGCCCGCGTCGTCAAGGCCTGCGCGCCCGACCTCGTCCTCCTCCAGGAGGCCCCCCGCTTCTTCCGCTGGCGCAAGAAGATCACCCGGCTGGCCCGCGCGGCGGACCTGGTGCTCCTCTCCGGCGGCGCCACCGCCGCAGGCCCCGCGCTGCTCTGCTCCCTGCGGGCCACCGTGGAGCGCACCGAGGACGTGCTGCTCCCGCTCACCCCCGGCCGGCACCGCCGGGGTCTCGCCACCGCCGTGGTCCGGATCGGCGGCGCCCGCATCGGCGTACTCAGCTCCCACCTGTCCCTGGACGCGGACGAGCGGCACGCACAGGCCGGGCTGCTCCTCGATCACCTGGCCACCCTCGGCGTGCAGCACGCCGTGGCGGGCGGCGACCTGAACGAGCGCCCCGGCGGCCGCACCTTCCGGCGGCTCGGGGACGGGCTGCGCGACTGCTGGACCGCCGCGCCCTGGGGCGGCGAGTACACCTTCCCGGCCACCGCCCCGGACCGCCGTATCGACGCGGTCTTCGTCACCGAGGGCATCGAGGTGCTGGGCTGCGGGGTGCCGTCGGGACTGGCCGGGGTGGCCGAGGACGACCTGAGGGCGGCCACGGACCACCTACCGGTCCTGACCGCCCTCCGCGTGCCCGCGACCGCCTGACCCCGGGGCCCGGCCGGCCACCCGGCTACACCACCGCGCCCCGCCCCGGATCGTCGTCGTCCTCGTCGCCCGTGCGCATCCGCACGACCAGGGTGGCGAAGCCGCCGAGGAAACCGCCGATGCTCAGCGTCGTCAGCCACCAGGTCATGTCCCAGCCCAGCACCACCGCCAGCAGGAGCAGCACCGGGCCGCCGACCACGCCCAGCCAGGCGAACTTCGAGGTGGGGTCGGTCTCGGGCAGCGGCGGCGGCTCGGGCGGCACGAAGTGGCCCTCGTCGTCCGCGTCGAAGTCGTCGTCGGACGGCTCGGCGGGCGTGTGGTCGCGGGGGCCGATGCCGGGCGCGAACGCGACGGAACTCCCCAGCGGCCGGTCCGAGGAGGGCCGGTCCGCCGAGGGCTTCTCGTCGTTCACCTCGGGCTCGAGCAGCGCCAGGCCCTCGACCGACTTGAACGGCTTCGCGCCCGGCGGGTCCGGGGGCTCCTCCCCGTACCCGGCGACGATCGAGGCCCAGGCGGCGTCCTCGTCGAAAGGCGCGTCCTGCGCCTCGGACCCGCCGTCCGCCGCGCGCTCCCGTCCCTCGCGGTGCTCCCGCTCCAGGTCCCGCTCCTCGCGGTCCTCGCGGTCGGAGTCGTGCTCAGCCACCTGCGGTCGTCCCTTCCTTGCCGAGACCGGGATCCGGTTCCCCTACGGAACCGGGCGCGAGCCGGCCGATGAACGCGACGCTCTCCGCGAAGATCCGGTCCGCATCGTGGTCCAACGTCGCCACGTGGTAGCTCTGTTCCAGCAGGATCTCCGTCACGTCCGTCGACGACACCCGGCCCAGGATCCGCGCCGAGTCGGCCGGCGGCACCACATGGTCCCGCGGGCTGCGCAGCAACAGCAGCGGCTGCGTCACCTGCGGCAGGTCGCCGTCGGTGAGACGGAAGAAGGCGCGCAGCGAGTGCGCCGAGTGCAGCGGCACCCGGTCGTACCCCAGCTCCGCGCTGTTCGGTTTGGCGATGTCGCTCGCGATGCCCTTCGTCGCGGGCACCAGGTGGCGCAGGACCGGAAGGGCGTGCTGGGCGACGCCGTGCATCCGGTTCGCCGGGTTGACGACGACGACGCCCGACACCGCGTCCCCGTGCTTGGCGGCCAGCCGCAGCGCCAGCGCGCCGCCCATGGACAGACCGGCCACGAAGACGCGCTCGCAGCGCTCGCGCAGGGTGCGCAGCTCGCGGTCCACCTCCGCGTACCAGTCCTGCCACCCGGTGACCTGCATGTCCTGCCAGCGCGTGCCGTGCCCGGGCAGCAGCGGCAGCGTCACGGTCAGGCCGCGCGCGGCAAGGTACCGGGCCCAGGGACGCAGCGACTGCGGGGAACCGGTGAAACCGTGACAGAGAAGGACGCCGACCGCACCGCCCTCGTGGCGGAACGGCTCTGCTCCGGGCAGGACCGACACGTCTCGGTCTCCTGTCGTCAGGGGTACTCGCGGGTCTTTCACCGTACGCGACCGCACGGACACCGACCAGGGCCGTCGGGGCCATTGACGGTGTCCCGGGATAAGGTCTGACCCACGGACACGGGAGGCACTGGGTTGTTGTACGGCGCGATGAAGGTCACCGTCGGGGGGTCGCTGAAGCTCGCCTTCCGGCCCTGGGTGGAGGGCCTGGAGCACATCCCGGCCGACGGCCCCGCCATCCTGGCGAGCAACCACCTGTCGTTCTCCGACTCGTTCTTCCTGCCGGCCGTCCTCGAGCGCAAGGTGACCTTCATCGCCAAGGCCGAGTACTTCAACACCCCCGGCGTCAAGGGCCGGCTGACCGCCGCCTTCTTCAAGGGCGTGGGCCAGCTCCCGGTGGACCGCTCCGGAGCGCGCGGCGCGGGGGAGGCCGCCATCAAGAGCGGCATAGCGGTCCTGGAGCGCGGCGAGCTGTTCGGGATCTATCCCGAGGGCACCCGCTCCCCGGACGGCCGCCTCTATCGCGGCAAGCCGGGCGGGCTGGCGCGCGTGGCCCTCGCCACCGGCGCACCCGTCGTCCCGGTCGCCATGATCGACACCGAGAAGATCCAGCCGCCCGGCCAGGTGATGCCGAAGCTGATGCGGCCCGGCATCCGCATCGGCAAGCCGCTGGACTTCGCCCGCTACCAGGGCATGGAGCACGACCGCTTCGTGCTCCGCGCGGTGACCGACGAGGTCATGTACGAGATCATGAAGCTCTCCGGCCAGGAGTACGTCGACATGTACGCGACCGCCATGAAGCGGCAGCTCGCGGAGGCGGCCAAGGCCGAGAAGGCGGAGAAGGCGGCCAAGGCGGAGCAGGCCGAGCAGGCCGAGCAGGCCGAGAAGGACCGGGCCGGGACGTAGGCCCGGGGAGGGGGGACATGGCCAGGCGCGAGAGAGTCATGAGGATGTCGGTCGAGCAGCCGCTGTGGCGCGCGCTCGCCGGCTACCGCGTGCTCACCATGCTGTACGCGATCGGCTTCTTCGCCACCGCCTGGTCCGGCTTCGCCCGCCCCTGGCTCGCCGTCGCCTACTACGCGGTCCTCTTCGTCTGGACCCTGGCCACCCTCCCCAAGGTCGCGAACGCGGCGAGCTGCACCAAGCGGTTCCTCACCGCCGACCTCACCGTCGCGCTGGCCGGCATCCTGCTCACGCCCCTCGCCGACGCCCACGAACGCGTCGCGGACGGCGGCCCGACCCTGCCGTCGATATGGACCGCCGGGTCCGTGCTGGCCTTCGCCATCAAGGGCGGCTGGCGCTGGGCGGCCGTCGCCTCCACCCTCGTCGCCGCCGCCAACCTGGTCGAACGCGGCACACCGGCCCGCGACACCGTCCACAACGTCATCCTCGTCTGGGTCGCCTCCATCGCCATCGGCTACGTCGTCGAGGTCGCCCGCGCCTCCGAGCGCACCCTCGCGCGCGCCCTGGAGATCGAGGCGGCGACCAGGGAACGCGAGCGGCTGGCCCGGGACATCCACGACAGCGTCCTTCAGGTGCTGGCGATGGTGCAGCGCCGGGGCGCCGTCATCGGCGGCGAGGCGGCCGAACTGGGCCGGCTGGCCGGTGAGCAGGAGGTGGCCCTGCGCACCCTGGTCTCCGGCGGCCTGGTGCCCGTCTCCCGCGTGTCCGAGGACGCCGCCGACGGCGCGGTCGTACGGGTGGTGGAGGAACGGGAGGGGGCGGGCCCGGACGGTCCCGTCGACCTGCGTGCCCTGCTCGCCCCGTACGCCGGCTCCCTGGTGAACCTCGCCGAGCCGGGCGCCCCGGTCCTCCTGGCCCCGGGTGCCGCGCGGGAGCTGGCCGCCGCCGTGGGCGCCGCGCTGGACAATGTCCGCGAGCACGTCGGCGAGCGGGCCCGCGCCTGGATCCTGGTCGAGGACGAACCGGACGAGGTGATCGTCACCGTCCGCGACGAGGGTCCGGGCATCCCGCCGGGGCGGCTCGCCCAGGCCGAGGGCGAGGGACGGCTCGGCGTGGCCCTGTCGATCCGCGGCCGGCTGCGCGACCTCGGCGGCACGGCCGAGCTGATCTCGGTGCCCGGACAGGGCACGGAGGTCGAACTGAAGGCACCGAAGAAGAACGCCGGTACCACCGCACGGGGGAAGGCAGCGGACCATGAGTGAGCGACAGAACACCGAACGGCATGACGCGATCAGGGTCATGGTGGTCGACGACCACCCGATGTGGCGCGACGCGGTCGCCCGGGACCTCGCCGAGTCCGGCTTCGACGTGGTCGCCACCGCGAGCGACGGCGACCAGGCGGTGCGCCGCGCCCGGGCCGCCGCCCCCGACGTCCTCGTGCTCGACCTCAACCTGCCCGGCAAGCCCGGCGTCCAGGTCTGCAAGGAGGTCGTCGGCACCGACCCGAAGCTGCGCGTGCTCGTGCTCTCGGCGAGCGGGGAGCACGCCGACGTACTGGAGGCGGTCAAGTCTGGCGCCACCGGCTACCTGCTGAAGTCCGCCTCCACCGAGGAGCTGCGGGACGCGGTGCGCCGCACGGCCGCGGGCGACCCGGTCTTCACCCCTGGGCTCGCCGGCCTCGTCCTCGGCGAGTACCGCCGCCTGGCCTCCGAACCCGCGCCCGCCGCGGGCACCGACGACCCCGGCGCGCCCCGGCTCACCGACCGGGAGACCGAGGTGCTGCGCCTGGTCGCCAAGGGCCTGAGCTACAAGCAGATCGCCGAACGGCTCGTCATCTCCCACCGCACCGTGCAGAACCACGTCCAGAACACCCTCGGCAAGCTCCAGCTGCACAACCGGGTGGAGCTGGTGCGGTACGCGATCGAACGGGGTCTGGACGACGCCTGACCCCACGCGGGACAGTGGCCTCAACCACCCACCCTGGCAAAGGGGTTGTGCGATGAAGGTCGGAGTACTGACCGGAGGCGGCGACTGCCCCGGGCTCAACGCCGTCATCCGGGCCGTCGTCCGCAAGGGCGTCCAGGAGTACGGCTACGACTTCACCGGCTTCCGGGACGGCTGGCGCGGCCCCCTGGAGGGCGACACCGTCCCGCTCGACATCCCGGCCGTCCGCGGCATCCTGCCCCGCGGCGGCACCGTCCTCGGCTCCTCGCGCACCAACCCGCTCAAGCAGCGGGACGGCATCCGGCGCATCAAGGACAACCTCGCCGCACTCGGCGTCGAGGCCCTGATCACCATCGGCGGCGAGGACACCCTCGGCGTCGCCACCCGGCTCGCGGACGAGTACGGCGTGCCCTGCGTCGGCGTCCCCAAGACCATCGACAACGACCTGTCCGCCACCGACTACACCTTCGGCTTCGACACCGCCGTCGGCATCGCCACCGAGGCCATCGACCGGCTGCACACCACCGCCGAGTCCCACATGCGCGTCCTGGTCGTCGAGGTCATGGGCCGGCACTCCGGCTGGATCGCCCTCCACTCGGGCCTGGCCGGCGGCGCCAACGTCATCCTCATCCCCGAGCAGCGCTTCGACGTCGAGCAGGTGTGCGCCTGGGTGACCTCCCGCTTCCGGGCCTCCTACGCCCCGATCGTGGTCGTCGCCGAGGGCGCGATGCCGCGCGACGGCGACATGGTGCTCAAGGACGAGTCGCTGGACTCCTACGGGCACGTCCGGCTGTCCGGGGTCGGCGAGTGGCTGGCCAAGCAGATCGAGAAACGCACCGGCAAGGAGGCCCGCACCACCGTCCTCGGCCACGTCCAGCGCGGCGGCACCCCCAGCTCCTTCGACCGCTGGCTCGCCACCCGCTTCGGACTGCACGCCATCGACTGCGTGCACGACGGGGACTTCGGCAAGATGGTCGCCCTGCGCGGCACGGACATCGTCCGGGTCCCGATCGCCGAGGCCACGGCCCGGCTGAAGACCGTCGACCCGGCGCTGTACGAGGAGGTCGGTGTCTTCTTCGGCTGACCGCGGCTGACCGGCGACGGTGGGCCGAGGGTCGTATATTCGGCCCGGAGCCCACCACGACGGGAGCGGTCATGGAGATCCTTGCCTTCGGCGTCCAGGCCGACGAGAAGCCCCTGATCGAGCGGGCCTTCCGCGACCACGGGGACGTCCGCTGCCTGGACGTCTTCCTCAACGAGGACACCGCCCCCATCGCGGCCGGACACGAGATCGTCTCCACGTCCGTCAACGCCGACCTCGGCGCGGCCGTCCTGGAGATCCTCGCGGCCGGCGGCACCCGGATGGTGGCCCAGCGCTCCACCGGCTTCAACAACGTCGACCTGGACACCGCCGACCGGCTCGGCATGACCGTGGCCCGGGTGTCGTACTACTCGCCCCACTCGGTCGCCGAGTTCGCCTGGGCCCTCGCCATGGCCGTCAACCGGCGGATCGTGCGCGCCTCCATCCGCACCCGCGACTTCGACTTCCGGCTCGACGGACTGATGGGCCGCGACCTGCACGGCCGCACCGCCGGCGTCCTCGGCACCGGCAAGATCGGCGAGGCCTTCGCCCGGATCGCCCACGGCTTCGGCATGCGCCTGCTCGGCTGGGACGTCGCCGAGAACCCGGCCTGCGCCGAACTGGGCATGCGCTACGTCCCGAAGGACGAGCTGCTGGCCCGCTCCGACCTGATCACCCTGCACGTCCCGCTGATGGCCGAGACCCGGCACCTGATCGACGCCGCCGCGCTGAAGGCGATGCGCGACGACGCCATCCTGATCAACTCCAGCCGCGGCGGCCTGATCGACACCGCGGCCCTGGTCGGCGAACTGCGCGCGGGCCGCTTCGCGGGCGTCGGCCTGGACGTGTACGAGGCGGAGGCGGGCCTGTTCTTCCTCGACAGGTCCCTGGAGGCCGTCGAGGACGACACCCTGGCCCGCCTCGTCACCTTCCCGAACGTGCTGGTCACCTCGCACCAGGCGTACTACACCGAGGACGCCGTCGGCCAGATCGTCGACACGACGGTGCGCAACGTCCTCGACTACCGGGAGGGCCGCCGCTCCGAGAACGTGCTCGTCCCGCGCAGCTGACCGGCCAGCTCCCGCACGATCGCGGCGCCGTTCAGGCTCAGCACCGACTCGGGGTGGAACTGCACCCCCGCGAAGCCCTCGCCGCGCAGCGCGTGCACCTCGCCGCCCGCCGAGCGGCTCACCTCGACGCCGTGCGCGGCCAGTTCGGCGGCCGCCGCGTCGTCGCAGCGCGCGGTGAAGCTGTTGTAGAAGCCGACCGTCTCCGGCCGCCCGAACAGGTCGATCCCGGTCTGCGCACCCTGGTACGGGACCTCCTTGCGGACGATGTCCAGCCCCAGCTCCGCCGCGATCAGCTCATGCCCGAGGCAGACGCCGAGGACGCCGTGCCGGTTCGCCCCGAGCACCTCGGCGGTCAGGGACCGCAGGAAGCGCATCTTCGGGTCGGCCGGGTCCGAGGGGTCACCGGGACCCGGCCCCAGCACCACCGGGCCGCCCTCGTGCCCGAGCACCGCCTCGCGCAGCCCCGGCCCGTCGTAGCGCCGGACGCTCACCGCGAGCCCCGAGGAGCGCAGCACGTGCGCGAGCATCGCCGTGAAGGTGTCCTCCGCGTCGACGACCAGGGCGTGCCCGGACAGCTCGGCCGACGGCTCCTGCATCCGCAGCCAGAACGGGGCCAGGGAGGCGCGGCGCCCGTCCAGCGCGGCCCGCACCCGGGGATCGTCGGCCAGCCGCGGACGCCCCGCCTCCGTACGCGGCCGGGCCGGGCGTACGCCCAGCGCCGCCAGCACGCCGGCCGCCTTGGCGTGGGTCTCCGCGACCTCGCCCGCCGGGTCCGAGCCGCGCACCAGCGTGGCGCCGACCGGCACCCGCAGCCGCCCGGCCGCGTCGATGTCGGCGGTGCGGATCAGGATGGGGGAGTCGAGCGTCTGCGGTCCGTCCGCCCGCCCCGGTCCGGCACCCGGGTCCCGGCCGAGCAGCGCCAGCGCGCCCGCGTAGTAGCCCCGTCCGCCGGTCTCGTGCCGCTCGATGACCCGGCAGGCGTTCTGCACCGGCGAGCCGGTGACCGTCGCCGCGAACATGGTCTCCCGCAGTACCTCCCGCGCGTCCAGGGAGGACTTCCCGCGCAGCTCGTACTCGGTGTGCGCGAGGTGCGCCATCTCCTTGAGCCGCGGGCCGACGACCACCCCGCCCATGTCGCCGACGGTGCACATCATCTTCAGTTCCTCGTCGACGACCATCGACAGCTCCTCGATCTCCTTGCCGTCGGCGAGGAAGTCGAACAGGTGCTCGGGCGTCGGCCCCTCGGCGGGGTAGCGGTACGTGCCGCTGATCGGGTTCATGACGACCGTGCCCCCGGACATCCGCACATGCACCTCCGGACTGGCCCCCACCAGCGTGCGGTCCCCGGTGTGCACCACGAACGTCCAGTACGCGCCCCGCTCGCCCTCGAGGAGCCGCCGGAACAGCGCCAGCGCGTCGTCCCGCCCGAACCCGCGGATCCGCCCCTCGTACGTCCGCCGGATCACGAAGTTGGCGCCCTCGCCCCGCCCGATCTCGTCGTCGAGCACCCGGCCGACGATCCCCGCGTACTCCTCGTCGCCGACGTCGAAGCCGCCGCCCTCGACCCGGACCTCGTGCGCGGGCAACTGCGCCAGCGCCTCGGCGAGCGGGATGTCGTACCGCTCCTCGGGGGTGAGCATCAGCAGGGGTGTGCCGTCGTCGCGGACGTCGAAGCCGCGCTCGCGGATCTGCCGGAAGGGGACGAGCGCCAGCCCCTCGTCGGGCAGGTCGGCGAGTCTGTCGTGCTCGGTGACCGGGCCGAGCAGCAGTTCCACGAGGTCGTGATCGTGGCCCGGGGCGCGGCGGCGGAGCAGGGCGAACGGGCGGGGGTCGGCCAGGAGGCCGTCGAGCGGAGTCATGGTCCGGGTCCTTCTCGGTTGTCGGAGAGGAACGGACCCGGGCTCAGAAACACCGAAGGCCGCCCCTCGGGCGGCCTTCGCGAGTCTCGAGTCGCGCGCAGTCAGCGGGCCGCCGGATGAGCGGTCCACCACCAGTTCTGGATCGAGTGCGCGAACATACGGCGCAGCGTACCCCACCGGGGCCCACCGTCCACAGGGCGTTACGCCTGTCTCACTCCCTGGGCATGCGGCGAAGGGCGGTCATCCGACCCCGTAGTGTTGAGGCCGTGACCGTGAACGCTAAGACCAGCCCGAGCGCTGGCAACACCTGGCGAGACCTGCCCGCGGCGCAGCAGCCCGAGTACCCCGACACCGAGGCTCTGCGCGCAGTGATCGCGGACCTCGAGTCGTATCCGCCGCTCGTCTTCGCGGGCGAGTGCGACCAGCTGCGCGCCCGGATGGCGGCCGTCGCCAAGGGAGAGGCGTTCCTCCTCCAGGGTGGCGACTGCGCCGAGGCCTTCGACGCGGTGTCCGCGGACCACATCCGCAACAAACTCAAGACCCTCCTCCAGATGGGCGCCGTCCTCACCTACGCCGCGTCCGTGCCCGTGGTGAAGGTCGGCCGGATCGCGGGCCAGTACTCCAAGCCGCGTTCCAAGCCGACCGAGACCCGCGACGGCGTGACGCTGCCGACCTACCGCGGCGACTCCGTCAACGGCTTCGACTTCACCGAGGCGGCCCGGATCCCGGACCCCGAGCGGCTCAAGCGCATGTACCACGCCTCGGCGTCCACGCTGAACCTGGTGCGCGCCTTCACCACCGGCGGCTACGCCGACCTGCGCCAGGTGCACGCCTGGAACCAGGACTTCGTGAAGTCCTCCCCCTCCGGCCAGCGCTACGAGCAGCTCGCCCGGGAGATCGACAACGCGCTGAACTTCATGCGGGCCTGCGGGACGGACCCGGCCGAGTTCCAGACGGTCGAGTTCTTCTCCTCGCACGAGGCGCTGCTGCTCGACTACGAGTCGGCCCTCACCCGCGTCGACTCGCGCACCGGGCAGCTGTACGACGTATCCGGCCACATGGTGTGGATCGGTGAGCGCACCCGGCAGCTGGACCACGCGCACATCGAGTTCGCCTCGCGGATCCGCAACCCGATCGGCATCAAGCTCGGCCCGACGACGACGGCCGAGGAGGCGCTGCAGTACATCGAGCGTCTGGACCCCGAGCGCGAGTCCGGGCGGCTGACCTTCATCGTCCGGATGGGCGCGGACAAGATCCGCGACAAGCTCCCGGAGCTGGTGGAGAAGGTCACCGCCTCCGGCGCCACCGTCGCCTGGATCACCGACCCGATGCACGGCAACACCTACGAGGCGGCCTCCGGTCACAAGACCCGCCGCTTCGACGACGTGCTCGACGAGGTCAAGGGCTTCTTCGAGGTGCACAAGTCGCTCGGCACCCACCCGGGCGGCATCCACGTGGAGCTGACCGGCGACGACGTCACCGAGTGCGTGGGCGGCGGCGACGAGATCTTCGTCGACGACCTGCACCAGCGCTACGAGACGGCCTGCGACCCGCGGCTCAACCGCAGCCAGTCGCTCGACCTGGCGTTCCTGGTGGCGGAGATGTACCGGGACCAGTGACGTTCCGCTCCCGCGGGCATGATCGCGGGGCGGTGAAATGGGGCGCGGGTCACACGGGATCCGCGCCCCTCCCACTTTTGCCGGCCTGGCGCGATGGGTAAGGTTAGGTTTGCCTCACCGATCAGTCGGGCCCTCCGGTCGTCGGTACGGCACGACCTTGTACCCCGCCCGGGAGGTGAACCGCGTGTTCGTCTGCAGCTGCTTCGGTGTCACCGAGGAACAGGTGAAGAGCCACGCGGAGGCCGGCGCGTGCACGCCCCGGCAGATCGCCTCCGCCTGCAAGGCGGGCACCGACTGCGGCGGCTGCGTACGGCGCATCCAGGCCCTGCTCGGGCGCGGCGCCTGCCCCCGTCGGCAGCTGGCCGACCAGGGCGCCCCGGTCCTCTCGGAGCTTCCCGAGGCGGCCTAGACCCCCCGTTAGTGGGATCCCGGTCCCGACGGGTCCGGCTGCGTCTGCTCGATGACCGTCGACAGGTACAGCGACTCGCCCAGCTTCTCGATCAGGTCGAGCTGGGTCTCCAGGTAGTCGATGTGGTGCTCCTCGTCGGCGAGGATCGCCTCGAAGACGTTGGCCGACGTGATGTCGTGCTTGGCCCGCATCACCTCGATGCCCCGGCGCAGCCGGTCGATCGCCTCCAGCTCGATCTCCCGGTCGGCCTGGAACATCTCGGTCACGCTCTGGCCGACCCGCACGTGGAAGAGCCGCTGGTAGTTCGGCAGGCCGTCCAGGAGCAGGATGCGGTCGGTGAGCACCTCGGCGTGGCGCATCTCGTCGAAGGACTCCGCGCGCGTGTACTTCGCGAGCTTGGTCCAGCCCTTGTGGTCCTGCAGCTTCGCGTGCAGGAAGTACTGGTTGATGGCCGTGAGCTCGGCGGTCAGCTGCTCATTGAGGAACTCGATGACTTCCGGGTCGCCCTGCATCGCTTGACGCTCCTTCGAACGGGAACAGGCGTGTTGCGCGGCATGATTGCACCGGCATCGAAGATCGTCCAGTAAGTCTTGACTTAGTAAGTAAGTGCAGGCTTAGTCGGCTTGGTCGGCATTGTGGGCTTTTGCCCGAATGTAAGTGGGGTGGGTCAGGGGCATCGGTCCGGGTCTGTCAGGATGGAGGTATGGGTCAGCCGGTGGAACACGGATCGGGAGAAGACGGTTCGCAAGGAGCGTCGCGGTTCGAGCTCCCGCCCGGGCAGCGGCTGCAGCGCGGCTGGCCCGTCACGCACTACGGGCCGGTTCCCAAGTTCCGCCCCGAGCGCTGGGAGTTCCGGGTCTTCGGCGCCACCACCGACGACGAGAAGCACGGCTGGACCCACGACGAGTTCAGCGCCCTGCCCTACACCACGGTCGTCGCCGACCTGCACTGCGTCACGAAGTTCAGCATGCTCGGTGCCGAGTGGGGCGGCGTCCCGGCCGCCACGATCCTTCGGCTGGCCCCGCCCGCGCCCGCCGTCACCCACGTGATGGTGTGGGCCGAGTACGGCTTCAGCTCCAACCTCAGGCTGTCCGACTTCGCCGCCGGGCGCACCCTCTTCGCCACCCACAAGGACGGCGAGCTGCTCACCGCCGAGCACGGCTTCCCGCTGCGGCTGGTCGTGCCGCACCTGTACGCCTGGAAGGGCCCGAAGTGGGTGCGCGGCATCGAGTACATGACCGCCGACCGGCGCGGCTTCTGGGAGGAGCGCGGCTACCACAACATCGGCGACCCCTGGCGGGAGCAGCGCTACTCCTACCAGGAGGAGCCCGGAGACGGCCCCGAGCCGTGACCCGCCGTACGGCACCCGCGGGTCAGCCGTCGCGCAGTTTCTTCAGCCGCGCCACGTCCGCCGCGTGCCCCTCCTTGCCGCCGGGCGTCTCGATGACCAGCGGCACGCCCTCGGTCGCCGGGTGCGTCATCAGCGCGCGGAACGGATCCTCGCCGATGTGACCGGCGCCGATGTTCTCGTGCCGGTCCTTGTGGGCTCCGGCCACGTCCTTGGAGTCGTTGGCGTGGATCAGCTTCAGCCGGCCCTCGCCGACGGTGTCCACCAGCAGGTCGAGGGTCTGGTGCATGCCGGAAGGGCCGGTCAGGTCGTGGCCGGCCGCGAAGATGTGGCAGGTGTCCAGGCACACGCCCAGCTTCGGATGGGCGTCCAGCGCCTCGAAGTACGGCCCGAAGTCCCAGGTCCGCGAGCACAGGGAGGCGCCCTGCCCCGCCGTCGACTCCAGCAGCAGGTACGGGTCGTCGTCGTGGGTCAGCTCGTCCAGCAGCGGCAGCAGGTGCTCGCGCACCTGCTTCAGCGCCACCGACCTCTCCCGTCCGCCGGTCGCGCTCCCGGTGTGCACCACCACGCCGAGCGCCCCGATGGCCCGCCCGCGCCGCAGCGAGTGCCGCAGCGACTCGACCGACCGCTCCACGGTCGCCTCGGTGTGCGAGCCGAAGTTGATCAGGTACGGCGCGTGCACGTACGCCGGGACCGACCCGGCCGCGCAGGCCTCGCGGAAGGCCTCGTCCTGCTTCGGGTTGCCGGCCGGGGTGGCCCAGCCGCGCGGGTTGGCGACGAAGACCTGCACGGTCTCCGCCTTCAGCTCACGGGCGTAGGACAGACCGACGGAGTGCAGCCCGCCGGCCACGGGGACGTGGCCGCCGACGGGGTTGCGCGGCACGGGGGAGGAGGATGCGGATGCGGTGCTCATGTCCGCACCAAGGATGCCAGGACGTGTGGACGGACCCCGGATCAGGGTACGACTGCACCAGCGCACCGGCGCTGCCGAGCCTGGGGAGGGTGCACATGGGGGACGTCGTCAGCTTCGCGCTGCCGGACGGCGGCCGGGTCCTGGTCGAACCGGCCGACGAGGACGTCTACGGACTCCAGGAGATCTCGGTCAACGGGAGCACGGTCGTCCGGCGCGCCCAGGAGGGCCTCGGCGAGGCCCTCGACGGCATCCGGCGCATGGCCGCCGAGGCGCACACCCGCATGACGTCCCTCGACGTCGCCCCGAAACGGCTGGAACTGGAGTTCGGGGTGAAGCTGAGCGGGGAGGCGGGTGCCGTCGTGGCCAAGGCGACGGGAGAGGCCCACCTGATCGTGCGTGCCGTGTGGGAAAGCTAGGTCCTGTCCAAGGGGGCGTCGGGCCCGGGGGACCGGACCGGAGCGGGTGTCCGGATCCGGCCGCGGGGGAGCGAGGCCCTCTCCCGCACCGCACCCGGATCCGCCTACCATGCACTGGCGGCGGTGTGCCGCGGCGCGGGGCCGGATGCCGGACGTCCCGGACGCAGGAGGGGGCCGAGGCGTGGAAGAGACCACGGGGGTCGAGTGCGCACTGCCCGACATCGCCGGATGCACCGTCGACGAACTGCGCGCGCTCCCCGGTTCCGTACTCGCGGTGGCCCTGGAGCGGCTGCAGACGGAGGCCGCCCAGTCCCATGACGACGAATACACCAGCTGGCAGGCGAGCGCCTGACCGACCCGCGGTCGACGTCGCGGCACTCCTGGACGAGGGCTGGCGGCCGGTCCCGCTGCGCCAGTTCGTCCTCAAGACCCGCAGCCGGTGCAACCTGGCCTGCGACTACTGCATCATCTACGAGCACGGCGACCGCACCTGGCGGCGCCAGCCCCGCGCCATGAGCCCCGCGACCCTGCGCCGTACGGCCGAGCGGATCGCGGAGCACGCCCGTGCCCACGGGCTGCGGCGGGTCCGGATCGTGCTGCACGGCGGCGAACCCCTGCTGGCCGGGCCCCAGGGGGTCGCCGAAGCCGTGCGGACCGTCCGCGACACCGTCCAGGAGACGGGCACCGAGGCCGAGTTCACCGTCCAGACCAACGGCACCCTCCTCGACACCCGCATGCTGGACACGCTGGCCGAGCACCGGGTGCGGGTCGGTGTCAGCGTGGACGGCGACCGGCAGGCGCACGACGCGCACCGCCGTACCCGCGGCGGACAAGGCTCCTACGACGACGTGCTGGCGGGACTGCGGCTGCTCTCCGGCTCCTACCCCCAGCTGTACGCCGGGCTGCTGTGCACCGTGGACGCGGCCAGGGACCCGGTCGCCGTCTACGAGTCGCTGCTGGCGAGCGGGCCGCCGCTGATCGACTTCCTGCTGCCGCACGGCCACTGGGGCGCACCGCCGCCCGCACCGGCCGGGGCGTACGGGCGCTGGCTGGCCGCCGTCTTCGACCGCTGGGCCGGCGCGCCGCGCAAGGAGACCTCCGTGCGGATCCTCGACGAACTGCTGCACACGGTGCTCGGCGGGCACAGCAGGCTCGACTGGGTCGGCGTGACCAGCAGCGTCTCCGTGTTCGTCGAGGCCGACGGCTCCGTCCACCAGAACGACACGCTGCGCACCGGGCCCGACGGCTCCTCCGAGAGCGGCCTGGACGTCTTCCGGAACTCCTTCGACGAGGTCCTGCTGCACCCGGGGTTCGCCGCCCGGCAGGCCGGGGAGCGCGCCCTGTCCGAGCAGTGCCTGCGCTGTCCGGAGCTGTCCGTGTGCGGCGGCAGCGAGTACGGGCACCGCTACCGGCCCGGCTCCGGCTACCGCGCGCCCACCGTCTACTGCGCGGACCTGCTCCTGCTCATCGGGCACATCAGACGCCGGCTCGCCCGCACCGCGGCGCCGACGTGATCGGCCCCTGCGTCCTGCCGGACGACGTCTTCGACGCCCTGGCCGCGGGGGAGGGCGGCCGGTCCGCGGTGCTCCTGCTGCGGCGCGCCCGGCGCAGCCGCAACCTCCTGCTGCTGCGGCGCGCGCTGGACGGACCGTGCGGCGGGACCGCCGAAGCGGCGGCGGACCTGCTGGCGGGCGTCGAACGCGTCAACCCCGAGGCGGCCCGGTCGGTGGTCGACGGCCCCGCCTTCGGCACCTGGGCCGCCCGCACCCTGCGGGACTGCCCGGCGCACCGCCGGGGCGGGTGCGCCGGCCGGGACCTCGCCGCCCTCGCGGTCCTCGCCGCGGTCCGCGCGGCCCACCCGGCCCGGATCACCGTGCCGGTGCGGGAAGGGCGGCTGGCGCTGCCCGGCCTCGGCACGGTCACCGGGCTCGGCGCGGCGCCCGAGGCCCTGGTCGTCGTCGAGGCACCGGCGGGCCCCGAGGGGGCTCCGGACACCTCGGCCGGGTGCTGCCGGGTGCGCGTCCTGACCGCCGCCGGGGAACGCGTCCTGCCGCGCGACCCGTCCCGCCCGGGGCACGGCTGGCAGCCCGTCGCCGTGCTCCACACCCGGCACCGGGGGCTGACGCTCCGGCTGCCGCTGGAGACCGCCGCGCCGGAACTGCCCGCACTGGAGACGGCCAGCGCCGGTCCCGCGGCCTGGCGCGAACTCCTGCGGCAGGCCTGGGAACTGCTCGTCGAGAACCATCCGCGCCGGGCCGGGGAACTCGCCGCCGGACTGAACGGCATCGTGCCCCTGCCCGCCCCGGCGCGCGGCGTCGCCTCCGCCACCTCACGGCACGCCTTCGGCACGGTGCTCACCTCCTGGCCGGCCGACCCCGAGCGGCTGGCGCTGACCCTGCTGCACGAGTTCCAGCACAGCAAGCTCAGCGCCCTGACCGACCTGGTCACCCTGTACGAGCCCGGCGGCAGCCCCCGGCTGTACGCGCCCTGGCGGCCCGACCCGCGGCCCCCCGGCGGACTGCTCCAGGGCATCTACGCCCACCTCGGCGACCTGGCGTTCTGGCAGGACCTCAGCGGCAGCCGGCGCGGGCCCGCACAGGCCGACGCGGCCTGGCGCCTGGCACAGACCCGGGCCCACGTCGAGCGCGGCCTGACGGAGGCGGCGTCCCACGTCCGCCTCACCGCCCTCGGCACCCGCTTCCTCGACCGGCTCGCCCGGACCGTGCGGGACGGGGACGGGGACGGGGACGGGGGCGGTGGTGAACGGCTCGTGCGGGCCGTCGCCCGGGTGCAGGCGGGCGACGAGGCCGTCTGGCGGCTGCGCTGGGCGGCCGCCGACGACGCCGGGACCGACCGCCTGGCCGCGCTGTGGCGGTCCGGCCGCCCGGCCGGACAGCTGCCCGCTGCGGACGTACGCCCGGCCACCGGCGCCGTGGCCGGGCCGGGCCCGGAGTTCGGGCGCTGGGCGGCACGGCAGCGGGGCGCCGAACGGGCCCGGCCGGCCCGCGAGGCCGCGGACGCGGTGCTCGCCGCGCCGCACGGTACGCAGGGGTGGGCGGAACTCGCCGCCGCGGCCGCCGAGGAGGGGCGACCCGGCGCGGACGTCCTGCGCACCCGCACCGAACTCGTCCGCGCCCTCCTCCTACGGCTCACCGCCCAACCGACCGCGACACCGCCCCGCGCACCCGACCCGCTGTCCCTGGCGGCCTGGCTGGCGGACGATGCCGCCGACACGGACCCCACCGGCGTGGCCCCGGCCGCGGACGAGGAGGCGGCCGCCGCGAGGAACCCCCAGCCCCGACCGGCTCACCCGACCCAGGGCCTCGGGCGCCCGGACCGGGGGGAACCCGCCGAGGCGGAGACCGGTGAAGGCGGGCAGGCCGGTCAGAAGACCGGGGTTTCGATGTCGCAGAACGCGCGCTCGCCCCTGGCGAAGACCTCGGCGACCGGGTAGTCCCGTCCCAGGGTCCGGGCGAAACGGGTCAGGACGTCGTCGAGGAGCGTCTCGGCCTCCGCGTCCCGGCCCAGCGCGCGCAGGTCGTGCGCCAGGTTGCCGCCGCAGACCAGGGTCACCGGGTGATCCGGCCTGACGGTGGCCCGCAGCGCCTCCAGGTGCCGGCCGTCCGCCTGCGCCGCCTCCTCGTGGCGGCCCGCCGAGTGCAGGTCGTTGGCGAGGTTGACCCCGCAGCGCAGCGTGCAATTGTGCTCGGGACCGAAACGGGCCGCCAGCTTCTCGTACGCCGTCAGGTTCAGGGAGAGCGCCCGCTCGTGCTCGCCCAGCGCGCTGAGGACCAGGGCGTGGTTGGTCTCGGTCATCGGCAGGTACGGGTGGTCCGCGCCGAACAGCTGCTCGTACCCGGCCACGGTCTGCGCGGCCAGCCGCTCGGCGTCCTCCAGCTCGCCCCGCAGCAGCAGGTCGATGGCGTAGTTGCCCACCGCCGCCAGCGTGTTGAGGTCGCCCTCGCCGTACCGGGCCCGGTAGCGCTCCACCGTCCGCGAGGACCGGTCGTACGCCTCCTCGTAGGCGCCCATCGCACGCAGCGAGACCGCGAGGTTCTTCGCCACGTCCAGGGTGGACGGGTGCTCGCGGCCCTGCCGGTCCCGCAGCTTCGGGTACAGCGCCCGCAGCGACTCGGTGGAACCCCGGTAGTCGCCCAGCTCCCGCTGGTCGCGCGCGTAGTTGGCCGCCACCACCAGGGTGACCGGATCGTCGGGGCCGAAGATGCGCACCCGCCGCTGGTAGGTGTCCGCGTCCAGCTCCAGAGCCTCCTGGAACCGGCCGAGCAGCCGCAGGTCCAGCGCGTGGTTGGCGGCCGACATCAGCGCCAGCGGATAGTCCCGGCCGAAGCTCCGCGTCAGCCGCTCCAGGGTGTCGGCGTCCCGCTCCGTGGCCTGCTCGAAGTCGCCCAGCACCCGCAGGTCCGCCGCGTTGCTGTTGGCGATGGCCAGCGTCTCCTCGTGGTCCTCGCCGAACACGCGGCGGGCCCGCACCAGCAGCTGGGCGTTCAGCTCCCGGGCCTCGTCGAAACGGCCGAAGTTGCGGATCAGCGTGGCGTAGGAGCGGGTGGTGCGCATCGTCTGCGGATGGTCGTCGCCCAGCCGCTGCTGCCACTCCTTGCGGGCGAATTCGGCCAGTTCCGTGCCGCCGGTGTAGTCGCCGTGCAGGTACAGGTAGCGGATCTCGTTGATGACCAGGTCCCGCACCTCCCGGTGGTCGCACTCGACGGCCCGGGTGGGCCGGATGTGCGGCCGCAGCTCCGAGTAGCGGCGCCAGTTGTCGTTGTCCTCCGGCTCCTGCGGGTCGGCGGCGGCCAGCAGGACGTGGGTCAGGTGGAAGGTGTCCTCCTGCTCCTGCTCCGACATCTGGTTGAAGAGCACCGCCTGCACCAGCCGGTGCATCTGGAGGCTGTTGCTGCGGTGGTCGATCCGGGCCAGGGCGAGCCGGCCGATCTCCCGGGTGGCCAGGCCCAGTTCGACGGGATCGCGCAGCGCCTCGGCGAGCGGCGAGGGCAGCGGGGCGAACGCGGCGCTGCGCAGCATGGCCCAGCTGATCGGCTCCGGCGCCATGCAGGAACACAGCCGCAGCAGTTGTACGGCCGCGGGACTGCGCCGCTCCAGGCGCTCCATCGCCAGGTTCCAGGTCGCCACCACGGAGTGCGGGTACCCCGAGGGCACGGAGGTGTCCAGCAGCCGGTCCGCGTGCTCGCGCAGCAGCTCCAGGTACTCGTCGACCGACATCGCCGTCTCCGCGTGCCAGGCACCGGCCTGCTCCACCGCGAGCGGCAGGTCGCCCAGCGCCTCCGCGAGGCGGGAGGCGTCCTGCGCGGGCATGCCGGGCACCCGGCGCTGCAGGAAGCGGACCGACTCCTCGCGGGAGAAGACGTCCACCGAGACGGGGTGCGCGTGACCGGCCCAGCTCTGGTTGCGGGAGGTGATCAGGATGTGTCCCTCGCCGGAGGGGAAGTACTCCTCCAGGTCCTCGGGCCGGTCGGCGTTGTCGAAGACCAAGAGATACCTGCGGTAGGGAGAGCCCCGGCGCAGCGCGTCGAGGACGAGCGGAAGCGCCTCGTCACCACTGGGCCCGGCCTCCAGGCCCAGGTGCGGCGCGAGAGCGGCGATGGCGGAGCGGACCAGGGCCGGGTCCTCGGCGTTGATCCACCAGATCAGCTGGTACTGGGACTGGTAGCGGTAGATGTACTCCACGGCCAGCTGTGTCTTGCCCACGCCGCCGAGACCGAAGAAGGCCTGCGGCACGATGGCCGCGCGACGGTCGGCAAGACGGTCGTGCAACTGGGTGATCAGCTCGCTGCGCCCGGTGAAGTTGTGGTTGCGCGGCGGGATGCGCCGGCCCCACACCTGCGGCACGGTCTCCTCGAACCGCATCGGACGGGTGAGCGTCGGAAGCGCGCCCGTCGGCGCCTGCGCGGTCTTCGGGGGGCCGTTGACGCCGACCGGGTGAGAGGCGGACTCGGCCACGGATGGATCCCTTCCCGCTGTGTGCCGTGACTGTTCCCCCGTCGGCGCGGACGTCCCCCCGGTCCGGGTGCCGGGACCGGCCGGACGGGGGCGGCCGGCGCCCGTTTCGATGGCTCCGCTGGCGGATGTGGTGTCAGTCACACCGTCATCGTATGGCGACTTTGCGTCACCATCTCCCCCGGGCCGGTGCTGCCGGGAGATGAGGTCCCGCAGCTCGCGCGCGCGGGCCGCGAAGCCGCCGCCCAGGGCGTCGGCGACCGCCGCGTCGACCTTGGCGAAGGGCAGGCTCTCGACGCTGATCCGGGAGGGCAGCCCCCGCGAGGGATCGGTGAGCGTGGCGTCGAAGCGGTACGGCGCCGAGGAGTGCTCCGCCAGATAGCCCGACACGGCCGTCAGGACCCGGCGGCTCTCCTGCCGGTGCAGCGAACCCAGCAGCAGCGACCGCACGGTCTCGGGAAAGTCGAACTCGGTCTGTTCGGCCGGACGGGGCTGCGCCGGCACCGGGTGCAGCAGGCCGGACAGGAAGACCTCCGCCAGATGCGAGGGGGTCGTGCGCGGCGCCATGACCTGCTGCACCAGGCGCATCACCGGCAGGAACAGCGGCGCGGCGGCGAGATATCCGGCCAGTTCGAACGCCTGGGGCGAGGCCTCCGCGCGAAACGCCAGCACCCGGTCGAGGGGCGACAGCCGCTCGTCCCGCACCGAAGGCCCGGGACCGTCCGGCCCCGGACCGCCCGCACCCGGACCGCCCGGCCCCGGCCCCGGCTCCGGGCGCGGGACGGCGTCGGCCCGTACCGCGTACCCCTGGAACGGCGAGGACTCCGGGCGCGCGACCAGCCGTGCCCACATCTGCAGGGCCGCCGGGGCGAGTTCGACCACCGGCACCAGCAGTCCCGGCCGGTGGGCGTCCGCGCGCAGGTCCGCGTTGGGGATGCCGGGCCGGGAGGCCTTGAGCGCGACGGGGAGCGGGCGCAGCGCGGTGCGGTGCCACAGCCGCCGGTCGAGCGGCTGCACCAGCGCCGTCGGGCCGCCGCGCGCCCAACGGGCCAGCAGCCGGTGCACCGCGCCGGAGCCCCACCCGGGGCCGATCGCGTCACTGAGGACCAGGACCGCGCCGCGCGGGGAGCGGTGCAGCCGTCGGTCCGCGCCGGTGGCGGTCCGCGGGGCGCCGCCGTCCGGCCACGGCGGCGGCGTGGTGCGCACCGTCACGGAGCCGCCCGGCAGGTGCTCCAGCCAGCGCACGGCGAGGGAGCGGAAGGCACCCACCCGGCGCAGCACCGCGCGCAGTTCGGCCACCGCGCCGTCCCACAGCACCATCGACTCGCCGGTGTCCACCACGAGTACCAGGTCCAGCCAGGGTTCCTCCGCCGGGACCAGCACCGGCTCCCAGACGTCGGTCTCGGCCGCCCGGTCGGCCGTCGCCTCCTCGTCCAGCCGGTGCCGGACGCTGGACGCGGCCCGCCGCCGCAGCGGCCGCAGGGCCTTGGCCAGCTCCGCCGTCCGGGCCAGCGGCCGCACCCCCGGGGAGCGCACCAAAAGCGCCGGTACGGGGGCGCCCGTACGGCCGTCCGGCGCGCCGCTGCTCCGCACGTGCAGCCGGGGCTCCCCGGCCCCCGGCGCGGCCCCCTCGGGCCAGGTGTCCTCCGGCGCCGGCCCCGGCGGGTCCGCCGGGTCCCGGACACCCGGCCGGCGGCGCGGTGAGCCCGGCTCCAGCTGGCCCGCGATCCCGGACAGCCGGGGTGCGCCACTGGCCGGCCGGGCGGGCTCCGGGTCGTGGGGCGCGTGCGCCAGCCGCGCCGCGAGCCACAGGACCTCGGCGATCTCCCGGGCGTCCGGAGCGGGTCGCTCCGGAGGTTCGTACGGCATCAGGGCCCCGTCTCCAGGTGCCGCCACAGGGTGCGCAGCAGGTCCTGCCACTGCTCCGGGTCCTCGTCGGCGCCGGCCCGCGCCAGCTGGATGGCGCTCAGCAACTGGTCCACGGCGACGCTCCCGTTGCCCTGCTCCGCGAGGAACGCCTCCACCAGAGGTGCCGCCTCCTCCAGCGCGTCGGCGCCCAGGTGCGCGGCGACGATCGCCGCCAGCCGGTCGGGACCCGGCTGCTCGATGTCGTAGCGCAGGCAGCGCCGGGCGAAGGCCGCGGGGAACTCCCGCTCCTCGTTGGAGGTGATCACCACGAACGGGAAGGCCCAGCACTCCACCTCGCCGTCCGTCACCGGGGCGCTCTGCCCGTCCGCCGTCCGCACCGGGACGGTGCGCTGCTCCGGCGGCAGCCGCAGCAGCTCCTCGACGGTGAAGCGGCCCTCCTCGAACACGGTGAGCAGGTCGTTGGGCAGATCGATGTCGCTCTTGTCCAGCTCGTCGACGAGCAGGACCCGCGGCCGGTGGCGGGGCAGCAGTGCCGTGCCCAGCGGCCCGAGCCGCAGGAAACGGCCGATGTCGCCGGTGCCGCCCCCGGTCTCCAGTCCGGCGCGGCGCAGGTTGGCCTCGTGCAGCCGGCCGATGGCGTCGTAGGCGTACAGGCCGTCCCGCAGGGTGGTGCGCGAGGTCACCGGCCAGTGCAGGACGGGGCCGAGGCCCAGCTCGTAGGCGACCGCGTGCGCGAGGGTGGACTTGCCGGTGCCCGGGCGCCCGGTCAGCAGCAGCGGGCGGCGCAGCAGCAGGGCCGCGTTGACCGCGTCGACCAGGCCGTGGTCCACCTGGAAGACCCGCCCGCGCCGGGTGTCGGCGGGCTGCGGTGGCACGGGCTCGTCCTGCGGCGGCATGCCCTGTTGCAGCGGGCGCCAGCTCGGCGGGTCGGGCAGCCGTTCGATGCCGTTGTGCGGGACACCGTCACCGCGGTAGATCCACCACGCCGGCGGCTGCGGGGCTGCGGGCTCGGTCACGACGGGGCACCTCCGGGAGCGGGAGCTGGTGGGGTCAGGGGCGTGTGCGGGGGCAGCCGGTCGAACGGGTCCCACAGGAAGCCCAGGCGCAGCCCGCCCCCGACCCGCGGCCGGGCCGCACCGGGCCGGGACGACCACTCCCCGCGGCGGGCCCGCAGCACCTCCCCGGGCAGCGTGCGCGCCCCGGCGGTCCGCAACCGGTCCGGCAGGTCGGCGGCGACGGACGGCCCGTCCTCCTCGTCGTGCGCCCACACCAGGGCGGGCACCCCCGCGTCCAGCGCCGCGTCGAACTCGGCGTCGGGGGCCCGCCTGCGCGGCACCCGTGGCGGGAACCCGAGGACCAGGGCCAGCGGTCCGTCGTCCGCGTACAGGGCGGAGAACAGGGCCTCGTAGGACGAACCGTCCTGGTTCCGGGCGGGGACCACCGCGACCACGCCCTCTCCGGAGAGTGCGGACAATGCCTTCATCCTGTCCCACTTACGGGACCAGTTATGCCCCCAGTCGACCCATTCCGACGCGTTCTGGCGCTCGAGGCTGCGCACGGCGACCGGGTGCACCACCCCCAGACGCACCTCCGCGCCGCTCGGCGTCGTGATCGGCAGGCCGTCGACCGGCCGGCCCAGCAGCTCGCGGGGCAGGACGAACTCCACGAACAGGTCCGGGGAGTCGATGGCCTTCTCCCGGCGCATCCGGATGATCTCGTCCACCACGAGCCGCTCCAGCCGCCCCAGCCGCATGGCCTCGGTGTACTGCTGCACGGCCTCCCGCGGGGCGCCCTCGTGCTGCCGGAAGACGTCGAGCAGGTAGTGCCGGCCCGGCGAGGCCGGAGTGACCCGGAAGGTGGCGTACGTCCACCGGGTGCCCGCCCCGCCGGGACGCACCCGGCGCTCAAGGAGCGGACCGGGATCGACGGCGGGGGTGCAGTGCCCCGCCCGCCCGCGCACCCAGCGGGCCAGCTCCTGCCCGCGGGGCCCGGGGACCCGCCGGGACAGCGCGGCGACGAAGGTCAGCAGCGGCGGCACCGGCCGGCCCGCCTGGGCGATGTGCCGCAGGTCGTGCACGATGCCGAGGATGTCCTCGGGGGAGCCCTGCCAGGGGCGGCGCACCGGCCCGAGCGCGTCGTCGCGCAGGGCCACCAGACCGGGCATCGCGAGCCGGCCGTCGAGCAGCAGCCGGTAGAGGTCGTCCATGGCCTCGTCGTCGAACGGGCCGTCGTCCGGGTCCGGCGTCCCCGGCGCGGGCAGCGGCGCGACACGGTCGCCGGACAGCGCCAGCGCCGCCCGTAACGGGGGCCAGTCGCGGGCCAGCCGCTCCAGCGGGATCATCCAGGTCACGCCCGCCTCGGGCGACTTGTCGCGCAGTACGGCGAGCCCGGCGACGCGGGACGTCGTGGCGTCCCGGACCCCGCAGCCGCTGTAGCCGCGGGCCACCCGGCGGCCGGTGTCCGGCGCGTCGTTCAGCTGGATCAGCGCGGACTCCGGGCCGCCCCGGCCGGCCATCAGGCAGTCCGCCCACACCCCGTGCGGCTGGCCCTGTGGATAGCCGTACACCTGCATGGGCCGCTTGGCGGCGTAGCCGCCGGTGGAGAGATGGGCGTGCGAGGTGGGGAAGCGGCCGCCCGCCTGCCCCAGGTCGCCGTGCAGGGTGAGCACCGAGACGTCCTCGTGGTAGGTCCCGCCGGTGTAGCGGTGCCCGCCGCCCGGGGAGCCGGTCAGCTTCAGCCCGCTGCTGAGGGTCACCGTGACGGTGGCGTGCGGGTCGTCCTCCAGGCGTCCGCCCATGGCCGACGTCACGACGTGGGCGCAGGTCAGCACGTAGCGGGGCGGGACGATGACCCCGCCGCCGACCGGGTTGCCGGCCGGGCCGAGGATGCTCACCTGCCAGTCGTCGGTGACGGCCGTCCGTACGACCGGTTCCGCCGTCAAGACGCCCTCCCCCCGTCCGCCACCGCAGGCCCCGACCGTCTGCGGAGCCGCCATAGTAGCGGTCCCCGCCGGGGGAAGCAGAGGGGGCAACAGCCCTTTGCGCACGCCCCGTTGACCAGGTGTCCGGCCTGATCGGCCGCCGGGTCAGCGGATCGTGATGGTGACCGTCGACCCCTCGGGAGCCGAGTCCCCGCCGTCCACGGACTGCTCCTTCACGGTGTCGCCGAACAGCCCGAGCAGCCCGCGGTCCTCGTCCACCTCGAAGCCCGCGTCCTCGAGCTTCTGCTTGGCGTCGTCCACGCTGTCCCCGACCACGTCCGGGACCTCGATCATCCGGGGCCCCTTGGACACCGTGAGCGTCACCGTGTCCCCCTCGGCGGCCCGGCCGCCCGGCTCCGGCGTCTGCCGGGCCACCTGGCCGCTGTCGTACTCCGAGTTCACCCGCTCGTCGGCGACCTTCACCTTCAGGCCGGCCCCCTCCAGCTCGGCCCGTGCCTCGTCCAGGTCGTCGCCGGTGACGTCCGGGACGTCGACGGGGCTGCCCTTGCTGACGACCAGGGCGACCGCCGAGCCCGCGCGCACCGTGGTGCCGGACCCGGGCTTGGTGGAGATCACGAAGCCCTTGGCCACCTCGCCGCTGAACGCCCGGGTCACCATGCCCGGCTCCAGCCCCTCGTCCTCGAGCAGCGTCCGGGCCTTGTCCAGCCGGTAGCCCGTCACGTCCGGCAGCTTCACGGTGTCGGGGCCGTCGGAGACGGTGAGCGCCACCGAGTCGTTCTTCCGGATGCGGTCGCCCACCCCGGGGTCGGTGCTGATGACCTTGCCGCGCTCCACGGTGTCGCTGTAGGCGTGCCGCACCTTGCCGACGTCGAGACCGGCGTCGTCCAGCCGGTCCCGGGCCTGGGCCTCGGTCTTGGACAGCAGCGGCGGCACCTTGGTGAACTGGCCGGAGTTGATGTACCAGACGCCCGTGCCGACCCCGAGCACCAGCAGGACGGCCACGACGATCGTCAGCGGCCCGCGGCGCAGCCGCAGCCGCCGGGACGGGGAGGGAGCCGGCGGGGGAGCGGCGAGCCGGCTGGTGTGGTTGATCCCGTCCGAGGCGAAGCGGCCGTCCGGGCCGGCGGACTCGTCGTCCTCGTTGACGGGCAGCGGCCGGGGCATCGTCAGCGCGCGCGGGATCACGCTCGTGCGGTCGTCGGCGTTGTCGTGCTCCGCGGCGAGCGCCTGCGGCGGCACCGCGTCCAACTGGGCCGCGCTCAGCGACTCACGCGCCTCGCGGGTCCGCGCGAGCAGCGCCACGGCGTCGTGCGGCCGGATCTCCGGGTTGCGCGCGGTCGCCGCGGCCACCAGCTCGTCCAGCTCGTACGCCATCTCCGGCACGGCGGCCGACGGCGGCGGCACGTCCTCGTGGAGGTGCTTGTAGAGCACCGCAGCGGGGGAGTCCCCGTCGTGCGGCTTGGCGCCGGTCAGCATCTCGTACAGCACGACACCGCACGCGTACACGTCGACCCTGGGGTCGGCGGTGCCGTGCTCGATCTGCTCGGGCGCCAGGTAGGAGACGGTGCCGAGGACGGCACCGGTGGTGCTGGTCACGGTGTCCACGGCGCGGACCAGGCCGAAGTCGGCGACCTTGACCCGGCCGTCGTCACCTATCAGCACGTTCTCCGGCTTCATGTCCCGGTGCACGAACCCCGCGCGGTGCGCGGCGCCGAGGGCGGCCAGGACCGGCTCCACGATGTCCAGCGCGGCCCGCGGCCTGAGCGCCCCGCGCTCGCGCAGCACGTCGCGCAGGGTGCAGCCCGCGATGTACTCCATCGCCAGGTAGACGTACGCCCCCTCGGCCCCCTGGTCGAAGACCTGGACGACATTGGGGTGGTCGAGCCGGGCCACCGACTTGGCCTCGCGGATGAACCGCTCGACGAAGGTGGCGTCGGTCGCGAGCGTCGGGTGCATCACCTTCAGCGCGAGCACGCGGTCCAGGCGGGTGTCCACGGCCCGGTAGACCGTGGCCATCCCGCCGACCGCGATCCGCGCCTCGACGCGGTACCGGCCGTCGAGCACCTGCCCGACGAGAGGGTCCTGAAGGGTCGTGTCCACGCAGGTGAGTGTACGAGCCACCACGGACACCCCGCCTCGCCGAACGGAATAGGACCGGTACTGCAGCGCATCTGTGACGCTTCCCACGCACCGTGCGCCGCCGACGGTGAGGCACCACGACGGGTCGGGCCACCTCTTGGCCGGAAACGGGTGGTGCGCGGGTGGGAGACAAAACCTCAGTACAGCGCAGGCTCACTGAAAGGCGGGCCGCTCCGGATCCAGCACCGCCAAGCCCTCCGCAGGAGACGACGCCTCGGCGAAATGCCGCCGCGGAATCCGCCCGGCCCGCCGGGCCAACCGCCCCGCCTCCACCGCGGAGCGCATCGCGGAAGCCATCAGCACCGGCTCCTGCGCCCGCGTCACCGCCGAGGCCAGCATCACACCCGCGCACCCCAGCTCCATCGCCAGCGCCACGTCCGACGCCGTACCGGCCCCGGCGTCCAGGATCACCGGCACGCGCGCGTGCTCCACGATCAGCTGGAAGTTGTGCGGGTTGCGGATCCCGAGCCCGGACCCGATCGGCGAGCCCAGCGGCATGATCGCCGCGCACCCGACGTCCTCCAGCTTCCGCGCGAGCACCGGGTCGTCGTTGGTGTACGGCAGTACGGTGAACCCGTCGTCCACCAGCGTCTCCGCCGCGTCCAGCAGCTCGACCGGGTCCGGCAGCAGGGTGCGCTCGTCGGCGATGACCTCCAGCTTGACCAGGTCCGTGCCGAGCGCCTCGCGCGCGAGGCGGGCGGTGAGCACCGCCTCCCCGGCCGTGAAGCAGCCGGCCGTGTTCGGCAGCACCCGGATGCCGAGCCGCTCCAGCACGGACAGCACGGAGCCGTGCACCGAGGCGTTCACCCGCCGCATCGCGACGGTCGTCAGCTCCGTCCCGGAGGCCACCAGCGCGCGCTCCAGCACGTCCAGGCTGGGCGCCCCGCCCGTACCCATGATCAGGCGGGACGCGTACGTCGTGCCGCCGAGGACGAAGGGATCGTCGGCCATGGTCAGCCTCCTTGGACGGCGGTGAGGATCTCGACACGGTCGCCGTCGGCCAGGGCGGTGGCGGACCACCGCGCGCGCGGGACGACGGTCTCGTTCAGGGCGGCGGCCACCCCGGACGGGGCCGCGGTGAGCGTGCCCACCAGCGCGCCCAGGGCGGTCCCGGGAGCCACCTCGCGCGGCTCGCCGTTGACGGAGATGTTCATGCGGGCTGCTCCGAGAGGTGCGGGAGTGGGGAAGGCGCGGCGTCGGCACCGAAGCGCCGGGGCGTGAAGGGGCGGGCCTCCTCCGGCAGCTCCCCGGTGGTCAGGGCGTGCGCCATGACGTCGCCGGTGACGGGGGTGAGCAGGACGCCGTTGCGGTGGTGACCGGTGGCCAGCAGCAGGCCGTCCAGAGCGGTCGGGCCGAGCAGCGGGGCGTTGTCCGGGGAGCCGGGACGCAGACCCGCGCGGGTCTCCGTCAGGGGCAGCTCCGTGATGCCGGGCACCAGCTCGTGCGCGTCGCGCAGCAGTTCGTAGACGCCGCCCGCGGTGACCGTCGTGTCCCAGCCCAGCTCCTCGCTGGTCGCGCCGACGACCAGCTCGCCGCTCTCCCTGGGCACCAGGTAGACGTGGTTGCCGCGCACCACGGCGCGCACGGTCCGGTTCAGCAGCGGCGCCCGCACCGCCGTCCGCGGCATGGTCAGCCGCAGCACCTGCCCCTTCACCGGCCGCACCGGCGGCAGTACGGCCTCCGGCACGCCCTCGAGCCGCCCGCTCAGGCTGCCCCCGGCCAGCACCACCTGCCCGGCCTCCAGGGCGGTGCCGGCGGCGGTGACGACGCCCGTGGCCCGGTCCCCGCGCCCGACGGTGAGCCGCTCGGCCCACACCCGGTGGAAGACCACGCCCTGGCGTTCGCAGGCGGCCACCAGTGCGTGGGCGAGGCGGCGCGGGTCGATCTGGTGGTCGCCGTCCACCCGGAGCCCCCCGCGCACGCCCGGCGCGAGCATCGGCTCCAGGCGCCGGCACTCGCGCCCCGACAGCCACTCGGACTCCAGGCCGGACCGCTGTTGGAGCGCGTGCAGTTCGCGCAGGTGGGCGCGGTCGTCGGCGTCCAGCGCGACGGCGAGCGTGCCGCAGCGCCGGTAACCGAGGTCGTGACCGGTCAGCTCGGTCAGCTCGGCCGCGAACTCCGGGTAGCGGCGGGCCGAGGCGAGGTTCAGCGCGAGCAGCGTCTCCTCGCCGTAGTGCAGCTCCGTGACGGCGGCCAGCATCCCGGCCGCCACCTGGGCCGCCCCGCCGCCCGGCTCGGGGTCCACGAGGGCGGTGACCAGCCCGCGGCGCGCGGCCCGCCAGGCGGTGACGAGCCCGATGATCCCGCCGCCGACGACGAGCACGTCGGGTGTACGGGGTGTACGAGGCGGGTGCGGAGGTGTGTGTGATGAAGACGACAACGGAGACGACATGGGCGTCCAGCCCCTCCCTTCGCCGGCATGACCCGGATCAGGTTCGTACGGTCGGAGGCCGCCAGCCTCCCTCTCAGCCCGGTGCGTCCGGGCTCCCGCGAGTGCCTTGCGTCGGCCACCCTAGCCCGCGGCGCGTCGCACGGGTAAGGGAGCCTCACCGACCGGAGGAACGCCGGGTGTCTATGGTGATCGGGTGAGCGAGCAGACGCGGGAACGGGGTCGAGGACGGCGGCCGGCGGCGGACGCGGAGCGCCGGGTGGTCGTGGTGGGCGCCGGGATGGCGGGCGTGCAGACCGCGGTCGCCCTGCGGGAACAGGGCTTCACCGGCCCGGTGACCCTGATCGGCGCGGAGCCGCACCAACCGTACGACCGCCCCCCGCTGTCCAAGGCCGTCCTGCTCGGCACCGCCGAGGGCTCCGCCTTCGACGTCGACTTCGAGGCCCTCGGCATCACCCTGCGGCTGGGCTGCGAGGCCCTGGGCGTCCGCCCCGCGGAGCACGTCCTGGACACCTCCGAGGGGCCCGTGCCCTACGACGTCCTCGTCCTGGCGACCGGCGCCGAACCGGTCCGGCTCCCCGGCGCCGAGGGCGTGCCCGGCGTGCACCTGCTGCGCACCCTGGACGACGCGGAACGGCTGCGTCCGGTGCTCGCCCGGCAGCACGACGTCGTGGTCGTCGGCGCGGGCTGGATCGGCGCCGAGTTCGCCACCGCCGCGCGCGAGGCGGGCTGCGCGGTGACCGTGGTGGAGGCCGCCGACCGGCCGCTGGCCGACGCGCTGCCCGCCGAGGTCGCCGCACCGATGACCGCCTGGTACGCCGACGCAGGCGCCGAACTGCGCACCCACGCGCGCGTGGAGCGCGTCGAGCCCGGCGGCCCCGGTGAGTCCGGCAGGGTCGTCCTCGCCGACGGCACCCGGCTGCCCGCCGACGCGGTCGTCGTCGGCATCGGCGCCCGCCCGGCCACCGGCTGGCTCGCCGGGTCCGGCATCGCCCTCGGTGCGCACGGCGAGGTCCTGGCCGACGACCGTCTGCGCACCTCCGCGCCGGACGTCCACGCGGTCGGCGACTGCGCCTCCTTCCCCTCCGCGCGCTACGGCGAGCGGCTGCTGGTGCACCACTGGGACAACGCCCTCCAGGGCCCGCGCACGGTCGCCGCCGACATCGTCGGCGCCCCGGGCGGCGAGGTCCCGGCGGCCTACGACCCGGTGCCCTACTTCTGGTCCGAGCAGTTCGGCCGCTTCGTCCAGTACGCCGGTCACCACACCGCCGCCGACACCACCCTGTGGCGCGGCGACCCCGCGAGCCCGGCGTGGACGGTCTGCTGGCTGCGCGAGGGCCGCCTGATCGCCCTGCTCGCGGTGGGCCGCCCCCGCGACCTGGCACAGGGCAGGCGCCTGATCCAGGCGGGTACGCCGATGGACCCGGAGCTGCTGGCCGACCCGGCGAAGCCGCTGAAGGCGGCGACGGCGGCCACGGCGTAGCCAGGTTTCCGACTGTCAGTGCCAGGTGGCAGGCTGGAGGCGTGACCGAGATTGACGCAAAGACCGATGCTCTCGTGCCCGCCTGGCTCACCGTTCCCGACATCGCCGAGATGCTCGGCGTCGAGGTGACCCGGGTACGCCAGCTGATCAAGGAGGGCCAGCTCATCGCCGTACGCCGTGGTGAGAACCGCGCGCTGCACATCCCGGCGGCCTTCATCGACGAGGACAAGGTCGTCAAGGGCCTGGTCGGGACCCTGACGCTGCTGCGGGACGACGGCTTCACGGCCGAGGAGATGCTGGAGTGGCTCTTCACGCCCGACCCGAGCCTGCCCGGCACCCCCGCCCAGGCGCTGAGTGAGAATCGCGGTACGGAGGTGAAGCGCCGCGCCCAGGCGCTCGCCGTCTGACCTCCACCACCGATCCGGCACCACCGATCCGCCACACCGCCCGGCGTGCGGGCCACGCACGCCGGGCGCCGTGCCCGTACGCCACCGTCGTGGGGCCCGTCACGGGCCCACGCCACCGAACGACCGGGGGACCACCCGCATGCCCGACACCGCCCCGACCGCCGCCCGCGCCCGGCTCGCCGACGCCCGGCTCTACCTGTGCACGGACGCCCGCCGGAGCCAGGGCGACCTGCCCGAGTTCCTGGACGCCGTGCTCGCCGGCGGCGTCGACATCGTGCAGCTGCGGGACAAGGGAATGGAGGCGGCGGAGGAACTGGAGCACCTGGCGGTCTTCGCCGAAGCCTGCGCCCGCCACGGCAAGCTCCTCGCGGTCAACGACCGCGCGGACGTCGCGCACGCGGCCCGCGCCGACGTGCTCCACCTCGGCCAGGGCGACCTGCCGGTGCCCGCCGCCCGCGCGATCCTCGGCGACGAGGTGCTGATCGGCCGCTCCACGCACGCCGAGTCCGAGGCCGCCGCCGCGGCGGCCCAGGAGGGCGTGGACTACTTCTGCACCGGTCCGTGCTGGCCGACCCCCACCAAGCCCGGCCGCCACGCACCCGGCCTCGACCTGGTCCGCCGCACGGCCGCGCTGGGCACCGACCGCCCCTGGTTCGCGATCGGCGGCATCGACCTCGGCAATCTGGACGAGGTGCTGGAGGCGGGCGCCCGGCGCGTGGTCGTCGTCCGCGCGATCACCGCCGCCGAGGACCCGGGCGCGGCGGCGGCCGAGTTCGCGAAGCGGCTGCGGCAGGTCCCGGCACAGGGGTAGCCGCACGTCGTCGCGGGGCGTCGCCCCTGCGGGCAGGCAGGCGGGCAGGCGGGCAGGTGTCCAAAGGATGGACAACAACTCGACAATGTGGACAAAAGTCCCGCATCCGGTTGGGTGACCGCCGCACCCTGGCTAACCTGCCCATATGGCCCTCGGAACCGCAAGCACGAGGACGGATCGCGCCCGCACGGTGCGTGACATCCTCGCCACCGGCAAGGCGACGTACTCGTTCGAGTTCTCCGCGCCGAAGACGCCCAAGGGCGAGAAGAACCTCTGGAGCGCGCTGCGGCGGGTGGAGGCCGTGGCCCCCGACTTCGTCTCCGTGACCTACGGCGCCGGCGGCTCCACGCGCGCGGGCACGGTCCGCGAGACCCAGCAGATCGTCGCCGACACCACGCTGACACCGGTGGCCCATCTCACCGCCGTCGACCACTCCGTCGCCGAGCTGCGCAACATCATCGGCCAGTACGCCGACGCCGGGATCCGCAACATGCTGGCCGTGCGCGGCGACCCGCCCGGCGACCCGAACGCCGACTGGATCGCGCACCCCGAGGGCCTGACGTACGCGGCCGAACTGGTCAGGCTCATCAAGGAGTCGGGCGACTTCTGCGTCGGCGTCGCGGCCTTCCCCGAGATGCACCCGCGCTCCGCCGACTGGGACACGGACGTCACGCACTTCGTCGACAAGTGCCGGGCCGGCGCCGACTACGCCATCACCCAGATGTTCTTCCAGCCCGACTCCTACCTCCGGCTGCGCGACCGGGTCGCCGCGGCCGGCTGCGCGACCCCGGTCATTCCCGAGGTCATGCCGGTGACCAGTGTGAAGATGCTGGAGAGGTTGCCGAAGCTCAGCAACGCCTCGTTCCCGGCGGAGCTGAAAGAGCGGATCCTCACAGCCAAGGACGATCCGGCCGCTGTACGCTCGATCGGAATCGAGTTTGCCACGGAGTTCTGCGCACGGCTGCTGGCCGAGGGAGTGCCCGGACTGCACTTCATCACGCTCAACAACTCCACGGCGACGCTGGAAATCTACGAGAACCTGGGCCTGCACCACCCACCGCGGGCCTAGACCGGCCGCACGTATTTGCGACACACTGCGTAACGGCCACTGGGAGAGGGGCGTACATGGGCTGGACGGTCCTCTACATCGCGTTCGGCGGCGTCGCGCTGTGGCTGCTCGGCGAGGTGCTGCTGCAGTACAAGGCGCGGCTGCGCTGGCGGCTGCTGGCCTTCGCCGGCTTCGTCGGCGTCGTGGCCGGTGTGCTGATGTCGAACGTGCTCGTCATCGGCGTCGGCGCCGCCGCCTTCGCGGTCGGCCAGACCTACGTCACCCTGTCGTTCCGCCGCGGCTTCGAGGCCGGCTGGGCGGTCAACGCCCCGGCGAGCCTCGTCGGCAAGCGCGGACGTCCCGAACGGGGCCGCGAGGAACCGACGTTGGAGGTCTCCGGGCTCGAACCCGCCGAGGGCGGCCAGGACCACCACGACGGCTACGACGAGCGCGCCCAGGGCCACGCCCCGGGCCAGGACGACACCGGCTCGTACGGGCACGAGGACTACGACCGCGACGACGTCTTCACCCCGGCCCGCCCGGCCGACGCCATGGCCGCGGAGACCACCGCCGTCTACGCGCCGCAGCCCATGCCGGACGACACCGGTTCGTACGGCGTGTACGCCGACTCCGGGTACGGCACCGGCCAGCAGCCGGCGGCGGCCGCGACGGACGCCGACCAGTCCTACGCCTACGACTACTCGGGCTACGGACAGCAGCAGGGCTACGGCTACGACACCGGCGCCCAGCAGCAGTACGCCGCCTACTCGGACCCGTACATCGGCACCCACACCTACGGCGGCGGGGCGTACGACACGGGTGGCTACGACACGACCGGCGGGCAGCAGCAGTACGGCCAGCAGGGCCAGGGCTACGGGCAGGACCAGTACGCCACCGGCGCGCCCGGCGGCTACGGCGGCGAGACCCCGGCAGGCGGAGTGTGGGTGCCGCAGCAGCGCAGCACCGACGACCCCTACGGCGGCGAACTCCCGCCCGAGCAGCAGCCCTACCCCTACCAGGGCAACGGCCAGACACAGGGCCAGGGCCAGGGCTACGACGAGCAGTACCGCTTCTGAGGAACCCGGCCGCTCACTGGGAGCCGCGGAACTCCGGCCCCTCCACCACCAGTCCGGCGACCAGCGCGCCCGACATGCCCGCGTGCGGCAGACCCCCGCCCGGGTGCGACCAGCCGCCGACGGTGAACAGGCCGTCCGTGCGCGTGCCGTTCGCCGGGTGCAGCAGCCGTCCGTCGGCGCCCGCCAGCGACGGTGCCGGAATCGCCCCGTCCGCCGCACCGGTGTCCGCCGCGACCTCGGCCGGGGTGCGCACCTCGTGCCACAGAAGACGGTCGCGCAGGCCCGGTACCGCCCGCTCGGCGACGCTGATCAGCTGCTCGGCCCGCCGGGCGGACTCGTCGGTCGTGGCCCGCTCCGACTCGCCGCCCAGGGCGGGCACCACCGCGCTGAGCGTCACCGCCTCGTGGTCCGCGTCCGGGACCAGGGCCGGGTCGTCGGGCCGCAGGACGGTGACGGTCGGCCGCGCGGCCATCTGGGGAGCGGCGCCGAACAGGCGGTCCAACTCCGCGTCACGGTCCGCCGCGTGCACCACCGTGCGGTGCGCCGTGCCCGCCGGACGGCTGCCGCGCAGTGCCAGCAGCACCGTCAGCCGGCTCGCCCCACCGCGCTGCGGCGGCACCTCGTCCGCGCCGCGCACCGGCGTCCCACCGCACAGGCGGTCCAGCACGCCCGGCGCCACGCCGGAGACGACCAACTCGGCCTCCGCCACGGCCCCTTCGGCCAGCTCCACGCCCGCCACCCGGCCGTCCTTCTCGACGACCCCGGTGACCTCGGCATCGAAGCGGAACTCGACCCGGCGGGCCAGACACCGCTCGTACACCGCCCGCGCCAGCTCCCGCAGACCGCCGCCGCGCACGTACCAGACCCCGAACGCGTACTCCATGTACGGCAGGACCGCGGCGTTCGCCGGGGTGGTGCGGGGATCCAGGCCGTGGGCGAGCGCGTGGCTCTCCAGCAGGGCGGCGAGCCGGGCGTCGCGCAGCTCCCACGCGCCGACCTCGGCGAGCGTGCCGGCCCGTCGGGTGCGCAGCAGCCGCTTGTGCGGGACCGCCGGATAGGGCTCGCGCTCGGCCAGCACCCGCCAGTCGGGCCACAGGGGCTCCTCCAGGAGGGGACGGCGGGTGCGGTCCCAGGTCTCCCGGGCCCGCACCAGGAAGTCGCCCCAGCGCCGCCCGGCGCCCGCACCGAGCGCCGCGTCCAGGGCGGCGACGACACCCGCCCGCGAGGCGTTCGGCAGCGAGACCTCGGTGCCGTCCGCGAACACGTGCCGGGACGACGGGTCGACCTGGACCAGCTCGACGCGGGACTCCAGCGGCTCCTTGCCGGTCTTCACGAACAGATCGCGCCAGACCGCGGGCAGCGGGAGCAGGCCGGGGCCGGTGTCGAAGCGGAACCCGTCCCGCTCGAAGCGGCCCAGGGCTCCGCCGTAGGTCCGCGCCCGCTCGTACACCACCACCCGGTGGCCCGCGACGGCCAGCCGGGCGGCCGCCGCCATGGCGCCCGTCCCGGCGCCGATCACCGCAATCCGTGCCATGCCAGGGACTTTATCCGCCGCCACCGACACCCCCGTGCGAGGGCTGAGCACCGGAACGGACGTCCATGTGACCGGTCGGCGGCGCCGCGCCGTGGGGCCGGGTGCGCAGGACTGAGTAGCTGTACCTAGTGCGGCGGATGAGTACGCGCGCGGATGGCCCCCGACCTGCGGGAACGAGAGAGTGGAGACACGGAGAGGGGCACGGCTCCGGCACCGGCGGCACGGGGCGCCGGAACGGAGCCGGGCCCGCGATCCGCTCCTTCCGCCGGCTGTGGCCGGCGGGAGCGAGACACGGGGGAGCCCGGAGGGACGACCGGTGACGGGAGTCCCGACGAGGGGACGTACGGGGGAGCAGGAGAAGGCGCCGGTCCGACGGCGGCCCGCGGGGGACGCGGCCACCACGGACCGGCGTTCTTCGTGCACCGTCCTTGTCCGCCGGCCGGCTTGGGCCCTCGGCTCCGGCCGCTCAGCCCCGGCCGCTCACGCGTCCCTGGAGCAGCCGGGACAGCGCGGCGTGCACGTCTTCGAGCGAGCGCTCCGGCTGGAACGCCTTCCAGTCCAGCGCCGCCACCAGGACCATGCCGACCAGCGCGGCGGCGGTCAGCGGCACGTCGATGTCCTCACTGAACTCACCGCTCGCCACGCCTTCGCGCAGGACGCCCTCCACGACCGCCACGGCCTCCTGCCGGACCACCAGCAGCGTGGACTGCCAGGCCCGGTTGGTGCGCCACAGCTCGGCGACGTACAGCTGGGTGAAGGCCGGGTAGCGGTCGATGAAGACGAGCCCCGCGCGGATCATCGCGTCCAGGGCGTCGACCCGGCCGCGGCCCTCCCGGGCGGTCCGTTCCGCGGCCTGCCGCAGCGAGGCGGTCAGGAGGCCGACGCCGTGCCGCAGCAGCTCCTCGAAGAGGACGGACTTGCTGGCGAAGTTGTAGTAGACCGTGCCCTTCGCGACCCCGGCGCGCTCGGCGATCTCGTCCACGGTGGTGGCGGAGAAGCCCTGCTCGGCGATGAGGGTGACCGCCGCCTCGTAGAGCTTCTGCCGGGTGGCCTCGCGACGGCTGCCGCTCTGCGAGGCGGTGCTGCTGCTTTCCATGGTCCCGATTCTCACAGCACCCCGCGCGGCGGCGTCACCGCAGGCCCGCGCACGACCGGAACCGAACGGCCGATCGAATCGAAAGTCCAGGTCAGAACGGATTGTCAGTGCCATACCTCACGATGGGCACATACGGCACCTCCTGCCAGGACGTGCCGTCACGGAGACGACAGGAGGATCGTCATGGCCCACTCGTCCGCAGCCGCCGCCCGGCGGCCCCGCGCAGCCGGCCCTGCACCCTCACTGACCGGACCGGCGAGCGACGTGCACCCCGTGCTCCGCCGCACGACAGCCCCGCCCGCCGCCCTCGACCTGCTCGCCCAGGCCAGGGCCGGGCTGGAGGAGGCCACCGCCCTCGAAACGCCGAACGAGCGCTACGCGACGGCCCACCTCGCCGCCCTGCGCACCGCAGCCGCGGTGCTGGCCGCGCGCGGCCGCCCCGAGACCGGCCCACGGGCCAGGGCCCGCATCCGCAGCGCCTGGGAGGTGCTGCCCGAGATCGCGCCCGAGCTGTCCGACTGGAGCGCGCTGTTCGCCTCCGGCGCGCGGCGCCGGGCCCGCGCCGAGGCGGGCATCCGGGGCGCGGCGGGCAGCCGGGACGCCGACGACCTGATACGCGACGTGGCGATGTTCCTGCGCCTGGTGGAGCGGATGCTGGTCCTCCAGCCGGTCCTGCCCCAGCCACGCCCCGACGCGGACCCACCGGGCGCCGAGCGGCCCCGGCGTTCCGACGCCGGTCACCCGGGCCGGGACCTGCCGGACGCCGGATGAGCGGGAGACGAACGGGTGCCCGGTGCGCGCGGCGCAGGCAATAGGGTGGGAGTCGCCTGAAGCCTCCCCTCCCCGCACCGGGCGGGGGCGGCAGCCCGTTCGCTCCGCCCGTGTCCGAGGCGGTGCCGCGCCGAGGAGTCAACTGCCGTGTCGGACCCGATGCGCCCGCCCGCCTCCCACCCCCGACCGCACACGGCGGCTCCCCGCTCCGAGCCCGCTCGTTCCCGGGCCGCCCTGCGCACCGCCGTGGTCTGGGACGTCCTCCAGGACGCGCTGGACCGCCGGGTGAAGGCCACGGGCCGGCCGACGCTGGACGTCCTCGACACCGGCGGCGGCAGCGGCAACTTCGCGGTGCCCGTGGCCGGGCTCGGCCACCGCGTCACCGTCGTGGACCCGAGTCCCAACGCCCTGTTCGCCCTGGAGCGCCGGGCCGCCGAGGCCGGTGTCGCCGACCGCGTGCGAGGCGTTCAGGGCGACGCCCGCGGCCTCTTCGACGTGGTCGAGCGCGGCGGCTACGACGCGGTGCTGTGCCACGGCGTCCTGGAGTACGTCGACGACCCCGCGGAGGGCGTCCGCAACGCGGTGGCGGCACTGCGCGAGGACGGCGTCCTCAGCCTGCTCGCCGCGGGCCTGGGCGGGGCCGTGCTCGCGCGCGCCCTCGCCGGCCACTTCACGGAGGCCCGGCAGGCCCTGGCCGACCCGGACGGCCGCTGGGGCACGGGTGACCCGGTGCCGCGCCGGTTCACCGCCGAGCAGCTCACCGGGCTGGTCGAGGCCGCCGGGCTGCGGATCGGTGCCGTGCACGGCGTGCGGGTCTTCGCCGACCTCGTGCCCGGCGTGCTGGTGGACACCGAGCCCGGCGCGATGGACGCCCTGCTGAAGCTGGAGGCCGCGGCGGCCGAACTCGCCGCGTTCCACTCCGTGGCCACCCAGCTCCATGTGCTCGGCGAGACGCGAGGGGCCGACGAGGCCTGAGCGCCCGGTGGGGTAAGGCGCTGATCAGCGACGCGACTGCAGATGGAGTACGCCACAGGCCCCCCGAACGGGGGGCAGTCGCCGTATGATCGAGGGAGACGGCCCGGCATGACGGGTCGGCCGCTGGGGAATGGGAACTTCAGCGAGCCGGTACGGCCATGACGGAGTCCGGTTGGTCAATTGGCGCAGAGGGGCGGGTTTCACGGGGGCGATTCCCTGCCTATCCTGAAGGGACCCCCCGGGTCGCCCCGGCGACTGCACGATGAGGAGGACTCCGTGCCGCTCTCGGAGCACGAGCAGCGCATGCTCGAGCAGATGGAGCGAGCGCTGTACGCCGAAGATCCCAAGTTCGCGACAGCGCTCGAGGGAAGCGGGCTGCGTACGTACACCCGGCGACGGGTCTACCAGGCGGTCGCGGGCTTCCTCGTAGGTATTGCGCTCCTCATGGCCGGTATGGTCGCCCAGCAGGTGTGGCTCAGCGTGGTGGGCTTCCTGGTCATGCTGGGGTGCGCGGTGCTCGCCGTGACCGGCTGGCGCAAGGCCCCCAAACCGGGCGAGCAGCAGCAGGCGGCCGGTGCCGGACCGCAGGCGGCCCGCCGCCAAGGACGACAGAAACGCTCGATGATGGACCGCATCGACGAGCGCTGGCAGCGCCGCAGGGACGAGCAGCAGGGCGGCCAGTAGCGCCGTCCGAGCAGCCGCTCACCAGCACATGCGCGTGAGGGGGTGACCACCGTCCGGGTGGTCACCCCCTCACGCGTACCCATGAGCGCCCGTCGACGAGCGCCCGTCGACGCGCCGAGACACCGGCCCGGGGCGCCGACCCGAGGTGGGGTCGGCGCCCGTTCGGCTCAGCCCTCCTGGTCCGACGTCCTGCGCCACTCCGGCCGGGCGGCCGCGGCCCGCCGTTTCAGCGCCGTCCACCGGGCAGACACCGTCCAGGTCACCCGGACGGCCGAACGCGGGGCGAACCGTGCGCGCAGCCGCGTTCCGCGGCCGACCGTGGCCCGCAGCCCGGCGGTCGCCAGCCGCACATCCTCCGCCAGCCCCGCGACCGGACGCGGGCGGGGCGCGTAGAGGACCTGCTCCACGGCGTCCGCGACCCGGTGCACCGCCTGTGCGGCCGTCGGCTCGAGCCGGCCCAGCCGGACGATGCGGGCCGCCGCCTTGCGCGGGGTCTGCGAGTCCTGCGGCAGGATGCCGAGGTCCCACGCGGCGTCGGTCAGCTCCTGCCACACCGCGAGGGTGTGCGGGCCGACGTCCGCCGCACCGCGGCCGTGCGCCCCGAGCCGTACCGCCCTGGCGCGCAGCCGCCACAGCATCGGTGCCAGCGGGAGCAGCAGCACCACGAGCCCGGCCAGGGCCCAGGCCAGCAGCGCGTACCACTTCGGTCCGTCGCCGCCGGTGACGGGCACGGCCACCGCGGACTCGGTGGAGCAGGCGTCCAGCTTCTTGTCCTGCGGGGAGCAGGTGTCGCTCGACGAGGGGGCCGCGGACGGCTCCGTCTGTGCGCTCTGCGACGGCAGGGCCGGGTCCGGCACCGAGCTGCCCGGCCGGTCCGTGATGGTGTACGACGGGGTCGAGCCACGCGTCGGCGTCGGCTCGAAGCGGGTCCAGCCCACGCCCTCGAAGTACACCTCGGGCCACGCGTGCGCGTCCCGCAGCCCCACCGAAACCGAGCCGTCCGCCTGCGGGGAGCCCGGCGCGAAGCCGACCGCGACCCTGGCCGGAATGCCCAGGGAACGGGCCATCGCCGCCATGGCGAAGGAGAAGTGGACGCAGAAGCCCTCCTTGTCCTTCAGGAACCGGGCGATCGCCTCCGAGCCGCTGCCGACCTTGACCTGGGTGTCGTACTCGAAGCCGCCGTTGACCGCGAAGTACTCCTGGAGCTTGACCGCCTGCTCGTAGGGGTTCGCGGCGCCGGCGGTGACCTCCCGGGCGGTCCGGGAGACCACGTCGGGCAGCGAGTCCGGCAGCTGCGTGTACTCGCGTGTGAGTGCCGCCGACGGCGGTGGTGCCGCGGCGAGCTGCTCCGCCGTCGGCTGCACGTTCAGGCTGCGTACCTCGTACTTCAGCCCGCGGGTGTTCTGGCCGTGGTCGCCGACCAGGGTCATGCCGACGGGTTCGAAGCGCCAGTTGCCCGCGACGCGCACGCCGCTGGGCGGGTAGGGCATCGGCAGCCAGTCCTGCGCGTACCAGTCCGCGGCCGAGACCAGGGCCCGGGTCTCCGTGCGCTTGATGTCGGGGCCGAGGCCGGCCGGGGTGGGGAAGGTGCCCTCCGGCACGGCGGTGATGCGCCGCTTGGACGGCTTCCACGTGGTGCCGTCGAAGTCGTCCAGGGACACGATGCGCAGGTACAGGTCGGACAGGTCCTCGGAGTCCGTCTGGACGGAGAGGACCTGCCGGTCCTCGTTCACGTTCAGGCTGTCCCGCAGGGAGACCAGCGGGTTCACCGCCGAGATCGTGCCGCCGCCACCGGTGCCGGAGCCCACGCCGCCGCCGGCGCCGTCCAGCAGCCCGCCGTCCATCGCGGGCAGGGCGAGCGGCACCACCAGCGCGATGCCCAGCGCGAAGGCGCCGATGCGCCGTCCGGTGCGGACCGGGGCCAGGGCGCGCCCCTGCTCCGGGCCCGGTGGGCGCGAGGAGCCGCCGAAGACCCGGCCCCACTGCGAGAGCCGGTCACGTCCCTCGGCCAGGAGCAGCATCAGATAGCCGACCGCCGCGACCAGGAACCAGAGCCAGTCGGCGCCGCCCTCGGACAGCCCCGCGGCCACCGAGTAGAGGGCGAGCAGGGGCAGGCCGGCCGGGGCGGCACTGCGGAAGGTCACCGCGAGGGTGTCCACCAGCAGCCCGATCACCAGAACGCCGCCGACCAGCATCAGCCGGATGCCGTCGGACTCCAGCGGCGCCGGGATCGCGTACCGGGCGATGTCGTCGCCGCCCTGCTGGAGCAGGTCGGCGAAGCGCTGGAAGGCCTGCGGGCCGGGGATCAGACCGGCGAGCGCCTGCTGCCGGGCGAAGACCAGGGTCAGCAGTACCAGCGTGACCACGGCCTGCGCCGCGATGGTCAGCGGCCGGGCCAGCGGCACCCGCCGGGCCACCGCGCCCACCCCCGACTGCACCGCCAGCAGCACCGCCGCCTGGAGGATCCACGTGGCCGGTTCGACCAACGGCAACAGCGCACAGGCGGCCATCAACGTGGCCGCCCACGCGCACACCGCCAACCGCGCGCGCCCGCTCATCACGCCCCCTCCGAGCCGGCCGGTGTCGCGAGGGTGGTGCGTTCGTGGTCGGCCAGCCGCCACACTTCCTCCACGGTGGCACCCCGGGGGACCGCCACGGCGGTCCAGCCCGCCTCGCGGAGCATCCGCAGCCGCTCGTCGCTCCCGGCCGACGGGCCGGGCACGTCGGCCGGTTCCCGGGCCCACGTCTCGCTGTCCAGGACGAAGGCGACGGCGCCGCCGCCCCGCTGCCGCATCTTCGCCACCACCGTGGCCTGCTCCTCGTCCAGGTCGCCGAAGAACGCCACCAGCAGCCCCTCGTTCCCGCCGCGCAGCATGTCGTACGCCCGCGACAGGCTCGTGTCGTCCGAGTGGTCGATCACGGCGAGGGTGTCCATCATCAGACCGGCCGCGTCGGCCGTCCCCTGGCTCGCGCCCGCGAAGCCGTCGGCGCCCTCGCCCGGCACCGCGTCGCCGGAGCCGGTGAGCAGCCGGACGGAGAAGCCCCGCTCCAGCATGTGCACCAGCACGGACGCCGCGCCCGACACCGCCCACTCGAAGGCCGAGTCGGGGCCCGCGCCCTCGAAGGCCACGACCCGGGTGTCGAGCAGCACCGTGCAGCGGGCCCGCTGCGGCTGCTCCTCGCGGCGCACCATCAGCTCGCCGTAGCGCGCGGTGGAGCGCCAGTGCACGCGGCGCAGGTCGTCGCCGTACCGGTACCCGCGCGGGATCACGTCGTCGTCACCGGCCAGGGCGAGCGAGCGCTGCCGTCCCTCGCCGTACCCCTTCGCCTCCCCGCTCAGCCGCACCGGCGGCAGCGCCTCCACCCGCGGGATCACGGTCAGGGTGTCGTACGTCGAGAAGGAGCGGGTCAGCTCGCACAGGCCGAACGGGTCGGTCAGGCGCAGCTGCAACGGGCCCAGCGGGAAGCGGCCGCGCAGGTCGGAGCGGACCCGGTAGGACACCTCGCGGCGACCGCCCGGCTCCACCCGGTCGAGCACGAAGCGGGGCCGCGGACCGAGTACGTAGGGCACCCGGTCCTGGAGCATCAGCAGACCGGTGGGCAGCCGGGAGACGTTGTCGACGCGCAGATGCACCCTGGCCTCGCTGCCCGCGGGCACCCGCCCGGGGGAGAGCCGGCGACTGCCCGCGACCCGGTAGCGCGTGCGGTAGAGCACGGCCGCGCAGACCAGCGGCAGGGCGCCCAGGAGCAGCCCGACGCGCAGCAGGTCGCTCTGGCCCAGGACGTACGCGCAGACCGCGGCCGCGATGCCGGCGGCCAGGAAGGAGCGCCCGCGGGTGGTCAGACCGGAAAGAGCGGTCCGGATGCCGCCGCCCTCGCCCCGGTCGGCCTCGGACCGGTCCGTCCCCCCGGCGTCCATCACAGCCTCCGCGGCGGCTGCTGACCGTACGCCGACGTGCCGCGGCCCATGCCGAAGCCCGTCTGCTGCTGAGGCTCCGCGGGCACCGCGGTGCGCTGCAGGATCTCCTGGACGACCTGCTCGGCGGTGCGGCGGTTGAGCTGGGCCTGCGCGGTCGGCAGCAGCCGATGGGCCAGGACGGCGACCGCGAGGGCCTGCACGTCGTCCGGCAGCGCGTAGTCCCGGCCGCTCAGGGCGGCGGACGCCTTCGCCGCGCGCAGCAGGTGCAGCGTGGCACGCGGCGAGGCGCCGAGTCTGAGGTCCGGGTGGGTGCGGGTGGCGGCGACCAGGTCCACCGCGTACCGCCGGACCGGATCCGCCACGTGGACGCCGCGGACCGCCTCGATCAGCTTCAGGATGTCGTGCGCGTGCGCCACCGGCTGGAGGTCGTCCAGCGGACTGGCCCCGCCGTGCACGTCCAGCATCTGCAACTCGGCCTCCGGGCTCGGATAACCGATGGAGACCCGGGCCATGAAACGGTCCCGCTGGGCCTCCGGAAGGGGGTAGGTCCCCTCCATCTCGACCGGGTTCTGCGTCGCCACCACCATGAAGGGACTGGGCAGCTCGTAGGTCTGGCCGTCGATGGTGACCTGACGCTCCTCCATCGACTCGAGCAGCGCCGACTGCGTCTTCGGCGACGCGCGGTTGATCTCGTCGCCGATCACCACCTGCGCGAAGATCGCGCCCGGCTTGAACTCGAAGTCCCGCCGCTGCTGGTCCCAGATCGACACCCCGGTGATGTCCGAGGGCAGCAGGTCCGGCGTGAACTGGATCCGGCGCACGGAACAGTCGATGGACCGCGCCAGCGCCTTGGCCAGCATGGTCTTGCCGACGCCCGGCACATCCTCGATCAGCAGGTGCCCCTCGGCCAGCAGCACGGTCAGCGAGAGCCGTACGACCTCGGGCTTGCCCTCGATCACGTCCTCCACCGAACCGCGGACCCGCTCGACCACAGCGGTCAGATCTTCCCCCACGCTCCCGTACGCTCGCGCGGCGGTGCCTCCACGGCTCGCCTGATCGTCATAGGTCGTCACCCGGCCCTCCTCGGCCTTTCCCCGCACTCCCTGGGGAGTGGGGGTACCCCAACTTGCCGGCCGGCCCCGCACCGCGGACCGGCCCACCCCGAATCACGGACACCGAGCGGAAAAAGTTCCGCGCGACACCACTTCCCGCATTCTTGCCGCCGTTACCGATTCGTGTCACTCGCCTGTGGACAACTGGCCGCGATATGTCGGCCCTTACGGCCTTTGCGGAGCTTGCACGGCGGGAGCGTCGGGGCGGACCGCCGGATCAGGCGGGGTCGACCTCGCGCAGCAGCCCGGTCTTCACGTCGAAGACGAAACCGCGCACGTCCTCGGTGTGCAGCAGGAACGGCGAGGTGCGCACCCGCTCGATCGACTGCCGCACGTCCTGGTCGGCGTCCCGGAAGGCCTCCACCGCCCACGCGGGACGCTGGCCCACCTCCAGCTCCAGATCGTGCCGGAACTCCTCGGTGATGGTCTCCATGCCGCAGCCCGTGTGGTGGATGAGGGCCACGCTGCGGGTGCCGAGCGCCCGCTGGCTGATGGTCAGGGACCGGATCACGTCGTCGGTGACGACACCGCCCGCGTTGCGGATCGTGTGGCAGTCGCCGAGCTTCAGGCCGAGCGCGGCGTGCAGGTCCAGGCGTGCGTCCATGCAGGCCACGACGGCGACGCGCTGTACGGGGCGGGCATCCATGCCGGGGTCGGCGAACGCCGCGGCGTAGCGTTCGTTCGCCTCGACGAGCCGGTCGGTGACGGTGTGGTCGGCCGCTATGGCGGATTCGGAGGCGGCGGGTACCGATGCAGAAGTCGTCATATCCATGACGTTACTGGCCGTCCCGGCCCGTGGCCCGCTGTGAAGCGGGACAAAGAACGTCATCGAGGCTTGTTGTGAGCCAACCCACAGGGTGGTGGGATTGCGGCCGTACGAGTGAAAAGCCGTGCGATGCCGGTTTGCTGACACCGGTGTCCGCGACGCGCAGGCCGGTTGATTGACCGGGCGACACCGTGGACTAAAGTGACGCGAAGCGGGAGGCGAGGTCCTCCCTGCTGGACTGAATTCCCCGGAGACCTGGGCGACGTCCCGCCAGATCTCCCCACGTGCGCGGCGCGTACGTACGGCTCGGCCTCCTCCCGCTCCCGGCCGGCCGACGCTTTTGGCGCCGGCAGGCCTCCCCTTCAGATGCGAGCGGGAGGGGACCCGGCAGTGCGTGACGCCGCGCCGGACCTGAGAGGCCGCCCCACTTGAGCCAGAGTCGACACGTCCCGGTGATGCTCCAGCGGTGTCTGGACCTGCTGGCACCCGCCCTGACGGAGCCGGGAGCCGTGGTCGTCGACTGCACGCTGGGACTCGGCGGGCACAGCGAGGCGCTCCTCGAACGCTTCCCCGAGGCCCGGCTCGTCGCCCTCGACCGCGACAAGGAGGCCCTGCGCCTGTCCGGCGAGCGGCTCGCCCCGTACGGCGAACGCGCCACCCTCGTGCACGCCGTCTACGACGAGCTGCCCGACGTGCTCGACCGGCTCGGCGTCCCCCGCGTCCAGGGCGTGCTGTTCGACCTCGGCGTCTCCTCCATGCAGCTCGACGAGGCCGACCGCGGCTTCGCCTACGCCCAGGACGCCCCGCTCGACATGCGGATGGACCAGAGCACCGGCATGAGCGCCGCCGAGGTCCTCAACACCTACCCGCCCGGCGAACTCGTCCGCATCCTGCGGGCGTACGGCGAGGAGAAGCAGGCCAAGCGGATCGTGTCCGCCGTCGTGCGCGAGCGCGAGAAGGAGCCGTTCACCAACAGCGCCCGCCTGGTGGAGCTGATCCGCGCGGCACTGCCGCAGGCCGCCAAGCGCACCGGCGGCAACCCGGCCAAGCGCACCTTCCAGGCCCTGCGCATCGAGGTCAACGGCGAGCTGTCCGTCCTGGAGCGGGCGATCCCGGCCGCCGTCGAGTCGGTCGCGGTCGGCGGGCGGATCGCCGTGCTGTCGTACCACTCGCTGGAGGACCGGCTGGTCAAACAGGTGTTCGCGGCCGGTGCCGCCAACACCGCGCCGCCCGGCCTGCCCGTCGTCCCCGAGCAGTACGCACCGCGGCTCAAGCTGCTCACCCGCGGTGCCGAACTCCCCACCGAGGAGGAGATCGCCGAGAACCGGCGCGCGGCACCGGCACGGCTGCGCGGCGCCGAGCGCATCAGGGAGTCCCTCGGGTGAAGGGAGTCCCTCGGGCGGAGCGAGCGAGGCAGGCCGGGCACCGGTGCGGACGACACCCCCTAGGGGAGGGCGTGTGAGCAGGAAACCCGAACTGAAGGGCAGGGCGGCCCGACTGGCCCGGCTCCTGCCCATCGGCGGCCCCCGGGGCCAGGCGGCCCGGGCGCCGTTCGTCCTCCTGGTCGTCGTCCTCCTCGGCGGCGGCCTCATCGGGCTCCTCGTGCTGAACTCCGCGCTGAGCGAGGGCTCCTTCCAGCTGGACGACCTCAAGCAGCGGACCAAGGAGCTCACCGACGAGGAACAGGCGCTCCAGCGGGACATCGACGCCTACTCCGCCCCCCGGGCCCTCCAGCGCCGCGCCCGCGAACTGGGCATGGTGCCCGGCGGCGACCCCGCCTTCCTCGACCCCGACGGCAAGGTCAAGGGCTCGCCCAGCCCGGCCCCCGCCGCGGCCGCCCCGCTCGTCCTCGCTCCCGAGGCGCTGGCCTCGACGTCCGCCGGCGCGTCCACGGTCACGCCGTCCCCCTACACCGAGCCCTCCGGCCCGGCCCCCACGCCCACCACCGCGGCCGCATCCGGCACAGCCGTCACCCCCACCACCGCGGCGCCGCCCACCCCGACCCCGACTCCCGGTAGGTGACGGAAGTGTCCGACAGGGAACCGCCGCGCCGCCGGGTGCCCGGACCCGCGAGGCCCGTCCGCTCCGGCGGCGGGCGCCGCCCGGGGCCCGGCGCCCGGCCGGCCCGCAGGCCGGGACCGCCCCGCCCGGCGCCCCGCGCCTTCCGGCTGGGCAGCCCGCGCCCCCGGCTGCGCATGATCGGCCTCGCGCTGACCCTGGTGCTGGCCGCGTTCGTCGTACGGCTCCTCCAGGTGCAGGCCGTGGACGCCGGCACCTACTCGGCGAAGGCCGAGCAGAACCGCTACGTCGTACACACCCTGCCCGCCGAGCGCGGCGGGATCACCGACCGCAACGGGGTCTCCCTCGCGAGCACCGTGGACTCCTACGACATCACCGCCGACCCCACGATGTTCACCCGCGAGCAGCTGAAGGTCGACGACGGACCCGAGCAGGCGGCGGCGCTCCTCGCGCCGATCCTCGGCCAGGACCAGGAGCAGCTGGCCAAGGTGCTCCGTCCGAAGAACAAGGAACTGCGCTACGTCCGCCTCGCGCGCCGGCAGACCCCCCAGGTCTGGAACCAGATCAAGGACCTGAAGACCGCGCTCACCACGAAGGCGGAGACCGACAGGTCGACGGTCAACGTGCTCGCGGGCGTCTTCGCCGACCCCAGCAGCAAGCGGGTGTACCCGGGCGGCGACCTCGCCGCCGGCATCCTCGGCTGGGTCGGCGCCGACGGCAAGGGCGGCGGCGGCCTGGAGCGGAAGCTGGACAAGACGCTGGCCGGCGAGGACGGCAAGATCCGCTACGCCCAGTCCGGCGGGCGCCAGGTGCCCACCGCCGGGTCCACCGAGACGCCCGCCGTGCCGGGCAGCGACGTCGAGCTGACCATCGACCGCGACATCCAGTGGGCCGCGCAGCACGCCATCAGCGAGCAGGTGGAGAAGTCCAAGGCGGACGGCGGCTACGTCATCGTCCAGGACACCACCACCGGCGAGATCCTCGCCATGGCCAACTCGCCCGGCTTCGACCCGGGCGACCTCGCCCACGCCGACCCCGCGGCGCTGGGCAACGCCGCGCTCCAGGACGCCTTCGAACCGGGCTCCACCGCCAAGGTGCTGTCCATGGCGGCCGTGCTGGAGGAGAACGTCGCCACGCCGGGCACCCACATCACCGTCCCCAACCGGCTCAAGCGCGGCGACCGGCTCTTCAAGGACGACATCGACCACCCGACCTGGTACCTCACGCTCAACGGCGTGCTCGCCAAGTCCAGCAACATCGGCACGATCATGGCCACCGGAGAGCTGGGCAAGACCCAGGCCGAGGCCAACAAGGTGCTCTACTCCTACCTGCGCAAGTTCGGCCTCGGCGGCTACAGCGGGCTCGGCTTCCCCGGCGAGACCAAGGGCATCCTCGCGCCGCCCGACCAGTGGTCGACCTCGCAGCAGTACACGATCCCTTTCGGCCAGGGCGTCTCCGTGAACGCGCTCCAGGCGGCCTCCATCTACTCGACCGTCGCCAACGGCGGCGTCCGCATCGAACCCACGCTGGTCCGCGGCACGAAGGGCGCCGACGGACGCTTCACTCCGGCCCCGGAACCCAAGAAGACCCGCGTGACCAGTGAGAAGACCGCGAAGACCCTCTCGCAGATGCTGGAGTCCGTCGTCGACGACGAGGAGGGCACCGGCACCAAGGCGCGCATCCCCGGCTACCGGGTGGCGGGCAAGACGGGCACGGCCAACCGGGTGGATCCGGCCACCGGCAAGTACCACGGCTACACCTCGTCGTTCGCCGGGTTCGCCCCCGCCGACAAGCCTCGCGTCACCGTCTACTGCGCCATCCAGAACGCCACCGAGGGCAGCTACTTCGGCGGCCAGATCTGCGGCCCCATCTACAAGCAGGTCATGGAGTTCGCCCTGAAGACCCTCCAGGTGCCGCCGACCGGGGCCGCCCCCGCGAGGCTCCCGGTCACCTTCAAACCCTGAGCCGTACCGCCCCTCCCCCCCCCCGCACCGAGCCCGTACCGAGCCAGCGCCGATTCAGTACCGAGCCACCAGGAACCACCCGTGACGACGATCACCCCCGACCCCGGGAACCAGAGCACCCCCCAGGCCTCGTCCCAGCCCTCGCTTCGCCCCCAGGCGGGTACTGCCGGTACGCTCACCGCCGTGCCACACCCTGATCAGTCCCAAACCACCCAGAAGGGCCACCCCGTGACATACCCGGGACCGCCCCGGCCGGTGCGGATCTCCGCCACACCCCTCGCGGAACTCGCCGATCAACTGGGTACCTCCGCGCCGGACGGCTCCGCCGAGGTCACGGGCATCACCCACGACTCGCGCGCCGTCCGCCCCGGCGACCTGTACGCAGCCCTCCCCGGAGCCCGCGCCCACGGCGCCGACTTCGTCACCCAGGCCGCGGGCCTCGGTGCCGCGGCCGTGCTGACCGACCCGGCCGGCGCGGAGCGCGTCGCCGCCACCGGTCTGCCGGCGCTCGTCGTCGACGACCCGCGCGCGCGGATGGGCGAGCTGGCGGCCACGATCTACGGCCACCCCGGCCGCGACCTGCTCCAGATCGGCATCACCGGCACCTCCGGCAAGACCACCACCGCCTACCTCGTCGAGGGCGGCCTGCGCACGGCGAAGTCCACCGGGCTGATCGGCACGGTCGAGATGCGCATCGGCGACGAGCGCATCAAGTCCGAGCGGACCACGCCCGAGGCCACCGACCTCCAGGCGCTGTTCGCGGTGATGCGCGAGCGCGGCACCGACGCGGTCGCCATGGAGGTCTCCAGCCACGCCCTGGTGCTCGGCCGCGTCGACGCCTGCGTCTTCGACATCGCGGTCTTCACCAACCTCAGCCCGGAGCACATGGAGTTCCACTCCGGCATGGAGGACTACTTCCAGGCCAAGGCGCAGCTCTTCACCCCCGAGCGCAGCAAGCTCGGCGTGGTCAACGTCGACGACGAGTACGGGCGCCGCCTCGCGGGCGAGGCCACCGTCCCGGTCGTCACCTACTCCGCCGAGGGCCACCCCGACGCCGACTGGCGCGCCGACGAGGTCGAGGTCGGCCCGCTGGACTCCGCGTTCACCGTGCTCGGGCCGAAGGGCGAGCGGATCGCCGCCAAGTCGCCGCTGGCCGGGCCGTTCAACGTGGCGAACACCCTCGCCGCCATCGTCGCCCTGGCCGCCGCCGGGCTCGACCCGCAGAGCGCCGCCGACGGCGTCGCCGCCGTACCGGGCGTGCCGGGCCGCCTCGAGCGCGTGGACGAGGGCCAGCCCTACTTCGCGGTGGTCGACTACGCCCACAAGACCGACGCCGTCGAGTCGGTCCTGCGGGCCCTGCGCAAGGTCACCGAGGGCAAGCTGCACGCCGTGCTCGGCTGCGGCGGCGACCGGGACACCACCAAGCGGGAGCCGATGGGCGCCGCCGTGGCCCGGTTCGCCGACACCGCCGTACTGACCTCCGACAACCCGCGCTCCGAGGACCCCCTCGCGATCCTCGCCACCATGCTCCAGGGCGCGGCGTCGGTGCCCGCGCACGAGCGCGGTGAGGTGCAGGTCTTCGAGGACCGGGCCGCCGCGATCGCCGCCGCCGTCGCCCGGGCCGAGCCCGGCGACACCGTGCTGGTGGCGGGCAAGGGCCACGAGCAGGGCCAGGACATCGCCGGGGTCGTCCGTCCCTTCGACGACCGCGAGGTGCTGCGCGAAGCCATCAAGAAGACCCAGGGACGAGATCCCGAATGATCCCGGGGACGAGATCCCGAATGATCCAGCCGATCCTGATCCTGATCCAGGGGACGAACTTGTGATCACCCTCTCACTCGCCGAGATCGCAGAAGTCGTCGGCGGGCGGATGCACGACATACCGGACCCGTCCGCCGAGGTCGCCGGGCCGGTCGTCCGGGACTCCCGGGAGGCCGGGCCCGGCAGCCTCTTCGTCGCCTTCGTCGGCGAACGGGTCGACGGCCACGACTTCGCCGCGCAGGTCGTCGAAGCGGGTGCGGTGGCCGTCCTCGGCTCCCGCCCCGTCGGCGTGCCCGCGATCGTCGTGGACGACGTCCAGGCCGCCCTCGGCGCCCTCGCCCGGCACGTCGTGCGACGCCTCGGCACCACCCTCGTGGCCCTCACCGGGTCGGCCGGCAAGACCAGCACCAAGGACCTGATCGCCCAGGTACTGCGCCGCAAGGCGCCCACGGTGTTCACGCCCGGCTCCATGAACAACGAGGTCGGGCTGCCGCTCACCGCGCTCACCGCCACCGACGAGACCAGGTTCCTCGTCCTGGAGATGGGCGCCCGCGGCATCGGCCACATCCGGTACCTCTGCGAGCTGACGCCGCCGAGGATCGGCCTCGTCCTGAACGTCGGCTCCGCGCACATCGGCGAGTTCGGCGGCCGGGAGCAGATCGCCCGGGCCAAGGGCGAGCTCGTCGAGGCGCTGCCGCCGGCCGAGGAGGGCGGCACCGCGGTCCTCAACGCGGACGACCCGCTCGTACGGGCCATGGCCTCCCGAACGAAGGCGAAGGTGATCCTTTTCGGAGAGTCCGGCGAAGCGGACGTTCGAGCCGAGAACGTGCGACTCACGGACACCGGACAGCCTTCCTTCAGCCTTCACACACCCTCCGGTGCAAGCGATGTGACCATGCGCCTGTACGGTGAGCACCACGTGTCGAACGCGCTCGCCGCGGCCGCCGTCGCCCACGAGTTGGGCATGTCCGCAGACGAGATCGCCACCGCGCTCTCCGAGGCGGGCTCCCTCTCCCGCTGGCGGATGGAGGTCACCGAGCGCCCGGACGGCGTGACGGTCGTCAACGACGCCTACAACGCGAACCCCGAGTCCATGAAGGCCGCGCTGCGTGCGCTCGTCGCCATGGGAAAGGGGCGCCGTACGTGGGCGGTGCTCGGCAAGATGGCCGAGCTCGGGGACGAGGCGCTCGCCGAGCACGACGCGGTCGGACGGCTCGCCGTCCGGCTCAACGTCAGCAAGCTCGTCGCGGTCGGGGGCAGGGAAGCCCAATGGCTGCAACTGGGCGCATATAACGAGGGTTCGTGGGGTGAGGAGTCGGTGCACGTGTCCGACGCACAGGCGGCGGTCGACCTGTTGCGCAGCGAGTTGCGCCCAGGAGACGTCGTGCTCGTGAAGGCGTCCCGTTCGGTGGGTCTGGAAAGCGTCGCCACGGCGCTCCTCGAGACCGGCGCCGAGGGTGAGGTTGCCGCCCGATGATGAAGCAGATCCTGTTCGCAGGAGTCATTGGCCTCTTCCTCACGCTGGTCGGCACCCCGCTGCTGATCAAGCTCCTGGCCCGCAAGGGCTACGGCCAGTACATCCGCGACGACGGACCGCGCGAGCACGCCAGCAAGCGCGGTACGCCGACCATGGGTGGTATCGCCTTCATCCTGGCGACGGTCGCCGCGTACTTCCTCGCCAAGGGCATCACCAGCTATCTGGACCCCGACATCGACGCGGGGCCGACCTTCTCCGGTCTGCTGGTGATCGGCCTGATGGTGGGCATGGGCCTGGTCGGCTTCCTCGACGACTACATCAAGATCGTCAAACGGCGTTCGCTGGGCCTGCGGGCCAGGGCGAAGATGATCGGCCAGCTCACCGTCGGCATCGCCTTCGCCGTGCTCTCGCTGCAGTTCGCGGACAACCGGGGCAACACCCCGGCGTCCACGAAGCTGTCGTTCATCACCGACTTCGGCTGGACCATCGGCCCGGTGCTGTTCGTCGTCTGGGCGCTGTTCATGATCCTCGCGATGTCGAACGGCGTGAACCTGACCGACGGCCTGGACGGCCTGGCCACCGGCGCCTCCGTCCTGGTCTTCGGTGCCTACACCTTCATCGGCGTCTGGCAGTTCCAGGAGTCCTGCGCCAACGCGCTGACCCTGACCAACCCGGGCGCCTGCTACGAGGTGAGAGACCCGCTCGACCTCGCGGTGGTCGCGTCCGCGCTGATGGGTTCCTGCCTCGGCTTCCTGTGGTGGAACACCTCGCCGGCCAAGATCTTCATGGGCGACACCGGTTCGCTCGCGCTCGGCGGGGTGCTCGCGGGTCTGGCGATCTGCTCGCGCACCGAACTGCTGATGGCCATCCTCGGCGGCCTGTTCGTGCTGATCACCATGTCGGTGGTCATCCAGGTCGGATCCTTCCGCCTCACCGGCAAGCGGGTCTTCCGGATGGCGCCACTCCAGCACCACTTCGAACTCAAAGGCTGGTCCGAAGTCCTTGTCGTGGTCCGTTTCTGGATCATCCAGGGCATCTGTGTGATCGTCGGACTCGGCCTCTTCTACGCGGGATGGGCAACGGACAAGTGACCTCCTCGGTGCCTTCGGAATTCAGCGGCAAGCACGTCACCGTCGCCGGACTCGGCGTCTCCGGCGTCCCGGCGGCCAAGGTGCTGCACGGGCTCGGCGCGCACGTCACCGTCGTCAACGACGGCGACGACGAGAGGGCCCGGACGCAGGCGGCGGAGCTGGAGCCGCTCGGCGTCACCGTGCGCCTCGGCGACGGCGACACCCTGCCCGAAGGCACCGAGCTGATCGTCACCGCACCCGGCTGGAAGCCCACCAAGCCGCTGTTCACGGCGGCCGGACAGGCCGGCGTCCCGGTCTGGGGCGACGTGGAACTGGCCTGGCGGCTGCGCGGCCTGGACGGCCGGAAGCCGGCGCCCTGGCTCGCCGTCACCGGCACCAACGGCAAGACCACCACCGTCCAGATGCTCGCGTCGATCCTGAAGGCGGCCGGTCTGCGCACCGCCGCCGTCGGCAACATCGGCGTCTCCCTGCTGGACGCGGTCACCGGCGACACCGAGTACGACGTGCTCGCGGTCGAACTGTCCAGCTACCAGCTCCACTGGGCGCCCTCGCTGCGTGCCCACTCCGCGGCCGTGCTCAATCTCGCCCCGGACCACCTCGACTGGCACGGCTCGATGGAGGCCTACGCCGCCGACAAGGGCCGCATCTACGAGGGCAATCGCGTCGCCTGCGTCTACAACGTCGCGGACCGGGCGACCGAGGACCTGGTCCGCGCCGCCGACGTCGAAGACGGCTGCCGGGCGGTCGGCTTCACCCTCGGCACGCCCGGGCCCTCCCAACTCGGCGTCGTGGAGGGCCTCCTGGTCGACCGCGCCTTCGTCGAGGACCGGCAGAAGAACGCCCAGGAGCTGGCCGAGGTCTCGGACGTCAACCCGCCGGCCCCGCACAACATCGCCAACGCCCTTGCCGCCGCCGGACTCGCCCGCGCCTTCGGCGTCTCCGCCGCCGCCGTACGGGACGGGCTGCGCGCCTTCACACCGGACGCCCACCGCATCGCGCACGTCGCCGACGTGGACGGGGTGGCCTACGTGGACGACTCCAAGGCCACCAACACGCACGCCACCGAAGCCTCCTTGGCGGCCTACGAGCCGATCGTGTGGATCGCCGGCGGACTGGCCAAGGGCGCGACCTTCGACGAGCTGGTCGCGGGTGCGGCGAAGCGGCTGCGCGGCGCCGTCCTCATCGGCGCCGACCGCGCCCTGATCCGCGAAGCCCTGGCGCGACACGCCCCCGAAGTACCCGTGGTCGACCTCGACCGGACCGACACTGGTGCGATGCTCCAGGCCGTCCAGGAGGCGCGGCGGCTCGCCCGGCCCGGTGACACGGTGCTGCTGGCCCCGGCCTGTGCCTCCATGGACATGTTCACCAACTACAACCAGCGCGGTGACGCGTTCGCGCAGGCCGTTCGCGAACTCGGCGCCTGACCCGGCCGCCTCCTGCCGCCGGGTGAACTCGGGAGGACGCGTGGGACGGTCCATGCCGACGTACAGCGGAGGCCGCGATGCCCGGTAGTCCCCAGAGCCGTACCGGACGTCCGCCCGTGCAGCGGACCGTCAAGCGACCCGCCACCCCCGGGCCGCCGCACGACAACGGCGTGCTCCGCCTCTACCACCGGCTGCGCCGCGCCTGGGACCGGCCGCTGACCGCCTACTACCTGATCTTCGGCGGCAGTGCGCTGATCACCGTGCTCGGCCTGGTGATGGTCTACTCGGCGTCCCAGATCACCGCGCTCCAGCTGTCGCTGCCCGGCTCGTACTTCTTCCGCAAGCAGGCCCTCGCCGCGCTCATCGGCGCCGGTCTCCTGGTCGCCGCGATGAAGATGCCGGTCAAACTGCACCGGGCGCTGGCCTATCCGATCCTCGCCGGAGCCGTCTTCCTGATGATCCTGGTCCAGGTGCCGGGGATAGGAGTGGCGGTCAACGGCAACCAGAACTGGATCGCGCTGGGCGGCTCCTTCCAGATCCAGCCCAGCGAGTTCGGCAAGCTGGCCCTGGTGCTGTGGGGAGCGGACCTGCTCGCCCGCAAGCACGACAAGAAGCTGCTGACCCAGTGGAAGCACATGCTGGTGCCGCTGGTGCCGGCCGCGTTCATGCTGCTCGGGCTGATCATGATCGGCGGCGACATGGGGACCGCGATCATCCTGACGGCGATCCTGTTCGGCCTGCTGTGGCTGGCCGGCGCGCCCACCCGGCTGTTCGCGGGCGTGCTCTCGATCGCCCTGCTGCTCGGCTTCATCCTCATCAAGACCAGCGCGAACCGGATGGCCCGGCTCAACTGCCTCGGTGCCACCGACCCGGGCCCCGGCGACTCCTGCTGGCAGGCCGTGCACGGCATCTACGCCCTGGCCTCCGGCGGACTGTTCGGTTCCGGGCTCGGTGCCAGTGTGGAGAAATGGGGCCAACTCCCCGAGGCGCACACCGACTTCATCTTCGCCGTCACCGGTGAGGAACTGGGCCTGGCGGGGACGCTGTCGGTGCTCGCCCTGTTCGCGGCTCTAGGCTATGCGGGTATCCGCGTGGCCGGACGCACGGAGGACCCCTTCGTGAGGTATGCCGCGGGAGGCGTGACCACCTGGATCACGGCCCAGGCCGTGATCAACATCGGTGCGGTCCTCGGGCTGCTGCCGATCGCCGGTGTCCCGCTCCCGCTGTTCTCCTACGGGGGCTCCGCCCTGCTGCCGACCATGTTCGCCATCGGTCTGCTGATCGCCTTCGCGCGTGACGAACCCGGTGCGCGGGCGGCGCTTGCGTTGCGGCAACCTCGCTTTGGTAGAAAGCGGGGAGCCAGGGGACCCGCGGCCAAGCGGAGCCCTGGGAGTTGGAACACGATGCGACGGCGCGCCTCGAAGGCGCGCTCGTCCGGAGAGCGGTGAATTTCGGTGCATGTCGTACTCGCCGGCGGAGGAACCGCGGGCCACATCGAGCCCGCGCTCGCCCTCGCGGACGCCCTGCGCAGGCAGGATCCGACCGTGGGGATCACGGCCCTGGGCACGGAACGCGGCCTGGAGACCCGCCTGGTGCCCGAGCGGGGTTACGAGCTGGCGCTGATCCCGGCCGTACCGCTGCCGCGCAAGCCCACCCCCGAGCTGATCACCGTCCCGGGCCGGCTGCGGGGGACGATCAAGGCGACCGAGCAGATCCTGGAGCGCACCAAGGCGGACGCCGTGGCCGGCTTCGGCGGTTACGTGGCGCTGCCCGCCTACCTCGCGGCCAAGCGGCTCGGCGTGCCGATCGTCGTCCACGAGGCCAACGCCCGCCCCGGCCTGGCCAACAAGATCGGCTCGCGCTACGCCGCCCAGGTCGCCGTCTCCACTCCCGACAGCAAGCTGCGCAACTCCCGCTACATCGGCATCCCGCTGCGCCGCTCCATCGCCACCCTCGACCGCGCCGCCGCGCGCCCCGAGGCCCGGGCGATGTTCGGTCTCGACCCCAACCTGCCGACGCTGCTGGTCACCGGCGGCTCGCAGGGCGCCCGCCGGCTCAACGAGGTCATCCAGCAGGTCGCGCCCTGGCTCCAGCAGGCCGGCATCCAGATCCTGCACGCGGTCGGACCCAAGAACGAACTGCCGCAGGTTCACCAGATGCCGGGAATGCCCCCGTACATCCCGGTAAGTTATCTGGACCGGATGGACCTCGCGTACGCCGCCGCCGACATGATGCTCTGCCGCGCGGGCGCGATGACCGTCGCCGAACTCTCCGCCGTCGGGCTCCCGGCCGCCTACGTCCCGCTGCCCATCGGCAACGGCGAACAGCGGCTCAACGCCCAGCCGGTGGTCAAGGCCGGCGGCGGGCTGCTGGTCGACGACGCGGAACTCACGCCGGAGTGGCTCCAGCAGAACGTCCTGCCCGTGCTCGCCAACCCGCACCGGCTGTACGAGATGTCCCGCGCCGCCGCCGAGTTCGGCCGCCGGGACGCCGACGACCTCCTCGTCGGCATGGTGTACGAGGCGATCGCCGCCCGTGCGCGCCGCTAGACACGTCTGACGGAAGGCAGGGGAGCGTGGCCGGACCGACCACCGCCGAGCGCGGTGCACGCCAGCAGGAGTCGTCCGGCCCGCCCCGGGTACGCCGGTTCCGCCCGCCCCGCCTTCGTACGATCATCATCCTTGCCGTGGCGCTCGCGCTCGTCGCGGGCGGCGCCGTCTGGGTCCTCTACGGCTCGAACTGGACACGCCTGGAACAGGTGTCGGTCTCGGGAACACGCGTCCTGACGCCCGCGCAGGTGCGCGAGGCCGCCGACGTGCCGGTCGGGGACCCGCTGATTTCGGTCGGCACGGAGACGGTCGAGGCCCGACTGCGCCGGAAATTGCCCCGCATTGACGAGGTCGCCGTGGAGCGTTCCTGGCCGCACGGAATCGAGCTGAAAGTGACCGAGCGTACTCCGGTCCTGATTGCCCAAAAGGGCCGAAACTTCGTGGAAGTGGACGATGAAGGCGTCCGTTTCGCCACGGTTTCCAAGGCCCCGAAAGGCGTGCCCACGCTGGAATTGGAACCCGCCCGTTCCGGCTCCGCCGCGGCGAGCCTGCGCCGCTTCGACGACGACCGCCTGGTGCGCGAGGCGGTACGGGTGGCCGGCCGGCTCCCGGACCGGGTCGCCCGGGACACACGGGTCGTCAAGGTCCGTTCCTACGACGACATCTCGCTGGAGTTGAGCGGCGAGCGGACCGTGTCGTGGGGGAGCGGTGAGCAGGGTGTGCAGAAAGCCCGCGCACTCACCGCGCTCATGAAAGCGACCCCCGACGCGCGGCACTTCGACGTGAGCGTTCCCACCGCCCCGGCGTCATCCGGGAGTTGACGGGTATACGCGCAGGCCAGCACCCTGGTTGGGCAGCGCTACGGCTGATCACATAGGGTGAAAAGAAAAACGGGAGGTTCGGCGTGTTCGTTGAACGTGCGCCACTTGTCGACTTAGTGTCCTGTTCGGAAGAGTCCAAGGAACAGACACACTGGTAACCCTAAACTTCAGCGTTAGGGTTCGGGTCGGCGCTACGGACCGTCCCAATCGGCATCAGTCGTCGGGTCGCGGGGGCATCAGTGCTTCGGCGGTCGGGCGACACGTAACTCGAGGCGAGAGGCCTTCGACGTGGCAGCACCGCAGAACTACCTCGCAGTCATCAAAGTCATCGGTGTCGGCGGCGGTGGTGTCAATGCCATCAACCGGATGATCGAGGTCGGTCTCAAGGGCGTCGAGTTCATCGCCATCAACACCGACGCACAGGCGCTGTTGATGAGCGACGCCGACGTCAAGCTCGACGTCGGCCGCGAACTCACCCGCGGACTCGGCGCCGGAGCCAACCCGGCCGTCGGCCGCAAGGCCGCCGAGGACCACCGCGAGGAGATCGAGGAGGTCCTCAAGGGGGCCGACATGGTCTTCGTGACAGCCGGAGAAGGCGGCGGCACCGGCACCGGCGGCGCGCCCGTCGTGGCCAACATCGCCCGCTCGCTGGGCGCCCTCACCATCGGCGTGGTCACCCGCCCGTTCACCTTCGAGGGACGGCGCCGGGCCAACCAGGCCGAGGACGGCATCGCGGAACTCCGCGAAGAGGTCGACACCCTCATCGTCATCCCCAACGACCGGCTGCTGTCCATCTCGGACCGCCAGGTCAGCGTGCTCGACGCGTTCAAGTCCGCCGACCAGGTGCTGCTGTCCGGTGTGCAGGGCATCACCGACCTCATCACCACCCCCGGCCTGATCAACCTGGACTTCGCCGACGTGAAGTCGGTCATGTCCGAGGCGGGTTCGGCCCTCATGGGCATCGGCTCGGCACGCGGCGACGACCGTGCGGTGGCCGCCGCCGAGATGGCGATCTCCTCGCCGCTGCTCGAGGCGTCCATCGACGGCGCCCGCGGCGTGCTGCTCTCCATCTCCGGCGGCTCCGACCTCGGCCTGTTCGAGATCAACGAGGCCGCCCAGCTGGTCAGCGAGGCCGCCCACCCCGAGGCCAACATCATCTTCGGCGCGGTCATCGACGACGCCCTCGGCGACGAGGTGCGGGTCACCGTGATCGCGGCCGGCTTCGACGGGGGCCAGCCGCCGTCCAAGCGGGACAACGTCCTCGGGTCCTCCTCGGCCAAGCGCGAGGAGCCCACCCCGGCCCGGCCGTCCGAGAGCCGCCCGTCCTTCGGCTCGCTCGGCAGCGTGAAGCCCAAGGAGGAGCCCGAGCAGGCGCCCGCGCCGGAGCCGGTGGCCGACCTGCCGGTCTCCCCGCCGCCGGTCCCGCCGTCGCGGACCTACTCGGACAGCGCGGCCGAGGAACTGGACGTGCCGGACTTCCTGAAGTGATAGGACAGCGCGACACCGTGAACGGCGCGCACTTCGGCTTCACCGACCGGTGGGGCGGAGTGAGCGCCGTTCCGTACGAGGAGCTCAACCTCGGCGGCGCGGTCGGCGACGACCCCGGCGCCGTCACGGCCAACCGCGAGCTGGCCGCCAAGTCGCTGGGCGTCGACCCGGACCGGGTGGTCTGGATGAACCAGGTGCACGGCGCCGACGTCGCCGTGGTCGACGCCCCCTGGGGTGACCGCCCGGTCCCGCGGGTCGACGCGGTCGTCACCGCCGAGCGCGGTCTCGCCCTCGCCGTCCTCACCGCCGACTGCGTTCCGGTCCTGCTCGCCGACCCCGTCTCCGGCATCGCGGCCGCGGCCCACGCGGGCCGGCCGGGCCTGGTCGCCGGGGTGGTCCCCGCCGCCGTACGGGCCATGGCCGAACTCGGGGCGGAACCCGCCAGGATCGTCGCCCGCACCGGGCCCGCCGTGTGCGGCCGGTGCTACGAGGTGCCCGAGGAGATGCGCGCCGAGGTGGCCGCCGTCGAGCCGGCCGCGTACGCCGAGACCAGTTGGGGCACTCCGGCCCTCGACGTGAGCGCCGGAGTGCACGCGCAGCTCGAGCGCCTCGGGGTGCACGACCGGGCGCAGTCGCCGGTGTGCACCCGGGAGTCGGCGGACCACTTCTCGTACCGACGCGACCGCACCACCGGGCGGCTCGCGGGCTATGTGTGGCTGGACTGATGGGGCATGACGGACCGTAAGCACGAACTCGCCGCGAACCTGGCGAAAGTGGAAGAGCGCATCACCGCCGCGTGCGCGGCCGCGGGCCGCCCGCGCCGGGACGTGACCCTCATCGTGGTCACCAAGACCTACCCGGCGGACGATGTGCGCATTCTCTCGGAACTCGGGGTGCGCCACGTCGCGGAGAACCGCGACCAGGACGCGGCGCCCAAGGCCGCCGCCTGCTCGGATCTGCCGCTTTCGTGGCATTTCGTCGGGCAGTTGCAGACCAACAAGGTGCGGTCCGTGGTCGGTTACGCGGATGTCGTGCAGTCCGTCGACCGGGCCCGGCTGGTCACGGCTCTGTCGAAGGAGGCCGTGCGGACCGGTCGTGAAGTGGGCTGTCTCCTCCAGGTGGCGCTGGACGCGGGGGAGGGCGGGCGCGGGGAGCGCGGCGGTGTCCCGCCCGCCGGAATCGAAGAGTTGGCCGACCTGGTCGCCGGATCGGAGGGGCTCCGCCTCGGCGGACTGATGACGGTGGCGCCGCTCACCGGCGAGTACGCCGGACGCCAACAGGCGGCGTTCGAGCACCTCATGGATTTGTCGACCCGCGTGCGCCGGACCCATCCGGCTGCGAACATGGTCTCCGCGGGGATGAGTGCGGACCTCGAACAGGCCGTGGCCGCCGGAGCGACACATGTACGCGTCGGCACTGCGGTACTCGGAGTCCGACCCAGGCTCGGGTAACGTCGCCAAGAAGTCGGACCACAGCAGAAAATATGGTCATTACCGCCGAAAGGCGGACGCAACGACCTCGTGGATCGCAGGCACTTGGAGTCGTCAGCAGATCCACCACAGAGCGGAGGACTCAGAGCATGGCCGGCGCGATGCGCAAGATGGCGGTCTACCTCGGCCTCGTGGAGGACGATGGGTACGACGGCCGGGGGTTCGACCCCGACGACGACTTCGAACCCGAACTGGACCCGGAACCCGAGAGGGATCACCGGCGCCACGAACCCGCGCACCAGCCGCATGGTGCGCATCAGTCCCAAAGGGACGAAGAGGTACGAGTCGTACAACCGCCCGCGCAGCGCGAGCCGATGCCCCGTTCCGCTTCGCTCGCGGCGGAATCGAGTCGTCCGGCGCGCATCGCGCCCGTGGCGTCCATCACACAAGAACGCGCAAGCCTGGAAAAGAGCGCACCGGTCATCATGCCCAAGGTCGTGTCCGAACGAGAGCCCTACCGGATCACCACACTTCACCCCCGGACCTACAACGAGGCCCGTACCATCGGGGAACACTTCCGTGAGGGCACGCCGGTGATCATGAACCTCACTGAGATGGATGACACAGATGCGAAGCGACTTGTCGACTTTGCGGCCGGTTTGGTGTTTGGTCTTCACGGCAGTATCGAGCGGGTGACGCAGAAGGTGTTCCTGCTGTCTCCTGCTAACGTCGATGTCACGGCGGAGGACAAGGCCCGCATCGCAGAGGGCGGGTTCTTCAACCAGAGCTGAGACGCACCACCGGTACAGAGCAAGAACACGGGCCCGGGACAGGGTCCGAGAGATGGTTCAGGGGAGAGGGAAGCACAGGTCATGAGCGTGGTCCTGGATGTCGTCTACATCGCGCTGATGTGCTTCCTCATCGTGCTCATCTTCCGGTTGGTCATGGACTACGTCTTCCAGTTCGCCCGCTCGTGGCAACCCGGCAAGGCGATGGTGGTCGTTCTGGAGGCCACCTACACTGTCACCGATCCACCGTTGAAGCTTCTGCGGCGGTTCATCCCGCCGCTGCGTCTCGGGGGCGTGGCGCTCGACCTGTCCTTCTTCGTACTGATGATCATCGTCTACATCCTGATCTCGATCGTGAGCCGGCTGTGATCGATGAGAGAGATACGGGCTTGCCGAATGCCGACGACAACGTTGAGGTGAAGAGATGCCGTTGACCCCCGAGGACGTGCGGAACAAGCAGTTCACGACCGTCCGCCTCCGAGAAGGCTATGACGAGGACGAGGTCGATGCCTTCCTCGACGAGGTCGAAGCCGAACTGACCCGGCTGCTCCGCGAGAACGAGGACCTGCGCGCCAAGCTGGCCGCGGCCACGCGTGCGGCCGCGCAGAACCAGCAGAACATGCGCAAGCCTCCGGAACCTCCGCAGGATCAGCAGCCGCCGCAGCACCAGGGGCACCCCCCGCAGCAGGGCGGTATGCAGCAGGGTGGTATGCCGCAGCAGGGCATGCGAGGTCCCGGCGCTCCGGTGCCCGCCGGCATATCGGGCCCGCCGCAGCAGCAGATGGGTGGCCCCATGGGTGGTCCGCCCCAGCTGCCGAGCGGTGCCCCGCAGCTGCCCGCCGGTCCCGGCGGACAGGGTGGCCCGCAGGGTCCCGGCCCGATGGGTCAGGGTCCGGGGCCGATGGGCCAGGGCCCGGGTCCGATGCAGGGCCAGATGGGTCCCGGTCCGATGGGCGGCCCCATGGGCGGCCCGCAGGGCCCCGGTGGCCCTGGTGGTCCCGGCATGCCCGGTCAGGGCGGCCCCGGCGGCGACAGCGCCGCCCGCGTGCTCTCGCTGGCCCAGCAGACCGCCGACCAGGCGATCGCCGAGGCCCGTTCCGAGGCCAACAAGATCGTCGGCGAGGCGCGTTCGCGTGCCGAGGGTCTGGAGCGGGACGCCCGTGCCAAGGCGGACGCCCTGGAGCGGGACGCGCAGGAGAAGCACCGCGTCGCGATGGGCTCCCTGGAGTCCGCCCGCGCCACGCTGGAGCGCAAGGTCGAGGACCTGCGCGGCTTCGAGCGCGAGTACCGGACGCGACTGAAGTCGTACCTGGAGTCGCAGCTGCGCCAGCTGGAGACCCAGGCGGACGACTCGCTCGCCCCGCCGCGCACGCCCGCGACGGCTTCCCTGCCGCCGTCCCCGGCGCCCTCGATGGCACCGGCCGGCGCCAGCGCCCCGTCCTACGGCGGCAACCAGTCGATGGGTGGCGGCCCGAGCCAGTCCGGTCCGTCCTACGGCGGGCAGCAGCAGATGTCGCCCGCGATGACCCAGCCGATGGCACCGGTGCGGCCCCAGGGGCCGTCGCCGATGGGGCAGGCGCCTTCGCCGATGCGCGGGTTCCTGATCGACGAGGACGACAACTGAGCTGCTTCGGACTGACGTCCGGTAGGTAGTACGGCGTAGCCTTCGGCAACGTTCAGGGCGGGCCCCGGGTTTCTGAACCCGGGGCCCGCCCTTTGGTGTACCTAGCTGCGGGCAGTCGTGCCGCTGGGGCGGCACGGGTGGGCGCAGCGGCACCCTGGCAAGCGCCAGTGAGCGAACCCCACCCTTGGCCCACACCGACAGACAGCACTGGGCCCGGCTCCCCTCACGCGAGGGAGGCCGGGCCCAGGTGCTGCCAGGTGGCTACTGCTTGCGCAGGCGGAACACCAGGGACAGGCCCTCGTCCGTGAACGGCGCCCCGTACGTGTCGTCCGCCTCCCCCTGTGCGAAGTCCGTCGCCAGGACCTCGTCGGCGATCAGACCCGCGTGGCCGATCAGGGCGGCGATCGTCGCCGGGTCCGTGGCCGTCCAGCGCAGGGCGATCCGGTCGGCGACGTCGAGGCCGCTGTTCTTGCGGGCCTCCTGGATCAGGCGGATCGCGTCCCGCGCGAGACCGGCCCGGCGCAGCTCCTCCGTGATCTCCAGGTCGAGCGCCACCGTCGCGCCCGAGTCGGAGGCGACCGACCAGCCCTCGCGCGGCGTCTCCGTGATGATCACCTCGTCCGGAGCGAGGGCGACCGTCTCGCCGTCGACCTCCACCGAGGCCGTGCCCTCGCGCAGGGCGAGGGACAGCGCGGCGGCGTCCGCGGCCGCGACGGCCTTCGCCACGTCCTGGACCCGCTTGCCGAACCGCTTGCCCAGCGCCCGGAAGTTGGCCTTCGCGGTCGTGTCGACCAGGGAGCCGCCGACCTCGCTCAGCGACGCGAGGGACTCGACGTTCAGCTCCTCCGTGATCTGCGTGTGCAGTTCCGGGGAGAGCGCGCCGAAGCCCGCCACCGCGATCAGCGCCCGGCTGAGCGGCTGCCGGGTCTTGACGCCGGACTCCGCGCGCGTGGCACGGCCCAGCTCGACCAGGCGGCGGACCAGGACCATCTGCTTCGACAGCTCCGGGTCGATCGCCGTCAGGTCGGCCTCGGGCCACGAGGACAGGTGGACCGACTCCGGCGCACCCGGGGTGACCGGCGCGACCAGGTCCTGCCAGACCCGCTCGGTGATGAACGGGGTCAGCGGCGCCATCAGTTTGGTGACCGTCTCGACGACCTCGTGCAGGGTGCGCAGCGCGGCCTTGTCGCCCTGCCAGAAGCGGCGGCGGGAACGGCGCACGTACCAGTTGGACAGGTCGTCGACGAACGCGGACAGCAGCTTGCCGGCCCGCTGGGTGTCGTACGCGTCCAGCGACTGCGTGACCTGGTCGGTGAGCGCGTGCAGCTCGGAGAGCAGCCAGCGGTCCAGGACCGGGCGGTCGGCCGGGGCCGGGTCGGCCCCGCTCGGGGCCCAGCCCGTGGTGCGGGCGTACAGGGCCTGGAAGGCGACCGTGTTCCAGTACGTGAGGAGCGTCTTGCGGACGACCTCCTGGATGGTGCCGTGGCCGACCCGGCGGGCCGCCCACGGGGAGCCGCCGGCCGCCATGAACCAGCGGACCGCGTCGGCGCCGTGCTGGTCCATCAGCGGGATCGGCTGCAGGATGTTGCCCAGGTGCTTGGACATCTTGCGGCCGTCCTCGGCGAGGATGTGGCCGAGGCAGACCACGTTCTCGTAGGACGACTTGTCGAAGACCAGGGTGCCGATCGCCATCAGCGTGTAGAACCAGCCGCGGGTCTGGTCGATGGCCTCGGAGATGAACTGCGCCGGGTAGCGGCTCTCGAACAGCTCCTTGTTCTTGTACGGGTAGCCCCACTGCGCGAACGGCATCGAACCCGAGTCGTACCAGGCGTCGATGACCTCCGGCACGCGCACCGCTTCGAGGGAGCAGCCCTCGTGGGTGCAGGCGAAGGTCACGTCGTCGATGAACGGGCGGTGCGGGTCCAGGGCCGACTGGTCGGTGCCGGTCAGCTCGGTCAGCTCCGCGCGGGAGCCGACGACCGTGAGGTGGTCCTCCTCGCAGCGCCAGATCGGCAGCGGGGTGCCCCAGTAGCGGTTGCGGGAGAGCGCCCAGTCGATGTTGTTGTTCAGCCAGTCGCCGTACCGGCCGTGCTTGACCGCGTCCGGGAACCAGTTGGTCTTCTCGTTCTCCTGGAGGAGACGGTCCTTGATCGCCGTGGTGCGGATGTACCAGGACGGCTGCGCGTAGTAGAGCAGCGCCGTGTGGCAGCGCCAGCAGTGCGGGTAGCTGTGCTCGTACGGGATGTGCTTGAAGAGCAGGCCCCGGGTCCCCAGGTCCTCGGTCAGCTTTTCGTCGGCCTTCTTGAAGAAGATGCCGCCGACCAGCGGGACCTCCTCCTCGAAGGTGCCGTCCGGGCGGACCGGGTTGACCACGGGCAGTCCGTACGCGCGGCAGACCTTGAGGTCGTCCTCACCGAAGGCGGGGGACTGGTGGACGAGGCCGGTGCCGTCCTCGGTGGTGACGTAGTCGGCGTTCACCACGTAGTGGGCGGGTTCCGGGAACTCCACCAGCTCGAACGGGCGCTGGTACGTCCAGCGCTCCATCTCGGCGCCGGTGAAGGACTGGCCGGTGGTCTCCCAGCCCTCGCCGAGCGCCTTGGCGACCAGGGGCTCGGCGACGACCAGCTTCTCCTCGCCGTCGGTGGCGACGACGTAGGTGACGTCGGGGTGCGCGGCGACCGCGGTGTTGGAGACCAGGGTCCACGGGGTCGTCGTCCAGACGACCAGCGCGGCCTCGCCGGCCAGCGGGCCGGAGGTCAGCGGGAAGCGGACGTAGACGGACGGGTCGACGACCGTCTCGTAGCCCTGGGCCAGCTCGTGGTCGGACAGGCCGGTGCCGCAGCGGGGGCACCAGGGGGCGACGCGGTGGTCCTGGACCAGCAGGCCCTTGTCGAAGATCTCCTTCAGCGACCACCAGACGGACTCGATGTACTCCGGGTCCATCGTGCGGTACGGGTCCTGGAGGTCGGCCCAGTAGCCCATACGGGTCGTGAGCTCTTCGAAGGCGTCGGTGTGGCGGGTCACCGACTCGCGGCACTTGGCGTTGAACTCGGCGATGCCGTACGCCTCGATGTCCTGCTTGCCGGAGAAGCCCAGCTCCTTCTCGACGGCGAGCTCCACCGGCAGGCCGTGGCAGTCCCAGCCGGCCTTGCGGCCCACGTGGTAGCCGCGCATCGTGCGGAAGCGGGGGAAGACGTCCTTGAAGACGCGCGCCTCGATGTGGTGGGCGCCGGGCATGCCGTTGGCGGTGGGCGGGCCCTCGTAGAACACCCACTCGGGGCGGCCCTCGGACTGCTCCAGGCTCTTGGCGAAGATCTTCTGCTCGCGCCAGAAGTCGAGCACCGCGTGTTCGAGCGCGGGCAGGTCGACCTGGGCGGGTACCTGGCGGTACTGAGGCGTTGTCATCAGCGAGCTTCCTCCGGCGGACGTGCTGCCTTCCGTCGGAGGGACGAGAGGCGTGCTCCCGCGGTACCACCCTCCTTGGCCCGGCCGGTGCGTCGTGTGCTCCGGTGAGCCCCCTCATTGGGGTCGCGAGCCGGTTCTACTCGCCGCGGCTGTCCTGCCACGGCTTTCTTCCGGCGGCTCCGGGGTGATCTTCACGTCGGGCTCGCCCCCGGGCTCACACCGTCCCCGGGTCGCTCTGGGCTGCTGCCGCCGCTACTCGTCCCCATCCATGCTTTTCGCTGCGCCCAGTGTACGGCGCCGCGCGGACAACGGCCGACCGGTTTTGGCGTGACCCGAATGCCGCCGTCCGGGGGCCGGTCCCCGCACCGGCGGCCCGGGGGGCGTTCCGGCGGATTACCGGGCGGGGAGCTGGGCACAACGCATGCATGCTCGCCGCGTGGCGCACGGTGGGCGGGCGAATCGGGCGGCGTGCCCCGTTGCCGCGGGACCGGAGTCGATTTATCGTCCCAGCACGATTCGCGCGCAAGATCACAATATGTGAAGGGGCCGCGGCCATGGTGGCGAAGAAGAAGACGACGGCCGCGAAACAGAGCGCCGCCGAGGAGAGCGCCGCCGAGCAGGACCCGGCGAAGAAGACGGCGGCAGGGAAGAGCCCGGCAAAGAAGACCGCGGCGAAGAAGAGCACGGCCAAGAAGAGCACGGCGAAGAAGAGCACGGCCAAGAAAGTGGGCGCGGCCGAGGCCGCGGAGCAGACGGGAGCCACGACGGTGGTTGCGAAGAAGACTCCTGGCACGGCCACGGCGGCCAAGACCGCTGTTCCCAAGGCCCGCGGCACCGCCGCCGCGGACCCCGGCGACCTCGCGGTACGGCCCGGCGAGGAACCCTGGACCCCGCAGGAGGTCGAGGAGGCGCGCGGCGGGCTGCAGTCCGAGGCGGACCGGCTGCGCACCGAGATCGACTCCTCCGAGCGGTCGCTGCAGGGCATGATGCGCGACTCCGGCGACGGCGCGGGCGACGACGAGGCGGACACCGGCAGCAAGAACATCACGCGCGAGCACGAACTGGCGCTGGCCGCCACCGCGCGCGAGGTGCTCACCCAGACCGAGCGGGCCCTGGAACGCCTGGACGCGGGCACCTACGGCCTGTGCGAGAACTGCGGCAACCCGATCGGCAAGGCGCGGATGCAGGCCTTCCCGCGAGCCACCCTGTGCGTCGAGTGCAAGCAGAAGCAGGAGCGCCGGTACTGAGCCGCAGCCGGGACGGGAAGTGTGCCGTACCCTCGTGCTCAGTCAAGGACCTAGGCTGAGGGACTCACGTGGCAGAGGCGGAGCGCATCATCGGTACTCCGGAGACCCCGGACGCGGCGGGGGAGGGGCAGGAGCGGCCCGACGCCGAGCCGGAGCGGGAGCAGCAGGAGCAGGCTCCTGAGCGCACTCGGGGCAAGCGGCGGGTCGCCGTGCTGTTCGCGGTCGCCCTGTTCGCGTACCTGCTCGACCTGGGCAGCAAGATGCTGGTGGTCGCCAAGCTGGAGCACCACGAGCCGATCGAGATCATCGGCGACTGGCTGCGGTTCGCCGCGATCCGCAACGCGGGTGCGGCCTTCGGCTTCGGCGAGGCGTTCACGATCATCTTCACGGTGATCGCCGCTGCCGTGATCGTCGTCATCGCCCGCCTCGCGCGCAAGCTGCACAGCCTGCCCTGGGCGATCGCGCTCGGCCTGCTGCTCGGTGGCGCCCTCGGCAACCTCACCGACCGGATCTTCCGGGCCCCCGGGGTCTTCGAGGGCGCGGTCGTGGACTTCATCGCGCCCAAGCACTTCGCCGTCTTCAACCTCGCCGACTCGGCGATCGTGTGCGGCGGCATCCTGATCGTGATCCTCTCCTTCCGGGGCCTGGACCCGGACGGGACCGTCCACAAGGACTGACTCCGCCGGTCCGGTAGTCCACAGGGGCCGGTTGTCCACAGGGGCCGGGCGCGCGTTCGGGAGTGTCCGGTCCGTCCGGCATACTCGACGGGTGAGCACGATTCCCGAGATCCGTACCCTGCCCGTGCCGGACGGCCTGGAGGGCGAGCGCGTCGACGCCGCCATCTCCCGCATGTTCGGCTTCTCCCGTACCAAGGCCGCGGAGCTCGCCGCGGCGGGCAAGGTGCAGGTCGACGGATCGGTGGTCGGCAAGTCCGAACGCGTCCACGGCGGCGCCTGGCTCGAGGTCGAGATGCCGCAGGCGCCCGCGCCCGTGCAGGTGGTCGCCGAGCCCGTCGCGGGCATGGAGATCGTGCACGACGACGAGGACGTGGTCGTCGTCGTCAAGCCGGTGGGCGTCGCGGCGCACCCGTCCCCGGGGTGGAGCGGGCCGACGGTCATCGGCGGACTGGCCGCCGCCGGGTACCGCGTCTCCACCTCCGGCGCCGCCGAGCGCCAGGGCATCGTGCACCGCCTCGACGTCGGCACCTCCGGCCTGATGGCGGTGGCCAAGTCGGAGCGCGCCTACACCTCGCTCAAGCGCCAGTTCAAGGAACGCACGGTCGACAAGCGCTACCACACGCTCGTCCAGGGCCACCCCGACCCGACCAGCGGCACCATCGACGCCCCCATCGGCCGCCACCCGCAGCACGACTACAAGTGGGCCGTCACCGCCGAGGGCAAGCCCTCCGTCACGCACTACGACCTGATCGAGGCCTTCCGCGCCGCCTCCCTGCTCGACGTGAAGCTGGAGACCGGCCGCACCCACCAGATCCGCGTCCACATGGCGGCCCACCGCCACCCCTGCGTCGGCGACCTGACCTACGGCGCGGACCCCACCCTCGCCAAGCGGCTGCGGCTGACCCGCCAGTGGCTGCACGCCGTGCGGCTCGGCTTCGAGCACCCCGGCACCGGCGACTGGGTCGAGTACGCCAGCGACTACCCCGAGGACCTCCAGCAGGCCCTCGACCTGGTCCGCGAGGAGACCTACGGATGAGCACCCCGAGCCCGGCCCCGGCCCCGGCCTACGAGGTGCGCGTCGCCGAGGACCCCGCCGACCGCGAGGCCTGCTTCGCGGTGCGCAAGGACGTCTTCGTCGCCGAGCAGCAGGTCCCCGAGGACATCGAGTACGACGCCTACGACGCCGATGCCGTGCACGTCCTGGCCGTCCGCGAGGACGGCGTGCCGCTCGGCACCGGCCGGCTGCTGCACGGTGCGGCCGCCGCCGCGAAGAACGGCGACGGCGATCCGGCCGTCGGCTCCCTGGGCCGGCTCGCGGTGACCGCCGCGGCCCGCGGCCTCGGTGTCGGGGCCGCGCTGGTGCGGGCCGTCGAGGACGCCGCACGCGCGCGGGGACTCACCGCCGTGGACCTGCACGCGCAGACCCACGCCCTGGGTTTCTACGAGCGACTGGGGTACCAGGCGTACGGACCCGAGTTCCCCGACGCCGGGATCCCCCACCGCGCGATGCGGCGCTCCTGGTAGCGGGGGCGGCGCACCGGCCGGTGGGACCGGTGGCGTGGCAGGCTTGGGGTTCGCCGGGTGAACGCCCAGACCACAGCCCCTAGACCCCACCGGAGCGGTGACCGTGGATCAGCTGGCCCTGTTGTTCATGCTGTTGCTCGGGGCCCTGCTGAGCGTACCGATCGGTGCCCGGCTCGGGCTGCCGGCGCCGGTGCTGATGACGCTCCTCGGGATCGTCCTGGCGCTGCTCGACTTCGTGCCCAACGTCGACATCCCGCCCGAACTGATCCTGCCCGGACTGCTGCCGCCGCTGCTGTACGCCGCCGTGCGGCGCACCTCCTGGCGGCAGTTCGCGGCCAACAAGCGCCCCATCTTCCTGCTGGCCGTCGCGCTGGTCTTCGTCACCATGGTGTGCGTGGCCTCCGTGGCCCACGCGATCGTGCCGGGGCTGCCGATCGCCGCCGCCTTCGCGCTGGGCGCGCTGGTGGCGCCGCCCGACCCGGTCGCCGCGACCGCCGTCGCCGGACAACTGGGGCTGCCGCGGCGCCTGGTGTCGATCCTGGAGGGCGAGGGGCTCTTCAACGACGTGACGGCCATCGTCCTGTACCACGTGGCCATCGCCGCGGCGGTCGGCGGCTCCTTCTCACCGTGGCGGGCCGGGTTCGACCTCGTGCTCTCCGCCGTCGTCGCCGTCGCGATCGGGCTCGCCCTGGGCTGGGGCTCCAACAAGCTCATGAGCGTGCTCGGCGACCCGACGCTGCAGATCGGGCTGACTCTGCTGGTGCCGTTCGTGAGCTACGTCGCCGCCGACGAACTGCACGGATCGGGCGTGCTCGCCGTGCTCACCACCGCCATGTTCCTCGCCGAGTACGCCTCGGACGCCGACGACGTGATGACCCGGCTCGGCGGCCACACCGTCTGGGACGTGGTCGACACCCTGGTCACCGGGGTGGCCTTCGGCCTGATCGGACTGGAACTGCACAACGCCGTCCGCACCGCCTCCGGCCGGTGGACGGAACTGCTCGGCTGGGCGGCGGCGATCCTCGTCGTCGTCGTCCTGGTCCGGCTGCTGTACCTGCTGCCGGCCACCTGGCTGACCCAGCGGCTGCACGCCAGGCGCGACCAGGACGAGGACATCCCGACCAGCTGGCGCGAGACGGTGGTCATGTGGTGGGCGGGGATGCGCGGCGTGGCCTCGGTCGCGCTGGCCCTGGCGATCCCGCTCCAGACGGACGACGGGGCGCCCTTCCCGCACCGGGACGAGATCGTCTTCATCGCCTTCGGGGTGATCATGGGCACGCTGCTGCTGCAAGGGCTGACGCTGCCCTGGCTGGTGGGCAGGCTGGGCGTACGGGCGGACACCGAGCGGGAGCAGGAGTTCGAGCGGGGCCTGGCCCTCAGGGCGGCCCGGGCGGCCAAGCAGCGGCTCAAGGAGATCGAGTCGGTGGAGGAACTGCCGGAGGAGCTGTCCGAGCAGATGCTGCGGCGCGCCTTCGACATCGGCGTACGCATCAGCCCGGACCTCGGGGACGAGGAACGGCGGGAGGCGCAGGAGCAGCGGGCCCGGCGGTTCAAGCGCGTCCGGCGCATCCAGGGCGAGATGCTGAGTGCCGCCCGGCACGAGGTGCTGGCCGCCCGCAGCGAACCCGGCGCCGACCCGGAGATCGTCGACCGGGTCCTGCGCCACCTGGACGTGCGCAGCCTGCGCTGACCCCCGCCTGCGCTGCCCCCGCCCGCACCCGCGGGCCCGCGGTCACAGGCTCTTGGCCGGCCGGCCCGGGAAGCGGCGGGAGTCCGTCCCGGAAGGGTGGCGGGAGTCCTCGGCGGCGGAGCGCCGGGCGTGCGGGAAGCCCTCGTGGGGCGGGCGCAGTGCCGCGTCCGCCGTGTTGACCCGCGGCAGCGCGTACGGGTGCTCGTCGGTCAGCCAGCGGAGCATCCCCTCGCGCACCGTGACCCGCACCGTCCAGATGTCGTCCGCGTCCTTCGCCGTCACCAGGGCCCGCACCTCCATGGTGGTCGGGGTGGTGTCCGTGACGGTCAGGTTGTAGTTGCGTCCGTCCCAGGCCGGGCACTCGCGCAGGATGTCGCGCAGCCGCTCGCGCATCAGGTCCATCGGCGCCGAGTGGTCGAGGTGCCAGAACACCGTCCCGGTCATCTGCGGGGTGCCGCGCGACCAGTTCTCGAACGGCTTGGAGGTGAAGTACGACACCGGCATCGTGATCCGGCGCTCGTCCCAGGTACGCACGCTCAGATACGTCAGCGTGATCTCCTCGACCGTGCCCCACTCCCCGTCCACCACGACGGTGTCGCCCATGCGCACCATGTCGCCGAAGGCGATCTGGAACCCGGCGAACAGGTTGCCCAGCGTGGACTGGGCCGCCACACCGGCGACGATGCCGATGATGCCGGCCGAGGCCAGCAGCGAGGCGCCCGCCGCCCGCATCGCCGGGAAGGTCAGCAGCATCGACGACACGGCGACCACGCCGACGACCGCCGTGACCACCCGCATGATCAGCGACACCTGGGTCCGCACCCGGCGCACCCGGGCCGGATCCCGCTCGGCGTGCGCGTGCGCGTACCGCGAGTAGGACGTCTCGACGACCGCCGCCGCGATCCGGACCACCAGCCAGGCCGCCGAGCCGATCAGCAACAGTGTCAGCGTCCGGCCGACCCCGGTCCCGTGCTCGGGGAACACCCCGGCCTCGACGTAGGACCCTCTCAGCAGGCCCGCGCAGAGCACGATCTGGTAGGGCAGGCGGGCGCGCCGCAGCAGCCCCCACAGCGGTGTCTCGGGGTGGCGTCCGTCGGCCTTGCGCAGCAACAGGTCGGTGGCCCAGCCGATGACCACGGTCAGCAGCACCGAGCCGCCGACCACGATCAGCGGGCGGAGTATCGTCTCCATCCCTCGAACGTAACCGGCCGCGCGGCGCTGTGAACCTGTGACGTACGTCCCGCACCGGGTATCTCCGCACGCGGCCCTGTCACACCCGGCTGGCACCATGGCCTCATGAACATCGTGCTCTTTCACTCGACCCTCGGCCCGAGGCCCGCGGTGCGGCAGGCCGCCGACCGGCTGCGCGACGCAGGGCACCAGGTGTGGACCCCGGACCTCTTCGAGGGCCGTACCTTCGACACGGTCGAGGAGGGCATGGCCCACCAGGACGGGATCGGCCGCGAGGAGCTGCTGAAGCGGGCCGTGCTGGCCGCCGCGCCCTACTCGGAGCGCGGGCTGGTGTACGCCGGGTTCTCGCTCGGCGCCTCCATCGCCCAGACCCTCGCCCTCGGCGACCACCGGGCGCGCGGGCTGCTGCTCCTGCACGGCACCTCGGACCTCGCGCCCAACGCCTCGGTCGACGAGCTCCCGGTCCAGCTGCACGTGGCCGAGCCGGACCCCTTCGAGACGGACGACTGGCTCAGCGCCTGGTACCTCCAGATGGGCCGGATCGGCGCCGACGTCGAGGTGCACAGATACGCCGGGGCCGGTCACCTGTACACCGACCCGGAGCTGGACGACTACGACGCGGAGGCGGCCGAGGCCACCTGGCGGGTGGCGCTCGGCTTCCTCGAGTCCCTCCGGGAGGCTCAGACGGGGGCGTAGACGCGCTCGACGCGCTGCGTGCCGCTGCGCGTGCGGTAGGAGCGGGCCCAGGCGGACGTGGCCGCCGCGTCGGTGCGGTCGGAGACCACGTAGTAGTCCATCTGCGCCCGGTCCGCGGTGATGTCCAGCACGCCGTAGCCGTGCCGGTCCGTGTCGACCCAGCGCACGTGCCGGTTCGCGGCCCGGATCACCGGCGCGGCGATCGCCGAGACGGTGCCCTCGGGGACCTTCACGATGTCGTCGAGGTTGTCGGAGGTCACCGATGTCACGACGAACTCCGTGGCCGCGGAGGCGGACAGCGGGTAGGTCCCGGCGTTGTACGGCACGTCGTTGGCCCAGGCCATGTGGATGTCGCCGGTCAGGAACACGGTGTTGCGGATCGCGTGCGCGCGCAGGTGGGCCAGCAGCTCGCGGCGGTCGTCGGTGTAGCCGTCCCACTGGTCGGTGTTGAGGGCGATGCCCCCCTTCGGCAGCCCGAGCAGTTCGGCGAGCGGCCCGAGCAGCGACGCGGGGAGCGAGCCGACCGCGAACGGCGAGATCATCACCGGGTTGCCGACCAGCCGCCAGGCGGCGTCGGAGGAGGCGAGATGCGCCTTGAGCCAGTCGAGCTGGGCGCGGCCGGTGAGGGTGCGGTCCGGGTCGTCGACCTCGCCGTTGCCCAGCGCCACCTGCTGCGAACGGAAGGAGCGCAGGTCGAGCAGCGAGAGGTCGACGAGCTTGCCGAAGCGCAGCCGTCGATAGGTGGTGCCCGCGATCGCCGGGCGCACCGGCATCCACTCGAAGTAGGCCCGCTTGGCCGCGCTCTGCCGCTCCGCCCAGCTCCCCTCGGCGCCCTCGGTGTGGTTCTCGGCGCCGCCCGACCAGGTGTCGTTGGCGATCTCGTGGTCGTCCCAGATCGCCACCACCGGCGCCGTGGCGTGCAGGGCCTGGAGGTCGGGGTCGGTCTTGTAACGGCCGTGCCGGATCCGGTAGTCGGCGAGGGTGAGGATCTCGTGGGCCGGCGCGTGCGGGCGCACGACGGTGTCGCGGGTGCCGTACTCGCCGGTGCCGTACTCGTAGATGTAGTCGCCCAGGTGCAGCCAGGCGTCCAGGTCGCCGCGGGCCGCGAGATGCCGGTACGCGGAGAAGTACCCGGCCTCCCAGTTGGCGCAGGAGACCACGCCGAAGCGCAGGCCGGAGACGGCCGCGTCGTGCGCGGGGGCGGTGCGGGTGCGGGCGACGGGGGAGCCGGTGGGGCCCGCGGAGAAGCGGAACCAGTAGTCCGTGGCGGGCGCGAGGCCGCGGACGTCCGCCTTGACGGTGTGGTCGGAGGCGGCCGTCGCGGTGACGGAGCCCTTGGCGACGACGTTCGTGAGGGCCCTGTCCGTGGCGACGACCCAGCTCACCTCGGTGTCCGGGCCGGTTCCGGAGCCCGGTATGGCCTCGGGCACCGGTGTCACCCGGGTCCACAGCAGGATCCCGTCGGGCAGGGGATCGCCGGAGGCGACGCCGTGCAGGAAGGCGGGGGCCGCGTCGGCGGCACCGGCGGGCAGCGCCGCGGCGAGGGGGGCGGCGAGCACGGCACCGGCCGCCGCGGCCTTGACGACCGTACGGCGGCTCGGGGTACGGGAGTTCTCGGAGGCTCTGTGTCGACTGGTCACGGCCGATCAGGTTACTGATCGGTACACGCGTGAGTGGGCGAACTCGCAAAAGTTCGCCCACTCGTCAGACGACGATCACCGGGTCACTTGGTGACGCCCGCGTCCTTCAGCGCCTTCTGCCACGCGTCGGGCGTGCTCGGGGTCTCGACCACCTTGTCGTTGATCTTGATGGTCGGGGTCGACTCGACGCCCTCGGCCTTGTCGAAGGACTTGCTCATCCGCATCGCCCAGGCGTCGTAGGTGCCCTTCTCCACGGCGTCCTGGAACTTCTTGTTGCCCTTCAGGGCGTCGACCGAGTCCGCCACCTTGATCAGGTAGTCGTCCTTGGCGAACTCGTCGGTCGACTCCTCGGGGTGGTACTTCGTGGAGTAGAGCGCGGTCTTGTAGTCGACGAACGCCTCGGGGCTCACGTTCAGCGCGGCGCCCAGCGCGCTCAGCGCGTTCTTGGAGCCCTCGCCGCCCAGGTTGCCGTCGAGGAAGGTGCCGACGGTGAAGGAGAGCTTGTAGTCGCCGTCCTCCATGCCCTTGTTGACGGTCTCGCCGATGCTCTGCTCCATCGCCGCGCAGCCCGGGCAGCGCGGGTCCTCGTAGAGGTGGATGACGTTGTCGGACTTGGACTCGCCCATGACGACGGTGGTGCCGTCCTTGCCGGAGGTGTTGGCCGGGGCCACCACCTTCGCCTCGGCGGCCTTGTCCCAGCCGCTGGGCTTGTTGCCCTGCACGACGGCGTAGCTGATGCCGCCGGCTATCGCGAGCACGCCGACGATGGAGGCGGCCACGATGACCTGGCGCCTGACCTTGTCACGCTTGGCCTGGCGCTCGCGCTCCTGGCGCAGGCGCTCACGGGCCGCCGTCTTCGCCGCCTGGCTGTTCCGCTTGCTCATGATGATGATCTCTCCGGGGACGCGCACACGGGGGTGTGCGGAAGTTCGTATGGGGGACTGCCGTGCTCGGTGGTGCTCGTGCCGACTCGGCCGGGGCCGGGTCAGACGAGGGCGACGACCGGGTGCGGCGGTCCGCGACGTCCCAGGGAGTGCGTGAGGATCCGCTCGCGGGCGCCGGCGGCGCGGCGGACCGGGGGAGCCGGGCGGCGCACCGCCGGGGCCCGGCGTACGCCCACCGCCGCGACGGCGAGCAGCAGCGGCCGGAAGGTGGTCGCGGCCACCGCGCCGAGCAGCTGGGCCAGCGCCCGCTCGCCGCGCCGCAGCCAGGCCGCCGCCAGCAGCCCGACCCCGACGTGCGCGGCAAGGAGCAGCCAGGCGGTGCCGGGATCGGCCTGGGCCAGCACCGACGCCATCCGGTCGGTCTCGGCCCCGGTCACCCGGGTCAGCGGCGCGGTCACCCCGGCGTGGATGCCGGTCCCGTCGCCGCACAGCACGTCGAAGCCGACCGAGCGCAGCGGACCCGCGACCGGGCCGCCCGCCCGGCCGTAGCAGACGTGCTGGCCGGTGGTGAAGACCGTGTCGGCGGCCAGCTCCAGCGGGATCAGCAGGGCGGCGATCCGCCCGAAGCCGCGCTCGCGCCGCCCGGCCAGGGCGTACGCGATCAGGAACACGGCGGCCGCGACGGCGGCCACCGTGGGCAGCGGCAGCGGAACCCCGGACAGCAGCACGTGCGACGCGGTGCTGAGGGTCACGGCGAGTGCCGTGAACAGCGCCGCGCGTACGGCTCTGAGCGGGGTTCCGGATATGTCCATAGCAGTAGAAGAGTGTGTCACGGGGTCCGGTAAGAGACCCCTAAAGGGTTCCTGTGAGACGGCCGACGGTTACCGAACCGGAATGGTCACAGACCCGGGATCCGGCCGTTGCGGAACAGGTCGACGAAGGTCTGGTGGTCACCGCGCGCGCGTGCGCCGTAGCGGTGCGCGAAGTCGACCAGCAGCGGCGCGAAGCCCTCCTCGTCGGCCGCGATCGCCGCGTCGATGGCCCGCTCGGTGGAGAACGGCACCAGGGACTCCCCGGACTGGTCGTCGGCCGCCGCGTGCATGGTCGCGGTGGCCCGGCCCAGGTCGGCGACGACCTCGGCGATCTCCTCCAGGTCGTCGATGTCGCCCCAGTCCAGGTCGACGGCGTACGGCGAGACCTCGGCGACCAGCTGCCCGGCGCCGTCCAGCTCGGTCCAGCCCAGCCACGGGTCGGCGTGTGCCTGGAGGGCGCGCTGGGAGATCACCGTGCGGTGGCCCTCGTGCTGGAAGTAGTCCTGGATGGCCTGGTCGGTGATGTGCTGGGAGACGGCCGGGGTCTGGGCCTGCTTGATGTAGATCACGACGTCGTTCTCCAGGGCGTCGCTGTTGCCCTCGAGCAGGATGTTGTACGACGGCAGGCCGGCCGAGCCGATGCCGATGCCCCGGCGGCCGACGACGTCCTTCACGCGGTAGGAGTCCGGGCGGGCCAGGGAGGACTCGGGGAGCGTCTCCAGGTAGCCGTCGAAGGCCGCGAGCACCTTGTAGCGGGTGGCGGCGTCCAGCTCGATGGAGCCGCCGCCGGGGGCGAAGCGGCGCTCGAAATCACGGATCTCGGTCATCGAGTCCAGCAGCCCGAAGCGGGTCAGCGAGCGGGCCACCCGCAACGCGCCGAGCAGCGGACCCTCCGCGGTGTCCAGCGTGAAGGGCGGCACCTCGTCGCTCTTGGCGCCGGTGGCCAGGGCGTGGATCCGCTCGCGGTACGCGCCCGCGTACACCCGCACCAGCTCGCTGATCTGCTCGTCGCTGAACGCCTTCGCGTACCCGATCAGCGCGACGGAGGCGGCGAAGCGCTTGAGGTCCCAGGTGAAGGGGCCGACGTAGGCCTCGTCGAAGTCGTTGACGTTGAAGATCAGCCGGCCGGTGGAATCCATGTACGTGCCGAAGTTCTCCGCGTGGAGATCGCCGTGGATCCACACCCGGGAGGTCCGCTCGTCCAGGTAGGCGCCGCCGTGCTGGTCACCGAAGTCCGGATCCTCGGTCAAATCGCGGTAGAAGAGACCTGCGGTGCCGCGGTAGAACGCGAAGGCGGAGGCCGCCATCTTCCGGAACTTCACGCGGAACGCCGCGGGATCCGCGGCCAGCAGCCGGCCGAAGGCGGTGTCGAAGACGGCGAGGATCTCCTCGCCGCGGTGCTCCTCGTTGAGCTGCGGGACCGACATGCCTGGTGCCTCCTGGTGCGGGTGGTGCCTCACGGATGGAGCGGATCTCCACTCGGGCCAACGTTCGAAGGGGTGCGGGAGTGCCCGCCCCAGAAGGTACGCGTGGGGAGCCTTCGAGTGTCAGTGGTGAGGCATAGACTTCGACGCTGACCCCCCGGATCGACCGCCGCCAGTCGTCCCCAGTTTTCTCAGGAGGCCGCACGTGTCAAAGCCGCCGTTCACGCACCTGCACGTCCACACCCAGTACTCGCTGCTGGACGGTGCCGCGCGGCTCAAGGACATGTTCGACGCGTGCAACGAGATGGGCATGTCGCACATCGCCATGTCCGACCACGGCAACCTGCACGGGGCGTACGACTTCTTCCACTCCGCGAAGAAGGCCGGCGTCACCCCGATCATCGGGATCGAGGCCTACGTCGCGCCCGAGTCCCGGCGCAACAAGCGCAAGATCCAGTGGGGCCAGCCGCACCAGAAGCGGGACGACGTGTCCGGTTCCGGTGGTTACACCCACAAGACCATGTGGGCGACGAACAGCAAGGGTCTGCACAACCTCTTCCGCCTCTCCTCCGACGCCTACGCCGAGGGCTGGCTGCAGAAGTGGCCGCGGATGGACAAGGAGACCATCAGCCAGTGGTCCGAGGGCATCGTCGCCTCCACCGGCTGCCCCTCCGGCGAGGTGCAGACCCGGCTGCGCCTGGGCCACTTCGACGAGGCCCTGAAGGCGGCCGCCGACTACCAGGACATCTTCGGCAAGGACCGGTACTTCCTGGAGCTGATGGACCACGGCATCGAGATCGAGCACCGGGTCCGCGACGGACTCCTGGAGATCGGCAGGAAGCTCGGCATCCCGCCGCTGGTGACGAACGACTCGCACTACACCTACGCGCACGAGGCGACCGCCCACGACGCCCTGCTGTGCATCCAGACCGGCAAGAACCTCTCCGACCCGGACCGCTTCCGCTTCGACGGCACCGGCTACTACCTGAAGTCGACGGACGAGATGTACGCCATCGACTCCTCCGACGCCTGGCAGGAGGGCTGCGCCAACACGCGCCTGATCGCCGAGATGATCGACACCACCGGCATGTTCGAGAAGCGCGACCTCATGCCGAAGTTCGACATCCCCGACGGCTTCACCGAGGTCACCTGGTTCCAGGAGGAGGTCCGCCGCGGCATGGAGCGCCGCTTCTCGGGCCAGGTCCCCGAGGACCGCCAGAAGCAGGCCGAGTACGAGATGGACGTCATCATCCAGATGGGGTTCCCGGGGTACTTCCTGGTGGTCGCCGACTTCATCATGTGGGCCAAGAACCAGGGCATCGCGGTCGGCCCCGGCCGAGGCTCCGCGGCCGGCTCGATCGTGGCCTACGCGATGGGCATCACCGACCTCGACCCCATCCCGCACGGCCTGATCTTCGAGCGCTTCCTCAACCCCGAGCGCGTCTCCATGCCCGACGTCGACATCGACTTCGACGAGCGCAGGCGCGTCGAGGTGATCAGGTACGTGACCGAGAAGTACGGCGCCGACAAGGTCGCCATGATCGGCACCTACGGCAAGATCAAGGCCAAGAACGCCATCAAGGACTCCGCGCGCGTGCTGGGCTACCCGTACGCGATGGGCGACCGGCTGACCAAGGCCATGCCCGCCGACGTCCTCGGCAAGGGCATCGACCTCAACGGCATCACCGACCCGACGCACCCGCGCTACAGCGAGGCCGGCGAGATCCGCTCGATGTACGAGAGCGAGCCGGACGTCAAGAAGGTCATCGACACCGCCAAGGGCGTCGAGGGCCTGGTGAGGCAGATGGGCGTGCACGCGGCCGGCGTGATCATGTCCAGCGAGCCCATCGTCGACCACGCCCCGATCTGGGTCCGGCACACGGACGGCGTGACCATCACGCAGTGGGACTATCCGCAGTGCGAGTCGCTCGGCCTGCTGAAGATGGACTTCCTCGGCCTGCGCAACCTCACGATCATGGACGACGCCGTCAAGATGGTGAAGTCCAACAAGGGCATCGACCTCGACCTGCTGTCGCTGCCGCTGGACGACCCTACGACCTTCGAACTGCTGCAGCGCGGCGACACGCTCGGCGTCTTCCAGTTCGACGGCGGCCCGATGCGCTCCCTGCTGCGGCTGATGAAGCCCGACAACTTCGAGGACATCTCCGCCGTCTCCGCGCTCTACCGCCCCGGCCCCATGGGCATGGACTCGCACACCAACTACGCGCTGCGCAAGAACAACCTCCAGGAGATCACGCCGATCCACAAGGAGCTGGAGGAGCCCCTCCAGGAGGTCCTCGCGGTCACCTACGGCCTGATCGTCTACCAGGAGCAGGTGCAGAAGGCCGCCCAGATCATCGCGGGCTACTCGCTCGGCGAGGCCGACATCCTGCGCCGCGTGATGGGCAAGAAGAAGCCCGACGAACTGGCGAAGAACTTCGTCCTCTTCCAGGCCGGAGCCAGGAAGAACGGCTACAGCGACGAGGCCATCCAGGCCCTGTGGGACGTGCTGGTCCCCTTCGCCGGCTACGCCTTCAACAAGGCGCACTCGGCCGCGTACGGCCTGGTCTCGTACTGGACCGGCTACCTGAAGGCGAACTACCCGGCCGAGTACATGGCCGCCCTGCTCACCTCGGTCAAGGACGACAAGGACAAGTCGGCCGTCTACCTGAACGAGTGCCGGCGCATGGGCATCAAGGTGCTGCCGCCCAACGTCAACGAGTCCATGTCGAACTTCGCCGCGCAGGGCGACGACGTGATCCTCTTCGGCCTCTCCGCCGTGCGCAACGTCGGCACCAACGTCGTCGAGTCGATCATCAAGTGCCGCAAGGCCAAGGGGAAGTACGCGTCCTTCCCCGACTACCTGGACAAGGTGGAGGCGGTCGTCTGCAACAAGCGGACGACGGAGTCGCTGATCAAGGCCGGCGCCTTCGACGAGATGGGACACACCCGCAAGGGCCTCACCGCGCAGTACGAACCGATGATCGACAACGTGGTCGCGGTCAAGCGCAAGGAGGCTGAGGGCCAGTTCGACCTCTTCGGCGGCATGGGCGACGAGCAGAACGACGAGCCCGGCTTCGGACTCGACGTGGTCTTCGGCGAGGACGAGTGGGACAAGACCTATCTGCTCGCCCAGGAGCGGGAGATGCTCGGTCTCTACGTCTCCGACCACCCGCTCTTCGGCCTGGAGCACGTGCTGTCCGACAAGGCCGACGCGGGCATCTCCCAGCTCACCGGCGGTGACTTCGGCGACGGCGCGGTCGTCACCATCGGCGGCATCATCTCGGGCCTCCAGCGCAAGATGACCAAGCAGGGCAACGCCTGGGCCATCGCCACCGTCGAGGACCTCGCCGGCTCGCTGGAGTGCATGTTCTTCCCGGCGACGTACCAGCTGGTGTCCACGCAACTGGTCGAGGACGCCGTGGTGTTCGTCAAGGGGCGCCTCGACAAGCGGGAGGACATCCCCCGGCTGGTCGCGATGGAGCTGATGATCCCCGACCTGTCCAACGCGGGCACCAACGCACCCGTCGTCCTCACCATCCCGGCCACCCGCATCACGCCGCCGATGGTCAGCAGGCTCGGTGAGATCCTCACCCACCACCGGGGCGACAGCGAGGTGCGGATCAAGCTCCAGGGGCCCACGAAGACGACGGTGCTGCGCCTGGACCGGCACCGGGTGAAGCCCGATCCGGCGCTGTTCGGCGACCTCAAGGTGCTGCTCGGGCCGTCCTGCCTGGCGGGCTGAGCGGAGAAACGAGCGAGGGGCGCCCCCGGTTGCCGGGTGCGCCCCTCGTCGTGGACGTCAGTTGTGGCCGAAGCGCTTCTGCCGCTTGCGGGAGGCCGCGTCGCCGGGCGTCGTCAGCTGCGGGGAGTGCTGCTCCTCGCGGTCCAGTACGGCCGACTCGGAGGCCTGCGGGGAGCGCTCGGCCTGCGGGTGCTTACGATCACGGTTGTTCTTGTTCTTGGCCATGGTGATCTACCTCCTGAGGGGGATCTGGGGACCAGGACCGAAACCAGATTCACATAGGCCAACAAAGAACGCATATCGGGCAATTACCGTCCGTGACGCGGTCCGAGCGGTCGCGGGGTGCCGAAACGCCACGCCGAAGATCGAGTTCGGGCCGTTAACCTCCGCGTGGTCGGGCAGACTCGAAGGAAGCCCGAAGCAAACCTCCCGGAAAGAGGGTGGACCGCGTGGACCGCTGCATCGTCCTGGTGGACGCCGGGTATCTGCTGGGGGCCGCCGCGAGTCTCCTGGCGGGGGAACCCTCGCGTTCGCGCATCACCGTCGACCACGCCGCCCTCATCCAGGGGTTGCGCGACCGCGCCGAGTCCGACACGCAACAGCCCCTGCTGCGCATCTACTGGTTCGACGGCGCCCCCGACCGCGTCCCGCAGCCCGAGCACCGGCGGCTGCGCGTGATGCCCCGGGTCACCGTCCGGCTCGGCGCCCTCACCCGCAGCGACGGACGGTGGGCGCAGAAGGGCGTGGACGCCGCCATGCACGCCGAACTGACCGAACTGGCCCGCAACCGCGCCTGTTCCGACGTCGTCCTGGTGACCGGCGACGGCGACCTGCTGCCCGGCATGATGGCCGCCAAGGAACACGGCGTCGCCGTCCACCTGTGGGCCGTGCAGGCCGCCGACGGCGACTACAACCAGTCCGAGGACCTGGTCGCCGAGGCCGACGAACGCCGCGTCCTGGACCGTACGTGGATCACGAAGGCCGTACGCGCCAAGGAACTCGGCGGCATCTGCGCGCCGCCGCCCGTGCCCCGCCCCGAGATCGCCGCGATCCTCTCCGCGCCGCTGCCCGAGTCCGCGCTCTCCGCCGCCCAGCGGCCCGCCGAGGCGCCCGAACACCCCACCACGGCCGCCGCGGGACCGGCCGGCACCGAGGAACGGGTACCGCCCGCCAAGGGTGTCCCCACCCCCAAGGACCTCGCCGCCCTGCGCGCCCCCGGCGCCCACCCCGCCCCGCAGCCCGCCAACGCCACCCTGCGCTGGTCCTCCGACAAGGGCTGGGTCGACCGTCCCGCCGCCGAGCCCTCCGAGGTCGCCACCCTGCCGACGCTGGCCCAGCTCACCACGGCCGAGCAGCGCTGGGCCGACCGCGAGGAGGACATCACCACGGTCGGCGGCGACCCGTACGAGGTGGGGCAGGTCTTCGCCCGGCGCTGGCTGGAACGGCTCGGCGACCACGGCCACCTGCAGAAACTGTCCGGGATGTACCCGCGCATCCCGCACCGCGTCGACGGTGAGCTGCTGCGCTACGCGGCCCGCTTCGGACTGCTCGCGCACAAGGACGACCAGATCGACGAGCACGACCGGTACGCCATCCGGGCCGGGTTCTGGCGGGAGATCGACGTGCGCACGGCGACCGAACGCACGCCCGCCGCCGAGTGAGACGCCCCGGCGTCCCCGGTACTCCCCGGCGCTCCCGGGCCGAACCGACACCTGCTGAATCGACACTTATGGGCGGACCCGGAAGCGGGCCTAGGGGACCGACCCCGTAGTCTCCTCCCTTGTGAGTACGCGCGCGGCACAGGCACCTCGACCCGGTGGCGATGCCGTGTGCGTGGTGCGCGCACTGACCAAGACCTATCCCGCGGTGCGCGGCAGGCGCGGCGTACCCGCCACTCCCGAGGTGCGGGCCACCGACGACGTCACCCTGGACATCCGCCGCGGTGAGATCTTCGGACTGCTCGGACCCAACGGCGCCGGCAAGTCCACCCTCGTCCGCCAGCTCACCGGGCTGATGCGGCCCGACAGCGGCAGCGTGGAGATCCTCGGGCACGACATCGTGCGCCACCCGGAGCGGGCCGCGCGGATCCTCGCCTACCTGGGGCAGGAGTCCAGCGCCCTGGACGAGCTGACCGTGTCGCTCGCCGCCGAGACCACCGGGCGGCTGCGCGGCCTCGAGGTGCGCCGGGCCCGCGCCGAGCGGGACGCCGTGCTCGAGGAACTGGGCCTGACCGGGCTCGCCGCCCGCCCGATCAAGAAGCTCTCCGGCGGCCAGCGCCGCCTGGCCTGCTTCGCCGCCGCACTGGTGGGGGAGCGGCCGCTGCTCGTGCTGGACGAGCCGACCACCGGCATGGACCCGGTGGCCCGGCGCGCGGTGTGGTCGGCCGTCGACCGGCGGCGCGCCGAGCACGGCGCCACCGTGCTGCTCGTCACCCACAACGTCATCGAGGCCGAGACCGTGCTCGACCGGGTCGCCGTCCTCGACCGGGGACGAGTGATCGCCTGCGACACGCCCGCCGGGCTCAAGGAGCAGGTCGCCGGCGAGGTCCGCGTCGACCTGGTGTGGCGCGAGAGCGCGCCGCTGAACGTCCCGGAGGTCGCCGCCCTGCGCGACCGCGTCGTCGAGTCGGGACGCCGCTGGACCCTGCGGCTCGCTCCCGAGGAGGCCCGCGCGGTCGTCGCCACCGTCACCGGCGGCGCCGCCTTCGCCGCCCTGGACGACTTCACCCTGGCCACGCCCAGCCTGGAGGACGTGTACCTGGCGCTGGGCGGCGCCGCGCGGCAGGGGCTGGTGAGGACGTGAGCACGCGAGCGCTGAGAACACCGGCCGCCGCATCCGTACCCGTCGGGGCGACCGCCTCCGCCGGGGCGACCGCTTCGAACGACCCGAGCGAAGGGGAGCTGCGCGACGTGAGTGTCGTACCTGCCGATGCCCTGCGGGGTGCCGCCCCGGCGGCCGAGGGGCGGCGCGTGGCCGGTCCGGCCGAGCTCGGGCCGAAGGCACGGCTGTGGCCCTCCCTGGTGGCCGTGTACCGGGCGCAGCTGTCCCGGGCGCGGGTCGCGCGCATCCCGCTGCTGTTCGTGGCGACCTTCCAGTCCGTCGGCATCATGATCCTCATGCGCGGCGTCGTCGACGGCGGCGGCGAGGCACGGGCCGTGGTCGCCGGGTCCGCGGTGCTCGTCGTGGCCTTCGTCGCGCTGAACCTCCTCGCCCAGTACTTCGGCCAGCTGCGCGCCAGCGGCGGCCTCGACCACTACGCGACGCTGCCGGTGCCGCCGGCCGCGGTGGTGCTGGGCGCGGCGGGCGCCTACGCGTCCTTCACCGCGCCCGGGACCGTGGTGACCGCGGTGTTCGGATGTCTGCTGTTCGGGCTGCCGATGACCCACCTGTGGGTGCTGGTGGCCGTGATTCCGCTGGCGGGCGCCGCCCTCGCCGGACTGGGCGCGGCGCTGGGGCTGCTCGCCCCCCGGCCCGAGTTCGCCACCCTCCTCGGCCAGCTCGGCATGTCGGCGGCGCTGCTGCTCGGCGTGCTGCCGCCCGAACGGATGCCGCAGGTGGTCCGTCTGGCCCGGGACCTGCTGCCCTCCACCTACGGGGTGGAGGCCCTCGCGCGCACCTTCGGCGAGCGGCCCGACTGGGGCTTCGTCCTCGGCGACCTCGCCGTGTGCGCCGCGGTCGGGGTGATCTCGCTGGCCGTGGCCACCTGGGCGTACCGCCGGGCCGCCGTCCGGTGACGCGCCGCACAGGCGGGTTTGGCACGATGGCACGGTGACCGCACCCTTGACCCCGCCACCGCCGCCGAACGAACGCCCGTCGTACCAGGGCGGGCCGGTGCCGCCGCCCGTCGGCGCGCACGCGGCGGGACCCGCGCCCGGCGGTTCTCACGACCCTTACGGCCCGTACGGCGAACAGGACGGCCCCGGGATGTTGACCGAACTGCGGCAGGCCGCCGTGACCGTGTTGGCGGTCGCGCTCTCCGGTGCGCTGCTGGGCGTGCTGTGGTGGAAGCTGGCACCGAGCGTGCCGCTGGTGGGCGAGATCCTCGACGACAGCTGGGTCGTCTACCTCAAGGACTCCGAGGGCGAGCAGGCGATCGGCGTCGACGGAACGTTCACGCTGCTCGCGCTGGCCTTCGGGGCGCTCAGCGCGGTCGTGGTGTTCCTGCTGCGGCGGCGCGGGGGTGTGCCGCTGGTGGCGGCCCTCGGTGTCGGCGGCCTGCTCGGATCGCTGCTGGCGTGGCGGCTCGGGGTGTGGCTCGGGCCGACGCAGGACGTGATCGCGCACGCGAAGGACGTGGGCAAAGGGGTGACGTTCTCCGCCCCGCTCAAGCTGGGCGCCAAGGGTGCGCTGCTGGCGTGGTCGCTCGCGGCACTGGTGGTCCACCTGGGGCTGACCGGACTGTTCGGGCCCCGGGACCCGGAGCCCGACCCCTGGCCGGCACCGGGGCAGTACCCGTCGGCGCCGTACGGGGACAAGCCGGCTTAGGACCTGTCCGGCGGATCATGCCGCAGACGCGGGGTCCTGACCCGCCGGACAGGCCCTAGGCCGGGCGGCGGCCGTGGTTCGCCCGGCCCTTTCTGGTGCGCCAGCGGCGTTTGCGCGTTCGCTTCGACATGTCCTGTCTGATTAGCCGACGACAGGCGCCCTGTCGAGGGGTCAGGCGCGGCCGATCCGGGCGATCACCGCGTCCGTGAGCCTGGCCAGGTCGTCGGGGGACAGCTCGACCTCCAGGCCCCGGCGGCCCGCCGAGACGCAGATCGAGCCGTGCTCGGAGGCCGACGCGTCCAGGACCGTCGCCAGCCGCTTGCGCTGGCCCAGCGGGGAGATGCCGCCGCGCACATAGCCCGTGGTGCGCTCGGCCAGGGCCGGATCGGCCATCGCCGCGCGCTTGCCGCCCACCGCGGCCGCCAGCGCCTTGAGGTCCAGCTGGCCCGCCACCGGCACCACCGCGACCGTCAGGGCGCCGTCGACGTCGGCCACCAGCGTCTTGAACACCCGCTCCGGCGACACGCCCATCGCCTCGGCCGCCTCCTCGCCGTAGGACGGGTGGGCCGGGTCGTGTTCGTAGGCGTGGACCGTGTACGTCACCCCGGCCGCCGTGAGTGCCACCGTCGCGGGCGTGCCGCCCGGCTGCTGCTTCTTCGCCTTGCTCGGCCTGTTCGGCTTCTTCGCCATGCGGGGCAGTACCTCAGTTGAGACTCGTCGGGCCGCGCGTCAGTTCCGACGCCGGCAGGGACGGCAGCGTACGGATGATGGAGGTCTCGGAGCGAAGGAGTTTCAGCTCGTCCCGCAGCCGCGAGGCGGTGTCCGGGGCCTGGAGCAGGCGCTGCTTCGTCGGCGTGTCCAGCATCATCGCGGCGGCGACCAGGTAGGAGACCACACCCGGTTCGTCGGGCAGGTCGGCGCCGGTCGCCAGTGACCGTTCGCGGGCCCCCGCCAGCCGCTTCTGGTACTGCCGGAAGGACCGCAGCACGCCCTCCGCCAGGGCGCCGGCCTCGTCGCCGGGCTCCTCGGGCAGCGGCTCCAGCTCGGCCGTCAGGAACGGCCCCGAGGCCTCCACCGAGAGCAGCCGCATCCGGGTCGTGCCGGTCGCCAGCACCTCGAAGGTGCCGTCGGCCCGCTCCCGGACCGTCGCCGCGTCCGCGACGCAGCCCACCTTGTGGAACGCCTTGAGCGGGTCGCTCCCGAACCCGGCCGTCGGACCGCGCTCAAGGGTGGCCGTGGGGTCGGGCAGGCCGGGGGCGGTCTGGGCCACCTCGAAGCCGTCGCGGATCGCCACGACGGCGAACCGGCGTGGTTCGTCCTCGGGGGTCTTCAGCAACTCGCGCATCATGGCGCGATAGCGCTCCTCGAAGATGTTGAGCGGGAGCACCAGCCCCGGGAACAGGACCGAGTTCAGGGGGAAGAGGGGGAGCCGGACGGTGGTCACGACGCAGAAGCCTAATGGTCGCCGGGGCGGACGCGTTCGCCGTGCCCGTTCCGTGGGCGACCCGGAGCCGCCCCACCGGTCGCGGGGGACGCTTCCCCGGGGTGCGCACGGACGTCCGCACGCACCCGCAGGAAGCCGCCGAGCGGGTCGTCCGTGTCCCGGTCCCACGGGAAGGACGTGACGTACGGGCCGGTCAGCCGCAGCTGCTCCGCCGCGTCCTGACGGCGTTCCAGGCGTACGAGGACGTAGACGAGCAGGTTCCGCAGTTCCGCCGCCCAGGGATCGGCCGCCGGGTGGGCCGCCGAGAGGGTGATCGCACGGTCGGCGGCGGCGTCCAGACGGGGGCGGCGGGCGCGTACGGCGGCCGTGGTCGCGCGGCCGGGGCGGGCGGCGTTGCCGGTGCCGGTGTCGGTGGCAGTCAGACAGGCGAAGGCCGCGTGCAGCGGCAGCGCCCGTACGAGCGCCTCCTCGGGGGCCTCCTGGGCGGCCGTCTCCGCGAAGTCGAGGCACTCGCCGTGGGCGTCGGGCGAGGCGGCGGCCAGGTACTCCAGGGCGGCGACATGACTGCCGTAGTGGTGCGGGGAGCGGCGGACCGCCTGCTCCCACAGGCGCTCGAACTCGGCGTGTTCGGCGCCCGCGCCCCGTGCGGCGTCCAGCGCGGTCCGCCACGGCACCGGGTCGGCGGGGCCGGCGGCCTCGGCGGCGGCGACCACGGTGGGGATCACCTGGCGCAGGAGTTCGGTGCGGGCCGGTGAGTCCCAGTGGCGGTGGACCGCCAGGCGGGCCGCGACCAGCAGGGCGTCCGGGTCGTCCGGGGCGCCGGCGCGCCAGGTGTCGAGCCACTCGGAGCGGAAGCGCGCGAAGGCGGCCAGCCGGGTCGCGTAACGGTCGCGGTGGTCCCATTCGGCGTTGTCGCGGGTACCGGCGAGGAGGCGTGCCGCGGGGCCGTGCTCGCCGTGGGCCGCGGCGACGAGGGCCGGGGCGAGACGGTCGTCGGGGGCGTCGAGGAGCACGTCGTCGTCTGGGGCGGGCCGGGGCGACCGGGAGCGGGCCCGGGCAGCCGCGGTCCGCAGGAACGCGCGCAGCATGGCCAGTACGACGGCCGAGAGTTCGGGATGGTTGTGCGACCCCGGCTCCGCCCTCGGCCGTTCGGGTCCTTTCGCCGTGAGCGGGCCGTGTTCGTCCCCGGAGGGGTCAGCTCCGGCGGAGCAGGCGGGTGGCGCCCGCTGCCACGGTGGTCGCCAGGACCCAGCCCAGCAGGACCAGGGCCGTCGACAGCCACTGCCAGCCGCCGTGGAGCTGCCAGGAACCGGCCTGGCCCAGATCGATCACCGGGAGGAGGAGGTCGAGGGCGAAGAGGGCCGGGTTCCAGTCCGGGTGTTCGCCGCTCTTCAGCGGGGGCGGGTCCGCGCGGGCGAAGGCGAGGGAACCGGCCGCCCACAGGACCGCCATCCACACCGCCGCCCGGCCCGGTCGGTATCCGTAGGCGACCGTCCAGTCCTGGGCGTAGCCCACCAGCTTCGCGGCGACCGGCAGGCTCTCGCGGCGCCTGCGGTGCTTGGCGAGCAGCACCTCGCGGGCGTCCTCGTCCTCGCCGCCGGCCCGCAGCACGGCGGCGAGGCGCTCGTACGGCTCCGGGTGGTACTCGGCGGTCGCGGCGCCCACCCAGCGCAGCCGCTTGGCCAGCGGGAACGGCCCGCGCGGCACCAGGTTCTCGTAGGCGAAGCCGCCCATGTGCAGCCGGCCGGGGCCCGGCCAGCTGTCCGCCCGGTCCATCAGGTTGACCACCCGCGCCCCCGACAGCACCACCCGCCCGCGCGCCGGACGCTCGCCCAGGAAGCGCAGCTCGGGCGTCTGCACCCGGCGCAGCGACAGCTCCTGGTCGTCGGTGAAGGTGAACCGGGCGTGCTCCAGGTCCAGCGCGTCGCCGAACCGCCCGTCGTCGAGCCGCACCCCGCCCTCGCACTCGAAGCGCTGGATCCTGGTGCCCTGCGCGGGCGTGGTGCCGCGCAGCAGCGGGCTGCCCAGGCCCGCCGGGGTCAGGTACAGGGTGCGCTCCACCGTCAGCTGCGGGGCGTTCAGCGCGTGCCGCGTGTACGGGTTGAGCAGCCGGGCGCCGCGCAGGCTCAGCGACACGCCGACCTGGGCGCTGCGCAGGCTCACCTCGCCGTGCGACTCCAGCATCTCGGCCTGGAGGTCCTGCCCCACCGTCATGCCGTCCGCGGCGATGGAACGGCCGCTGCGGTCCCGGTGCACGATCGCCTGGTTGAGCAGCAGGTCGGTGCCTATCTGCGCGTCCGTGAGCCGGATGCCGCCCGGGAAGCGGGAGCGCGGCAGGTGCAGGTCGCCCTCGGTGTGCAGCCGGGCCGCCTCCAGGCGCGGCACCGCGCAGTCCACCAGCCGCACCGTCGTGAACCGGGTCTCCGGCAGCAGCACCTCCCGCTCGAAGCGGCAACGGCGCAGCTCCACGTAGGGCACCACCGTGCCGCCCGCCAGATCCATCGTGTCGCTGATCCGCACGCCCACGAGCTGCAGCGAGGACACCCGGCCCGCGAGCGCCGGCGGACCGTCGAGAAGCAGCCAGCACACGACGCGGGCCCGCACGGTCCGCTCCGGCCCCCACGGATGCCCGCCGTGCGGGTCGTCGACCAGTGCGTCGCCGCTGCTCAGGTCGTACACGCTGCCGTTGCGGAAGGCCTGCCACATGCCCGCCTCGGCGGTGGTCAGGTCGTCCGGCAGCTCTCCGTCACGGTGGCCGGCCCCCTCGGTCACGGCGCTTCACTCCCTCCCCAACTACTCGCCGGTCGCTCACTCTTCGTACAACCGTTCATGCCCACTGCGTGACCTTCTGAACACTCAAAGTGAGCACGGATCGCCCGAGTTCACCGTGGGACGTGAGGTCCGTCGCGTTCTGTATCAGCCATTGATACGCGCGGACCGTGCCGGACGCGGGTCTGAGAGAATTGGTTCCGTGATCTCCCGAATCGATCTGCGCGGCGACGCCCTCCCCGAGGACCCCGCCCTGCGCGACCTGCTGCCCCGAGCCGACTTCGACGTCTCGGTCGCCCTGGAGAAGGTGCGTCCGATCTGCGAGGCCGTGCATCATCGCGGGGACGCGGCGCTGATCGACTACACCGAGCAGTTCGACGGCGTCCGGCTGGAGCGGGTGCGGGTCCCGGCCGAGGAGCTGACCCGCGCGCTGGAGGGCCTGGACCCGGCCGTGCGCGCCGCGCTCGAGGAGTCCGTCCGCCGCGCCCGCCTCGTCCACCGCGAGCAGCGCCGCACCACGCACACCACGCAGGTCGTGCCCGGCGGCTCGGTCACCGAGAAGTGGGTGCCGGTCGAGCGGGTCGGGCTCTACGTGCCCGGCGGCCGGTCGGTCTACCCGTCGTCCGTGATCATGAACGTGGTGCCCGCGCAGGAGGCCGGGGTCGGCTCGGTCGCGCTCGCCTCGCCCGCGCAGGCCGAGTTCGGCGGCATCCCGCACCCCACCATCCTGGCCGCCTGCGCCCTGCTCGGCGTCGACGAGGTGTACGCGGCGGGCGGCGCCACCGCCGTCGCGATGTTCGCCTACGGCACCGAGTCCTGCCCGCCCGCCAACATGGTCACCGGCCCCGGCAACATCTGGGTCGCCGCCGCCAAGCGCTTCTTCACCGGGAAGATCGGCATCGACGCCGAGGCCGGACCGACCGAGATCGCCGTCCTGGCGGACTCGACCGCCGACCCGGTGCACGTCGCCTCCGACCTGATCAGCCAGGCCGAGCACGACCCGCTGGCCGCCGCCGTCCTGGTCACCGACTCCGTGGAGCTGGCCGACGCGGTGGAGAAGGAGTTGCAGCCGCAGGTCGAGGCGACCAAGCACATCGAGGACCGGATCCGTCCGGCCCTGGCCGGGCGCCAGTCCGCGATCGTCCTCGTCGACGGCCTGGACGAGGGCCTGCGCGTCGTCGACGCCTACGGCGCCGAGCACCTGGAGATCCAGACCGCCGACGCCGCCGCCGTCGCCGACCGCGTCAAGAACGCCGGCGCGATCTTCGTCGGCCCCTGGGCGCCCGTCTCGCTCGGCGACTACGCGGCCGGGTCCAACCACGTCCTGCCCACCGGCGGCTGCGCCTGCCACTCCTCGGGCCTGTCCGTGCAGTCCTTCCTGCGCGGCATCCACATCGTCGACTACACGCGCGACGCGCTCGCCGAGGTCGCGCGGCACGTGGTGACGCTGGCCGAGGCCGAGGACCTGCCCGCGCACGGCGCGGCGATCAAGGCGAGGTTCGAGTGGAAGGTCCCGGAAAGCAAGTGACGTTCGGCATCGACGATCTCCCCGTACGGGACGAGCTGCGCGGCAAGTCCCCCTACGGTGCGCCCCAACTGGACGTGCCGGTACGGCTGAACACCAACGAGAACCCCTACCCGCTGCCCGAGGCGCTGGTCGAGCGGATCACCGAGCGGGTCCGCGAGGCCGCCCGCGACCTCAACCGCTACCCCGACCGGGACGCGGTCGAGCTGCGCACCCAGCTGGCCCGGTACCTGACGGACACCTCCGGACACCCGCTGGACGTGAGCAACGTCTGGGCGGCCAACGGCTCCAACGAGGTCATCCAGCAACTGCTGCAGACCTTCGGCGGCCCGGGCCGCACCGCGATCGGCTTCGAGCCGTCGTACTCGATGCACGGCCTCATCGCGCGCGGCACCGGCACCGGCTGGATCTCCGGGCCCCGCCACGAGGACTTCACCATCGACGTGCCCGCCGCCGAGCGGGCGATCGCCGAGCACCGCCCGGACGTCGTCTTCGTCACCACCCCCAACAACCCCACCGGCAACGCGGTCCCCGCCGAGACGGTCCTCGCCCTCTACGAGGCCGCCCAGGCGGCGAAGCCGTCGATGGTCGTGGTCGACGAGGCGTACATCGAGTTCAGCCACGGCGCCTCGCTGCTGCCGCTCCTCGACGGCCGGCCGAACCTGGTCGTCTCCCGCACCATGTCGAAGGCGTTCGGCGCGGCGGGCCTGCGCCTCGGCTACCTCGCCGCGCACCCGGCCGTCGTCGACGCCGTCCAGCTCGTACGGCTGCCGTACCACCTGTCGGCCGTGACGCAGGCGACCGCGCTGGCCGCCCTGGAGCACACGGACACGCTGCTGAAGTACGTCGAGCAGCTGAAGACCGAGCGGGACCGGCTGGTCGCCGAACTGCGCGCCATCGGCTACGAGGTGACCGAGTCCGACGCCAACTTCGTCCAGTTCGGGCGGTTCGCGGACTCGCACGCGACCTGGCGGAAGATCCTCGACCGGGGCGTCCTGGTCCGGGACAACGGCGTACCGGGGTGGCTGCGGGTCACCGCCGGCACCCCGGAGGAGAACGACGCGTTCCTCGACGCGGTACGTGAAGTCAAGAAGGAGCAGTACACATGAGCCGCGTAGGGCGCGTGGAGCGCACCACCAAGGAGACCTCGGTCCTCGTCGAGATCGACCTCGACGGCACCGGCAAGACCGACATCGCCACCGGCGTCGGGTTCTACGACCACATGCTCGACCAGCTCGGCCGGCACGGTCTGTTCGACCTGACCGTGAAGACCGACGGCGACCTGCACATCGACTCCCACCACACCATCGAGGACACCGCCCTCGCGCTGGGCGCCGCCTTCAAGCAGGCCCTCGGCGACAAGGTGGGCATCTACCGCTTCGGCAACTGCACGGTCCCGCTGGACGAGTCCCTCGCCCAGGTCACCGTCGACCTGTCCGGCCGCCCCTACCTCGTGCACACCGAGCCCGAGAACATGGCGCCGATGATCGGCGAGTACGACGTGACGATGACCCGGCACATCCTGGAGTCCTTCGTCGCCCAGGCCCAGGTCGCCCTGCACGTGCACGTGCCCTACGGGCGCAACGCGCACCACATCGTCGAGTGCCAGTTCAAGGCGCTGGCCCGGGCCCTGCGCTACGCCTCCGAGCGCGACCCGCGCGCGGCCGGCATCCTGCCTTCCACGAAGGGCGCGCTGTAACCCATGAACGGTACGTCCACCGCACTGATCGTCGTAGGTCTGTTCCTCCTCGGCGGCATCTACTCCTTCGCCAAGCAGCAGATGCCCAAGGGGCTGATCGTGCTGCTCTCCATCGGCGCCGGGATGTGTCTGTTCGCCGGTGTCCTGAGGCTGGAGGTCTGGAGTTGACCGCCGCCGCTGCCAAGAAGGTCGTCGTCTTCGACTACGGTTTCGGCAACGTCCGCTCCGCCGAGCGCGCCCTCGCGCGCGCGGGAGCCGACGTCGAGATCACCCGTGACTACGACCGGGCCATGAACGCCGACGGGCTGCTGGTCCCCGGCGTCGGCGCCTTCGCCGCCTGCATGGACGGCCTGAAGGCAGCCCGCGGCGACTGGATCGTCGACCGTCGGCTGGCGGGCGGCCGTCCGGTCATGGGCATCTGCGTCGGCATGCAGATCCTCTTCTCGCGCGGCATCGAGCACGACGTGGAGGCCGAGGGCCTGGACGAGTGGCCCGGCACGGTCGGGCCCCTCCAGGCCGACGTCGTGCCCCACATGGGCTGGAACACGGTCGAGGCACCGGCCGACTCCCAGCTCTTCGCCGGTCTGGACGCCGACGCCCGCTTCTACTTCGTGCACTCCTACGCCGTCCACGAGTGGACCCAGGAGTCGCACAACCCGCTGATCGCCGAGCCCAGGGTCACCTGGTCCACGCACGGCAGGCCCTTCGTGGCCGCCGTGGAGAACGGCGCGCTGTGGGCCACCCAGTTCCACCCCGAGAAGTCCGGCGACGCCGGTGCCCAGCTCCTCAGCAACTGGATCGAGACCCTCTAGAGATGAGCCCGGTAGAGATGAGCAAGCTCGAACTCCTCCCCGCCGTCGACGTCCGCGACGGCCAGGCCGTCCGCCTCGTGCACGGCGAGTCGGGCACCGAGACCTCCTACGGCTCCCCGCTGGAGGCCGCCCTCGCCTGGCAGCGCTCCGGGGCCGAGTGGCTGCACCTGGTGGACCTGGACGCGGCGTTCGGGACCGGGGACAACCGCGCGCTGATCGCCGAGGTCGCGAAGGCCATGGACATCAAGGTGGAGCTGTCCGGCGGCATCCGCGACGACGACACCCTCGCCGCCGCCCTCGCCACCGGCTGCACCCGGGTGAACCTGGGCACGGCCGCCCTGGAGACCCCCGAGTGGGTCGCCAAGGTCATCGCCGAACACGGCGACAAGATCGCGGTCGGCCTGGACGTACGGGGCACCACGCTCCGCGGCCGCGGCTGGACCCGCGACGGCGGCGACCTCTACGAGACGCTGGACCGCCTGAACAAGGAGGGCTGCGCCCGGTACGTCGTCACCGACATCGCCAAGGACGGCACCCTGCAGGGCCCCAACCTGGAGCTCCTGAAGAACGTCTGCGCGGCCACCGACCGCCCGGTCGTGGCGTCGGGCGGCGTCTCCTCCCTGGACGACCTGCGCGCGATCGCCGGGCTCGTCCCGGCCGGTGTCGAGGGGGCCATCGTCGGGAAAGCCCTCTACGCGAAGGCGTTCACCCTGGAAGAGGCCCTGGAGGCTGTGTCCACATGACATCCGAAGCCGTACGGCGCGTGCAGAGCGGAAGTCCCTGGGAAGAGTCCTTCGGTTTCGCACGGGCCGTGGCGGCGGGTGACCGTGTCATCGTGGCGGGCACCACCGCCTTCAAGGGCGACATGCTCTACGGCGAGGGCGACCCGTACGAGCAGACCAAGGTGGCCTTCGGCACCGCCGTCGAGGCGATCGCCGAGTTCGGGCTCGGCATCGAGTCCGTGATCCGGACCCGTGTGTACCTGGCACATTCGCGTGATGTCGATGAGGTGGGCCGCGCCCACAGGGAGCTGTTCGACTCCGTACGCCCTGCCACGACCCTGCTGGTCGTGGAGGGCTTCATCGACTCGCGGGTCCTCGTGTCGGTCGAAGTGGAAGCGTATAGAGGAGCCGTGGATTCATGACCCTGGCGGTCCGAGTCATTCCCTGCCTGGACGTGGACAACGGCCGGGTCGTCAAGGGCGTCAACTTCCAGAACCTGCGCGACGCGGGCGACCCCGTCGAGATGGCCAAGGTGTACGACGCCGAGGGCGCCGACGAGCTGACCTTCCTGGACATCACCGCCTCGTCGGGCAACCGCGAGACGACCTACGACGTGGTGCGCCGCACCGCGGAGCAGGTGTTCATCCCGCTGACCGTCGGTGGCGGGGTGCGCACCGCCGAGGACGTCGACAAGCTGCTGCGGGCCGGTGCGGACAAGGTGGGCGTCAACACCGCCGCCATCGCCCGCCCGGAGCTGATCCGTGAGATCGCCGAGCGCTTCGGGCGCCAGGTCCTCGTGCTGTCGGTCGACGCCCGCCGCACCGAGGCGGGCACCTTCGAGGTGACCACCCACGGCGGCCGGCGCGGCACCGGCATCGACGCGGTGGAGTGGGCGCACCGGGCCGCCGAGCTGGGGGCGGGGGAGATCCTGCTCAACTCGATGGACGCGGACGGTACGAAGGACGGTTACGACCTGGAGATGATCGAGGCGGTCCGTAAGCACGTGACCGTCCCGGTCATCGCCTCGGGCGGCGCGGGCAGCCTCGCCCACTTCGCCCCGGCGGTCCAGGCGGGCGCGGACGCGGTCCTGGCGGCGTCCGTCTTCCACTTCGGCGACCTGCGGATCGGCGAGGTGAAGAACACCCTGCGGGGGGCGGGTCACCCCGTCCGGTAGGAGAACCGAGATACGAAGGAAAAGTTGCGCAACAATTATTGCGCAACTTTCCTTTCGTAATTTAGCCTGGGTGCATGCCGAGCCGGGAGAACCACCCCATCACCGACCTGGGCACCCTCAAGGCCCTGGCGCATCCCTTGCGGATGCAGCTCTATCGGGGTCTCTGCGTCGCGCGCACCGCGACCGCCTCGCAGCTTGCCGAGCAGGTGGACGAGGCCGTCTCGCTGGTCAGCTACCACCTGCGCAAGCTGGCCGAGCACGGGCTGGTCGAGCAGGCCGAACCCCAGAGCGCGGACGGCAGGGAGCGGTGGTGGCAGCCCTCCTCGAACGGGGTCAGCATCCGCGACGAGAACTTCCGCGACGCCCCCGAGCGGGCCGCGGCCCACCTCGCGGCCACCCGGCTCTTCCACGAGCAGCGCGCCGACATGTACCGCCGCTACCTCGACGAACGCCCCACCTGGGGCCCGGAGTGGAACTCCGCCGCCCCCGACAACGAGTCCCTGCTCCGGCTCACCCCCGCCGACCTGAGCGAACTGGGCGAGGAGCTGCTCGCCCTGGCGAGGAAGTACGACGAGCGGGGCCGCGCCGCTGAGGCCGCCGGTGACACCGAAGGGCGCGAGAACGTCGCGCTGCACGTGTACGGGTTCCCGTTCCGTGGCTGAGGGGACCGCGCCGCCGTCGGCCGCACTCGTACCCCCGGTCGCCGCCCCGGGCCGTCCCGCCCACCGGGACGGCAACGTGCTGCGCTGGGCGGCCGCCTACACCGCGTCGATGCTCGGTGACAGCGTCTTCTTCCTCGCGCTGTCCTGGGCCGCCGTGCGGCAGGGCAGTCCCGCCGAGGCCGGGATCGTCACCGCGGTCAGCGCGGTGCCACGGGCGCTGCTCATGCTCGGCGGGGGAGTGGTCGTCGACCGGCTGGGACCGCGCAGGGTCGTCATCGGCAGCGACGCCGTACGGTGCGCCGCGGTCCTCACGGTGGCCGCGCTGCTCTTCGCCACCGACCCCGGACTGTGGCTCCTGGCCCTGCTCGCCCTCGTCTTCGGTGCGGTCGACGCCCTCTTCATGCCGGCCGTCGGGGCGCTCCCCGCACGCATCACCGCCAAGGACCAGCTCGCCCGCGTCCAGGGCATGCGCGGCCTCGCCGTCCGCCTGTCCTCCGTCGTGGGCGCCCCGCTCGGCGGGCTCGGCGTGGCGGTCGGCGGCGCGGCGGCGGCCTTCGCCCTCGCCGGTGTGCTGATCGCCGTGTCGGTGCCGCTGCTGGTCTCCGTACGGATGCGCGAGCTGCCCCCCGACGACACGGCCGCCGAGGGCGGCACCGCGTGGCGGGACCTGCGGGACGGGCTCCGGTACATTCGCCGGCACCGCGTCCTCGGACCGCTGATGCTGGTCATCGCCCTCGGCGACCTCGGCTTCGTCGGTCCGCTCAACATCGGCCTGACCCTGCTCGCCGACGAACGCGGCTGGGGAGCCGCCGGCATGGGCTGGGTACTCGCCGGGTTCGGGGTCGGCGCCGGGACGGCCGCCCTGCTGCTGACCGTCCGGGGACGCGTGCCGCACGCCGGGTACGTCGTCGCCGGCGCCCTCGTCCCCGGCGCGGTCGCGATCGGCGCGCTGGCGCAGGCCCCCGTCCTTCCGGTGGCCGTCGGGACGGCGCTGCTCATCGGGCTGCTCGCGGGCCTCAGCGGCGCGCTGTGCGGGGCCCTGCTCCAGACGCAGTCCGCGCCCGCTCTCCTCGGCCGCGTCACGGCGGTCTCCGGCATCGTCAGCCTGGGAATCGCCCCGTTGAGCATGCCCCTGTCCGCCGCCGCCATCGGCGTCTGGGGCACCGGACCGGTCTTCGCCGTCAGTGCCGTGGTGTGCGGGCTCGGCGGGGTCGTCGCCCTGTGCGCGCCGGGCGTGCGGCGGGCCGAGCTGCCGAAGTGAGCGGCGGAGGTCAGATGCCCAGCTGCTTCGTCTCCCGCAGCTTGGCGATCGCGTTCTCCTCGCCCTCCAGCTCCACCTTCGCGGCGCCCTGCCGGCCGTACGCGAACAGCAGCAGCTCGGACGGCTCGCCCGTCGCCGTCACCACCGGCGTTCCCCGGTGGGCGACCGTGGTCTGGCCGTTCGGACGACGCAGCACCAGGCCCGTCGGGATGCCGCGGCCCATCAGGCGGGCGGCCCGCTCCAGGCGGGACCACAGGGCGTCCTGGAAGACCGGGTCCAGCTCGCGCGGCGACCAGTCGCTCCGAGCCCGGCGGACGTCCTCGGTGTGGACGTAGAACTCGACCGTGTTCGCCGCCTCGTCGACCTGCTTGAGCTGGAAGGGGGAGAAGCGGGGCGGGCCGGTGCGGATCAGCTGGAGCAGCTCCTCGTACGGCTTGGCGCCGTACTCCTCCATCACCCGGTCGAGGCGGGACGCCAACGGCTTGATCAGGGTGCCCCCGGCCGCGTCCGGACGCCGCTCGCGCACCACCACGTGCGCGGCCAGGTCACGGGTCCGCCAGCCCTCGCACAGGGTGGGGGCGTCCGGACCCGCCGTCTCCAACAGATCCGCGAGCAGAAGTCGTTCACGCTTGGCGAAAGTCGACATGCGGTCAGCCTACGGCGGCGGACCGGGTCCGCCCAATGGACGTCCCGGGGGCGTGTCCTTCCCGCGCGGCACAATGGGCGCATGACCAGCAGCTCCCCCACCGGCGGCAGCCCCCGGCGCCCCGGCCCGCTCGCCCCGGAGATCGCCGACCGCCTCAAGCGCAGCGCCGACGGCCTCCTGCCCGCCATCGCCCAGCAGTACGACACCGGAGAGGTGCTGATGCTCGGCTGGATGGACGACGAGGCGCTGCACCGCACGCTGACCACCGGCCGCTGCACCTACTGGTCGCGCAGCCGCCGGGAGTACTGGGTCAAGGGCGACACCTCGGGTCACTTCCAGTGGGTGAAGTCCGTCGCCCTGGACTGCGACGCCGACACCGTCCTCGTCAAGGTCGACCAGGTGGGCGCCGCCTGCCACACCGGGACCCGCACCTGCTTCGACACCGACGTGCTCCTCGCCGAGGGCGCCGAGGACACCGAGGGCGCCGCGGCCGCCGACGCGCCCGGCGCGGGTCAGTAGGGTCTGCCGCCATGGACGTCACGCCTGACATGGACCTCGACACCTTCCGCAAGCTGGCCGCCGACCGCCGGGTGATCCCGGTCAGCCGCAAGCTCCTCGCCGACGGCGACACCCCCGTGGCCCTGTACCGCAAGCTCGCCGCCGAGCGCCCCGGCACCTTCCTGCTGGAGTCCGCCGAGAACGGCAGGTCCTGGTCCCGGTACTCCTTCGTCGGCGTCCGCAGCGCCGCCACCCTCACCGAGAAGGACGGCCAGGCCCACTGGCAGGGCACCGCGCCCGTCGGCGTCCCCACCGACGGCGACCCGCTCGCCGCCCTGCGCGCCACCGTCGAGGCCCTGCACACCCCGCGCGACCTCGCCCACGACCTGGGCCTGCCGCCCTTCACCGGCGGCATGGTGGGCTACCTCGGCTACGACATCGTGCGCCGCCTGGAGAAGGTCGGCCCGGGGGAGCGCGACGACCTGAAGCTGCCCGAGCTGACCATGCTGCTCACCAGCGACCTCGCCGTCATGGACCACTGGGAGGGCTCGGTCCTGCTGATCGCCAACGCGATCAACCACAACGACCTGGAGACCGGCGTCGACGAGGCCTACGCCGACGCGATCGCCCGGCTGGACGTCATGGAGGCCGACCTCACGCGCGCCGTCGCCCAGCCCCCGGCCGCGCTGCCGCCGTCCGAGCTGCCCGAGTACACCGCGCTGTGGGGCGGGCCCGACTTCCAGGACGCCGTCGAGGACATCAAGGAGCGCATCCGCGCGGGCGAGGCCTTCCAGGTCGTCCCCTCCCAGCGCTTCGAGACGCCCTGCACGGCGAGCGCGCTCGACGTGTACCGGGTTCTGCGGGCCACCAACCCCTCCCCGTACATGTACCTGCTCCGCCTCGACGGCTTCGACGTCGTCGGCTCGTCCCCCGAGGCGCTGGTCAAGGTCGAGGACGGGCACGCCCTGGTGCACCCCATCGCCGGCACCCGCCCGCGCGGCGCCACCCCGCAGGAGGACCAGGCCCTCGCCGACGAACTGCTCGCCGACCCCAAGGAGCGCGCCGAGCACCTGATGCTCGTCGACCTCGGCCGCAACGACCTCGGCCGCGTCTGCGAGCCCGGCTCCGTCGAGGTCGTCGACTTCATGTCCGTCGAGCGGTACTCCCACGTCATGCACATCGTCTCGACGGTCACCGGACGCGTCGCCGAGGACCGCACCGCCTTCGACGTCCTCACCGCCTGCTTCCCGGCCGGCACCCTCTCCGGCGCGCCCAAGCCGCGCGCCCTGCAGATCATCGACGAACTCGAACCCTCCCGGCGCGGCCTGTACGGCGGCTGCGTCGGCTACCTCGACTTCGCCGGCGACTCCGACACCGCCATCGCCATCCGCACCGCCCTGCTGCGCGACGGCACCGCCTACGTCCAGGCGGGCGCGGGCGTCGTCGCCGATTCCGACCCGGTCGCCGAGGACACCGAGTGCCGCAACAAGGCGGCGGCCGTGCTGAGGGCCGTACACACGGCCAACCGGCTGGCGCAATAGGGCCAACCGGTCGGACCGGTGGGGCAATTCTCACGCCCCCAATACGAACCCCGGGTGACGGTTCGCCCGGGGTTCGGGTGATAGTGGAGTACGTGACAGCCGTTCCTCACCCCCGTACCCCAGCCGCAGGACCCGCCCGGGCCGGCCGCCGGAGCCTCGCCGTCGCCCTGCTGTGCGGCGCGCTCGGCGCCGCCGTCGCCCTGCTCGCCACCCGGCAGGAGTGGGCGGAGGGCACCGCGACGGTGGCCGGCGGCGCGTTCACCCTGACCGCCAAGGGCAGCGACGTCACGGGCGTACCCGCGTCGCTCGCCATAGTCGGCCTCGCCGCGCTCGTCGCCGTCTTCGCCGTCCGCCGGGCCGGCCGCTTCGCCGTCGCCGCGCTGCTCGCGCTGAGCGGCGCGGGCACCGTCGCCGCCGCCCTGGCCGGCGCCTCCGACAGCTCCGCCCTCGACGACCAGGCCGCGAAGGCGGCCGGGGACACCTCGGCCACCGTCGACGCGCTCTCGCACACCGCCTGGCCGTACGTCGCGGCCGTGGGCGGCGCCCTGCTCCTGCTGGCCGGGCTGCTCGCGCTGCGCTACGGCCGCCAGTGGCCCGCGATGTCCGGACGCTACGAACGCAACGGCGCCCCGCGGCGCAGGCCGCAGACCGTCGACCCGGACCGCCCCGAGGACCTGTGGAAGGCCATCGACCGGGGCGAGGACCCCACCAGCGCCTGACCGCCGTTCACCCACTGGAGCACCCCCGCTCACGGCGCGTGCCCCCGTGCGGGACAATGGGTGCGAGCGTCCTGCTCAGACTTGGCACACAGCAACGAGGAGCAAGCAATGGCGGGCAGCAGCCACGGTCACACCCCGGCCGCCTGGACCGGTGTCATCATCGCCTTCATCGGTTTCTGCATCGCGGGCATGTTCATGGTGGCGGCCCAGCCGTGGGGCTTCTGGGCCGGCCTCGCGGTCGTGCTCCTCGGTGGTGTCATCGGCTACATCATGCGCATGATGGGCCTCGGCCAGCCGAAGAAGAACCACCCCGTGCACCAGGTCGCGGGCGAGCGTGCGGAGGCCGGCGCCAAGGGCTGACCCGGGCACGGACTTCCCGAGGGGCGGGTCGGCACCACGTGCCGGGACCGCCCCTCAGGTGCGGGAGGATGCCGCCGGGGGCAGAATGCGGGCGTGGACGTCGAGAGCGGGAAACCCGGCCGGACCAGCATCCCCCTGCCCCGCGGCGCGGCCCTGCGCCTCGCCGTCCCGGCCGGAGTGCTCGCGGCCGTCGCCGGGGCCTTCGCCTACGTGGGGAGCGTGGATCCCTACGAGCCCGGCCACTACCCCGTCTGCCCGCTGCTGCGCTTCACGGGCGTCTACTGTCCCGGCTGCGGCGGCCTGCGCAGCGCCCACGCCTTCGTGCACGGCGACCTGACGGCCGCGCTGCACGCCAACGCGCCCGCCGTCCTCGCCTATCTGGGCTTCGCCGTTCTGTGGACCGTCTGGGTGATCCGCGCGGCCCGGGGCCGTCCCGTACGCATCGATCTCGGACCGGTCCACCTGTGGACGCTGGGGACGTTGCTGCTGGTCTTCACCGTTGTCCGGAACCTGCCGTTCGGTGGCTGGCTCCTGCCTTGATCGTCCACGGGACGTCCAGGTACTGGGACGGGGATCGGGCGGATGCGGGGCCGGTGCCCCGCTGCGGATACCATCACAGTGACCACACGTTTTGCCGTCTGAAAGGGGGCCGCTCGCGTGAGTGTGCTCGACGAGATCATCGACGGAGTCCGTGCCGACCTCGCGGAGCGGCAGGCGCGCGTCAGCCTCGACGAGCTCAAGGAGCGCGCGGCCAAGGCTCGCCCCGCCAAGGACGGCGTGGCCGCGCTGCGCGGCGACGGCGTCAAGGTCATCTGCGAGGTCAAGCGCTCCAGCCCCTCCAAGGGCGCGCTGGCGGCCATCGCCGACCCGGCCGGACTCGCCGCCGACTACGAGGCGGGCGGCGCCGCCGTCATCTCCGTCCTCACCGAGGAGCGCCGCTTCGGCGGCTCGCTGGCCGACCTGGACTCGGTCCGCGCGCGCGTGGACATCCCCGTGCTGCGCAAGGACTTCGTCGTCACCTCGTACCAGCTGTGGGAGGCCCGCGCCCACGGCGCCGACCTCGTGCTGCTGATCGTCGCGGCCCTCGATCAGCCGGCCCTGGAGTCGCTGATCGAGCGCGCCGAGTCCATCGGACTCACCCCGCTGGTCGAGGTGCACGACGAGGACGAGGTCGAGCGCGCCGTGGACGCGGGCGCCAAGGTCATCGGCGTCAACGCGCGCAATCTGAAGACGCTCGAGGTCGACCGCGGCACGTTCGAGCGGGTCGCCCCGGAGATCCCCGCGCACATCGTCAAGGTCGCCGAGTCCGGCGTCCGCGGCCCGCACGACCTCATCGCCTACGCCAACGAGGGCGCCGACGCCGTGCTGGTCGGCGAGTCCCTGGTCACCGGCCGCGACCCGAAGACGGCGGTCTCCGACCTGGTGGCGGCCGGCGAACATCCCGCACTCCGCCACGGCCGGGGCTGACCCCCGGTAGGCTGACCCCGATGACCTCCGCACTCACTCCGGCCCCCCGGGACCCGTACGCCCGCCTCGCGCGCGGCTGCCGGCCCCGGGGCTGCCGCGCCCCCGCACGCCGGGTGCACGGCCGCCGGGTGCGGTACGTCATCGGAGACGAACCGGGCCAGGTCAACGGCATGCGATGGCTCACGCGCCCCACAGGGGCGCGGGGCCCCGTTGAATTTGCGACTCCGTCGCGTGGGCGCGACCAGCCCACCCACGGCCGGTAGCCGACAATTGGTCCCCGCCCCCACGGCGATTAGTCCAAACCAGACACTCACCGTGAGGTACACGCATGCCCAGTAACTTCTTCATTCCCGACCCGGAGGGTCAAGTCCCCTCCGCCGAGGGCTACTTCGGCGCCTTCGGGGGCAAGTTCATCCCCGAGGCCCTCGTCGCGGCGGTCGACGAGGTCGCCGTCGAGTACGACAAGGCCAAGTCCGACCCGGAGTTCGCCCGCGAGCTGGACGACCTCCTCGTCCACTACACCGGCCGCCCCTCGTCCCTCACCGAGGTCCCCCGCTTCGCCGAGCACGCCGGCGGAGCCAGGATCTTCCTCAAGCGCGAGGACCTGAACCACACCGGCTCGCACAAGATCAACAACGTGCTCGGCCAGGCCCTGCTCACCAAGCGCATGGGCAAGACCCGCGTCATCGCCGAGACCGGCGCGGGCCAGCACGGCGTGGCCACGGCAACGGCCTGCGCCCTCTTCGGCCTCGACTGCACCATCTACATGGGTGAGATCGACACCCGCCGCCAGGCGCTCAACGTGGCCCGCATGCGCATGCTCGGCGCCGAGGTCATCGCCGTGAAGTCCGGCAGCCGCACGCTGAAGGACGCGATCAACGAGGCCTTCCGCGACTGGGTCGCCAACGTCGACCGCACCCACTACCTGTTCGGCACCGTCGCCGGGCCCCACCCCTTCCCGGCGATGGTCCGCGACTTCCACCGCGTCATCGGCGTCGAAGCCCGGCGCCAGCTCCTGGAGCAGGCCGGACGCCTGCCCGACGCCGCGATCGCCTGCGTCGGCGGCGGCTCCAACGCCATCGGCCTCTTCCACGCCTTCATCCCCGACGCGGACGTCCGCCTCATCGGCTGCGAGCCCGCCGGGCACGGCGTGGAGACCGGCGAGCACGCGGCCACCCTGACCGCGGGCGAGCCCGGCATCCTGCACGGCTCCCGGTCCTACGTCCTCCAGGACGACGAGGGCCAGATCACCGAGCCGTACTCGATCTCGGCCGGTCTGGACTACCCCGGCATCGGCCCGGAGCACGCCTACCTCAAGGACTCCGGCCGCGGCGAGTACCGCGCGGTCACCGACGACGCCGCCATGCAGGCCCTGCGCCTGCTGTCGCGCACCGAGGGCATCATCCCGGCCATCGAGAGCGCCCACGCGCTGGCCGGCGCCCTGGAGGTCGGCCAGGAGCTGGGCAAGGACGGGCTGCTCGTCGTCAACCTGTCCGGCCGCGGCGACAAGGACATGGACACCGCCGCCCGCTACTTCGGGCTGTACGACACCGACGCCGAGGTCGCCGCCGACGAGACCGGTGCCGCGGAGATCGAGGGGGACGCCAAGTGAGCGGGAACGTACAGCTGCTGAACGACACGCTCGCGGCGGCCAGGTCGGAGGGTCGTGCCGCCCTGATCGCCTACCTCCCGGCCGGGTTCCCGACCGTGGACGGCGGCATCGCGGCGATCAAGGCCGCGCTCGACGGCGGCGCCGACGTCGTCGAGGTGGGCCTGCCGCACAGCGACCCGGTGCTCGACGGCCCCGTGATCCAGACCGCCGACGACATCGCCCTGCGTGGCGGCGTGAGGATCGCCGACGTGATGCGTACGGTCCGCGAGGCGCACGAGGCCACCGGCAAGCCGATCCTCGTCATGACGTACTGGAACCCGATCGACCGCTACGGCGTGGAGCGCTTCACCGCCGAGCTGGCCGAGGCGGGCGGCGCCGGGTGCATCCTGCCCGACCTGCCGGTCCAGGAGTCGGCGCTGTGGCGGGAGCACGCGGACAAGCACGGGCTCGCCACGGTCTTCGTGGTCGCGCCCAGCAGCAAGGACGCGCGGCTCGCCGAGATCACCGCGGCCGGCAGCGGCTTCGTCTACGCCGCCTCCCTCATGGGCGTCACCGGCACGCGTGAGTCGGTCGGCGCGCAGGCCGAGGACCTGGTGCGCCGCACCCGCGCCACCACCGACACCCCGGTCTGCGTCGGCCTCGGCGTCTCCAACGCGGCCCAGGCCGCCGAGGTGGCCGGGTTCGCCGACGGCGTGATCGTCGGCTCGGCCTTCGTCAAGCGGATGCTGGACGCGCCCGACGACGCGGCCGGTCTGGAGGGCGTCCGCGCGCTCGCCGCCGACCTGGCGAAGGGCGTGCGCGGACAGGCGTGAGCACCAGCAGGTGACAGAGGTCCCTCGTACGAGTGGACCTGGGACCGGGGAGGCGCGCTGCGCCTCCCCGGTTCGTTCTGCGGGGTGTGAGCGAGAAGAACCGACAGGGAAAGCGCGGCGCCCGCGAGAAGCTGGCGGCCGAGCGCGAGAAGCAGAAGTCCAGGGACAAGCGCCGCCGTGCGCTGATCGTCGGCGCGAGCGTGGTCTGCGTCCTGGGCCTGGCGGCGGTGATCGGCGTGGTCGCCGCGAACGCGGGCAAGGACGACGGCAGCGAGTCGGCCGGTCCGGTCGTGGCGCCCTCGGGGGCGCAGGGCAAGGACGGCCTCGCGATCCCCGTCGGCGAGGAGAGCGCCAAGTCCACGCTCACCATCTGGGAGGACTTCCGCTGCCCGGCCTGCAAGGCCTTCGAGCTGGCGTACCGCAACACCATCCACGAGCTGACCGACGCCGGGCAGCTCAAGGTCGAGTACCACCTGGCGACCATCATCGACGGCAACATGGGCGGCACCGGCTCCCGCAAGGCGGCCAACGCCGCCGCCTGCGCCCAGGACGCCGGAAAGTTCCCGCCGTACCACGACGTGCTGTACGACAACCAGCCGCCGGAGACCGACGACGCCTTCGCCGACGAGGACAAGCTGCTCGACCTGGCGGGCAAGGTCGACGGCCTCGACACCACCCTGTTCCAGGAATGCGTGAAGAACGGCAAGCACAACAGCTGGGTGGAAAAGTCCAACAAGGCCTTCCAGAACGGCGGCTTCAGCGGCACCCCGACCGTGCTCCTGGACGGCAAGAACATCTACCAGGACCGCTCCATGACCCCGGCCAAGCTCAAGCAGATGGTGGAGGACGCCAACAAGTAGCGCACCCGCTCGTTACGGACCCGTAGCCGGGCTGCCCGCCGCGCCCCCCGTCCGACACGGTAGCGTCGACCCTGCCATGGAACTTGCCTTCATTCCCAGCCCGTCGCGCGGGGTGCTGCACCTCGGTCCCATCCCGCTGCGCGGCTACGCGTTCTGCATCATCATCGGCGTCTTCGTTGCCGTCTGGCTCGGCAACAAGCGCTGGATCGCCCGGGGCGGGCGGTCGGGCACGGTGGCCGACATCGCGGTCTGGGCCGTTCCCTTCGGCCTGATCGGCGGCCGCCTCTACCACGTGATCACGGACTACCAGCTGTACTTCAGCGAGGGCCGTGACTGGGTCGACGCCTTCAAGATCTGGGAGGGCGGCCTCGGCATCTGGGGCGCCATCGCGTTCGGCGCGGTGGGCGCCTGGATCGGCGCCCGCCGCCGGGGCGTCCCGATGCCCGCCTACGCCGACGCCGTCGCCCCCGGTATCGCCCTCGCGCAGGCCATCGGCCGCTGGGGCAACTGGTTCAACCAGGAGCTGTACGGCAAGGCGACCGACCTGCCGTGGGCCGTGGAGATCACCTCGACGGCCGACGGACGGCTGCCGGGCACGTACCACCCGACCTTCCTGTACGAGTCGCTGTGGTGCATCGGTGTCGCGCTCCTCGTCATCTGGGCCGACCGCCGCTTCAAGCTCGGCCACGGGCGCGCCTTCGCCCTGTACGTGGCGGCGTACTGCGCGGGCCGCTTCTGGATCGAGTACATGCGCGTCGACGACGCCCACCACATCCTGGGTCTCCGGCTGAACAACTGGACCGCGCTCTTCGTGTTCCTGCTCGCCGTGCTGTACATCGTGCTGTCGGCACGGAAGCGGCCGGGCCGGGAGGCCGTGGTGGAGCCGGGCGCGCAGTCCGCCGCCGGTGACACCGGGTCCGCAGCGGACAAGGACGCCAAGGACGCCAAGGGCACCAAGGACACCGAGAACGACGCGGACGCCGCGGAGAAGACCGATGCCACCGAGGCCGCGGAGGACACGTCGGCCGCGGACGAAGCCGACGTGGACGAAGCAGACGACGCGGACGACGCGAAGGACGCCGAGGGCGTGACGAACGGCGCCGACTCCGCCAAGAAGGGCTGACCCGCCCGCAAGGTACGCCGCCGAGGGCGCCCGGGATTCTTCGGGCGCCCTCGGCGTATGCCGGGCCGGGCTCAGGACAGGGTGGGCCGCCGGGCCAGCGACAGCGTCCGCCGGGCCGTCGCCACCACCGCCGCGTCGATGAACCGGCCGTCCGGCAGCGCCTGCGCACCCGGCTGGACCGTGGCCGCCTTGACGATCGTCTCCGCCTCCTCCAGCTCCCGTTCGGTGGGCAGATAGGCCCGCTCGATGATCGGCAGCTGACGCGGGTGGATCGCGGCCCGCCCCAGGAAGCCCAGGGCGCGGCCGTGGGCACAGGACGCCGCCAGGCCCTCCAGGTCCCGGGTGTCCGGATGCACCGTCTGGGACGGCGGCGCCAGGCCCGCCGCCCTCGCGGCCACGACCACGCGCGAGCGCGACCAGTCCAGGCCGGCGTCCCCGCGCACGCCCAGGTCGGCACGGAGGTCCGCCTCACCGAGGGCGATCCCGCGCAGCGCCGGATGGGCCGCGGCGATCCGGTACGCCCGCTCCACCCCCAGGGCCGTCTCCAGCAGGGCGTACAGCGGCGGTCCGCCGGTCAGCGCGGCGACGCCGGTCACCTGCTCCGGCGAGGTCACCTTGGGCAGCCGCAGCCCCGACAGACCCGGCAGCGCGGCCAGCGCCGCCAGGTCCCCGGCGGCGAGCGGACCGTCCAGGGCGTTGACGCGGACGTGCACCGGCACCGGCTGCGGCTCGGCGAGCAGCTCGGCCGTGGCGTCGCGGGCGTACTCCTTGCGGTCGGCGGCGACCGCGTCCTCCAGGTCGACGACCACCACGTCGGCACCGGCGGCCAACGCCTTGGCGACCACCGGGGGCCGGTCACCCGGCACGTAGAGCCAGGTCAGCGGGGGTGTGGTCATACGACGCCGTCCTCACGCAGCTCCTTGACGTCCGCCGGGGTGAGCCCCAGGCCGGTCAGCACCTCCTCGGTGTCGGCGCCGTGCGGGCGGCCCGCCCAGCGGATCGCGCCCGGGGTGGCGGAGAGCCGGAAGAGGACGTTCTGCATGCGCAGCGGACCCAGCTCCGGATCGTCGACCGTGGTGACGGTGTCGAGGGCCTGGTACTGCGGGTCGGCCATCACGTCCCGCACGTCCTGGACCGGCGCGACGGCCGCCTCGGCCTTCTCGAACGCGGCGAGCACGTCCGCGCGGGAGTGCCGGGCGATCCAGTCGCCGACCGCCGCGTCCAGCACGTCGGTGTGCCGGGCCCGGTCGGCGCCCGTCGCGAACCAGGGCTCGTCGATCAGCTCCGGGCGGCCCACCAGCCGCATCACCCGCTCGGCGACCGACTGGGCCGAGGTGGAGACGGCGACCCAGGTGCCGTCGGCGGTGCGGTAGGTGTTGCGCGGGGCGTTGTTCTGCGAGCGGTTGCCGGTGCGCGGCTGGACGTGGCCGAGCTGGTCGTACCAGAGGGGCTGCGGGCCGAGCACGGTCAGGATCGGCTCGATGATCGCCATGTCGACGACCTGGCCCTCGCCGGTGCGCTCCCGGGCGGCCAGCGCGGTCATCACGGCGTACGCCGTCGCCAGCGCCGCGATCGAGTCGGCGAGGCCGAACGGCGGCAGCGTCGGCGGCGCGTCCGGCTCGCCGGTCATCGCGGCGAAACCGCTCATGGCCTCGGCGAGGGTGCCGAAGCCGGGACGGCGCGCGTACGGCCCGAACTGGCCGAAGCCGGTGACCCGGGTCAGGACCAGGCGCGGGTTGACGGCGGACAGCTCGTCCCAGCCCAGGTCCCACCTCTCCAGGGTGCCCGGCCGGAAGTTCTCGACGACCACGTCGGCGGTGGCGGCGAGCCGGAGCAGGGTGGTGCGCCCGGCGGGTTTCGACAGGTCCAGGGTGATCGTGTGCTTGTTGCGGCCCAGCAGCTTCCACCACAGGCCCACACCGTCCTTCGAGGGGCCGTGTCCCCGGGACGGGTCGGGCCGGGTGGGGTGCTCGACCTTGATCACTTCGGCGCCGAAGTCGCCGAGCATGGTGGCGGCGAGCGGTCCCGCGAAGAGGGTGGCGAGGTCGAGGACGCGCAGGCCGGTCAGGGGAGCGGAGACGGGGCGAGGGGCGGCGGGCTCGGGCATGGGCGGGTGGCCTCCCGGTGGGTGAGCTGGGCGAGGGTGTCGAAGCCGGTGCCGTCGAAGTCGCCGACGGAGGTGGCGAGGCGGTTCTTCAGCGGGGCCGTCCAGTGCTCGGGCAGCGCGGCGGGGGAACCGGCGAGCAGTCCGGCGACGCCGCCCACGGTGGCCCCGTTGGAGTCGGTGTCCCAGCCGCCGGAGACGACGCGGGAGAGCGAGCCGGTGAAGTCGCCGTCCGCGTGGGTGAGCGCGGCGGCGATCAGGGCGGTGTTGGGAATGGCGTGCACCCAGTGGTGGGCCGGGGAGTGGACGGCGTGGAGCCGGTCCACGACCGTGTCGAAGTCGTCGTGCGCGCCCGCGAGCCGTACGGCGTGCCGGACGGCCCCGGCCAGGCGGGAACCGGGCGGGACGACCGCGAGTCCGGCGCGCAGACAGGCGTGGACGTCCGGTGCGTCGGCGGGGGCGGCGGTGGCGACGACGGCCGCCGCGAACATGGCCGCGTAGACACCGTTGGCGGTGTGGCTGAGGGTCGCGTCGCGGTGCGACTGCGCCGCGGCGGCGCCCGGGTCGCCCGGGTTGGTCCAGCCGTGCAAGTCGGCGCGGATCAGGGCACCGATCCACTCGCGGAACGGGTTGCGGTGGCGGGCGGTGTACGGGGGTTCGAGGCCGGTGAGGAGGTTGCGCAGGGCGACGCGTTCGGCGGTGAAGGTGCGGCCGGGCGGGAGTTCGTCGAGCCAGACGCGGGCCACGTCGTCGGTGGTGAAGGCCCTGCCGTGGCGCCGCAGGAGCAGGAGAGCGAGCAGCGGGTAGTTGAGGTCGTCGTCCTCCGGCATGCCGTCGATGTTCTCGGCGAGGGAGGTCGGCGCGGAGCGGCGGTTCCAGGGGTATGCGGTGAGCAGGTCGCGGGGGACGCCCCGGGCGGTGAAGTACGCGGTCGGGGGCCAGTTGCCGGCGGCCCGGCCGAGCAGCCGGATACCGGTGAGGGGGAGCTTCTCGACGGGTTTGCCGAGGAGGCAGCCGACGGCGCGACCGAGCCAGGCGGCCTCCAGCCGGGCGGGCGCCACACGCGCTCCGGGGTGCGGGGCGGGCCAGTCGGGGCACAGTGCCCTGATCCGGTCGAGTTCCGTCGGCTCGGCCTCCGCCAGGGGAGCGGGCAGGCCGGCCAGTTCGTCCAGGAGGTCCTCCGCCAGGCGGCGCAGGCGGGGGGAGGCGGGCCCCGGCGAGGCGCCCGCCCGGGCCGGTGCCTCGCCACCGCCCGCCGCGCGCCAGCGGGCCGCGACCGCCGACGCGTCGCGGCCGTCCAGCCGTGCCTGGCGCAGTTCGTGGCCGACCAGGTCCTCGGGCTGGACCCAGGTCACTCGGAGCATCCCGCGCCCCCGATCGCGGCGAACGCCTCCTCGTGGGCCCGGCGGCGTCGCACGTCACGCGCGAAGACCTCCCGCGCGACCGCGGTGAGCGCCGCCGCCGGTGCCCACAGGTCCAGGCGGCTCGCCTCCGCGACGGTCTTCGCCCAGTCCTCCGGGACCGGTGATCCCAGCGCCCCGGCCAGCGCGCCCGCCATGGTGGCGATGGAGTCGCAGTCGCGGCCGTAGTTGACCGCGCCGAGCACCGCGTGCCGGAAGTCGCCGCCGGAGACGAGCAGCATGCCGAGGGCGACGGGCAGTTCCTCGATCGCGTGCAGGCGCGAGGGCCGGCGGGCGCCGAGCGAGGGCGCGCGGTAGTCGGGGCCCACCGTGTCGTACGGGGCCACCGCCGCCCGCAGCGGCGCCAGCGCCGACTCGAAGTCCGAGTGGCGCGCGGCCACCTCGCACACGGCCTCGATCGCGGCCCGGGTGCCGTCCTTCGCCAGGGACAGACAGGCGGCGACCACCGAGTCCGGGGTCGCGCCCGGCGCGCAGGCCGCGGCCACCGCCGCCGCGAGGACACCGGCCGCCTCCCGGCCGTACGACGACTGGTGCGCGCCCGCGACGTCCAGCGCCTCGGCGTAGGCGGCCGCGGGGTGGGCCGCGTTGACCAGGCCGACCGGGGCCGTGTACATCGCGGCACCGCAGTTGACGATGTTGCCGGTACCCGCCTCGCGCGGGTCCACGTGTCCGTAGTGGATCCGTGCGACCAGCCACTTCTCGGCGAGGAAGATGCGCTGGAGCGGCAGCGCCTCGGCCTCCAGTTCCGGGATCCAGCGCGGGTTCGTGATCAGGTCCGGGACCAGGTGTTCGGCGACCGCGTAGGCGTCGAGGTGGTCGCGGACCGTGCCGTAGACCCGGACCAGCGCGTGCGTCATCAGGGTGTCGTCGGTGACGTGGCCGTCGCCCTTGTGGTACGGGGCGACGGGGCGGGCGGTGCGCCAGGCGTCGCCGTTCCAGGGGCCGACGACGCCGTGGACGCGGCCGCCGTGGCGTTCGACGATCTGCTCGGGGGAGTAGCCCTCGACGGGACCGCCGAGCGCGTCGCCGACGGCCGCGCCGACGAGAGCGCCGGTGACGCGCTCGTCGAGGGATGCGGTGGTGCTGTGGTCCGGGGTCAGGGGGGTCATGGCGTGGTGCCTCGTCCTTCCGGTCGGGACGGTTGCGTGGCGTGCAGGAGACCGGCGAGTTCGACCAGGTCGGTGCCGGTGAGCCGGGGCAGTACGCAGCCGGGCAGGGTGCGGCAGGCGTCCCGCCAGGAGGCGGGGACCGACGCGCCGCCGCCGAGCGCGCCGGTGAGGGCGCCGGCCAGCGCGGGTGCGGAGTCCGCGACCCGGGACAGGCACGCTGCCGCCGGTACGGCATCGGCGACGCGGCCACCGGCGGCGGTGGCCAGGGCGAGGGCGACCGGGACGGTCTCGGCGGCGGCGATGCCGTAGCTGTAGACGTGGTCGACGATGCGGTGCTCCAGGAGCGGCACCAGGGCGAAGGTGCTCTCGGCGGCCGCCGCGAGGGCCAGGGCCTGGCGGGCGTTGCGGCCGATCTCCGTCGCCTCGGGCAGTTCGGCGAGCGCGGCCGCCACGCAGGCGTCCACGTCGGCGCCGTCCAGGGCGCGGGCCAGGGCCGCCGCCATGGCCCGCGCGCCGTGCACGCCGTCGCCGTCCTGGGTGTAGCGGGCGTCGAACTCGGCGAGGTCGGCGGCGGGGCGCGGGGCGCCGGGGTGGGCGACGGCGAGGACGCAGGCCCGCACGCAGGCGGCGTCGTCGAAGTAGTGCGGGTTGTCGTGGCCGGTGGCGGGCGGACGCAGCCCGGCGGCGAGGTTGCCGAGCCCCGCCCGCACCGAGATGCGGGCACGCAGCGGCAGCACCGCGGACTCGGCCTCCGGGGCGCGCTCCGTGGCGGCGGCGACCTCGCTGGCGACGGCGTTCCAGGTCAGGTCGATCGCGGCGCGCATCCGGCGGTCCCGGCTCAGGTCCCCGAGCACACTGTCGTCGCCCGCCCGCAGCAGGGCCTCCGCGGCGAACGCCGCCCACTCGGCGTCGTCCGAGGGGCCGAGGCGCAGCGGCTCCGGGGGCTGGTTCAGGGCGATCGGGACGGGGAGGGTGGTGGTCGCGTTCTGCTCGGCGAAGGTGTCCAGTTCGCGGGTGAGCCGCCGCGTCCACTGCGGCATGCGAGCGGCCCGGTGCCGGGCGGCGGGCCAGCCGGCGGCGTCTCCCGCGGCGAGCCCGAGGAGGAGCCCCTCGATGCGGTCGGAGAGCGGCACCGCACGGGACGCCGCGGCCGGCTCCGGCTCGGTCCCCGGCCGGTGCCCGCTCCCACTGGACCCGCTCGCCACCGGCACACCGGGCCCTTCGACATACGCCGTGGTGCCCGTCGCCCCGACCGCGCCACGAGCGCGGCTCACGGCCCCACCTCCGCCGCGTGGGCGTCCGCGGCGGGTGGATGCGCGGCCGGGTCGGACGGCGGCGGCCTGCCGCCGGGGTCGGTGTCGGCGGGCGGTCCGCCCGGGACGGTGCGTGCAGCCGTACCGGAACCCCGCGTCACCCGCACCGGTTCCTCCGCCACCTCCCCCGGTGCTCGCCCGGCGGCCCCCGGCACCCACGGCGCATCGCCCGGCACCCGGGTCGCGCCCGGCGGTACGCGTCCCGCGTTCCGGTGTGCTCGTTCCGCGTCCGGCGGTGCCGGTGCCGGTGCCGTGGACGTGGCCGTGTTCGACGGTGTTGGCACCGCGGACGGTGGCAGGGCTTCCGTGCCCGGCCGTACGCGGGCCGGGTCGGACGGCAACCCCTCCGGGTGCCGGGCGATCCGCTCCGGGGCCACCTGCCCCCGCTCCGAGTGCGGCGGAGCCGGTCGGGCCGCCCGGGTCAGGAGGTCCGCCACCTCCAGTACGTGGTGTCCGGCCATCGTCGGCAGGCAGGAGCCGCGGGCCGGGCCGATGGCGCCCGCCCAGTCGGCCGGGATGGCGTGGACGCCCCGGGTCGCGCCGGCCAGGGCGCCGGCCACCGCGGCCGTGGTGTCGGCGTCGCGGCCCATGTTGACGGCCGTCAGCACGGCGTCCGTGAAGTCGCCGTCGGCCGCCGCGTACGCGCCGAAGGCGAGGGCGACCGCCTCGGGGGCCAGGTCGGTCCACGGGTAGCCGCCGATGACCACCGCGGAACGCACCGCGCGTTCGCCGCGGTGGGCCGCCGTCAGCGCGCGGCGCAGACAGCGCGCCGTCCAGGAGTCGTCCGGGACGACGGCCAGCGCGGAGGCCACCACCGCGACGGTCGACGCCCCGGCCATCGCCGCCGCGACGCCCGCCGCCACCGCCTGGCCGCCGTAGATGCCCTCGCCCTCGTGGCTGACCGAGCCGTCGATCGCCGCCAGCCGGGCCGCCTCGGCGGGCCGCCCGGCCGCGAACACGCCGTGCGGCGCGGCCCGCATGGCCAGTCCGTCGCTCCAGGCGTGCCGGTGCTGGGCGGAGATCGGGGCGGCCAGACCCCGGCGCAGGTTCTCCAGGGTGCCGCGTTCACTGAAGCCCGCGCCCCGGAACGGGCCCTCCTCCCGGTCCGCGATCCACTCGTGCCACGCCGCCTCCACGTGGGCCTGGGTGAGCGCGCTGCCGTGGCGGGCCAGCAGCAGGCCCGAGAAGATCGCGTACTCCGTGTCGTCCGTACCGGCGGGCCGGTCGGCCACGTACCCCGTGATGCGGCCCCAGCGGGCGCGGATCTCCGAGGGCTTCATGTTCTCGGCCGGCGCCCCGAGGGCGTCCCCGACGGCCAGTCCGAGCAGCGCGCCCCGGGCCCGGTCGCGGAGCCCGACGGCGTCCTCGGTCGCGGGGGCCGGGGGAATGCAGGCGGTGGATGCCATGCGGCCTCTCCTCTCCCTCCGCACATCTGTCCCCGGTGCGGTGTGCACCGCAGCCGAACCGGGGCGCGTGTCACCCGGTCGACATATGAGCAGGCAAGATCACGAATGAGTGCGAGGAGGTAAAACCGCAGGTAAGCCCAGCCTTTCCTTGCTGGCGGGACGGAAATGATCGGCGTAGATTGGGTGTTGTTAAAAAGTGGAATGAGTCCAGACTAGCTTTCCCGGGGGAACCCTCATGGCCATCATCGAGACCGAGGCGGCGCTGCACGAGGCGCACCGCGACAACCACACCCACCGCGACGTGAACGGCGGCTGGCTGCGCCCCGCCGTCTTCGGCGCGATGGACGGACTGGTCTCCAACCTCGCCCTCATGACCGGCGTCGCGGCCGGTACGGCGAGCCAGCAGACCGTGGTGATCAGCGGGCTCGCCGGGCTGGCCGCCGGCGCCTTCTCCATGGCCGCCGGCGAGTACACCTCCGTCGCCTCCCAGCGCGAGCTGGTCGAGGCCGAGCTGGACGTGGAGCGCCGCGAGCTGCGCAAGCACCCGGCGGACGAGGAGGCCGAGCTGGCCGCGCTCTACGAGGCGCGCGGCGTCGAGCCGGAGCTCGCCCGCGAGGTGGCCCGCCAGCTGTCCAGCGACCCCGAGCAGACGCTGGAGATACACGCCCGCGAGGAGCTGGGCATCGACCCCTCCGACCTGCCCTCGCCGACCGTCGCGGCCGTGTCGTCGTTCGGATCCTTCGCGCTGGGCGCCCTGCTCCCCGTCCTGCCGTTCCTGCTCGGCGCCAGTGCGCTGTGGCCCGCGGTGCTGCTCGCGCTGGCCGGGCTGTTCCTGTGCGGCGCGGTGGTCGCCAAGGTCACGGCCCGCAGCTGGTGGTACAGCGGCCTGCGGCAGCTCGCCCTCGGCGGTGCGGCGGCCGGTGTGACGTATCTCCTGGGCAGCCTGTTCGGAACGGCCGTAGGATAGTCCGGCTCGAACTTATGCGACGGGCCGCATAAGTAGCCGTTACTCGCTGGTTTCGAGTGCGTAATCTCCGGGCATGAGCCGTAAGCGCTGCGGGCAACGAAGCCTGCCGTGCACGCGCGGAGTGGGCGACGACGCCCCTTCCGCTCCCCCGGACCGACGGACACCGATCTGTCCGCCTCGGTCTCCATAGCTTCCACCGCAGGTGCGGAACCCCCACCGCACCCCGTCGGTGTCCGCATGCTGGAACGGATTGTCCCGTTTACCGAGAACCAATCCATCATGTAACCTGCACCAAATTTTTCAGCCACTGATGCACCCACCGCAGAGGGCCAACGTCGTCCCTCGGCACTTGCCACATGCCAGATGACGACGACGGGAGAGCCGATGCGTACGCCGCGCCAGCCGTCCCAGCACTCCGAGAGTGGCCAGAACTGGTCCTTCATGGATGCTCGCCCTGCCGCGCAGGGTATGTACGACCCCCGCAACGAACACGACGCGTGCGGCGTCGGTTTCGTCGCCACCCTCACCGGCGAGGCGTCCCACACCCTGGTCGACCAGGCGCTCACCGTGCTGCGCAACCTGGAACACCGCGGCGCCACCGGCTCCGAGCCCGACTCGGGCGACGGCGCCGGCATCCTCTCCCAGGTGCCCGACGCGTTCTTCCGCGAGGTGGCCGGATTCGAGCTGCCGGAGGCCGGGGCGTACGCCGTCGGCATCGCCTTCCTGCCGGTCGACGGCACCGAGGACGCCGTCTCGCGCATCGAGACGATCGCGCACGAGGAGGGCCTCACCGTCCTCGGCTGGCGCGAGGTCCCGGTCGCCCCGCAGATGCTGGGCGCGACCGCCCGCTCGACCATGCCGGTCTTCCGCCAGATCTTCGTGAGCGACGGCACCTCGCAGGGCATCGCCCTGGACCGCCACGCCTTCGCGCTGCGCAAGCGCGCCGAGCGCGAGGCCGGTGTCTACTTCCCGTCGCTGTCCGCGCGGACCATCGTCTACAAGGGCATGCTGACCACCGGCCAGCTGGAGCCGTTCTTCCCGGACCTGTCCGACCGCCGCTTCGCCTCCGCGATCGCGCTCGTGCACTCCCGGTTCTCCACCAACACCTTCCCGTCGTGGCCGCTCGCCCACCCGTACCGCTTCGTCGCGCACAACGGCGAGATCAACACGGTCAAGGGCAACCGCAACTGGATGCGCGCCCGCGAGTCCCAGCTCGCCTCCAACCTGTTCGGCTCGTCCGCGGACCTGGAGCGGATCTTCCCGATCTGTACGCCGGACGCCTCGGACTCCGCCTCCTTCGACGAGGTCCTGGAGCTGCTCCACCTCGGTGGGCGCTCGCTGCCGCACTCCGTGCTGATGATGATCCCGGAGGCGTGGGAGAACCACGCCTCCATGGACGCGGACCGGCGCGCCTTCTACCAGTTCCACTCCACGATGATGGAGCCCTGGGACGGTCCGGCCTGCGTCACCTTCACCGACGGCACCCAGGTCGGCGCGGTCCTCGACCGCAACGGTCTGCGCCCCGGCCGCTACTGGGTCACCGACGACGGCCTCGTCGTCCTCGGCTCCGAGGTCGGCGTCCTCGACATCGACCCCGCCAAGGTCGTCCGCAAGGGCCGCCTCCAGCCCGGCCGCATGTTCCTCGTGGACACCGCCGAGCACCGCATCATCGAGGACGACGAGATCAAGGCCCAGCTCGCCGGCGAGCAGCCGTACGGCGAGTGGATGGAAGCCGGCGAGATCGAGCTGTCCGACCTGCCCGAGCGTGAGCACATCGTGCACACCCACGCCTCGGTCACCCGCCGCCAGCAGACCTTCGGGTACACCGAGGAGGAGCTGCGCGTCCTCCTCGCGCCGATGGCCAAGGCGGGCGCCGAGCCGATCGGCTCCATGGGCACCGACTCGCCGATCGCCGCGCTCTCCGAGCGCCCCCGGCTGCTCTTCGACTACTTCACCCAGCTCTTCGCCCAGGTCACCAACCCGCCGCTGGACGCCATCCGCGAGGAACTGGTCACCTCGCTGCGCTCCTCGCTCGGCCCCCAGGGCAACCTGCTGGACCCGACGGCCGCCTCGTGCCGCAGCGTCCTGCTGCCCTTCCCGGTGATCGACAACGACGAGCTGGCCAAGCTCATCCACATCAACGCCGACGGCGACATGCCCGGCTTCAAGGCCGCGACCCTCTCCGGCCTCTACCGGGTGCACGGCGGCGGCGACGCGCTGGCCGCGCGCATCGAGGAGATCTGCGCCGAGGCCGACGCCGCCATCGAGAACGGCGCCCGGCTGATCGTCCTGTCCGACCGCCACTCGGACGCCGAGCACGCGCCGATCCCCTCGCTGCTGCTCACCGCCGCCGTCCACCACCACCTCATCCGCACCAAGCAGCGCACCGAGGTGGGCCTGCTGGTCGAGGCCGGCGACGTCCGCGAGGTCCACCACGTCGCCCTGCTCATCGGCTTCGGCGCCGCCGCGGTCAACCCGTACCTCGCGATGGAGTCCGTCGAGGACCTGGTCCGGGCCGGCACCTTCCTGCAGACCGACGACGGCGAGCCCGAGCAGGCCATCCGCAACCTGATCTACGCCCTCGGCAAGGGCGTCCTCAAGGTCATGTCCAAGATGGGCATCTCCACCGTGGCCTCCTACCGCGGCGCCCAGGTCTTCGAGGCCGTCGGCCTGGACGAGGAGTTCGTCGCCGAGTACTTCAACGGCACCGCCACCAAGATCGGCGGCGTCGGCATCGACGTCGTCGCCAAGGAGGTCGCCGCCCGCCACGCCAAGGCCTACCCGGCCAGCGGCATCGCGCCGGCCCACCGCACCCTGGACATCGGCGGCGAGTACCAGTGGCGCCGCGAGGGCGAGCCACACCTGTTCGACCCCGAGACGGTCTTCCGCCTCCAGCACTCCACGCGCTCCGGCACGTACGACATCTTCAAGAAGTACACCGAGCGCGTGAACGAGCAGTCCGAGCGGCTGATGACGCTGCGCGGCCTGTTCGGCTTCAAGAGCGGCGCCGACGGCCGGCAGCCGATCCCGCTCGACGAGGTCGAGCCCGTCTCCGAGATCGTCAAGCGCTTCTCCACCGGCGCCATGTCGTACGGCTCCATCTCGCAGGAGGCGCACGAGACCCTCGCCATCGCCATGAACCAGCTGGGCGGCAAGTCCAACACCGGTGAGGGCGGCGAGGACCCGGAGCGCCTGTACGACCCGGCGCGCCGGTCCAGCATCAAGCAGGTCGCCTCCGGCCGCTTCGGCGTCACCTCCGAGTACCTGGTCAACGCCGACGACATCCAGATCAAGATGGCCCAGGGCGCCAAGCCCGGCGAGGGCGGCCAGCTGCCCGGCCACAAGGTGTACCCCTGGGTCGCCAAGACCCGGCACAGCACCCCCGGTGTCGGCCTGATCTCCCCGCCGCCGCACCACGACATCTACTCCATCGAGGACCTGGCCCAGCTGATCCACGACCTGAAGAACGCGAACCCGCAGGCGCGGATTCACGTCAAGCTGGTCTCCGAGGTCGGCGTCGGCACGGTCGCGGCGGGCGTGTCCAAGGCGCACGCGGACGTGGTGCTGATCTCCGGCCACGACGGCGGCACGGGTGCTTCGCCTCTGACGAGTCTCAAGCACGCGGGCGGCCCCTGGGAGCTGGGCCTCGCCGAGACCCAGCAGACGCTGCTGCTCAACGGCCTGCGCGACCGCATCGTCGTCCAGACCGACGGCCAGCTCAAGACCGGCCGCGACGTCGTCATCGCCGCGCTGCTCGGTGCCGAGGAGTTCGGTTTCGCCACCGCGCCGCTCGTCGTCTCCGGCTGCGTCATGATGCGCGTCTGCCACCTGGACACCTGCCCGGTCGGCATCGCCACCCAGAACCCGGTCCTCAGGGAGCGCTTCTCCGGCAAGGCCGAGTACATCGTGAACTTCTTCCGGTTCATCGCCGAAGAGGTCCGCGAGATCCTCGCCGAGCTGGGCTACCGCTCCATCGAGGAGGCCGTCGGCCACGCCGAGACCCTCGACGTGACCCGCGCGGTCGACCACTGGAAGGCGCAGGGCCTCGACCTCGAGCCGCTGTTCCACGTGCCCGCACTGGCCGAGGGCGCGGTGCGCCACCAGGCCGTCGCCCAGGACCACGGCCTGGAGAAGGCGCTCGACAACCAGCTGATCAAGCTCGCCTCCGACGCGCTGGCCGCCGCGGACGCCACCCAGGCCGCCCCCGTGCGCGCCCAGGTCGCCATCCGCAACATCAACCGCACGGTCGGCACCATGCTCGGCCACGAGGTCACCAAGAAGTTCGGCGGCGGCGGGCTGCCCGACGACACCGTCGACATCACCTTCACCGGCTCCGCGGGACAGTCCTTCGGCGCCTTCGTGCCGCGCGGCATCACGCTGCGCCTGGAGGGCGACGCCAACGACTACGTCGGCAAGGGCCTCTCCGGCGGCCGCGTGATCGTCCGCCCCGACCGGGGCGCCGACCACCTCGCCGAGTACTCCACCATCGCCGGCAACACCATCGGCTACGGCGCCACCGGCGGCGAGATGTTCCTGCGCGGCAAGGTCGGCGAGCGCTTCTGCGTCCGCAACTCCGGCGCGCTGGTCGTCTCCGAGGGCGTCGGCGACCACGGCTGCGAGTACATGACCGGCGGCCACGCGGTCGTCCTCGGCGAGACCGGGCGCAACTTCGCGGCCGGCATGTCCGGCGGCATCGCCTACGTCGTCGACCTCGACCGCGACAACGTCAACGTCGGAAACGTCGACGCGGTCCAGGCCCTGGACGACGCCGACAAGGACTGGCTGCACGACGTGGTGCGCCGCCACGCCGAGGAGACCGGGTCCACGGTCGCCCAGAAGCTGCTCGCCGACTGGACCGTCGCCGTGGAGCGCTTCAGCAAGATCATCCCCAGCACGTACCAGGCAGTGCTCGCCGCCAAGGACGCCGCCGAGCGAGCCGGTCTCTCCGAGACCGAGACCACCGAGAAGATGATGGAGGCGGCGACCAATGGCTGATCCCAAGGGCTTTCTGAACCACGGACGCGAGGTCGCCAGGACCCGCCCCGTCGACGAGCGCGTCAAGGACTGGAACGAGGTCTACGTCCCCGGCTCCCTGCTGCCGATCATCAGCAAGCAGGCCAGCCGCTGCATGGACTGCGGCATCCCGTTCTGCCACAACGGCTGCCCGCTCGGGAACCTGATCCCCGAGTGGAACGACTACGCCTACCGCGAGGACTGGTCGGCGGCGTCCGAGCGCCTGCACGCCACCAACAACTTCCCGGAGTTCACCGGCCGCCTGTGCCCGGCCCCGTGCGAGTCGGCGTGTGTGCTCGGCATCAACCAGCCGCCGGTCACCATCAAGAACGTCGAGGTCTCGATCATCGACAAGGCGTGGGAGACCGGGGACGTCGCCCCGCGCATCCCCGAGCGCCTGTCCGGCAAGACCGTCGCCGTCATCGGCTCGGGCCCGGCGGGCCTGGCCGCCGCCCAGCAGCTCACCCGGGCCGGTCACACCGTCGCCGTCTACGAGCGCGCGGACCGCGTCGGAGGCCTCCTCCGGTACGGCATCCCCGAGTTCAAGATGGAGAAGCGGCACATCAACCGCCGCATAGAGCAGATGCGCGCCGAGGGCACCCGCTTCCGCACCGGCGTCGAGATCGGCCGCGACCTCAAGGCGACCGACCTGAAGAAGCGCTACGACGCCGTCGTCATCGCCGCCGGCTCCACCACCGCCCGCGACCTGCCGGTCCCCGGCCGGGAACTCAAGGGCATCCACCAGGCGATGGAGTACCTGCCGCTGGCCAACAAGGTCCAGGAGGGCGACTACGTCACCGCCCCCCTGACCGCCGAGGGCAAGCACGTCGTCGTCATCGGCGGCGGCGACACCGGTGCCGACTGCGTGGGCACCGCCCACCGCCAGGGCGCGGCCTCCGTCACCCAGCTGGAGATCATGCCCCGGCCGGGCGAGGAGCGGGACGCGGTGCGCCAGCCGTGGCCGACCTTCCCGATGCTGTACAAGGTCACCAGCGCCCACGAGGAGGGCGGCGAGCGGGTCTACGCCGTCTCCACGACCCACTTCGAGGGCGACGAGGACGGCAACGTCCAGTGGCTGCACATGAGCGAGGTCGAGTTCGTCGACGGGAAGCTCACGTCGAAGCCGGGCACCGAGCGGAAGATCCCGGCCCAGCTGGTCACCCTCGCCATGGGCTTCACCGGCACCGACAAGGAGAACGGTCTGGTCGACCAGTTCGGCCTGGAGCTCGACGAACGGGGTAACATCGCCCGGGACGCCGACTTCCAGACCAATGTGCCGGGTGTGTTCGTCGCCGGTGACGCCGGCCGCGGGCAGTCGCTCATCGTCTGGGCGATCGCCGAGGGCCGCTCGGCCGCGCGCGGCGCCGACCGCTTCCTGACCGGGGCCAGCGAACTGCCGGCCCCGATCCGCCCGACCGACCGCGCCCTCGCGGTCTGACGGACGGAACAACCGTCCCCACGGACGGAACAACCGAAGAACGTCCCGCACAAAGGCGTGCGGAACACTGATGGCGCCTGCCCCGTCCCCGACCGGACCAAGGGCAGGCGCTGTCGCATGCTCAGGGCACCCGGTAGGTGTCCCCGTACACCTCCCACACCAGCGGCGTCGCCAGCTTCAGGTTCCCGGCCGTCAGGAACCGGCGCTGGGCCGTGTCGACGCGGGAGGTGTCGATGCCCGGTCGCTTGTCCCGCATGGCCTGCTCGCGGACGTCCAGGAAGGTGTCCAGGTAGGCCTTCTCCGAGCCGCCCTGCCCCGGCGTCTTCGCCTGCGCCATGGCCCGCTCGCGCAGCCCGTAGAAGCCCTCGGCGTCGGTGTCGGGGCCGTGGAAGACCATCGCGTCGTAGTAGACGAACTGGCCGAGCGTGCCCAGACCGTCCAGCTTGGCCAGGCGCACCGCCGGTTCGAAGTAGACCCGGTCGCGCTCCTCCTCCTGGGCCTCGCGGAACGCCGGGACCTCCGCCTCCGCCTTCCAGGCCGCCGTGAAGCCCGGGTCCAGGCCCTCGTGCGAGTCGCTGCCGTCCACCTCGCGCAGGGCGGGCAGGTACGTCGCCAGGCCGTTGTCCGGGTGGGCCTCGGTGTAGCGCTCGACCAGCATGAGCAGGTCGTGGGTGCCGGTGCAGAAGCCGATGATGCCCGCGGTGTACCCGTCGCCGTCCCCGACGTCCTCGATGCTGCCGTAGGCGGTGCGCCACTTCGTGGTCGAGTTCTCGGCGCTGGACACCAGCTGCTGGGCCAGCTCCTTCTTGGCCGGTGCGGCGAGCCCCGGCGGCAGGTCCGCGATGAGCGCGTCGTCCGCCTCCCGCTCCTTCTCGGCCCGGTCCTTGGCGTCGTCGCGGGTCGACCGGGCGGTGGCCGAGGACGACGAGGAGGCGGCGGCCGCGGTGTCCGCCGGGTCCGCCGAGTCGTCCGGCACGGCGAAGTACACGCCCGCGGCGATCACGGGAAGCGCCCCGAGGAGCAGCACTCCGGCACGTTTCATTGGGGGGACACCTCTCATAGGGGAACACTTCCGCCGGTCAGTTCCGACACCCTCACCGCCGCCGTCACCGCCAGCAGCACCACCAGCGCGGCACCCGCCCCGGCCTGCACCGCCACCCGGCGCCCGTCCCGGGGCGCGTACGCCAACGCCAGGGCCAGCGCGCCGCCCACCAGCAGGCCGCCGAGATGACCCTGCCACGAGGTGAACCAGGCGGACACCACCAGCCACAGCAGCAGCCCGGCCACGAAGCGGTTGACCCGCCCGGTGTCGGCGCCCAGCCGCCGGTGCAGCACGTAGTACGCGGCGCCCACGCCGAAGACCGCGCCGGACGCGCCGACCGAGGCCTGCCCGGGGTCGGTGAGGACCAGCTCCAGGACGGAACCGCCGAGCGCCGACAGCAGGTACAGGACGGCGAAACGGAACCGGCCGAGCATCAGCTCCACCACCCGCCCCAACTGCCACAGCACGATCATGTTCACCGTGATGTGCAGGATCCCGAACGTGCCCTCGAAGGGCGACTGGTGGAGGAACGCGCCGGTGAGCATCCGCTCCCACTCGCCCCCGGCGACACCCTCCACCCGCAGGGGCCCGGAGGTCAGGAAGACGCCGTCGCCGACCAGCGGGGTGCCGTCCGGAGCGACCAGCCGCGAACCCACCATGGCGAACCGGTCCACCAGCCCCGGCCGCACCACCTCCGCCAGATACGCCAGCACGTTCAGCGCGAACAGCACGTACGTCACCACGGGCGTCGTCGAGATCCGGCCCCCGACGAGGGTCCGGGCCTGCCGGACCGACCGCGCCCCCTCCTTCACGCACTCCGGACACTGGTGGCCGACGGGCGCCTCCCGCATGCAGTCCGGGCAGATGTACCGCTCGCAGCGGGTGCAGCGGACGTGGCACGCCACCGCGGGATGGCGGTAGCAGGTGGTGGCGGTGGACTCGGAATCCACGGGGCCGGCTCCTCGGGACGGGCGGACGGTGAGCCGGTGGGGTCGGCGGCGAACAAAATAGCGAATGCCGGGGGACCGGCCGAGCGGCGGGGGTGCGCCGTGCCGTAGCCTCGGCACCCGGATGCCGCAGGGCACGGGTGACGGGGGGGAGTCCGCATGACCGCGATCAGTCTCACCAAGGTGCGGGAGACGGCGCCCGCGCTGGTCGATCTGTACAAGACCGCCGGGGTGTCGCTCACCAAGCACGGCATGGAGGGGACCCGGGCCGCGGTCTACCTCGTCGTCGACTACTCCGGCTCGATGAAGCCGTACTACAAGGACGGCAGCGTGCAGGCGCTCGCCGACCGGGTGCTGAGCCTGTCCGCGCACCTCGACGACGACGGCACCGTGCCGGTGGTGTTCTTCTCCACCGACGTCGACGCGGTCACGGAGATCGCGCTCGCCGACCACCAGGGCCGGATCGAGCGCATCGTGGCCGGTCTCGGGCACATGGGCAAGACCAGCTACCACCTGGCCATGGACGCCGTCATCGACCACTACCTGGACAGCGGCGCCCGCCACCCCGCCCTGGTCGTCTTCCAGACCGACGGCGGTCCGATCAACCGGCTCGCGGCCGAGCGGTACCTGTGCAAGGCGGCGCCGCTGCCGCTGTTCTGGCAGTTCGTCGGCTTCGGCGACCCGGACAGCCGCCAGTTCGAGTACCTGCGCAAGCTCGACGAACTCGCGGTGCCCGGCAAGCGGGTGATCGACAACGCCGGCTTCTTCCACGCGGGCCGCGACCCGCGGAAGGTGACCGACACCGACCTGTACGACCGGCTCGTGGGCGAGTTCCCGCAGTGGCTGGCGGCCGCACGCGCCCAGGGGATCGTGCGGCCCTCCTGAAGGCGCCCTCCTGAAGGCGCCCGAGCGCGGCGGTCAGTGCCGCAGGGAGAAGCCCAGCACGACCCGGGCCGACACCTCCACCGCGCCCGGAGCCAGCGCGCCGGGCGGGCCGCCGCCCGCGGAGGCACGGAACGCGGCGACGGGCTCCGACTCCACGTCCTGGATGTGCAGTACCGGCCCCAGCCGCGCGTCCGCCGCCTCCGCGTACACCTGGGCCTTGCGCCGGGCCGCGGCCACGGCCCTGCGCCGTGCCTCGTCGAGCAGCGCCGGCCTGTCGCGCACGTCGAACTCCACGCCGTCGATCCGGTGCGCGCCCGCCTCGACCACGTCCGCGATCAGCAGCTCGAGGCCGTCCAGCGCCCCGGTCTCCACCGAGTACGAGGCCTGGCACCGGTACCCGAGCAGCCTCCGGCCGCCGCCGTGACCGTCGTACTCCGAGCTGAGGCCCAGCCGGGAACCCGACACCGAGGCGTCCGGCACGCCGTGCCGCCGCAGCACCTCCCGCAGCCGGGCGACGGCCTCCCCGGCCTGCCGGAAGGCCTGCTCCGGCGACGGTTCCAGCACGTCCACCGCCGGCCGCACCCGAGCGAGCGACGGCTCGGCCCGCACCGTGCCCGAGCCGAACACGCTGATGCCCCACGGTTCTTCGATGGCCTGTGTCATAAGGGCATTGAAGCAGTGCCCCCGCACCCCGCGCGGCGACTCAGGTGTCGCACTCCAGCACCGTCCGGCACAGCCCGCACCGCGCCCGGACCCGCCCCCGCACCGGAACCCTGATCCGCTGGTGGCAGGTCGGGCAGGGGAACGACACCCGGAGCTGTCCGGGCGGCTGGGCGGTGAAGGAGTAGGGGTCGCCGGCCGCCGCCGCCCCGGCGGCGTGCGGGTCCTGCGCGTGCCGGCGGTCCCGGGCGTAGCGGCGGCGGCCCGCCCAGCCGGCCGCGGTCAGCGGCGGCTGCTGCTCGTCCCGGCGCGCCCGGGCCAGGCCCTTGCCGTACGCCGTGTAGGCCTGCGGACTCGTGAACCACACCGACGGGTCCTCGCCGAACACCAGCGCCCGCTTGGCCAGGACGTAACCGAACTCCTCCGGGGTCAGGTACCCCAGCTTCTGCGAGGTCGCCGCGTCCTCCCGGTAGGCGTCGAGGAGCAGCCAGCCGGCGCCCAGGTACGTCGTCGCCGTGTCGGTGAGGATCTCGTTGTCCCGGGTGGAGGGGAAGGCCAGGTCGAGGCGGTGCAGGTACACGTGCATCACCTCGTGCGCCAGGGCCGCGCCGATGTCCCGGCGATGGGTGCGGAAGCGGTCGTTCAGCTCGATGAAGTACTCCGGGCCCGCGGTGAGTTCCACGTTCGCCGCGTGGGTCATCTCGCGGAAGGAGACGATCATGCGGGCGTCGGGCAGCCGGTAGTGCCGCACCAGCTCGTGGGCCACCCGCTGCGTGCCCAGGTACAGGTCGTCCGTGTCGCAGAACGCCACGTCCACCGGGGCCACACTGGCCGAGAACGTCCGGACGGTGTCGTACGACAGCCGCCGGTACAGCGCCGTGACCGCCGCCCGCACCGTCTCCAGGTGCGGGAACCCGTGCTCGACCGGTCCGCCGTTCGCCACGTCCGACCCCCAAGACGCCTGAACCCTGCCTCCTGAACCTCCCCCCACTGTACGAGCCGTACGACGACCGTACGGCGTTCAGCGCCTGAGACGGTCTGCGACGGCCGGGCCCCCGCCCGTAGGGTGTGCGCCCATGACCACCAGCAACACCGGTACCGGTGCCGTCGAACCCGCCGTCCGCGAGGAGCTGGCCCGGCTGCGGGACAGCATCGACAACATCGACGCGGCCGTCGTCCACATGCTCGCCGAGCGCTTCAAGTGCACCCAGCAGGTCGGCCACCTCAAGGCCCGCCACCAGCTGCCGCCCGCCGATCCGGCCCGTGAGGCCCAGCAGATCGCCCGGCTGCGCACCCTCGCCGAAAGCGCCAAGCTCGACCCGGCGTTCGCCGAGAAGTTCCTGAACTTCATCGTCGCCGAGGTGATCCACCACCACGAGCGCATCGCGGAGAGCAACGCTGCCGGCGGCGCACCGGCCACCGACTGAGAACGGGTGCGCCCCCGCCCACGGGGGCGCACGCCCAGGGAGTGCGACGACCGGCGCGGCGGACGGGACATATGGCGCGTACCGAACCGCCTCTGTGCCCTGCCCACCGCATCAGGCAGCATGTCGTGCATGTCCGTACTGACGCGCGACGAAGCGCAGACCCGTTCCCGGCTCCTCGACGTCCACCACTACGCGATCGACCTCGATCTGACCCGTGGGGACGAGACCTTCGACTCCCGGACCGTGATCCGGTTCACCGTCCGCGGCGACACGGACAGCACGGACACGTTCGTCGAGGTCAAGCCCGCGGAGCTGCGCGCCGTCACCCTGGACGGAGAACCCCTGGACCCGGCCGCGCTCGACGAGAACCGGCTGGCGCTGAAGAACCTCGCGCCCGGCGAGCACGAGCTGCGCGTCGACGCCGCCATGCGGTACTCCCGCACCGGCGAGGGCATGCACCGCTTCACCGACCCCAGCGACGGCGAGACCTACGTCTACACCCAGCTCTTCATGGACGACGTCCAGCGCGTCTACGCCGCCTTCGACCAGCCCGACCTCAAGGCCGTCTTCGACCTCGCCGTGACCGCGCCCGAGGGCTGGACCGTCCTCGCCAACGGAGTCACCGAGCACACCGGCGACGGCCGCTGGAAGGCCGCCACGACCCCGCTGATCTCCACCTACCTCGTCGCCGTCGCCGCCGGCCCCTGGCACTCCGTGCGCACCGAGCACCGCGGCCTGCCCTTCGGCATCCACTGCCGCCGCTCGCTCGCCCCGCACCTGGACGCCGACTCCGACGAACTCTTCGACGTCACCCGGGCCTGCTTCGACCGCTACCACGAGAAGTTCGACGAGCCCTACCCCTTCGACTCCTACGACCAGGCGTTCGTCCCCGAGTTCAACGCCGGCGCGATGGAGAACCCTGGCCTGGTCACCTTCCGCGACGAGTTCGTCTTCCGGTCCGCCGTCACCGACACCCAGCGCCAGACCCGCGCCATGGTCATCGCCCACGAGATGGCCCACATGTGGTTCGGCGACCTCGTCACGCTGCGCTGGTGGGACGACATCTGGCTGAACGAGTCCTTCGCCGAGTACATGGGCTACCAGACCACCGCCGAGGCCACCCGCTTCACCGACACCTGGACCGACTTCGGCGTCACCCGCAAGGCCTGGGGCTACGACGCCGACCAGCGCCCCTCCACCCACCCCGTCGCCCCCGAGAACGTCGAGGACACCGCCTCCGCGCTGCTCAACTTCGACGGCATCTCCTACGCCAAGGGCGCCTCCGCCCTGCGCCAGCTCGTCGCCTGGCTCGGCGAGAAGGACTTCCTGGCCGGCATCAACATCCACTTCGAGCGGCACAAGTTCGCCAACGCCTCCCTCGCCGACTTCATCGACTCCCTGGCCGCCGCCACCGACCGCGACGTGCACGCCTGGGCCGACGCCTGGCTGCGCACCACCGGCGTCGACGTCCTCGTCCCGAGCGTCAGCGGCGAGAACGGCAGCCGCGCCCTCACCGTCCGGCGCACCGGCGAGCGCCCCCACCGCATCGCCGTCGGCCTCTACGACCAGAACCCGGACCACGAGGGCCGCCTCACCCCGCGCGAACGCCTCGACATCGACGTCCCCCAGGCCGAGCCCCGGCCCATCGGCAAGCTCCCCGCCCTGGTCGTGCTCAACGACGGCGACCTGAGCTACGCCAAGATCCGCTTCGACGCCGACTCCTTCCGGACCGTCCGCGAGAGCCTGTCCGGGCTGCCCGACCCGCTCACCCGGGCCGTCGTCTGGAACGCCCTCAGGGACGCCGTCCGCGACGGCGAACTCCCCGCCGCCACCTACCTCGACATCGCCCGCGCCCACCTCCCGCACGAGACCGACCTCGCGCTCGTCGACGGTGTCCTCGCCTTCGCGGCCGGCCAGGTCGCCGACCGCTACGTCACCGCCGAGCAGCGGCCCGCCGCCCTGCACACCCTCGCCGACCTCTGCCGCGACCTCATCCGCCGCACCGAGGACGGCGACCACCCCGGGCTGCGCCTGATCGCCGTACGGCACCGCATCGCCACCGCCGCCCACCCCGACACCATCGCCGCCTGGCTCGCCGACGGCACCGTGCCCGGCGGGCCCGAACTCGACCCCGAGCTGCGCTGGCGCATCCTCACCCGGCTCGCCGTCCTCGGCGCCACCGACGAGGCCGCCATCGCCGCCGAGCTGGCGAACGACCCGAGCGCCACCGGCCAGGAGGGCGCCGCCCGCTGCCGCGCCGCGCTGCCGGACGCCGAGGCCAAGGCCCGCGCCTGGGAGGCCATGTTCGCCTCCGACGACCTCTCCAACTACCTGTTCACCGCCACCGCCCAGGGCTTCTGGCAGCCCGAACAGGCCGATCTGGTCAGGGACTACGTACCGCGCTACTACACCGAGGCCGTCGCGCTCGGCGCCCGCCGCGGCCCCGCCATGGCCGACGCCGCCGGCCGCTGGGCCTTCCCCGCCCACGCCGTCGACGCCGACACCCTGCGCCTGGGCCAGGAGTGCCTCGCCGACGCCGATCCGATCCCCGCCCTGCGCCGCAAGCTCACCGACCAGCTCGACGACCTGGCACGCGCCCTGCGGGTACGGGAGGCGAACACGGACTGACCCGGCCGCGGCCGGTCCCCCTCGCACGGCGCGGCGGGACCGGTCGCGTCCCCGGTCGAGTCCCCGGTCGAGGGCCGCCGGGATACCCCTTTCGGGTTGTGATCACTGAGCTGTCCGGGCGTACGCGCCCCTGCACGTGGAAGCTGGAACCCCAGCTCCCCCGTGCCCGGAGGACAGCTCATGGGCATGCCGCCCCTCGCCTCGGGCCCGCACGGCAGCGACGCCCTGCGGCCCCTGCTCGACACCGTGCGCGACGCCCTGCGCGCCGGCACGGCCGCACGCGGCGGCCCGCTGCCCGTCGGCGGCCCCGGCGCCGTCGCCGCCCGGGTGGCCGACGCGGCCGGTGAGATCCTGCCCGGCCGGGGGGAGCCCGAGGCGCTCCGCGTCCTGGTCACCGCGCTCGCCGAGGGCGCCGCCGACCCCGCCCACCCCCTGTGCGCCGCCCACCTGCACGCACCGCCGCTCGCCGTCGCGGCCGCCGCCGACCTCGCCGCGAGCGTCCTCAACCCGTCCCTCGACTCCTGGGACCAGGCACCCGCCGCCTCCGCGCTGGAAGCCCTCGTCACCCGCGCCCTCGTCCGGGAGACCGGCGCCGCCGACGCCCTCGTCACCACCGGCGGCACCGAGTCCAACCAGCTCGCCGTCCTGCTCGCCCGCGAGCGGCACGGCGCGGGCCTGCGGCTGGTCCACGGGGCGGGCGCCCACCACTCGCTGCCCCGCGCCGCCTGGCTGCTCGGCCTGCCCGAGCCCGTCGTCGTCCCCGCTCCCGCCGGCACCCTCGACCCCGCCGCCCTGGACGAGGCCCTCACCCAGGTCCCCGGCCCGCACCTGGTCGCCGCCACCGCGGGCACCACCGACGCCGGGCTCATCGACCCGCTGCCCGAGATCGCCGCCCGCTGCGCCGCCCACGGCGCCCGCCTCCACATCGACGCCGCCTACGGCGCGGGTCTCCTCTTCAGCGACCGGCACCGCGCCCGGCTCGCGGGACTGGAGGCCGCCGACACCGTCGCCCTGGACCTGCACAAGCTCGGCTGGCAGCCGATCCCCGCCGGGTTCCTCACGGTCACCGACGCCGACGACCTCGCCGCCCTCCACCACCGCGCGGACTACCTCAACGCCGACGACGACACCGACGCGGGCCTGCCCGACCTCCTCGGGCGCTCCCCGCGCACCAGCCGCCGCCCCGACATCCTCAAGGTCGCCGTCACTCTCAAAACCCTGGGCCGCGCCGGACTGGGCGCCCTCGTCGACGCGGTCTGCGCGCTCGCCCAGGAGTTCGCCGGGCTGGTCGAGACCCACCCCGGGTTCGAACTGCACGCCCCGCCCACCATCAGCACGGTCCTGTTCCGGCCCGCCGGAGCGAGAGACGACGCCGTGGCCGCCGTACGCCGCACGCTGCTCACCACCGGCCGCGCCGTCCTCGGCCGGGCCCACGCCGACGGCCGGCTGTGGCTCAAGGCGACCCTCCTGAACCCGCACACCCGCCCAGACGACCTCGCAGCACTCCTGACGCTCGTGGAAGGACACGTCCCGCGATGAACACCCCGGCACACCACACCCCCGACGCCCCCCGCGACCTCGTCGGCATCGGCGTCGGCCCCTTCAATCTCTCCCTCGCGGCCCTCGCCGACCCCCTCACCGGCCTCGACGCCGTCTTCTACGACCAGCGCCCCGACTTCCGCTGGCACCCCGGACTGCTCATCGACGGCGCACGCGTCCAGGTGCCCTTCCTCGCCGATCTGGTCACCCTCGTCGACCCGGCGAGCCCCTGGACCTTCCTCAACCACCTCAGGGCCAGGGAACGCCTCTTCCCGTTCTACTTCGCCGAGCGCTTCCACATCGAGCGCGCCGAGTACGACGCCTACTGCCGCTGGGTCGCCGAACGACTGCCCGCCCTCCACTTCCACCACCAGGTCGACGCGGTGCGCTGGAACCCCGAACGCGACCTCTTCGAGGTCGACTACACCCAGCTCGACGCCCACGGGGAGGCCGAGGCCCTGGGCCGCACGTACACCCGCAACGTCGTCCTCGGCGTAGGCACCGAACCGCACGTCCCCGATCCGCTCAGACCCCTCGTCGAGGACCCCGCCGTCCCCGTCGTCCACGCGGCCGACTACCTCCGCCACCGCGACACGCTCCTGGCCGCCGGACACGTCACGGTCATCGGCACCGGCCAGTCCGGCGCGGAGGTCTTCCTCGACCTGCTCCGCCACCGCCCCGCCGGACGGGAGCGGCTGCACTGGCTCGGCCGCACCGGGGCCCTCGCGCCCATGGAGTACTCCAAGCTCGGCCTGGAGCACTTCACCCCCGACTACACCCGCTACTTCCACGGCCTGGCCGAACCGGTCCGCGACCGCCTCGTCGCCGCCCAGTGGCAGCTGCACAAGGGCATCGACGCCGACACCACCGCCGCCATCCACGACGAGCTGTACCAGCGCACCCTCGACGGCGGCTGGCCCGACACCACGCTCACCCCCGGCGTCCACGTCCGCACCGCCGGACGCCTCGCCGCCACCCAGGTCGAGCTCCACCTGGAGCACGAGCAGCAGAAGACCCGCTCGCGCCTCACCACCGACGCCGTCGTCCTCGCCACCGGCCACCGCGAACGCCCCCTGGGCCGCCTCCTCGCCGGTCTCGACCCCTACATGCGCCGCGACAGCTCCGAACGCCCCCGCGTCGACGACCGCCACCGCCTCGTCCTCGACCCCTCCGTCACCGGCTCCGTCTACGTCCAGAACGCCGAGACGCACACCCACGGGGTCGGCACGCCCGACCTGGGCCTCGCCGCCTGGCGCAGCGCGACCATCCTCAACGACCTCACCGGGCGGGAGCCGTACCCGCTGCCCGCCCGCACCGCCTTCACCACCTTCGGCCTGGACGGCGGCCTGCCCCAGATCCCGTCCGCGCGCCACCACCGGGCACTCACCCCCCTGGTGGACGGGATCTAGGGATCCAGGGCCGCCTCGGGCCCGTGCGTCAGAACACGGGCACGCCGTCGCGCGTCAGCGACCAGTCCGCGGACGCGAAGTCCTTCGGGTCCAGCACACCCTTGGCGGTCGCCCACTCGGCGATCCGGGTGCGGATCTCTGTCGACTCCGACCACAGTTCCTTGGCCGACGCCACGTGCGGGAAGGCGCCGCCGCCGTTGGCCCGGTAGTTGTTCACGGCCAGCACGAACTGCTGGGCGTCGTCCAGCGGGGCACCGTCGTAGGTCAGGTTCCTGATCCGTGAACCGGCCGCCTGCGCCACGTCGATCTCGTACTTCAGCCCCGACACGTAGTCGTAGTTGTAGTCCGGGCGGCCGTTCGCGTTCGTCAGCTTGTCCACGTCCACCGGCGCACCGGCGGCCGTCCGTACGTAGTACTCCGCCGAGTACTCCAGGTACGCCCGCAGCTGCGCGCCCGTCAGCAGCTTCGCGACCAGCGTGTTGTCGTACACGTACAGGCTCGACAGGTCCCGGATCGTCACGTCGCCGGCCGGGATCTCGGAGGTCCGCGAGAAGGGCGACGCCTGCGCGAGGACCGGCAGCGCGGCGTACTCCGTGCCCGCAAGCGCCTCCTTGACCACGTCCTCCTGCACCTTGGTGATCAGGTCGATGATCGGGGCGTCCTTGTACCGCGCCTCGACCGTCGTCAGCGTCTCGGTGGCGGTGCCCACCACCTGGTTGACGTAGGCCACGACCTTCTCGTGCTCGTCCGCCAGCAGCTTCGTGATCCTCGGGTCGTCCTCGACCGCGTTGGAGTTGCGCAGCGACGCCTTCACCGACTCCACGTGCCAGCGGCCCCGCTCGAAGACCAGCTCGAAGTCGAACAGGGTGAGCCGCTCGGCGAAGCACAGCGGCTCCGACAGCACGACCGTCTTCCCGGTCTCCTCGTTGACGACCTTCAGCTCGGCGATCTCCTCGTGCGCGTGCCCGACCAGGATCGCGTCGATGCCCGGCACCTGCCGGGCCACGTTGGCCGCCGCGTTCTCGACGTAGGGGACCTGGTCGCCGTAGGAGGACGTGCCCGACGAGCCCGAGTGCGCCGAGACGACCACGACGTCCGCGCCCATCGAACGCAGCTTCGGCACCCACTTGGCCGCCTGCTCCTCGAGCCCCGGGAAGGCCAGCTTGCCCTGCACGTAGGCCTTGTCCCAGATCGCGATGCCCGGGTTGGTCAGCCCCAGCACCGCCACCTTCACCGGCGGCGCGCCCTTCACCCGGAACGTCTTCATGAAGTACGGCGGGAAGGCGGGCTTCAGGGTCTTGGCATCCACCGCGTTGGCGCCGAGCAGCGGGAAGTCGCACTGCTCCTCGAACCTGCGCAGCGTCTCGATGCCGTAGTTGAACTCGTGATTGCCGAGCGCCACCGCGTCGTAGCCGATGGCGTTCATCGCCTGTGCCATCGGGTGCACCGGACCGCCCTCGGCGGTGATCGGGTCCACCTTCGCGTAGTAGTACGTCAGCGGGGTGCCCTGGATGGTGTCGCCCGCGTCCACCAGCAGGGTGTTGCGGCGGCCCTTCTCCTCGCGGACCTGGTTCACCAGGGTGGAGATCCGGCCGAGGCCCTGGGCGTTGCCCGCCGTGTCCGTGTACTCGGCGTCCTTGAAGTAGTCCCAGTTGAAGACGTGTCCGTGCAGGTCGGTGGTGCCGAGCACGGTGAGCGCGTACCGCTTGGGCCGGTGATGGCCCCGGTGCGCCGGGGCCGCGGCCTCGGCCGCCGGAGCCGCCGCAGCACCGGCCAGGGCGACCCCCGCCCCCGTCACGGCGGACCTGCTCAGGAACTTCCGGCGGTTCAACGGCATGGCTGTTTCTCCTCGATGACCCGTACCCACACTGGCGACGCGCGTAGATTCTGTCCTGAACATGCCTCCTGTCAAGGGGTGGCGGACCATCCGAATGCTCATCGGAGCGGCGGCGCGCACAATTCAACACTTGTCAATAACCCTTTACTCAAAGGTTGTTGAGTGGTCATGCGTGGCCAATTCGCTACCCGGCAGTAAGTCATAGGCTCGACTCATGCGCCGAGCAAAGATCGTCTGCACTCTTGGGCCCGCCACCGACTCGTACGACCAGATCAAGGACCTGGTCGACGCCGGAATGGACATCGCCCGCTTCAATTTCAGCCACGGCACCCACGCCGAACACGAAGAGCGTTATCGCCGTGTCCGCAAGGCGTCCGACGAGACCGGCCGCAGCGTCGGCGCCCTCGCCGACCTTCAGGGTCCGAAGATCCGCCTCGGCCACTTCGGTGAAGGACCCGTACTCCTTGAACGCGGCGACAGCTTCACCATCACCGTCGAGGAGGGCGTCGAGGGCGACCGCCACATCTGCGGCACCACCTACGCGGGCCTGGCCGAGGACGTCACCCCCGGTGAGCACGTCCTCGTCGACGACGGCAAGGTCTGCCTGGAGGTGACCGGGGTCGACGGGACCCGGGTGCGGACGCGGGTGGTCGAGGGCGGCATGGTCTCCGACCACAAGGGCCTCAACCTGCCCGGCGTCGCGGTGTCCGTGCCCGCCCTGTCGAAGAAGGACGAGGACGACCTGCGCTGGGCGCTGCGGGCCGGCTTCGACGTGGTCGCGCTCTCCTTCGTGCGCAGCGGACGCGACGTCCTCGACGTGCACCGCATCATGGACGAGGAGGGCCGCCGCCTCCCCGTCATCGCCAAGGTCGAGAAGCCGCAGGCCGTGGAGAACATCGAGGACATCGTCGCGGCCTTCGACGGGATCATGGTCGCCCGGGGCGACCTCGGCGTCGAGATGCCCCTGGAACAGGTGCCGATCGTCCAGAAGCGCGCCGTCAAGCTGGCCAAGCGCAACGCCAAGCCGGTCATCGTCGCCACCCAGATGCTCGACTCGATGATCGACAACGCCCGCCCGACCCGCGCGGAGGCCTCCGACGTCGCCAACGCGGTCATCGACGGCACCGACGCGGTGATGCTCTCCGGCGAGACCAGCGTGGGCAAGCACGCCACCGACACCGTGCGCACGATGGCCCGGATCGTCGAGGCGGCCGAGGAGGACATCCTGGCCAAGGGGCTGCCCCCGCTGACCGAGCGCAACAAGCCCCGCACCCAGGGCGGTGCGGTCGCCCGTGCGGCGGCGGAGATGGGCGACTTCCTCGGCGCGAAGTTCCTGGTCGCCTTCACCCAGTCCGGCGACACCGTCCGCCGTCTGTCCCGCTACCGCTCGCCCATCCCGCTGCTCGCCTTCACCCCGGAACCGGCGACCCGCTCCCAGTTGAGCCTGACCTGGGGGGTGGAGACCTTCCTCGGGCCGCACGTGGACTCCACGGACGCGATGGTCGACCAGGTGGACGAACTGCTCACCAAGTACGGCCGCTGCGAGAAGGGTGACGTCGTGGTCATCACGGCCGGCTCGCCGCCGGGGGTGTCCGGCACGACGAACCTGGTGCGGGTGCACCACATCGGGGAGGACGACCGCTGAATGGGTGTCCCCCGCAGGTGCATCGGGATGCCTTCGAAAGGAAGGGAAAGTGCCCCGGGTGGGACTCGAACCCACACTGAATGCCTTTTGAGGGCATCGTCTCTGCCGATTGGACTACCGGAGCCTCTTCGAACCGAAGGTCAGTGTAGCCCCTCGGTGACTCAAACATACAGGAGCTAGGTAGGCTCTTGTCAGCAGTACCCCTGCCCCGAACGAGGAGCCCACGTGACCGCCCCCGAGTCGCCCCAGCCCGTAGACGACGTGCCCGACGACGACCAGTCGCACGTTCCTCCGCTGACGACCCGCGTCGTCATCGCCGAGGACGAGGCGCTCATCCGGCTGGACCTCAAAGAGATGCTGGAGGAGGAGGGGTACTCCGTCGTCGGCGAGGCCGGTGACGGTGAACAGGCCGTGGAGCTGGCCCGCGAGCACCGGCCCGACCTGGTGATCCTCGACGTCAAGATGCCCAAGCTCGACGGCATCTCCGCGGCCGAGAAGATCGCCGAGGAGTCCATCGCGCCGGTCCTGATGCTGACCGCCTTCTCGCAGCGCGACCTGGTGGAGCGGGCCCGGGACGCCGGGGCCATGGCGTACCTCGTGAAGCCGTTCAGCAAGAGCGACGTCGTGCCGGCGATCGAGATGGCCGTCTCGCGGTTCACCGAGCTGAAGGCGCTGGAGAAGGAGGTCGCCGACCTCAGCCTCCGCCTGGAGACCCGCAAGCTGGTGGACCGCGCCAAGTCGGTGCTCCAGACGGAGTACGGCCTGACCGAGCCGGCCGCCTTCCGGTGGATCCAGAAGACCTCCATGGACCGGCGGATGTCGATGCAGCAGGTGGCCGAGGCGGTCATCCAGGACGCCGAGGAGAAGAAGGCGTCCAAGGGCTGACGGGCACGACCGAGGCCCGCGTCCCCGGTGCGGGGGCGCGGGCCTTTGCCGTACGGGCCGTCAGGGGGCGTCAGTCCTCGCCCAGGTAGGCCTTGCGGACCGACTCGTCGTGCAGCAGGTCCTGGCCGCTGCCGGACAGGACGATGTTGCCGACCTCCATGACGTGGCCGTGGTCGGCCAGGGACAGGGCGGCCTGGGCGTTCTGCTCGACGAGCAGGATGGTGGTGCCCTCGGACTTCAGCTCGGCGATCGTCGCCATGATCTTCTGCATCATGATCGGGGAGAGGCCCATGGAGGGCTCGTCGAGCATGAGCAGCTTGGGCTGGGACATCAGGGCACGGCCCATGGCGAGCATCTGCTGCTCACCGCCGGACAGGGTGCCCGCGGCCTGCTTGCGGCGTTCACCGAGGATCGGGAAGAGGTCGTAGGCGCGCTGGATGTCCTTGTCGATGCCCGGCCGGTCGTTGCGCAGGAAGGCGCCGAGGCGCAGGTTGTCCTCGATCGTCATGCGCGGGAAGATGTGCCGCCCCTCGGGCGAGTGGGCCAGGCCCAGCGAGACGATCTGGTGCGCGGGGACCTTCTTGAGCGACTTGCCGCCGAACTTGATCTGGCCGCCGACCGGCTTCAGCAGCCCGGACAGGGTGCGCAGCGTCGTGGTCTTCCCGGCGCCGTTGGTGCCGATGAGGGTGACCACCTCGCCGGCGTCGACCTTGAAGGAGATGCCCTTGACGGCCTCGATCTTGCCGTAGGCGACGCGGAGGTCCTCGACCTCGAGCAGTGCGGTCATCGGTCGTTCTCCTTGCCGGCCGCGGTGTCCGTGGTGGTGTCGGCCCGGGCGGCTTCGGCCTGCGCGGCTTCGGCGGCCTCCACCTCGGCCGCCTCCGCGGCGCCGGGGTCGTCGGCGAGGGGTTCGCCGAGGTAGGCGGCGACGACGCGTTCGTCGCCCTGCACCGTGGCACTGTCGCCCTCGACGAGCTTCTCGCCCTGGACGAGTACGGCGACGCGGTCGCACAGGTTGAAGATGAACCGCATGTCGTGCTCGATGACGAGGACGGCGATGCCCTGGTCGCGGATGGCGAAGACCAACTCCTCGGTGGCCCGCGTCTCCTGGGGGTTCATACCGGCCGTCGGCTCGTCCAGGAGCAGCAGCCCCGGCTCGCTGGCCAGCGCGCGGGCGATCTCCAGCTTGCGCTGCTCGCCGTAGGGCAGGTTGCGGGCGAGGTGGTCGGCCTTGGGCGCGAGGCCCACGAACTCCAGCAGTTCCATGGCGCGTTCCCGGGACGCCTTCTCCGCCCGGTGGAAGCCGGGCCCGCGCAGCACGGCCGACCAGAAGCCCTCCTTGGTCCGGGTGTGCCGGCCGACGAGCACGTTCTCCAGGACCGTCATGTTGGCGAACAGCCGGATGTTCTGGAAGGTACGGGCGATGCCGGCGGCGGTCACCTTGAAGGACTTGGCCGGCAGGACCCGGTCCTTGTAGCGGACCTCGCCCTCGGTTGGGATGTAGAGGCCGGTCAGGCAGTTGAAGAAGGTCGTCTTGCCGGCGCCGTTGGGCCCGATCAGGCCGACGATCTCGCCGCCGTTCACGGTGAGGTCGACGCCGTTCACGGCGGTCAGTCCGCCGAAGCGCATCGTGACACCGCGCGCGTCGAGGATGGTGGTGCCGGGGGCGGGGGCGCCCGGTGCGGTGTCCTTGGTGGTGGTGTCGGTGGTCATGGTGGTCAGGCCCCTGTCTTGCTCAGGACTGCGGGCGCTTCGTCCTCTTCGTGGAACTCCAGCTTGCGGCGCCGGTTGGCGATGAGGCCCTCCGGGCGGAAGCGCATCAGCAGGACCAGCGCGAGCCCGAAGGCGAGGAGCTGGTAGTCGTCGAGGAACTGGAGCTTGTTGGGAATCAGGAAGAGCAGCGCCGCACCGATGAGCGGGCCGGCGATGGTGCCCATGCCGCCGAGCACGACCGCGGCGAGCAGGAAGGCCGAGTTGGGCGGCGTGGTGCCGGCGAACAGGTACTGCTCGGGCGTGACGGTGTAGGTGACGTGCGCCTGGACGGTGCCGGCCAGTCCGGCCAGCGAGGCGCCGACGGCGAACGCGATGAGCTTGACGCGGAAGCCGTTGATGCCCATGGCGAGCGCGGCGGTCTCGTCCTCGCGGATGGCGACCCAGGCGCGGCCGATGCGGGAGTCGCCGCTGCGCCGGAAGACGAGGACGACGACGGCCGTGATGACGAGCATCAGCAGGAAATAGTTGGCGAACCGGCCGAGGGTGAAGCCGCCCATGTCGTGCGCGACACCGAGGTCGAAGCCGAGGATCTTGAGGTCGGGGATGGACGAGATGCCGTTGGAGCCGTTGGTGACGTCCGGCCCCGAGGTGCCGTCCAGGTTGTTGGCGGTGATCCGGAAGATCTCACCGAAGCCGAGGGTCACGATGGCGAGGTAGTCGCCGCGCAGCCGCAGCGTGGGCGCGCCGATCAGGACGCCGAACACCAGGGAGGCGGCGGCGCCGACCAGGACCGCGGCCCAGAAGGGCAGGTGCAGGTCGAAGGGCGAGCTGGGGGAGCCGGAGACCATGGAGGCGGCGTAGGCGCCGACCCCGAGGAAGGCCACGTAGCCGAGGTCGAGCAGGCCGGCGAGGCCGACGACGATGTTCAGGCCGAGCGCCACCGTGGCGAAGATCAGGATGTACACGCCGAGGGTGGCGTACTGGTCGTCGGACTGCGTGAAGGGGAAGCAGGCCGCCGCGATGAAGCCGCCGCAGACGGTGATGTTCTGGTGCCGTGCGGTGATCTCGGTGATGTGGCTGATCAGCCCGGACCGGTGGAGGGCGGTGAAGCCGAAACCGGCGACGATCAGGAAGCCGATGAACAGTTCGTCGTACTCGGTGCCGATGCCGTAGGTGAAGACCAGCAGGGCCACGGCGAGGGTCGCGACGATGACGAGGATCTCGACGTACGAGGGGAGCGCACGCACGGGCCGCGGCTCTTTGGAGGCGAAGGCCGCCCGGACGGTCTGCCAGTTCTGCGAGCTGGTGTGCTTGAACTGGTCCCAGCCGGTGTCGTCGGGGTCGAAGGGGTCGGGCTCGGGGCGCTCGAAGGGCAGCGCGAGGGCGCCCAGGAACGCGACGAGGGTGACGACCGCGGCGATGTAGCCGCCGGGTTCGAGGTTGACGAGGCCGCCGAGCTTGGTGCTGATCGCGAGGACCGTGTACCAGGTGGTGGCGAAGGCGGCGAGCGCGGCGAACTTGAGCGCGGCGTCGGCACCGGCCGGTGCGAGCCAGCCGAGCCCCTTGACGCCGTACGACGCGAGGCCGAACAGGGCGGTGAGGGCGCCGGCGATCAGCACCAGGACCTGGAGGCCGCCGGGGTAGCCGTAGACGGTCAGGTCGCCGGGGAACTCGGCGGTCCAGGTCCAGGCGAGGAAGGTGGAGACGACGGTGAGGACGCCGCCGCCGGTGGCGAGGGCACGGCCGAGGTTCGCGGGTATGCCGATGAGGCCGGAGTCGGCGCCCGGTGCGGGGGCGCCGGTGTTCTTCGGCGCGGTGGTCTGTGTGGTCATCGGTGTCACGCCCTGTCCGCAACGCGTTCGCCGAGCAGGCCCTGTGGCCTGAACAACAGCACGAGGATGAGGAGGATGAAGGCCCAGACGTCCGCCCAGGACTGGCTGCCGAACTTGTCCAGGCCGGGGATGTCGGCGATGTAGGCGGTGGCCAGGGTCTCGGCGACGCCGAGGACGACACCGCCGATCATGGCGCCGTAGATGTTGCCGATGCCGCCGAGGACCGCCGCGGTGAAGGCCTTGAGACCGAGGATGAAGCCCATCTTGAACTCGATCTGGCCGTACCTGAGGCCGTAGGCGACGCCTCCGACGGCGGCGAAGACGGCACCGAGGGCGAAGGCGATCACGATGATGCGGTCCGTGTTGACGCCCATCAGCTTGGCGGTGTCCGGGTCCTGCGCGGTGGCCTGCATACCCCGTCCGGTGCGGGTGCGCATCACGAAGAAGCCGAGGATGGCCATGCTCACCGGGGCGACGACGAACAGGAAGATGTCGCCGGTCTGCAGGGTGACGTTGCCGATGTGGAAGGGCCCGCCGTCGATCTGCGGGAAGGGCCGCGCGGACTTCGCGTCCGGGTACCAGGCCCACACCGCCTGCTGCAGGGCGAGGGAGAGACCGATCGCGGTGATGAGGGGCGCGAGCCGGGGTGCGCCGCGCAGGGGACGGTAGGCGAACCGTTCCGCCCCGACGGCGACGGTGGTGGAGACGATCACCGCGCCGATGAGCATCAGGGGCAGGGCGATCAGCATGGAGGTGCCGTCGGGCAGGATGTACATGTAGACCGTGAGTGCGCCGAAGGCGCCGGTCATGAAGATCTCGCCGTGGGCGAAGTTGATGAGCTGGACGATGCCGTAGACCATTGTGTAGCCGATGGCGACGAGCCCGTACATGGATCCCAGTAGCAGGCCGTTGACCAGCTGCTGCGGCAGTTCGTTCACCGCATGTCCTCCGAGACATTCGGACGTTCGACGGATGGTGTGGCCGGATGCGAGTCCGCGCGGGGCGCCAGTGGAACAGCGCCCCGCGCGGCTCGTGGGCAGTGGTGCGGTCGGTCAGCCGGTGTAGGTACCGGACTTGACGGACTTGAAGGCTCCGTTCTCGACGGAGTAGACGGTGAGCTGCTTGTTGGTCGCGTCACCGAACTCGTCGAAGGAGACCTTGCCGGTCACACCGTCGAAGGAGACGTTCTGCATGGCCTCGGTGACCTTGGCGCGGGCGTCGTCGGGAAGCTTCCCGCCGTTGTCCTCGACGACCTTCTTGACGGCCTCGATGATCGCCCAGGCGGAGTCGTAGGAGTAGCCGCCGTAGGCCGCGTAGTCCTCCTTGTAACCCTCCGTCTTGTAGTCGGCCACGAACTTCTTGGCCGACGGGAGTTCCTCGACGGGCGCGCCGACGGAGGTGGCGAGGTCGCCGTTGGCGGCGGAGCCGGCCAGCTTGATGAAGGTGTCGTCCTTGATGCCGTCGCCGCCGACCAGCGGAATCTTGGCGCCGGTCTCCTTGATCTGCTTGCTCAGCGGGCCGGCCTGCGGGTACTCGCCGCCGTAGTAGACGACGTCGGCGCCGGAGTTCTTCACCTTGGTGGCGACCGAGGAGAAGTCCTTGGTGTCCGGGTTGATGTGCTCGGTGCCGACCACCTGGCCGCCGAGCTTCTTGAACTCGTCGGTGAAGGTGCCGGCGAGGCCCGCGCCATAGGTCTTCTTGTCGTCGATGACGAAGACCTTCTTCTTCTTGGCGTCGTTGTAGACGTACTGCGCGGCGAACGGGCCCTGAATGGCGTCCGTGGTCGCGGTGCGGAAGTACGACTTGTACGGGCGGACCTTCTTGGTACGCCAGTCCGGGCCCTGGGTGAGGGAGGGGCCGGTGTTGGCCGGGGAGACCTCGACCAGCTTGGCGGTGTCGAAGACCTTCTGCATGGACTCGCCGACCGAAGAGTTCAGCGGGCCGACGACGCCGAGGACGTCCTTGTTGGCGACGAAGCTGCTGGCGTTCTGCTGGCCGACGGAGGGCTGGCCCTGGTCGTCGAGCGCCTCGACCTTGAAGGTGACGCCGTCGACGGTCTTGTTCTTGTTGGCCGTCTTGGCCGCGAGGTCCGCCGAGTTCTTGATGCCGAGGCCGAGCGCGGACAGGTCGCCGGTCAGCGGGGCGTCGACACCGATGACGACGGTGGTGCCACCGCCGCCGTTGCCGGAGTCCGAGCCGCCGTCGTCGTCGCGCGAGCCGCAGGCGGTGAGGGTGAGCGCTCCCGCCGCCAGAGCGGCGGTGATGGCGATGAGCGAACGTTGACGCACGATCAGTCCTTTCCCTGGCACGGCCGCTTCCCCGTGGAGGCGGTCGAGTCGAGCGCGGGGCCGAAATGACAATCCGACGGCGCGGTGACTGGCCGTGACTCTAAGCGTGTGTGGGGAAGGTGGAGGAGGGTCTGACTGAGGCTGTGACTCTCTTGTTATGACACCGGGTATTGCAGAGCGGTACTGGCTGGGAAGAAGGGCTGAATTCAGGCCGATTCGCCCTGTCCGCATGCTGAGAACCCGCAGGACGGAACGGACCGGTTCAGGCGTCTGGGACGTTTTGGTGATTACCTCGAATCGTTGCTGCAGGCGACCTCAAGGGCCCGGGAGAGGTCCTGCGCATAGCGCGACCCCAGGATGAAACTGTGGGCTTCTATTGCGCGCACATTACGCAGCGTTACATCCAGGAAAGGGAGTCCGGGATTCCGGGGCGCTTTTTCACATTCCGTCACCCGTAGCGTGACAATGATCTTGCGGGCGGAATGCGAATTTGTCTGGAAAGGTGCCGCGGGGGAGGTGGTCACCGTCAGGCCGTCGTAGGGCTGGGTCAGCCGCGTCACGGTGACGGGCGGCCCGCTGCGCACGCTCAGCAGCACCGTGAAGCTGTAGCCGGCGGCCCGGCTCCCGGGCGAGCCGGTCACGGGGGCCCCGTAGACCAGGTCGACCGCCTGGGACGGGTAGGGCGGCGGGGGAGCGGGGCGCGGCTGCGGGCGGCTCGCGTACAGGTAGCCGCCGCCCGACAGGACGACGAGGGCGGCGGCGGAGACGAGGACGGTGCGGCGGTGGCGGTCGTAGCGCAGGGCCAGGGGGCCGCGCGGGCGGGGGTGCGGGACGTCCCGGACGTGGGTGTCCTCGCCCGGCTCGACCGGTCCGACGCCGCTCATCGCTGCCACGGCCCGACGCTCGGACCGCCGTCGCGGTACCGCTCGGCACATGTCCGGCGCACCTGACGGACGATCAACTCTCCTGCGGCGCGGGCGCCTTGCTTCCGCCTCGCGGTCCGTGCCGCGTCCACGACCTCCCGCAGGATGTCGTACTGCCGGTTGGACAGCCCCATCGACTGATAGTCGCCGTAGGGCACGGCGCCGTCCAGTATCTCGCGCGCCCAGTACCCGACGGCGCTCACGCACAACTCGGCGCCCGACAAGGGGCGCGGGGGCCCGGACGACGCGCCCGAGGGGGACGAGGGGGACGAGGGGGGCGCGCTGGGCGCGGTATCGGCGGGACCGCCCGCCCGGTCGTCGGGGCCGTCACCGCACCCGGCGGCGAAGACGCCGATCAGCAGCGTCAGAGCCAGGGTCCGGGCCAAGACCCGGGCACGATGCGGAGTTGGGGTCGCGGGAGCCCGTACGCCCCCTCCGGGCACGGCCCGGCCCCGCACGACACGGCGCCGAAGCGCCGCCGCCCCCGGCCGAGGGCCCCCTCCCCGTCCCATGCCCCGACGCTAGAGCGCCCGGCGGCAGGGGGCAATGCCCGTGGCCGGGGCGGAGGGTGCCGTGGGCGCCTCGGACCTCGCGTGTCGGATCCGGCGGCTGCGCCTGCGGCATGATCCGCCGGACAGGCCTCAGCCCGCCGTGGCCGTCCGGGCTCCGTCGCCGGGGTTCACGTCCCGCAGCAGGCAGGTCAGCCGGGCGGTGCACACCCGGCGGTCCTGCTCGTCGCTGATCACGACCTCGTACGTCGCCGTCGACCGGCCGCGGTGCACCGGCGTCGCCACCCCGGTGACCAGGCCGGAGCGGGCCCCGCGGTGATGGGTGCAGTTCAGGTCGACCCCGACGGCGATCTTGGAGGCGCCGCCGTGCAGCATCGAGCCGACCGACCCGAGCGTCTCGGCCAGCACGGCCGAGGCGCCCCCGTGCAGCAGTCCGTACGGCTGGGTGTTGCCCTCCACCGGCATCGTGCCGACGACCCGGTCGGCGGACGCCTCGACGATCTGGACACCCATGCGCGTCCCCAGATGTCCGGCGGAGAACAGCGCGGGCAGGTCGACGCCGAGCGCGGCGTACTCGTCGATGACCTCCTGCGGGAACTGCACCTGCTGCTGCTCGCCCATGGGCCGGCTCCGTTCGTCGCTACGACTGCGTGTCCGCCGGCCGGCCGCTCGGGGCGTCGGCCGGCCGCTTCGCTGAGCAAACGCTCAGTCGGTCGCCGATTGTTCCAGACGGACGACCACGGACTTGCTGGCCGGGGTGTTGCTGGTGTCCGCGGTGGCGTCCAGCGGCACCAGCACGTTGGTCTCCGGGTAGTACGCCGCCGCGCAGCCCCGGGCCGTCGGATACCGCACCACGCGGAAACCGGGCGCCCGCCGCTCCACCCCGTCCCGCCACTCGCTCACCAGGTCGACGTACGAGCCGTCCTCGACGCCCAGCTTCCGGGCGTCCTCCGGGTTGACCAGGACGACGCGGCGGCCGTTCCTGATCCCCCGGTAACGGTCGTCCAGGCCGTAGATCGTGGTGTTGTACTGGTCGTGCGAGCGCAGCGTCTGCAGCAGCAGCCGCCCCTCGGGCAGTTCGGGGAACTCGACCGGCGCGGCGGTGAAGTTGGCCTTCCCGGTGGCCGTCGGGAAGCGGCGCTCGTCGCGCGGGGCGTGCGGCAGGGCGAAGCCCCCGGGGTGCGCCACGCGCGCGTTGAAGTCCTCGAAGCCCGGCACGACACGCCCGATGCGGTCGCGGATCGTGGCGTAGTCCTTCTCGAACTCCTCCCACGGCGTGCGGCTCTCCTCGCCCAGCACCCGCCGCGCCAGCCGGCACACGATCGCGGGCTCGGACAGCAGTTGCGGGCTCGCCGGCTCCAGGCGGCCGCGCGAGGCGTGCACCATGCCCATGGAGTCCTCGACGGTCACGAACTGCTCGCCGCCGCCCTGCAGATCACGCTCCGTTCGGCCCAGGGTCGGCAGGATGAGCGCCCGCGCGCCCGTGACCGCGTGCGAGCGGTTCAGCTTCGTCGACACGTGCACCGTGAGCCGGGCGCGGCGCATGGCCGCCTCGGTGACCTCCGTGTCGGGGGAGGCGGAGACGAAATTGCCGCCCATGGCGAAGAAGACCTTCGCCTCGCCGTCGCGCAGCGCGCGGATCGCCCGTACGACGTCGTACCCGTGCTCGCGCGGCGGGGCGAAGCCGAACTCCTTCTCCAGGGCGTCCAGGAAGGCGGGCGCGGGCCGCTCGAAGATGCCCATCGTGCGGTCGCCCTGCACGTTGGAGTGGCCGCGCACCGGGCAGACGCCCGCCCCCGGGCGGCCGATGTTGCCGCGCAGCAGCAGGAAGTTCACCACTTCGCGGATCGTGGGCACCGAGTGCTTGTGCTGGGTCAGGCCCATCGCCCAGCACACGATGGTGCGCTCCGAGGCGAGCACCATCCGCAGCGCTTCTTCGATCTCCGCGCGCGTGAGACCGGTCGCCGCGAGCGTGTCGTCCCAGTCGGCGGCGCGGGCGGCCGCCGCGAACTCCTCGTAGCCGTGCGTGTGTTCCTCGACGAAGGCCTCGTCGACCGCGCCCTCCGTCTCGAGGATCAGCTTGTTGAGGAGGCGGAACAGGGCCTGGTCGCCGCCGAGGCGGATCTGCAGGAACAGGTCGGTCAGGGAGGCGCCCGCGGTGAGCCCCTTGGGGGTCTGCGGGTTCTTGAAGCGCTCCAGACCGGCCTCGGGCAGCGGATTGACGCTGATGATCCGCGCGCCGTTCGCCTTCGCCTTCTCCAGGGCCGAGAGCATCCGCGGGTGGTTGGTGCCCGGGTTCTGGCCCGCCACGATGATCAGGTCGGACTTGTACAGGTCCTCCAGCAGGACGCTGCCCTTGCCGACGCCGATCGTCTCGGACAGCGCCGAGCCGGACGACTCGTGGCACATGTTGGAGCAGTCCGGCAGGTTGTTGGTGCCCAGCTCGCGCGCGAAGAGCTGGTAGAGGAACGCCGCCTCGTTGCTGGTGCGCCCCGAGGTGTAGAAGACCGACTCGTCGGGCGAGTCCAGCGCGGTGATCTCCTCCGCGACGATGCCGAAAGCGCGCTCCCAGGTGACCGGCTCGTAGTGCTCACCGCCCTCCGGCAGGTACACCGGGTGCGTCAGCCGGCCCTGCTGGCCCAGCCAGTAGCCGCTGCGGGTCGCGAGGTCGGCCACGGGGTGCGCGGCGAAGAACTCCGGGGTGACCCGGCGCAGCGTGGCCTCCTCGGCCACCGCCTTCGCGCCGTTCTCGCAGAACTCCGCCTTGTGCCGGTGGTCGCCCTCCGGCCAGGCGCAGCCCGGGCAGTCGAAGCCGTCCTTCTGGTTGACGCTCAGCAGCGTCAGCGCCGTCCGCCGCACACCCATCTGCCGCTGCGCGATCCGCAGGGTGTGGCCGATGGCCGGGATACCCGCCGCCGCGTGCTGGGGCTCCGAGACCTGCGGCGCGTCCTGAACCGGATCACCCTTGGGCGGCTTGGTCGCCATCGCGCGCTCCTTCGCTTACGCGTTGTGAAGTACGTCTCCGATCCTCGCACGCGCCGGTGACAGCGAGGCCGCCCGGGCGGGGCACATCTACTGACGCCGGGCGGGAGCCACGCCCTGAGGGGCGCGGGGCTCTGCTCGATGTGCGGCTCCGCCGCGTGGGCGCGACCAGCCACAACGCACCCGCAGCATGACACCGCGCCCGTGCCGCCGGCTATCGCGGCACCGACTGTCAGTGGCACATGGCAGGATCGGAGTCGTGGCGAAGACAGCATCGAAGAAGACCGACAGCACCTCCGGCGGCCGACCGCGGCTGATGCTCATGGACGGGCACTCGCTGGCGTACCGCGCGTTCTTCGCGCTGCCCGCGGAGAATTTCACGACCGCGACGGGCCAGCCGACCAACGCGATCTACGGGTTCGCGTCGATGCTGGCCAACACCCTGCGTGACGAGGCGCCCACGCACTTCGCGGTGGCGTTCGACGTCTCCCGCAAGACCTGGCGGTCCGAGGAGTTCACCGAGTACAAGGCGAACCGCTCCAAGACCCCGGACGAGTTCAAGGGTCAGGTGGAGCTGATCGGCGAGCTGCTCGACTCCATGCACGTGCCCCGGTTCGCCGTCGAGGGCTTCGAGGCGGACGACGTCATCGCCACCCTCGCCACCCAGGCCGAGGCCGAGGGCTTCGACGTCCTGATCGTCACCGGCGACCGGGACTCCTTCCAGCTGGTCAGCGAGCACACCACGGTCCTCTATCCGACCAAGGGCGTCTCCGAGCTGACCCGCTTCACTCCGGAGAAGGTCTTCGAGAAGTACGGGCTGACCCCCGCCCAGTACCCCGACTTCGCGGCGCTGCGCGGCGACCCGTCCGACAACCTGCCGGGCATCCCGGGCGTCGGCGAGAAGACCGCCGCGAAGTGGATCAACCAGTTCGGGTCGTTCGCGGAGCTGGTCGAGCGCGTCGACGAGGTCAAGGGCAAGGCCGGGCAGAACCTGCGCGACCACCTGGAGTCCGTGCAGCTCAACCGCCGGCTCACCGAGCTGGAGCGGCGGGTCGAGCTGCCCAGGACCGTCACCGACCTGGAGCGGACGGCGTACGACCGCAAGGGCGTCGCGGTGATCCTGGACACCCTGGAGATCCGCAATCCCTCGCTGCGCGAGCGGCTCTACGCCGTCGACCCGGGCGCCGAGGAGGCCGAGGCCACCCCGGTGGTCGCGGACGGCGTGGAGCTGGACGGCACCGTGCTGGGCACGGGCGAGCTGGCCGGCTGGCTCACCGAGCACGGCGACCGGCCGCTCGGCGTGGCCACCGTCGACACCTGGGCCCTGGGCACCGGCTCGGTGGCCGAGGTCGCGCTCGCCGCGTCCGACGGGAACGCCGCCTGGTTCGACCCGACGGAGATCGACGAGGCCGACGAGACGGCGCTGCGGACCTGGCTCTCCGACCCGGACCGGCCGAAGGTCTTCCACAACGCCAAGGGCGCGATGCGCGTCTTCGCCGAGCACGGCTGGAGCGTCGCCGGCGTGGGCATGGACACCGCGCTGGCCGCCTACCTGGTCAAGCCGGGCCGCCGCTCCTTCGACCTGGACGCGCTGTCCCTGGAGTACCTGCACCGCGAGCTGGCCCCCGCCGCCGCGGCCGACGGGCAGCTCGCCTTCGGCGCGGACGAGGGCGCCGAGGCCGAGGTGCTGATGGTGCAGGCCCGCGCCATCCTCGACCTGGGGGAGACCTTCGAGGGCCGCCTGGCGGACGTCGGCGCCGCCGACCTGCTGCGCGACATGGAGCTGCCCACGTCCGCGCTGCTGGCCCGCATGGAGCGGCACGGCATCGCGGCCGACCGGGAGCACCTCCAGGCCATGGAGCAGATGTTCGCGGGCGCCGTCCAGCAGGCGGTCAAGGAGGCCCACGCCGCTGCCGGACGCGAGTTCAACCTGGGCTCGCCCAAGCAGCTCCAGGAAGTCCTCTTCGGCGAGCTGAACCTGCCGAAGACCAAGAAGACCAAGACCGGCTACACCACCGACGCCGACGCCCTGGCCTGGCTCGCCGCCCAGACGGACAACGAGCTGCCGGTGATCATGCTCCGCCACCGCGAGCAGGCCAAGCTGCGCGTCACGGTGGAGGGCCTGATCAAGACGATCGCCGCGGACGGCCGCATCCACACCACGTTCAACCAGACGGTCGCCGCGACCGGCCGTCTCTCGTCCACGGACCCGAACCTGCAGAACATCCCGGTCCGCACCGACGAGGGCCGCGCCATCCGCCGCGGCTTCGTGGTCGGCGAAGGATTCGAGTCCCTGATGACGGCCGACTACAGCCAGATCGAGCTGCGGGTGATGGCCCACCTGTCCGAGGACGCGGGCCTGACCGAGGCGTTCACCTCCGGCGAGGACCTGCACACCACCGCGGCGGCCCAGGTCTTCTCCGTCGAGCAGTCGGCCGTGGACGCGGAGATGCGCCGCAAGATCAAGGCCATGTCCTACGGACTCGCGTACGGGCTGTCCGCCTTCGGCCTCTCCCAGCAGCTGAACATCGAGGCGGCCGAGGCCCGCGGCCTGATGGACGCCTACTTCGAGCGCTTCGGCGGCGTGCGCGACTATCTGCGCCGGGTCGTCGACGAGGCACGGGCCACGGGCTACACGGCGACCCTCTTCGGCCGCCGCCGCTACCTCCCCGACCTCAACAGCGACAACCGCCAGCGCCGCGAGGCGGCCGAGCGCATGGCCCTGAACGCGCCGATCCAGGGCACCGCGGCCGACATCGTCAAGATCGCCATGCTCAACGTGGACAAGGCGCTGCGCGAGGCCGACCTCAAGTCCCGCATGCTTCTCCAGGTCCACGACGAAATCGTCCTGGAGGTCGCTCCGGGCGAGCGCGCCGCGGCGGAGGAACTGGTCCGCCGCGAAATGGCCGACGCCGTGCAGCTCAGGGTCCCCCTGGGCGTCTCGGTGGGCGCGGGACCGGACTGGGAATCAGCAGCGCACTAGCCGCCCCCCGCCCCCGCCGCTGCGGGCAGCCGCCCCGGCCCCGCCGCCGCTGCGGGCAGTCGTGCCGCTGGGGCGGCACGGGTGGGCGGTGGGGGTACCTCCCGCTCGAGCGAAGCCGAGAGTGGGGGAGGCACCCCGCACCGCCGGGCTGCGCACCCCCCGCCCCGCCCACGCCGGTCACCCCGTCGGCGCCGGGCTGCGCACCCGTCCCCAGCGCCGCCCGGCCCACCCCGTCACTCCGCTGGCCCCCGAGGAAACGCCCCCGCCCCGGTCTCCCGTGAGGATGCGGGCATGGGTATACGCATGCTCCACCACCGGACGACACCGGCACGGGCACGCACCGACGGACCCGCCCGCGTGCCACTCCTCCCGGTCCCGGTCTTCGCACCGGGCGCAAGTACCGGCCGCATCCCCGCCACCGTCACGACGGTCCTGCACCGCACCTCGACGGACCTCCGCCGCAGGCTCGCCCACCGGGCCCCCGCGGCCGCCGCCCCGCACGGAACACCCGCCTGGCAGCTCTGGGCCGACCTTTCCCGCGGTTACCTCGCGCTGGCCCTCTCCCTGCTGCCGCGGCCCCGACCCGCCCACACCTTCACCGTGTTCGTCGCGCCCGCCGACACCCACGGCGCCCGACCCGGCGGTCCGGCTCCGTACTGACGGCGGCCCCGGACGGCACGCCTGCCGCATGACCGAGGGCGAACGGCAACAGAACGCCTCATATGGCCAAGTGGTGAATGTCGGGCAGGAACGGGTGCCCGTGCAAAGAAAGTTGCCGTAGGGTCGCCTGCGGCACCGTGCTGGTCGAACAGACGACCACGGTGCTCGGAGGACGGCGGTGCAACCGTCCGCGCCGGTCGCTCGTCACTACAGGGCGGATACAGCGGGTACGACGGGCGAGCACGACAGCAGAAAACGGACGGAGACGGACGCGCGGGCGTCCAGGGGAGGGGTTCACTCTATGGCGGCGCATTTCGACAGGAGGCTCCGCAAGGCGGCGCTCACCACCACCGTGGCGGCGGTCGCGGTCGCGGCCCTGTCCGCGTCCCAGGCCCCCGACGTCACGGCCGACGGCAACGGCAGACGGACCACCGCCGACAACGCGCCGACGTCCGACACGCCCCCCGAAGAGAGCGCCACCGGCAACTCGCGCTACTACACCGACCTGCCACCCCTCAACAGCCCCAGCCCCGCCCCGACCACGGGCACCCCCTCCTCCCCGGGCGCGTCCGAGGCAGGCATTCCCGCGACCGTGCTCGACGCCTACAAGAAGGCCGAGTCGGAACTGCGCCAGTCCAAGCCCGGCTGCAACCTGCCGTGGCAACTCCTCGCCGCGATCGGCAAGGTGGAGTCCGGTCAGGCCCGCGGTGGGCGCGTCGACGCCTACGGCACCACCATCGGCCGCATCATCGGCCCGCAGCTCGACGGCAACGGCTTCGCGCTCATCATGGACACCGACAACGGCGTCTACGACGGCAACAGCAGCTACGACAACGCCGTCGGCCCCATGCAGTTCATCCCCTCCACCTGGGCGTGGTCGGGCCGCGACGGCAACGGCGACGGCAAGGAAGACCCCAACAACGTCTACGACGCCGCCCTCGCCGCCGGCCACTACCTGTGCCGCAACGGCTGGGACCTGGCCGACCAGGCCGACCTGAAGCGCGCGATCCTCAGCTACAACAACTCGCAGGACTACCTGCACACGGTCCTGTCGTGGCTGGACTACTACCGCAAGGGCACCCACGAGATCCCGGACGGCACCGGCAGCCTCCCGGTCGGCCGCAGCGACGACCCCACCACCGGCACCGGTTCCCCGGGGCGCGGCACGGGTGCGAGCAGCCGGCCCCAGACGCCCGGCACGGCGACGCCCAGTCCGGGCCACAGCCCGAGCAAGCCGCCGACGTCGGGCAGCCCCACCGATCCCGGAGGCCCCAGCACCAGCCCCTCCACGCCGCCCACGGAACCGGCGCCGCCGACCGAGACCCCCACGCCCACCGATACCGTTCACCACCTGGAGAACGCCGGCACCACGGGGTTCAGCGCGATCGCGGGCGACACGTTCGCCAAGAAGATCAGCACCCGCGCCGAGACCAAGGCCGGAGAGGCCGTCGGCAAGGTACGCATCCGCTTCACCGTCCTGGGCGACACGGACGCCACCTTCACCGGCGGTGAGAAGGTTGCCGCGGTCACCACCGACGCCTCAGGCGTGGCCGTCGCGCCCGCGCTGGTGGCGGGCGAGCAGACCGGCGGGTTCACCGTCCGCGCCACCGTCATCGGCCGTACCGTCCCGGGCCTCGACTACAAGGCCACCGTCACCGAGCGCGTCGCCGACGCCCTCACCAGCACCGGCGAGACCGAGCTGACGTGCACGCCGGGCGGCGAGTTCGCCGACCCGATCGAGGTGAAGGCCACGCTCAAGGGTGCCGTCGCGGACAAGGTCGCCGTCACCGCGACCCTCATCAAGTCCAAGGACGACCCGGCCGAGAACGACAAGGGTCCCTACTTCAAGGACGCCGACGGAAAGGCCGTCCGTACGCTGACCGGCCGGAAGACCGACGCCAAGGGCCTGCTGGAGCTGCCGAAGCTGTACGCCGACGACGCGGAGGGCACGTACGTCCTGCGCCTCACCACGCCGGGCGGCGCCGCGCTCGACATCACCCTGAAGGTGGCCAAGGCGGCCGACCCGACGCCGGACCCGTCGACCGATCCGTCGACCGCTCCCTCCACCGAGCCGTCGACCGAACCTGAGGCGTAGGCACCGCCACTGTCTGTCCGCCCGGCGAGGCGCTCCACGCCCCGCCGGGCCGCGGTCACTTGCCGAGCCGGGCCTTCGTGTACCGGGTCGGCTCCGCCGTGGCCGGGTCCTCGGGCCACGGATGCTTCGGGTACCGGCCGCGCAGCTCCGCCCGTACGCCGGTGTAACCGTCCTTCCAGAACGAGGCCAGGTCGGCGGTGACCGCGGCGGGACGGCCGGCGGGGGACAGGAGATGCACCAGGAGCGGCACCCCGGCGATCTCGGGCGACCGCTGGAGCCCGAACATCTCCTGCAACTTCACCGCGAGCACGGGCTGTTCGGGGTCGCCGTAGTCGATCCGGATCCTGGACCCACTGGGGACGAGGATCCGCTCGGGGGCCAGCTCGTCGAGCCGCGCCGCCTCCCCGGAGGCCCAGGGCAGCAAGCGCGTCAGCGCCTGCCCGGCGTCGATCCGCCCCAGGTCGGCCCGCCGCCGGGCGCGGCTCAACTCGGGCTCCAGCCAGTCGTCCGCGCGCGCGAGCAGCGCGTCGTCGGTGACGTCCGGCCAGGGCTCGCCCAGATGGCGCCGCAGGAACGCGAGCCGCTTGCGCAGCAGATCGGCGTCGGCCGAACGCCGCAGCAGCCCGAACCCCTCCCGACGCAGCCCCTCCAGCAGGGCGCCCCGCACGAGCGCGGGGTCGGCGTCGGGGAGGGGACGCGCCGCGAGTTCCACCGCCCCGAGCCGCTCGACCCGCCGGGCCACCACGTCACCGTCGGCCCAGTGCACTTCGTCGCGCTCCGTCATTAGCGCCCCCGCCGCGAGCCGGGCCGTCTCCTCGTCGATGGCCGCGCCGAGCTGCACGCGCGCGTGCCCCCTTCCCACGGGCCGGTCCGCCACGGCGACGGCGATCCACGGCGCCCCGCGCAGTGCCGACGCCTGCGGAAGTTCCGCCCGGGTGCCGGAGACCATCAGATACGAACCGCCGTCCTTCCTGGCCACCCGCTCCGGAAACGCCAACGCGGCGACCAGCCCCGCGAGAACGTCCTCACCAACCCGCTCCCCCCACCCGCTGTCACCACCCTCCCCGGCAACCCGCCGTCCCCGCCGGCTGTCGCCCCCTCCGACGGCGCCCCGCTGTCCCCGTCCGCCGGCGTCACCTTCCGCGGTGCCGTGCTGTCCCTGCCGGCTGTCGTCACCTTCGACGGCGACGTGCTGTCCCGGCCCGCCGGCGGCACCTTCCGCGGTGGCGCGCTGGCCCCGTCCACCGTCGCCATCCTCCGCGGTGGCGCGCTGTCCCCGGCCACCGTCGCCGCCCTGCACGGCGGTCCGCAGCCGCCGCACCTCCGCCCGCCAGCGTGCTCCGTACGCGTCCCCTCCGCGCCGGGCCGCCCGCAGTACGGACACGAGATCGTCTCCGTACTCCCGCGGCGCCTCCTCGCTCAGCAGACCCACCACCTCGGCCACCACCTCGGCGTGTCGCGGTGCCGAGGTCGCCGTCGGCGAGGCGGCCCGGGGCGAAACCCCCGCACTCAGCTCCGCCGCGTCCAGGAGTGCCCGGCCCAGCCGGGGGTGCAGGCCGAGGCGGGACAGGCGTACGCCCCGCTCCGTCGCCCGCCCCGCGGAGTCCACGGCACCGACCGCCTCCAGCACCGACCGGGCGGCCGTCATCGCCCCGCCGGGCGGTGGGTCGAGCAGCGCCAGACCGGACGCGTCCGGATCGCCCCAGCAGGCGGTCTGCAGCGCGAACGCCGTCAGGTCGGCCACCTTGATCTCCGGCGCCGGGAACCGTGGCAGACGGGCGTCCTCCGCCTCCGCCCAGCAGCGGTACACCACCCCGGGCGCCTCGCGTCCGGCCCGGCCCGCCCGCTGCCGCGCCGCCGCCCGCGAGGCCCGTACCGTCGTCAGCGCGCTCAGCCCGCGCGAGTGGTCCACCCTCGGCTCCCGCGCCAGCCCCGCGTCCACGACCACCCGCACGCCCGGGACCGTCAGCGACGACTCGGCCACCGAGGTCGCCAGCACCACCCTGCGCCGCGCCCCGGGCGCCAGCACCGCGTCCTGCACGGCAGCGGGCGCCCGCCCGTGCACCTGAAGCACATCGACGCCCGCCAGTGGCCCGAGCCGACCGGCGACGCGGGAGATCTCGCCCACCCCCGGCAGGAAACACAGGACGTCCCCGTCCCGCTCGGCCAGCGCCCGCCGCACCACCGAGGCCACGTGGGCGAGCAGCTCCGGGTCCACCCGCATCCCGTGCGGCGGCCGCACCGGACGCGCCGGCGGCGCCCACACGGCCTCGACGGGATACGACACGCCCTGCGCCTCGACGACCGGCGCGCCGCCCAGCAGCCGGGACCAGCCCTCCGCGTCCGTCGTGGCCGACGCGGCCACCAGCCGCAGCTCGGGCCGCAGGGCCTGCCGTACGTCCCACAGGAACGCCGCCGACGTGTCCGCGTCCAGATGCCGCTCGTGGCATTCGTCCAGCACCACCACGTCGACGCCCGTCAGCTCCTGGTCGCGCTGGAGCCGCTGCAACAGCACGCCCGTCGTGACGACCTCCACGCGTGCGTGGCGCCCCACGACCCGCTCCCCGCGCACGGTGTACCCGACACTCGCGCCCGGCTTCTCACCCAGCAGCCACGCCATACGCCGGGCCGCCGCCCGCGCGGCGATCCGGCGCGGCTCGGCCACGACCACGCGCCGCGCGGGATCCCCCTCCCCGCCCAGCAGCCCGGCCAGCGCCAGCGGGACCAGCGTCGTCTTGCCGGTGCCGGGCGGCGCGACCAGCACCGCCGTGCCGTGCCCCTCCAGGGCGTCGTGCAGCGCGGGCAGGGCGCCGCGCACGGGCAGCGCGTCCAGGGCGTCGTAACGGATCACGCCCCCAGTGTCGTACGTCCGCGAAAGCGCCCTCCACGCGCGCGGGCACCCGCCTCCCGGTACGGTCAGTCGCGCTCGCAGACGAAGATCGCCGTCCCCGGGATCAGATGCCCGCGCAGCGGCGACCAGCCGCCCCACTCCGAGGTGTTCCAGTCCGGCCACTCCGGCTCCACCAGGTCCACCAGCCGGAACCCGGACGTCGCCACGTCCCGCACCCGGTCACCGAGCGTCCTGTGGTGCTCGACGTAGACCGCGAGGCCCTCGTCGTCCTGCTCGACGTACGGGGTCCGGTCGAAGTAGGAGGCGGAGACCGACAGCCCCTCGGGGCCCGGCTCGTCCGGGAACGCCCAGCGCAGCGGGTGCGTGACCGAGAAGACGAAGCGGCCGCCGGGCCGCAGCACCCGGCGCACCTCCCGCAGCACCAGCCGCGGGTCGGCGACGAACGGCAGCGCCCCGTACGCCGAGCAGGCCAGGTCGAACGAGCCGTCCGCGAAGGGCAGCACCGACGCGTCGGCACACACCAGGGGGAACGAGACGCCGATGCGCAGGGCGTGCTGGAGCTGGCGGTGGGAGAGGTCGAGGGCCACCGGACGGGCACCCTGGGCGGTCAGCCAGCGCGAGCACTGGGCCGCGCCGGCGCCGATCTCCAGGACGTCCTTGCCCTTCAGGTCCTCCGGCGGGCCGAGCAGCTCGGCCTCCACCTCGTCCAGGCCCTCGGGACACCACACGAAGCGGTCGTCGCCGAGGAAGGTGCCGTGCTCGGTCTGGTACTCGTCCGCGTTCCGGTCCCACCAGCCGCGGTTGGCGCGGGAACTCTCCGTGACACCGGCGGCACGCCGGGTGGCCTCGGGTTCTTCTGCTCCGGCCTCGGACGTTACGGGCTCTTGGATGACCGGCTCCCTCGTACTAGTCTGCGGGCTCTTCCGTGCCGCCCGCCCCTCGTGTCACGCAAGAGGCATCCAGGGGTCCGTGTGGCCTCGGGAGACGGCTTTTGTGCCGGGTATGCGACGATCCGCCCCGGGTGTGCGGCTTCGCGCATTGACCCTGCCCGGCTGCCCCCGTATGCTACAAGTTGCGCTGCGGGCCTGCGCACCTCAGACGTAGCAGGTCGCGCTCGCATCTGTTGTATGTCCCCTCGGTTCTCGAGGCGTCACCAGTGGATTTCGGTGACGCTTCCTTGGCTGTCCGGCTTCTGCAGAGCGAAACGGGCTCCCGGCGTAAGCAGTACCTACGACTTCAATGTCCGTACCGGAGCCCTTTCCCACATGACGAGCAGCACCGAGACCACCGCCACCACCCCGCAGGTTGCGGTCAACGACATCGGTAACGAGGAAGCCTTCCTCGCCGCGATCGACGAGACGATCAAGTACTTCAACGACGGCGACATCGTCGACGGCGTCATCGTGAAGGTCGACCGGGACGAGGTCCTGCTCGACATCGGTTACAAGACCGAAGGTGTCATCCCGAGCCGCGAGCTCTCGATCAAGCACGACGTCGACCCCAACGAGGTCGTCGCCGTCGGTGACGAGATCGAGGCCCTTGTTCTCCAGAAGGAGGACAAGGAAGGCCGCCTGATCCTCTCGAAGAAGCGTGCCCAGTACGAGCGGGCCTGGGGCACCATCGAGAAGATCAAGGAAGAGGACGGCATCGTCACCGGTACCGTCATCGAGGTCGTCAAGGGTGGTCTCATCCTCGACATCGGCCTCCGCGGCTTCCTCCCGGCCTCCCTGGTCGAGATGCGCCGCGTCCGCGACCTCCAGCCCTACGTGGGCAAGGAGCTCGAGGCGAAGATCATCGAGCTGGACAAGAACCGCAACAACGTGGTCCTGTCCCGCCGTGCCTGGCTGGAGCAGACCCAGTCCGAGGTCCGCCAGACGTTCCTCACGACCCTCCAGAAGGGTCAGGTCCGTTCCGGCGTCGTCTCCTCGATCGTCAACTTCGGTGCCTTCGTGGACCTGGGTGGCGTCGACGGTCTGGTCCACGTCTCCGAGCTGTCCTGGAAGCACATCGACCACCCGTCCGAGGTTGTCGAGGTCGGCCAGGAGGTCACCGTCGAGGTCCTCGACGTCGACATGGACCGCGAGCGTGTCTCCCTGTCGCTGAAGGCGACCCAGGAAGACCCGTGGCAGCAGTTCGCCCGCACCCACCAGATCGGCCAGGTCGTGCCCGGCAAGGTCACGAAGCTGGTGCCGTTCGGTGCGTTCGTCCGCGTGGACGAGGGCATCGAGGGTCTGGTCCACATCTCCGAGCTGGCCGAGCGCCACGTGGAGATCCCGGAGCAGGTCGTCCAGGTCAACGACGAGATCTTCGTCAAGGTCATCGACATCGACCTCGAGCGCCGCCGCATCAGCCTCTCGCTGAAGCAGGCCAACGAGGCCTTCGGTGCCGACCCGTCCACGGTCGAGTTCGACCCGACCCTGTACGGCATGGCCGCGTCCTACGACGACCAGGGCAACTACATCTACCCCGAGGGCTTCGACCCCGAGACCAACGACTGGCTCGAGGGCTACGAGACCCAGCGCGAGGCCTGGGAGACGCAGTACGCCGAGGCCCAGCAGCGCTTCGAGCAGCACCAGGCGCAGGTCATCAAGTCCCGCGAGGCGGACGAGAAGGCCGCTGCCGAGGGTGTCGACACCGCGGGTGCGGCTCAGGCCGCGTCCGGCAGTGGCGGCGGTGGCGGCGGCTCGTACTCCTCCGAGGGTGGCGACAACTCCGGCGCCCTGGCGTCGGACGAGGCGCTGGCCGCGCTGCGCGAGAAGCTGGCCGGCGGCCAGAGCTGAAGCTCTGCGCACCGGCCGCTGACACACAGCGGCTGAAGCACAGCGGTTGACTGAGGGGCCGCACCTTTCGAGGTGCGGCCCCTCAGTGCTTCCCTCCGGGAATGCCCCACCCCACAAGGGTGTTGTGACATACGAACACGAGGAGGGGAGCGGTCACTGTGCTTGATCCGCAGGATTTGTACGCCTGGGAGCCGAAGGGCCTTGCCGTCGTCGACATGGCACTCGCCCAGGAATCGGCCGGACTGGTCATGCTGTACCACTTCGACGGATACATCGACGCCGGGGAGACCGGCGACCAGATCGTCGACCAGGTGCTCGATTCGCTGCCCCACCAGGTCGTCGCCCGTTTCGACCACGACCGGCTCGTGGACTACCGGGCCCGTCGTCCGCTGCTGACCTTCAAGCGGGACACCTGGACGGACTACGAGGAACCCACCATCGAGGTGCGGCTCGTCCAGGATGCCACCGGGGCGCCCTTCCTGTTCCTGTCCGGCCCCGAGCCGGACGTGGAGTGGGAGCGCTTCGCCGCGGCCGTGGGGCAGATCGTGGAGCGCCTGGGCGTCCGCCTGTCGGTGAGCTTCCACGGCATTCCCATGGGCGTCCCGCACACCCGGCCCGTCGGCATCACCCCGCACGGCAGCCGCACCGACCTCGTGCCGGGCCATCGCAGCCCCTTCGAGGAGGCGCAGGTCCCCGGCAGCGCGGAGGCGCTCGTCGAGTACCGGCTCGCGCAGGCCGGCCACGACGTGCTCGGCGTCGCCGCGCACGTCCCGCACTACGTCGCCCGCTCCGCGTACCCGGACGCGGCGCTGACCGTCCTGGAGGCGATCACCGCGGCGACCGGCCTGGTGCTGCCGGGCATCGCGCACTCCCTGCGCACGGACGCCCACCGCACCCAGACGGAGATCGACCGGCAGATCCAGGAGGGCGACGAGGAACTCATCGCCCTCGTCCAGGGCCTCGAGCACCAGTACGACGCGGCCGCCGGTGCCGAGACCCGGGGCAACATGCTCGCCGAACCCGTCGAGATCCCCTCCGCCGACGAGATCGGCCGCGAGTTCGAACGGTTCCTCGCCGAGCGGGAGGGCGACGGCTGACGCCGTGACCGGCACCCTCTAAGCTTCCGCTCATGCTGAGGGTTGGCCTGACCGGCGGGATCGGCGCCGGCAAGAGCGAGGTGTCACGGCTCCTCGTCGAGCACGGTGCCGTACTGATCGACGCCGACAGGATCGCGCGCGAGGTCGTCGCCCCCGGAACACCGGGGCTCGCCGCGGTCGTGGCGGCGTTCGGCGAGGACGTCCTCGCCGGGGACGGCAGCCTGGACCGGCCGAAGCTCGGCTCGATCGTGTTCGCCGACCCCGCGAAGCTGGCCGTCCTGAACGGCATCGTGCACCCCCTGGTCCGCGAGCGCTCCAGTGCCCTGGAGGAGGCCGCCGCCGAGGACGCCGTCGTCGTCCACGACGTCCCCCTGCTCACGGAGAACGGCCTGGCGCCGCTGTACGACCTCGTGGTCGTCGTGGACGCCGCTCCCGCCACCCAGCTCGACCGGCTGGTGCGGCTGCGCGGCATGACCGAGCAGGATGCCCGGGCCCGCATGGCCGCCCAGGCGACACGCGAGCAGCGCCGGGAGATCGCGGACGTGGTCGTCGACAACGACGTACCGCTGGAGGAGCTGCGGCGGCGCGTCAAGGAGGTCTGGGACGAACTGGTGCGCGGGGCGCACACGGAATAGCGGGTCCGGCGCGTGCGTTGATCCCTTCCAGCGAGGGAAGGACTCAGCCGTGCCCGAGACAAGCGGTCCGACCGGACGTACTCCGGAGACGGATGTCATCGACTTCCGTGCCGCCGAGCAACTGCTCGCGGCGCGGGATCCGCGCGGCGCGGTGAAACTGCTCGACGGTGTCATCGGCGCCCATCCCGAGAACACGGCCGCACGGCTGCTGCGCGCGCGTGCCTTCTTCGCGGCGGCGCAACTGCGTCCGGCCGAGCTGGAGTTCACCATCGTCCTGGAGCGCGAGCCGGACAACGCGTTCGCGCACTTCGCCCTCGCCCGCACCTACGAGCGCCGGGGCTGCCCCGGCCAGGCCCGGCGCCACTTCCGGCTGGCGGCGGCCCTGGACCCGAACCCGGAGTACCTGCAGCAGGCGCGCTTCGACTCCTGACGGCGGACTCCCGGCGGTCGGCTTCTCGCGGTCGGCTCCTGCGGTCGGCTCCCGGGGTCAGCGCCTCGGTGGCAGGTACGGCGGGATGTTGCGGCCCGGCTGGTAGTGCGGGCCCTGGCGGAGGTGCCGGAGGATCACGGTCAGGTCGGCCGTGACGACGAGCCACAGCACCCCGCAGGCGAGCGCCCAGCCGAAGTGCCCCGTGAGCGCGAACACGGCCGTGCCGAAGACCGCCCAGACCAGCCCCCACACGCTCAGCCAGAACCGCGCCCGCAGGGCACTGCGCGCGGTGGCCGGTTCACTGCCCGTACGCATCGGTTCACCACTCCTGTATCGAACGTACTGCGGCACACGCCGAGGGGGAAACGAGGCGCTTCGACATACCGACCGCACTGCGGGAGGGGCCGCGTTCACTCGGTCGGGTGAACCGAGGGGGAGGGGGAACGGGTGTGCGGGAGCGGCCGTTGGACGGGTATGGAGCTGAGCATGCGAGAGGGACACCAGGGGACAGGACCCGGAGCCATCACCCCCGACGGCTGCGCGGTCGAGCTCTATTCACGGCTGCCGGTCGGAGCCGAGCCGGACATCGTCGCCGCCGCCGTGCCCGAGGGCGCGCGGATACTCGAGCTGGGCAGCGGGGTGGGGCGGATGACGCACCCCCTGCTGGAGAGGGGGTTCGGGGTCACCGCGGTGGACGAGGCCGCCGAGATGCTGGAGCGCGTGCGCGGGGCACGCACCATATGCGGCCCGATCGAGGCCCTCGACCTCGGCGAGCGCTTCGACGCCGTGATGCTGGCCTCGTTCCTCGTGCACACCGGGGACGTGGAGGTGCGGCGGGGCCTGCTGCGCACCTGCGCCCGGCACGTGGCGGAGGACGACTGTGTGCTGATCCAGCGGGAGGGGGCGGATTACCACACGAATCTGCCGCGTGAGCGGGTGGACCCCAGCGGCTTCACCGTCCGCATCCTGTCGGCGGACCCGGTGGGCGACGGCGTCAACTCGGTCCGGGCGGAGTACGAGTTCCCGGACGCGGTCTGGACCCAGACCTTCCGGGCCCGGCCGCTGACCAGGGAGCAGTTCGAGGAGGCACTGGGGGAGGCGGGACTCGCGGTGGACCGGTATCTCACCGACGACGGGACGTGGGTGAGGGCCGTGCCCGTGCGGCAGGGGTAGCGGCAAGGGCAGGCGGCCCGGCCGGCCCGGCAAGGGTGGAGTCGGGGCCCGGTCCGGCGATGAGTTCCGGGGCGGCGGGGGGTCTGAATCCCGACAGCAGCACGGACCGCTCGCCTCAGGAGACCGCCATGGCCGAAACCACCGCTTCCCCCGCCGCCACCGTCCCGGCCCGCGCGCGCGGCCTCCGGGTAGCCCTGCGCGTCGTGCAGGTGCTCCTCGCGTTGTTCTTCGCCGTCGCGAGCGCCCTGCCCAAGCTGATCGCGCACTCCTCGGCGGCCGACACCTTCGCCGAGATGGGCTGGGGCGACGCGGGCATGTACGCGATCGGTGTGCTCGAGCTGACGGGAGCGGTCGCCCTGCTCGTCCCGGTGCTGCAGTCGGTGGCGGCGACGGCGCTGAGCGCGCTGATGGTGGGCGCGTTCGTCGTCCAGCTCACCTATTTCGACGGTGCGAACGCGGCGACACCGCTGATCCTGATGGTGCCGCTCCTGATCGTCGCCCGGGCCCGCCGCGGGCACAACGAGGAGCTGCGCCGACTGCTGCGCGCCCGGGTCCGACGTGGCTGACCGGGCGTGACCCGTGCACCTGACCGGGCGTGCCCGGTGCACGGACGGCTCAGGGCCCGGTCCCGGCGTCCCTCCGGGAGCTGCTCAGGCCCTCCAGCCCGCGCAGCCGGTCCATCTCGCGGCGGTCGCGCTTGGTCGGGCGGCCTGCGCCGCGGTCCCGGATGCCGGCCGGGGCGACGGCTTCGCGGGGCGGGGGCGGCGGCGAGTTGTCGATGTAGCACTGGACGGCGACCGGGGCACCGACGCGCTTGCGGATCAGCCGTTTCACGACGACGACCCGTTCCCGGCCCTCCTGCCGCAGGCGTACCTCGTCGCCGACGCGGAGCGAGTACGCGGGCTTCACCCGCTCGCCGTTCACCCGGACATGGCCGCCGCGGCAGGCGGTCGCGCCGAGGGAACGGGTCTTGATCAGGCGGACGGCCCAGATCCAGCTGTCCACGCGGACGCTCTCGCCGTTCTGCGGCCCGGCCGCCTCGGCGGCGGCGATCGCCGCCGCCGTCTTCGGGTCCGGTGTCCCGGCCGCGGCAGCGGCGCCGTCCTGCGGGGCGGCCACCGGGCCGCTCCCGCCTTCGTCATGCTCGGAAGCCATGGTTCGACCCTAACCGCCCGGCACGGCGTGGCGGGCCGCAATTTCGGCGGGCCACGACGGCCTTCGCGGACGGGGGAGCACCCAGGGGCTCGCGCGTCCCGCCCGTGCCGGAGAGGGTCTTACGGTGGAGGCATGGACACCGGTGGCCTCCCCGTACTCGACCAGCGCATCGCGGGGTGCCGGGCCTGCCCGCGGCTGGTCGAGTGGCGGGAAGAGGTGGCCCGTACCAAACGGGCCGCCTTCGCCGACTGGACGTACTGGGGGCGGCCCGTGCCCGGCTTCGGCCCGCCGGACGCGCGGCTGCTGATCGTCGGACTGGCGCCCGCGGCCCACGGCGGCAACCGCACCGGCCGGATGTTCACCGGCGACCGCTCCGGCGACGTGCTGTACCAGGCGCTGTACGACGTGGGCCTCGCCTCACAGCCCACCGCCGTCCGCGTGGACGACGGGCTGGAGCTGTACGGCGTGCGCGTCACCTCGCCCGTGCACTGCGCCCCGCCCGCGAACAAGCCCACCCCCGCAGAGCGGGACACCTGCCGTTCCTGGCTCGTCCAGGAGCTGGGGCTGCTGCGGCCGACGCTGCGGGCGGTGGTCGTCCTCGGGGCCTTCGGCTGGCAGGCGGCGCTGCCCGCGTTCGCCGGGGCGGGCTGGACCGTACCCCGCCCCCGTCCGGCCTTCGCCCACGGCGCGCGGGTGACGCTGGACGCCGCCGACGGGCCCGGCCTGCACCTCTTCGGCTGCTTCCACGTCAGCCAGCGCAACACCTTCACCGGCCGGCTCACCCCCGAGATGCTGCGCGAGGTGCTGCGCACGGCGGCGGACACGGCGGGGCTGCCCACCCGGTGAGGCTCGCCCCGCAAAATGGGGATGATCGCCAGGGGCAGCCCCGCTACGGTGCTCCGATGGGCCTGTATCCGGAGATCGAACCGTACGACCACGGCATGCTCGACGTCGGGGACGGCAACCACGTCTACTGGGAGACCTGCGGGAACCCGCACGGCAAGCCCGCGGTGGTGCTGCACGGCGGACCCGGCAGCCGGGCGAGTCCGGGACACCGGCGCTACTTCGACCCAGCCGCCTACCGGATCGTCCTCCTCGACCAGCGCGGCGCCGGGCGTTCGCTGCCCCGCGCGAGCGCCCCCGACACCGACATGAGCGTCAACACGACCGACCACCTCATGGCGGACCTGGAGCGGCTGCGGGCCCACCTGGGCATCGAGCGCTGGCTGGTGTGGGGCGTGTCCTGGGGCTCGGTCCTGGGCCTGCGGTACGCGCAGACGCATCCCGGCGTGGTGACCGAGCTGGTGCTGACCGGGGTCGCCACCGGCTCCAACGCCGAAGTGGCCCTCCTGACGCGAGGGTTGGGGAAGATCTTCCCCGAGGCCCACGAGCGGTTCCTCGCCGAGCTGCCCCCGGACGCCCGCGACGGGAACCTGCCCGCCGCCTGCAACCGCCTGCTGGAGTCCCCGGACCCGGCGGTCCGCGAGCGGGCCGCGCGTGCCTGGACCGACTGGGAGACGGCGACCATCCCCGCGCCGCCCGGCTCGGTCGCCCGCTACGCGGACCCGGACTTCCGCATGGGCTTCGCCCGTACCGTCACGCACTACTGGGGCAACGACCACTTCCTCGGCGACGGCAACGACGAGGGCGTGGTCCTCAGGGACGCGCATCTGCTGAAGGGAATCCCCGGCACCCTGGTCCAGGGCAGCCTCGACTTCGGCAACCTCCTCGGCATCGTCTGGCGGCTCCACCACGCCTGGCCCGACAGCGACCTGGTGATCGTGGACGAGGCCGGACACGACGCCGGGGCGATCGGCGACGAGGCCCTGCTGGCGGCGACGGACAAGTACGCCCGCGGTCACACCGCGGAATGACGGATCAAGGCCGCCACTCGTAGCGCACGTCCGGTTCCCGCTCCTCGTTCCGGTCGCCGTCCGTCCACTCCACGGCCCGGAACCCGTGCCGCTCGTAGAAGCGCCGCGCGGGCGCGTTGACCTGGAAGGTCCACAGCGACAGCCCGTCCGGCCGGCGCTCCTTGGCCAGGGCGGCGAACCGGTCCCCGAGTCCGCAGCCGCGCCGCTCGGGGGAGAGGTACAGCTGCGACAGCTCCTCGCCCTCGAGCACCATCACACCGGCCACCGCGCCGTCGGCCCCCTCCGCCACCCAGGTCTCGTGGCGCTCCACCACCACGTGCCGGAAGTACGCACGGACCTCGGAGTCGGAGCGGGGCCGGACCACGGTCGGCAGCGCGGCGGCGAAGGAGCGCGGCCAGACGTCGGCCGCCGCACGCGCGTCGACGGCCCGGGCGCGCCGCAGGACCACGGTCCCGGTACCCGACTCGGCACCCGGCTCCCGGCTCACGGGTGGCTCGTCTCCGGCACGACCGCGGTCGCGGTGATCTCCACCAGCTGTCCCGGGTAGCCGAGGCAGCTCACGCCGAGCAGCGTCGAGGAGTGCGGACCGGTGCTGAGCCCGGACGCCTCGACCACGTCCCAGACGGCGGACAGCGCGGCGGTCTCGGCGCTCACGACGTACACATCGGTCGACAGCACGTGCTCAAGGCCGCTCCCGACGGCACGCAGCTGCTCGGTGAGGTTCGCGAGCACCTGCTCGGCCTGACGGACCGGATCGCCCTCGCCGACCAGCTTCCCCTCCGCGTCGAGCGGGACGGAACCGGCGAGGAACGCGAGCCTGGTCCCGGCCTCGACGACGGAGGCGTGGGAGTAGACGGGCGGCGGGAAGAGGCCGGGCACGGTGACGCGCTGGATCACGTGGACTCCTGGAAGACGGGCGGGCAACCTCCCGATCGTCCGTTCTCCGCCCGCGCCGCGCACCCGAATTTCGCTCGCGGCCCGCACGCCGGCCGCCTAGGCTCCCCGGCGTCGGCCCGTCCCCCGCCCACCCCACCGTCAGGAGCCCCCGCCAGTGCCCACGCCCACCCTCACGGACCAGGCCTTCCTCGACACCGCGGCCGACCGGCTCGCCGCCCTGCCCGCGGTCCGCGCGGTCACCCTCGGCGGCTCCCGGGCACAGGGCACCCACGGACCGGACAGCGACTGGGACCTGGCGGTCTACTACCGGGGCGCCTTCGACCCCGAGGACCTGCGCGCCGTCGGCTGGCCGGGCGAGGTCTCGGAGCTCGGCGCCTGGGGCGGCGGAGTCTTCAACGGGGGCGCCTGGCTGACGATCGACGAACGCCGGGTCGACCTGCACTACCGCGACCTCGACGTGGTGGAGCACGAGATGGCGGAGGCGGAGGCGGGCCGCTTCGGCATCGAGCCGCTGATGTTCCACCTGGCGGGCATCCCGACCTACCTCGTGGTCGCCGAGCTGGCGATCAACAAGGTGCTGCGCGGCGACCCGCCCCGCCCGGCCGCCTACCCGGAGGCCCTGCGCACCACCGCGCCCGAACGCTGGTACGGCACGGCCACCGCCACCCTCGCCTACGCCAAGGCGGGCCACGCCCCCAGGGGAGCCCTCACCCAGGTCGCCGGCGCGCTCGCCCTCGCCACGACCCAGACGGCCCACGCGGTGCTGGCGGCGCGGGGGGAGTGGGTGACGAACGAGAAGGGGCTGGTCCAGCGGGCCGGGCTGGACGGGATCGACGCCCTGCTGGTGGAGTCGACCCCCCGGCCCGACGCCCTGGAACGGTCCGTGACACGGGCCGAGACACTGCTGCGCGAGGCCATGGAGGCCGTCGGCCACTGAGCGCACCGCGGGTGCGGAGTGGCGCTCAACGGCCGTCATCCGCCCGAAACAGGCCCGTTTCCCCGGCTTCGAAAACCCGTCGTACGCTGGACGGCGCACCGCCCAGCCCGGCCACCGTCGCCCGAAGGCTCACCACCGCCTCGCCCGGACGACAGGAGCCCCGCACCCCGTGTTCCGCACCGCCGCCCACGCGCTCCCGCCCTGGCTCGGCCACGCCCTGAACGCCCAGCGCGGCCCCGTGCCCTGGAACGCGGTGGTCCGGGGCGCGCTGGCCGGCGGGCCGCTGCTGCTCGCCGCCCTGGTCGCCGGGCGGGCCTCCCTCGGGGTGGTCGCCGCGATCGCCGCCATGCTGGCCGGCATCAACGACCGGCCGGGCAGTCGCCGTACCTCCGTGCGGCGGATCGGCGTACCCGCGCTCGCGGGGGCGCTCGGGCTGCTCGTCGGGACGTACGCCGGGCAGCACCTCGGGGCCGTGGCGCTGACCCTGGTGCTGACCGGGCTCGGACTGGTCGCCGGGTGCGTCAGCGCCGTAGGGCCCGTGGCCTCCGGGACGGGGACGCAGCTGCTGGTCACCGCGGCCGTGGGGGCCGGGATGCCGCTGCCCGACCCCGGGTGGCGGAGCGTCCTCGCCTTCCTCGCCGGTGCCGGATGGCTGCTCCTGCTGCGGCTGGTCCTGCCCACACCCACCTCCCTCACCGGCGACCTCCGTCTCGGCTTCCGCTTCGACGGGGAGCGGGCGGCCGTCGCCGACGTCTACGAGGCCGTCGCCGCGCTCCTCGACGCGGTCGGCACGGAGCACGCCGTGGCCCGACGGGCCGCGCTCACCGCCGCCCTCGACCACGCGCAGGACGCGCTCGCCGGACCCCGGCTGCGGCGCCGCGCCTCCACCGCCGCCGAACGGCGACTGCACGCCCAGTACGCCGCCGCGCTGCCCCTCGGCGAGGCCGCGACCGCGCTCGCGTGGGCGGAGCAGGCGGTGCCCGCCCGGGCCGGCGAAGGCCCGCGGCGGCTCGCCGCGGCCGTCCGCCGCAACACCCACGCCGGGCCGCTGCCCGCCCCCAGCCGGACCGATCCCGCCCTGCGCGCCCTGGACGACGCCCTGCTGCACGCGGCGCAGGCCTTCGACCGGGGCAGGGGCCCCGACCTGCACGTCCGGAGGCGATCACCCCGCTCGGTGGCGCGGGCGGTGCTCGGCGCGGGCGGGCGGGAGTACGGGCTGCGGGTCGGGCTGTGCTTCGGCGCCAGTGCCGCCGTCGCGCAGGCGTTGCACCAAGGTCACTGGTACGGCTCCCACCAGCACTGGTACTGGCTGCCCGCCACCGCGGTCTTCCTCGTCAAGCCCGACCTCGGCCCGCTGGTGTCGCGGGTGCTGTGCCGGGCGGCCGGGACGGTGCTCGGGGCGCTGCTGTTCGCCGGGTTCGCGGCCGTGCTGCCCCGGCCCGAGGGGCTGGTCGTCCTCGTCGCGGTCTGCGGTGCCCTGGTGCCGGTCGCCGCGCGGCACTTCGCCGCCCAGACCACTGTCGTCACCGTTCTCGTCCTCGCCCTGGTCATGGTCGGCGGCGAACCGCAGGCCTCCGCGGGCCGTATCGGGGAGACGCTGCTGGCCTGCGCGATCGTGCTGGTGGCCGGGCACCTGCCGATGCCGGGACAGCGGGGCGCCGGCATCCGGGCGGGCGTCGACGCCGCCGACGCCGCCGCGCACGCCTACCTCACGCACGTACTGAGCGAGTCCGACGACCGTGCCGCCCGGTGGACGCTGCGCCGGGAGGCCTACCGCACGCTCGCCGAGGCCCGCGCCGCCATCGCGCGTGGCGCCGCCGAACTGCCCGCCCTCGCCCGGCACTCCGAGGGCACCGACGAGGTCGCGGCGGTCCTCGAACGGCTCGTCGACACCACCACCGCCTGCGCCGTGCACCTCGACGACACCGGGCGGCTCACACCCCGACACACCGAACGGCTCGCCGCGCTGCGGGACGAACTCGCCGAGAGGCGCGGACGCGTGGGACGGCACCGTACGTTGGCGTGATGACGCCTCCTTCACCCGCGCCCGCCGAGCCCGCCGCGCCCGCCGATCTCGTCATCACCGGCTGCACCGTCCTCGTGCACGACGACCGCGAACGGATCGGCTTCGAGCAGGACGCGGCCGTCGTCGTCCGCGACGGGGTCGTCGAGTCCGTGACGACCGCCGCGGCCGGGGCCGCCGTGCCCGCCGCCGACCGCATCGACGCACGCGGTCAGGTCGCCCTCCCCGGACTGGTCAACTGCCACACGCACGCGCCGATGGTCGCCCTGCGCGGCCTCGCCGAGGACCTGCCCACCGAGGAATGGTTCAACGACGTCGTCTGGCCCGTCGAGTCCAACCTCACGGTGCGGGACGTCATCCTGGGCGCCCGGCTGGCCTGCGCCGAGATGATCCGCGCGGGCGTCACGACCTTCGCGGACAGCTACTTCCACATGGACGCCGTGGCCGCGGTCGTCGACCAGTGCGGGATGCGGGCGCAGTTGGGGCAGGCGTACTTCTCCTCGCAGGGGCCGGAAGGACGGGAGGCGTCGCTGGAGTTCGCGCTGCGCCGCCGCGACTCCGCCGGCGGCCGGATCACCACCGCCCTCGCCCCGCACGCCCCCTACACGGTGACCGACGCCGACCTCGGCGCGACCGCTGAACTCGCCCGCGAGCACGGCCTGTCCGTGCACATCCACGCCGCCGAGAACCGCGACCAGACCGACACGAGCCTGGCCCGGCACGGGGTCACCCCCATCGGGGTCCTGGAACGCACCGGCGTCCTCGACACCGACGTGCTCATCGCCCACGGCACCGGCATCACCGAGGACGACCTGCCGCTCCTCGCGCGCGCGGGCGGCCGTACGGCGGTGGCGACCGCGCCCCGCGGCTACCTCAAGTTCGCCTGGCCCGGCACCACACCGGTGCGCGCGCTGCGGGACATCGGCGTCCCCGTGGGGCTCGCCACGGACGGGGCCGCGTCCAACAACTCCCTCGACGTGTGGGAGTCGATGGCGCTCACCTCCCTCATCCAGAAGTCCACCGAGGGCGACCCGCGCTGGCTGACCTCCCGCCAGGCCCTCCACCACGCCACCGTGCAGAGCGCCCGGGCGGTCGGCCTCGGGGACGCCGTGGGCCGCATCGCGCCGGGGCGGCGGGCGGACCTGATCCTCGTCGACCTCACCGGACCGCACACCCAGCCCGTGCACGACCTCGCCGCCACCCTGGTGCACAGCGCGCGCTCCGCCGACGTGCGCACGACCGTCGTCGACGGACGCGTCCTCATGCGGGACCGCGAACTGCTCACCGTGGACGTGCCCGAGGTGGTCCGGGAACTGGGGGAGCGGCTGCCCGCCCTGACCGACCGCGGGCACGGCCGGCGCATCCAGGAGTACGACACCTGAAAGGCCTGTTCAGAGACTGTTCAGCGACCTGTTGAAAAGAATCTTGCCGGGCAGCGATGAGTTCCGCTCCGCCCTTCGGTCACCACCCGGACGGCCCGACCCGTTCCGGACCGTCGGCCGTCGGACCGGAACACGACGCGCGAAGCACGTCGCACAGGAGGCTGGAGCCATGTCGCTGCCCGAGATCGTCACCCGCGCGGACTGGCGCGCGGCGCGTGAGGCCTTACTGGCCAAGGAGAAGGCGGCCACCCGCGCGCGTGACGCCCTCAACGCCGAGCGGCGCGGGCTGCCCATGGTGGAGGTCGACAAGGAGTACGTGTTCGAGGGCGGCGACGGCAAGGCCACCCTGCTCGACCTCTTCGAGGGCCGGGAGCAGCTCGTCGTCCAGCACTTCATGTTCGCGCCCGAGTGGGACGCCGGCTGCCGCAGCTGCTCGGCGTTCCTGGACCAGATCGGCCACCTCGCGCACCTCAGGGCCCGCGGTACGTCCTTCGCGGCGGTCTCCCGGGCGCCGTATCCGAGGATCCTGCCGTTCAAGGCGCGGATGGGCTGGACACTGCCCTGGTACTCGTCGTACGTCAGCGACTTCAACACCGACTTCGAGGCGACCCTGGAGCACGAGGGCGAGCTGGTCGAGCGGCCGGGGCTCAGCTGCTTCCTGCGGGACCGCGAGCGGGTCTTCCACACCTACTCGACGTACGAGCGCGGCCTCGACGGGCTCGGTTCCACCACCAGCCTGCTCGACCTGACCGCGCTCGGCCGGCGGGAGCCGTGGGAGAAACCGGAGGGGCGCGCGTCGGCTCTCGGTGCGCCCGCGGGCAGTGGGAGAGTGCGCTATCACGACGAGTACGAGGACTGAGACGCTCGGTTGCGAAAACGGCCGGACGGCTGAGGCGCCGCTCACACTTTGCGGTGAACGGGTGTCAACTATGTCTCAGTACCATCACCGGGCGAGGCGTCCGCTCCATGGTTGGCGTTTAACTCTACGAGTACAGCGCTACATGGAGGTGCGGAGTGAACGGGCGAACGGTGCTCGAACGCTTTCCCGCCGGTGGACCGCGGGGATCCTGGCCGGCGGAGGAGTTCGCACAGGCGCGGCGTCTGGAAGGTATGCCCGCCGAGGTCGTGATGGACCTCGCGACGGACATGTTCCTGGTCGTCGTGCGCCGCGACACCGCGGGTGACGCGGCGGCCTGACGCGCCGCCGCCCGGCTCCTACGCGCTCACCGTCCGCGACCAGGTGGGCGTCGTGTTCGTCAGCCGGCACAGGGCCAGGTACAGCGGGATCGGCGGCGTGTAGGGAACCGTGCCGTCCGAGCGGTGGATGAGGGCGGGCAGGCTCGTGGAGCCCGGTACGACCGCACCGGTCGCGTAACGCGCGGGGGCGGGCCACTCCAGCGCGTAGTCGGAGTCGGACGGAACGATCCACCACCAGTGCGTCTCATCGGCGTAGACGCACCCCACGCGCGGCAGCCGGGGCAGCACCTGCTGGCCGAGGCGGGCGGGAACCGCCACCGCGTCGCAGCCCAGCGGCGCCGTCATACCGTCCGGCACGGGCAGTCTCCGAGGTGTTCCGGTGGTGTGCCGTCCGCGCTGGAGGCGGACCATCGTGTCCAGACCGAGCGGTCGGACGCCGGACGCGGCCCTCATAGCCATTCGGTCCCCGTTCCACGGAGTGTTTCCCGGCCCTTGCGGATCTCTGTGGTCCCCCGGGGCTCTGTGGTCCCCCGGGCCTCGCGCGGCCGGTGGTCTTCCCGACGGCGGGACTCGGCCTCGCTCTCGTCCCCCGTGTCATCCGTGGGGGTGGGTTTCGGGCGGGCGCCCCAGCCCAGGTCGTTGTGGGGCTCCGCGGGGTCGCGAGGTTCGTCGGCCTTGCGCGGCAGCTCCGCCCAGACCAGCAGTCCGGGACCGTGCTCGTGGGCTCCCCAGGCCTCGCACAGGGCGTCGACGAGGATCAGGCCCCTGCCGTGCTCGTCCTCGGGCTGCTGATCGGCCGAGGGGTGGGGCTGGCCCGGGGCGCAGCCCTCGTCGCGCACGGCTATGCGGACCAGGTCGTCGGCGTCGTGCAGCTCGCACACTATGTGTCTGCTCGCCGTGTGCACGATCGCGTTGGTCACCAGTTCGGAGACCACCAGGGCCGCGGTGTCACAGGTGTCCTCGCACACGGCCCAGCCGCTCAGCCGGGCCCGTGTCAGGCGTCTGGCCTGTGAGGGAGAACCCGGATGAGCGGCCAGCTCGAAACGGAACCGGCGCTCGGCGGCGGCGGCTCCCGAAGCGCCGGCTCCCATGGCGGCACCGAGGCCCAGGGAGCCCGCGGCGGCGTCTGTTCCTAAGGGCGCGGACGGAATCACGCTTGCCACTATCGCCCCGCCGTGAACACTTGGCAAGTGTCACTCTGAAAAATGCAGAGTGCTGTGTGACGTTCTGGACGGCCGTGGCACACTGCTCGCAACAGCACGTCGAGCGGCGCCACTTCAGGCCGTACGAGGACCTCGCCAGGTTTTCGAACGGATCTTCGAATGGCGCCGCCGGGCTGTCCGCACCAGGACACGCCGGGCCTCGCCGAGGCTGTCTGTACGGGAAACAGGGACGCAAGGACTCTGGCACGCAGGGAATCTTTCGGGACTCTTCAGGAGGTGGGCGGTGAGCGAGCCGCGGTCCGCGCCGACGGTCGGCCAGGTCGTACTCGGCCGGCGCCTGCTGGACCTGCGGGAACGTGCCGGTCTCAAGCGCGAGGAAGCCGCCCGCATCCTGCGCGTCGCCCCCGCCACGGTCCGCCGCATGGAGATGGCCGAGGTCGCCCTCAAGATCCCGTACCTCCAGCTCCTGCTGAAGGCCTACGGCGTCGGCGACGAGGAGGCCGACGCCTTCGTCCAGCTGGCCGAGGACGCCAACAAACCGGGGTGGTGGCAGCGCTTCCACGACATCCTCCCCGGCTGGTTCTCGCTGTACGTCAGCCTGGAGGGCGCGGCCTCCCTGATCCGTGCCTACGAGCCCCACTTCGTCCCCGGGGTGCTGCAGACCGAGGACTACGCACGCGGTGTGCTGCGCTCGGGCGCCATCGGGCAGACCCGGCCCGACGACATCGAGCGCCACGTCGACCTGCGCATGCAACGCCAGGAACTGCTCACCCGTAAGGACGCACCCCGGCTGTGGGTCGTGATGGACGAAACCGCGCTGCGCCGCCCCGTCGGGGGGCCGGAGGTGATGCGTGCCCAGATCGACCGGCTGCTCGAGGCCACGAAGCTGCCCAACGTGACGCTGCAGATCGCTCCGTTCTCGAGCGGGCCGCACCCCGGCACGTACGGGCCCTTCGTGCTGTTCCGATTCGCCATGCCGGAACTGCCGGACATGGTCTACAGCGAGTACCTGACCGGCGCCGTCTATCTCGACGCGCGCGCCGAGGTGGCGACCCACCTCGAGGTCATGGACCGCATGGCGGCGCAGGCCGCCACGGCACATCGCACGAAGGAGATCCTCCGGGATCTCCGCAAGGAGCTGTGAATGAATCGCATCAAGCCCCAGCGCTCGCCACTCAACCGCGCCGAGCGGATCTACAACGGCATGCCCGCCCGTGACCTGGGCAGCGAGGGCTGGCACAAGCCGTGGAGCGGAGGCAACGGAGGCAACTGCCTGGAGGCCATGAAGCTCGCCGACGGCCGGATCGCGGTGCGGCAGTCCACCGACCCGGACGGGCCGGCGCTGATCTACACCTCGGCCGAGATGACAGCCTTCATCGAGGGAGCGAAGGCGGGAGAGGCGGACTTCCTTCTGTCCTGAAACGTGCACCCCCTTTGATTGTTGTTTTTAAGCTGTTTGGCACTGATTTTTGATCACCGTTCCGATCGCGCCCCGCGCGGATGCACCCCGGTCAGGCCGTCATCGGCCGGTCGTACGGGCTGACCGGGGCCGGCAGCCGGGTGCTGCCGCCGGACAGGTGGCGGTCGACGGCCGCCGCCACCGCCCGCCCCTCCGCGATCGCCCAGACGACGAGTGACTGCCCGCGCCCCGCGTCCCCGGCGGCGAACACCCCCGGGACATTGGTCGCGAAGCCCCCGTCCCGGGCGATCGTGCCACGGGGCTCCATGTCCAGTCCCAGTCCGTCGACGAGCCCGTCCCGCCGGTCGGGCCCCGAGAAGCCGAGGGCGAGGAGGACCAGGTCCGCGGGGAGCGACCGCTCGCTGCCGGGCAGCGGACGGCGCCCGGCGTCCACCCCGACCAGGTGCAGCGCACGCACATGCCCCCGCCCGTCGCCGGTGAAGCGGAGCGTGGACGCCGCGAACAGCCGCGCGTCCGCGTCCGCCGCCGGCGCGGACCGCAGGTCGCGTGCCTCCTCGTGCGCCGCCGACAGCCGGTACAGGCGCGGATAGGTCGGCCAGGGATCGGCCTGCTCGTCGCGCTCCGCACCCGGCTGCGCGTAGATGTCCAGCTGCGTCACGGACGCAGCCCGCTCCCGCACCGCCGTACCGAGACAGTCCGCGCCCGTGTCGCCACCACCGACGATGACCACGTGCCGCCCGGCGGCGGACAGCGGGGAGCACTCGAGGTCGCCCTCGCACACCCGGTTGGCCAGCGGCAGGTACTCCATCGCCTGATGCACGCCCGCCAGCTCCCGGCCGGGCACGGTCAGCTCGCGCCACGCCGTCGCCCCGGTGGCGATCACCACCGCGTCGTAGCGAGCCCGCAGCCCGGCGGCGTCCACGTCCCGTCCGACCGCCGTCGACGTACGGAACCGCGTCCCCTCCGCCCGCATCTGGCCGACGCGCCGCTCCAGGTGCCGCTTCTCCATCTTGAACTCCGGGATCCCGTACCGCAGCAGCCCGCCGATCCGGTCGTCCCGCTCGTACACCGCGACCGTGTGCCCGGCCCGGGTCAACTGCTGCGCCGCAGCGAGACCCGTCGGTCCCGAACCGATCACCGCCACCGTCCTCCCCGACAGCCGCTCCGGCGGCCGGGGCGGGACGAAGCCCTCCTCCCAGGCCACGTCCGCGATCGCGCACTCGACGTTCTTGATGGTGACGGCGGGCTGGTTGATGGCGAGCACACAGCCCGCCTCGCACGGCGCCGGGCACAACCGGCCGGTGAACTCCGGGAAGTTGTTCGTGGCGTGCAGCCGCTCGCCCGCCGCCCGCCAGTCCGACCGGGAGACCAGGTCGTTCCACTCCGGGATCAGGTTGCCCAGCGGACAGGCCTCGTGGCAGAAGGGGACACCGCAGTCCATGCACCGGTCGGCCTGCCGGCCGACGATCGGCAGCAGCGCTCCCGGGACATACACCTCGTCCCAGTCCCGGACCCGCTCTCCGGCCGGTCTGCGGGGCCACTCCTCGCGGGGCGTCGTCAGAAAACCCTTGGGATCGGCCATGGCCGTCTTCCTTGCGTGCGCGGTGGCTGGCCGTGCGCCTGGGTGCGGCGCTCTCGCGCTCCACGATACGACCGGTCCGCTCCGCGCGCAGAGCGCCGGACGGCCCCTCACCCGGGCCGGACCACGCCCGGTCGGTGCGCAGCCCGAGCCGCGGCCGGCTCAGGCGAGGGCCAGCACATACGCCACCGCCGCGGCGGCCGAGGCAACCCCACGCACGTGGTTCCAGGCCGTCCATTCCCGCACATAGGCCGGCCAGCGCTCGGCCGCCTCCGCGGAGCCCGGCTCCAGCCGGAGCAGCGCGGCGTTGCGCGGCACGTTGGCCGCCACGGTCACTCCGAACGACCCGACCAGGTACAGCCCGCTGCCCAGCAGCAGCTCCACCGCCGCCTCCTCCGGCCACAGCACCAGTGTGACCACGGCGATCACCGCGGTCAGCACCGCCGTCCCGAGGAACACGGACATGAAGGCCGGCCGCACCGCGGCCGTGTTGATCGCGTTCATCGCGGCGACCCCCCGGGCGGGCGGCAGCGCGGCGAGCCCCCGCATGACGAAGGTGGAGAAGGCACAGAAGACACCAGCGGTCACACCGGTCCCGAGCGCGCCCAGTACCGTCAGTACGAAGTACGGTCCCTCGCCCATGTCGCGTCAACTCCCACCCGTCGAGTAACTGTCGGTCCGGTGCACGCCCTCCCGGCGCCACCGCCCGTCGATCACCCCAAGTCAACCGCCGCACCGGCACGGTGACCATGGCCCAGCGCCGCGGGCCCATGCGCGAGCGTCCAGGAGGGCGAGGCGCTGTCCGGCGCGGCAACCGTCGTGTCGACCGACACGGAAGCTGACGCATCATGGGCGGGTGCGACTGGAAGCGATCACCTGGGACCGGCTCGGCGACCGGCTCGCCGAGCGACTGCTCGACCTGGAGCCCACCGACGGCGGTGCCTGGACGCGCGTCGCCCTCGACGGCGCCCCCGCCGCCCGCCCCGGCGACCTCGCCGAACGGGTCGGTGAGGCGTTGCGGGTGCGCGGACGCCCCTCCCTCGTCGTCGGAACGGAGGGCTTCCTGCGACCCGCCTCGCTCCGTCTGGAGTACGGGCACCAGGACGCCGAGTCCTACTACAACGGCTGGTACGACACCGGTGCCCTGTGGCGCGAGGTCTTCGACCCCGTCTCTCCCGGCGGCGACGGGCGGGTCCTGCCCGACCTGTGGGACCCGGTCACCGACCGAGCCACCCGCAGCCCCTACGCCCGACTCCCTCCCGGCGGTGCGCTGCTGCTCCACGGTCCCTTTCTGCTCCGTCACTGGTTCCCCCTCGATCTGAGCGTCCATCTCGTCCTCACTCCGGGCGCCCTGCGTCGCCGCACCCCCGAGACCGAGCAGTGGACCCTGCCCGCCTTCGAGCGCTACGACGAGGAGACCGACCCGTCGGGCACCGCCGACGTCCTGGTACGCGCCGACGATCCACGGCATCCCGCCTGGAGTGGCTGAACTGGCTGGCCGACCTGGAGCGGCCGCCCCCTCAGAGCCAGCCGTTGCGCCGGAAGCCCCGGTGCAGCGCCAGGCAGGCGACGGCTATCACGCCGATGACGAGGCCGTAGCCGTACCGCCAGCCCAGTTCCGGCATGTGGTCGAAGTTCATGCCGTACACGCCGCAGACCATCGTGGGCACCGCGACGATGGCGGCCCAGGCCGTGATCTTCCGCATGTCCTCGTTCTGCGCGACCGTCACGCGGGCCAGGTGTGCCTGGAGGATGGAGTTGAGGAGTTCGTCGAACGCCGCGATCTGCTCGGTGGCCCGCAGCAGATGATCGGCGACGTCGCGGAAGTAGGCCTGTATCTCCGGCTCGACCACCCGGAACGGGCGGGTGGCCAGCTCCTCCAGCGGCCGGCCGAGCGGCACCACGGCCCGTCGCAGCTCCAGGAGTTCACGCTTGAGCTGGTAGATGCGCCCCGGGTCGACCCGCGCGCCGTTCTCCGCGAACACCTCCGTCTCGACGTGGTCGATGTCCTCCTGGACCGACTCGATGACGCTCAGGAAGTCGTCCACCACATGGTCCGCGATCGCGTGCAGCACCGCCGACGGTCCCTTGGCGAGCTGGGCCGGATCGGACTCCAGCCCTTCGCGCAGCGGTCCCAGCGAGCCGTGCCGCCCGTGCCGCACGGTGATCACGAAGTCCGGCCCGGCGAACACCATGATCTCGCCGGTGCTCACCACCTCGCTCGTCGCCGTCAGTTCCTCGTGCTCCACGTAGCAGACCGTCTTGAACACGGCGAAGAGCGTCTCTCCGTACCGCTCCACCTTGGGCCGCTGGTGGGCCTCGATCGCGTCCTCGACCGCCAGCGGATGCAGCTCGAAGAGCTCTGCGACACCCGCGAACTCCTGGTCCGTCGGCTCGTGCAGACCGAGCCACACGAAACCCGCCCCGCGCCTGCGCATTCGCGCCACGACATCGACCGGATCGCCGGCCTCGGGCATGCGGACACCGTCCCGGTAGGTCACGCAGTTCACCACCGAGGAGCCCAGCGGGGAACGCGCGGGGTGACTGAGGTCCACCCGCGGCCGTCGCCGGGCCAGCCGTGCCACCTTCCGCAGGCCGCCGACCCCGCCCAGCCCCGTGACCTTCCGCAGATTGCCCGCCATCGTCATCCGAGTCTCCCCGCGTATGTCCCCTCGCGCTGTGCTTCCCGCGCCCTGGCAGGTCAGTTTGCCAGGCCGGCGGAGACGGCGAACGGGCCTGTGGAAACGGGGGATTCCGCTTTGTTCCCGCCTGTGGACGGACCGCTCGGGCCCGCATGCCTCGTCCCGAACCGCCCGGCCGTCGCGGAGGGGGCCCGCGTGCCGGAGCGTCGCCCCCTTCGGGCAAGCGGGACAACTGGGATGATCGCAGCATGACGCGAACCGACGGATACCTCCTCGACAACGGGCAGTCCGAGGCGGCGGAGCGCTTCGACGCCTTCGCCACGCTCTTCGACCCCACGACGTTCCGGCACCTGGAGGCACTCGGCGTCGGCCCCGGCTGGCGCTGCTGGGAGGTCGGAGCCGGAGGCACATCCGTGGCGTCGTGGCTGGCCAAGCGGGTGGGGCCGACCGGCAGGGTCCTCGCGACGGACATCGACACCTCGCGGGTCGCCCCGGCCGGCCGGCCGCCGGTCGAGGTGCGCGTGCACGACGTGGGGACGGAGGAACCGCCCGGGGAGGGCTTCGACCTGGTCCACGCCCGACTCGTCCTCGTCCATGTCCCGGACCGGGACAGGGCGTTGCGGTCGATGATCAAGGCCCTGCGTCCCGGTGGCCGCCTCCTGGTCGAGGACGCCGACCCGGCACTCCAGCCGCTGCTCTGCCCCGACGAGCACGGACCCGAGCAGGAGCTGGCGAACCGGCTCCGGCACGGCTTCCGCCAACTGCTGTCCGGTCGCGGCGCCGACCTCTCCTACGGCCGCCGACTGCCCCGGCTGCTCCGGGAGGCGGGACTGCGCAGAGTGGAGGCCGACGCCTACTTCCCGGTCACCTCGGCCGCGTGCGCCGCGCTGGAGTCCGCGACGGTACGACAGATCCGTGACCAGCTGGTCGCCGCCCAGGTGGCCACCCACGACGACATCGACCGCCACCTCGCGAACGTCGCGGCCGGCGGCATGGACCTCGCGACGGCGCCGATGATCTCGGCGTGGGGACGCAAGGGGTGACCCCTGAGCCCCGCTAACCGCCGCCCGGTCCCCGGCCGGCCGCTCGTGGCGGTCTCCCGCCCACCCGTTCGACCGCCCGTGCGCCCGCCCGGCACCCGGCGGCCGTGGCCTCCTCGGCCTCCGCGCCCGCGAGCAGTGCGGCGAGGAACGCTCCGGTGAAGGCGTCACCGGCGCCCGTACTGTCCCGCGGTGCCGCCGTGACCGCGGCGACCCGTGCGCCCACGGTGCCGGACCGCGCCACCAGGGCCCCCTTCGCCCCCTGCTTGACGATCACCAGCGGTACGTGCCGGCTGAGCTTCGCCGCCGCGTCCGCCACGTCGGGCAGGCCGGTGAGCAGACACGCCTCGTCACGACTGGGCAGCAGCACGTCCACGCCCTCGACCAGGCCGAGGAAACGGTCGACGCCCAGCGCGGTGAGGAACCCGGCCGACGCCGGGTCCAGACTGACCGGCACCCCACGCGCACGGGCCGCCGCCAGGGCGACCGACACCAGGGCCCGGCCCGGCTCCGAGAAGAGGAGGTAGCCCGAGAGGTGCAGCCGGCCCACGCCGTCGAGCAGCGGGTCCGACCAGTCGCCAGGCCCGATCCGCAACGCCGCCCCGCTGTCCGTGAGGAACGTCCGCTCGGCCGAGTCGGCGGTGTCGACCAGGCAGATCACCGTCCCCGTGGGCGCCGCCGAGTCGACGACGAGGAGCGGACGCACCCCGCACGCCGTCAGCTCCCGTTCGTGCCACGCGGACGCGTCGGTACCCACCCGGCCCAGCAGCCGCACGTCCCCGCACCCCTCGTACGCGGCCCAGCAGGCCACGTTGGCGCCCGCCCCGCCGGGCAGCCGCCGCACCGCGGCGGAGGTGTCCGTGCCCGGGGCCAGCGGGCCCCGATGCCGGGCGACGATGTCGGTGACCACGTCCCCGACTACCAGCAGCGCACCGCCCGGGGCCAGGCTCATGCCGCGGTCCAGGCCGCCGCGATCCGGGCCGCCAGCCGCACGTTCCCCCGTACCGCCGCCAGGTTGGCGTTCAGCGAGGCGCCGTCGGTGAGCCGCACCAGGCGTTCGAGCAGGAACGGCGTGACTGCCTGGCCCGTGACACCCTCCGCCTCGCAGGCGCGCAGCGCGTCGGCGAGCACGCGCGCGTGGAGAGCGGGATCGAGCTGCTCCTCCTCGGGAACGGGGTTGGCGACCACGAGTGCGGACCGCGGCCCGTCCAGCGCTTCCTGCGCCCGCATGACCGCCGCCACCTGCCCCGGGTCGTCCAGTGTCCAGTCCACCGGATGCCCCGAGTCGGACAGGTAGAAGCCGGGGAAGCGGTCCGTCCCGTAACCGGCCACCGCGACCCCCAGCGTCTCCAGCCGCTGCAGGGTCGCCGGGACGTCCAGGATGGACTTCACGCCCGCGCAGACCACCGTGATCCGGGTGCGGGCCAGCAGGCCCAGGTCGGCCGACTCGTCCTGCGTCACCGTCCACTCCCGGTGGACGCCGCCCAGCCCTCCGGTTGCGAACACCCGTACGCCCGCGAGGTCCGCCAGCAGGGCGGTCGCCGACACGGTGGTCGCCCCGCTCGCGCCGGAGGCCACCGCGAGCGGCAGGTCCCGGTGTCCCAGCTTGCGGATGCCGTCCTCGTTGGCGACCCGTTCCAGCTGCTCCTTGTCCAGACCGACATGCGGCCGGCCGTCCAGCACGGCGATCGTCGCCGGTACGGCGCCCTCCCGCCGCACAGCCTCCTCCAGCTCCCGCGCCACCCTCAGATTGCGCGGGCGGGGCAAGCCGTGCGCGATGATCGTGGACTCCAGGGCCACCACGGGGCGACGCGCGTCCATCGCCTCCCGCACCTCTTCCGACACCACCAACATCACGCGCCTGCCTCCTGTCCGACGGTTCTCCTTCGGCTCCGGTCTCCCTCATCCCTGGCGGGTGCGGGACCGGGTCAAACCCCGACGGCGCCGGAACGGGCCTCTTGCGGCCCCCGGAGCCGACCATGAGCCTGGAGCCATGACGGACAACACGACACGTCTCGACCACATCGTCCTCTGGGTGCGCGACCCGGTCGCCGCGGCCGGCTTCTACGAGAAGAACCTGGGCCTCGAGCCCCTGCGGGTCACCGAGTACGCCGCCGGGACCGTGAGCTTCCCCTCCGTGCGCCTCAACGACGAGACCATCCTCGACCTCGCACCGCACGCCATGGCCGACCGCATGCGCATGGTCCCCGGCGCCGACGCCAGCGCCGGGCACCCCGTCAACCACGTCTGCGTGTCCCTGTCCCCGCACGACTTCGACGCCCTGCGCACCCGCCTGGAGGAGCAGTCCGTCCCGGTCTCGGACCTCTCGTACGACTCCTACGGCGCCCGCGGCATGGCCAGGCGAAGCTTCTACTTCGGCGACCCGGACGGCAACATCATCGAGGCCCGGCACTACGAGTAGCCCCGCCCGGCCGCTGTCCGCCCCTCAGAACAGCGGCTCGGGCAGCACACCCTCCAGCGCCAGCAGCCGCCGCTTGGTGTCCACGCCGCCGCCGAATCCGCCGATGCCGCCGTCGCTCTCCACGACCCGGTGGCACGGCACGACGACCGGCAGCGGATTGGCCCCCATGGCCATGCCCACCGCCTGGGCGGCACCCGGCTGCCCCACCCGGCCGGCCAGGTCGCCGTAGCCGACGACCGAGCCGTAGGGGACGCCGGACGCCAGCTCGCGCAGCACCTGCCGGTTGAAGCCCGAGATCAGCGACCAGTCCAACGCCAGCTCGAAGCCGCGCCTCCGGCCCGCGAAGTACGCCTCGACCTGGCGTATCGCCTCGGCCAGCAGCGGGGAGCCGGGCGCCTCGACGGGCTCCGTGCCCAGCCGGGCCGCGAGCCTTTCGAGCGCCCGGTCGCGCGTGGCGTCGGTGGCGTGGAACACGACGTTGACGAGACCGTCGGGGGTGGCGGCGAGCAGCAGCGGACCTATGTCGGTGCCGACGACGGTCCACACGACCTGCTGCTCGTACTGCCCGTGGCTGTCCATGGACCCACCGTACGACCCGCCACTGACAACGCCCGGGTCAGTCCACGGCGTCCCGCACCACGTCGGGCTTGTTGGTGATGATGCCGTCGACGTCGTACCCGGCGACCCGGCGCGCGGTGTCGGCGTCGTTCACCGTCCAGGTGAGGACCTCCAGCGGCCTGCCGTGCGGTCCGGTGAACGCGTGGACCGCGGACACGTAGCTCATGGAGAGGGAGCCGTACGACGGGTTGATCTGGTCGGCGAACTCCGCGTACGCCGGCAGCTCCGACACGGCCGGGGTGCCGAGGAACCCCGTCTTGACGGCGGGCTTGAGGTCGTGGACCGTCCGGATGCTGTCGGCGTCGAAGCTCTGCACGACCAGCCGTCCCGCCACGTGCCGCCGGTCGAGCCAGCCCTCGTTGGCGAGGACCTTGAGGGTCTCCCGTTCGATGCCCGGGTACAGCCCCGGGCTCTTAAGCTCCAGCAGCAGCTTCTGGTGGTGGTGCTCCACGCGGTGCACGTACTGCTCCAGTGTCGGCACGCGCGCGCCCGCGTACTCGGACCCGAACCAGCTCCCCGCGTCCAGCCGCGCGATCTCGGCGGCCGTGAAGTCCTTCACCTTCCAGGGCGCGCGGTCCGGGAAGACCTCCTCCACGTCGGTCGTACGCTCCAGGCTCTCGTCGTGGAGGACGACCAGTTCGCCGTCCCGGGTGCGCTGGACGTCGTTCTCCACCCAGCGGATGCCCAGCTCGGCCGCCCGGTCGACGGCGGCCAGCGTGTTCTCCGGCGCGTACCCGGAAGCACCCCGGTGGGCCACGACCGTGGGCCCGTCGCCCCCCGCCCCGTCCGCTCGCGCGTGCGAGAGCGGAGCCGTGAGGGCGACTCCAAGAAGGGCGGTGGTCGTGACGGCTACTGCGCGCACGTGCATGCGTACTCCTCGCGTCGGACGATCACGGACAGCACCACTGTGACATCAGAGAGTCAACGAAAGGGGGGTGCGGAGTGGCCACAGGCTGAATGGAGTTGCTCAACTACGCTCACGGGGGCGGCACAACTGGGGCGAGACCGTGATTCTTTGCCGGAGAATCGTTCGACCATTCCGGTGGACGCCATACTCTCTGCCTCGACCCTGAATCGTTCGCGCGGTCCTGGGAGGGGGCGCACATCAGGAGAATCCGGGACACCACCGGGGCGTAAGAAGGCGGAAAGGCAGCCGCACATGCACAGCACGGTCCACGGATTCAGCTACGGACTCGTCACACCGCTGGTGGCCTACCTCATGGCCTGTCTCGGCGGCGCCCTCGGTCTGCGCTGCACCGCCAGGGCCATGCTGGTCAGCCGTTCCTGGCGCCCCGGCTGGCTCGCCCTCGGCTCGGCGGCGATCGGCTCCGGCATCTGGACCATGCACTTCGTCGCGATGATGGGCTTCACGATCGAGCACACCCCGATCCGCTACGACTGGCTGATGACCTTCGCCAGCCTGGCCGTCGCCATCGTCATGGTGGGTGTCGGGATCTTCATCGTCGGCTACCGGGGCGCGCGCGGGACCGCCCTGTTCACCGGCGGCACCATCACCGGCCTGGGTATCGCCTCGATGCACTACCTGGGAATGGCCGGTATGCACCTGGACGGACAGCTGACGTACAACACGTTCACCGTCGCCGTGTCCGTCGTCATAGCCATGGCCGCCGCCACCGCCGCCCTGTGGGCGGCCGGACAGGTCCGTGGCTTCCTGTGGAGTGTGGGCGCGGCGCTGATCATGGGACTGGCCGTCACCGGCATGCACTACACGGGAATGGCCGCGGTCGAGGTCCACCTCAGCGGCACGGCCGAACCCTCCGTCGGCGGATCGTCCGCCGAACTGCTCGCCCCCATGCTGATCGGTCCCCTCGCTTTCCTCCTCCTGGCCGGCGTCGTCGTCATGTTCGACCCGCAGATGGTGATGGGAAGGCCCGCCGTGGTCCCCGCCGAGCGGAAGCCGGGCATCCCCGCCCACACCGAGGCCCCGCGCACGATCCGCCACCCGGTACACCACCCCGCCCGCCGCACCCGCCGCCCCCTGGTCCACCGGCGCCCCCGCACCCCGCAGAACCGCTGACCGGGACCCGTTGTCAGTGCGGGGTCGTACGGTGGAACCCATGCGGCCCGTTTCCCAGATCGAACGCACGGTGGCGCCCTTCGAGGTCGTCAGCCCCTACCAGCCGAGCGGCGACCAGCCGACGGCCATCGCCGAGCTGGCCCGGCGCGTCCAGGCAGGCGAGAAGGACGTCGTCCTGCTCGGCGCGACCGGCACCGGCAAGTCCGCCACCACCGCGTGGATGATCGAGAAGCTCCAGCGCCCCACCCTGGTGATGGCGCCGAACAAGACCCTGGCCGCCCAGCTGGCCAACGAGTTCCGCGAGCTGCTGCCCAACAACGCCGTCGAGTACTTCGTCTCGTACTACGACTACTACCAGCCCGAGGCCTACGTCCCCCAGTCGGACACCTACATCGAGAAGGACTCCTCGATCAACGAGGAGGTGGAGCGCCTGCGCCACTCCGCCACCAACTCGCTGCTCACCCGCCGTGACGTCGTCGTGGTCGCCTCCGTGTCCTGCATCTACGGCCTCGGCACCCCGCAGGAGTACGTGGACCGCATGGTCCCGCTGCGCGTCGGCGAGGAGCACGACCGGGACGAGCTGCTGCGCCGCTTCGTCGACATCCAGTACACGCGCAACGACATGGCCTTCGCGCGCGGCACCTTCCGGGTGCGCGGCGACACCATCGAGATCTTCCCGGTCTACGAGGAGCTGGCCGTCCGCATCGAGATGTTCGGCGACGAGATCGAGGCCCTGTCCACGCTCCACCCGGTCACCGGCGAGATCATCAGCGACGACCAGCAGCTGTACGTCTTCCCGGCCTCCCACTACGTCGCCGGGCCCGAGCGCCTGGAGCGTGCGGTCAACGACATCGAGAAGGAGCTGGTCGAGCGCCTGACCGAACTGGAGAAGCAGGGCAAGCTCCTCGAGGCCCAGCGGCTGCGGATGCGCACCACCTACGACATCGAGATGCTCCGCCAGATCGGCTCCTGCTCCGGCGTGGAGAACTACTCGATGCACTTCGACGGCCGCTCACCCGGCTCCCCTCCGAACACCCTGCTCGACTACTTCCCGGACGACTTCCTGCTCGTCATCGACGAGTCGCACGTCACCGTCCCGCAGATCGGCGCCATGTACGAGGGCGACGCCTCCCGCAAGCGAACCCTGGTCGACCACGGCTTCCGGCTGCCCTCCGCCCTCGACAACCGCCCGCTGAAGTGGGAGGAGTTCCAGGAGCGCATCGGCCAGACCGTCTACCTCTCGGCGACCCCGGGCGCCTACGAGCTCTCCCGTTCGGACGGCGCCGTCGAGCAGATCATCCGCCCCACGGGCCTGGTCGACCCGGAAGTCGTCGTCAAGCCCACCGAGGGCCAGATCGACGACCTGGTGCACGAGATCCGCCGGCGGACCGAGAAGGACGAACGCGTCCTGGTCACCACCCTCACCAAGAAGATGGCCGAGGACCTCACCGACTACTTCGTGGAGCTCGGCATCCAGGTCCGCTACCTCCACAGCGACGTCGACACGCTGCGCCGGGTCGAGCTGCTGCGCGAGCTGCGCGCCGGCGAGTACGACGTCCTGGTCGGCATCAACCTGCTGCGCGAGGGCCTCGACCTGCCCGAGGTGTCCCTGGTGGCGATCCTCGACGCCGACAAGGAGGGCTTCCTGCGTTCCGGCACCTCCCTGATCCAGACCATCGGCCGCGCGGCGCGCAACGTCTCCGGCCAGGTCCACATGTACGCGGACAAGATCACGCCGGCGATGGAGAAGGCCATCGACGAGACCAACCGCCGCCGCGAGAAGCAGGTCGCGTTCAACAAGGCGAACGGCGTCGATCCGCAGCCGCTCCGCAAGAAGATCAACGACATCGTGGCGCAGATCGCCCGCGAGGACGTCGACACCGAACAGCTCCTCGGCTCGGGCTACCGCCAGACGAAGGAGGGCAAGGGCGCCAAGGCTCCCGTGCCCGCGCTGGGCGGCCAGAAGACGGGCGGAGCCAAGGCCGCCAGGGGCAGGGCCAAGGAGACGGCGGTGACCGACCGTCCCGCGGCGGAGCTGGCCGAGCAGATCGAGGACCTCACCACCCGGATGCGGGCGGCCGCGGCCGACCTCCAGTTCGAGATCGCGGCCCGGCTGCGCGACGAGGTCTCCGAAATGAAGAAGGAACTGCGCCAGATGCGGGAGGCGGGCCTGGCCTGACGGCCCGTCCGGGCACGCTCTGTGTTGCAAGACCGACACAAAGCGCGGACCGGGGTGGGGCACTGTCGGTGCCCCTGCGTAGGGTTCTGGTCAACCGCGGAGACCTGCGGCAACAGGGGACAGTTCGAGAGGGGATCAGCGCGTGACCGTCAACATGACCAAGGGTCAGGCCATCAGTCTGCAGAAGAGCGACGGCGGCAGCCTGACGTCGGTGCGGATGGGTCTCGGCTGGCAGGCGGCTCCCCGGCGCGGCCTGTTCGGTTCGCGCACCCGGGAGATCGACCTGGACGCCTCCGCGGTCCTCTTCGCGGACAAGCAGCCGGTCGACGTCGTCTTCTTCCGCCACCTGGTGAGCGACGACGGTTCGGTGCGCCACACCGGGGACAACCTCGTCGGCGGTGTCGGCCAGGGCGGCGACGACGAGGCCATCCTCGTCGACCTGCAGCGCATTCCGGTCCACATCGACCAGATCGTCTTCACGGTGAACTCCTTCACCGGCCAGACCTTCCAGGAGGTGCAGAACGCCTTCTGCCGCCTGGTCGACGAGACCAACGGCCAGGAACTCGCCCGCTACACACTGGCCGGCGGCGGAGCCTACACGGCCCAGATCATGGCCAAGGTGAACCGTGCGGGCCAGGGCTGGGCGATGACCGCCATCGGCACCCCGGCCAACGGCCGCACCTTCCAGGACCTGATGCCGGCGATCCTGCCGGTCCTGTAGCAGCCGGCCTGCGGCAGTCCGGCCCGAGTCCGACACGAACCGGCCGGTCCCCGTGCGGGACCGGCCAGACCCGCACGACGCCTTGCGGGTGACAGACGAATGACACAGGGGGAAGGCGATGACGGCCGAGCTGACGCGGGGACAGAACCACCCGCTGCCCCGGGCTCGTCTCGAGATCCGGGTCTCGGCCGGTACGCCGGTCGTGGCCGGGGCCACGCTCGGCGACGAGAACGGCACGATCCACGGCGTTGAACGGGTGGTCCACCCCGGTGCGCCCACCCTGCCGGGCCTGGAAGTCTCCCGGCAGGCCGCCGCCGACCACCGTCTCGCGGTGGACCTGGACGCCGTGCCGGACGCCGTGCACCGCGTCAGCGTACTGCTCGCCCTGCCCATCGGCGGGCGGGGCCCGGCCAGCTTCGGGGTCGTCGCCGCCCCCTTCGTCGCCGTCACGGACCTCGACGGCGACGAGGTCGCCAGCTACACCATCACCGGTCTGGAGGCCGAGTCCGCCGTCGTCGCCCTGGAGCTCTACCGGCGCCAGGGCGCCTGGAAGGTGCGTGCCGTCGGCCAGGGCTACGCGGGCGGCCTCGCCGAGCTTCTCGCCGACCAGCAGCTGTCCCAGGCCCACCAGCTCGCGGCGAGCATCCACGAGGCGGTGGCGAGCGGACTGGCCCGTTCGATACCGGCCCCGCCGGCCGCCGCCCCGGCGCACCGTCCGGACCACGGCACCGCGCCCGGGACCGGCTCCGGCGGTCCCGTCCCGCCGGCGTCCCCGTACGACCCCCAGGCAGCTCCTGCTCCCGGCGCACAGGCGCCCGGGGTGCCGGGACGCCCCGGGGGACAGCAGCCGTACCCGGGCGGGCCGGGGGAGCCCGCCACCACCGGCCAGCCGTCCGCACCCGCCGCAGGCGCCCCGATCGACTACAGCCACCCGCGCCGGCAGAACGCGGCGCCGCCCCCGCCCCCGCCTGCCGCACCCCCGGCCGAACCGGGTCGGCCGGCCCGGCCCGTCGCCGGTGACGCCACCGGCTGGTCCATGGAGGAGCGGCTCTACAACCAGGTGTGGGGCATGTTCGAGGACCTGGCCCGCACCACGGCCGCCTACCGCAGCGCCGTCGACTTCGCCGACTCCCGCATGGAGAAGGAGCTCGACCAAGTCCTGTCCGACCCCCGCAGCCGGATCGGCGGTCAGGGCGACGCAGCCCGGGAAGCGGCGCGCGCCCGGCACGGCCAGCTGGTGTCCCAGGCCAGGGAGGTCCTGGACCGGGACGTCGCCCAGCTCGTCGCCGAGGCCGAGGTCGTCGAGCCCGCGTTGCCGACGGCCTTCGCCCGCTGGGACAACCCCGTCTGGCACGCCTACCGCGTCCCCATGGAGATCCCGATGGCCCTGCGGCTGGGCGATCTCCATCTGCCGGAGGCCGACCGCATCCGCATCCCGATGCTGATCCGGCTGCCGCTCGAGCGCGGCCTGTGGATCGACAGCGGGCGCTCCGCCTCGCTCGACGGGTCGTTCGCCGACTCCCACGAGATGCGGCGCCTGGGCCTGGAGACGGCCGTCTCCCACGCGGCCCGGCTGCTCGCCGTCTACCCGGCGGGGGAGTTCACCGTGCACGTCATCGACCCGGCCGGCTCCGGGGCGCAGGCCCTGATGCCGCTGGTGCACAGCGGGGTGCTCGCCGCGCCGCCCGCCCAGGGCGCCGCCGGGGCGGCGGACGTACTGGCCCGTCTCACCCAGCGCGTCGACCTGGTCCAGATGGCGTTGCGCGGAGGTGCGCCCGACGCGCTCCCGCCCGGCCTCGACACCTCGCAGCAGCTGTTGATCGTCAACGACTTCCCGCACGGCTTCGACGACCGCGCCGTCAACCAGCTGCGCTACCTCGCCGATGAGGGACCGGCCGTCGGCGTCCACCTGATGATGGTCGCCGACCGCGAGGAGTCCGCCGGGTTCGGACCACTGCTCGACCCGCTGTGGCGTTCGCTGCTGCGGCTGACGCCGGTGGCCGACGACCACCTCGCCGACCCGTGGGTCGGGCATGCCTGGACGTACGAGCCTCCGCTCGTGCCGCCCGGCAGCCAGGTGCTCCAGCAGGTGCTCGCCCAGGTCGCCGCCGCCCGCCGTTCATGGGATCGCTGACCGGCTCCGAGCTGGCTTTTTGAGCTTTATTTGCAAATCTCTTTACCTTCTCTTGGTGATTGGGGTACTGTCTTCCGTACGGAGGGGAGTACTCCCTGTCTGTGCGGCGTACCCGTCAATACGGATCAGGCCAGATCCCGGGGCGTCGGCCCGTGGTTCCGGGCGCATCACGCGTCCCGGTCACCTGGGTGGAAGAGACCTCCGGCAGCGACGACGCTGACATCTGCCGTGTGACGTACTGCCGGAGGCGTAGTGGAAGTTTCGGTGACCCTGTGGGTCCTGACCATCGTGGGCCTTGCCGCCCTCATCGCGGTCGATTTCTTCATCGGCCGCAAACCGCACGACGTATCGATCAAGGAAGCCGGTATCTGGACCGGCGTCTGGATCGCCCTGGCGGGCCTCTTCGGGCTCGGCCTGCTCCTCTTCAGTGGCGGTGAGCCCGCCGGCGAGTTCTTCGCGGGTTTCATCACCGAGAAGTCGCTGAGCGTGGACAACCTCTTCGTCTTCGTCCTGATCATGGCGAAGTTCGCGGTGCCCTCGCAGTACCAGCAGCGGGTCCTGCTCATCGGTGTCCTCATAGCCCTGGTCCTCAGGGCCATCTTCATCGCCGCGGGTGCCGCGATCCTGGCCAGCTTCGCCTGGGTCTTCTACATCTTCGGTGCCTTCCTCATCTACACGGCCTGGAAGCTCATCCAGGAGGCCCGGGCCGACGAGGAGGACGAGGAGTTCGAGGAGAACAAGCTCCTCAAGGCCGCCGAGCGCCGCTTCGGTGTCGCCGACCGATACCACGGCACCAAGCTGTGGATCGAGGAGAACGGCAAGCGGATCATGACGCCGATGCTGGTCGTGATGCTTGCGATCGGCACCACCGACGTGCTCTTCGCGCTCGACTCCATCCCGGCGATCTTCGGGCTGACGCAGGACCCGTACATCGTGTTCACTGCCAACGCGTTCGCGCTGATGGGTCTGCGACAGCTGTACTTCCTCATCGGCGGTCTGCTGAGGAAGCTGGTCCACCTGTCCTACGGCCTGTCCGTGATCCTGGGCTTCATCGGCGTCAAGCTGGTGCTGCACGCCCTGCACGAGTCGGGCGTCCACGTCCCCGAGATCAGCATTCCGGTCTCGCTCGGCGTGATCTGCTCCGTCCTGATCGTCACCACGATCACCAGCCTCCGCGCCTCGAAGAAGCAGGCCGCGGCGGAAGCGGCGGCCGCCGGGGGCGACGACGCCCGGAAGGACAGCATCGAGGCCTGACCCACTCGGGCCCGGGAGCGGCGAACGGCGCGGAGCCGTTCGCCGCTCCTCCCGTGCCCGGCGGCCCCGGCGCGGCGGGCGCGCTCGGTGGGCGAAGGCCCCAAGACCCGGAGTGCGGCGCCCGTCGCCCTCTGCGACGATCACCGCATGGTCACCGGTCCCAGGGCGCTCCTCGCACAGTGGACGACCGTCACGCCCGTGCTCGCGGTCGTACTACTGGCCCTCACCTGGGGCCGCTCACTGCCCGGCGCGGTCGTCGCGCTGCTCACGATCGTCCTGGCGGCCTCCGTCCTGGCCGCCGTGCACCATGCCGAGGTGGTCGCCCACCGGGTGGGCGAGCCCTTCGGCTCCCTGGTCCTCGCCATCGCGGTCACGGTCATCGAGGTCGCGCTCATCGTGACCCTGATGGTGGACGGCGGCGACAAGAGCGCGACCCTGGCCCGGGACACGGTCTTCGCGGCCGTCATGATCACCTGCAACGGCGTCGTCGGACTCAGCCTCCTGGTCGCCTCCCTGCGACACGGGACCGCGGTGTTCAACCCGGAGGGCACCGGCGCCGCCCTCGCGACGGTGGCGACCCTGGCCACCCTCAGCCTGGTGCTGCCGACCTTCACCACCAGCGCGCCCGGCCCGGAGTTCTCCACCGTGCAGCTGACCTTCGCGGCACTGTCCTCGCTCGTCCTCTACGGCCTGTTCATCGCGACCCTGACCGTGCGGCACCGCGACTACTTCCTGCCCATCACGCGGCAGGGCGAAGTGATCACCTTCGAGGAGCACGCCGACGCACCGTCCTCCCGCACGGCCCTGATCAGCCTGGGAATGCTGGGCCTGGCACTCGTCGGGGTCGTCGGCCTCGCGAAAGGGGTGTCGCCGACCATCGAGGACGGGGTGGCGGCCGCCGGACTCCACCACGCCGTCGTCGGCGTCATCATCGCGCTGCTGGTCCTGCTCCCCGAGACCATCGCCGCGGTGCGTTCCGCGCGCCGCGACCGGGTCCAGACCAGCCTGAACCTGGCGCTCGGCTCCGCCATGGCCAGCATCGGACTGACCATCCCCGCGGTGGCCCTGGCCTCCGTGTGGCTCGCCGGGCCGCTGGTCCTCGGCCTCAGCCCCGTCCACATGGTGCTGCTCGCCCTGACCGTGGTGGTGGCGTCCCTGACGGTCGTACCGGGCCGGGCCACGCCCTTGCAGGGAGGCGTCCACCTGGTGCTGTTCGCGGCGTACCTGGAACTGGCCGTCAATCCGTAGGCCGAACGGGGCACCGGCGCACCGTGATAGACCGGGGACCGAGCGGTGGTCGCGCAGGGACCGCCGCACCCTCACGGACCGGAGGAACCGTGCCCCGCAGCCTGGCCAACGCCCCGATCATGATCCTCAACGGCCCCAACCTGAACCTGCTCGGCCAGCGCCAGCCGGAGATCTACGGCTCCGACACCCTCGCCGACGTCGAGGCACTGTGTGTGAAGACGGCGGCCGCGCACGGCGGCACGGTGGACTTCCGGCAGTCCAACCACGAGGGCGAACTGGTCGACTGGATCCACGAGGCCCGGCTGAACCACTGCGGGATCGTGATCAACCCCGCCGCGTACTCGCACACGTCCGTAGCCATCCTGGATGCGCTCAACACCTGCGACGGGCTGCCGGTGGTGGAGGTCCACATCTCCAACATTCACCAGCGGGAGCCGTTCCGGCACCACTCCTATGTCTCGCAGCGAGCCGACGGCGTTGTCGCGGGGTGCGGCGTGCAGGGGTACGTCTTCGGTGTGGAGCGGATCGCGGCCCTGGCCGGGGCGGGCTCGGCCAGGGCCTGAGGCGCCGGGGCCGCCGGCCGAGGGCGGGGATCGGGGGCCGGCGGCCCGTGCCGCCCAGGAGCCGTCGTTCCTGTGCGGGGCTGCCACCAGTCGACCGCGCCGCACCGGTGCGCGGGGAGCGGGTGCGGCCCGCGGGTGTGTGCGAACGCTTCACACGGGGCGCGGACGCCGGGCGGGAGGGCGCGGGCGCGTACCTGACGCGCCCGCCCGTCACCAGCCCCGCGCCCGCCCGTCACCAGCCCCGCGCCCGCCCGTCACCAGCCCCGCGCCCGCCCGTCACCAGCCCCGCGCCCGCCATTCCGGCAGGTGCGGCCGCTCGGCGCCGAGCGTCGTGTCGTTGCCGTGCCCGGGATAGACCCACGTCTCGTCCGGGAGCGTGTCGAAGACCTTGGTCTCCACGTCGTGAATGAGGCGGGCGAAGGCCTCCGGATCCTTGAAGGTGTTCCCCACACCGCCCGGGAACAGGCAGTCGCCGGTGAACACGTGGGGATGCCCGTGGGGGTCGTCGTAGACCAGGACGACGGACCCCGGTGTGTGGCCGACGAGGTGGCGTGCGGTGAGCTCCACCTGCCCCACCCGGATCGTGTCGCCGTCGTCGACCAGGACGTCGGTCGGCACCGGGATGCCCTCGGCGTCGTGCCGGCCCGCGTGGGTGCGGGCGCCGGTGGCCGCGACGACCTCGGCGAGCGCCTGCCAGTGGTCGCCGTGGCGGTGGGTGGTGACGACCGACGCGATGCCGTCGTCACCGATCGTGCCGAGCAGGGTGTGCGCGTCGTTGGCGGCGTCGATCAGCAGTTGCTCGTCGGTGGCCCGGCAGCGCAGCAGATAGGCGTTGTTGTTCATCGGGCCGACCGCGACCTTGGTGATCATCAGATCCTTGAGCTCGTGCACGTCGGCGGGCCCGCCGACCGTCACCTCTCCGCTGTACGTCATGACGGCCAGCCTAGCGCCGGGAGGCGGCCCGCAGGCTGCCTCCCGCCTGCCTTCCGGGGTCTACAGCGGAGGCAGCGCCGGCAGCGGGCCGCCCTCCACCGTGAGCGCGGAGCCCGCACGGCGACCGGCGAGCCAGCCGAGCAGATCGGCCGGGGGGCCGGTGACGGTCACCGCGGGAGCGTCCGCCTCCCGTCCCGTGGTCCACGCGCGCGTGCCGTCCGTGAGCCGGGTCGGCGGCACCTCGGGGTGACCGGCGAACCGGGCGGCGAGAAAGTCGGTCTCCCGCCCGGTGAACTCCGCCGGGAGGTCCTCCAGCTCGTACCCGATGCCCAGGTCCACGTGGTGCAGTTCCACCTCGGCCCACCGCCGGAACGGCACCCTGGAGGCCGAGTCCGTGATCCCGTTGCGCAGCTCCACGGTGCGCGACCAGTCCGCGGGGACGGCCGAGGCGTCCTGGAACCGGGCGGCGCTCTCGCGCACGTCCGCGAGCTGTGCGTCCAGCGGGCGCGGGGCGTCCCGCTCGATGTCGGCGTCCCGGGCCTCGCCGGAGACGTACATGGGGCGCCCTTCGAGGACGTTCACGAGGGCGTCGGCGTTGCGGGCGAGGTGGGCGAGGACGTGGCCGCGACTCCAGCCGGGAAGCCGTGACGACTCCGTCACGGACGCGTTGTCCAGTTTCCCGACCGCGGTGAGCAGCCGCTCGGTCGCGTCACGTACAGACGCCAGGTCATGAGCGTGATCAATCATGCTGCTGACCCTAGACCGCGCCACACCTTCGGGTGAAGGTTGTGGACGACCCCCGCAATTCGAATGCACGTGCTATAAGGTCGACTGCGGCGTCGGGCATGCTGGGAAGTCGGGGTTTGTTGACAACCGGTGAATCGACCGGCGTTGTCAGTGGCTCCCCCTAGTCTGAGAAAGACGGGGGCCCCGCCCCTGTCACTTCTCTCAAGAAAGGTGCGGACCGGCGTGGCCGACCGTCTCATCGTCCGTGGCGCGCGCGAGCACAACCTGAAGAACGTCTCGCTCGACCTGCCTCGTGACTCGCTCATCGTCTTCACGGGCCTGTCCGGGTCGGGCAAGTCCTCCCTGGCCTTCGACACCATCTTCGCCGAGGGCCAGCGGCGCTACGTGGAGTCGCTCTCCTCCTACGCCCGGCAGTTCCTCGGCCAGATGGACAAGCCGGACGTCGACTTCATCGAGGGCCTCTCCCCGGCGGTCTCCATCGACCAGAAGTCGACCTCGCGCAACCCGCGCTCCACGGTCGGCACCATCACCGAGGTCTACGACTACCTGCGCCTGCTCTTCGCCCGCATCGGCAAGCCGCACTGTCCCGAATGCTCCCGGCCGATCTCCCGCCAGTCGCCGCAGGCCATCGTGGACAAGGTCCTGGAGCTGCCCGAGGGCAGCCGCTTCCAGGTGCTGTCGCCGCTGGTGCGCGAGCGCAAGGGCGAGTTCGTCGACCTCTTCGCCGACCTCCAGACCAAGGGCTACTCCCGCGCGCGGGTGGACGGCGAGACCGTCCAGCTGTCCAACCCGCCCACGCTGAAGAAGCAGGAGAAGCACACCATCGAGGTGGTCGTCGACCGCCTCACCGTGAAGGACTCCGCCAAGCGGCGCCTGACCGACTCCGTGGAGACCGCGCTCGGCCTGTCCGGCGGCATGGTCGTGCTCGACTTCGTCGACCTCCCCGCGGACGACCCCGAGCGCGAGCGGATGTACTCGGAGCACCTGTACTGCCCGTACGACGACCTGTCCTTCGAGGAGCTGGAGCCCCGCTCCTTCTCCTTCAACTCGCCCTTCGGCGCCTGCCCCGACTGCTCCGGCATCGGCACGCGCATGGAGGTCGACCCCGAGCTGATCGTCCCCGACGAGGACAAGTCCCTCGACGAGGGCGCCATCCACCCCTGGTCGCACGGGCACACCAAGGACTACTTCGGCCGCCTCATCGGCGCCCTCGCGGACGCGCTCGGCTTCCGTACGGACATCCCCTTCGCGGGCCTGCCGCTGCGCGCCCGCAAGGCCCTGCTGTACGGCCACAAGACCCAGGTCGAGGTCCGCTACCGCAACCGGTACGGCCGCGAGCGCCGGTACACCACGGCCTTCGAGGGCGCGATCCCCTTCGTCAAGCGTCGGCACAGCGAGGCGGAGAGCGACGCCAGCCGTGAGCGCTTCGAGGGCTACATGCGCGAGGTGCCCTGCCCCACCTGTGAGGGCACCCGCCTCAAGCCGCTCGTCCTCGCGGTCACCGTCATGGGCAAGTCGATCGCCGAGGTCTCGGCGATGTCCATCAGCGACTGCGCGGACTTCCTGGGCGAGCTGACCCTGAACGCCCGGGACAAGAAGATCGCCGAGCGCGTGCTGAAGGAGGTCAACGAGCGACTGCGGTTCCTGGTCGACGTCGGCCTGGACTACCTCTCGCTGAACCGCGCGGCGGGCACCCTCTCCGGCGGCGAGGCCCAGCGTATCCGGCTGGCCACCCAGATCGGCTCCGGACTCGTCGGCGTGCTGTACGTCCTCGACGAGCCGTCCATCGGCCTGCACCAGCGCGACAACCACCGGCTGATCGAGACCCTCGTCCGGCTCCGGGACATGGGCAACACGCTGATCGTCGTCGAGCACGACGAGGACACCATCAAGGTCGCCGACTGGATCGTCGACATCGGCCCCGGCGCGGGCGAGCACGGCGGCAAGGTGGTGCACAGCGGCTCCGTCAAGGAGCTGCTCGACAACGCCGAGTCGCAGACCGGCCTGTACCTGTCCGGCCGGAAGGCCATCCCGCTGCCCGACATCCGGCGCCCGCAGGACCCCTCCCGGCGGCTGACCGTGCACGGCGCCCGGGAGAACAACCTCCAGGACATCGACGTGTCCTTCCCGCTGGGTGTCTTCACGGCCGTCACCGGCGTCTCGGGATCCGGCAAGTCGACGCTGGTCAACGACATCCTGTACACCCACCTGGCCCGCGAGCTGAACGGCGCGCGCAACGTCCCGGGCAGGCACACGCGCGTGGACGGCGACGACCTCGTCGACAAGGTCGTCCACGTCGACCAGTCGCCCATCGGCCGCACCCCGCGGTCGAACCCGGCGACGTACACCGGCGTCTTCGACCACATCCGCAAGCTGTTCGCCGAGACGACGGAGGCGAAGGTCCGGGGCTACCTGCCGGGCCGGTTCTCCTTCAACGTCAAGGGCGGCCGCTGCGAGAACTGCGCGGGCGACGGCACGATCAAGATCGAGATGAACTTCCTGCCGGACGTCTACGTCCCGTGCGAGGTCTGCCACGGCGCCCGGTACAACCGGGAGACCCTGGAGGTCCACTACAAGGGCAAGTCCATCGCCGACGTGCTGAACATGCCGATCGAGGAGGCGACCGACTTCTTCGAGGCGGTCCCCGCCATCTCCCGGCACATGAAGACCCTGAAGGACGTCGGCCTCGGCTACGTCCGGCTCGGCCAGTCCGCGACCACCCTGTCCGGCGGCGAGGCCCAGCGCGTCAAGCTCGCCAGCGAGCTGCAGCGCCGCTCCACCGGACGCACGGTCTACGTCCTGGACGAGCCGACCACCGGTCTGCATTTCGAGGACATCAGCAAGCTGCTGACGGTCCTCGGCGGCCTGGTCGACAAGGGCAACACGGTCATCGTCATCGAGCACAACCTCGACGTGATCAAGACCGCCGACTGGGTCGTCGACATGGGCCCCGAGGGCGGCGCCGGCGGTGGCCTGGTGGTCGCCGAGGGCACGCCCGAGCAGGTCGCGGGCGTCCCCACCAGCCACACCGGCAAGTTCCTGCGGGACGTCCTGGGCGCCGACCGGGTCAGCGACGCCGCCCCGGTGACCAGGCCGCGCAAGACGGCGAAGACGGTCGCGACCAAGGCCACCGCCAAGAAGACCGCCACCAAGACGGTCACGGGCACGGCGGCCAAGAAGGCGACCGCCACCAAGACGGCCAAGACAGCGGCCAAGAAGGCCGCCAAGCCCGCCGCGAAGAAGACCACGCGGACGAGCAAGGCCTGAGTCCGACGGCGCCGGGCCCCACGGGATCATCCGTGGGGCCCGGCGCCGTCCGCCCTGCCAGGCCTTCAGGCGTCGGCGGGCTCCACGAACCGCCTGTCGAGCGGGATCTTCACGACCTCTCCCAGCGGCCCCGGCGCGAGGTCCGGGCCGTACCGGCCGGTTTCCGTCAGACGGCGACCTCATGGGCGTACGGCGGTTCCGCGCCCGCACGGGAACAGGTGACCGCCGCCGCGCGGGCGGCGAAGCCCAGCAGCCGGGCCCAGCCGTCCGGACCCAGGGCGGCCAGGTCCGCGTCGCCGAGAGCGTCCCGCGCCGCGAGGCCGTGCAGGAGCGCCGCGTTCACCGTGTCGCCCGCCCCGATCGTGTCCACCACCTCGACACGCTCACCCGGCACCGTGTACTCGCCCCCGTCACGGGTGAAGGCGGTCAGCCCTGCACCGCCCCGGGTCACCACGACCGCGGCCGGTCCCGCCGCGAGCCACTCCCGGGGCGTACCGCCGAGCCACTCGGCGTCCTCGGCGGACAGCTTCAGCAGCGACACCGACGGCAGCCAGCTCTTGAACCGGGCCCGGTAGGCGTCCGGGTCCGGGATCAGCCCGGCCCGGATGTTCGGGTCCAGCGCGGTGAACACACCCCGCGCGGCCGTCTCGCGCAACAGTGCCTCGTACGCGCTCGCGCCGGGCTCCAGCACCAGCGAACAGGTCCCGAAGGAGACGGCCCGGGTACCGGACGGCAGCGCGGCGGGCAGCGCGAACATCCGGTCGGCCGTCCCGTCCACGTAGAAGGAGTACGCGGCCGAGCCGTCCGGGTCGAGCGACGCCACGGCGAGAGTCGTCGGCTCGGCCCCGCGCTGCACCGGGGAGACGTCGACGCCGGTCTCGCGCAGCCGGTCGAGCAGCGCCTCGCCGAAGGCGTCGGACGACACCCGCGAGCAGAACGCGGCGGGGGAGCCGAGGCGGCCCAGCGCGACGGCCGTGTTGTACGGACCGCCGCCGAGCGCGGGCCGCAGCGCGGCGAGGGCGCCCGTGCCCTGCGGTACCAGGTCGATCAGTGCCTCACCGGCGACGACGATCACGGGAGGGTCCTTTCGTGGGCCTTGGTGTGGGCTTCCCCGGACGGCTCGGAGGCGTGCCCGGACTTCTCGGAGCGCGGTCCGGGCTGCTCGGCGCAACCGCATGAGCCGCGGTGGACGAAGGTGCAGGGCAGCCGCAGGGTCCGCGCGGGCCGGTCCGGCGCGGCGAGGCGTTCGAGGAGCAGGCGGACGGCCCGCGCCCCGATGTCCCTGCTGGGCTGGGCGACGGCGGTGAGCCGGGGGGAGAAGAGGTCTGCCCAGGCGAAGTCGTCGAAGCAGCACAGGGCGAGGTCATCGGGTACCGACAGGCCCCGGCCCCGCAGGGCGCGCAGGGCGCCGATGGTCATCGCGTTGTTGGCGGTGACCAGCGCGGTGGGCGGCACCGCCAGGGACAGCAGGTCGGCCGTGGCCCGTTCGCCGCCCGCCGCCTCGGAGTCGCCGTGGACCAGCAGCCGCTCGTCGAAGGGCAGGCCGGCGGCGGCGAGACCGTGCCGGTACCCGGTGATCCGCTCGCGGGTCGTGCTGAGGCCCGGCCGGCCCGCGACCAGCCCGATCCGGCGGTGGCCCAGCCCGGCGAGGTGGCCCACCAGTCCGGCCGTCGGCTCGGCGCCCTCGGCGCCGATCTGGTCGAAGCGCGGGGCGTCCTCACTCTCCGGCACGTCCACGATCCGGTCGAGGAACACGGCCGGCACCCGGTGGCGGGTGAGGTAGGCGACGAGCTCCCGGGGCTCGGCGGAGGGCGCGACGATCATGCCGTCCACCCGCCGCTCGTGCAGCAGCTGGACGACCTTGCGTTCGTGTCCGGGGTCGTCGTGCGGATCGGCGATGAGCAGGCTGTAACCGTGTTCCAGGGCACTGGCCTCGACGCCCTGGAGGATCTCCGTGAAGTACGGGTTGCTGATGGCCGAGACCGCGAGCCCGATGGAGCGGGTGCGGGAGGTCACCAGGGAGCGGGCGAGGGTGTTCGTGGTGTAGCCCAGTTCCTCGACGGCGTCCAGCACCGCCTGGCGGGTGTGCGGCAGCACCGGACGGGTGCCGTTGAGCACGTGCGAGACGGTCGCCACCGAGACCCCGGCACTCCGCGCCACATCGGCCATGGTCGCCACCGGCGTACCCCCTTCGCGTGCGGTCGCGCTGTTGCCGGACCGTACCCCATGGCCCCGTACCGCGTAAACGCTTGCGCAAGCGTTTACGCGGTCTCCGGCGGAGAGCTCGCCGGAGATCCTCGCCCCCGGGCCACCCGGCCCCCGCAACCGCCGGGGCCGCCGGATATCGTCGCCCTGCACCCACCCCCACAACCGCACCCCCCGGCCCTGCCCGCCCCGACCAGTGGAGAACCCATGCCCGGCCGTCCCGCCCCGAGCCGCCGTACCGTCCTGCGTTCGGCGGCCGCCACACCCGTCGCCGGGCTCGGCCTGGCCGCCTGCTCCCCGGGCGACGACGGTGCCGCGCCGGCCAGGCCGACCGCGCCCGTGGACCTCGGCGCGGACGGCGACGTCGCCAAGGGCGCGACGAAGCTCTTCCCGGACGGGAACGTGGTGGTCAGCCGGGCCGCGGACGGCTCCCTGAAGGCGTTCAGCACGGTGTGCACGCACGCGGGGTGCCCCATCAAGAAGCTGGAGGGGACCAAGCTCGTCTGCAACTGCCACGGCAGCGAGTTCGACGCCCGTACCGGCGAGGTGCTGCACGCCCCCGCGACCGTGCCGCTCGTCGAGCTGCCGGTCGAGGTCGAGCAGGGCCGGATCGTCGTGAGCCCGGGGACCTGACCGGGACGGGCCGCGTCCTACTCCCAGTCCCAGCCGATCCCCAGCATCCCCGACCTGACCCGCGGCTCCACGAGGTGCACCGAATGGTGCTGCCCGCTGAGCACCAGTTCCTGCCGGCCGCCGCGCGGTGCCGCCGGAGAGTGCTGCGTGAAGCGGTGGCAGCGCACCGGAAGCGCCGCGGCGTCGAACCGCACCTGGAGCGCGTACTGCCCGCCCGCCGTACCGAACCCGCGGACGTACTCGCGCGACACACCGGCCGTGGCGTCCTCGACGCCGTAGCGGAAGAGATGGGTGTCGCCGGCCCCCAGCCGCGTGTCGAAGAGCAGCTCGGTGAGGAGCACACCCGTTTCCTGGTGGGTGCGGACACGGCCCGTGCGGCAGTTCTCCAGCGCGTGGACGGTCATCCGCGCGGGAACGCATCCCGGATCGCCGTAGTGGACCGCGACGAAGCGGTCCACGCCGTCGCGGTGGGCACGGACGATGAGGTGCGACTCGCGTTCCGCCAGCTCACGGCGGGGACCGACCCGGATCCGTTCGTGATGCCCCAGGGTGTGCACCCCGCCGTCCGGCGACGGGTACCCCAGTTCGGTCAGCAGCTGGTCCAGGACACCCGACGCCGCCAGGTGGGCGCGGTAGGAGCGGCCCGCGGGCCGTCGCTCCACGGGTTCCGCGTCGGCCTCGGCCAGCAGGCGTATCAGCGACTCCTCCGGCAGCTGGAGTATCTCCTCCAGGGCCCGCACCGCCCGCAGGGACTCAGGGCGCTGCGGACGGCGGGCGCCCTGCTGCCAGTAGCTCAGACTCGTGACGCCCACCTTCACCCCGTGGCGCGACAGATGGTGCTGCACGCGCTGCAGCGGCAGTCCGCGGGCGGCGATCGCGGCCCGCAGGGCGACGTGGAAGGGACCACCGCGCAGGGCCGAGTCGAGTTGCGCGGTGGCGACGTCCGCGTGCTGTGTGGCGTGCGGCATGCAGGGGCCCTTCTGTGAAGTTCACGACGGCTGGTCAGGCCGTCGCACGGATCGGCCGGGGCCGCCCGCCCCCCGGTCGCGGCGCAGAGGTCTTCACATCCGTACGCCGCGCTTCAGGGCCCCGAGTCCCCCCGCATTGAAGCGTGTTGACCTAGTCCGGACAACACCTGGCGCCCGACCGCCACACGCTCCTGGCCGAGAACGCACGGGCCCGCAGCCCCGGGGGCCACCCGCCGTGACCGACCGGCCCCGCACTGTCGTCTCCGGCCTCTCCCGCCGGCTGTCCACAGGGGCCCCGGCCCGTCGTCCACAGGCCCGCCGAAGTGTCGGTCCGCGCCAGTAGGGTGTGAGTCATGGCCGACCCCTCCAGCTACCGCCCCAGGCCGGGAGAGATCCCGGACTCCCCGGGGGTGTACAGGTTCCGTGACGAGCACCGCCGGGTGATCTACGTCGGAAAGGCGAAGAGCCTGCGCCAGCGCCTGGCGAACTACTTCCAGGACCTGGCGCACCTGCACCCGCGCACCCGCACCATGGTCACGACGGCCGCCTCCGTGGAATGGACGGTGGTGTCCACGGAGGTCGAGGCGCTGCAGCTGGAGTACTCCTGGATCAAGGAGTACGACCCCCGGTTCAACGTCAAGTACCGCGACGACAAGAGCTACCCGTACCTCGCGGTGACGATGAACGAGGAGTTCCCGCGCGTCCAGGTGATGCGCGGCCAGAAGAAGAAGGGCGTGCGCTACTTCGGGCCGTACGGGCACGCCTGGGCCATCCGCGACACCGTCGACCTCCTGCTGCGCGTCTTCCCGGTGCGCACCTGCTCCGCGGGCGTCTTCAAGAACGCCGCCCGCACCGGCCGCCCCTGTCTGCTCGGATACATCGGCAAGTGCTCCGCGCCCTGCGTCGGCCGTATCACCCCCGACGACCACTGGGACCTGGCCGACGAGTTCTGCGACTTCATGGCCGGCCGCACCGGTACCTACCTGCGCCGCCTGGAGCGGCAGATGGCCGAGGCGGCCGAGGAGATGGAGTACGAGCGGGCGGCGCGCCTGCGCGACGACATCGGAGCCCTCAGGAAGGCGATGGAGAAGAGCGCGGTCGTCCTCGCCGACGCCACCGACGCCGACCTGATCGCGGTCGCCGAGGACGAGCTGGAGGCGGCCGTCCAGATCTTCCACGTGCGCGGCGGACGCGTGCGCGGTCAGCGCGGCTGGGTCACCGACAAGGTGGAGGAGATCACCACCGGCGCCCTCGTCGAGCACGCCCTCCAGCAGCTGTACGGCGAGGAGAGCGGGGACGCCGTCCCCAAGGAGGTCCTGGTCCCCGCCCTGCCCGACCCGGTCGAGCCCGTCCAGCAGTGGCTGACCGAGCGCCGCGGGTCGGGAGTGTCGCTGCGCATCCCGCAGCGCGGCGACAAGAAGGCGCTGATGGAGACCGTCCAGCGCAATGCCCAGCAGGCCCTCGTCCTGCACAAGACCAAGCGTGCCTCCGACCTGACGACGCGCTCGCGCGCGCTGGAGGAGATCGCCGGGGCCCTCGACCTGGACAGCGCCCCGCTGCGGATCGAGTGCTACGACATCTCGCACCTCCAGGGCGACGACGTCGTGGCCTCCATGGTCGTCTTCGAGGACGGGCTGGCCCGCAAGAGCGAATACCGGCGGTTCCAGATCAAGGGCTTCGAGGGACAGGACGACGTCCGTTCCATGCACGAGGTCATCACCCGCCGCTTCCGCCGCTATCTCGCCGAGAAGGAGAAGACCGGCGAGTGGGCGGACGGCGAGGGACTGACCGACGGCGCCCGGCACCCGGACGGCGACGCCGCCCCGGACGACGGCGCGGCCCTCACGGACGGACGGGAGCTCACGGACGGACGGGAGCTCACGGGCGGGCGAGAGGTCACGGACGGACAGGAGCTCACGGACGGCCCCGCGCTCAAGGACGACGACGGCCGGCCCAAGCGCTTCGCCTACCCGCCGCAGCTCGTCGTCGTCGACGGCGGGCAGCCGCAGGTCGCGGCCGCCCAGCGGGCGCTGGACGAGCTGGGCATCGACGACATCGCCGTGTGCGGTCTCGCCAAGCGCCTGGAGGAGGTCTGGCTGCCCCGCGAGGACGACCCGGTCGTCCTGCCCCGCACCAGCGAGGGCCTCTACCTGCTGCAGCGGGTCCGCGACGAGGCCCACCGCTTCGCGATCACCTACCAGCGCGCCAAGCGCGCCAAACGCTTCCGCGCCGGCCCGCTGGACGACGTGCCCGGCCTGGGAGAGACCCGCAAGCAGGCGCTGATCAAGCACTTCGGTTCGGTGAAGAAGCTGCGGTCGGCGACGATCGACCAGATCTGCGAGGTGCCCGGCATAGGCCGCAAGACGGCCGAGACGGTCGCCGTGGCCCTCGCCCGGGCCACCCCGGCCGCACCCGCCGTGAACACGGCGACCGGAGAGATCATGGATGACGACGACGGGGTACCCGAGACGACGGCGGATGCCCCGGGGGAGCCCGTGTCCGCGGGCACCCCGGACGAACGACGGGGGCAGGAGAGATGACCGAGCACGAGGCACAGCCCGCAGCGGAGCGAGAACAGACGCAGGACGACGGAGCACAGGTGAGTACGGGCAAGGAAACGGCCGGGGCGCACGAGGCGGCCATCCCCGAGCTGGTGATCATCTCCGGCATGTCCGGGGCCGGCCGCTCGACGGCCGCCAAGTGTCTGGAGGACCTGGGCTGGTTCGTCGTCGACAACCTCCCGCCCGCGCTGATCCCCACCATGGTGGAGCTCGGCGCCCGCTCCCAGGGCAACGTGGCCCGCATCGCGGTGGTCGTCGACGTCCGCGGCCGGCGCTTCTTCGACAACCTGCGGGAATCCCTCGCGGACCTCGACGCCCGCGGCGTCACCCGCCGGATCGTCTTCCTGGAGTCCTCCGACGACGCCCTGGTGCGCCGCTTCGAGTCGGTGCGCCGCCCGCACCCCCTCCAGGGTGACGGCCGCATCGTCGACGGCATCGCCGCCGAGCGCGAGCTCCTGCGCGAGCTGCGCGGCGACGCCGACCTGGTGATCGACACCTCCAGCCTCAACGTGCACGAGCTGCGCGCCAAGATGGACGCCCAGTTCGCCGGCGAGGAGGAGCCCGAGCTGCGGGCCACGGTGATGTCCTTCGGCTTCAAGTACGGCCTCCCGGTCGACGCCGACCTGGTCGTCGACATGCGCTTCCTGCCCAACCCGCACTGGGTCCCGGAGCTGCGCCCCTTCACCGGCCTCAACGAGGAGGTGTCGAGCTACGTCCTCAACCAGCCCGGGGCCAAGGAGTTCCTCGACCGCTATGCCGAGCTGCTCCAGCTGATCGCCGCGGGCTACCGTCGGGAGGGCAAGCGCTATGTGACCGTCGCCGTCGGCTGCACCGGCGGCAAGCACCGGTCCGTGGCCATGTCGGAGAAGCTCGCCGCCCGGCTCGCCGCCGAGGGCGTGGAGACGGTGGTCGTCCACCGGGACATGGGACGGGAATGACAGGGGAATGACAGGACGTACTCCGCGGCTGAGCAGGCTGCGCCGGGTGGTGCCCGAGGGACGCGGGGGCAGACCCGCCGACGCCCGCGCCGCCCGGCCCGAACAGGCGCGCGGCGGCAAGCCGCGCCGCCGGGGCGCCCAGCCCAAGGTCGTCGCCCTCGGCGGCGGCATGGGCCTGTCCGCCTCGCTCGCCGCGCTGCGCCGGATCACGGGCGACCTCACCGCCGTCGTCACCGTCGCCGACGACGGCGGCTCCAGCGGGCGTCTGCGCGACGAGCTGGGCGTCCTGCCGCCCGGCGACCTGCGCAAGGCGCTGGCCGCGCTGTGCGGCGACGACGACTGGGGCCAGACCTGGGCCCGCGTCATCCAGCACCGCTTCCAGTCCGAGGGCGACCTGCACGAACACGCGGTCGGCAATCTGCTGATCGTCGCCCTGTGGGAGCAGCTCGGCGACCACGTCCAGGCGCTGGACCTGGTGGGCAAGCTGCTCGGCGCGCACGGGCGGGTGCTGCCCATGTCCGCCGTCCCGCTGGAGCTCCAGGCCCTGGTCAGGGGCCACGACCCGGAGCGGCCCGACGAGGTGGACACCGTACGGGGGCAGGCGACCGTGGCGCTCACGCCCGGCGAGGTGCAGTCCGTGCACCTGGTGCCCAGCGACCCGCCGGCCGTCCCGGAGGCGGTCGACGCCGTCCTGGACGCCGACTGGGTGGTGCTGGGCCCCGGCTCCTGGTTCTCCTCGGTCATCCCGCACCTGCTCGTGCCGGATCTGCTCGACGCGCTGGTCGAGACGAAGGCGCGCCGGGTGCTCTCGCTGAACCTCGCCCCCCAGCCCGGAGAAACTGAGGGCTTCTCCCCGCAGCGTCATTTGGAGGTTTTGGGACGACACGCCCCTAAACTCGCCCTGGACGTGGTGCTGGCCGACGAGGCCGCCGTGCCCGACCGTGACTCGCTCACCGACGCCGCGAAACGGTTCGGTGCCGCGGTCGAGCTGGCTCCGGTCGCCCGGACCGACGGGACCCCGAGGCACGACCCGGAGCTGCTGGCCGCCGCGTACGACCGTATTTTTCGGATGCATGGAAGGATCGGCCCATGGCGATGACGGCAGCGGTGAAGAGCGAGATCTCCCAGCTCCCCGTCACCCGGACCTGCTGCAGAAAGGCGGAGGTCTCCGCCGTCCTGCGGTTCGCCGGCGGCCTCCACCTGGTGAGCGGACGCATCGTGATCGAGGCGGAGCTGGACACCGGGAACGCGGCGCGACGGCTCAAGCGGGACATCCTGGAGATCTTCGGGCACAGCTCGGAGCTGATCGTGATGGCGCCGGGCGGGCTGCGCCGCGGTTCGCGTTTCGTGGTCCGGGTGGTCGCGGGCGGTGACCAGCTGGCCCGGCAGACCGGGCTGGTGGACGGCCGGGGCCGCCCGATCCGGGGCCTGCCGCCGCAGGTGGTCTCGGGGGCCACCTGCGACGCCGAGGCGGCCTGGCGCGGGGCGTTCCTCGCGCACGGCTCGCTCACCGAGCCCGGCCGCTCCTCCTCCCTGGAGGTGACCTGCCCGGGCCCCGAGGCGGCGCTCGCCCTGGTCGGCGCCGCCCGCCGGCTGTCGATCCCGGCCAAGGCCCGCGAGGTGCGCGGCGTGGACCGGGTCGTGGTCCGCGACGGGGACGCGATCGGCGCGCTGCTCACCCGGCTCGGCGCCCACGACTCGGTGCTGGCCTGGGAGGAGCGCAGGCTGCGGCGCGAGGTCCGCGCCACCGCCAACCGGCTCGCCAACTTCGACGACGCCAACCTGCGCCGCTCCGCCCGCGCGGCCGTCGCCGCCGGTGCCCGGGTGCAGCGCGCCCTGGAGATCCTCGCCGACGACGTGCCCGAGCACCTCGCCGCGGCGGGACGGTTGCGCATGGAGCACAAGCAGGCGTCCCTGGAGGAGCTGGGCGCCCTCGCCGACCCGCCGCTGACCAAGGACGCCGTCGCCGGACGCATCCGCCGCCTGCTGGCCATGGCCGACAAGCGGGCCTCGGACCTCGGCATCGCCGGTACGGACGCCAACCTCGGCGAGGAGGAGATGGCCGACAACCTCGTCGGCTGACCGGACGCCCCCGTGGCCCCGAGCCGTACGGAACGAGGACAACCAGCCGGTGCCGGCGCCCACTTGGGTGACCGGCACCGGCTTTCGCGTGTCCTTGCCGCACTCTTGACTCGATCATGAGCTGTCATGAGCCTGGCATCTGTTCGCTGCTGTGGCGGACCCAGGCCTGTCGGACAGGCCCCATCTAGGGGGGTTCATGAGACGAAGAGCGAGATCGATCCTCGCTGTCGGCGCGCTCCTGATCGGCGGAGCGAGCTTCGCGCCCATCGCCCAGGCACAACCCGCGGACCCGGGGACCCCGGACGCGAACGAAGTGAAGGTCTTCCGCGCCGACGTCACCAAGGAGCAGGTACCCCTGCTGCTGGCCACCGGCCAGGACGGCCACGAACTCGGCGAGCAGGTACCCGACCGGGGAACCGCCGCCGTCGAGCTGTACCTCACCGAGAAGCAGGCCGGCACGCTGGAGAAACAGGGTGTCGACCTCACCGAGCACACCCTGTCCACCCAGGCCGAGAAGCGGGTCGAGACCGCCGCCGACGGCGTCTTCCGCCCGTACAGCGGCAGCGGCGGCCTGCGCGAGGAGATCCTGCGGACCGCCCAGGAGAACCCCGGCCTCACCAAGGTCGTCTCCATCGGGAAGACCGTGAACGGCCAGGACATCCTGGCGCTCAAGCTCACCAAGCACGCGAAGAAGTCGAAGGACGGCTCCAAGCCCTCCGTCCTCTACATGTCCAACCAGCACGCGCGTGAGTGGATCACTCCGGAGATGACCCGGCGGCTGATGCACCACTACCTGGACAACTACAAGAAGGACCGGCGGATCAGGGAGATCGTCGACTCCACCGAGCTGTGGTTCGTCCTGTCGGCCAACCCCGACGGCTACGACTACACCTTCGAGAGCACCGACAACCGCCTCTGGCGCAAGAACCTGCGCGACGTCAACGGCGACGGCACCATCAGCACCGGCGACGGCGTCGACCTCAACCGCAACTTCGCCTACAAGTGGGGCTACGACGACGAGGGCTCGTCCCCCAACCCCACCAGCGAGACCTACCGCGGCGCGAGCCCGGGCTCCGAGCCCGAGACCAAGGCGCTGGACGCCTTCCAGAAACGCATCGGCTTCACGTACGGCATCAACTACCACTCCGCCGCCGAACTCCTCCTCTACGGCGTCGGCTGGCAGGTGGCCACCAACACCCCGGACGACGTCCTCTACAAGGCGCTGGCCGGCACCCCCGACAACTCGGCGATCCCCGGCTACCACCCGCAGGTCTCCTCGGAGCTGTACACCACCAACGGCGAGGCCGACGGGCACGCGGCCAACGTCAACGGCATGGCGATGTTCACCCCGGAGATGTCGACCTGCAAGACGGCCTCCGACGTGGACCCCGACGACCAGTGGAACGCGCGCGACTGCCAGTCCGGCTTCAACTTCCCCGACGACGAGAAGCTGATCCAGCAGGAGTTCGCCAAGAACGTCCCGTTCGCGCTCTCCGTCGCCGAGACCGCCGCGCACCCCGACCGGCCGTCCTCCTCGGTGGGCCTGGACGCCGCCGACTTCACCCCCGCTCCCTTCACCACCTCCTACGCGCGCGGCGCCGACCAGGAGGTCTCCGTCGTCGTCCGCAAGTCCGTGCGCGACAAGGAGCTGAAGTACCGCGTCAACGGCGGACGCACGCACGACGCGACGCTGCGGCCCTGGCGGGGCGGCGAGACGTACGGCGGTGAGGACAACCTCTACTTCGACGAGTACCGGGCCAAGGTCAGGGGCGCCGACCCCGGCGACCGCGTCGAGGTCTGGTTCACCGGCGAGACGCCGCGCGGCACCCACGACCGGCACGGCAAGCACGGCAAGCGCACCGAGAGCGAGCACTTCACGTACAAGGTCGCCGAGCGCTCCCGCGCCGACGTCCTCGTCCTTGCCGAGGAGGGCGCGAAGGCCACGCAGACCCAGACGTACGTGGACGCCCTCAAGGCCAACGGCCAACGCGCCGCCGTCTGGGACGTCGCCACCCAGGGCGCCCCCGACGCGCTCGGCGTCCTCGGCCACTTCGGCACCGTCGTCCATTACACGGGCGCCGCGGTTCCCGGCAACGCCACCCAGCTCCAGCTGCGCGCCTTCCTCAACGAGGGCGGCAAGCTGATCGAGGCGGGCGAGCAGGCCGGCGGCGACGTCGACCTCGGCGGCGGCACCCTCTCCGACGACTTCAGCCAGTACTACCTGGGCGCCTACACCCGCACCGCCACCTCCGGCGCCACCGGGTTCACCGGCTCGGGCAAGCTCGACAGGGCCGACGGCACCCTCGGCGACGCGCCCGGCAACCCGCTGGACGCCGCCGGCGCGTACAGCGTGACCTCCGACGAGCTCGACCCCGGCACCTACCCGCAGTTCGCGAGCGCGGGAGCCGGTAAGTTCGCCGGGACGGTCAACCCGTACGGTCCCTACGCGGGGGAGTGGATGGCCGCCGCCGTCCACACCGACGACGCCTACAAGCGCCTCACCCGCACCGTCGACCTCACCGGAGTCACCGCTTCCGAACGCCCCACGCTCCGCACCCAGCTGCTGTGGGACACCGAGCGCGGCTACGACAACGCCCTCGTCGAGGCGCACACCACCGGCGCCGACGACTGGACCACGCTGCCCGAGGCGAACGGCGCCACCGGCACGGCCGTACCCGCCGAGTGCGCGGCCGGGTTCTACCTGGCCGGGCACCCCTGGCTGGCGCACTACCTGACCCTGTCCGACGAGGGCTGCACCGCGACCGGCAGCACCGGGCAGTGGAACAGCCTCACCGGCTCCTCCGGCGGCTGGAAACAGGTCGAGTTCGACCTGAGCGCCTACGCCGGAAAGTCCGTGGAGCTGTCGATCGCCTACGTCACCGACCCCGGCAGCGGCGGCCGCGGCGTCCTCGCCGACGAGGCCTCCCTGGTCGTCGGGGGCACGGCGACGCAGACCGAGGGCTTCGAGACCTCGCTGGGCGCCTGGCAGGCATCCGGCCCGCCCGCGGGCAGCCCCGCCGTCCTGAAGGACTGGACCCGCACCGGGACCCTGTTCCAGACCTACGGCGCCGTCACCACGGACGACACCGTGCTGCTCGGCTTCGGCCTGGAGCACCTCGCCGAACCGGCCGCCCGCGCGGCACTGGTCCGGCAGGCGCTGCATGCCCTGGACGAGTGAACTCCGGCGTGCGGAGGACTGACCCGGTGTAACCACATCGGGTGAACGGTCCCCGACGCCCAGGGCGGTCCGTACCCCTACTGGCGGGTACGGACCGCCCTGCCGGGTATGGGGCGTCTCGATGTCACCCCCGACGCCGTAGGGAGGTAGGGTCGGAGGTGGTCGGGGACATCCCAAATACAGCTCGCCGGCACATCGGGCCGGCGTACCAACGAGGAGATCGGTTCGTGACGATCCGCGTAGGCATCAACGGCTTTGGCCGCATCGGTCGTAACTACTTCCGCGCGCTGCTGGAGCAGGGTGCGGACATCGAGATCGTGGCTGTCAACGACCTGGGTGACACCGCGACCACCGCCCATCTGCTGAAGTACGACACCATCCTCGGCCGCCTCAAGGCGGAGGTCTCGCACACCGAGGACACCATCACCGTCGACGGCAAGACCATCAAGGTCCTGTCCGAGCGCAACCCGGCCGACATCCCGTGGGGCGAGCTGGGCGTCGACATCGTGATCGAGTCGACCGGCATCTTCACGAAGAAGGCGGACGCGGAGAAGCACATCGCCGGTGGCGCGAAGAAGGTCCTCATCTCGGCTCCGGCCAAGGACGAGGACATCACCATCGTGATGGGCGTCAACCAGGACAAGTACGACCCGGCGAACCACCACGTCATCTCCAACGCCTCCTGCACCACCAACTGTGTGGCGCCGATGGCCAAGGTCCTCGACGAGAACTTCGGCATCGTCAAGGGCCTGATGACGACGGTCCACGCGTACACGAACGACCAGCGCATCCTGGACTTCCCGCACAAGGACCTGCGCCGCGCCCGTGCCGCCGCGGAGAACATCATCCCGACCACCACGGGCGCCGCCAAGGCCACCGCGCTGGTGCTGCCGCAGCTCAAGGGCAAGCTCGACGGCATCGCGATGCGCGTCCCGGTCCCCACCGGCTCGGCCACCGACCTGGTCGTGGAGCTCCAGCGCGAGGTCACCAAGGACGAGGTCAACGCCGCGTTCAAGAAGGCCGCCGACGACGGCGACCTCAAGGGCTTCCTGTTCTACACCGAGGACGCGATCGTCTCCTCGGACATCGTCGGCGACCCGGCCTCCTGCACCTTCGACTCGTCCCTGACCATGGTCCAGGACGGCAAGTCGGTGAAGATCCTCGGCTGGTACGACAACGAGTGGGGCTACTCGAACCGCCTCGTCGACCTCACGGTCTTCGTCGGCAACCAGCTCTGATCGACTTCAGCAAGGCACCTCGATGCGGTAGCAGGGCTCGGGCAGCGCAAGGTCGCGCTGCCCGGGCCCTGCGTCGCGTCCGCCGCCACCAGCCCTCGTAGGATCACGAGCGATCCGAGAACCCAGGAGCCCTCTTGAAGACGATCGACGAACTGCTCTCCGAAGGCGTCGCGGGCAAGCGCGTCTTCGTCCGCGCCGACCTGAACGTCCCGCTGGACGGCACCACCATCACCGACGACGGCCGCATCCGTGCGGTAGTGCCCACCGTCAAGGCGCTGGCCGACGCGGGCGCCCGCGTGATCGTCGCCTCGCACCTGGGCCGCCCCAAGGGCGCCCCGGACCCCGCCTTCTCCCTCGCCCCGGCCGCCGCCCGCCTCGGTGAACTGCTCGGCGCCGACGTCGCCTTCGCCGAGGACACCGTCGGCACCTCCGCCGAGGCCGCCGTCTCCGGCCTCGCCGACGGCGGTGTCGCCGTCATCGAGAACCTGCGCTTCAACGCGGGCGAGACCAGCAAGGACGACGCCGAGCGGGCCGCCTTCGCCGACAGGCTGGCCGGCCTCGCGGACGTCTACGTCGGCGACGGCTTCGGCGCGGTGCACCGGGGGCACGCGTCCGTCTTCGACCTGCCGAAGCGGCTCCCGCACTACGCCGGGTACCTCATCGCCACCGAGGTCGGCGTCCTCAAGAAGCTCACCGACGAAGTGAAGCGCCCGTACGTGGTCGCACTCGGCGGCGCCAAGGTCTCCGACAAGCTCGCCGTCATCGACCAGCTGCTCGGCAAGGCCGACCGGATCCTCATCGGCGGCGGCATGGCGTACACCTTCCTCAAGGCCAAGGGGTACGAGGTCGGCATCTCCCTCCTCCAGGAGGACCAGATCCCGGCCGTCAAGGAGTACATGGAGCGCGCCGAGAAGAACGGCGTCGAGCTGGTCCTGCCCGTCGACGTCGTGGTCGGGCCCGAGTTCCCGGACCTGAAGACCAAGGCACCGGCCAACGCCACCACCGTCGCCGCGGACGCCGTCCCGGCGGACCGGATGGGCCTGGACATCGGTCCGGAGTCCCGCAAGCTGTACGCGTCCAAGCTCGCCGACGCCGGCACCGTCTTCTGGAACGGTCCCATGGGCGTCTTCGAGCACCCCGACTACGCCGAGGGCACCAAGACGGTCGCCCAGGCCCTCGTCGACGCCCCGGGCTTCACCGTGGTCGGCGGCGGCGACTCCGCCGCGGCCGTCCGCACCCTCGGCTTCGACGAGAACGCATTCGGCCACATCTCGACCGGCGGCGGCGCCTCCCTCGAATACCTCGAGGGCAAGACGCTCCCCGGCCTCGCCGCACTGGAGGACTGACCCCGATGACCACCCGCACGCCGCTGATGGCGGGCAACTGGAAGATGAACCTCAACCACCTGGAGGCCATCGCCCACGTCCAGAAGCTCGCCTTCGCCCTCGCGGACAAGGACTACGACGCCGTCGAGGTCGCCGTCCTCGCCCCCTTCACCGACCTGCGCTCCGTGCAGACCCTGGTCGACGGGGACAAGCTCAAGATCAAGTACGGTGCCCAGGACATCTCCGCGTACGACGGCGGCGCCTACACCGGCGAGATCTCGGGCCCGATGCTGGCCAAGCTGAAGTGCGCGTACGTGGCCGTCGGCCACTCCGAGCGCCGGCAGTACCACGCCGAGACCGACGAGGTCGTGAACGCCAAGGTCAAGGCCGCCTACAAGCACGGTCTGACCCCGATCCTGTGCGTCGGCGAGGAGCTGGACGTCCGCGAGGCGGGCAACCACGTCGAGCACACCCTCGCCCAGGTCGAGGGCGGCCTGAAGGACCTCCCGGCCGAGCAGGCCGAGTCCGTCGTGATCGCCTACGAGCCCGTGTGGGCCATCGGTACCGGCAAGGTCTGCGGCTCCGACGACGCCCAGGAGGTCTGCGCGGCGATCCGCGGCAAGGTCGCCGAGCTGTACTCCCAGGAGCTGGCCGACCAGGTCCGCATCCAGTACGGCGGCTCCGTCAAGTCCGGCAACGTCGCCGAGATCATGGCGAAGCCCGACATCGACGGCGCCCTGGTCGGCGGCGCCTCGCTGGACTCGGACGAGTTCGTCAAGATCGTCCGCTTCCGCGACCAGTAGCCGGTGCCTGGTCGAGAGGCAGATCGACCAGTGAGTATGCGCTAGCGGCGATACGTCGTACCCTTGCGGGGGCATGGTGGCCTGCTGTCACCGTGCCCCCGTCGTCCATCCGAATCCGAGGAAGTTGGTCCAGCCGTGGTTTTGGGGTTTTCGATCGCCCTGATCGTCTTCAGCGGGCTGCTGATGCTGCTGGTGCTGATGCACAAGGGGAAGGGCGGCGGCCTCTCCGACATGTTCGGTGGCGGCATGCAGTCCTCCGTCGGTGGCTCTTCGGTCGCCGAGCGCAACCTCGACCGGATCACCGTCGTGGTCGGTCTGTGCTGGTTCGCGTGCATCATGGTGCTCGCCCTGCTCATGAAGGCCAACAACTGAGGGGTCCGGTCGCCCCGTCACACACTTGTGCACGTAAAGCCCCATGTCCGGTACGCGCCTCGGCGCGCCGCCTATCATGGGGCTTGCGTCTGTGCAGTGGAGCTTGTAACTCCAAATACTGGACGCGCGTTGGGCCTTACGTAGACTGAGGCGCTCGCAGCGAAGCGAAACGCCGACTCGCTTTGCGGCACCATCACGCAGGGAGTTACGACCGTGGCAAGTGGCAACGCGATCCGGGGAAGCCGGGTCGGGGCGGGGCCGATGGGCGAGGCCGAGCGTGGCGAGTCCGCGCCGCGTCTGCGCATCTCCTTCTGGTGCTCCAACGGACACGAGACACAGCCGAGCTTCGCGAGCGACGCCCAGGTCCCGGAGACCTGGGACTGCCCGCGCTGCGGCTTCCCCGCCGGACAGGACCGGGACAATCCCCCGGACCCGCCGCGCACCGAGCCCTACAAGACCCACCTCGCGTACGTGCGCGAACGCCGCAGCGACGCGGACGGCGAGGCGATCCTCGCCGAGGCACTCGCCAAACTGCGCGGCGAGATCTAGCTCCGTACACCGTCGGTTTCCGTCTCCGTCGGTCGCCTTCACTCCTGATCACTTAGGTTGGAACAGCTGTACAGCCGGGACAGCTGGGACACCCAAGGAAGAAGGCTGACGTCCGACATGAACGCAGACGGCCGTACCAGGCTCCACCAGACGCCCGAATGGGCCGCGCTGGTCAAGCACCGCGAGCAGCTCGGCGAGGTGCGGCTGCGCGAGCTGTTCGCCGCCGACCCGGGGCGCGGCACCGGCTGGACGCTGCGCGTGGGAGACCTGCACGTCGACTACTCGAAGAACCTCGTCACCGACGAGACGCTGGCGCTGCTCCAGGAGCTGGCCGCCGCGACCGGCGTGTCCGGGCTGCGTGACGCGATGTTCCGCGGTGAGCGCATCAACATCACCGAGGACCGGGCGGTGCTGCACACGGCGCTGCGCGCCCCGCGGGACGCGGTGATCGAGGTCGACGGCGAGAACGTCGTCCCCAAGGTGCACGCCGTGCTGGACAAGATGGCCGGCTTCGCCGACCGGGTCCGCTCCGGCGAGTGGACCGGGCACACCGGCAAGCGCATCAAGAACGTCGTCAACATCGGCATCGGCGGCTCCGACCTCGGTCCGGCGATGGCCTACGAGGCGCTGCGGGCCTTCACCGACCGCTCGCTGACCCTGCGCTTCGTGTCCAACGTGGACGGCGCGGACCTGCACGAGGCGGTCCGGGACCTGGACCCGGCCGAGACGCTGTTCATCATCGCCTCCAAGACCTTCACCACCATCGAGACGATCACCAACGCCACCTCGGCGCGCTCGTGGCTGCTGGCCGCGCTCGGTGACGAGGCCGCGGTCGCGAAGCACTTCGTGGCCCTGTCGACCAACGCCGAGAAGGTCTCCGGATTCGGCATCGACACGGCCAACATGTTCGAGTTCTGGGACTGGGTCGGCGGCCGGTACTCCTTCGACTCGGCCATCGGGCTGTCCCTGATGATCGCCGTCGGCCCGGACCGCTTCCGGGAGATGCTCGACGGCTTCCACCTGGTCGACGAACACTTCCGCACCGCCCCCGCCGAGTCCAACGTGCCTCTGCTGATGGGCCTGTTGGGGGTTTGGTACGGCGACTTCCTGGGCGCGCAGTCGCATGCGGTGCTGCCGTACTCGCACTACTTGTCGAAGTTCACCGCGTATCTCCAGCAGCTCGACATGGAGTCCAACGGCAAGTCCGTGGACCGGGACGGGAATCCGGTTCAGTGGCAGACCGGGCCGGTGGTGTGGGGCACGCCGGGCACCAACGGGCAGCACGCGTACTACCAGCTGATCCACCAGGGTACGAAGCTGATCCCGGCGGACTTCATCGGCTTCGCGCGGCCGGTGGGCGAGCTGAGCGAGGAGCTGAAGGCCCAGCACGACCTGCTGATGGCCAACTTCTTCGCGCAGACCCAGGCCCTCGCCTTCGGCAAGACCCCGGACGAGGTACGCGCGGAGGGAGTGCCCGAGGAACTGGTCCCGCACAAGACCTTCCGCGGCGACCACCCCACCACGACCGTCCTGGCCGCCGAGCTGACCCCCTCCGTACTCGGCCAGCTCGTCGCGCTGTACGAGCACAAGGTGTTCGTGCAGGGTGCGATCTGGAACATCGACTCCTTCGACCAGTGGGGTGTCGAACTCGGCAAGGTGCTCGCCAAGCGGATCGAGCCCGCGCTGACCGAGGGCGCGGAGGTGCCCGGCCTCGATCCGTCCACGGCCGCGCTGGTGGCCGTCTACCGGGAGTTGCGCGGGCGGGCGTGAACGTGCCGAAGGGGCGGCGGGAGGTTTTCGCCCCCGCCGCCCCTTCCCGTTCCCTTCCCTGGGGGCTGCCGCCCCCAGACCCCCGCTTTCGGCCTGAACGGCCTCGTCCTCAAACTCCCCCAGAGGGGGCACCCCCAACGGGCTGATTAGGCCGACGCCGGTGGGTAGAGGGATCTCGGCAGTTGTGATGCCGCCGCCGAGTCCAGGAGCCACAGGGTGCGGGCGCGGCCCCGGGCGCCCGCTGCCGGGGCCTGGATCTCGCCCGCGCCCGACAGGGCCATCGCCACCGCGTTCGCCTTGTCCTCGCCCGCCGCGAGCAGCCACACCTCACGGGCGGCGCGGATCGCGGGCAGGGTCAGGGAGATGCGGATGGGCGGCGGCTTGGGGGAGCCGTGGACGCCGATCACCGTGCGCTCCGTCTCCCGGACTCCCGGGTGCTCCGGGAAGAGCGACGCCACATGGGTGTCCGGGCCGACGCCGAGGAGCAGGACGTCGAAGGACGGGACCGCGGCGTGGTTCTCGGGGACGGAGGCCGTGGCCAGCTCCTGCGCGTAGGCCGCCGCTGCGGCCTCCACGTCCGAGCCGTAGGGGCCGTCGGAGGCCGCCATCGCGTGCACCCGCTTCGGGTCCAGCGGCACCGCGTCGAGGAGCGCCTGGTGCGCCTGGGTGACGTTGCGCTCCGGATCGCCCTCCGGCAGGAACCGCTCGTCGCCCCACCACAGGTCGAGGCGGCTCCAGTCGATCGCGTCCCGGGCCGGGGAGCCGGCCAGCGCCGCGAGCAGGCCGTTGCCGTTGCGGCCGCCGGTGAGGACCACGGACGCGCTGCCCCGGGAGGCCTGCGCGTCCACGATCTTCGTGATCAGGCGGGCCGCCGCGGCCTCGGCCATCAGCTCCTTGTCACGGTGCACGACCAGCTGCGGGGTGTCGCTCATTTCGCCGCCGCCTTCCTCACCGGTGTCTTCTCCTGCGCCGCGTCCTTCGCGGGAGCCTTCGCGACCGCCCCGACGGGAGCGGCGACCGCGAGGGCGCCCTCGTCGGCCCGGTCTCCTTTGGCCGGCGCGTTCAGCCGGTCCACGCCGTACCGCAGCGCCGAGGCGTACGTGTCGTCCGGGTCCAGGCGGCGCAGCTCCTCCGCGATCAGCTCGGCCGTCTCGCGGCGCTTGAGGGCGACCGCGCGGGCCGGCTGGCCCTGGATGGAGAGGTTCGCCAGCGTCCCGTCGGCCCGGTCCAGGACGACCGGACCGCAGTCGGTGTCCAGGCGGACCGCGGTCAGACCCGGGCCGCTCGACACCGTGCGCTTCACCGGCACGTCCAGCCGGTCGGCGAGCCACATCGCCAGCAGCTCACAGCTGGGGTTGAACTCCTCGCCCTCCACCTCGACCGACTGCACCTCGCAGTCGACCTGGTCCAGGGCCGCCGCCAGCATCGAGCGCCACGGCGTGATGCGCGTCCACGACAGGTCGGTGTCCCCCGGCGCGTAGGCGTCGGCGCGGGCCACCAGCTCCCGTATCGGCTCCTCGCAGGCGTAGGTGTCGGTGACCCGGCGCTGCGCGAGGGCGCCCAGCGGGTCCTTCGCCGGGTCGAGCGGCGCGTTCACCGGCCACCAGACCACGACCGGCGCGTCCGGCAGCAGCAGCGGCAGGACCACCGACTGGGCGTGGTCGACGACGTCGCCGTACAGCCGCAGCACGATCGTCTCGCCGGTGCCCGCGTCGGCGCCGAGGCGCACCTCGGCGTCGAGCCGGGACCGGGTGCGGTCCCGCGGCGAGCGCGAGACCCGCTTGATCACGACGAGCGTGCGCGAGGGGTGCTCGTGCGCGGCGTCGCTCGCGGCCTTCAGCGCGTCGTACGCGTTCTCCTCGTCGGTGACGATGACCAGGGTGAGCACCATGCCGATGGCCGGGGTGCCGATCGCCCGGCGGCCGAGCACCAGCGCCTTGTTGATCTTGCTGGCCGTGGTGTCCGTCAGGTCGGTCTTCATGGCCGGCGCCAGCTCCGTCCGTCTCGTTCCAGCATGTCGTCCGCCTCGACGGGCCCCCAGGTGCCGGCCGGGTACTGGGCCGGGGTGCCGTGCTCGTCCCAGTACTCCTCGATCGGGTCGAGGATCTTCCAGGACAGCTCGACCTCCTCGGTGCGCGGGAAGAGGTTGGCGTCGCCCAGGAGGACGTCCAGGATCAGGCGCTCGTACGCCTCCGGGCTGGACTCGGTGAAGGACTCGCCGTACGCGAAGTCCATCGACACGTCCCGGATCTCCATCGACGTGCCGGGCACCTTGGAACCGAAGCGGACGGTGACGCCCTCGTCGGGCTGCACGCGGATGACGATCGCGTTCGAGCCGAGTTCCTCGGTGGCCGTCGTGTCGAAGGGGGAGTGCGGGGCCCGCTGGAAGACGACCGCGATCTCCGTGACGCGACGGCCCAGACGCTTGCCGGTGCGCAGGTAGAAGGGGACGCCCGCCCAGCGGCGGTTGTCGATGCCCACCTTGATCGCGGCGTAGGTGTCGGTCTTCGACTTGGGGTCGATGCCGTCCTCTTCGAGGTAGCCGACGGCCTTGGCGCCGCCCTGCCACCCGGCCGCGTACTGGCCGCGCACGGTGTCCCGGCCCAGGTCCTTGGGGAGCCGGACCGCGCCGAGCACCTTGGTCTTCTCCGCCGCCAGCGCGTCCGCGTCGAAGGAGGCGGGCTCCTCCATCGCGGTCAGCGCGAGCAGCTGGAGGAGGTGGTTCTGGATGACGTCGCGCGCCGCGCCGATGCCGTCGTAGTAGCCGGCCCGGCCGCCGATGCCGATGTCCTCGGCCATGGTGATCTGGATGTGGTCGACGTAGGACCGGTTCCAGATCGGCTCGAACATCGTGTTGGCGAAGCGCAGCGCCAGGATGTTCTGGACGGTCTCCTTGCCCAGGTAGTGGTCGATGCGGAAGACCTGGTCGGAACCGAACACGTCGTGGACGATCGCGTTCAGCTCCTCGGCCGACTTCAGGTCGTGGCCGAACGGCTTCTCGATCACCGCGCGGCGCCAGGAGCCGCTCGACTGGTCGGCCAGCCCGTGCTTCTTCAGCTGCTGGATGACCACCGGGAAGGACTTCGGCGGCACCGACAGGTAGAAGGCGAAGTTGCCGCCCGTGCCCTGTGCCTTGTCCAGCTCCTCGATGGTGCCGCGCAGCCGCTCGAAGGCGTCGTCGTCGTCGAAGGTGCCCTGGACGAAGCGCATCCCCTGGATGAGCTGCTGCCAGACCTCCTCGCGGAACGGTGTGCGGGAGTGTTCCTTGACGGCGTCGTGCACGACCTGGGCGAAGTCCTCGTGCTCCCAGTCGCGGCGGGCGAACCCGACGAGCGAGAAGCCCGGCGGCAGCAGACCCCGGTTGGCGAGGTCGTACACGGCGGGCATGAGCTTCTTGCGGGACAGATCGCCGGTGACGCCGAAGATGACCAGACCCGACGGCCCCGCGATACGCGGGAGCCGTCGGTCTGCGGGGTCACGCAGCGGGTTGCTGCTTGACAATTCTCAGCCCTTCGAGGGAGCGAGGCGCTTGAGCTCCGCCTCCGTGGACTTCAGCAGGTCGTTCCAGGCCGCCTCGAACTTCTCGACGCCCTCGTCCTCCAGGAGCTGGACCACCTCGTCGTAGGAGATCCCGAGCTTCTCGACCGCGTCGAGGTCCGCGCGGGCCCGCTCGTACGACCCGGCGACGGCGTCACCGGTGATCTCGCCGTGGTCCTCGGTGGCGAACAGGGTCGCCTCCGGCATGGTGTTGACCGTGTTCGGCGCGACCAGGTCGGTGACGTACATGGTGTCGCTGTACGCCTTGTCCTTCACGCCGGTCGACGCCCACAGCGGACGCTGCTTGTTGGCGCCGGCCTTCTCCAGGGCGGCCCAGCGGTCGGTGCCGAAGACCTCCTCGTACGCCTGGTAGGCGAGGCGTGCGTTGGCGACGGCGGCCTTGCCGCGCAGCGCCTTGGCCTCGTCGGTGCCGAGCGCGTCGATCCGCTTGTCGATCTCGGTGTCCACGCGGGACACGAAGAAGGACGCCACCGAGTGGATCTGCGACAGGTCCAGGCCGCGCTCCTTGGCCTTCTCCAGGCCGGTCAGGAAGGCGTCCATGACCTTGCGGTAGCGCTCCAGGGAGAAGATCAGCGTGACGTTGACGCTGATGCCCAGGCCGATGGTCTCGGCGATGGCCGGCAGGCCCGCCTCGGTCGCCGGGATCTTGATGAAGGTGTTCGGCCGGTCCACCAGCCACGCCAGCTGCTTGGCCTCGGCCACCGTGGCGTGGGTGTTGTGCGCCAGACGCGGGTCCACCTCGATGGAGACCCGGCCGTCCTTGCCGCCGGTGTTGTCGTAGACCGGGCGCAGGATGTCGGCGGCGTCGCGGACGTCCGCCGTGGTGATCATGCGGATGGCCTCTTCGACCGTGACCCCGCGCACCGCGAGGTCGGCGAGCTGCTGGTCGTAGCCGTCGCCCTGCGAGATCGCCTTCTGGAAGATCGACGGGTTGGTGGTGACGCCCACGACGTGCTGCTGGTCCATCAGCTCGGCGAGGTTGCCGGACGTGATCCGCTTGCGCGACAGGTCGTCCAGCCAGATCGCGACGCCTTCATCGGAGAGGCGCTTGAGTGCGTCTGTCATGGAAAATGCATCTCCTACGTGTCGTATACGAGCGTCAGCGCTGGGCCGCGGCGAGAGATTCCCGCGCGGCGGAGGCCACGTTCTCGGCGGTGAAGCCGAACTCCTTGAAAAGCACCTTGGCGTCCGCCGAAGCACCGAAGTGCTCCAGGGAGACGATGCGGCCGGCGTCTCCCACGTACTTGTGCCAGGTCAGGCCGATCCCGGCCTCCACCGCGACCCGGGCCTTCACGGACGGGGGCAGGACGCTGTCCCGGTACCCCTGGTCCTGCTGCTCGAACCACTCCACGGACGGCATGGACACCACCCGGGTCGGCACACCGTCGGCCTGGAGCTGCTCGCGCGCCCCGACGGCGACGTGCACCTCGGAACCGGTCGCGATGAGCACGACCTGCGCCTCGCCGCCTTCGGCGTCGAAGAGCACGTAGCCGCCCTTGGCCGCGTCCTCGTTGGGCTCGTACGTCGGCACGCCCTGGCGGGTCAGCGCCAGACCGTGCGGCTGGCCCTTGCCGAACTCCTTCGTCCAGCGGCGCAGGATCTCCCGCCAGGCGATCGCCGTCTCGTTGGCGTCGGCCGGCCGGACCACGTTCAGACCCGGGATGGCGCGCAGCGAGGCCAGGTGCTCGACCGGCTGGTGCGTCGGGCCGTCCTCGCCCAGACCGATGGAGTCGTGCGTCCACACGTACGTCACCGGCAGGTGCATCAGCGCCGACAGACGCACCGCGTTGCGCATGTAGTCGGAGAAGACCAGGAACGTTCCGCCGTAGATGCGGGTGTTGCCGTGCAGCGCGATGCCGTTCATCTCCGCGGCCATCGCGTGCTCGCGGATGCCGAAGTGGATGGTGCGGCCGTACGGGTCGGCCTCCGGCAGCGGGTTGCCCGCGGGGAGGAAGGACGACGTCTTGTCGATCGTCGTGTTGTTCGAACCCGCGAGGTCGGCCGAGCCGCCCCACAGCTCCGGGATCACCGCGCCGAGCGCCTGGAGCACCTTGCCGGACGCGGCACGGGTCGCCAGGCCCTTGCCCGCCTCGAAGACCGGGATCTTCTCCTCCCAGCCCGTGGGCAGCTCGCCCTTGGCGACGCGGTCGTACTCGGCGGCGCGCTCCGGGTTGTTGTCCCGCCACTGCTGGAAGGACTTCTCCCACACCGCGCGGGCCGCCTGGCCCTTCTCCAGCGCCTTGCGGGTGTGCTCGATGACCTCGTCGGAGACCTCGAAGGACTTCTCCGCGTCGAAGCCCAGGACCCGCTTGGTCGCCGCGACCTCGTCGTCGCCGAGCGCCGAGCCGTGCGCGGCCTCGGTGTTCTGCGCGTGCGGGGCGGGCCAGGCGATGATCGAACGCATGGCGATGAAGGACGGCCGGTCGGTGACCTTCTTCGCCTCCTCGATCGCGTCGTAGATCGCGTTCGGGTCCAGGTCGCCGTCCGGCTTCGGGGCGACACGCTGGACGTGCCAGCCGTACGCCTCGTACCGCTTGCAGGTGTCCTCGGAGACGGCGGTCTCGGTGTCGCCCTCGATGGAGATGTGGTTGTCGTCCCACAGGAGCACCAGGTTGCCGAGCTTCTGGTGACCGGCCATCGAGGACGCCTCGGAGGAGATGCCCTCCTGGAGGCAGCCGTCACCGGCGATGCAGTAGACGAAGTGGTCGAACGGGGACTCGCCCTCGGCGGCCTCCGGGTCGAACAGGCCGCGCTCGTAGCGGGCGGCCATCGCCATGCCCACCGCGTTGGCGACACCCTGGCCCAGCGGGCCGGTCGTGGTCTCCACGCCCGTGGTGTGGCCGTACTCCGGGTGGCCGGGGGTCTTGGAGCCCCAGGTGCGGAAGGACTCCAGGTCCGCCAGCTGAAGGCCGAAACCGGCCAGGTACAGCTGGGTGTAGAGGGTCAGGGACGAGTGCCCCGCGGACAGCACGAAACGGTCGCGCCCGACCCAGTTCGCGTCGGCGGGGTCGTGCCGCATCACCTTCTGGAAGAGGGTGTAGGCGGCGGGCGCCAGGCTCATCGCCGTACCCGGATGGCCGTTGCCAACCTTCTGTACGGCATCGGCGGCCAGGACGCGGGCGGTGTCCACGGCCCGCTGGTCCAGTTCGGTCCACTCGAGGTCTGTGGTGGTCGGCTTGGTGCTCACCCTGAGTCAGGGCTCCTCTCCACATGTCGGTTGCCGGTGCACGAGTGCACCGGCTGCCGGCGCGTCCGTGAGTCGGCCGGCCATGGCCGAGCCTACCCCCGTAAGTACGTGCGTTTTTCCGATGGAAACCAGACTGCCGGGACTCTTGTGGATCCGCCTGTCGACTGGGCGAAACCGCATTCGGCAAGTGAATACGGAGCCGCTCATCTGACTGCTCAATCGACTCTCCGAACGCACGTCGGAGCGGCCTCGCCAACACGAGCCCACCCCCGCGAAGGCCGAGGTATGGGCAACGTCTAAAGTGGCGTGGTACGCGCGAGCCTTTACCGCCACTTCACACGGGGAGGCTTGCTGGGATGTCTCTGTCAGGGGTGTGCGTGACGGCCGTTGAATCCCGTCCTGCGGGGGTTATCGGGACGAACCAGAGCCCGAGTCACCGGCCGTTCGGGGCCCGTGTCAAGGCGTTCGTGGCGCTGACCAAGCCGCGGATCATCGAGCTTCTGCTGATCACCACCGTTCCGGTGATGTTCCTCGCCGAACAGGGTGTTCCGAATCTGAAGCTGGTGCTGCTGACCTGCGTCGGCGGTTATCTGTCGGCCGGCGGCGCCAACGCGCTGAACATGTACATCGACCGCGACATCGACGCGCTGATGGACCGGACCTCGCAGCGCCCGCTGGTGACCGGCATGGTCAGCCCGGTGGAATGCCTCGTCTTCGGCATCACCCTGGCGATCGTCTCCACGCTGCTGTTCGGCCTCACCGTCAACTGGCTCTCGGCCTGGCTCTCGCTCGGCGCGCTCCTCTTCTACGTGGTCGTCTACACGATGATCCTGAAGCGCCGCACCTCGCAGAACATCGTCTGGGGCGGCATCGCGGGCTGTCTGCCGGTGCTCATCGGCTGGTCGGCCGTGACCAACTCGATGTCCTGGGCGCCGGTCATCCTCTTCGGGGTGATGTTCTTCTGGACGCCGCCGCACTACTGGCCGCTGTCCATGAAGGTCAAGGAGGACTACGCGCGCGTCGGCGTGCCGATGCTCCCGGTGATCGCCTCCAACAAGGTCGTCGCCCGGCAGATCGTCATCTACAGCTGGGTGATGGTCGTGGTGTCGCTGCTGCTGCAGCCGCTCGGCTACACCGGCTGGTTCTACACGGCGGTGGCCCTGGCCGCCGGCGGCATGTGGCTGTGGGAGGCGCACGGGCTGCAGAACCGCGCCAAGGCCGAGGTGACCGGCGGCAAGCTCAAGGAGATGCGGCTGTTCCACTGGTCCATCACCTACGTGTCGGTGCTGTTCCTGGCGATCGCGGTGGACCCCTTCCTGCGCTGAGCACTTCTCGTGAAGCCGTCCGACGGGCGGGGCGCGTGGTCAAGGCCACGCACCCCGCCCGTCGCCGTTTGATCTACCCGTCGGTAGCATCCTGGTCATGGCAGACACGCAGCAGGTGGACACGGAGCAGTCCGGCGCGAAGGGTGGCTGGGCCGACCGGTGGGCCGCGTACGAGGTGACCCGGACGGCCGGGCGGATCGGCTCCTTCGCCAAGGCCCACGGCGGCGCCGAGGCCCAGGTGGCGTACCTCGGCGAGCGCGGCGCCCGGATCGTCCTCGTCGGCGCGGACGGCGCCTGGGGCGACCTGGTCGCGCGCACCCACGCGAGCGCGCTGAAGGCCGTCGAGCAGTCCGGGATCACCGTCCACGAGGACTTCGACGGCGAGTTCGCGGCCAAGGTCACCACGGGCCGCTACGAGTGGTCGCGCATGGCCGGCATCCAGGTCGGGGGCCCGAGCAACACCTGAGGGCGGGTTCACCCGTTAGGACCGTAGGAAGCCGCGAGGCACGCGGACCGCGAGTCGTGCGGGCCGCGAGGCACACGAGCCGCGCGGCGCACGGTCCCAGCGCGGGGAGCCCGGATGATCGAAACGCCGTCCCTGGTGGACCAGTACTGCCACGGCGTCCTGAGAACGGAGCTGGGCCTCGGCACCTTCGAGGCCCAGCTGGCCCGCACCGAGGGCCCGCCCGCCCCGGGCACCACCCTCTTCGACACCCAGACCGGCTTCGCGGTACGCCGCTGGTGCCCGCCCCTGCTCGGTCTGGAACCGCACTGCCCGCCCGCCCGCTACCTGGCCCGGCGCCGTGAACTGGGCGTCATGGAGGCCGACCGCAGACTCCTGCGCGGCAGCGGCATCACCACCTACCTGGTCGACGCGGGACTGCCCGGAGACCTCACAGGACCCACCGAGATGGCCACCGCCGCGGACGCGGACACGCGTGAGGTCGTGCGCCTGGAGTTGCTCGCCGAGCAGGTCGCCGACACCTCGGGCACCGTCGAGTCCTTCCTCGCCAACCTCGCCGAGGCCGTGCACGGCGCCGCCGCGAACGCGGTCGCCTTCACCTCCGTCGCCGGGGTACGGCACGGCCTGGCCCTCGCCCCGGAGCCGCCGGGCCCCGGCGAGGTGCGCGGGGCCGCCGCCCGCTGGCTGACCGGGCGCGAGGTCGGCGGGGAGCTGAGCGACCCGGTCCTGCTGCGCCACCTGCTGTGGATCGCCGTCGCCTCCGGCCTGCCGCTCCAGCTGCACGCGGGCCTCGGCGAACCGGGCCTGCGCATCGACCGCACCGACCCGGTCCTGCTCACCGACTTCGTACGGGCCACCGCCGGACTCGGCACCGACCTGGTCCTGCTGCACGGCTATCCCTACCACCGCCACGCCGCCCACCTGGCCGGGGTCTTCCCGCACGTCTACGCCGACTCGGGCGCCGCCCTCGTACGCACCGGCGCCCGGGCCGCCACGGTCCTCGCGGAGATCCTGGAGCTGGCCCCCTTCGGCAAGATCCTGTTCTCCAGCGGTGCCCAGGGCCTGCCCGAACTGCACGTCGTCGCCGCCCGGCTGTTCCGCGAGGCCCTCGGGCGGGTGCTGGGCGCCTGGGTGGCCGAGGGGGCGTGGTCGCTCGGGGACGCGCAGCGGGTCGCGGGGATGATCGCCTCGGGGAACGCGGCGCGGGTGTACGGGCTGGAGTGACGGGTGTACACACCGGCAGGGCTCGTCGAGACTGGGCGCATGCCGACCGACACCCTGCTCGACCGTTTCCTCACCGGCCTCACGCCCCTCGACCCCGTCGCCGTCTGGGCCCACGGTTCACTGGGCGCGGGCGACTACCAGGAGGGCCGCAGCGACCTGGACCTGATCGCGGTCCTGCCCCGGCCGGCCACGGCGCGCACGGCCTGGCGGCTCGGGCTGCTCCACGCCCGCCTGCGCGCCGAGCCCCTGGCCGGGCTGCTGCACTGCACCTACCTGTCGCCCGACACGGTCGCCGACGCTGACCAGCGGCATCTGACCTGGGCCCACCAGCAGCTCTTCAAACGGACGGTCACCCCGGTCACCCGGCGCGAACTCCACAGCTTCGGCCGCGTCCTGCACGGCGAGTCGCCCGAGCGGCTGATGCCGCCGGTGCCGGACCCGGAACTGGACGCCTTCGTCCTCCGTGACCAGCGGGAGTTCTGGCGTCCGCACGTGCGCAGGGCGGAGCTGTGGTCGCAGGACGTCTGGGTCGACCTGGGCCTGATCACCTTCGCCCGCGCCACCGTCACGCTGCGCGAGGGCCGCCTGATCACCAAGCGGGAGGCACTGGACGAGCTGCCCGCGCTGGGCGCGCCCGGCGAGGTCGTCGAGGACATCACCGAACGGCGGTACGGGACCCGGCCGCGACCCGCGGCCACGGGGGAGTGGACCGCCCGCCGCGCCGAGCTGACCCGGAGCTACCTGGGACCGGCGATCGACACGCTGGTGGCGTCGTACTCCTGAGCGGGCAGCCCCGGCGCCGTCTCCTCGGGCCGCTCGCGCAGCGCCAGCAGCACCCGCAGCACCGCGATCCACACCAGGCACGAGCCGAACATGTGCAGGCCGACCAGGACCTCGGGCAGGTCGGTGAAGTACTGGACGTACCCGATGACCCCCTGGGCGAGCAGCACCAGGAACAGGTCGCGGGTGCGGGCCAGTGGGCCCTTGGGCGCGTCGACCGCCTTCAGCACGAACCACAGGGCGAACGTCAGCGTCACCACGATCCACGCCAGGACGGCGTGCGCCTTGCTGATCATCTCCCAGTCGACCGGCATCCGCGGCACGTCGCTCGAGTCGCCCGCGTGCGGTCCCGCGCCGGTGACCACGGTGCCGACCACGACCAGCAGCGCGGAGACGACGACCATCACCCACACCAGCTGCTGCACGGACTTGCCGACCAGCGGGCGCGGTGCCGTGTCGCCCTCCCGGGTGCGCTGCCACATCACCGTGGCCAGGGTCAGCAGCGCCGTCGTCGCCACGAAGTGCGCCGCGACCGTGTACGGGTTGAGGCCGACGAGCACGACGATGCCACCGAGCACGGCGTTGCTCATCACGACCCAGAACTGCGCCCACCCCAGCAGGGTGAGGCTGCGCCGGTAGGGCTTCTGCGAGCGGGCGGCGATGATCGCCCAGCCGACGGCGGCACACAGCACGTAGGTCAGCATGCGGTTGCCGAACTCGATGATGCCGTGGAAGCCCATCTCGCTCGTGGTGGTGAGCGAGTCGTCGGTGCACTTGGGCCAGGTCGGGCAGCCGAGGCCCGAGCCGGTGAGCCGGACGGCGCCGCCGGTGACGACGATGACCACGGACATCACGAGGGGCGCGAGGGCCGCCCGCTGGACCGTCCGGGGGGTCGGGGTCCAGCGCGCGGCGATGAAGGCGAGCGGGTTGCGCACGGCGGCTACGGCGTCGGCACGGGTCACGTTTGGCACGCCGTCCATCGTAGGCGCCCGCTTGTGCACGCTTTCACGAGGGTCGGTCCGTGGCATGTGTTCCTACTCCCAGCGGAAGAACTTCCCCGCGGCCGCGAGCCCCACGACCGCCCACCCGGCGAGGATCCCCAGGTCGCCCCAGGGCATCGCCGCCCCGTGCTGGAGGACGTCCCGGAGTCCGTCCGACAGGGCGGAGATGGGCAGCAGCCCCAGCACGTCCTGCGCCGCGTCCGGGAACTTGTCCAGCGGCACGATCACCCCGCCGCCCACGAGGAGCAGCAGGAAGACCAGGTTGGCGGCGGCCAGCGTGGCCTCCGCCTTCAGGGTGCCCGCCATCAGCAGCCCGAGCCCGGAGAAGGCGGCGGTGCCGAGGACCAGGAGCAGCAGCACGGCCGCCGGGTTGCCGTGCGGCGACCAGCCCAGGGCGAGGGCGATCACCGTCAGCAGCACGATCTGGAGCACCTCGATGACCAGCACCGACGCCGTCTTCGCGGTCATCAGGGCCCAGCGCGGCAGCGGGGAGGCGGCCAGCCGCTTCAGCACCCCGTACCGGCGCTCGAAGCCGGTGGCGATGGCCTGCCCGGTGAACGCCGTCGACATCACGGCCAGCGCGAGGATGCCGGGGGTGAGGAAGTCGACCGCCTCCCCGGCTCCGGTGTCGATGATGTCCACGGAGCTGAACAGGACGAGCAGCAGGGTCGGGATGATCACCGTCAGCAGCAGCTGCTCGCCGTTGCGCAGCAGCATCTTCGTCTCGAGCACGGCCTGCGCCGCGATCATGCGCCCGAGCGGAGCGGCGCCGGGCCTGGGCGCGTACGTCCCCGCGGCGCCGGGCGTGCCCGTGTCCCCCGGTGTCCCTGTGGTCGTGGTCACCCGCGCAGCTCCTTGCCGGTCAGCTCCAGGCTGTGTCCTCCCGGGGGGCAACCCCCGGACCCCCGGCCGTCCTCGGTTTCGACCGAAATCATGAGCGCAGCTCCTTGCCGGTCAGCTCCAGAAAGACGTCCTCCAGTGTGTGCCGCTCCACCGAGATGCGGTCCGGCATCACCCCGTGCTGGGCGCACCAGGAGGTCACCGTCGCCAGCAGCTGCGGGTCGACCTTGCCGTTCACCCGGTAGGAGCCCGGGGTCAGCTCGGCGGCGGCGGAGTCCGGGGGCAGCGCCTTGAGCAGGGACGCGACGTCCAGTCCCGGGCGGCCCGTGAACCGCAGGGTGTTCTCGGCGCCGCCGCGGCACAGCTCCTCCGGGGTGCCCTGGGCGACGACCCGGCCGGTGTCGACGATGGCGACGTCGTCGGCCAGCTGCTCGGCCTCGTCCATGTGGTGCGTGGTGAGGATCACCGAGACCCCGTCGCCGCGCAGGTCCCGCACGAGGTCCCAGGTGCCGCGGCGGGCCTGCGGGTCGAGGCCGGCGGTCGGCTCGTCCAGGAAGACCAGCTCCGGGCGGCCGACCACGGCCATCGCGAGGGCGAGCCGCTGCTGCTGCCCGCCCGAGAGCCTGCGGTACGTGGTGCGGCCGCACGAGCCGAGACCGAGCCGCTCGATCAGCGCGTCGACGTCCAGCGGGTGGGCGTGCAGCTTCGCGACGTGGCGCAGCATCTCGTCCGCGCGGGCGCCGGAGTAGACGCCGCCGGACTGGAGCATCACGCCGATCCGCGGGCGCAGCTCGGCGCTCTGCCGCACCGGGTCCAGGCCCAGGACGCGCACCGTTCCGGAGTCCGGTCTGCGGTATCCCTCACAGGTCTCGACCGTGGTCGTCTTGCCCGCCCCGTTGGGGCCGAGCACGGCGGTGACGCCCGTGCGGGCCACCAGGTCGAGGCCGTTCACCGCGGTCTTCGTGCCGTACCGCTTCACCAGGGCCTGGACCTGGAGCACGGGCTCGCTTCGCATGGGTCACGAGTCTAGGGAGACGGACGAGCGGCCGGGCGCGGGGGTGTGGAAAACCGTGGGTAACCTCTTCCGGCCCGGAGCGGGGCTCACTCGCGGGGGCGGTGCAGCGGCAGCCACCGTTCGGCGTAGGCGACCGCGTCCGGCAGGGAGAACAGGCGCACGTCGGCCGCGCCGACCCTGCCGCGCACGACGGGACGGTCGCGTTCGAAGTCGTGGCCCAGTTCGTCGAAGCGCTCCGACGTGATCGACACCTCGGTCACTCGTTCCCAGCCCACCGGCCCCGGGCGCCCCACCTCCACCAGCGGGGCGGGGATCCGGTACTCGGCGAGGTGGAAGGCGGTGCACGCGTCGTAACCCGCGCCGAGCAGCAGGACCCGGGCGTCCAGCCGCTCCAGCGTGGCCAGCGGGCTGCGCTCGCCCAGCCGGCAGTCGGTCGCGTGCCCGGCGACCACCTCGGCGGCGCGGGCGCCCAGGGCCGCGAAGGAGGTCTGCGGATGGGCGCTGCGCCGGGCGCCGGGCCAGGTGCGGACCGTCTCCGGGACCACGCCGACGCCGCGCGAGGGCGTGATCAGCGGGTCGTACGGGGGCGTCGCCGCGCGGACGGCCTCCCACCACGCCTCGGGCACCGGCGGGCTGGTCCACAGGGCCGGGTCCGAGAGGTCGCCCGTCTGCGTCGGGACCACCAGGGTGCCGCCCGGGCCGAGCACGTCGAGCAGCGCCTGGACGACCGCGACAGGGCCCCCGCAGACCCAGCCGAGCGAGCTGAGGGAGGAGTGCACGAGGAGGGTGTCGCCGGTGCGCACACCCAGTTCGCGCAGCCCGGCGGCGAGCGTGCCGCGGGTGACGAGTGGGCCGGTCGCAGGGGGCGTGGGCATGCGGGGGAGTGTTCCGGAAGCCGGTCGCGGACGCCAGTGGATTGCCCGGCGTCCGATCGATCAAAGATCGTTTCCGCAGGTCACCTTAGGTATGCCTAAGTGACGCAGGGCACCGTCCGATGATCCGGACGCGGCTTGCCCGTCCCGGAGGAATTACGCAACAATGGCGTTGTGAAAAACGTCGGTGAGGCTCCGCAGGAGGAACTCGCGACCGGTGAGCGGTCCACCCGCAACCGGGTCGCGCGCTCCATCCTGGACCACGGGCCCTCGACCGTCGCCGAGCTCGCCGGGCGCCTGGGCCTGACCCAGGCCGCCGTCCGGCGCCACCTCGACGCCCTGGTCGCCGACGACGTGGTCGAGGCCCGCGAGCAGCGGGTCTACGGCGCGCGCACGCGCGGGCGGCCCGCCAAGGTCTTCGCGCTGACCGACTGCGGCCGGGACGCCTTCGACCAGTCGTACGACAAGCTGGCCGCCGACGCCCTGCGCTGGATCGCCGAGCAGGAGGGCGGGGAGCAGGCGATCGCCGCCTTCGCCCGCGCCCGCATCGCCGCCCAGTCGGGCGCGTACCGCGCGGCCGTCGAGTCCGTCCCCGCCGAAAAGCGCGCCGAAGCGCTGGCCAAGGCCCTGAGCGAGGACGGGTACGCTGCTACCGCGCGGAGCGCACCCCACCCCCAGCAGGGCGAGCAGCTGTGCCAGCACCACTGCCCGGTCGCCCACGTCGCGGAGCAGTTCCCGCAGCTGTGCGAGGCGGAGACGGAATTTTTCGCCGAGCTGCTCGGTACGCATGTACAGCGTCTGGCGACCATCGCGCACGGCGACGGGGTCTGCACCACGTTCATTCCGAAGACTTCGCACGCGCCACCCCCGGCGCGCGCGCCCCAGAACACTGCTAACGCATCTGCAAGCACGGCCGGGAGGAACCCCGCATGACTCTCCCCACGGAGACTGCTCACCCCGAGCTCGAGGGCCTGGGCAAGTACGAATACGGCTGGGCCGACTCCGACACGGCCGGCGCCTCTGCCAAGCGCGGCATCAACGAGGACGTCGTCCGCGACATCTCCGCGAAGAAGAACGAGCCGGAGTGGATGACCAAGCTCCGTCTCAAGGGCCTGCGCCTCTTCGAGAAGAAGCCCATGCCGAACTGGGGCTCGGACCTGTCGGGGATCGACTTCGACAACATCAAGTACTTCGTGCGCTCCACGGAGAAGCAGGCGGAGTCCTGGGAGGACCTGCCCGAGGACATCAAGAACACGTACGACAAGCTCGGCATCCCCGAGGCGGAGAAGCAGCGCCTCGTCGCCGGTGTCGCCGCGCAGTACGAGTCCGAGGTCGTCTACCACCAGATCCGCGAGGACCTGGAGGAGCAGGGCGTCATCTTCCTGGACACCGACACGGCCCTGAAGGAGCACCCGGAGCTCTTCAAGGAGTACTTCGGCACCGTCATCCCCGTCGGTGACAACAAGTTCGCCTCGCTGAACAGCGCCGTGTGGTCCGGCGGCTCCTTCATCTACGTGCCGAAGGGCGTGCACGTCGAGATTCCGCTCCAGGCCTACTTCCGTATCAACACGGAGAACATGGGCCAGTTCGAGCGGACCCTGATCATCGTCGACGAGGGTGCCTACGTGCACTACGTCGAGGGCTGCACCGCGCCGATCTACAAGTCGGACTCGCTGCACTCCGCGGTCGTCGAGATCATCGTCAAGAAGAACGCCCGCTGCCGCTACACGACCATCCAGAACTGGTCGAACAACGTCTACAACCTGGTCACCAAGCGCGCCGTGGCGTACGAGGGCGCGACCATGGAGTGGATCGACGGCAACATCGGCTCCAAGGTGACGATGAAGTACCCGGCCGTCTACCTGATGGGCGAGCACGCCAAGGGCGAGACCCTGTCCATCGCCTTCGCGGGCGAGGGCCAGCACCAGGACGCCGGCTCCAAGATGGTCCACATGGCGCCGAACACCTCCTCCAACATCGTCTCGAAGTCCGTGGCGCGCGGCGGCGGCCGCACCTCCTACCGCGGTCTCGTCGAGATCGGCGAGGGCGCCCACGGCTCCAAGTCGAACGTGCTGTGCGACGCGCTGCTGGTCGACACCATCTCCCGCTCCGACACGTATCCCTACGTGGACGTCCGCGAGGACGACGTGTCCATGGGCCACGAGGCGACCGTCTCCAAGGTCTCCGAGGACCAGCTCTTCTACCTGATGAGCCGCGGTCTGAGCGAGTTCGAGGCGATGGCGATGATCGTGCGCGGCTTCGTCGAGCCGATCGCGAAGGAGCTGCCCATGGAGTACGCCCTCGAGCTCAACCGGCTGATCGAGCTGCAGATGGAGGGCGCGGTCGGCTGACCCCCGCCCCCACCGCAGTCACCAGATCCAGGAACGTAGGAAGAGAGCAGACCGACAGCCATGGCTGAGGCTCAGAACATCCCCGTGGGGTCCACCACCGCGGGCCAGATCGCGGTGGCCGCCGAGTCGACCGTCGCCACGCGCATGAGCGCACCCGCGTCCTTCGACGTGGCGGACTTCCCGGTCCCCCACGGCCGCGAGGAGGAGTGGCGGTTCACCCCGCTGGAGCGGCTGCGCGGGCTGCACGACGGCACCGCCGTCGCCACCGGCGACGGCGTGAAGGTCGACATCGAGGCGCCCGAGGGCGTCGTCGTCGAGACCGTCGGCCGCGACGACGCGCGCATCGGCCGGGCCGGGACCCCCGTGGACCGGATCGCCGCCCAGGCCTACTCGGCGTTCGAGAAGGCCGGCGTGATCACCGTCCCCAAGGAGACGGTCCTCACCGAGCCGATCCGCATCGCCGTGCACGGCGAGGGCGGCACCGCCTACGCCCACCAGGTCGTCGAGCTGGGCGCCTTCGCCGAGGCCGTGGTCGTCATCGACCACACCGGCGACGCGGTGCTCGCCGCGAACGTCGACTACGTCCTGGGCGACGGCGCCAAGCTGACCGTCGTGTCCGTCCAGGACTGGGACGACAAGGCGGTCCACGTCGGCCAGCACAACGCCCTGGTCGGCCGCGACGCGACCTTCAAGTCCTTCGTGGTCACCTTCGGCGGAGACCTGGTCCGGCTGCACCCGCGCGTGGCCTACGCCGGACCCGGCGGCGAGGCCGAGCTGTTCGGCCTGTACTTCACCGACGCCGGCCAGCACCAGGAGCACCGCCTCCTGGTCGATCACAACGTCCCGCACTGCAAGTCGAACGTCGTCTACAAGGGCGCGCTCCAGGGCGACGACGCGCACGCGGTGTGGATCGGCGACGTGCTGATCGAGGCCGCGGCCGAGGGCACCGACACCTACGAGATGAACCGCAACCTCGTCCTCACCGACGGCGCGCGGGTCGACTCCGTGCCGAACCTGGAGATCGAGACCGGCGAGATCGTCGGCGCCGGTCACGCCTCCGCCACCGGCCGCTTCGACGACGAGCAGCTCTTCTACCTGATGGCCCGCGGCATCCCCGAGCTGGACGCCCGCCGCCTGGTGGTCCACGGCTTCTTCGCCGAGCTGGTCCAGCAGATCGGCGTCGAGGACATCCAGGAGCGCCTGCTCAGCAAGATCGCACAGGAGCTGGAGGCGTCGGTCGCATGACCTTCGTACGCGTCTGTGGAGCGGACGAGCTGGAGGAGGACACCCCCAAGCGGGTGGAACTCGACGGCACGCCCATCTCCGTCGTGCGGACCGAGGGCGAGCTCTTCGCGATCCACGACATCTGCTCGCACGCGAACGTCTCGCTGGCCGAGGGCGAGGTCGACGACTGCCACATCGAGTGCTGGCTGCACGGCTCGCGCTTCGACCTCCGCTCCGGCAAGCCCGACAGTCTTCCGGCGACGCGCCCCGTCCCCGTATACCCCGTAAAGATCGAAGAGGGCAGCGTCCTCGTTGACGTACGCGCCTCCCTCACCCAGGAGTCCTGAGGCACCCATGGCAACGCTTGAAATCCGAGACCTGCACGTCACCGTCGAGGCCGACAACGCCACGAAGGAGATCCTCAAGGGCGTCGACCTCACCGTGAAGCAGGGCGAGACGCACGCCATCATGGGCCCGAACGGCTCCGGCAAGTCGACCCTCGCCTACTCGCTGGCGGGTCACCCCAAGTACACGATCACCGGCGGCACCGTCACCCTCGACGGCGAGGACGTCCTGGAGATGTCCGTCGACGAGCGCGCCCGCGCCGGCCTGTTCCTCGCCATGCAGTACCCGGTCGAGGTCCCCGGCGTCTCGGTCTCCAACTTCCTGCGCACCTCCGCCACCGCCGTCCGCGGCGAGGCCCCCAAGCTGCGGCACTGGGTCAAGGAGGTCAAGGAGGCCATGGAGCGCCTCAACATGGACCCCGCCTTCGCCGAGCGCAACGTCAACGAGGGCTTCTCCGGCGGTGAGAAGAAGCGCCACGAGATCCTCCAGCTGGAGCTGCTCAAGCCGAAGGTCGCGATCCTCGACGAGACCGACTCCGGCCTGGACGTCGACGCCCTGCGCGTCGTCTCCGAGGGCGTCAACCGCGTCCGCGAGTCCGGTGAGGTCGGCACCCTGCTGATCACGCACTACACGCGCATCCTGCGCTACATCAAGCCCGACCACGTCCACGTCTTCGCCAACGGCCGCATCGCAGAGTCGGGCGGCGCCGAGCTGGCCGACAAGCTGGAGGCCGAGGGCTACGAGGCATACACGAAGGGCGGCGCATCCGAGTGACACAGCTGCCGGGCCTCCTCGACACCGAGGCGATCCGCAAGGACTTCCCCATCCTGGACCGCCAGGTCCACGACGGGCACAAGCTCGTGTACCTGGACAACGCGGCGACCAGTCAGAAGCCGCGACAGGTGCTGGACGCGCTCAGCGAGTACTACGAGCGCTACAACGCCAACGTCCACCGCGGCGTGCACGTCCTCGCCGAGGAGGCCACGGCGCTGTACGAGGGCGCGCGTGACAAGGTCGCGGAGTTCGTCAACGCGCCCTCGCGCGACGAGGTGATCTTCACCAAGAACGCCTCGGAGTCCCTCAACCTGGTCGCGAACATGCTGGGCTGGGCCGACGACCCCTACCGCGTGGACCACGAGACCGAGATCGTCATCACGGAGATGGAGCACCACTCCAACATCGTGCCGTGGCAGCTGCTCTCGCAGCGCACCGGCGCGAAGCTCCGCTGGTTCGGTCTCACGGACGACGGCCGCCTGGACCTGTCCAACATCGACGAGGTCATCACCGAGAAGACGAAGATCGTCTCCTTCGTGCTGGTCTCCAACATCCTGGGCACCCAGAACCCGGTCGAGGCGATCGTGCGCCGCGCCCAGGAGGTCGGCGCGCTCGTGTGCATCGACGCCTCCCAGGCCGCGCCGCACATGCCGCTGGACGTGCAGGCCCTCCAGGCCGACTTCGTGGCCTTCACCGGCCACAAGATGTGCGGCCCGACCGGCATCGGCGTCCTGTGGGGCCGCCAGGAGCTGCTCGAGGACCTCCCGCCGTTCCTCGGCGGCGGCGAGATGATCGAGACCGTCTCGATGCACTCCTCCACCTACGCCCCGGCCCCGCACAAGTTCGAGGCGGGCACGCCCCCCATCGCGGGCGCGGTCGGCCTGGGCGCGGCGATCGACTACCTGAACTCCATCGGCATGGACAAGATCCTCGCCCACGAGCACGCGCTGACCGAGTACGCGGTCAAGCGCCTGCTGGAGGTCCCGGACCTGCGCATCATCGGCCCCACCACGGCCGAGGAGCGCGGCGCGGCGATCTCCTTCACGCTGGGGGACATCCACCCGCACGACGTGGGCCAGGTCCTCGACGAGCAGGGCATCGCGGTCCGGGTCGGCCACCACTGCGCCCGCCCCGTCTGCCTGCGCTACGGAATTCCTGCGACCACGCGAGCGTCGTTCTATCTGTACTCCACGCCGGCCGAGATCGACGCGCTGGTCGACGGCCTGGAGCACGTACGGAACTTCTTCGGCTGACGGGACGAGCGAAGAGCATGAAGCTGGACTCCATGTACCAGGAAGTCATCCTGGACCACTACAAGAACCCGCACGGGCGGGGCTTGCGGGATGGCGACGCCGAGGTCCACCACGTCAACCCGACATGCGGCGACGAGATCACGCTCCGCGTGAAGTACGACGGCACGACGATCAGCGACGTCAGCTACGAGGGCCAGGGCTGCTCCATCAGCCAGGCGAGCGCCTCCGTGCTGAACGACCTGCTGGTCGGCAAGGACCTCGCCCAGGCGCAGCGCATCCAGGAGACCTTCCTGGAGCTGATGCAGTCCAAGGGCAGGATCGAGCCCGACGACGCGATGGAGGAGGTCCTGGAGGACGCGGTCGCGTTCGCCGGGGTCTCGAAGTACCCGGCCCGGGTCAAGTGCGCCCTGCTGAGCTGGATGGCCTGGAAGGACGCGACCGCCCAGGCGCTGGACGGCGCCGACGCCGAGAAGGAGACGACGGCATGAGCGAGACCCTGGAGATGAAGCCGGCCTCGGAGGAGGAACTCCGCGAGGCCCTGATGGACGTCGTGGACCCCGAGCTGGGCATCGACGTCGTCAACCTCGGCCTGATCTACGGCATCCACGTCGACGACGCGAACATCGCGACCGTCGACATGACCCTGACGTCGGCGGCCTGTCCGCTGACCGACGTGATCGAGGACCAGGCCAAGTCCGCCACGGACGGCCTCGTCAGCGAGCTGCGCATCAACTGGGTCTGGATGCCGCCGTGGGGCCCCGACAAGATCACGGACGACGGCCGCGAGCAACTGCGCGCGCTGGGGTTCAACGTCTGAGCCACATCGGCAGCACTGCTTTTCGGGAACGGCGGCACCTCCGGGTGTCGCCGTTCCCGTGTTCGCACCCGCCCGCGCCCCGCGTTATGTACGCTCGTACACATGGGATATCTGCTCCTGGCCGGAGCCATCGCCGCCGAGGTCGCCGGCACCACCGCCATGAAGTACAGCGAGGGCTTCAGCAGACTCGTGCCGTCCCTGCTGACGGCACTCGCCTACGTCCTCTCCTTCGCGCTGCTCGCCCAGACCCTGAAGATCCTCGCCGTCGGCACGGCCTACGCCATCTGGGCCGGGGTGGGCACCGCCGCCATCGCCACCATCGGCGTCGCCTTCATGGGCGAGGGGATGACGCTCACCAAGGCCGCCGGCATCGCGCTGATCATCATCGGCGTCGTCGTCCTCAATCTGGGCGGAGCGCACTGATGCCCCGCCGCCACGATCCGGAGCGCCGTCAGCGCCTCATCGACGCGGCGATCAGGGTCGTCGGGCAGAAGGGCATCGCGGGCCTCAGCCATCGCACCGTCGCCGCCGAGGCGGACGTCCCGCTCGGCTCCACGACCTACCACTTCGCCACCCTCGACGACCTCATGGTCGCCGCCCTGCGCCAGGCCAACGAGGGCTTCGCCAGGGTCGTCGCGGCGCACCCGGCCCTGTCCGACCCCGACGCCGACCTGCCCGGCGAACTCGCCCGCGTCCTCGGTGCATGGCTGGGCGGCGACCGCACCGGCGTGGAGCTGGAGTACGAGCTGTACCTCGCCGCCCTGCGCCGCCCCGCGCTGCGCCCGGTCGCCGCCGAGTGGGCCGAGGGCGTGGGCGCCCTGCTCGCCGCCCGCACGGACCCCGTGACGGCCCGCGCCCTGGTCGCCGTACTGGACGGCATCTGCCTCCAGGTGCTGCTGACGGACACGCCGTACGACGAGGAGTACGCCCGGGAGGTGCTGACCCGGCTGATCCCCGCGCCCGGCACGCGAGACGCCTCCGGGCCCGGCTCGCATCGGCGGGCGGCGGCCGGTTAGGTTGCCCTCATGACCGACACGACTGCTCCCCGCACCACCGGCGCCGTGGCCGCCGGCCTCGCCACGATCGCCGCCGACGGCACCGTCCTCGACACCTGGTTCCCGGCCCCCGAACTGTCCGACGAGCCCGGTCCCTCCGGCACCGAGCGCCTCACCGCCGAACAGGCCGCCGAACTCCTGGGCGGCGGCGCGACCGCCGCGGTCGGTCCGGACACCCGCCGCGGCGTCGAGGTGGTCGCGGTCCGCACGGTCATCTCCTCGCTGGACGAGAAGCCGGTCGACACGCACGACGTCTACCTGCGCCTGCACCTGCTCTCCCACCGCCTGGTCAAGCCGCACGGCCAGAGCCTGGACGGCATCTTCGCCCACCTCGCCAACGTCGCCTGGACCTCGCTGGGTCCGGTCGCCGTGGACGACATCGAGAAGGTCCGCCTCAACGCCCGCGCCGAGGGCCTGCACCTCCAGGTCACCTCGATCGACAAGTTCCCCCGCATGACGGACTACGTCGCCCCCAAGGGCGTCCGCATCGCCGACGCCGACCGCGTCCGGCTCGGCGCGCACCTGGCCGAGGGCACCACGGTCATGCACGAGGGCTTCGTCAACTTCAACGCCGGGACGCTGGGCACCTCGATGGTCGAGGGCCGCATCTCCGCGGGCGTCGTCGTCGGCGACGGCTCCGACATCGGCGGCGGCGCCTCCACCATGGGCACCCTCTCCGGCGGCGGCAACGTCCGCATCGTCATCGGCGAGCGCTGCCTGGTCGGCGCCGAGGCGGGCGTCGGCATCGCCCTGGGCGACGAGTGCGTGGTCGAGGCCGGCCTCTACGTCACCGCGGGCACCCGCGTCACGATGCCCGACGGCCAGGTCGTCAAGGCCCGCGAACTCTCCGGCGCCTCCCACATCCTCTTCCGCCGCAACTCGGTCACCGGCACGGTCGAGGCCCGCCCGAACAACGCGGTGTGGGGCGGCCTGAACGAGGTGCTGCACAGCCACAACTGAGCCGACGCAGGCTCGCCGAGCGCCCTTTCCCGCCCTCGCGGGGAGGGCGCTCAGGTGTCTGCGGGGGAGGTCTTGGGGGAGGCTTTGGCGGTGGCGTCCTCCTGTTGGCGGCGGACGATCTCCGTGATCCAGGCAGGAGCGTACGGGGAGGTGCAGCCCGGGGGAGTGGGGTAGTCCTTCAGGACGCCGAGGCGTTCGCCGACGGCGAGGGCGCGGGGGCGGTGTTCGGGGTGGTCGATGCCGATCCGGGCCAGGCAGTGGTTCATCGCCCACTGGAGGCGGTCCGGGGCGTCCTTCATCTCGGACTCGACGGTGTCCAGGAGGGCCGTGAGGTCGAGACCCGCCGGTCTCCTCGTCACGCGTTCGGTGGTGAGCGCCCAGCCGGCGCTCGCGACCACCGGGTCCGGGTCGGCGGTCCAGGCCACGCGCAGTTCCTCGGCGTGCGGGTTCTTCTTCACCACGTAGGCGACGAGCCAGTCGTGCACCTTGGGGGTGCGGGCCTGGCGCAGCATGGTGTCCAGCTCGTCGCGGTCGTAGGACTTGGGGCGGCAGACCAGGAGGGCCAGCAGGCGTGCGGCGGTGTCGTCCGTGGCCCAGAGGCTGCGGGCGAGTTCGGGCTGTGTCCTCAGGCGCTTCGCGAGCGCGCGCAGCCTGGTGAGGTTCACACCGTGGTCGTCGCCGTGCTTCTCGTTCACGGCCCGGATCCGCGGGTCCTCGAGCCCGGCCAGCTCGGTCATCACCTCGGCCACCGTCGGCGCGGCCTGCGTCCTGTCCGGTGTCCTCTCCGGCATCTCGGCCGCCTCCTGTCGCCGCCTGTCGGTCTCCTGTGCGCGCCCAGCCTACGGGGCTCACCGTTTCAGGGCCCGGTACCTCTTCAGCAGTGCGGTGACGCGAGCCTGGTCGGCCGCGCCGTTCAGCTCGGTCAGGAGGTCGTCGGGGCACAGCTCGTAGAGGTCGCCCCACCAGCGGCGGCCCCTGGTGTCCCAGATCCGGTATCCGCCCGGGACACCCCGGGCCACGTAGCGTCTTCTGCTCATCGCGCGCACCGTAACCCGCACGTACGGATGACCGCCCGTGACTTTCCGGTGGTCTTGGCGGATGAACGGGTGGACGCAGAGTCCGATCAGACGCCGATCCGACGAGACGAGGACCTGGGATGACGCCTGAGAACACGCCCGAGACGCCGAACGAGCGGGTGAGGGCCGCGGCGCGCCGCCTGCTGGCCGGGGCGGGGGCCGCGGTGCTGGTGTGCTGCGGGTCGGTGTGGGCCGCGGGCGCCGCGCACGCCGACGAGACGACGACCGGTTCGCACAACGGCCCCCGGGTGGGGCTCCTCAACGTCCACGTCGGCCAGATCGACGACCCGGCGGAGGACGTACTGGAGCACACCCTGCTGTTCGGCGACGGTTACGCCTGGGACTGACCGGCGTCGGCGGCCAGTTCCTCGTAGGCCGCCAGCAGCGAGGCCGTGGTCTCCCGGTCCGCGGACCGCAGCGGTGCGCGGACCGGGCCGGCCGGCAGGCCCAGCGCGCCGAGGAGGGCCTTGGCGGTGACCGTGCCGGGCAGGCCGGCCGCCATCATCGACTCGACGAGCGGGACCGTCCGCCGCTGGAGCAGGGCGGCCCGGCCGGTGTCGCCCGCGTCGAAGGCGTCGAGGACGGCCCGGAACAGCTCCGGCACGACGTTGGCGACGGTGCTGACGTACCCCGCCGCTCCGATCGCGTACAGGGGGAGGACCTGTTCGTCGCAGCCCGCGTAGTACGCCAGACCGGTGCGGGACAGCACCTTCTGGGTGCCGAGGAGGTCGTACGAGCAGTCCTTGACGGCCACGATCCGCGGGTGACCGGCGAGCCGGACGACGGTGGCGGGTTCGATACGGGTGCCGGTGCGGCCCGGGATGTCGTACAGCATCACGGGCAGGCCGCTCGCGTCGGCGACCTCGCGGAAGTGCGCCTCCAGGGCGTCCTGCGGCGGCCTGCTGTAGTACGGCGCGACCACCAGCACCCCGTCCGCTCCGGCCTTCTCGGCGGCCAGGGCCAGTTCCACGGTGTGCCGGGTGTCCGCGGTGCCGACCCCGGCGACGAGTGCCGCACGGTCCCCGACCGCCTCCCGGACGGCCGTCACCAGCGCCGCCTTCTCGGCGTCCGTGGTGGTCGGCGACTCGCCCGTGGTGCCGGCCAGCACCAGGCCGTCACAGCCCCGCGCGACCAGCCGGTCGGCGAGCCGCTGGGCGCCGTCGAGGTCGAGCGCGCCGGAGCCGGTGAAGGGCGTGACCATGGCGCACAGGGCGCGGCCGAAGGGGGCGGAGTCGTCGTCTGTCGTCATGGGAGTAGTGTCGGCGGCCGAACAGTGTAGCTCCACTTAATTCTGCTACGAGGTATCTGTAAGGAATGCTTCGGAGTGGAGAGGGGAGTCAGGGTCGGCGACGGTGCGGGTGAGGGCAGGGGTAGTGCCGCTCGGCCCGGGGTACCCGGGGTGCTCCGAACCGAGAGGAGGCGGGAACACCGTGACCGGAACCATGCACACCAGGCCGGTGCGCGACGAGCAGCACTCCGTGGGCGAACTCGTCGGGCAGGCCACCGAACAGCTCTCCCGGCTCGTGCGCCAGGAAGTGGCCCTCGCCAAGATGGAACTGGCCGAGAAGGGCAAGCGTGCGGGGCGCGGCGGCGGAATGCTCGGTGCCGCGGGCGCCATCGCCTACGTGGGCCTGTTCGCCCTGGCCGGCACGGCCGCCGCCGCGCTCTCGCTGGTACTGCCCGTGTGGGCGGCGGCGCTCATCGTGACGGCGGCGCTCTTCGTGATCGCCGGCGTACTGGCCATGACCGGTCGCGCCCAGCTCCGCCGGGCCGTGCCACCCAAGCCCGAGGAGACCCTCGGCAGCGTCCGGGCCGACGTGGATCAGATCAGGGAAAGGGCACATCGATGACCGACGCGACGAGCCGGGACGGTTCGAGGAGCGGCGCCACCGCGCAGCCGGTCGGCGGGGCCAAGGGCCCCGACGAGCTGCGGCAGCAGATCGAACAGACCCGCGGCCAGCTCGGCGACACCGTGGAGGAGCTGGCGGGCAAGGCCGACGTGAAGGGCCGCGCCAAGGCCCGGGCCGCCGACCTGAAGGACAGGGCCGGGGCCATGACCGTGCAACTGCGCAGCTCCGCCGCGCACGCCGGGCACGCCGTCCAGGACAAGGCGGGCCGGGCCGGGCACACCGCGCACGGCAAGGCCGCCCGGGCTCGGGACGACGGGGAGCGGCACGCGCGGCCCGGGCGGGCGCGCGGCACGGTGCGGGCCGGGCTCGGGCATCCGCGCGCCGTGCTGGCCGCCGGGGCCGTGGCGGGCGTGGTGGTCGCGGCGAGCCTCGTGCGGCGCCGGCAGCACGGGCACTGCTGAGAACAACGCTGCCGGGAGGGGCTTGACCTCAACCTTGGTCGAGGTCGGAGGGTGGTGCGTGCACCCACCGTGCGCGCACCACCCTCGCTGTGCGTCCGACGACCATCGACCACCGGAGGCCGGCATGACCCGCCGCACCGACGCCCATCCCCGGCTCGACCGCCCCGACGTTCTGGCACCCTTCTTCAGCACCTGGAGAGTGGGTACCCCCGAACGGCAGCGGCAGACCGTCGACGCCATCGCCCGCACCTGGGAGAGCCGGCCCTGGCCCGCCGAGGACCTGCGCGGCTACCACGTCTACACCGGGCACGACGGCAGCACGCTGCTGCACCACTCCCAGTGGGCGAGCGAGCAGGCGTACGAGGCCTTCGCGCTGCATCCGACAGCGGCTTCGCCGCGGGCGCACCGGCAGGAGCGCGTCGACGAGATCGACACCGCCGTGCCGGGCATCGAGCGGCTGAGGCTCGGCAGGTACCGGCGCTACCGCAGCGCCACCCGCGAGGACCGGGCGGCAGCCGCGGTCCCCGGCTGCATCGTGATCGTGGACGTCGAGTTCGAGGGGCCCGACCCCGACCGGCAGCGCGCCTGGGTCGACGCCGTCTTCGAGGCCCTGGAGAGCGAGCCGACACCGCGCCCGGGAGGCATCTCCGCCCACTTCCACCTCAGCACCGACGGCACGCGCGTGCTCAACTACGCCGAGTGGGAGAGCGCGCAGGCCCATCTCGACGCCCTGGCCGCACCCGGCGACGGTGTCGGCTCGACGACACCCCAGTGGGAGCGGGTGCGGAACTGGCCGGGCCTGACCGGGGGCGGCGGGGTCAGCCGCTACGACCACGCGCTGGGCCTCGTGCCCCGCTGACCCCCCGAACCCGCCCCCACCGGGGTCCTGTTACGGACGGAAGCGCAGCACCTGCGGGTCGTGGTCGCTGATCTGGTCGTGGAACTCGGCGTTGACGTGCACGCTGTCGTAGGACAGGTGTCCGGCGCGGCGCACCGACGGGCTGACCAGGATCTGGTCCAGGACCTGGCTGTTGCCCTGGTAGACGTACGAGTAGCGCTCGCTCCTCGGCAGCGACTTCACCGCCGACCACAGGGCCCCGTCACCCTCCAGGATGCGGGCGGTCCGGGAGAACTCGAAGTCGTTGATGTCGCCGAGCGCGACGACGTCCGCGTTCCTCTGGGCGGCCAGGATCTCCTTGACGAAGGTGTTCACCACCGTCGCCTGGGCGTGGCGCTGGGTCTCGGAGCCGCGCGACGGCGGCTGGTACTGCGCCGTCAGACCCTGGTCGCCGCCCTTGGAGTTGAAGTGGTTGGCGATCACGAAGACCGTCCGGCCGCGGAAGACGAACTCGCCGGCCAGCGGCTTGCGGCTGTCCTCCCAGGCCGCGTTCGCCGGGTCGACCCGGCCGGGGGAGAGGGTCAGCGCCGCCCTGCCGCGCACCTTTTGCACCCCGGTCGCGGTGGTCGCGTCGCCGCCCGCCCGGTCGGTGAAGGAGACCCGCTCGGGGTTGAACAGGAACGCCTGGCGGATGTTGCCGCCGGGCTCGCCGCCGTCCGCCTTGTCCACGGGGTCGATGCCGCGCCACTCGTAGCGCGGGCCGCCGGCCGCGACGATCGCGTCGATCAGCCTGGCGACCGTCGCGTCGGCCGCCACGGTGCCGTCGTCCGTGGCGCCGTTGTTGTCCTGGATCTCCTCCAGCGACACGATGTCGGGGGACTTCAGGTGGTGCACGATCGTTTCGGCGTGCGCGGCGAAGGTGTCGTCCGACGGGTCGAGGTTCTCGACGTTGTACGTGGCCACCGCCAGCTCGCGCGCGCTCTGCCGGCGCGTCGACTCGCGCTCCGTGCCGCCCCGCTCCAGGGCGCCGATCTCGCTCGCGACCAGCGTGTATCCGCCGTACTGGTTGTAGTCCAGCGGACCGGCGGTGGTGCCGGCGAGGGTGTCGCCCACGTTCGCGTCGGGGAAGTCGGCCGGCTTGCCCAGCGACTGGATCTGCAGCCGGCCGGTGTTCCGGTCGTCGTAGGAGCCGTAGACCGTGCCGCCGCGGCGGTTCGGGTTCTCCCAGGGCTTCACCGTGACCCACAGCTCGGTGTACGGGTCGGAGGCGCCGACCACCCGGGCGTCGGAGACCCGGACGTTCATGCCCTCCAGGGACTCGTAGTAGTCCAGGGCGTACGTCCTCGGCCGCAGGGTCAGGCCGTTGACCGAGCCGTTCGCCGCCTCGTCGCCCTCGGGGGCGTACGCGCGGGGCACGGAGCGGGCCGAGACGGTCGTCGCGGCCGGGACCGCGTGGCCGCCGGAGACGACGGTGACCGTCGGGCGGGTGATCTCGGTCAGCGACTGGTTCCCCGAGGACGTGCCGCCGGGGACGTACTCCGAGACCGTGCCGGAGACGGTGACCGCGTCACCGACGGCGACCTCGGGAGCCTTGCTCGTGAAGACGAAGACGCCCTCACTGGTGGCCGGGTCCGCGTCCGGCCGCGGGTCCTGGATCCAGAAGCCCTTGGAGGAGCCGTAGCCGCGGACGCCGGTGACGATTCCGGCCACGTCCGTGACCTGCCGGCCGGCGTACGGGGACAGCCTGGTGCTGCCCTGGACGTCGTGGATCCGCAGGGAGCCGGCTGGTGCGGGGCCGGCGTGCGCGGGCGCGGTGAGGACGACGGTGGACGCCGCCGAGCAGACGGCGGCGACGGTGAGCGCGGCGAGGCGCGCGGAGGACTTGCTGGCCAACGGATCCCTCCGGGGATGTGACGTGGCGCGGGACTCTACGCGCGTCAATCTCCTGCTTGGTCCGGCCAGTTGTCAAGGTTTCGGCCATGTACACCACCCGACGGGGAGATGAACCGGGCGGCATGGGTGGAAACCCGTCTAGGCTGGGCCGTTGAGCCGCAGGCAGTCCGGATGCGGCCGTACGGCGGTCAAGAGGCGCGCGAGGAGAAACTTCCGATGTCAGACAGCTCCACCCTGCCGCCCGCACGGCTGCGCCCCGACGCGGAGCTGGCCCGCGACGCGCTGTCCGCGCCGGTGCTCGCCCGGGCCGCGCGACTGGCCCGCTGGGCCGGTCCCGACACCCGCGTCGACGCCGGGGGCGGTCTCGTCGAGGAGCAGCTGCCCGCGGCGGCCGAGCAGCTCGGGCTGAGCGGGGACGACGCCGCCGCACACGCGAGCGAGGCCTGGCGGATCGCCGTGGACACCGGGCTCGTCGAGATCACCGACGAGGAGACGGGCGCCGTGGCCGCGGGCGAGGACCTCGCCCTGCTCACCGGCGGTTCCCCCCAGGACGTGCTCGGGGTCTGGCTCACCGCCCTGGAGGCCGTGCTCGCCGACGCGAGCGTGCCCGACCTCGACGACCTGGTCGACGCGATGGCCGAGGGCGGCGAGGTCGACCTCTCCTCCCTCGACTGGGACCCCGACGCCGAGTCCGAGTTCCTCGACGGCGTGCTCGGCAACCTCTACCTGCTCACCGTCGGCGAGGAGGGCCCCGGCGAGACTCCGGTGCCGCTGCCCGCGCTGGCCGCCTCCGTGATCGTGCCCAGCGACATGGGCGAGCCCAGCAACGAGGTCCTCGAGCAGGTGTCGGACGCGATGATGCGCCTGGACGACCAGTTCCGGCTCCTTGAACCGGTCGGCCTCGTCGCCTACCAGCCGGTCGACGAGGCGCTCATGGCCGACGCCGACGAGGAGCCCGCCGCCCCCGTCGACGAGGCCGACGTCAGCCGCTACGGCATGGTGCGGCTCACCCCGCTCGGACTGTACGGACTGCGCGCCCGGCTCCTGGACGCCGGCTTCGAGGCGCCCGCCGTGGGCGACCTCGCCGACAAGGGCGCCGACGCGCTTCTCGACAACACCGCGTCCTTCCCGCCGGCCGCGGCCCACGCCGAGACCGAGCTGTGGCTGGCCGGACGGAGCCCGCTCGACGCCGCCCGCGAACTGCTCGCGGCGGCCCGCGGCTCCGACCCCGGCGCTCCGCTGCGCCGGCTGCGCTGCCAGCAGGCGCTCTCCCTCGTCGGCGCGGAGGCCGAGCCCGCGCTGCGGGAGGTCCTCGACGATGCCGAACTGGGCGGCCTGGCCCGGGTCTGGCTCACCGAGCACGGGGCCCGGGACGTACCGGCGCCGCCGCAGGAGATGGTCTTCTGGCTGACCATCGACACCGTCGCCGCCCAGCTCGCCGCCGAGGGGAACTCCGAGGAACTGCGCGCCCTGGTGGAGGGCCTCGCCCGCCAGCACAGCGGCTTCTTCGACACGGTCTGGCGGGTCGAGCACCCGGCCACCCCGGAGGTCCTGGAGGCGATGGGTCGGCTGCACCCCGACAAGAAGATCGCCAAGGAGGCCCGCAAGGCGGCGTTCAAGGCACGCTCCCAGCAGGGCGGCTGAGCGCCGTACGGCGGCGCACGGGGCGGCAGGCGACTCGAGGGCGGGGGAGAGGTCTCCGCCAGTTCAACTTCCGTTCAGGCACCGGCGGGATCCCCGTTCAGGCGCGGGCGGAACCGTGACGCCGGATCGAGGTCCGCCACCCTCCACGGCTCGCCCACCGTCACAGGAGACACCATGTCGCTCACCCGCAGGGACTTCGCCAGCCGATCCGCGCTCACCGGCGCGGGGGTCGTGCTGGCGGGCAGCGTCGGCGCCCTCGCGACCGCCCCGAACGCCCTCGCGTCCACGGACACCGACCGCGTGGGGGAGGAGCACCGCCACGGACACGACGGTCACCACGACCACCAGGACCACCACGGTCACGGCGGGGTCGGCTACGGACCGCTGGTCCCCGACCCGGACGGCATCCTCGCCCTGCCCGCCGGCTTCCGGTACGAGATCATCACCTACTCCGGCCGGACCAAGCTGGAGTCCGGCGAGTACACCCCGTCCAACCACGACGGCACCGCCGCCTTCGACGGCCCGCGCGGCACCACCCTCCTCGTCAACAACCACGAACTCGGCGGCCACCGCGACGACTGGCCGCACCCCGTCCCCCTCACCGAGGGCCTCGTCTACGACCCGGCCGCCGCCGGCGGCTGCACCGTCGTGGAGGTCCGCCGCGGCGGCCACGTCGCCGAGTGGGTCGGCATCGCCGGCACCGCCACCAACTGCGCGGGTGGCAGCACCCCGTGGGGCACCTGGCTGACCTGCGAGGAGACCGAGGACAAGGCCGGCGAGGAGGGGATGACCAAGGACCACGGCTACGTCTTCGAGGTCGACCCCGAGGACCGCCGCGCCAACCGCGACCCCAGGCCCGTCAAGGCGCTCGGCCGCTACGCCCACGAGGCCGTCGTCATCGACCCCAGGCGCGGTCACGCCTACCTCACCGAGGACGCCTCGGGACCCAACGGCCTCCTGTACCGCTGGACCCCGCCGGAGCACTTCCGGCACGGCCGCGGCCGGCTGCGCGCCCTCGCCGACGACGCCGGGGTCCTCCAGGCCTTCAAGTGCTTCGACTCCGGCGGCAAGTTCGTCGACGACCTCTCCCGCGCCACGAAGACCGGCACCGTCTACGGCGTCGACTGGGTCGACGTCCCCGACCGCGACGCGAGGACCACCTCCGTGCGCAAGCAGTTCGCCGCCGGTGAGGTCACCCGCGCGCGCAAGCTGGAGGGCATGTGGTGGGCCGACGGCGGCACCTACATCGTCTCCTCGTTCGCCCGTGACGAGAGCCCCGGCCGCCCGCACGACGGCCAGGTCTGGTTCTACGACCCGAAGCGCCGCACCCTGACCCTGAAGGTCCTGCTCGGCGTCAACCCCGACCCGTCCGCCGACGGCGCCTTCGACGGCCCCGACAACATCACCGTCTCCCCGTACGGCGGCCTGGTCATCGCCGAGGACGGCGACGGCGTCCAGCACCTGTTCGGCGCCACCGACAGCGGCCGCACCTACCCCATCGCCCGCAACGAACTGAACCTGGGCACCGAGGACGACCCCGAATACAGCGAGTTCACCGGCGTCACCTTCTCGCCCGACGGCCGGACCCTCTACGCCAACATCCAGACGCCGGGCATCATGCTGGCGATCACGGGTCCGTGGAAGCGGCAGAAGCGCCGGTAACTAATTCGCTCGCCTGAACGACGGTCGCCCTTTTAGAGTGATGAACGTCCAGGTGCGAAGGCAGGACCTACTTCCACTCATAATGGGGCGGCCACGGGTTCGAGTCCCGTCACCGGCACAACGCGCCGGTGTAGCTCAGGGGTTAGAGCACCTTGTCGGTTCCGCCGACCTGAACTCTGGACACCCACAACTTCATGCACCTCCCGGTGCGCGGGCTGCGGCTACTTCTTCTCTCAAAAGAATCCCATGCCGCTGCCCACTTGATCTCGGGAGGCCCAGCAGTCGAAGGGTGCCCGGTGCGCAGGCAGCGGATACTTCCTTTGATCGGACGGTTGCGGGTTCGAATCCCGTCATCGACTTCGGGTCGGTGTAGCTCAATTCGGCAGAGCATCCGCACAGTCCCGTCGCCGATTCTGACCTCGGGCACCCTTCCGCTGCCGTGTCTCCCTCCGGAAATGTTCGAGATTTCGAGCTTTCGAGAATTCGGGGGAATTCACCATGGCGCGCTTCAACACCAGGACCGCGAAGGCGCAGCCCACCTCGCGCGTGACGTCGACGGGCCGCGTGCTGCGCACCTACGAGGGCGGCCGGGGCACCGAGCGCGACGCGCGCTCCGAGCTCTACCTGCTGTCGGTGGCCAACTTCGTGTCCCAGCAGACCTTCTACGAGTCCGGCGCCGCCCGCGACGACCGTTTCGCCGCGCTGGTGCGCGAACTCGCCGTCGCCGACCCGTCCTGGACGGCCGGCCTGCTCGGCTGGCTGCGCGGCGAGGGCAACCTGCGCACCGCCTCGATCGTCGGCGCCGCCGAGTACGTCAAGGCCCGCCTCGACTCCGGCGTCACCGATGGACCGTCCAACCGGCAGGTGATCGCCTCCGTCCTGCGGCGGCCCGACGAGCCCGGTGAGCTGCTCGCGTACTGGACCGCGACGTACGGCCGCGCCGTGCCCAAGCCGGTCAAGCGGGGGATCGCCGACGCCGTGCGGCGGCTCTACCACGGCAAGTCGCTGCTGAAGTACGACACCGCGTCCAAGGGCTACCGCTTCGGTGACATCCTCAACCTGGTGCACGCGGCGCCGGACCCGGACAAGCCGTGGCAGGGCGAGCTGTTCCAGTACGCCCTCGACCGCCGGCACAACCCGGACACCGCGGTGCCGCCCGCCTCGAACCGCATCCTGACCGCGCACCGCGAGCTGATGGCGCTGCCCGTCCCCGAGCGGCGAGCGGTGATCACGGCGCCCGACGGTGCCGAGCGGCTCGCGGCGGCGGGCATCACGTGGGAGATGCTGGCCGGCTGGCTCCAGGGCCCGATGGACAAGGCCGCATGGGAAGCGGTCATCCCGTCCATGGGTGCTATGGCCGTCGTCCGCAACCTGCGCAACTTCGACGAGGCCGGTGTCGCGGACGAGGTCGCCGCCCGGGTCGCGGCGCGGATCAGCGACCCGGCCGAGGTGGCGCGCTCGCGCCAGTTCCCCTTCCGCTACCTCGCCGCGTACCGGCACGCGCCGTCGCTGCGCTGGTCGTACCCCCTGGAGCAGGCGCTCGGCCACTCGCTGGCCAACGTGCCCGCGCTGGGCGGCCGGACGCTGGTCCTCGTGGACCGGTCGGGCTCGATGTTCTACTCGCGGATGTCGGACCGCTCCGAGCTGACCCGGGCCGACGCGGCGGCCGTCTTCGGCACGGCGCTGGCGCTGCGGGCGGCCGACGCGGACCTGGTCGAGTTCGGTTCGTCGAGCAACCGCGTGAAGTACCGCAGGGGCGAGTCGGTGCTGAAGATCCTGGAGCGCTTCGGCGACCTCGGCGGCACCGACACCACCGAGGCGGTGCGGCGCCACTACAAGAAGCACGACCGGGTGCTGATCGTCACCGACGAGCAGTACGCCCACAGCCGGTACGGCGACCCGACCGAGCAGGTCCCGGCGCACGTGCCCGTCTACACCTGGAACCTCGCCGGGTACCGGGCGGGCCACGGTCCGTCGGGCCGGGCGAACCGGCACACCTTCGGCGGGCTCTCCGACGCCGCGTTCCGGATGGTTCCGCTGCTCGAGGCGGGCCGGGACGCCGACTGGCCCTGGGACGCCCGTGACGAGCACGCGCGGTAGGGTGCCCGGAAGGTTGCCCGCTGTGCAGGGAGGGGCTGTGGCGCAGGTCAGGCCCATGCGGGCGGATGCCCGGCGTAATCGTGAGCGGTTGCTGGCGGTGGCGGCGGACGCGTTCGCCGAGCACGGTGAGGGTGCCTCCCTGGACGACATCGCCCGGCGTGCCGGGGTCGGCGTCGGCACCCTCTACCGGCACTTTCCGACGCGGCAGGCGCTGCTGGAGGCGGCCTACCTGGAGCGCCTGGAGGCGATCGCGGCCCGCGCCGACGTGATCGCCGCCGCGCGGCCGCCGGGCGCGGCGCTCATGGCGTGGCTCGACGAGCTGGCCGTCGGGATGCTCCAGGTGCGCGGCCTCAAGGCGCTGCTCGGCACGGCCGTCACCGGCGGCGGGCCCGCGTGCGGAGACTGTGTGCGGGGCGCGGCGACCCGGCTGGTGCGGGCCGCGCAGGAGGCCGGTGCGCTGCGGACGGACGTGGAGCCGGTCGAGGTGCTGAGACTGCTGCACGGCGTGGTGACGGCGGCCGAGGCGGCCGACGAGGTGGACGGCACGGCCGTACGGCGGTACCTGTCGCTGCTCATGGAGGGACTGGGGCGCGGTTAGGTCCCCAGGGGCGCCCGCGGTCGGGCGCCCCCAGGTGTCCTCCGGTCGCTTACAGCGCCTGCGCGGCCGGCTTCACCATGCCGCGGACCGTGCGGGACTTGACGAAGTCGCCCATGGCGGTCATCTCCCACTCGCCGGAGAACTGGCGGATCAGCTTCGCCATCATCACGCCGGTCTGCGGCTCGGCGCCGGTGAGGTCGAAGCGGACCAGCTCCTCGCCGCTCGCGGCGTCGATGAGGCGGCAGTAGGCCTTGGCAACCTCGGTGAACTTCTGGCCCGAGAACGAGTTCACCGTGAAGACCAGGCCGCTGACCTCCTGCGGGAGCCGGCCCAGGTCCACGACGATCACCTCGTCGTCCCCGCCGCCCTCACCGGTCAGGTTGTCGCCGGAGTGCTTGATCGCGCCGTTGACGATCGAGAGCTTGCCGAAGTAGCAGCTGTCGATGTGGTTGCGCTGCGGGCCGTAGGCGATGACGGACGCGTCCAGGTCGATGTCCTTGCCGCGGAACGCCGGCTCCCAGCCGAGGCCCATCTTGACCTGGGAGAGCACCGGCCGGCCGCCCTTGACCAGGGAGACGGTCTGGTTCTTCTGGAGGCTGACCCGGCCCTTGTCGAGGTTGATCTTGCCGGTGCCCGGGGCGGGGGCCGGCGGTGCGGCGGGCGCGGCGGGCGGAGCGGGCGGAGCGGCGGGCATCGTGGGCGCGGCCGCGGGGGGCGGCGGTGGCGTGACCGCCTGGGGCTGCGGCGGCGTCGCCGGGGCGGCCGGTTCCTCCACCGTGACGCCGAAGTCCGTGGCGATGCCGGCCAGCCCGTTGGAGTAGCCCTGGCCGACCGCGCGGGCCTTCCAGGCGCCGTTGCGCAGGTAGACCTCGACGATCACCAGCGCGGTCTCGGTGCCGAGCTGCGGGGGCGTGAAGGTGGCGAGCACCGAGTTGTCGTCCGCGTTGCGGATGGTGGCGGTCGGCTCGATGCCCTGGAAGGTCTGGCCGGCGGCGTCCGGGCTGGCGGTGACGACGATCTTCTCGATGCCCGGCGGGACGGCGGAGGTGTCGACCACGATCGCGTCCGGGGCGCTCCCGCCGCCGGAGCGGTAGGTCACGCCCTGGCCGGTGGGCTGGTTGTAGAAGATGAAGTCGTCGTCGGAGCGCACCTTGCCGTCGGCGGTGAGCAGCAGGCCCGATACGTCGAGCCGCACGGGTGCGGCGACGTCCACCGTCACGCGGGCGGCGGAGAGGGGGATGTTCGAGCCGGGGGTCATAGCTGTCATGCCGGGTGAACGAGCGAGGGCGTTTTACCGTTCCCTTACCCGGCGGCCAATCGGGTCGGCGGCCGGGGAACGCCGCTTCAGCGGCGGTTGCGGGGGTGATTGCGGGCCGTGCGTTCGTTGCCGTGCTTGTAGTTGCCCGTCCAGCGGGCCATGACGAGCTGGGGGTCGCCCGCGGTGACCTCTTCGAGGAAGCGGGCGGCTCGGGAGCCGTTGAGGGTGGCGGCGGGGTGGTTGTGGTGGGTGATGTGGACGGTGCCGGCTGAGGTCGCGGTGTAGGCGAAGCCGTTCGGTTTGGGCATGGCGGGATGGTAGGAGGCGGAGGTGGGGGCGGCCCAGTGGATTTCGCCCCCGCCGCCCCTTCCCGTCCCGTCCCTGGGGGCCGCCGCCCCCAGACCCCCGCTGTCGGCCTGAACGGCCTCGTCCTCAAACGCCGGACGGGCTAAAGAATCAACACCTACGGCACGACCACGATCTTGCGGCCCACGCCCGCCGCGAACTGCTCCAGGGCCTGCGGGTAGCGGTCCAGTTCGATGCGGTCGCTGATGAAGACGTCGGGGTCCAGGACGCCGTTCGCGAACAGCTCCGCCGCGCGCTCGTAGCTGTGGAGGACCGCCATCGAGCCCGTGATGGTGATCTCCTGGTTGTAGATGCGGTACGGGTCGATCTGGACGCGCGTCGCGTAGTCGGCGACGCCGAACTGGAGGAAGGTGCCGGCCTTGGCGACCCGGTCCAGGCCGTCCTGGATCGCCGCCGCGTTGCCGGTGGCGTCGATGACCAGGTCCCAGCCCTGCGGGCGGTCCAGCTCGTCGGGGGTGGCGGCGGAGGCCGAGACGCCGAGGCCGCGGGCGGTTTCCAGGCGGGCCGGGTTGAGGTCGACCATGTCGACGCTGGCCGCGCCGGTGCGCTTGGCCAGCTCCAGCATCATCAGGCCCATCGTGCCGGAGCCGTAGATCAGCACGTGGGCGCCGAGGCGGGACTGGAGGACGTCGTAGCCGCGGACGGCGCAGGAGAGCGGCTCGATCAGGGCCGCGTCCTGGGTGCGGACGTGCTCGGGGAGCTTCACGCAGTTCGCGACCGGCGCCACCGCGTACTGGGCCGCGCCGCCCGCCGTCGTCACACCGATGGCCGCCCAGCGTTCGCAGAGGTTGTTGTGGCCGGTGCGGCAGTAGCGGCACTCGTAGCAGTAGAGGGAGGGGTCGACGGCCACCTGGTCGCCGACCGCCACCTCCGTGACCTGGGCGCCGACGCCGACCACCGCGCCCGCGAACTCGTGGCCCGGCACGATCGGGAGCTTCGGCGCGAACTCGCCCTGGAGGATGTGCAGGTCGGTGCCGCACAGGCCGCAGGCGGCGACCTCGACGACGACCTCGCGCGGCCCTGGCGTCGGGTCCGGGACCTCGGTGACGACGGCGCGGCCCACGGACTCGATGACGGCGGCCTTCATTTCACGGCTCCCAACGACAGGCCCTGGACCAGTTTGTCCTGGGCGGCGAACCCCGCGGCGAGCACCGGCAGGGAGATGACGAGCGACGCGGCGCACACCTTGGCCAGGAAGAGGCCCTGGCTGGTGATGAAGCCGGTCAGGAAGACGGGGGCGGTCTCGGCGACCACGCCCGTCAGGACCCGGGCGAAGAGCAGTTCGTTCCAGCTGAAGATGAAGCAGATCAGGGACGTCGCCGCGATGCCCGGGAGGGCGATGGGGGCCACGACCCGGACCAGGATCGTGGGCAGCTTGGCGCCGTCCACCCGGGCCGCCTCGATGATCGCTACCGGGACCTCGGCCAGGAAGGACTGCATCATCCAGACCGCGATCGGCAGGTTCATCGAGGTGTAGAGGATGACCAGCAGCCAGATGTTGTCCAGCATGTCGGTGTTCTTGGCGAAGAGGTAGATCGGCAGCAGGCCCGCCACCACCGGCAGCATCTTGGTGGACAGGAAGAAGAACAGGACGTCGGTCCACTTCTTCACCGGGCGGATGGACAGGGCGTAGGCGGCGGGCAGGGCCAGGACCAGGACGAAGAGGGTCGAGGCGATCGACGCCACCGCCGAGTTGATCAGCGCGGGCCAGGGGCTGGCACCGCCGCCCGCGCCGAAGAACTCGCGGTAGCCGTCCAGGGTCAGCGACGCCGCGAAGGACGGCGGGTTGGTGGCCGCGTCCGACTCCGAGTGGAAGGAGGTCAGCGCCATCCAGGCGATGGGCAGGAAGAAGACGATCCCGACCAGCCAGGCCACCAGGCCGAGGCCGGCACCGGCCCTGCGGCGGGTGGGTGCGGGCTTGGCGTCGGTGACGACGGGGCGTACGGCGGTGGCGCTCATGCGCGGCCGACCTCCTCGCGGAACAGGGACGACACCACGCGCAGCGCGAAGGTGGCGATGATGATCGAGCCGATGACGACCAGGACGCCCGCGGCCGAGGCGAGGCCGTTCTCGTGGGCCTGGTAGAAGCTCTGGTAGACGGTGTAGGGCAGGTTGGCCGTGCCCAGGCCGCCGGACGTGATGGTGAAGACCGCGTCGAAGTTCTGGACGATGTAGATCGAGCCCAGGAGGGCGCCGAGCTCCAGGTAGCGGCGCAGGTGGGGGAGGGTGAGGTGGACGAAGATCTGCCAGTCGCCCGCGCCGTCCACCCGGGCGGCCTCGATCTGCTGCTGGTCCCGGCTCTGCAGTCCGGCCAGCAGGATGAGCATCATGAACGGCGTCCACTGCCACACCAGTGAGGCCTCGACCGCGAGCAGCGGGGTGTTGGAGATCCAGTCCGGCTGCGGTCCGCCGACGTAGTGCAACAGGCCGTTGAGCAGGCCGTACTCGGGGTTGTAGAGGACGTGCTTCCAGAGCAGGGCGGCCGCCACGGGGACCACCAGGAACGGGGCGATCAGGAGGGTGCGGACCACGCCGCGGCCCTTGAACCTCCGGTCGAGGAGCAGGGCGAGGGCCAGGCCGAGGACCAGGCTGGCCAGGACGACCGCCACGGTGAGCAGGATCGTCGTCCACACCGACTTGCGCAGGGCGGGGTCGCTGAGGACGTCGCCGTAGTTGGCGAAGCCGGTGAAGCTGCGGGCGTCCGGGTAGAGGGCGTTCCAGTCGAAGAAGGAGATCACCAGGGTCGCCACGAAGGGCAGCTGGGTGACCACGATCATGAAGATGAGGGCGGGGAGGAGCGGGGCGCGGGTGGCCCAGGCGCGCAGCCGGTTGGACGGCGGTCGGACGGCGGGGCGGGGGTGTTCGGGTGCGGCCGAGGGGGCCGTGGTCGTGGCGGTCATCGTCCCTCGTACTCCTCGGAGATCTGCTCGGCGAGCTGCTGGGACTTCTTCAGGGCCTCCTCGACGGACTGGCGTCCGGCGATGGCCGCGCTGATCTCCTGGGAGACCTTGGTACCGAGGTCGGTGAACTCGGGGATGCCGACGAACTGGATGCCGGGCGCGGGCCGCGGCTGCACGCCGGGATCCTTGGGCTTGGCGCCCTCGATGGCCTTCCTGGTCATCTCCTGGAAGGCGGCGGCCTCCTTGACGTAGGCCGGGTTCTCGTACGTCGAGGCGCGCTTGCCGGCCGGGACGTTGGACCAGCCGATCTCGTCGCCGACCAGCTGCTCGTACTCCTTGCTGGACGCCCAGGAGACGAACTTCCAGGCCTTGTCGGCGTTGCGGGAGGCCTTCTGGATGCCCCAGGCCCAGGTGTAGAGCCAGCCGGAGGAGTCCGTCTTCTCCACCGGGGCGGGCGCGTAGCCGATCTTGCCCTTGACCGGGGAGTCGGCGGCGTCCAGGGAACCGGCCGCGGAGGTGGCGTCGTACCACATGGCGACCTTGCCCTGCGTCATGTTGTTCAGGCACTCGGCGAAGCCGGACTGGGCGGCGCCGGACTCGCCGTGCTCGCGGACCAGGTCGACATAGAACTTCGTCGCCTTCTCCCACTCGGGGGAGTCGAGCCGGGCCTGCCAGTCCTGGTCGAACCAGGTGCCGCCGAAGGTGTTCACGACCGTCGTCAGCGGTGCCATCAGCTCGCCCCAGCCGGGCAGTCCGCGCAGGCAGATGCCCTTCATGCCGGGCTCGGACCCGTCGAGTTTCTCGGCGAAGGAGGCCACCTGGGTCCAGGTGGGGTGCTCGGGCATGGTCAGGCCCGCCTTCGCGAACAGGTCCTTGCGGTACATCAGGAAGGACGACTCGCCGTAGAAGGGCTGGCCGTAGAGCTTGCCGTCGTCGGCGGTGAGGGACTCGCGCATCGGGCCGAGGATGTCCTGCTCGTCGTAGGCCGGGTCCTTGGCGACGTAGGAGTCCATCTCGTGCAGCCAGTCGTTGCGGGCGTAGATCGGTATCTCGTAGTTGGACAGGGTGGCGGCGTCGTACTGGCCGGCCTGGTTGGCGAAGTCCTGGCTGATCTTGTCGCGGACGTCGTTCTCCGGCAGGACGGTGAAGTTCACCTTGATGCCGGTCTCCTTGGTGAAGTGGTCGGCGGTGAGCTTCTGCAACTCGACCATCTGCGGGTTGTTGACCATCAGGACGTTGATGGCGTTGCCGCCGGATCCGGCGCCGCCCGCCCCGACCCAGCAGCCGGTGAGCAGCGGGGCGAGCAGCGTCCCTGCGGCGGCCATGGCGAGCGTGGCTCGCGGCCTCCGTCGGCTCTGGGTTCGCATGGATCGCTCCTGAACGTATGGGGAGGTATAGGGAGGTAAAGGGCGGTGGAGGGGTGTGGGTGTGCCCGCGCGGGACGGGGCCGGGTGGTGCTCAGACGCGGATGATCTGGGGACCGAGCAGGGAGTAGCGGTGGGCCTCGGCCGAGGGCAGCAGCGTGCTGGTGACGATGGCCTCCAGGGCGCCGATCTCCGCGAAGCGGCAGAAGCTCACCGCCCCGAACTTGGTGTGCGCGCCGGCGAACACCGTGCGGCGGGCGGCCCGGACGGCCTGTGCCTTGACCTCGCTGACCGCGGGGTCCGGGGTGGTGAGGCCGTGCTCGCGGGAGATGCCGTTGGCGCCGATGTACGCCAGGTCGATGACGAAGCCGGCCAGCATCTTCGTGGTCCAGTGGTCGACGGTGGCCAGGGTGCCCGAGCGGACCCGGCCGCCGAGCAGCAGGACGGAGGTGTCGCCGGCCTCGGCCAGCGCGCCCGCCACCGGCAGGGACGCGGTGACCACGGTCAGCGGCCGGTCCCGGGGCAGGGCCTCGGCGATGAGCTGGGGGGTGAAGCCCTCGTCGACGAAGACCGTCTCCGCGTCGCCGAGCAGTTCGACGGCGGCGGACGCGATCCGGCGCTTCTCGGGCACGTGGCTGGTGGCGCGGAAGGCGAGCGTGGTCTCGAACCCGGCGCTCTCCACCGGGTAGGCGCCGCCGTGGGTGCGGCGGACCAGGCCGTGGTCCTCCAGGGCGCGCAGGTCCCGTCGTACGGTCTCCTTGGCGACGCCCAGTTCGGCGGCGAGCGCGGTGACGTCGACCGAGCCGGTGGCGCGGGCGACCCGCACGATCTCGTGCCGGCGTTCTTCCGTCGTCCTTGCCTGTGTGCCCATGCCGAACACCTGCCTCACCGCCTCGTCGCCGTGTGGTTGCCCGTTCGGGCCCGTGTCGCCCTTGGGGGAAGTTCTACAGCGGTCGTGCGGCACTGACCAGGCCTGTTGCGGACCCGATACTGCCCGGGTGTGCCCGTTTGTGCTGCCGGGCGCCCGTCTCGGACCTGGGGTTCGGCGCGGGGCGGGGTGAGAACGGGCAGCGCGGATGCCCGCATGCGGAAGCGGACGGGCCCGTTCGGTGCCCGTCCGCCTCTTCGGTGGTTCCCGCGTGGTCGTCTTCCGGTCAGTACGGCCAGATCGGTGGGTCGGTCACGAAGGGGCCGCCCAGGCACGCGTGCGCCGGGTTGCCGGGGTCGAGGTCGCCCTGCTCGGAGAGGAGCTTGTCGGCGTACGGCTCGGAGTCGTCCTGCGGCTCGTAACCGAGCGCCCGCGCGGAGGTCAGGTCCCACCACAGGCGGGTGTTGGCGGAGGAGCCGTGGACGACGGTGTGCCCCACGTTCTCGGCGGTGAGTGCCGCGTGGAAGAGGCGGGCGCCGTCCGCGGGGCTCATCCACACCGAGAGCATGCGCACGCTGGTCGGCTCGGGGAAGCAGGAGCCGATGCGGACGGAGACGGTCTCGATGCCGTGCTTGTCCCAGTAGAGCTGGGCGAGGTCCTCGCCGAAGCACTTGGACAGGCCGTAGAAGGTGTCCGGGCGGCGTGGCGTGTCGATGGGGATGAGGGGGTCGTCGCCCTGCGGCCGGGGGGTGTAGCCGACGGCGTGGTTGGAGGAGGCGAAGACGATGCGGCCGACGCCCTCCTCGCGGGCGGCCTCGTACAGGTTGTACGTGCCCTCGATGTTCGCCGCGAGGATCTTCTCGAAAGAGGCTTCCAGGGAGATGCCCGCGAGGTGGATGATCGCGTCGACGCCGCGGACCGCCTCGCGCAGGGCGTCCCGGTCGGCGAGGTCGGCCACGATCGCGTCCGGCTCGCCCTCGACCGGGAGCAGGTCGAGCAGGCGCAGCTGGTAGCCGTGGCCGGGGAGCAGTTCCCGCATCAGGGTGCCGAGGCCGCCGGCGGCGCCGGTGAGCAGGACGGTGCGGGGAGCGGGCATCCTCGGGACTCCTAGGTCGGTCTGGGAAAGCGGCAGGCGTGCGCATGCGTGCCGGTGTGTGCCTCACGTTCAGATGTGTGGACACGCTAAGGAGCAGGTGGTCAGGCGTCAAGAGGGCGCCTGCTTGACGGTGTTCGCGGGGCGGCTTAGCGTGGTCGCGTTCAGAAATGTGGACGCAGGTCATGAATATGATGACGCCCGTGAATCGACCCTGCACCTGGAATGGGGAGCGCCCGTGACCTCAGCCTCTCTCGTCGCCCGGCTCACCGCGCCCAGCGGCCCGCTGTTCTTCCCCGTCACGGCGTACGGACCCGACGGCGGACTCGACCTCGACGTCTACCGCACCCATGTGCGCCGCGGCATCGAGGCCGGTGCCGCCGCCGTGTTCGCCTGCTGCGGAACCGGCGAGTTCCACGCCCTCACGCCCGAGGAGTTCGCGGTCTGCGTCCGCGCGGCCGTCGAGGAGAGCGCGGGCCGGGTGCCCGTCCTCGCGGGCGCGGGCTACGGCACCGCCCTCGCCGTGCGCTACGCCCGCCTCGCCGAGGAGGCCGGGGCCGACGGGCTGCTCGCCATGCCGCCCTACCTGGTGCTCGCCGGGCAGGAGGGACTGGTGCGGCACTACCGGGAGGTGGCCGCCGCGACCCCGCTGCCCGTGATCGTCTACCAGCGCGACAACGCCGTGTTCACTCCTGAGAGCGTCGTCGAACTCGCCCGCACGGACGGCATCGTCGGCCTCAAGGACGGGCTCGGCGACCTCGACCTGATGCAGCGGATCGTCAGCGCGGTGCGCACGGAGCTGCCCGACGAGGAGTTCCTGTACTTCAACGGACTCCCGACCGCCGAACAGACCCAGCTCGCCTACCGCGCGCTGGGCGTCCCCCTGTACTCCTCCGCCGTGTTCTGCTTCGCCCCCGAGATCGCCGTCGCCTTCCACCGGGCGCTGCGCGAGGGCGACGACACCACGGCGCACCGCCTGCTGGACGGCTTCTACCGGCCGTTCGTCGAACTGCGCGCCCGGGGCCGCGGGTACGCCGTCGCCCTGGTCAAGGCGGGCGTACGGCTGCGCGGCCTGGACGTGGGGGAGGTGCGCACGCCCTTGCAGGAGCCGGCCGAGGACCATGTGAAGCAGCTCGCCCGGATCATCGAGCGGGGTCAGGAACTGCTCGGGGAAGGGGCCGGCCGGTGAGGGCCTCGGCGTTCGTCTACCCCTGGGACGTCAACGGCGACCCGGAAGCCCCCGCGCGCCTCGCGGACCTCGGCGTGGCGCAGGTGACGCTCGCCGCCGCCTACCACTCCACCCGCGCCCTCACCCCGCGCCATCCGCGCCACCGCGTCGTCACCGCCGAGCACGCCGCCGTCCTCTACCCGCCGGACACCGCCCGCTGGCAGGGCCGCACACTCCGCCCCTACGAGTCCGGCGACTGGGCACCCGGCGACGCGTACGGCGAGGCCGCCGCCGCCCTCGCGGAGGCGGGCCTCCAGGTGCACACCTGGGTAGTCCTCGCCCACAACTCCCGCCTCGGCGCCGAGCACCCGCACACCTCCGTCGTCAACGCCTACGGCGACCGCTACCCCTGGGCGCCCTGCATCGCGCAGCCCGCCACGCGCGCGTACCTCACCGACCTGGCCGCCGAGGCGGCGGTGCGGCCCGGGGCGCGCGGCACGGAACTGGAGTCGCTGGGCTGGTACGGGCTCGCCCACCTGCACGCCCACGACAAGACCGGCGGGGTGGGGCTCGGGGACGCCGGTCAGTACCTGATGTCGCTGTGCTTCTGCCCCGACTGCCGGGCGGGGTACGGCGGTCAGGGCCTCGACGCCGACGCGCTCGCCGCCGCCGTGCGCACCGCGCTGGAACCGGTGTGGCGGGGCGCGGCGCCCTCGGACGGGGGCTGGGCGGGCGTCGAGAAGCTCCTCGGTGCGGCGCCCGCGAACGCCACCCGCGCGTGGCGGGACGACCGGGCGCGCACGCTCCAGGAGGCGGCGGTCTCGGCGGTCCGCGCCGCCGCACCCGACGGCTTCCAGGTCCTGCTGCACGCCGATCCGGTGTCGTACCACTGCGGCGCCAACGCCGGTGTCGACCCCGCGCACATCCTCTCCGTCGCGGACGGCGTGATCGTCCCCTGCACGGGCGGCGCGGGCCTGCTGACGCCGTTCGCCGAACAGGCCGGTGACGGGAGCGTCCTCGCCGCCAACCTCACGGTGGTCTCGGGCATGGGCGGCAGCCCCCGCACCCTCGCCGCGGACGCCGCCCGCGCCCGGGACCTCGGGGCGACGGAACTGCGGCTGTACCACGCGGGGTTGGCTTCGGGCGGGGATCTGGAGGCGGTGCGGGCGGGGTTGCGGGCGGAGTGAGCGACGGCTCCCTGATCCGGTGCGGGTCGGTGCGGGCGCCGGTCGCGCGGCTCCCCACGGCCCCTTTCAGGGGCGTTCGGTGCGCCTGTCCGAGGGGGCTTCGGCCCATGGATGCCGGACCAGTGCCGCCGCCGTCGCCAGCAGGACCGCGCCCACGGCCGGCAGCAGCAGCCGCGGGCCGGTCGGCTCCACCAGGGCCGCGCCCGCGGCGAGCCCGAGCACGTTGGGCGCGAAGACCAGGGAGTTGGCCGTCGCCGTGACCCGGCCCAGCAGCGGCCCCGGCGTCTCGTGCTGGACGGCGGTCAGGGCGGCGATCAGCACCGCGGGCAGCCCCGCGCCGATGGCCGCACTGGTGGCGAGGACGACCGCGTCGTACGGTGCTGCACGCACCGCCACGGCCACGGCGAACAGGGCGATCCCCACGGCGGCGAACCGTCGCCCGCCCAGCCGCCGCAGGGCCGGTCCGGCGAGCAGCCCCACCACCACGGGCCCGGCGCCCTGGACGGCGTACAGTGCGCCGGCGTACGTGGGGGAGTGGCCGAGGGCGTCGACGACGGCGTAGGCCGTGGCGCCGTTCACGCCCGCGCACAGCATCGTGACGCCGCCCGCCAGGACGAGCGGGCGCAGCCCGGGGTGCCCCCACAGGTACCGGGCGCCCTCGGCGGTGCGCCGCCGCCAGTCCGACGCGGGGCGCCGCGCCGGCGCCTCGCGGACCCGCAGGGCGGCGTAGACGCCGGTGGCCAGCACGAACGTGGCCGCGTCCAGCAGTGCCACGCCCGGTCCGCCGTACGCCGCGTACAGGCCCGCCCCGGCCAGCGGCGCCACCAGCTTCATGCCCTCGTTGGCGGTCATGCGCAGCCCGTTGAAGTCGCCGAGCAGGCCCGGGTCGACGGCGGCGGCGACGAGCGCCGACTCCGCCGCGTCGTGGACGACGCCCGCCGCGCCGTACACGAGCAGCACCGCGAAGAGCAGCCACAGCGTGTCCCGCGAGTCCACGGCGAAGAGCGTGAGCAGCAGGCAGGACATCAGCAGGCTGGTGGCGATCAGCAGCGGCCTGCGGCGGACGCGGTCCGCCAGGGTGCCCAGCGCCGGACCCACGAGCGTCGGCGCCCACATCGCGAGCATGCACAGGGCCGCGAGCCCGTCCGAGCCGGTGAGGTCCTTCACCCACACACCGGCCGCCAGCCACAGCGCCGAGGTGCCGAAGCCGGACACCACCACCCCGCAGAGATACAGGGCCGCGTCGCGGTCGCGCAGGACGCGGACGAGGGGCCGGTGGCCGTGCCGGCCCGCGGAATGCTTCGTTCTTGCCGTCGTCATACCCGGTCAGCCTGGGCCTAAGGCCCGGGTGCGGGCATCGGGCAGCTGCCCCAGTACCGGCCCCGGCGGCCGATGAGTTTCGCGGGTGCGACCGGTCCACCTTCCGAGAGAACCGGCCACGCACATCCCGAGGAGCAGCACATGACCGCCGAGACCACCACCCTCGACCTGGGACCGCAGACGCGGATCCTCACCCGCCTCGCCGACGGCGTGCGCGAGGACCGGCTCGCGGACCCGACGCCCTGCCCCGACCTGGCGGTGCGCAACCTGCTCGGCCACCTGACCGGTCTCGCCGTCGCCTTCCGCGACGCCGCGCGCAAGGACCTCGGGCCCACCACGGACACCAGCCCCGAGGCGTCCGTGCCGGACGTCGGGCCCGGCTGGCGCGAGGAGCTCGCCGCCGCGCTCGGCGAACTCGCCGCGGCGTGGCGCGACCCCGCGGCGTGGACCGGCATGACCCGGGCCGGTGGCATCGACCTGCCCGGCGAGGTCGCGGGCGCCGTCGTCGCCGACGAACTGGTGATCCACGGCTGGGACCTGGCCCGCGCGACCGGCCAGGAGTACGCCCCCGACGCGGCCGCGCTGCGGGCGGCACACGGCCTGCTCGCCGCCGCCGCGGAGGAGCCCGAGCGGGACCAGGGCATGTTCGGGCCCGTGGTCGCCGTCCCCGCGGACGCGCCGCTGCTGGAGCGTGCGCTGGGGCTGAGCGGGCGTGACCCGGGCTGGACCCGCACCGTCTGACGCAGGCGGCATCCGGCACAACTTCCTTTGTCAGAAGCATTGACGTGGCCGCGCGCCCCTCTTACCTTCAACGCGTCGTACTCCGTACGTCATATATGAGACGCGATACGCGAGATCTGATGTCCGAGATCTGTCCGCGCATCCGACGCGAGATTCCGAGAGGCGCGCATGACCTCTGTGCCCACGCCGATCCCCTCCCGCACGCAGTACGTGCTGGAGGAGATCAAACGCCGCATCCTCACCGGCCGGCTGACGCCCGGCCAGGCTCTGGTCGAGACCGACCTCGCCGCACAGTTCGGGGTGTCCAAGACACCGGTGCGCGAGGCGCTCAAGACGCTGGCCGGTACCGGACTGGTCGTGATGAGCCAGTACAAGGGCGTCACCGTGCGCATGGTGGACGCGGACATGGCGCGCGAGGTCTACGACGTACGGCTCCTCCTGGAGCCCGAGGCGCTGAGGCGCGCCGTGCGCAGGGAGGCCTCCCTGGACGCCGCCCGCGAGGCCCTGACCCGGGCCGGCCGGGCCACGGACACGGCCGAACGGTCGCTGGCCAACCGCGAGTTCCACCGTGCCCTGTACGTGCCGTGCGGCAATCCGCTGCTCGGCCGGATGCTCGACGAGGTCCGCGACCAGGCGGCCCTCGTCTCCGCGGTCGCCTGGGCCGCCGACCCCTCCTGGGAGCGGGAGGCCGGCGAGCACCAGGAGATCCTGCGCCTCGCCCTCGCCGGTGACGCGGACGGCGCGGCCCGCGCCCTGCACGCGCACATCGCGTCCTTCGTCGAGCGGGCCTTCCCCGAAGCGGGGAACGCGGCCCAGGAAGAGGACGGTCAGGCATGACAGCGACGTTCGAGACCCAGCGGGCGGCCCTGGCCGACGTGGTGGCGATCCCGGTGACCCCGTTCGCCGAGGACGGCACCGTCGACCCCGCCACCTACCGGGCCCTGCTGCGTCGTCTCCTCGACGGTGGCATCACGACCCTCACCCCCAACGGCAACACCGGCGAGTTCTACGCCCTCTCCCCGGCCGAGCGCCGCCTCGTCACCGAGCTGACGATCGAGGAGACCGGCGAGCGCGCGGACATCCTGGTCGGCGTCGGCCACGACGTGCCGACCGCGGTCTCCTCCGCCCGGCACGCCCGCGACCTGGGCGCCTCCATGGTGATGGTGCACCAGCCCGTCCACCCCTACGTCTCCCAGGGCGGCTGGGTCGACTACCACCGCGCCATCGCCGAGGCCGTGCCCGAACTGGGCGTCGTGCCCTACATCCGCAACGCCCAGCTCACCGGCGCCCGCCTCGCCGACCTGGCCGACGCCTGCCCGAACGTGATCGGTGTGAAGTACGCCGTGCCGGACGCCTCGAAGTTCGCCGCATTCGCCCGCGACGCCGGGCTCGACCGTTTCGTCTGGGTGGCCGGGCTCGCCGAGCCGTACGCCCCCTCCTACTTCAGCGCGGGCGCCACCGGCTTCACCTCGGGCCTTGTGAACGTCGCCCCGGCCGTCTCGCTGAACATGATCGAAGCGCTTCGATCGGGCGACTACCCGGGCGCCATGAAGGTCTGGGAGCAGATCCGCCGCTTCGAGGAACTGCGCGCCGCCAACGGCTCCGCCAACAACGTCACCGTGGTCAAGGAGGCCCTCGCCTCGCTGGGCCTGTGCCGCCGGGAGGTCCGCCCGCCCAGCAAGCCGCTGCCCGAGAGCGAACGCGCCGAGGTCGCCGCCATCGCCGCGGGGTGGTCCATATGACCGCCAGGAAGTCCCCGGAGGAGCTGCGCAGCCACCAGTGGTACGGCACGGACGGCCTGCGCTCCTTCAGCCACCGCGCCCGCACCCGCCAGCTCGGCTACCTGCCCGAGGAGCACCTCGGCAAGCCCGTCATCGCGATCCTCAACACCTGGTCCGACATCAACCCCTGCCACGTCCACCTGCGCGACCGCGCCCAGGCGGTCAAGCGGGGAGTGTGGCAGGCGGGCGGCTTCCCGCTGGAGTTCCCGGTCTCGACGCTCAGCGAGACCTTCCAGAAGCCGACCCCGATGCTCTACCGCAACCTCCTCGCCATGGAGACCGAGGAGCTGCTGCGCTCCTACCCGGTCGACGGCGCCGTGCTGATGGGCGGCTGCGACAAGTCCACGCCCGCCCTGCTGATGGGCGCCGCCACGGTGGACCTGCCCGCGGTGTTCGTCCCCGCCGGGCCCATGCTCCCCGGGCACTGGCGCGGCGAGACCCTCGGTTCCGGCACCGACATGTGGAAGTACTGGGACGACAAGCGGGCCGGCCTCATTGGCGACTGCGAGATGCAGGAACTGGAAAGCGGCCTGGCCCGCTCGCCCGGCCACTGCATGACGATGGGCACCGCCTCCACCCTGACCGCCGCCGCCGAGGCCCTCGGCGTCACCGTCCCGGGTGCCTCCAGCATCCCGGCCGTCGACTCCGGGCACGACCGGATGGCCGCCGCGGCCGGACTGCGCATCGTCGAACTGGTCCACCGGGACCGCAAGCTGAGCGACATCCTCACCGCCGACGCCTTCGAGGACGCCGTCACCACCGTGCTCGGCCTCGGCGGCTCCACCAACGCCGTGATCCACCTGATAGCCATGGCGGGCCGCGCGGGCGTCACCCTCACCCTCGACGACTTCGACCGCATCGCCCGCACCGTCCCGGTGCTGGCCAACGTCCGCCCCGGCGGACAGACGTACCTGATGGAGGACTTCCACTTCGCCGGCGGACTGCCCGGCTTCCTCTCCCGCATCACCGACCTGCTCCACCTGGACCGGCCCACGGTCGCGCACGACACCCTGCGCGAGCAGCTGGACGGCGCCCTCGTCCACCACGACGACGTCATCAGGACCCGCGACAACCCGGTCGCGAGCGAGGGCGGGGTCGCCGTACTGCGCGGGAACCTGTGCCCGGACGGCGCCGTCATCAAGCACATCGCCGCCGAGCCGCACCTGCTCAAGCACACCGGTCCCGCCGTCGTCTTCGACGACTACCGGACCATGCAGCGCACCATCAACGACCCGGAGCTGGGCATCACCGCCGACAGCGTGCTGGTGCTCCGCAACGCCGGGCCCAAGGGAGGCCCCGGCATGCCCGAGTACGGCATGCTGCCCATCCCCGACCACCTGCTCAAGCAGGGCGTGCGGGACATGGTCCGGATCTCCGACGCCCGGATGAGCGGCACCAGTTACGGCGCGTGCGTACTGCACGTGGCCCCCGAGTCGTACGTCGGCGGACCGCTCGCCCTGGTGCGCACCGGCGACTCCATCACCCTCGACGTCGAGGCGCGCTCCCTCCGGCTGAACGTGGACGACGAGGAGCTGGAGCGCCGCAGGACCGCCTGGACACCGCCGCCCGCCCGCTACGAGCGCGGTTACGGCGCGCTCTACAACGAACAGATCACCCAGGCCGACACCGGCTGCGACTTCGAGTTCCTGGCCCGCCCCGGCAGGGTGCAGGACCCCTACGCCGGCTGAGCCCGCCGACGGCGGGACCCCGCACACCCCTGCCCAGCGAGAAAGCGCTTCCTGCTTCCTGTACGACCCCCGCACGCCGCACCAGAACGGAGAACTGTCATGGCCCAAGCCGCAGCCGTGGCGAAACCGCCCGCGCCACCCCGGCGGCGCCGTGCCTCGGCCACGCCGCGCAGGCTCCCTTACCTGCTGATCGGACCGGCCGCCCTGCTGATGCTGGGCTTCATCGCCTACCCGGTCATCAGCGTCTTCTACTACAGCCTGCAGGAGTACAACCCCACCAAGCCGTGGCGGAACGGCTTCGCGGGCTTCGACAACTTCGTCAAGATCTTCACCGAGGACCCGGTGTTCTGGGACACCCTTGTCTTCAGTGCCAAGTGGGTCTTCGTCGAGGTCGGACTGCAGCTGCTCTTCGGACTGGCGCTGGCGCTCATCGTCAACCTGACCTTCGTGGGCCGGGGCATCGGGCGGGCCATGGTCTTCTCCCCGTGGGCCGTCTCCGGCGTCCTGACCTCCGCGATCTGGGTGCTGCTCTACAACTCCCAGACCGGCGTCACCCGCTACCTCGCGGACATGGGCATCGGCTCGTACGGCACCAGTTGGCTCTCCGACACCTCGACGGTCTTCTCCGCGGCGGTGGTCGCCGACCTCTGGCGCGGCGTGCCCTTCTTCGCGATCCTCATCCTCGCCGACCTCCAGTCCGTCTCGAAGGACCTGTACGAGGCCGCCGAGGTCGACGGGGCGAGCCGGCTCAAGCAGTTCTGGCACATCACGCTGCCGCACCTGAAGGACGCCATCATCCTGTCCACCCTGCTGCGCGCGGTGTGGGAGTTCAACAACGTCGACCTGCTCTACACCCTGACCGGCGGCGGACCCGCGGGCGAGACCACGACGTTGCCCCTGTACATCGCCAACACCAGCGTCGACGCCCACGACTTCGGCTACGCGTCGGCCCTCACCACGGTCGCGTTCGTGATCCTGCTCTTCTGCTCGATCGTCTACCTGCGGCTGAGCAAGTTCGGAGGCGAGAACAAGTGATCACCAAAGAGGCCCCCGCGGCCGCCCCCGCCCCCGCCCCGGTCGCCCCCGCAGCGTCGCGGCCCGGCAAGAAGCGCCCGGCCTGGGACGAGGTGCCCCGCTGGCAGATCTACCTGCCGCTCGGGATCTACCTGGTCTTCACCCTGATCCCGTTCTACTGGATCCTGCTCTTCGCGCTGCGCCCGACCGGGTCGACCTCGCTCGTGCCCTGGCCGATGACCACCGAGCACTTCGAGAAGGTGTGGACCGACCGCGGCTTCGGCACCTACTTCACCAACAGCGTGTACGTCGGGCTCGCCACCCTGGTGATGACCACGCTGGTCGCCCTGGCCGGCGGCTACGCCCTCGCCCGGTTCGACTTCAAGATCAAGCGCGGCTTCATGCTCGCCCTGCTCTGCTCCCAGTTCGTGCCCGGCGCGCTGCTGCTCGTGCCGCTGTTCGAGATCTTCGCCGGACTCCAGATGATCAACTCGCTCGGCAGCGTCATCATCGCCGAGACGGTCTTCCAGCTGCCGCTGTCGATCATCCTGATCAGCAACTTCATCAAGAACGTGCCGTACTCCCTGGAGGAGGCCGCCTGGGTCGACGGCTGCGGCCGGTTCCGGGCCTTCCGGATCGTCGTACTGCCCCTGCTGCGGCCGGGACTGATCGCGGTGGGCTCCTTCGCCTTCGTGCACTCCTGGAACCACTTCCTGTTCGCCCTGATGTTCCTCAACAACCAGAGCAAGCAGACCATCCCGGTCGGCCTCAACTCCCTGATGAGCGCGGACAGCGTCGACCTCGGCGCGCTCGCCGCCGGCGGCATCGTCGCCGCCGTCCCCGTCGTGATCGTCTTCGCCTTCATCCAGAAGTGGCTGATCACCGGCTTCAGCGCGGGGGCGGTGAAGGGATGAGCCGGGTTCCCGTCGTCCTCGCCGGCGCCCGCGGCCACGGCCGCTGGCACGTCGCCAACATCCGCCGCCTGGAGCGGGCGGGACTGGTCCGGCTGGCCGGCATCTGCGAGCTGACCCCGCTGACCGAGCAGGAGGCCGGGGGCGAACTCCCCGAGCAGTCCGCCGACTTCGGCGCCCTGCTCGACTCCACCGGCGCCCGGATCGCGGTGATCTGCACGCCGATCCCCACCCACACCGACCTCGCGCTGACCGCCGCCCGGCGGGGCGTGCACCTGCTCCTCGAGAAGCCCCCGGCACCGTCGTACGCCGAGTTCCGGCGCATGGCCGACGGGGCCGCCGAGGCCGGCGTCGCCTGCCAGGTGGGGTTCCAGTCACTGGGCTCGCACGCCGTGCCGGCCATCCGCGAGCTGATCGCCCGGGGTGCGATCGGCGAGGTCGTGGGCATCGGCGGGGCCGGCGCCTGGGTGCGCGACGAGGCCTACTTCCGCCGGGCGCCCTGGTCGGGCAAGCGGCGGCTGAACGGCGCCGACGTCGTCGACGGTGCGCTGACCAACCCGCTGGCGCACGCCGTCGCCACCGCCCTCGCGCTCGGCGGCACCGCCCGCGCCGAGGACGTCACCGGCATCGAGACCGAGCTGAGCCACGCCAACGACATCGAGGCCGACGACACCTCCTGCGTGCGGATCGGCACCGCGCGCGGGCACCGCGTCACCGTCGCCGCCACCCTGTGCGCGGAGCGGGCCGACGAGCCGTACGTCCTGGTGCACGGGTCCAGCGGCCGCGTCACCTTCTGGTACAAGCAGGACCGGGTCCTGCTCCAGCGCGGCGGCCACGGCCCCGAGGAGTTCCACCACGACCGCACCGACCTGCTGGAGAACCTGGTCGACCACCTCATCACCGGTGCCCCGCTGCTGGTACCGCCGGACGAGACGGGCGCCTTCATGCGGGTGGTCGAGGCGATCCGCCGGGCGCCCGACCCGGAGCCGCTGCCCGCCGCCGCCTGGCGCCGCGTTCCCGGCGAGCGGCGCCGCGTGGTCCCCGGCATCGACGGCCTCGTGGCCGCCGCCGCCGACACCCTCTCCCTCTACTCCGAACTGGGCGCGCCCTGGGCGCCGCGCACCGAGCACCCGCGATACGAGGTGAGCACCCGATGACCGGCAACGACTCCCCGGTGCTGCGTGTGGCGGGCCGCCCCGTCGCCCGCTACGTGACCCGGCCCGAACTGCCTCACCGGCTCTCCCCGCGCCCCTACCTGCACCCCGTCGCCACCCTGGCCGGCACGGCCGTCACCGAGTTCAGCCCTGCCGACCACCTCCATCACCTCGGCGTCGGTGTCGCCGTTCCCGACGTCGAGGGGCACAACTTCTGGGGCGGGCGCACCTACGTCCGGGGCCGGGGGCCGACCGAGCTGGACAACCACGGCACCCAGCGGCACACCGCCTTCCAGCTCCGCGACCCCGACGGCTTCGTCGAGGAGCTGCGCTGGCTCGCCGCCGGCACCGAACTGCTGCGCGAGCGCCGCACGGTCGCCGCCACCGAACTCACGGGCACCGCCTGGGCGCTGGACTTCACCTTCTCCCTCACCAACGTCACCCCGGACCCGCTCACCCTCGGCAGCCCCGCCACCAACGGCCGCCCCGGCGCCGCGTACGGCGGCTTCTTCTGGCGCGCCCGCAAGGAGAGCACGGCGCCCGGCGTCTTCACCGCCGACCGGGAGGGCGAACGGGAGGTGCACGGCCGCAGCGCCGACTGGCTCGCCCTGACCGGACAGACCTGGTCGCTGGTGTTCGCCGGCGTCACCGAACGCACCCGGCGCGACCCGTGGTTCGTGCGCACCGAGGAGTACCCGGGCGTCGGCTCCTCGCTGGCCCACGACGACCGGGTGACCGTCGCCCCGGGCGACACCCTGGTCCGGCGGATCGTCACCGTCGTCGCCGACGGCCGCCTCGATGCCGACGGTGCCGCCGCCCTCGTCCGCAAGGCGGTGAGCCCGTGACCGCCGCCGAGACCGCCGCCGAGACCGCCACCGGGACCGAGGGGACGTACACCAACCCCGTCCTGAACGCCGACTGGTCCGACCCGGACGTCGTCCGCGTCGGCGACGACTTCTACCTGATCGCCTCCAGCTTCGGCCGCGCCCCCGGCCTGCCGCTCCTGCACTCCCGGAACCTGGTCGACTGGACCCTGGTCGGGCACGCCCTGGAGCGCCTGGAGCCCGAGCGGGAGTTCGCGCGGCCCCGCCACGACTGCGGCGTCTGGGCGCCGGCCCTGCGCCACCACGCGGGCCGCTTCTGGATCTTCTGGGGCGACCCGGACCAGGGCATCTTCCAGGTCAACGCCCCCGACATCCGGGGCCCGTGGACCGCGCCCCACCTGGTCAAGGCGGGCAAGGGCCTGATCGACCCCTGCCCCCTGTGGGACGAGGAGAGCGGCGAGGCATACCTCGTGCACGCCTGGGCCCGCTCCCGCTCCGGGATCAAGAACCGCCTCACCGGCCACCGCATGCACCCCGACGGCACCGGAATCCTCGACGACGGCAAGGTGATCGTCGACGCCGACCGGCTCCCCGGCTGGTTCACCCTGGAGGGCCCCAAGCTCTACCGGCACGACGGCTGGTACTGGATCCTCGCCCCCGCCGGATCGGTGGAGACCGGCTGGCAGGGCGCCTTCCGCTCCCGCGAGTTCTTCGGACCGTACGAGGAGAAGGTCGTCCTGGAACAGAAGGACACCGACGTCAACGGCCCCCACCAGGGCGGCTGGGTGCGCACGGCGTCCGGCGAGGACTGGTTCCTGCACTTCCAGCAGCGCGGCGCGTACGGGAGGGTGGTCCACCTCCAGCCGATGCGGTGGGGGACGGACGGCTGGCCGGTCCTGGGCGACGACGGCGCCCCGGTCACCGAGCACCGGCGTCCCGCCCTGCCCCCGCAGCCGCCCGCCGCGCCCGCCACCGACGACGACTTCCCCGGCGGACGGTTCGGCCGCCAGTGGTCGTGGACGGCCAACCCCCGGGCCGGCCGGGCCACCCAGCACGCCGGGGACGGACTGCGCCTCGCCTGCGTCCGCTCGGCCGACGCGCACGACCTGCGCCTGCTGCCGAGCGTCCTGACCCAGCGCTTCCCCGGCGAGCCCTCGGTGATCGAGGTCGACCTGCGCCTGGACAGCGGGGAACCCGGCGCGCGGGCCGGGCTCGCGGTGCTCGGCGACGCCTACCGCTGGATCGGGCTCCAGCGGGACACCGACGGGACGGTGCAGCTGGTGCACCGCTTCGCCGAGTCCGTGGCCGAGGCCGAGCGGGACGCCGACCGGCCCCGCCCCGCACCCGGGGGACGGGCCAGGCTGCGGATCGAGACGGTCCCCGGGGCGCGCTGCCGCTTCTCCTACGACCTCGGCGACGGAGACCCGGGCGACGGCCCGAACCCCGTCCCCGTCGGCCGGGAGTTCGCCGCCACCCCCTGGCGCTGGGTCGGCGCACTGCTCGGACTGTTCGCCCTCGCCCCCGCCGGCCAGGGACCCGCCGGCGCCGCCACCTTCACGCGGTTCCGCGTCGGGCCCCACTGAACCCCCACGTTGTCGTTCCACCGCTTTGTTCGATCCAGAAGATCCGGAAGAAGAGAGCCGACCAATGAGGATCAGCATGCTCAGCAGCAGAGACAAAGGCACAGTAAGGCGCCGGACGTCCGCCGCCGTCGCCCTGGGGGCCGTGCTCGCGCTGACCGCCACCGCCTGCGGTGACGACGGCAGCGGGGCGGGCGGCGACAAGGGGGCCGAGGGCAGCGGCAAGGGGAAGATCACCTTCTGGGACAACAACGGCGGTATCCGTACGGCCGTCTGGAAGGAGATCATCGCCGACTTCGAGAAGGCCAACCCGGACATCGACGTGGAGTACGTCGGCATCGCCGCCACCGAGTACCAGTCCAAGGTCGACACCGCCATCCAGGGCGGCGGCCTGCCGGACGTCGGCGGCGTGACGGCGTCGATGCTCGCGGGCTTCTCCGCCCAGGGCGCCCTGGAGCCGCTGGACGACCGGCTCACCAAGTCGCCCCTGAACGACAAGATCAACAAGGACATGGTCGAGTCCCTGAAGGCCGCCGGCGGCGGCGACGGCACCCTGTACTCGATGCCGACCTCCGCCAACAACGGCGTCCTCTACTACCGCACCGACCTGTTCGAGAAGGCCGGTCTCGACGCGCCGACGACGTGGGACAAGTTCTACGCCGCCGCAGAGAAGCTGACCGACGCGGGCAAGAACGAGTTCGGCTACACCATCCGCGGCGGCTCCGGCTCCATCGCCCAGGCGCTCGACGCGATGTACGGACAGTCCGGCATCACCTCGTTCTGGGACGCCGGCAAGAAGAAGACCACCGTCAACGACCCGAAGAACGTCGAGGCGCTGGAGAAGTACGCGGCCCTCTACAAGAAGGTCACACCGGCCGCCGACGTCAACAACGACTTCGCCAAGATGGTCGCCCAGTGGGACACCGGCACCATCGGCATGCTCAACCACAACCTGGGCTCCTACCAGGACCACGTGAAGGCGCTCGGCGTCGACAAGTTCCGCGGCATCCCGCAGCCGGTCGGCGCCTCCGGCAAGCGGGTCCAGGTGTCCAACCCGGTCGACGGGCTCGGCATGTTCAAGAGCTCGAAGAACAAGGAGGCCGCCTGGAAGTTCATCGAGTTCGCGACCTCGAAGGAGCAGAACTCGAAGTTCAACGAGTCGGCCGGGCAGGTGCCGTCCAGCACCGAGGCCGCGAACGACGCGTGGATCCAGAAGGCGGAGCCGACGAAGCTGGCGGCGCAGGCGCTGAACGACGGGTCTACGACCATTGTTCAGCTGCCGTACTACCTGCCGGACTGGAACACGCTGTCCAAGTCGGAGAGCGAGCCGGGGTTCCAGAAGGTGCTGCTGGGTGACATGAGCGCGAAGGACTTCCTGGACGGGCTGGCCGACAAGCTCAATGAGGCGCAGGCCGAGTGGACGGAACAGATGGGTTAGTCGGCGGTTTCGGTCTCGGTTTCGCCGTGGGCGGTCCGTGGTTCGTCGCGGGCTGCGGGCCGTCCGTGGCTTGTCGCGCCCACGCGGCGGAGCCGCAAATCGATACAGTCCCGCGCCCCTAGGTGTCCTTCCCAGCCCTTCGCCGAAAGGTACCCCGCGTGTCACTCAGCCGAAGACAGGTCGCTGCCGCCGCCGTCTCCGCCATTCCCCTGGCGTTCGCCGCCACCCAGACCGCCCACGCCGGCGGACGCCGCCACCCCCGCACCCTCTTCATCGCCGGGGACTCCACCGCCGCGCAGAAGTACGCCGACGCCGCTCCCGAGACCGGGTGGGGGATGGCGTTGCCGTTCTTCCTCCGCAAGGAGCTCCTGGTCGCCAACCACGCCGTGAACGGGCGGAGTTCCAAGAGCTTCGTCGACGAAGGGCGGCTCGATGTCGTCCTCGGCGCGATCCGGCCCGGTGACTTCCTGCTGATCCAGTTCGCGCACAACGACGAGAAGGACGAGGACCCCACCCGCTACACCGAGCCCTGGACGACGTACCAGCAGTATCTGCGGAGGTACGTCGAGGGGGCGCGGGCCCGCGGGGCGCGGCCGGTGCTGGCCACGCCCGTGGAGCGGCGGCGGTTCGACGCGGCGGGGAAGGCCGTGCCGAGCCACGGGGAGTACCCCGCGGCGATGCGGGCGCTCGCGCGGCAGGAGGGCGTGGCGCTGCTCGACGTGCAGGCGCTGTCGCTCGCGCTGTGGCAGCGGATCGGCGTCGAGGGGACCAAGGCGTACTTCAACTGGACCGCCACCGAGCAGGACAACACCCACTTCAACCCGCCGGGCGCGATCGCGGTCGCCCGGCTCGTCGCCCGGGAGCTGCTGCGCGGGCGCGTACTGGCGCACCGGGACGTGCGCCGGGTGGACGAGGAGATCCCCGGGTCCTGGATCAGCTGGCCCGCGCCGGCCACCGCGTAACACCGCCGGCCGACCGGCGCGCAACATCCCGCATACCACCCGAGAACAAGGGAGAGCCGCACCATGAGCACTCAGAGATGGCATGGGCATGCCACGAAGAGAACCGCCGCACTCGTCGGCTGCACCGCCCTCGTGCTGACCCTGACCGCCGCCACTGCCGAGGCCCGCCCCGGGCACCACCACTCCCGGGACACCGCCCGCCAGACGCTGCCCGCGGGCGACGGCTGGGCCTCGCACGGCACCGGCACCACCGGTGGGGCCGCCGCCGACGCGGAGCAGGTGTACACCGTCTCCACCTGGGCCGAGTTCAAGGCCGCCCTCGCCGCCGACGGCACCGCGCCCAGGATCATCAAGGTCAAGGGCACCGTCGACGCCGTCTCGGAGGGCTGCGAGGCCTTTGCCGCGCCCGGCTACGACTTCGACGCCTACCTGGAGAAGTACTCCCCGGAGAACTGGGGCATGGAGACCGACCTGAGCGCCGAGCCCGACGACAGCCCCGAGGGCCTGCGCCGCGTCTCCGCCGCACAGCAGGACCGGTCCATCAAGGCGAACGTCCCCTCCAACACCACCATCGTCGGAGTCGGCCGGGGCGCCGCGCTCAAGGGCGCCAGCCTCCAGATCAAGGACGTCGACAACGTCATCGTCCGCAACCTGACCTTCGAGAGCCCCGTCGACTGCTTCCCGCAGTGGGACCCCACGGACGGGGACAACGGCAACTGGAACTCCGAGTACGACAGCGCCGTCGTGTACGGGTCGACGCATGTCTGGCTGGACCACAACACCTTCACCGACGGCGAGCACCCCGACAGCGCGGCGCCCACCTACTTCGGCATGCTCTACCAGCAGCACGACGGCCAGCTGGACATCGTCAAGGGCGCCGACTACGTCACCGCCTCCTGGAACGTCTTCACCGAGCACGACAAGACCATCCTGATCGGCAACAGCGACAGCGAGTCCACCGCCGCGGTCGACCGCGGCCACCTGAAGGCGACGTTCCACCACAACCTGTTCAAGAACCTCGTCGAGCGCGCGCCCCGCGTCCGCTTCGGCCAGGTCGACGTCTACAACAACCACTTCGTGGCTTCGGACGACTACGCCTACAGCTTCGGCGTCGGCAAGGAGTCCGCCCTCGTCGCCGAGCACAACGCCTTCACCCTGCCGGCCGGCGTCAGCCCCGCGCAGGTGCTCAAGCGCTGGAACGACGCGCCGCTCAGCGCCGCCCACAACCGCGTCAACGGCCGCACCGTCGACCTGATCGCCGCCCACAACGCCGAGAACCCGGACGCCGTCCTCAGCTCCGGCGCGGGCTGGAGGCCCACGCTGCGCACCAAGGTCCTGCCGTCCTGGGCGGTCCCCTTCGTCGTCGACCACGGCGCGGGCGCCGGCCGCCTGCGCTGACACCCTCCCCCGAACCGGGCCGGGGCGCCCGCACCGCCCCGGCCCACCCCCCGAAGGAGCACCCGCATGCACCGACCCGCCCCGTCCCGCAGAGGCTTCCTCCTGGCGACCGCCGGCGCGGGCGCCGCCCTCGGCCTCGCGGCAGCCGGTCCCGCCGCCGCCGGCACCCGGCCGCACCCGCACCGGCGTCCCTTCGGCCGGTACGGCTCACCGGGCGCCCGCCGCACACCCAAGACCCTGTACGTCGACCCGCACGGCCGCGGCGACTTCACCTCCGTCCAGAGCGCGGTCGACGCCGCCGTGGGCGACGGCTGGACACTCGTCCTCGCCCCGGGCACCTACCGCGAAACGGTCTCCGTCGACGCCGAGCGCACCGGTGCGACCTGGATCGGAGCCTCCGGCGACCCGCGCGACGTCGTCATCGTCTACGACAACGCGGCCGGCACCCCCAAGCCGGACGGCTCCGGCACCTACGGCACCAGCGGTTCGGCCACCACCACCGTGCGCGCCGACGGCTTCACCGCCCGCGCCCTCACCTTCGCCAACGACTGGCTGCGCGCCGACCAGCCCGACTGGACCGGCACCCAGGCGGTCGCGATCAAGGTCATGGGCGACCGCTCCGCCTTCCACGACTGCCGCTTCCTCGGCCATCAGGACACCCTCTACGCCGACAGCCGCGACCTCTCCCTCTTCGCCCGCCAGTACTACGAGCGCTGCTACGTCGAGGGCGACGTCGACTTCGTCTTCGGCCGGGCGACCGCGGTGTACGAGCAGTGCCACTTCCGCACCCTGGTCCGCCCCGACCTCGACGCCGCCCCGTACGGCTTCGTGTTCGCGCCGTCCACGGCGGGCGCCAACCCGCGCGGCTACCTGGTGACCCGCGGCCGCGTCAGCAGCGAGGCCCCCGACGGCTACTACAAGCTGGCCCGCCCCTGGGTGCCCAGCTCCGACACCACCGCCCGTCCGATGCTGACCGTGCGCGAGAGCCACCTGGGCGCGGGCATCGACGCGGTGGTGCCGTACGCCAACATGCGCGACGCGTACCCCTGGCAGGAGCAGCGGTTCCGCGAGTACCGCAACACCGGCCCCGGCGCCGAGGTCACCGTCCCGGACAACCGGCCGCAGCTCACCCGCGCCGAGGCCGCCGCGCACACCCGGGAGGCCTACCTCGGCGACTGGCGTCCCAGGACTTGACCTGCTTGACGCGATCTTTGCCAGATACGGGGGCGCGGATCCGGCCACGGGTCTCGCGCTCACCCGGGTGACGCGCGTAGAAACCTGTGTCATGCATAAACCACCGCGTATCGCGACCGTCACCGCCGCCTGCGCCGTCGCCGGTGCCGTCCTGTACGGAACGGGCGCCGCCACCGCCGGCCAGTCGACGGCCAACTCCACCCACGAGCCGTACAACATCGGGGTGCTGGCCAAGGACATCGACGCCTACTACGGCACCACGCTCGACGCCGACGGCGTCTACCAGGCCTCCCCGGACAGCCCCTATGCCGCTGACCTGGCCCGCGTCGACGCCGCCGCGAAGAAGCAGATCGACCGGGCCGCCCGCACGGCGCACCACAAGCACAGCAGGCCCGCGGTCGTCTTCGACATCGACGACACACTGCTCCTCAGCCTCGACTACGAGAAGAAGAACAACTACGGCTACGACGGCGCCACCTGGGCCGCCTACGTCGACCGCGCCGACCGCCCGGCCGTCCCCGGCAGCCCCGAACTCGCCCGGTACGCCGAGAAGAAGGGCGTCGAGGTCTTCTACAACTCCGGCCTGAGCGAGGCGCAGCGCGCCGCCGCCGTCGAGAACCTGAAGAAGGTCGGCGCCGAGGTGAACCTCGACGCCGCCCACATGTTCCTCAAGGACAAGGCGAACCCGCCCTCCTACCTGGCCCACTGCGCCACCCCGGGCACCTGGACGTGCACCACCGTGCAGTACAAGGCGGGCACCCGCCGGCACATCGAGCGGGACCTCGGGTACGACATCGTCGCCAACTTCGGCGACCAGTACTCCGACCTCCAGGGCGGCTACGCGGACCGGACGTACAAGCTGCCCAACCCGACCTACTTCGTGGAGTAGCGCGCCGCGACGGCGGGGACGGACCCCAGGGTCGGCACGACCGGCTCGATCGTGCCGTCGGAGGCGAACTCCAGCCGGTCGATCGTGGTCTCCCGGTGGGTGCCGTCCCCGCCGGCCCTGCCGGGACCGTTCAGCGCGAACCGGTGGTAGACGATGTACCAGTCGTCGGTGCCGGGCGTGTTGACCACGGAGTGGTGGCCGGTGCCGAGGATGCCGTACTCCGGGCGCTTGGACAGGATCGTGCCGCGCTCGGTCCACGGGCCGAGCGGCGACGGGCCCGTCGCGTACGCCACGTGGTAGTTCTCGCTGCGCGTGTCGTCCTCGGACCACATGAAGTAGTAGGTCCCGTCGCGCTTCACCACGAAGGAGCCCTCGCGGAAGTTCTCCGGGGTGATGTCCTTCACCCGCGACGCGTCGAACGACACCATGTCGTCGTGGAGCGGGGCCACGTAACCGTGCCCGTTGCCCCAGTACAGGTACGACTGCCCGTCGTCGTCCGTGAAGACGGACGGGTCGATCATCTGGCCCTCGAACTGTCCCTTGGCGACCAGTGGCTTGCCCAGCGCGTCCGTGAAGGGACCGGCCGGGGAGTCGGCCACCGCGACGCCGATCTGCTGCTCGGCGCAGAAGTAGAAGTAGTACCTGCCGCCGCGTTCGGCGATCGCCGGGGCCCAGGCGTTCCTGTCCGCCCAGGACACGTCCGGCCCCAGGTCGAGGATGACGCCGTGGTCCTTCCAGTGGACCAGGTCCTTCGACGAGAACGCTTTGAACTGCGTGCCGCTCCAGCCGGGGAAGCCGTCCGTCGTCGGGTAGATCCAGTACCGGCCGTCCATGTACCGCACGTCGGGATCCGCGTACAGGCCGGGCAGGACCGGGCTGCGGGTGGGCACCGCCTCGACGGTCCAGGTGCGCTTGGTGCCGTCGGCGCCCGTCACCGTGTACCTCTGCGGCTTGCGGAAGTCGCGGCGCGTTCCGGACCGCGGGCTGACCGTCGCGCCCTCGCCGACCCACAGCTTCGGGGCGAGGTGGCGCAGGTTGGTGCGCGGCTCCATCGGCAGGACGACCTTGCCGGTCTCCTCGCTGACGACCGCGTACCCCTTCTGGCCGCGCGCCGTGGCGTCCACGACCGAGGCGGGGCTCGCCGGGTAGGCGGCCAGCAGCCGGTCGTACTCCGCCTGCGTCACCGGGATCACCGTGCCGTGCCGGGGGCTGGCGGGCAGCTGGTAGTCGGCCGAGGGCGTCCACCTGCCCGAGTCGAGGTCGGTGGTCTCGAAGGGGAGGTAGCCCCGGCCGCCGTACTCGTCGACGAACAGGTACCACTTCTCCTCGGTGTTCGACTTGAACACCGTCGGCCCCTCGCCCCGGTCCATCGCGCCGCTGCCGATGCAGTCGGAGACGAAGTCGTACGAGGTGTCGGTGAGCGACGTCGACTTCTCGCCGGTGATGAACTTCGAGCAGGGGGAGCCGGAGGACGGGTCGCGCTCGTCCTTGGTGTAGCGGTAGTACGTGCCCTCGTGCTCGACGACCGTCGAGTCGATGACCGAGTAGCCCGGGTCGTTCCAGACCTTCGGCTCGCTGAAGGTGCGGAAGTCCTTCGTGGTGGCGTACAGCATCCTGTTGTACGTCGAGCCCGTGTGGTCCGGGTCGTCGTCGGCGTAGAGCTTGGACGCCCAGAAGACGACGTACGCGTCCAGCTCGTCGTCCCAGTAGGCCTCCGGTGCCCAGGTGTTGCCCGCGTTGTCCGGGGACACCTCCACCAGGCGCTGGTCGGTCCAGTGGACCAGGTCGGTGGACTCCCACACCATGATCGACTTGCTGCCGTGCCGCTGGACCTCGTCCCAGCTGCCGCTGCTGTTCCGGTACATCCGCAGGTCGGTGGCGATCATGTAGAACCGGTCGCCCTCGGGGGAGCGGATGACGAACGGGTCGCGCAGGCCCTTCTCGCCGGTCGTGGAGGTCAGCACGGGCTCGCCCCCGTTCAACTCGCGCCAGTGCAGGGCGTCGTTGCCGCGGCTGAGGGCATAGCGGATCTGCTCGCCGTCGGCGGTGCCCTCGCCGGTGAAGTAGGCGAAGAGGTATCCGGCGTACGGGCTCTTCTGCGCGTGGGGTGCTCCCGGGTGTGCGGTGCCCGGAGGGGCGGCGAGCAGGGCGAGAAGGAGGGCGAGGAAGGGGACCAGAAGCGTGCGGCGAGCGGTGTGACGGCGCATGACACTTCCTGGGGGAGTCTGAGTGATTGTGTTGGATGGCGTGCACTTGAGTGTCGCCAGTGCCGGTCGGGGCGTCAACGGGACGGAGGCAGGAAAATTCGGCGGGTCGGGCGACGGTCGATATGTCGAATACTCTCGCCGGTCGTCGCCGGTCGGAACCGGTGCGGTACGGGCTGCCGGGTCTTCAGGAAGTCTTCACGAGTCGCCGTCGCGGGGCGCGAAGTCGCCCCGCACCGAGAGCTGTTCGGACGCGGCGGTGGCCGTCGCCGAGTAGCGGTCGCCGCGGGCGTCCCGGCCACCGCGCTCGTGGTTGTACTGGCCGGCGAACATCCACTCGCCCGCCGGGACCGTACGCCCCGGCTTGAGCGTCCACCGGTGGACGAGGAAACCGTCCCGTTCCTCGACCGTGAGCGTGAAGTCGCCCTCCGGCAGCGACCGCCAGGCCCCGGTGGAGGTGACCGACCCGGTCTGCGCCACCCACAGTTCGACGGTGAGCGCGGTCAGCGGGGCGCTCGCCTTGAGGGTGACGTTGCTCTGCGCCCAGAAGTCGTTGCTGTGCGGGTCCACCGAGCCGTCCGACCACAGCGGACCGTCCTCGACGCCGGAGGCGGCCGGCCGGCCCGTGGTGGCGTCCCCGGGTGACGGTGCGGGGGTCGGCGAGGTGGCGACCGAGCGCTGGGCGGGGGCCTCGTCCTTCACCGCGGAGGCGACCGCGTAGCCGCCGGCGACCAGGACGCCCGCCACCGCCGCCGTCGCACCGGCCACCCGGACCCAGCCCAGCAGCGGCGCACGGACCGACCGGTGCTGCCCGGGGCGGTCCTGGACCGGCATGCCGCGTTCGACCCGGGCCAGGATGCGGGCCCGGTCGGGCTGGTGCGCCCCGGCCGCCTCGCGCAGCCGGACACGCAGCTCCTCGTCCACGTCCCGCCGCCCGGTCATCGGTTCCCTCCCGCTGCCCCACCGCTGCGTGCGATCGCCGCGTGCACCTGCCGGGGAGCCGCCCGGGTGCCGAGCAGCCGCTGCAGTTCGGCCACTCCCTTCGACGTCTGGCTCTTCACCGTACCCACCGACACGCCCAGGGCGAGCGCCGTCTCCTTCTCGGACAGGTCGAACGCGTGCCGCAGCACCACGCACGCCCGCTTGCGGAACGGCAGCCGGCGCAGCGCCTCCCGCACGTCCACCACGCCGGCGACGTCCGGGTTCTCCGTCCGCTCCTCGCGCTGCGACCAGAACAGGGCGACGCGTCTGCGTTCGCGCACGGCGGTCCGGATGCGGGTGCGGGCGAGGTTGGCGACGACACCGCGGGCGTACGCCGTCGGGTGGTCTGCCGCGCGCACCCGGTCCCAGCGGTGCCACAGGGCCAGCAGGGCGTCCGCCGCGAGGTCGTCGGCGGCGTCCGGCTCGCCCGTCAGCAGCTGGGCGAGCCGGGAGAGTTCGGCGTAGTGACGCTCGAAGAAGGCGTGGAACTCGGCGGAGGCGGCGTCGTCGACGACTGTCCTCACGGCGGACTCTCCTCGCAGCGGCTTCCCGGGTGCCGAACACCGTACGGCAGACCGAACCGGAACGACCCCCGGAAAGTCAGCCCTTGAGCGCCGCCTCCATCATCGCCTTGGCCACCGGGGCCGCCAGGCCGTTGCCGCTGACCTCGCTGCGGGCCGCGTCGGACTGTTCGACGATGACCGCCACCGCCACCTCCTTGTCCGAGGTGTCGGACTTGGCGTACGACGTGAACCAGGCGTACGGCGTCTTGCTGTTGTTCTCGCCGTGCTGGGCCGTGCCCGTCTTGCCGCCGACGGTCGCTCCGGAGATCTGCGCGTTCGAGCCCGTACCGTCCTCGACGACGGTCTGCATGGCCGACTGCAACTGCTCGGCCGTGTTCGAGCTGACGATCCGCTTCGAGTCCGGGTCGGTGTGGTCCTCCAGGACGTCGCCGCCGCTGTCGGTGACCTGCGACACCATGTGCGGAGAGACCAGCTCGCCGCCGTTGGCGAGGGCCGCGGAGACCATCGCCATCTGGAGCGGGGTCGCCGTCACGTCGAACTGGCCGATACCCGTCAGGGCCGTCGACGACCGGTTCATGTCCTTCGGGTAGACGCTGGTGTACGCCCGTACCGGCACGTCCTGCGACTCGTCGTTGAAGCCGAACTTCTCGGCCGTGGCGCGCAGCTCGTCCTGGCCGAGGTCGACGGCCATCTTCGCGAAGACGTTGTTGCACGAGTACTGCAGCGCGGTGCGGATCGTGGCGTTCTCGCAGGGGGCGTTCGGATTCTCGTTGGTCAGGTCCGTCGTGGTGTCCGGGAGCGTGTACGGATCGGGGCTGTCGGTCTTCTCGTCCACCGAGCCGTACAGTCCGTTCTCCAGCGCGGCGGCCGCCACGACCAGCTTGAACGTCGAGCCCGGCGGCAGCGGCTGGCGCAGCGCCCGGTTGGTCAGCGGCTTCTCGGGGTCGCCGGTGAGCTTCTCCCAGGCCTCACCCGCGGTGTTGGCGTCGGTCAGCGACGTCGGGTCGTACGAGGGGGTCGACACGACCGAGAGGATCCTGCCCGTCTTCGGGTCGATCGCGACGGCGGCGCCCTTCTTGTCGCCCAGCGCGTCGAACCCGGCCTTCTGCACGTCCGGGTCGATGGTCGTCACCACGTTGCCCGGCTCGGCCCGGGTGCCGGTGACGGTGTCCATCACCGTCTTCAGTCGCGGATCGGTGCCGTTGAGCACGTCCTGGTAGATGCCCTCCAGCTGGGTCGGCGCGTACGCCTGCGAGGCGTAGCCCGTCACCGCCGCGTACAGCTTCCCCTTCTCGTACGTACGTTTGTACGCGAGGTCACCGCCCTCCGTCGGCGCCGAGCCGGTGACCGACCGGCCGCCCACGATGATGTTCCCGAGCGGCCCCGCGTACGTCTCGATCGCGTTCCGCCGGTTGTCCTTGCCGTCGGCGAGCGCCTGTCCCTCGTAGAACTGCACCCAGGTCGCCCTGACCAGCAGAGCGAACACCAGGAGCAGCGTGAAGACCGAGGCGCGCCTGATCGTCTTGTTCATCCCGTTCATCCCGCTGACAGGACGAACGGGCGGGCGGCGGTCGTTCCCGTCTGCCCCGTTTTCTCATCTTTCTCATCCCGTCTCATCGCCCGTTCATGAAGCCCGCCTCGTAGGCCCGGATCACCGCCTGGGTGCGGTCCCGGGCGCCGGTCTTCGCCAGCACCGCCGCCACATGGGTCTTCGCCGTGGCCGGACCCACCCCCAGCCGCCCGGCGATCTCCGCGTTGGTCAGCCCGGTCGCCATCAGGCGCAGCACCTCGCCCTCGCGTTCGGTGAGCCGCGCCACCCACGCCGGCGGGGCGGGATTCGCGCGCGCGTGCTCGGCCGCCAGCGTCCGTACCGCCGACGGGAACAGCAGCGTGTCGCTGTGCGCCACCAGCCGCACCGCCCCGACGAGGGTGTCGGCGTCGGCACGCTTGAGCAGGAAACCGGCGGCACCGGCGCGCAGGGCGTCGTAGACGTAGGAGTCGTTCTCGAAGGTGGTCACGACGACGACGCGGGGCGGTTCGGCGAGCGTGGCGAGGATCTGCTCGGTGGCGCGGATGCCGTCGACCCCGGGCATGCGGACGTCCATCAGGACCACGTCGGGCCGGACCTCCCGCACGACGGAGACGGCCTCGGCACCGGTGGCGGCCTCACCGACGACCTCCAGATCCGGTTCGGCGGCGAGGATGGCGCGCAAGGCGGTTCGGACCATGCGTTCGTCGTCGGCGAGGACGATCCTTGTCGGCGGGTGGGTCACGCGGTTCCCTTCAGCGGCAGTCGGACGTGCAGTCGCCACACCGGACCCTCGGGGCCCGCCTCGGCCGCTCCGCCCAGCAGCCGGGCCCGGTCGGCGATGCCGCGCAGGCCGTGGCCGCCCCCGGGGCGCGGGGCGGGGACGGAGCCGACGGGGTTCTCGACGGTGATCCGCAGATGCCGGTCCAGCACCTCGACGCGGAGCGTCACGGCGGCCTTCCCACCCGCGTGCCTGAGCGCGTTGCTCAACCCCTCCTGCACGATGCGGTAGGCCTCGCGGGAGACCGGCGGCGGCAGCGCCCGCGGGTCGGTGGCGACGGCGGCGACGGTGGCGTCCACGCGCAGTCCGCCCGCGCGGGTGCGGCGCAGCAGGCCGTCGAGGTCGGCGGCGAGCGTCGGCGCGGGCGCGGTGTCCCAGGGGTCACCGGGTGCGTCGCCGTCGCGCAGGACGCCCAGGACGGCGTCGAGTTCGCCGACCGTGCGACGGGTGGTGTCCTCGATCGCGGCGAGCGCCTCGCGGACGAACTCCGGGTCGCTGTCCAGGACCCGGCGGGCGGCGCTCGCCTGGAGGGTGACCGCGCTCAGCGCGTGGCCGACGGAGTCGTGCAGTTCGCGCGCGAGCCGGTTGCGGACGGCGAGGTCGGCGGCGCGTGCCTCGGCCGCCGCGACCCGGTCCGCCGCGGACGGGCCGAGCAGGTCCGGCGCCCAGCGGGCCAGCAGCGTGCCGCAGGCGGCGGCGCATCCGGCCAGCGCGACCAGCATGGCGGCGCCCGCGAGCGGCGAGAGGACGAGCGCCCAGGCGTGGTGGAAGAAGCCGGGCAGCCCCAGCCGCCCCTCGCGCAGCGCCGGCACGAGGGGCAGGACGATCAGCGTGCCAGCGAACGGCGGCACCGCCAGCGACATCCCCGCCACGATCCCGCCGGCCCCCAGGTGCAGCGTGAACCAGGCCGCCGTGCGCCCCTTCTCGCCCCTGGTCCGGGCGGGCCCGTACGCGAGCCGGTCGGCCTCCACCCCGCACAGCCACCGCACCACTCCCGACTCCAGCGGGCGGGTCAGCGGGAACAGCGAGGTGACGGCGGCGAGCGGCAACCCCAGGGCGAACGAGGCGAGTTGGAGGCCGAGCGAACCGAAGACGTTCGCGCCCCCGGCGACCGGGCCGACGACGACCGAGCCGACGAGGACGTACGGCATGGCGAGCGCGCCGCCGAGGATCAGGTGGATCCACCTCAGGCGCGCCCGCCGGCCGAACAGCAGCCGGGCGAGTGCGGTCACGGCCGGACGCGGGCGGCGGCCGACCGCCCCGCGAGGAAACGCGCGCCCGAGGCGGCGAGGAGGAGGCCGACGGTCATCTGGGCAGCGTAGGTGAGGATCATCAACTGTGCCGGGCGGTCGGCGGGTTCGTCCGGACCGATCAGGGAGGCGAGGAGCATCCAGCCGCCCCAGCAGGCCACGGCGCCGGAGCAGACCCAGGCCGCCGCGAGCGGCACGGCGACCGGCAGATCGCGGGCGCGGCGGAAGGCGAGCATCACACCGGCGGTGACGGCCAGGACGAGGAAGCCGACGTACAGGCCCTCCAGCACGTAGAAGTCACTGGTGCGGTCCGCCGCCCGGTCCGCACCGAGCCCGACGGTGGAGCCGCAGGCCCACAGCAGCCGGACCGCGAGCGGGAACAGCGCGAGCACGGCGGCCACGGCGGTCGCGGCCCGCGGCATCCCCCCGGTGACGGCGGCCGGCAGGTCCCGCGTCCGGCCGCGCCACAACCACCCCCAGCGGTCCCGGGCGTAGAGCACGAACAGGGCTCCCAGGGCGAGGCCCTGCACGATGAACCCGCCGTACACGACCCCGAAGACCCACTCGTGCAGGAAGGGCTCCCGCCGGGGGTCGGCGGCCGTGGCGACCCCGCCGGTGACCGCCCGCGCGAGGAGTTGCAGCGGGTACCCCGCCATGATCGGCGCGAGCAGTCCGGTGGCGATCCACACCGGGAACGCCAGCGACCAGGCGGGCACCCGGCGCCCCCAGGGCCGGGTCAGCACCAGCGCGAGCACGATCACGCAGCTGTCCAGCAGGACGGAGACGCCGTTGCCGACGATCAGGGCCACCCGGTGGTCGAGCAGCGAGCTGCCCTCCGGGATACCGACCCGGCTGCCGCCGATCCAGGCGACCTTGAGCGCCAGGTACGGCAGACAGGCCACGACGGCGACCGCCCGCAGCAACCGCCGGGGCCGGGTGGGACCCGCGGGCGGAGGCGGGGCGGGCGGGGCGGAGGCGGTGGCGAACGTCGGCGTCATGCGTCCACGCTCCCGCCCGCACGCCCCCGGCACGTCCTGCGCACCGACGATCCGCCTCCGCCGCACGGCGGAGACACACCGGCCCGGCGGACCACCGGTGCGGCCGGTGGCTCATTCCGCGAGGTGCAGCACGACCTCGTCGATCTCCGTGCCCCGGGCGGCCGCGAACCCCCGGGCCCGCGCGCTGGTCACGAAGCCGCACTTCTCCAGCACGCGCCGCGAGCCCGTGTTGTCGGCCGCCGCCCGCGCGTACAGCGGGCGGTCCCGGACCTCGGCGAGCAGGGCGCGCAGCGCGGCCGTCGCCACGCCCTGCCCCCAGTACGCCCGGTCCACCCAGTACGTCACCTCGCGCTCGCCCGGCTCCCCGTACACGGCCGTGCTGCCGACGACGTCACCGTCGCCGAGGATGGTGCGCACGACGTCGCGGGAGGCCCGGATCTTCGTCCAGTGGGCCGTGAACGCGTCCCAGTCGGCGGGGTCCTTGGGGGTGAAGGCCGCCATGCGCAGCGCCTCCGGATCGTTCATCTGCCGGAAGAAGACGGGCAGATCGCTGTCGTGAACCTCGCGCAGTGCGATGTGCATGGGTCAGAGCCTACGCGTGGCCAGTGTCAGCCGGTCCCGAGCGTCGAACAGAGCGTCCTTGACCATCTGTTCGTGCGCGGGCGTCAGCCGCGCCACCGGCACCGAGCAGCTGATCGCGTCCCGCGCGGGGGTGCGGTAGGGGACCGCCACGCCGAAGCAGCGCAGCCCCAGCGTGTTCTCCTCGCGGTCCACGGCGAAGCCCTGCTCCCGCACCAGGCGCAGCTCCTCGATGAGCTTCTCCCGGTCCGTGATGGTGTGCTCGGTCAGCGCCGGGAGGGTCTCCGGGAGCATCTTGCGCACCTGCTCGTCGCTGTACGTGCTCAGCAGCGCCTTGCCCAGCGAGGTCGAGTGCGCCGGCAGCCGGCGGCCGACCCGGGTGAACGGCCGCAGGTAGTGCTGGGACTGGCGGGTGGCCAGGTACACCACGTTCGTGCCGTCCAGGCGCGCGAGGTGGATGGTCTCCGTCGTGTCGTCGGAGAGCCGGTCCAGCGTCGGCCGGGCCGCCGCGACCACCTCGTCGCCGTCGATGTACGAGGTGCCGACCAGCAGCGCCCGCACCCCGATGCCGTACCGCGTGCCCGTGGCGTCCGTCTCCACCCACCCCAGCTCCACCAGCGTGCGCAGCAGCATGTAGAGACTGGACTTGGGATAACCGACGGCCTCCTGGACCGACGCGAGGGAGTGCATACCGGGGCGCCCGGCGAAGTACTCGAGCAGCTCAACCGTCCGCACCGCGGACTTGACCTGCGCTCCGCCCCCCGTCTCGACAGCCGACATCGCCCTTGACCCCTTCGTTCGACGAGAAGCTGAAGATATAGTCTGCGAACAGCATATTCATCAGTAGAGACAGCGTTCAGTATATCGAACAACTTCTGTGCAGAGCACGTGGAGGGACCCGCGGTGGCAGCAGCACCAGTCTGGAGTGTCGACCCCCGTACCGGGAAGCAGCGTGAACAGGTCGCCGTGGAAGCCACGGCCCAGGAGGTGGACGCCGCCGTCCGCGCCGCGCACGCCGCCCGGGACGCCCTCGCCGACCGCGCCGTCCGCGCGGCCTTCCTGCGGAGCGCCGCCGACGAGCTGAAGGCGGCCGAGAGCACCCTCGTCGAGGCCGCCGACGCGGAGACCGCACTCGGCCCGGTCCGGCTCACCGGCGAACTCGCCCGCACCTGCTACCAGCTGCGGGCCTTCGCCGACATCGTCGACGAGGGCGAGTTCCTCGGCGTGGTCGTCAACCACCCCGACGCCACGGCCACCCCGCCCATCCCCGACCTGCGCCGCTACAAGGTGCCGCTCGGCGTCGTCGCCGTCTACTCGGCCTCCAACTTCCCCTTCGCCTTCTCCGTCCCCGGCGGCGACACCGCCAGCGCGCTCGCGGCCGGCTGCCCGGTCGTCGTCAAGGCGCACCCCGACCACCCGGCCCTGTCCGAGCTGGTCGCCAAGGTGCTGCGCCGGGCCGCGGCCGCGCACGGCATCCCCGACGGCGTCCTCGGCCTGGTCCACGGCTTCGAGGCGGGCGTCGAACTGATCAAGCACCCGCTGGTCGCCGCGGCGGGCTTCACCGGGTCGATCCGCGGTGGCCGCGCGCTCTTCGACGCGGCGGCCGCGCGTCCGGTGCCGATCCCGTTCCACGGCGAGCTGGGCTCGCTGAACCCGGTCGTCGTCACGGAGGCGGCGGCCGTGGAGAGGGCGGAGGCGATCGGCGCGGGCCTGGCCGGTTCGATGACGCTGGGCGTCGGCCAGTTCTGCGTCAAGCCCGGCCTGGTGCTCGTACCGGCGGGCGACGCCGGTGACGGCCTGGTCAAGTCGCTCACCGACGCGGTCAGCGCCACCGACGCCGGTGTGCTCCTCGACCACCGCATGCGGGACAACTTCGTCGCGGGCGTCGCCGAGCGCGCCGCGCTGCCCGACGTGGACTCCCCCGTGACGCCCGGCTCGGGCGGCGAGCACACCGTCAGCGCCGGGTTCCTCACGGTGCCGGCGGCGCGGCTGGCGGCGGAGGGCGAGTACGACCTGCTCCTGGAGGAGTGCTTCGGGCCGGTCACCGTGGTGGCCCGCTATCAGGACGAGGGTGAGGTGCGGGGGGTGCTGTCGCGACTGCCGGGGAACCTCACGGCGACCGTGCAGCTCTCTGCCGAGGAGATGGCGGGGGAGGGTGCCGGGGCGGCGCTCCTCGCCGAGGTGACTCCGCTCGCGGGGCGGGTGCTGGTCAATGGCTGGCCCACGGGGGTTGCCGTGGCGGCGGCTCAGCAGCACGGGGGGCCTTACCCGGCGACCACGTCGACGTCCACGTCGGTGGGGGGTACGGCTGTCGAGCGGTGGCTGCGGCCGGTGGCTTATCAGGGGGTGCCTGAGGCGTTGCTGCCGGTGGAGTTGCGGGATGAGAATGCGCTGGGGCTGCCTCGGCGGTTCAACGGGGTGCTTGAGCGGTAGCGCGCCGCAGGGGTGCGGTTGTTTCGCCGGGTGCTGCGCCGTCGTGGCTGGTCGCGCGCACGCGGCGGAGCCGCAAATCGATACAGCCCCGCGCCCCTGAGGTACGTGCCCCGGGCCTGCGATGATCAGCGCATGAATCTTGAACTTCCCGAACTGCCGTTTTCCCTCCGCCCGTACGGACCCGAAGGTCACTGGTCCTACGCCGACGGTGTGCTCACCGGCGTCGCCGGGGCCCGGCAGGATCGGTTTGTGCCGCCCACCGGGGAGTCGCTGGAGCCGGTGTCCGACGCGCCGCGGTTGCTGGGGGCGCCCGACGGGGACTTTCAGCTGATCGCCCGTGTGTCCGTCGGGTTCCGGGGTGCCTTCGACGCCGGGGTGCTCTACGTGCACGTGGGGGAGCGGGCCTGGGCCAAGCTGTGTCTGGAGTACTCCCCGGACATGCCCACCGTCTGCACGGTGGTCACCCGGGGGCACTCCGACGACTGCAACTCCTTCACCGTGGAGGGGGACTCCGTCTGGTTCCGGGTCAGCCGGACCGGACGGGCCTTCGCCTTCCACGCCTCCCTCGACGGGGAGCGCTGGACCTTCGTACGCCTCTTCACGCTGGGCGATGAGAGGGAGACGGGGGCCGCGCTGGTCGGCTTCCTGGCGCAGGCGCCGACGGGGGACGGCTGCACCGTGACGTACGACCACCTGGAGTTCCGGCCGGGCCGGCCCGCGGACCTGCGGGACGGCAGCTGAGCGCGGGGCGGGAATGACACCCGCTGCTTGAACGTTCACGTACGGGGCGGAGAAGGCCTCCGCCGCCGTACGACCTGGAGAAGAGCCGAGACATGCGCGTCGAGATCTGGAGCGACATCGCCTGCCCCTGGTGCTACGTGGGCAAGGCCCGCTTCGAGAAGGCGCTCGCGGCCTTCCCGCACCGTGACGGCGTCGAGGTGGTCCACCGTTCGTTCGAACTGGACCCCGGGCGGGCCAAGGACGACGTGCAGCCGGTGCTGACGATGCTCACCGCCAAGTACGGCATGAGCGAGGCGCAGGCGCAGGCCGGTGAGGACAACCTCGGCGCGCAGGCCGCCGCCGAGGGCCTGGACTACCGCACCCGGGACCGCGACCACGGCAGCACCTTCGACCTGCACCGCCTGCTGCACCTCGCCAAGGAGCGGGGACGGCACGAGGCGCTCCTCGATGCCTTCTACCGGGGCAACTTCGCCGACGCGCGCTCCGTGTTCAACGACGACGAGCGGCTCGTGGAGCTGGCCGTCGGCGCCGGGCTCGACGCGGACGAGGTCCGCGCGGTGCTCGCCGACGCCGACGCCTATGCCGACGACGTGCGTGCCGACGAGCGGGAGGCCGCCCAGCTCGGGGCCACCGGGGTGCCGTTCTTCGTGCTCGACCGGGCCTACGGAGTCTCGGGCGCGCAGCCCGCCGAGGTCTTCACCCAGGCGCTGACCCAGGCGTGGGGCGAGCGCACGCCGCTGAAGCTGATCGACGACGGGGGCGCCGAGGCCTGCGGTCCGGACGGGTGCGCGGTGCCCCAGGAGTGACGGGCCGGCTGAAAGCCCAGGTGAGGGGCCGTTCATAAGCGATGCTTGGAGAATCCGCGTAGAAATACGCAATGGACGGGGAGGTCACGGGGCCGCACAGTGGTGCCATGGAGAGCTTCGAGAATCTCGTCCGTACCGAGTTCGCCCCGAAGACCACATACCTGAACACCGCCAGCACCGGCCTGCTCCCCGCCCGGAGCCTCGTGGCGATGCGTGACGCGGCGGCGTCCGCGGCGGAAGGGCAGCCGCTCGACATGTTCGCCGACGTCGAGGCGGCACGGGCCGCCTGTGCCCGGCTCATGGGGGTGCCCGCCACCCGGGTCGCGACCGGCGCGTCGGTCGCCACCTTCAGCGGGCTCGTCGCCGCGTCGCTGCCGACGGGGGCCGAGGTCCTCACCGCGGAGGGCGACTTCAGCTCCCTCGTGAACCCGCTGTACACGCGCGGCGACCTCAAGGTGCGCAGCGTGCCGCTGGAGCGGATCGCCGAGTCCGTGGGGCCGGACACCGCCCTCGTGGCGGTCAGCTCCGTGCAGTCCGCCGACGGTCGGATCGCCGACCTCGCCGCATTGCGGGACGCCGCCCGGGCGCACGGGGCGCGGACGCTGATCGACGCCTCCCAGGCGGGCGGCTGGCTGCCGACGGCCGCGGACGACTTCGACTACGTGACCGCCGTCGGCTACAAGTGGGTGCTCTGCCCGCGCGGCGTCGCCTTCCTCGTGGTCCCGGAGGACCTGGGAGCTGCGGCCGGGCTGACGCCGCTGTTCGCCGGGTGGGCGACCGGTGAGCACCCCTGGGACAGCTGCTACGGCCCCGTCGAGGAACTGGCGCACTCCGCCCGGCGGTTCGACGAGTCCCCCGCCCTGTTCTCCTACACCGGCGCCCGGCACTCGCTGGCCCTGATCGAGGAGTTGGGCGTCGACGCCGTGCACGCCCACGACACCGCTCTCGCCGGCCGGTTTTGCGAAGGGGTGCGCTCGCTGGGCCACGAGCCGGTGCCCGCGCCGGGCTCCGCGATCGTCTCCGTGCCGGGTCTCGGCCACCGGCAGGGCGAGCTGGGCAGGGCCGGCGTCCAGGTCTCCGACCGAGCGGGCAATCTGCGGGCCGCCTTCCACGTGTACAACACCGAAGCCGACGTGGACCGGCTGCTGGACGTGCTGGCGGGCTGAGAGAACGGGCTCCGAACAGCATCGGGCAGGGGCCTCCCGTCCCACACGAAAAGGCCCCTGCCCGAGATCAGATGCGGGTCACCTCACCGGGGTGAAGTCCCGCGCGCCGATGAAGTCCGGGCGCCGGATCGGTGCCGCGAACGGCTCGACCGCCGTGTTCTCCACGCTGTTGAACACGATGAACACGTTGCTGCGCGGGAAGGGCGTGATGTTGTCGCCCGACCCGTGCATGCAGTTGCAGTCGAACCAGGTCGCCGAGCCGGCCTTGCCGGTGAACAGCTTGATGCCGTACTCCGAGGCCATCTTCGTCAGGCCCTCGTCGGACGGCGTCCCCGCGTCCTGCATCTGCAGGGACTTCTTGTAGTTGTCCTTCGGCGTGGCCCCCGCGCACCCGAGGAACGTCTTGTGCGACCCCGGCATGATCATGAGACCGCCGTTGGTGTCGTAGTTCTCGGTGAGCGCGATCGAGACCGAGATCGTGCGCATGTTGGGCAGGCCGTCCTCGGCGTGCCAGGTCTCGAAGTCCGAGTGCCAGTAGAAGCCGCTGGCCCCGAAGCCCGGCTTGACGTTGATCCGCGACTGGTGGACGTAGACGTCCGAGCCGAGGATCTGCCGCGCCCGCCCGACCACGCGCTCGTCGCGCACCAGCTTGGCGAAGACCTCACTGATCTTGTGCACCTCGAAGACCGACCGGATCTCCTGGGACTGCGGCTCGACGATCGAGCGCTCGTCCGCGCGGATGGCCGGATCGGTGGTGAGGCGCTCCAGCTCGCGCTGGTACTCGCCGACCTCGTCCGGCGCGATCAGCTGGTCGATGGCGAGGAAGCCGTCGCGGTCCAGCGCCTGGAGGTCACCGGCCGCCACCGGACCGGGCGTGTCCGGGGAGCCCCAGACCACCGGGTCCTGCCGGGGAGTCGCCACCTCGGTGGCGCCGCGGGTGGGATAGAGATCAGTGACGTTCGTGGTCGTGGTCACGGTGACTCACACCTCCTCGGTGAGCAGCGGGTAGACGCCGTTCTCGTCGTGATCCTCCCGTCCGGTGACGGGCGGGTTGAAGACACAGATGCAGTGGAAGTCCTCCTTGACCTTGAGCGTGTGCCGCTCGTGGCCGTTGAGGAGATACATCGTGCCCGGCGTGATGTGGTACGTCTTCCCCGTCTCGCGGTCGGTCAACTCGGCGTCGCCCTTGGTGCAGACGACGGCCTCGATGTGGTTGGCGTACCACATCGACGTCTCCGTACCCGCGTACAGGATCGTCTCGTGCACGGAGAAGCCGACCTTCTCCTTGGCGAGGACGATCCGGGTGCTTTCCCAGGTGCCGGACGCGCTCTTCACGTGCCGGTCGGTGCCTTCGAACTCCTTGAACGAACGGACGATCACGGTGTTGCGATGCCTCCTAGGTGAGGGTGTGCAGGGGTCCCCGGCGCCTTCGGCCGCGCGGGCCGAAGGCGCCGGAAGCAGGGGGTGGTGCCGGACGGTCGGGCCGTCGGAAGGTCAGACCGTCACGCGGTCTCGCGTACGGCCCTGGCCAGGGTCTTCATGCCCTCGTCCAGCTCGTCGGGCGTGATGGTGAGCGCCGGCAGCAGCTTGACGACCTCGCTCTCGGGGCCGGACGTCTCGATGAGCAGCCCGAGCTCGAAGGCGCGCTTGGCGACGCGTCCCGCGCGGTCCTTGTCGTGGAACTCCAGGCCCCAGACCAGGCCGCGGCCCCGGTACTCCTTGACGTCGGCGAGGTTCTCCTCGGTGATGGCGATCATGTGCTGCTCGACCTGCTCGCCGCGCTTGCGGGTCTGCTTCTCCATCGCCGAACCGTCGGCCCAGTAGGCCTCCAGCGTGGCGGTCGCCGTGACGAAGGCCGGGTTGTTGCCGCGGAAGGTGCCGTTGTGCTCGCCCGGCTCCCAGACGTCCAGCTCCGGCTTGAACAGGGTCAGCGCCATCGGCATGCCGTAGCCGCTGATCGACTTGGAGACGGTGACGATGTCCGGCGTGATGCCCGCCTCCTCGAAGGAGAAGAAGGCGCCGGTACGGCCGCAGCCCATCTGGATGTCGTCGACGATGAGCAGCATGTCCTGGCGCTCGCACAGGTCGGCCAGGGCGCGCAGCCACTCGACCCGGGCGACGTTGATGCCACCCTCGCCCTGCACGGTCTCGACGATCACGGCGGCCGGCTTGTTCAGGCCGGAGCCCTGGTCCTCGAGCAGCCGCTCGAACCAGATGAAGTCCTCGACGGTGCCGTCGAAGTAGTTGTCGAACGGCATCGGTGTGCCGTGCACCAGCGGGATGCCGGCGCCGGCCCGCTTGAACGCGTTGCCGGTCACCGCGAGCGAGCCGAGCGACATGCCGTGGAAGGCGTTGGTGAAGGACACGATCGACTCGCGTCCCTTCACCTTGCGCGCCAGCTTCAGCGCGGCCTCGACGGCGTTGGTGCCCGTCGGGCCCGGGAACATGACCTTGTACGGCAGGTCGCGCTTGCGCAGGATGGTGTTCTGGAACGTCTCCAGGAACCGGCGCTTTGCGGTGGTCGACATGTCGAGCCCGTGCGTGACGCCGTCCCGCTCCAGGTAGTCGATGAGCGCGCGTTTCAGCACGGCGTTGTTGTGCCCGTAGTTGAGCGAGCCCGCTCCGGCGAAGAAGTCGAGGTACTCGTGGCCGTCCTCGTCGTACATGCGGCTGCCGACCGCACGGTCGAAGACGGTGGGCCAGCCGCGGCAGTAGCTGCGCACCTCGGACTCGACGGTCTCGAAGACGCTGAGGTCGGGCTGGGTGATGGTCACGACGAATCGCTCCTCGTGGGGTGAGGGTGGGAGAGGAAGGTCGTACGGTCCGGGGACCGGTGCGGTCCGCCGGGAAGTCTGTGGGGCCGGGCTGGCACGGGGTGCCGCGCCGCCCGGGCGGGCCGGTCGGTCAGCCGGCGGCGGACAGCGGGCCTATGCGGTACAGGACCTCGGGCTCGTGCGGTCCGTCGGGGAACAGCTCCGTGCCGAACAGCACCTCGCGCTCGAGCCGGGCGCCGCGGCGCTCGGCGAAGGAGGTGAACAGCCGCTGGGAGGCGGTGTTGTCGGGGGAGATGGTGGTCTCCAGGGTGGTCAGCCCGCATTCCGCGACGGTCCGCGCGGCCAGCCCGTCGAGCAGGGACGCGGCGAGCCGGCGCCCGCGGTACGCCTCGTCCACCGCCACCTGCCACACGAGCAGGGTGTCCGGGCGGTCCGGTCGTACGTATCCGGTGACGAAGCCGACCGGCTCACCGCGCTCGTCGCGGGCGACGGCCGACGTGGCGGCGAAGTCCCGGCACCAGAGCAGATAGCTGTAGGAGGAGTTGAGGTCGAGGACCTTGGAATCCCTCGCTATCCGCCACAGGGCGGCGCCGTCGGCCACTCTCGGGCGATCGATTTGCAGGTCTGCTTGGGCGGCAGTCATGCAAATTGAATTTACCCAGCGAAATTCGAAATTGCATCGCCGGACGGGGTTACGAATGGGCGCCTCGTGTGTTATCACGCGGGCGCGTGCCGCCGCGCGAGAGGGCGGCGGTTTGGGGTGATTTGACAGGGTCGTAAGCCGCAAAACGGGCGGCATGTGGATCGGGTCACAATCGCGTAACCCGTGCGAGACGTGTCCGAAATGTGAAGATCGGCTGTCGTGAAATCTTTGTGTTTAGGTCCGGGGAAAGCGGGCAGAAGAATACGGGAAGCTGCGCTGAGTGGAATTCCTTAATTCTGCTTGTGCGAGTATCGGGAATTCCCTCGAATTCACCCTTCCGAAAGGGCGGCGCCGGCCGGGCGCTCCCACGCCTCCTCGGCGGCCCGCCGGGCGGCCTCCGGGTCGGCCTTCATACCCCGCTCCACCAGCGCGGCACCCAGTGCCGCCAGGCAGCCCCGCACGGCCCCGGGCGTCGCGTCCGGACCGTAGTGGTTGACCCGGATCATCTCGCCCGCCAGCGCGCCGCCGCCCGCCGCCAGCGGCAGCGCCGGGTCGGACTCCAGGGCCCGGGCCACCAGCGCGGACGCGTCGACGTCCGACGGCGTGCGCAGTGTCGTCGCGACCGGCGCCGCGTCCCTCGCCTCGTACACGTACGGCTCCAGGCCGCCCAGCGCGAGCGCGCCGGCCCGGGTGGCCGCCGCGGCGGACGCGTGCCGCGCCATCACCGTCTGGGGGCCCTCCGCCTCGATGCGCTCGACGCAGGCCTCCAGCGCGAGCATCTCCAGCTGCGCCGGCGCGTGCAGCAGCGCCTTGCGCCCGCCGTCGATCCAGCGCTCCTTCCAGTCGAGGAGCGACAGGTACGACCGCCGCGGGGCGTTCGGATTCGCCGCCATCCGCGCCCAGGCCCGCTCGCTCACCGACACCGCCGAGACCCCGGCCGGACCGCCCATCGCCTTCTGCGCGCCGATCACGCACAGGTCCACGCCCCACGCGTCCGGCAGCACCGGCTCCGCGCCCACCGAGGCCACCGCGTCCAGGTAGAAGAGCGCGCCGTGTGCCCGGACCACCTCGCCGATCTCCGCGACCGGGTTGGTGTTGCCGGTCGCCGCCTCGGCGTGCACCAGGGACACGAAGTCGATCTCCGGGTGCTCGGCGAGGGCCTGGCCGATCTGCTCGGCGGAGACGGCCGTGTGGAACGGCACGGCGAGGTCGTGCACCCTGGCGCCGCAGTCCCGCAGCCAGTTCCCGAAGGTCTGCCCGTACGGCCCCGTGACCACGTTCAGCGCGACGGTGCCGGGCCCCGCCGCGGCGCGGATGGCGCCCTCCAGCGGCAGCAGCGCCTCGCCCTGCATGACCACCACGTCCTGGCCGGTACCGAGCAGGCGCGCGACCCGGTCCTCGATCGCGGCGAAACGTCCGGCGCTCAGCGGGGGGAGGTCCAGGAGGGGATGGGTCACGGCGGTGCTCTCTTCGGTGACGGCGGGTGTGCGGCGCGGGTACGCGGCGTACGGAGTCGAGAGTAACCATGGCGTCCGTCGGCACTCGCGCCGGAGTGCTTCCGTTGCGACACCCCCACGCCCGGAATCGTGGCTTCCGTCACAGCCGAAGCGATCACCGCCTGATGAACTGGCCCCGTGTTCCTCGTACTCCTGCTGGTCGTCCTGATCGCCGTGGTGTCCGCCGTCGGCCTGACCGGCCACGGCGCGAGCGTCCTAGCCGCCCGCCGCGCCCGCGGAACGGGTGCCGGACCGGCTCTGCACGCCCTCGCCGCCTTCGCCGGCGCCGCCGCCGTCGCGGTGTACGCCTGGGGGCTGCTGCACGTGACCGGCGCCGTCATGGAGTCCAACGGAGGTGCGGGCTCCGCACCGGCGCTGCCCTGCCGCACACCCGGGAACGAGGAGCGCGCCCTCCACGTCATCGACCAGTCGGTCTCCTTCCTGCCGCTGGGCTTCGTCTGCGAGACCACCGGCGGCGGCGAGTACACCAGCGACGACGTCCCCGGCTACGTCAACCCCGCCACCGCCGTCCTGGCCCTGACCGCCGTCGCGGGCGCCGTCGGGGCGGGGTGCGCGAGCGAGCTGCGCGCCCGCGCGGCAGCGCGCGGCGGGGGCGGGTGACCGGCCCGGACGGGTGTGCGGGCACCGTTTAGGGTGCGGGGCATGAGCGATCGCGCGGTGCTCCACGTCAAGGGTCGGGTGCTCGTCGGACCGGAGGAGGTCCGGGACGAGGTGTGGGTGATCGACGGCCGGATCTCCTACGACCGCCCCGCGGGCGCCGCCGACGTCCGCACCGTCGAGGGGTGGGCACTGCCCGGCCTGGTCGACGCACACTGCCACGTCGGCCTCGACCAGCACGGCGCCGTCCCCGCGGACGTCGCCGAGAAGCAGGCGCTGACCGACCGCGAGGCGGGCACCCTCCTCATCCGCGACGCCGGCTCACCCTCCGACACCCGCTGGATCGACGACCGCGAGGACCTCCCGAAGATCATCCGGGCCGGCCGGCACATCGCCCGCACCCGCCGCTACATCCGCAACTACGCCTGGGAGGTCGAGCCCGAGGACCTGGTCGCCTACGTCGCCCAGGAGGCCCGGCGCGGCGACGGCTGGGTGAAGCTGGTCGGCGACTGGATCGACCGCGACCTCGGCGACCTGTCGGCCTGCTGGCCGCGCGGCGCCGTCGAGGCGGCCATCGCGGAGGCCCACCGCCTGGGCGCCCGCGTCACCGCGCACTGCTTCGCCGAGGACTCCCTGCGCGACCTGGTCGAGGCCGGCATCGACTGCGTCGAGCACGCCACGGGACTGACCGACGACACGATCCCGCTCTTCGCCGAGCACGGCGTCGCCATCGTCCCCACCCTGGTCAACATCGCCACCTTCCCCGCGCTGGCCGACGGCGGCGAGTCCCGCTTCCCGCGCTGGTCGGCCCATATGCGCCGGCTCCACGAACGCCGTTACGACACCGTCCGGGACGCCTACGACGCCGGAATCCCGGTCTTCGTCGGCACCGACGCGGGCGGTGCCCTCGCCCACGGGCTGGCCGGGGCCGAGGTCGCCGAGCTGGTCACCGCGGGCATCCCGCCCGTCGAGGCCCTCGCCGCGACGACCTGGGCCGCGCGGCGCTGGCTGGGCCGCCCGGGCCTGGACGAGGGCGCGCCGGCGGACCTGGTGGTGTACGAGCAGGACCCGCGCGCGGACGTGCGCGTGCTCACCGCTCCGCGCCGGATCGTGCTCAACGGGCGGGTCGTCGGTTAACCGACGGGAGTGACGCCGGGGAACACCCGTGCCGGAAGATGCGACGAAGATTCGAATAGATCCGCCAAAACCCCACGAAGGGGTGAAGTGCCCCCGGTTCACTGACGGTTGGGCGGACGCGGGGACATTCTGTCCGGGTCCCAAGCACGTCGCTCATGCGTGCCCCGCACGCATGTCTCACTGGGGGTCCCACCACCTTGAACGGCAACACCTTCCGCCTGCCCGCACGCCGTCTCGCCACCGTCGCGGCGGCCACGGCCCTGGCCGCGGGCCCCGCCACCCTGGCCGGCGCGGGGTCCGCCCACGCGACCGGCGACCCCGGCCGCGCGAGCGCCACCGTGCTGCGCGCAGGGCTCGACGTCTCCCTGCTCAACAAGACCGTGAACGTCCCGCTCGCGGTCACCCTGAACGAGGTGCAGGCACCCGAGAGCGCCGAGAAGACCGCGCTCACCGCCCGGCTGGACGGCGTCGACGGCGGAAAGCCGTTCAGCGTCCTGCGCGCCGACGTGGCCGAGGCGAAGGCGACGGCCACCGCCGGGAAGAGCGAGGGCTCCACGACGCTGGCCCGCGCCCGGCTGCACGTTCCCGGCCTGCCGCTGCTGTCGGTGATCGAGGTCCAGGAGGTCACCTCCACGGCGACCTGCGAGGCCGGGAAGAAGCCGGTCGCCGACGCCAACCTCCTGGGCGCCGTGACCGTCCTCGGCAAGAAGGTCACGCTCACCACCGGCGGGCCGACGGACGTGAAGGTGCCCGGCGTCGGCGAGGTGCGCCTCGACCTCTCGAAGACGGAGACCACCTCCCGCACGGCCGCCGCCACCGCGCTCGAACTCAAGGTCTCCGTCAACCCCGGCGACCTGAACGTCGCCGAGGTCGACGGCACCGTCACCCTGGCCAGGGCGACCTGCGAGTCCCCGGCCGCCCCCGCGAACGAGGCCGAGCAGCCCCCGGCCGAGCAGCCCCCGGCCGAGCAGCCCCCGGCCGAGCAGAACGCGGGGCAGGAGGCCGACCCCGCCGCCGAACCGGCGGCCGACGTGAAGGCCCAGGGCGCCCGCACCGAGGCCGACCTGGCCGAGACGGGCGGCAGCTCCGCGACGCCGTACGTCGCGGCCGGCGCCGCGGCCCTGGTCCTGGCGGGCGGCGGGGCACTGCTTCTGGCCAGGCGCAGGCGCGACTGACGGCGAGGGGACCGGCCGGAGGGGGAGTGGGTCTCAGGACGGTTTCGGCGGCTTCAGGGCGTGCTCCAGCGCGCTCAGGAAGCCCTCCGTCGTCGCCCGGTCCCGTACCGCCAGGCGCAGCCACCCCTCGCCCAGCCCCGGGAACGTGTCCCCGCGCCGGACCGCGTACCCCAGGCCGCGCAACCGGTGCCGTACGGCCGCCGCCTCCGGGACGCCGACCAGGACGAAGGGACCCTCGGCGGGTGCGACGACCCGGAGCCCGGCACCGGCGAACGCCGCGAGCCCGGCGATCAGACGGTCCCGGTCGGCGGCGATGCGGTGGGCGGCGTGGGCGGCCTCCGCCAGCGCGCGCGGCGCCACGCACGCCTCGGCCGCCGCCAGCGCGGGCGTGGACACCGGCCACAGGGGCTGGGCGCGCTCCAGCTCGGTGATCGTCTCCGGGTCGGCCAGGACGTACCCGATGCGCAGCCCCGCCAGTCCCCACGTCTTGGTGAGGCTGCGCAGGACGACGAGCCCGGGTACGTCCGTCCGCCCGGCCAGCGCCTCCCGCTCGCCGGGCACCGCGTCCATGAACGCCTCGTCCACGACCAGCGTCCGCCCGGGCCGCGCCAGCGACGCGAGCACGCCCGCAGGGTGCAGCACCGAGGTCGGGTTCGTCGGGTTGCCGACCACCACCAGGTCGGCCTCCTCGGGGACGTCGGCAGGGCCGAGGAGGAAGCCGTCCGCCGCCCGCAGCAGCACCCGGCCGACCGTGTGCCCCGCGTCCCGCAGCGCCGCCTCCGGCTCGGTGAACTGAGGGTGCACCACGACCGGCCGGCGCACCTTCAGCGCCCGCGCCAGCAGCACGAACGCCTCCGCCGCCCCCGCCGTCAGCAGCACCCGCTCCACCGGCAGCCCGTGCCGCGCCGCCACCGCCGCCCGCGCGGCCCGCCCGTCCGGGTAGGCGGCGAGCGAACCGAGCGAGGCGGCGACGTGCTCCCGCAGCCAGGCCGGGGGAGTGTCCGCGCGGACGTTCACCGCGAGGTCCACCAGCGCCGCACCGTCGTCGCGCACCTCGGCGTCCCCGTGATGGCGCAGGTCGAGGCCGTCGGCCTCAGTGTGCATGGGAGTGTGCGTGTCCATGCCCGTGATGGTGCCCGTGGTGGTGATCGCCGTCGTCGTCGGGGTGGAAGTGCGGCTGCTGCGGCAGCCCCACCTTGTCCTCGAACCCCGGCAGCGCGATCCGGTACACGCAGCTGTCGCAGTTCATCCGCAGGTCGCCCTTGACGGCCTCCTCGTACCGCTCCCACACCAGGTCGAGCAGCTCCGGCTCCGGACCGATCACGTCCGCCGAGCGCACCTCGGTCTCCGGGTGCGCGGCGGCCCACTCCTCGGTCTGGTGCCGGACCCGGTCCGGGAGGATGCCGGTGAACAGGAAGTACGGCAGCACCACGACCCGCCGCGCCCCCAGCCGCACGCACCGGTCCAGGCCGCCCGGCACGTCCGGTTCCGCCAGCGACACGAACGCCGTCTCCACGCCCGCGTAACCGCGTCCCTCCCACAGCAGCCGCGCCGCCTTGAACACCTCGGCGTTGGCGTCCGGGTCCGTCGAACCGCGCCCGACCAGCAGCACCGTCACCTCGGACGGGTCCCAGGCCGGGCCGACCGCCTCCGCCAGGCGCCGCTCCAGCACCCGCAGCAGCGCGGGGTGCGGGCCCAGCGGGCGCCCGTACGTGTACGTGATGCCGGGGTGGCGCTCCTTCTCACGGGACAGCGCCGCCGGGATGTCGCCCTTGGCGTGCCCGGCGGACACCAGCATCAGCGGCACCGCCGCGAACCGGCGCACACCGCGCTCGACCAGCTCGGCGACCGCGTCGCCCAGCGGCGGCGGGGACAGCTCGATGAAGCCGCCCGCGACGGGCAGTTCGGGATGGCGTCGGCCCAGCTCGCGCACGAAGTCGCGGAACGCCTCGGCTCCGGCCTCGTCCCGGGTGCCGTGTCCGGCGATGAGCAGGGCGGGCGGGGTCGTCACAGGGTCTCCTCGGGTGTAGCGGATACGTCGGTTGTTGCGGACGAGTCGGTCATCTCGGCGGGCGGCGCGGCCTCGTGCGCCTGCCAGCGGTAGCCGCGCGGCGTCACCATGCGCCCGGCGATCTCCCGGGTCGCGGTGTTGCCCACCGTCACGACCGTCATCATGTCGACGGTCGCCGGGTCCAGGGCGGCGAGCGTGCACAGGCGGCTCGACTCGTCGGCGCGCGACGCGTTGCGCACCACACCCACCGGAGTCGTCGGCTCCCGGTGCTCCGCGAGGATCGCCAGCGCCTTGGGCAGCTGCCAGTCGCGGCCCCGGCTGCGCGGGTTGTAGAACGTCACCACGAGGTCCGCCTCCGCCGCCGCCCGCACCCGCCGCTCGATGACCTCCCACGGCGTGTGCAGGTCGGACAGGCTGATCGACACGTGGTCGTGGCCGAGCGGCGCGCCCAGCACCGCCCCGGCCGCCAGCGCCGCCGTCACGCCCGGCACCCCGACCACGTCGATGTCGTCGGACGCCTCGGCCAGCGCCGGGGAGGCCATGGCGTACACCCCGGCGTCCCCGCTGCCGATCAGCGCGACGGCGTGCCCGCGCCGCGCCTGTTCGACCGCCGTCCTGGCCCGCTCCTCCTCGGCGCCGAGCCTCGACTCCAGCACCCGGGTGCCGGGCCGCAGCAGATCGCGGATCTGGTCGACGTACTGGTCGAGCCCGACCAGCACCGACGCCCGCCGCAGCTCCGCCCGCGCCCGCGGCGTCACCAGGTCCCGGGCGCCGGGCCCGAGCCCGACCACCGCGAGCCGCCCGCGCCCGGGACGCCGTACGACCGCGCAGGTGGCCATCGCGGGCACCGCCGCCGACTTCCGCTTCGGCACGAGGAGTTCGCCCCCGCGCACCAGCGCCGCCGCCTCCGCGACCGACGGGGTGCCCACGGCCGCGAGCGGCGCGTCCGAGGGGTTGGGGACCTCGACGCCGGCCAACTCGTCGGCGGGGTACGTCACCAGGGGCACGCCCAGCCGCCCGGCGGCCCCGACGATCCCGGGCTCCTCCGCCTTGGCGTCCACGGTGGCCAGCTCGGCGACCGACGCGGCCGACAGCCCCGCCTCGCGCAGGACGGCCTCCACCAGGCCGAGCACCTCGTCCACCGGTGCGCCCCGGGACGCGCCGACCCCGACGACCAGGGACGGCGGCCGCAGGACGACCTCGCCCTCGGCCGGTTCCACCGCACGGTCCGTCACCCGGATCCCGTGCGCCCCTTCGGCGGTGACCGGCAGTGGCGGCAGCGGCCACGCCACCTCCGCCCGCAGCGCCACCGGCTCACCGTCCAGCAGAGCCCGCGACACTGCGGCGACATCGCCCTCGACGGGCAGCCCGAGCGTGTCCAGACCGGCCAGCCCGACCGCGTCGGTCGCCGTCGTCACCACCGGCTCGGCGCCCAGCACCTCGCCGACCGCGCGGGCCAGTTCGTTCGCGCCGCCCCCGTGCCCGCCGACCAGCGACACGGCGAACCGCCCGCCCTCGTCGACGCACACCACACCGGGGTCGGTCCGCTTGTCGTCCAGCAGCGGCGCCACCAGCCGGACCACGGCCCCGGTGGCCAGGAAGCACACCAGCCGCTCGCACTCGGCGAACGCGGCCCGCACGGAGTCCCCGACGGGACCCTCGTACACCCGCGTGCGGTCCGGCCACGCCGCGGCCAGCCGGTCCCGCGCCGCCGCTCCCGCCGCCGTGGCGGAAATGAGGCCGATCAAGGGGCAACTCCTTCGGTACGGCCGTGCGGCCTGACGCCCCACAGCAGGAAGACGGGATTGGTGGCCGCGAGCCGGGTCACGTCCCCCGGCAGCGGCGCGAGCCGCGAGGACTGCAACAGCACCCCGTCGCAGTCGAGACCGGCGCCGAGCAGCGCCTCCCGGGCCGCCGGCACCCGGTCGAGCGCGGCCACGGCGACGACCACGACGCGCCGGGCCCGCCGCGCGCACTCGGCGACGATCGCGGGCAGCTCGCGCCCCCCACCGCCCACGAACACCGCGTCCGGGACCTCGCCCAGCCCGGCCAGCACCGCGGGCGCCGCCCCGTGCACCACCCGCACGTCGACACCGTGCGCCGCGGCGTTGGCGCGGACCCGCCCGACACCGTCCGGCGTCCTCTCGACGGCGGTGACGGCGGCACCCAGCCGCGCGCACTCCACGGCCACGGACCCGGAACCGGCACCGACGTCCCACACCAGGTCGCCGGGGCGCGGCCCCAGACGGGCAAGGGCCAGCGCCCGCACCTCGAACTTGGTGATCATCGAGTCCCGGTGCGCGAACGCGTCCTCGGCCAACGCCCACCCGGCGGGCCCCGGGCGCGCCCCCGCGAGGGCCCGCACCGGCCCCAGCGCCCGCGCACCGTCCAGGCACAGCACCACACTCACCGCCGTCCCCCAGTCCCGGGCGGCGGCCTCGGCGGGCGTCACCCGCTCCACGCGCTCCTCGGCCGAGCCCAGCGCGGAGGCGACGACGAACACCCGCCCGTCGTCCCCCAACGCGGCCCCCAGCTCCGCCGGACCGGCCCCGGGACCGGTCAGCACGGCGACCTTCGGGTGCGCCCGGCACACATTCACCGCCGTCCGCAGGTCCCGCCCGTGCGCGCTCGCCACCACGGCGTCGTCCCACGGCAGCCCCACCCGCGCGAAGGCCGCCGCGACGGAGGACACCCCGGCCCGCACGTCCAGCCGCCCGGGACCGAACCGCTCGGCCAGCGCCCGCACGATCCCGAAGAACCCCGGATCACCGGAGGCCAGCACCGTCACCGGCCGCCCCTTCGCGAGATACTCCGCGACCGTGTCCAGGGCGGGCGCCAACGCCCCCAGGACCACCGTCCGGACCCCCTCCGGCACCCGTACGGCGTCCAGGTGCCGACGTCCGCCGACGACCAGTTCCGCGCCGTCGGCCACGTCCTCGGGCAGCGGGGAACCGGTCCCCGCCCCGACCACCGTGATCACGTGCTCGCACCCCGCGCGCGCAGCTCCCGGCGCGCCTCCGGGTCGGCCTTGCGATAGCCGTGGAAGTGCCCCGGGTGGTAGAGGTGCGAGCGGGTGCCGTGCGCGTCGAGGGCCGGGCCGACCAGGAACAGGGTGTGCTTCCAGAGCTTGTGCTCCTTGACCGTCTCCTCCAGCGTCCCGATCGTGCACCGCACGACCAGCTCCTCCGGCCAGGTGGCCTGGTAGGCGACGACGACCGGTGTCTCGGTCGGATAGCCGCCCTCCAGCAGCTCCCGCACCAGCTGGCCGCTGCGGGCCGCCGACAGGAAGACCGCCATCGTCGTGCCGTGCTTCGCGAACTCGCGGACCTCCTCCCCGGGCGGCATCGGCGTCTTGCCCCCGCCGAGCCGGGTGAGGACCACGGACTGCGCGACCTCCGGGATGGTCAACTCACGCTGCGCGAGCGCGGCCACGGCCGAGAAGGCGGAGACACCGGGCACCACCTCGGTCGCGACGCCGATCTCCGCGCACCGGTCGAGCTGCTCCTGCGTGCCGCCCCACAGCGCCGGGTCCCCGGAGTGGATGCGGGCCACCCGCAGCCCCTCCTCCCGGGCCCGCCGGTACACGGCGACGACGTCCTCCAGCGACATCGTCGCCGAGTCCAGCACCTCGGCGCCCTCCCGCGCGTGCTGGAGCACCTCCGCCTGGACGAGGCTCGCCGCCCAGATCACCACGTCCGCCTCGGCGATCGCCCGCGCCGCACGGAACGTCAGCAGGTCGGCGGCGCCGGGACCGGCACCGACGAAGGTCACCCTGGCCTCGGAATCCATCGTTTTCGGTCCTCTCCTGTGCATCCTGTTCCGGTGCGCCCTGCGCATATTTACTGCGGTTGCTGCTGTCGTACGCGCGTGAACGCGGGGTGATCGGATACCAAGGGCCCATGGCGGTCTTCGTCGCGCTCGGCGCGTTCCTGATGACGCTGGCCGGCGGCTGGACGGCACAGCGCGTGACCGACCGGCGTCACCTGGTCCTGGGCCTGGCCGGCGGCCTCATGCTGGGCGTGGTCGGCCTCGACCTGCTGCCGGAGGCCCTTCAGGCGGCGGGCGACGAGGTGTTCGGCGTACCCGCCGCACTGCTGCTCTTCGTCGCCGGATTCCTGCTCGCGCACCTGGTGGAACGCCTGCTGGCGGCCCGCCGCGCCGCACACGGCGCCGACGAGCACGGGCAGCGCTCGCCCGAGGTGGGCCTGACGGCCGCCGCCGCGATGGTCGGCCACAGCGCGATGGACGGTGTGGCGATCGGCGCGGCCTTCCAGGTCGGCGGCGGCATGGGCACGGCGGTCGCGATGGCCGTGATCGCCCACGACTTCGCGGACGGCTTCAACACCTACACACTGACCAGCCTGTACGGCAACGCCCGCCGCCGTGCCGTCGCGATGCTGGTCGCCGACGCGATCGCCCCCGTCGTCGGGGCCTCCTCCACCCTCCTCTTCACCATCCCGGAGGGCGCGCTCGGCGCCTATCTCGGCCTGTTCGGCGGCGTACTCCTCTACCTCGCCGCGGCCGAGATCCTCCCCGAGGCCCACCACGAGCACCCCGCCCGCTCGACCCTGCTGTGCACGGTCGCGGGCGCCGCGTTCATCTGGCTGGTGGTGGGCATCGCGGAGTGAGGACCCCGGGGTGTTCACAGCTTCCCGCCCCGCCCGCCCTCGCGCCGGGCGGGCGCGATGAGCGTCGACAGATACGGCAACGGCGCCCCGTCCAGCTCGCCGGCCGGCCGCACCGACTCCTCCGGCAGCCCCAGCGCCGACCCCCACACGGCGTCGTCGAGGCGCCCGCTCTCCCGCAGCGCCTCGGCCACCTCGGCCGCCTGCCGGCCGAACTTGTAGGCGACGACCGTGCCGGGCCCGTGCAACGCCTCCTTGAGCACCGCGGCCCCCGCGGTGACCGGCACCAGCGTCAACGGCTCCGTGCCCTCGGTCAGCACGGCCCCCGACCGCGCCGCGAGGTCCTGCATGGCGGTGATCCCGGGCACGGTCTCCACGACCGTCCCCGGCACCAGCGCGCCGACGGTCTGCGCGAGGTAGGTGAAGGTGGAGTACACGTTGGGATCACCGATGGTCGCGAAGGCGACGGCGGCATGCTCCCGCAGCAGCCCCGCCACGCGCTCCCCGGCCTCGTCCCAGGCCGCCTCGCGCCGCGCCCGGTCGGTGCGCTCGTTCAGCGCGAACACGACCCGTACGACCTTCTCGGCGCCCACGTAGTGCAGCACGGTCGCCTCGGCCCGGCCGCGCTCCCCGCCATCTTTTCCATCGGATGCAGCCATGACGGGCACGACCACGACATCGGCGTCCCGCAGCGCGTTGACGCCCTTCACGGTCACCAGCTCCGGATCCCCGGGCCCGACCCCGACCCCGATCAGCCTGCTGCTCATGACGTCCGGCACCTCTCCACGAACCGACGGGCGACACCGGGCTCGGCCGCCCAGTGCGTGTGCAGATAGCTCGCGTGCACACCGCGCTCCACAAATCCCTCGACGCGCCGCTCGGGGGCCCGCATCCCCCACGCCGCCACCGCCCCGGCCCCCGGCTCCACCACCGTCCGGTGGAACTCGTGCCCCCGCATCCGCGTCCCCGCCCCGGCCAGCACACTGTCGGACACGGCCACGGCGTCCCGGTAGCCCAGCGTCAGCCGCTCCGACATCCGCGCGGCGGCGTCCAGCACCCCGCACATCGGCAACCCGTCCAGCTCCCGGCACAGATACAGCAGCCCCGCACACTCGGCGGCGACGGGAGCACCGCTGAACGCCAGCTCGGCGACGGACTTCCGCAGCCCCTCGTTGGCCGACAGCTCGGAGGCGTACACCTCGGGGAACCCGCCGCCGATGACGAGCCCTTGAGTGCCCTCCGGCAGTTCCTCGTCCCGCAACGGGTCGAAGGTGACGACCTCGGCCCCGGCGGCGGCGAGCAGCTCGGTGTGCTCGGCGTAGGAGAAGGTGAAGGCGGCCCCACCGGCGACGGCGACGCGCTTGGGCGACCTCTTGTCCGACCGAGACGGGATGGGGGTCCCCCCGCGCGAGCGCATTCGAGCGTGGGGGAGGGTGGGCACAGGCCCGGGGGTCCAGGGGGCGGAGCCCCCTGGCAACGGCCCGGCAGCCCGCGCCAGCCCGACCAACGCCTCCAGGTCACACCCGCCGGCGACCTGCGCGGACATAGCCGCAACCGCGTCCAACGCCGCACCCCGCCGCTCGGCAACGGGAACCAGCCCCAGGTGCCGGGCGGGCACATCCACCTGCGGCGCCCGCCGCAACACCCCAAGCACCGGCACCCCGACGGAGTCCACCGCCTCCCGCAGCAACACCTCGTGCCGGTCCGACGCGACCTTGTTCAGGATCACGCCCCCGATCCGCACCTCCGGGTCCCAGGACACGAACCCGTGCACCAGCGCCGCCACCGACCGCGACTGCGAGGACGCGTCCACGACCAGCACCACCGGCGCCCGCAACAGCTTCGCGACCTGCGCGGTGGACGCCAGTTCGCCCTCCCCGGCGGCCCCGTCGTACAGCCCCATCACGCCCTCGACCACGGCGATGTCGCACCCGTGCGCCCCGTGCAGGAACAGCGGCCCGACCAGCTCGGGCCCGCACAGATACGCGTCGAGGTTGCGGCCCACCCGCCCGGTGGCGAGCGCGTGGTAGCCGGGGTCGATGTAGTCGGGCCCGACCTTGTGCGGGGACACGGCGAGCCCCCGCGCCGTGAGCGCGGCCATCAAGCCGGTGGCGACGGTGGTCTTGCCGCTCCCGGACGAGGGTGCGGCAATGACGAGCCGGGGAACGGCGGAGCCGGCGTCGGAGGAGGTCACCACTCGATGCCCCTCTGCCCCTTCTGCCCCGCGTCCATCGGGTGCTTGACCTTGGACATGTCGGTGACGAGATCGGCGAACTCCACGAGGGCGCCGGGCGCGTTCCGCCCGGTGATCACGACGTGCTGGGTCCCTGGCCGCTCGCGCAGCACCGACACCACCTCGTCGGTGTCGACCCACCCCCAGTGCATCGGATAGGCGAACTCGTCCAGCACGTACAGCTTGTACGTCTCGGCGGCCAGGTCCCGCTTGACCTGCTCCCAGCCCTCGCGGGCCTTCTCCTCGTTGTCCATCTGGGCGTCCCGCTGGACCCAGGACCAGCCCTCGCCCATCTTGTGCCAGTCGACGGACCCGCCCTCGCCGCCGGCGCCCAGCACCCGCAGGGCGTTCTCCTCGCCGACCTTCCACTTCGCCGACTTGACGAACTGGAACACCCCGATCGGCCACCCCTGGTTCCAGGCCCGCAACGCCAGCCCGAAGGCGGCGGTCGACTTGCCCTTCCCGATGCCCGTGTGCACCACGACCAGCGGACGGTTGCGTCGCTGACGGGTCGTCAGTCCGTCGTCCGGTACGACACTCGGCTTGCCCTGCGGCATTACGCGGCCCTCCTGCTGCTGCCCTGAACGTCCCTCACCAGACCGGCGATCGAGTCGGCCCGCAGCTCGTCCAGCGTCACCGCCGTACCGCCCAGCTCACCCGCGAGCCGCCCGGCGAGCCCGAGCCGGACCGGCCCCGACTCGCAGTCCACGACCACGGAGGCGACACCGTCGGCGGCGAACAGCCGCGCAGCCCGCCCCGCCAGCGCGACGGGCTCGGGACCACCCGTGGCCCGCCCGTCCGTCACCACCACGACCAGCGGCCGTCGCGCCGGATCCCGCAGCCGCTCCACCCGCAGCACCTCGTGTGCGCGCAGCAGCCCGGCGGCGAGCGGCGTACGCCCGCCCGTCGGCAGCGACTCCAGCCGCACCGCCGCCGCGTCCACCGACGAGGTCGGCGGCAGCGCGACATCCGCGGCCGAACCCCGGAAGGTCACCAGCCCCACCTTGTCCCGCCGCTGGTACGCGTCCAGCAGCAGAGACAGCACGGCGCCCTTGACGGCACTCATCCGCTGCCGTGCGGCCATCGACCCGGAGGCGTCCACGACGAACAGCACGAGGTTGCCCTCGCGCCCCTCACGCGTCGCCTGCCGCAGATCGTCCCGGCGCACCACCAACCCCGGCCCGCTGCGGCCCCGCGCCCGCTGGTGCGGTGCGGCGGCCTGCACGGTGGCGGCCAGGTGCAGCTTGGTCAGGGCGCCCTGCGGCCGCCGGGCGCCCGTGGTCCGCCCGTGCTCGGTCCGCGCCCGCGAACGCCGCCCGGCGGCACCCTCGCCCAGCCCCGGCACGCTCAGCACCTTGGTCCTGAAGGGCTCGGCGGCATGCGCGGGGGACTGCTCACCGGCACCACCGGAGGGCCGCGGCTCGTCGCCCTCCCCGGCCTCGGGCCGCGCGGCGGTGTCGCCCTCGCCCTGCGGCGCGTCGTCGGGCTCCGGCTGCCCACCGGGACCGCCCCCGGGGCCCGGATCGGGATCGTCGTCCCCGCCTCCGTCCCCGTCCTGCCCGCTGAACTCCTCCAGCGTCTCGTCCAGCTTGTCCTCGTCGAGCCCCGGCGCGTCGAACGGATTGCGCCGCCGCCGGTGGGGCAGCGCGAGCAGCGCCGCCTGCCGCACGTCCTCCGCGAGCACCTCCGTCCGCCCGGCCCAGGCCGCCAGCGCGGTCGCCGTCCGGGCCATCACGATGTCGGCCCGCATACCGTCCACCTCGAAGGCCGCGCAGGTCGCCGCGATCTGCCGCAGCGCCCCGTCGCCCAGGCGCACCGACGGCAGCAGCTCCCGCGCCCCCACGATCCGCGCCCGTACGGCGGCCTCCTCGTCGGCCCAGCGCGCGGCGAAACCGGCCGGGTCGTCGTCGTACGCCAGCCGGCGCCGGACGACCTCCACCCGCTGGTCGGGCTCGCGCGAGGCGGCGACCTCGACGGTGAGCCCGAACCGGTCGAGCAACTGCGGGCGCAGCTCGCCCTCTTCGGGGTTCATGGTCCCGACGAGCAGGAACTTCGAGGCGTGCCGCACGGACACGCCCTCGCGCTCGACGTAGGAGGCGCCCATCGCGGCGGCATCCAACAGGAGGTCGACCAAGTGGTCGTGGAGGAGGTTGACCTCGTCGACGTAGAGGATCCCGCGGTGAGCGTCGGCCAACAGCCCCGGCTCGAAGGCCTTCACGCCCTCTGCGAGTGCCCGCTCGATGTCGAGCGCGCCGACGAGCCGGTCCTCGGAGGCACCGACGGGCAGCTCGACCATCCGCGCAGGGCGCGAGGCGAAGGCACCCGGCTCGTGCGGGCCGTCCGGGCAGCCCGGGTCGGGGGAGTCGGGATCGCAGGAGAAACGGCACCCGGAGACGACGTCCACCTCCGGCATCAGCGCCGACAGCGCACGCACCGCCGTGGACTTCGCGGTGCCCTTCTCACCACGCACCAGCACTCCGCCGACCGCCGGGGAAACGGCGTTCAGCAGCAGCGCGAGCCGCAGGTCGTCCTGGCCCACGACGGCCGTGAACGGGAACGGGGTACTCACTTGTCGTCGCCCTCCAAGTCACCTTCGAGCTCCAGATAGGTGGCGCGCAGCCGCTCCAGCGTCTCCGCGTCCGGCTCCGCCCACAGCCCCCGGTCCGCGGCCTCCAGCAGCCGTTCCGTGATGCCGCGCAGCGCCCAGGGGTTGGACTTCTTCATGAAGTCCCGGTTCTCGGGGGCGAAGACGTACTCGGCGCTGAGCCGCTCGTACATCCAGTCGTCCACGACCCCGGCCGTGGCGTCGTAGCCGAAGAGGTAGTCCACGGTGGCCGCCATCTCGAAGGCGCCCTTGTAGCCGTGCCGCCGCATCGCCGCCATCCAGCGCGGGTTGACCACCCGCGCCCGGAAGACCCGGTGCGTCTCCTCGCCCAGCGTCCGGGTCTTCACCTGGTCCGGGGTGGCGGAGTCGCCCACGTACGCCTCCGGGCTCTCGCCCGTCAGATGCCGCACCATGGCGACCATGCCGCCGTGGTACTGGAAGTAGTCGTCGGCGTCCACGAGGTCGTGCTCGCGCGTGTCGACGTTCTTCGCCGCCACCGCGATCCGCCGGAACGCCGTCTCCATGTCGCCGCGCGCCGCCCGCCCGTCGAGCCCGCGCCCGTAGGCGTAGCCGCCCCACACCGCGTACACCTCGGCGAGGTCCGCGTCGCTGCGCCAGTTGCGGGCGTCGATCAGCGGCAGCAGACCGGCGCCGTACGCGCCCGGCTTGGAGCCGAAGATGCGGGAGGTCGCCCGGCGCCGGTCGCCGTGCTCGGCGGTGTCCTCGTCGGCGTGCGCCTTCACGAAGTTGGACGAGGCGGGCTCGTCCAGCTCCGCCACCGCCCGTACCGCGTCGTCGATCAACCCCACCACGTGCGGGAACGCGTCCCGGAAGAAGCCCGAGATGCGCACGGTCACGTCCACGCGCGGCCGGCCCAGCTCCGCCACCGGGACCACCTCGAAGCCCGTCACCCGGCGCGAGGCGTCGTCCCAGACCGGACGGCAGCCCAGCAGCGCCAGGATCTCGGCGATGTCGTCGCCCTGGGTACGCATCGCGGACGTGCCCCACACCGTGAGGCCGACGGACTTCGGGTACTCACCGGTGTCGCTCAGGTACCGCTGGATCAGCGAGTCCGCCAGCGACTGCCCGACCTCCCAGCTCAGCCGGGACGGGATCGCCTTCGGGTCGACGGAGTAGAAGTTCCGGCCGGTCGGCAGGACGTTGACCAGGCCGCGCGTCGGGGAGCCCGACGGCCCGGCCGGGACGTAACCGCCGTCCAGGGCCCGCAGGATGTGCCCGATCTCGTCCGTGGTCCGCGCGAGCCGCGGCACGACCTCCACGCAGGCGAACTCCAGCACCGCCACCGCGTCGCCGAGTTCGGTGCCGAGCACGTCCCGCACCAGGCCCGGAACGGCCGCCGGGTCCCACGCCCGCAGCTCCATGCCCTCCGCGAACCGTCGGCACAGCTGCTCGAGCAGGTCGATCGCGTCGGCCGCCGACCGCGCGGGGCCGTCGACCAGGTCCGTCAGTTCCACCGGCGCCTTCACCGGGGCGCCGGGCTCGGCCAGCAGGTCCTTCTCCACCAGCCCGAAGTGCTCGGCCAGACAGGCCCGCAGGCCCGGCAGCGCGTTCGCCTGCCCGCCCCACACCTGCGAGGCGCGCAGCACCGCGAGGACGAGGTTGACGCGCGGCTCGCCGACCGGGCCGCCGCCGAGGATGTGCAGGCCGTCGCGGATCTGCACGTCCTTGATCTCGCACAGGTAGCCGTCGATGTGCATGACGAACTCGTCGAACGCGTCGTCGTCCGGCTGGTCGTCCACGTGCAGGTCGTGGTGGAGCTCGGCCGCCTTGACCAGCGTCCAGATCTGCGCGCGGACCGCCGGCGCCTTCGTCGGATCCAGGTCGGAGACGAGGGCGTACTCGTCGAGCAGCTGCTCCAGCTTGGCCAGGTCGCCGTAGGTGTCGGCGCGCGCCATCGGCGGCACCAGGTGGTCGACGACCGTGGCGTGCCCGCGGCGCTTGGCCTGGGTGCCCTCGCCGGGGTCGTTGACGATGAAGGGGTAGATCAGCGGCAGATCGCCGAGCACGGCGTCGGGCGCGCAGCCCGCGCTCAGGCCGAGCCCCTTGCCCGGCAGCCACTCCATCGTGCCGTGCTTGCCCATGTGCACGATCGCGTCGGCGCCGAAACCCCCCTCCGATGTCGCAGCGTTCAGCCAGCGGTAGGCCGCCATGTAGTGGTGCGACGGCGGCATGTCGGGGTCGTGGTAGATCGCGATCGGGTTCTCGCCGAAGCCGCGTGGCGGCTGGATCATCACGACGACGTTCCCGAACCGGAGGGAGGCCAGCACGATGTCGTCGCCGTCGACGTACAGCGAGCCCGGCGGCTCGCCCCATGCCTCCCGCATGCCGTCCCGCAGTTCCGGGTCCAGCTTCTCGAACCAGGCCCGGTAGTCGGCCAGCGGCACCCGCGCGGGCGCCGCCGCCAGCTGGTCCTCCGTCAGCCACTCCACGTCGTGACCGCCCGCCTCGATCAGCCGGTGGATCAACTCGTCGCCCTCGGAGGGGTACTCGCTGACCCCGTACCCCGCCTCCCGCAGCGCGTCCAGGACCCGCACCGCGGACGCGGGGGTGTCGAGGCCGACGGCGTTGCCGACGCGGGAGTGCTTGGTCGGGTACGCCGTGAAGACCAGCGCCAGCTTCTTGTCGGCGTTCGGCTTGTGCCCGAGCGCCGCGTGCCGTACGGCGATCCCGGCGACCCGTGCGGCCCGCTCGGGGTCGGCGACGTAGACCGGCACCTCGTCCGGCCCCTGCTCCTTGAAGGAGAAGGGCACCGTGACGAGCCGTCCGTCGAACTCCGGGATCGCGACCTGCATCGCCGCGTCCATGGGGGACAGGGCGGCGTCGGAGGCCTCCCAGGCGGCCCGGGAGGAGGTGAGGCAGAGGCCTTGCAGCACCGGCACGTTCAGGTCGGCCAGCGCACCGATGTCCCACGCCTCCTCGTCACCGCCCGCCGAGGCCTGCGAGGCGTGCGTGCCGCCGGCCGCGAGGACCGTGGCGACGAGGGCGTCGGCCCGGCCCAGCAGCTCGTACAGCCCGGGGTCCGCGCCGCGCAGCGAACCGCAGTACACGGGCAGGGCGTTGGCGCCGCGCGCCTCGATCGCGTCGCACAGCGTGTCGACGAAGGCGGTGTTGCCGCTCAGCTGGTGGGCGCGGTAGAAGAGCACGCCGACCGTGGGACGGCCCTCGGTGTGGAGACGCTCGCCGTGGACGCCGTACTCCGGCATCTTCCGCGGCTCGTCGAAGCCCTCGCCGGTCAGCAGCACCGTGTCCGACAGGAAGCGCGCCAGCTGGGTGAGGTTGTCCGGGCCGCCCTCGACCAGGTAGCGCAGGGCCTCGGCCACCACCCCGGCCGGGACCGACGACTCGGCCATCAGCTCCGCGTCCGGCACGCTCTCGCCGCCCAGCAGGACGGTCGGGAGGCCGGCGGTCTTCAGCGCGGCGAGCCCGTCCTCCCAGGCGCGCTTGCCGCCGAGCAGGCGGACCACGGCGAGGTCCGCGCCCTCGACCAGCCCGGGCAGCTCCTCGCGGACGTCGACCCGGGTCGGGTTGCCGATCCGGTAGGCGGCGTCCGACGCGCGGGCCGCCAGCAGGTCCGTGTCGGCGGTCGACAACAACAGCACTGTGCTCATGCGGGCGCTCCCGGTGGAATGAAGGGCAGTCCTTGCGGAGCGCCGGACTCGATGAGCCGCCACAGCGCGTCCGTGTCCGCGTGGTGTTCGATCAGGTCGCCGAGCCGGTCGAGCTGCTCCTCGCGCAGCGCGGCGAACGAGGTGTCGGGGGCCGGCACGAAGCGGCGGCCCGCGGCGGCGGCCACCTCGCGCAGGAACGCCCGCCGGAAGCCGTCCGACTCCAGCGAGCCGTGCCAGTGCGTGCCCCAGGTCTGGCCGACCCGGCAGCCGTCCAGGCTGCGTCCTCTGTCATCAGAGATGAACGCATCACCCGCTACCACTTCGGCGACCCCGTGGTGGATCTCGTACCCCTCGACGCGCTCGCCGAGGGCCTCGCCCACCGGCCGGGTGAGGGTCTTGTCGCGGTCGAACCGCACCCGCACGGGGAGCAGTCCCAGCCCGTCCACGTGCCCGGCGCGGGACTCGACCTCGTCCTCGATGTGCTCGCCGAGGAGCTGGAAGCCGCCGCAGATGCCGAGCACGGGCCGCTGCTCGGCGACCCTCCGGACGAGCGCGTCCGCCAGCCCCCGCTCCCGGAGCCACTCCAGGGCCCGGACCGTCCCGCGCGTCCCCGGCACGATCACCAGGTCGGCGTCGGCCAGTTCCTCCGGCCGGTCCACGAACCGCACCACGACGCCCGGTTCGGCGGCCAGCGCGTCCACGTCCGTGAAGTTGGACATCAGCGGGACCGCGCAGACGGCGACCCGCAGCACGTCCTCGCCGACCGGCGGCGCGACGACGGACTCCCGCACGGTCCCGCGCAGGGAGACGCGCAGCCCGTCCTCCTCGTCGATGCCGAGCCCGTGCCGGAAGGGCAGCACGCCGTACGTCCGCCGCCCGGTGAGACCGTGCAGCATCTCCAACCCGGGCTCCAGGAGCGACACATCACCCCGGAACTTGTTCACCAGGAACCCGGCGACCAGAGCCTGGTCCTCGGGCGCCAGCAGCGCCACCGTGCCGAAGAAGGAGGCGAAGACGCCCCCGCGGTCGATGTCGCCGACGACGAGGACGGGGAGTCCGGCGCCCCGGGCGATCCCCATGTTCACGATGTCGGTGCGCCGCAGGTTGATCTCGGCCGGGCTGCCCGCGCCCTCGCAGATCACCGCGTCGTACGTGCCGCGCAGTTCGGCGAGCGAGTCGAGCACCGTGCCGAGCAACCGCTCCTGGCGCCCGCCGTGATAGCCGCGGGCGCTCATCTCGCCCACGGGCCTGCCGAGCAGCACGACCTGGCTGCTGCGCTCCCCGCCGGGCTTGAGCAGCACGGGGTTCATGTGCGCGGTCGGCTCCACCCGGCAGGCCTGGGCCTGCATGGCCTGGGCCCGCCCGATCTCGGCGCCGTCCCGGGTCACGAAGGAGTTGAGCGACATGTTCTGCGCCTTGAAGGGCGCCACCTTGACGCCCTGGCGCACCAGCCAGCGGCAGATCCCGGCGGTGACGACGCTCTTGCCGGCGTCGGAGGTGGTGCCCGCGACGAGGAGGCCACCGTTCATGACGTACGTCCCTTCGTGACACCCGGGTTCTTCGCGGTGGCCCCGCGCGCGAGCAGCCGCGCGCCCGCGCACACGCCCAGCGCCAGCAGGCCCACGCGCCGGGACAGCCGTACGGCACGGTCGATGTCGCCGGAACCGGCCCGTACGGCGCGTCCCGCCGCCCCGTTGAGGACGGGCCGGTGCTCGACCCGCCCGCCGTAGGAGAGCGTGCCGCCGAGCCGCACGCCGAGGGCGCCCGCGAAGGAGGCCTCCACGGGCCCGGCGTTGGGGCTCGGGTGCTGTGCGGCGTCCGCGCGCCAGGCCCGCAGGGCGCCGCGCGGGTCACCGCCCGCCACGGTGGTCAGCACGGCGGTGAGGCGGGCGCCCGGCCAGCCCGCGAGGTCGTCGAGGCGGGCCGAGGCCCAGCCGTAGCGGCGGTACCTGGGCGACTTGTGGCCGACCATCGCGTCCAGGGTGTTCACGGCCCGGAAGCCGAGCAGCCCGGGGACCCCGGCCACCGCGCCCCACACCAGGGCGCCCACCACCGCGTCGGAGGTGTTCTCGGCGACGGACTCCACGACGGCCCGGGCGATCCCGTCGGCGTCCAGCGCCTGCGGGTCCCGCCCGCACAGGTGCGGCAGCCGCGCCCGCGCCGCCTCGACGTCCCCGGCCCCCAGCGCACGGCCGATGGCAGTGGCCTCGCGGGCCAGCGAGGTGCCGCCGACGACCGACCAGGTGGCCGCGGCGGTCAGCGCGACGGAGGCGGCGGGGGAGCGGCGTACGGCATGCGCGGCGGCCGAGCCGAGGACGGCGGCGCCGCCGGCGCACACGACGGTGTGCAGGGCGCCCCGGCCCCGGTGGTCCCGCCACAGCACCTGTTCCACGGCGCCCGCGGCACGGCCGAACACGGCGACCGGGTGTCCGCGGCGAGGATCGCCGAGGAGGAGGTCACCGAGGAGGCCGGCGGCGGCGCCGTACGCGAAGACGCGTCCGGCACGCACGGCTCAACCGGCCGTGGGAAGGGGAAGTCGAAGCGTGTCGCTGGTGAGCCCGGAACGGCAGCCGCGCATGGCGATAGGTCCTCACTCAGGGTGTCCGCGCCCTGGTTCGAAGAGCACGGCGGCGAGAGTTCCTGGCTCCCGGGGATCCTGTCCCCGGTCACAGTGGCGGGACCGCGCCGGATTCGCACCGGGCTTCCTCTTCTGCCGCCGTAGATGGCCCCGGAAGTCCACCACGGCCCGCGAACACCCGTCAACCTGGCGTTGACCTGCGACGGGGGAGTGTGCGAAGGCCCACACCCGAGTGGTGTGCGCCGGCACGCGAAGAGGCGGGGCGCGGAACGGTTCGAGTCCGTCCCGCGCCCCGCCCCGGAGCGTGCGCGGTGGTGCGCAGGGCGCTCAGGCGACGATCAGATAGATCCCGTACGCCACCGCCGCCAGGCAGGCCGCGAAGCACGCGTACGCGCCGGTGACCGCGAGGGCCGCGGAGCCGCCCTGGGCGGCGGCCCGCTCCTGGCGGGAGAGGCCGACGATGCCGAGGGTGAACAGGCCCACCAGGGCCACCGTGACCACGAGGCTGACGCCGAAGACGGAGCCGAGGGCTGCCCAGTCGATGCTCATGGAGGTTCGCTTCCTTCGTACCCGGCAGGCGGGTTCAGACGGTGGTGGCGGCCGACGGGGCCTTGGGGTCGGGGGTGGTGGCCGGGGCGGGGACGGTGGCCGCCAGGTCCTCGGTGGCGCCCGTCGGGGGCGGCGACACGGCGGCCATCGCCGTGGTGACCACACCGGCGGGCTCGGGCTGCCCGGGCCCCTCGGTGTCCACCGGGTCGCCGTCGACGACGTTGGTGTGGTCGACGACCTCGCGGCGGGAGATCCGCCAGATCGCGAAGCTGGACGCGATCAGGAACACCGCGACGAGGGCCGTGCCCCAGTCGCCTGCGCGGCAGACCCACTCGGCGAGCGCGGCGACCAGGGCCGCGGCCGGCAGCGTCAGGCCCCAGGCGACGAACATCCGGGTGGCCGTGGACCAGCGGACCACGCCGCCCTTGCGGCCGAGGCCCGCGCCCATCACCGCACCGGAGACCGAGTGCGTGGTGGACAGCGAGAAGCCGAGGTGGGAGGAGGCCAGGATGACCGTGGCGGCGCTGGTCTGGGCGGCGAAGCCCTGCTGCGGCTGGAGGTCGGTCAGGCCCTTGCCCATGGTGCGGATGATGCGCCAGCCGCCCAGGTAGGTGCCGAGCGCGATGGCCAGGCCCGCGCTCAGGATGACCCACACGGGCGGGTCGGAGTCGGGGGCGAGCGAGCCGCCGGCGATCAGGGCGAGGGTGATGATGCCCATGGTCTTCTGGGCGTCGTTGGTGCCGTGGGCCAACGAGACCAGACCGGCGGAGGCGATCTGGCCGGCCCGGTAGCCCTTCTTGGCGGCCCTGCCGTCGGCCTTGCGGCCCAGCGAGTACGTCATCCGGGAGGCGAGCATCGCCGCGAGGCCGGCCACGATCGGGGCGGCGATCGCGGGCAGGAGCACCTTGGTGACGAGCACGTCGCCGTTGACCGCGCCGATACCGGCCGAGGCGACGGCGGCACCGATCAGGCCGCCCATCAGGGCGTGCGAGGAGCTGGACGGAAGCCCGACCAGCCAGGTCAGGAGGTTCCAGAGGATCGCGCCGACCAGGGCGGCGAAGATGACCTCGGGACGGATGCCGGTCTCGTCGACGAGACCCTTGGAGATCGTGTTGGCGACCTCCACCGAGAGGAAGGCGCCTACAAGGTTGAGGACGGCGGACATCGCCACCGCCACCTTGGGCTTGAGCGCACCGGTCGAAATGGTCGTTGCCATCGCGTTCGCGGTGTCGTGGAAACCGTTCGTGAAATCAAACGCGAGTGCGGTTACCACCACAATCGCGAGGATCAGCGAGAAGCTTTCCATTTACCCAGGCAATCGTTCGAGGTCGTTGGCGCGACGAACGTAGGTAACCAGGGTGAACGGAAGATGAACTGGGCAGGGCGTCACGGTGACCGGAAGCGGTGTCGCGGCCTCCCTCTGCGTGCCCGCTCCGGTGCTCTCCGGAGACGTCCCTGGCAGGATCACCGCGAGGGCGTTCGGCGACGGGACGTGAGGGGCGCGCGGGCGCCCCGGAGGAGTGGGTGACTGTGACGCAATCGCGGGCCGGGGGCGGGGAGACGGCCGGAACGACGGTTGGAAAGACCGCCGAGGAAGCGGCCTGGGCGGAACTCGTCGCGACGGCTCGCCGGACGGTGGCGGACGGGCTGGTGGTCGGCACCTCCGGCAACGTCTCGGTGCGCGTCGGCGACACGGTCCTGGTCACCCCGTCGGGCGTCCCCTACGACCGGCTGACTCCGGACGACGTGACCGGCGTCGACCTGGACGGACGCCGGCTGCTCGGCACGCTCGTCCCCACCAGCGAACTGCCCATGCACCTCGCCGTGTACCGCGCCGACCCCGGCGCCCGGGCCGTCGTCCACACCCACGCCGTGCACGCGACGGCGGTCTCGCTGCTCGTCCCCGAACTCCCGCCGGTGCACTACATGACCGCCGCCCTCGGCGGCCCCGTCCGGGTCGCCCCCTACGCGGCCTACGGCACCGCCGAACTCGCCCGCGGCATGCTCGACGCCCTCGCCGACCGCACCGGCTGCCTGCTCCGCAACCACGGCACGATCACCTACGGCACCTCCCTCGACCAGGCCTACGACCGCACCGCCCAGCTCGAGTGGATGTGCCGCCTGTGGCTGACCGCGTCCTCGGTGCCGGGCCACTCGCCGTCCCTGCTGACGCCGGCCCAGCTGGCGGAGGTGACGGAACGCCTGCGCGGGTACGGGCAGCGAAGCTGACGCGCGGGTGCGTGCCGGGCGGCTGCGGGGGTACCGGCTACGGGACACGAAGACCTCGTCACCCACTGTCACGCGTCCACTGGCCGCCCGAGGACTCCACCAGGAGACTGGCCCCATGCGCACTGTCACCGCAACGGCAGCCGCCGTCACCGCAGCACTGGCGACCGGAGCGGCGAGCGTCGCCGTCGGCCGACTCGCCAGCGACGCCGCGCTCAAGGCGCCCCCCGGCCGGCCCCTGCCCACCGAGCCCCGGCTCACCGTGCACGGCACCGCCGCCGGACAGATCACCCTCACCCGGGACCTGGCCGCCCTGCGCCCCGGCCGGTACGGGCTCGCCGGGGACGGCTCCCACGCGGTGGTCGGCCCGGTCCTGGACACCGCCGAGCACGGCGCCGACACCGTCGTACGCCGCCTCGAACGCGTCACGCACGGCACCCTCGAGACCGGTGACCGGGCCTGGTTCACGCCGAATCTGTACGTCGGGAACCCGGGCACGGCCCTCGACCTCGAGTACGCCGACGTCGAGGTCCCGGGAGAACTCGGTCCGCTCCCTGCCTGGTTCCTGCCCGGGGCCCGGCCGACCTGGATCATCGCCGTGCACGGCCTGGCCGCCACCCGCGAACACGCGCTGAACCTGATCGCTCCCCTGCACCGCCGCAACGTCCCGGTGCTCGCCCTCGCCTACCGCGGCGACGTCGGCGCACCGCCCTCGCCCGACGGCCTGCACCACTTCGGCGAGACCGAGTGGCGCGACGTGGACGCGGCCGTCCGCTACGCCCTCGACCACGGAGCCCGCCAGGTCGTCCTGCTCGGCTGGTCCACCGGCGCCACCATGGCGCTGCGCACCGCCGCGCTCTCCGGCGTGCGCGAGCGCATCGCGGGGCTCGTGCTGGACTCCCCGGTGCTCAGCTGGGAGACCACCCTGCGCGCCCTGGCCGCCGCCCGCCGCACCCCCGGCGCACTCCTGCCGCTCGCCGTCCGGGCCGCGCAGGGCCGCGCCGGGCTGCACGCCGACCGGGACACCGGCACGGCCGGCCTGTACCGCCCGGCCGTCCCCACCCTGATCTTCCACGGCCCCGGCGACGCGGTGGCCCCCTGGCGCCTCTCCCACCGCCTCGCCGACACCCACCCGCGCCTGGTCGCCCTGCACACCGTCCGGGACGCCCCGCACGGCGCCATGTGGAACGCCGACCCCGCGGACTACGAGGAGACCCTCCGCCGCTTCATGACCCCGCTGGTGTGACCCCCTCCCGCGCCCCCACGCCCTCCTGCCGCGTCCCCTTCGCCCGACCCGTGACGCCTGTCCGCGGGCGCGACGATCAGGTTCCGTTCAGCGCCGTACCACTGGCCTGATCCGATGCTTGGACGGTGCGCCGGGCCCCCGCGTCCCCCGTTCCGGGAGGCCGCCGGGGCATTCCGTTTGGGTTTTCGGACCGTCAACCGGAAGACTGCACCCGTGACGTCCCGTATCCCGCGCGACTCCAGGCTTCGACTCGTCCGCCCGCGACCCCTGGCCGCCGCCCCCCAAGCGATGAATCAGCGGCGTCCGCGCCGCCCCGCGCCGCGCCCCCCGGAAGGTACACCGGCCCGCTCGGAGCTGGCCGGAATGGCGCGCTCCGGCCTTGCCGACGCGGCCCGCGTCGCCCGCTGGGCCGACTCCGCACTCGGCCCCGGCCGCGGCAGTGCGACCGCCGACGGCAAGGCCACCCTGTCCGACGCCACCGCCGACCACGCGGCCCGCGAGCTGGGCCTGCCCGTGGCCAGGGTCCGCGCCGACTGGGACACGGCCCGCCTCGCCGGACTGGTCGAGGTGCACGGCGACACCGCCCGCCCCGGCTGGCGGCTGCGCGCCTGGAACCGGGACGACAGCGCCGTGCTGCGCGGCTGGGTCGCCCTCTTCGACGCCTGGTCGCTCGCCCACCCCGAGCCCGCCGGACAGGAGCCCGGCGCGGTCGCCGAGGTCGTCTCCGCGATGCCCCAGGTGCTCTCCTTCCTCCAGCTGTCCGCCGGACCCGTCCCGGTGGCGCAGCTCCTGGACCTGCTGGAGCAGCGCGTCACCGAGCTGCGCACCGAACGCTGCGAGGTGCCCTACGGCCCCCGGCTCGAACCCGGCACCCCGGGCGCCGAGCCGGACCCGGCCCCGGCCACCGACACCGCGCTCGCCCCCCTCCTCGACTGGGCCCTGCACGCCCTCGCCGCCGTCGGCGCCCTCACCTGCGGCGACGGACAGGCCACGCTCACCCCGCTCGGCAGCTGGGCGGTCTGGGTCAAGCTGGAGCAGATCTGCGTCGCCGCGCAGAGCCCGGCCGGCAATATCGAGCAGTCGGCCGAGGGCATGCTCCGCGGCTGCGGCCGGCTCCGCCCCAACGCCGCCCGCGCCGAGTACCGGGCCTGGCTCGCCGCCCGCCCCGTCGGCAGCGCCGTCGCCGAACTGCTCGGCGCCGCCCGCGGCGAGGACGCCCTGCTGCGCGGCCTCGCCTTCGAGGCGCTGCGCGTCGTCGGCGCACCCGCCGAGCCCGACGTCCGCGGCGTCCTGGACGAGCCGACGCTGAGGCCGTACGCCCTGCTGTGGCTGGCCGAGCACGACGGCGCCGACCCCGAGGACGCCCACGAGGTCCTCACCCGCCCCGAGGCCACCTGGCTGTGGGTCGACACCGCGGCCGCCGTCGCCGACCACGGGGAGGCCCCGCTGCTGGTGCGGCACCTGGAGTCGGCGGTGCAGGCCACCGTCCCGGCCCTGCTCGACGAGGTCCGCGCGGTCGGCCACCCCCGCACCGTGCAGGTCCTGGTGGCGCTGGCCGCCGCGCACCCGGACCCCGCCCTGGCCAAGGCCGTACGCCGGGCGGCCTTCCAGGTCCACACCGGGGGCAGCTGACCCGCCGGCCCCGACGGGCGAACCGCCGGAGGCTACCCGCGTACCTCCGGCGCGTACGTCCCGAAGCTCCAGACGTTGCCCTCCAGGTCGCGGGCCATGTAGTCGCGCGAGCCGTAGTCCTGGTCGGTCGGGGGCATCAGGATCTCCGCGCCGTGCTCCACCGCCCGCCGGTGATGGGCGTCGACGTCCGCCACCACCACGTACACCCCCGCGGGGCCTCCGCCCTTCATCGCCTCGTCGAAGCGGCCGCCCCTGCCCTTCGAACCGAGCATGACCGCGCCGTTGCCCTGGGCCAGCTCGGCGTGGGCCACCGAGCCGTCCTCGCCCTCGTACACCGCGAGTTCGGTGAAGCCGAAGGCCTCGGTGAGCTGTCGGATCGCCGCCTTGGCGTCCACGTACTGGAGCGTCGGGCAGATGCTCGGGCTGCCGCCCGCGTTGCCTGCCATGCCGATCACTTCCCTCTGATCCGGTGGTCCGTCCTGACTGACCGAGCCCGTGGCCCGAAGGGCGCTTTGGACTCGTTCGCCCAGTCTTGCACCGCCCACTGACAACGCCCGGCCGACGCCCGGCGGGGAAAAGCGGTTGCACCGCCCCGTTAGACTGGCCCTCATGGCCATTCTCCTCGTGCATTAGAGCGGCGGGAACCTCCACAGCCGCCCATCCCCGCCAACCACCCGCCCAGGAGTCTGACCGTGATCTCCGCCTCCGGCATCGAGCTGCGCGCCGGTGCCCGTGTCCTCATCGAGAGCGCCACCTTCCGCGTCGCCAAGGGCGACCGCATCGGCCTGGTCGGCCGCAACGGCGCCGGCAAGACCACCCTCACCAAGGTCCTGGCCGGCGAGGGCCAGCCCGCCGCCGGTGCCGTCACCCGCTCCGGCGAGGTCGGCTACCTCCCGCAGGACCCGCGCACCGGCGACCTCGACGTGCTCGCCCGCGACCGCATCCTGTCCGCCCGCGGCCTGGACACCCTGATCCGCAAGATGCGTGACAACGAACAGCGCATCGCCAGCGGCCAGGGCGCCACCCGTGAGAAGGCGCTCAGGCAGTACGAGCGTCAGGAGACCGAGTTCCTGACCAAGGGCGGATACGCCGCCGAGGCCGAGGCCGCCACCATCGCCGCCGCGCTCAACCTGCCCGACCGGGTGCTCGGCCAGCCCCTGCACACGCTCTCCGGCGGTCAGCGCCGCCGTATCGAGCTGGCCAGGATCCTGTTCTCGGACGCCGACACCCTGCTGCTCGACGAGCCGACCAACCACCTCGACGCCGACTCGATCATCTGGCTGCGCGACTACCTGAAGACCTACCGCGGCGGCTTCATCGTGATCTCCCACGACGTCGACCTGGTCGAGACGGTCGTCAACAAGGTGTTCTACCTGGACGCCAACCGCTCCCAGATCGATGTCTACAACATGGGCTGGCGGCTCTACCAGCAGCAGCGCGAGGCCGACGAGAAGCGCCGCAAGCGCGAGCGTCAGAACGCCGAGAAGAAGGCGTCCGCGCTGCACTCGCAGGCCGACAAGATGCGCGCCAAGGCCACCAAGACCGTCGCCGCGCAGAACATGGCCCGCCGGGCCGACAAGCTGCTGGCCGGCCTGGAGGCCGAGCGGAAGTCCGACAAGGTGGCCAAGCTGCGCTTCCCCGAGCCGTCCCCGTGCGGCAAGACCCCGCTCATGGCCGAGGGTCTGTCGAAGTCGTACGGATCGCTGGAGATCTTCACCGACGTCGACCTGGCCATCGACAAGGGTTCGCGCGTCGTCATCCTCGGCCTCAACGGCGCGGGCAAGACGACCCTGCTCCGTCTCCTCGGCGGCGCCGAGAAGCCCGACACCGGAGAGGTCATCGAGGGCCACGGACTCAAGCTCGGCTACTACGCGCAGGAGCACGAGACCCTCGACCCCGAGCGCACCGTCCTGGAGAACATGCGCTCGGCCAACCCCGACCTCGACCTCGTCGAGGTCCGCAAGACGCTGGGCTCGTTCCTGTTCTCCGGCGACGACGTCGACAAGCCCGCGGGTGTCCTCTCCGGCGGCGAGAAGACCCGCCTCGCCCTGGCCACCCTCGTGGTGTCCTCGGCGAACGTGCTGCTCCTCGACGAGCCCACCAACAACCTCGACCCGGCCAGCCGCGAGGAGATCCTCGGCGCGCTGCGCACCTACAAGGGCGCCGTCGTCCTCGTCACCCACGACGAGGGCGCCGTCGAGGCGCTCCAGCCGGAGCGGATCATTCTGCTTCCGGACGGCGTCGAGGACCTGTGGGGCGCCGACTACGCGGACCTCGTCGCCCTCGCTTGATCGAATGGATGATCCACTGGTTATGGATCATTCGGCCGATCCGTGATCCACCATCTGTGTGAGATCTCCTCATCAAGAGGTGTGTCCTACATCGAATTCGCGGCCGGGGCCCCCATTGCCGGGGCCTCGGCCGCGACGCCTTTCTGACCTGGAATTTCGCGGAGAAACCCGTTCGGCCGAACCCGCCCGATTCTCTGGAATCGCGGATTCCGTATGTGGGGACTCGCTCCTGTCGTCACAACCTTGTCTCATCGACCTTGCCGAATGGGTGGCCAGGAGGGCCTGGAGGGGTGATCATGAGGAGACCAGAGCGCACTTCCCATGAGGAGGCACGGGTGGCCGAGACTCTGAAGAAGGGCAGCCGGGTTACCGGCGCCGCGCGCGACAAGCTCGCGGCAGACCTGAAGAAGAAGTACGACGCCGGTGCGAGCATCCGGGCGTTGGCCGAGGAAACCGGCCGCTCGTATGGCTTTGTGCACCGCATGCTCAGCGAGTCGGGCGTCACGCTCCGAGGGCGTGGCGGGGCTACCCGGGGCAAGAAGGCCACTTCGGCCTGACGTCCCGGGCGGCCCCCGACTCCGAAAGTGACGGTGGCCACCCGGTCGGTCGTCCGACCGTCCGGGTGGTTACTGTGCAGTCACTTAGCCCTGCCGTCGCACGGCGCACCGTCCGGCGCGCGGCGGGGACGACGACCGCACCTTTCGGAGGCGCCCCATGGCTTCGCCCGCCCACGACCCCGGTCCCGCACTCGACCAGGACGGCGTGCGGCTCACCGTCGACGACGCGATCGCCACGGTGACGCTGACCAACCCGGCCAAACGCAACGCGCAGAGCCCCGCTCTGTGGCGGGCGCTCGCCGAGGCGGGCCGGCTGCTGCCGGGCTCCGTTCGCGCCGTGGTGCTGCGGGCCGAGGGCAAGTCCTTCTCGGCCGGGCTCGACCGGCAGGCGTTCACGCCCGAGGGCTTCGACGGCGAACCGTCGTTCATCGACCTCGCGCGGGGCGGCGACGCCGAGCTGGACGCGACCATCGCCGAGTACCAGGAGGCGTTCACCTGGTGGCGGCGCAGCGACCTCGTGTCGGTCGCCGCCGTGCAGGGGCACGCCATCGGGGCGGGCTTCCAGCTGGCCCTTGCCTGCGACCTGCGGGTCGTCGCGGACGACGTGCAGTTCGCCATGCGCGAGACCAGCCTGGGCCTGGTGCCGGACCTGACGGGCACGCATCCCCTGGTGTCCCTGGTCGGGTACGCCCGTGCGCTGGAGATCTGCGCGACGGGGCGCTTCGTCGCGGCCGAGGAGGCCGTGAGCACCGGCCTGGCCAACCTCGCCGTGCCCGCGGACCAGCTCGACCCCGCCGTGCACGACCTGGTGTCCGCGATCCTGGCCGCACCGCGCGACGCGGTCGTCGAGACCAAGGCGCTGCTCCAGGGCGCCCTGACGCGGGACTGGGAGACCCAGCGCACCGCCGAACGGGCCGCCCAGGGCCGCCGGCTGCGCGACCTGGCGGGGCTCGGCGAGTAACGGCGCCGACAACCTCTCAGCCGACGTCCGTCACCACCACCGCCACCGACGGCCGGTCCGGCAGCGCCTCGGACACCACCGCGCGGACCCGCCGGGCCACCTCGACGGCCCGGTGGTCCGCGTGCACCGCCAGCTCCACCCGGACATGGCGGCGCGGCAGGGCCCCTTCCTCCGTCGGCGGCTCCGTCACGTGCACCGGACGGCCCAGTACGCCCGTCAGCCGCACCACACCCGGCACCGTCAGCGCGGCCCGGGCGACGCGCCCCTCGTCGCCACTGCCGCCGCCTTTGTCATCCCTCTCACCGCCCGCCTCGTCGGACTCGTCGGGCTCGTCGGAGGGTCCCGGCCCGGGCCCGTCGCCCGCCTCCGGGCTCTGAGTCCCGTCGAGCAGGCCGGTCACCCGCAGGTCCACGTCCGGCACCGCGAGGCCGATCCGCGCTGCCGCCGCCTCCGTCAGTGCGCCTCGCAGGCGCGCGGCCGTCGCCGGCAGGGGCTCCGCGGACGCCGTCGGTCCCACCACCGCGGCGAAGTCGGCGGTCACCCGCAGCGGACCGGGCGGCAGGGCGCCCGGCGGGGACGGCACGGCGGGCTCCCGTACGGCGTCCGGGTCGGCCGAGCCGATCCGCAGGTCACCCGGACGCACCCCCGTCACACCCCGGGCCGCCGCCAGCAGCACTTCCCGGGCCGCCCGCTCGGCGATCCAGGCGCCGTCCCGCGGGCCGCCCAGCGGCAGCAGCCTGCCGAGACCCAGCTGCTCCCGCACCGCCCGCGTCCACCGGTCCGCCGTCGTCATTCCTCCAGCCTGCCGCATCCGTGGCGCGAGCCACCGCAACCCCGCCTAACGTGGGCACAGGACTACGACCGAAAGGGACGTACGGCGATGAGCGACATGGAGAGCCACCGGAGCGGGCAGGACACGATCGAGACCCCCGGTACGGCCAAGGGCCAGACGATGCGGCGCGGCGGCGGAGACCCCGGCACCCGGGGACGGACCACCATCGCCGACGGCGTCGTGGAGAAGATCACCGGAATGGCGGCCCGCGACGTCGCCGGTGTGCACGCGATGGGCAGCGGAATGTCGCGCACCTTCGGCGCCGTGCGCGACCGGGTGCCCGGCGGGACCAAGTCCGGGGTGACGCGCGGGGTGAAGGCCGAGGTCGGCGAGAAGCAGACCGCCCTCGACCTGGAGATCGTCGTCGAGTACGGCGTGTCGATCGCGGACGTGGCCCGGGACGTGCGGGAGAACGTGGTGGCGGCGGTGGAGCGGATGACCGGGCTGGAGGTCGTCGAGGTCAACATCGCGGTGAGCGACGTGAAGCTGCCCGACGAGGAGGACGAGGAACCGGAGCCCCGGATCAGGTGACACGGACGCTGACGGAACACGGACTGAACGCTGACTGATCGGTGAGTGAATCGGTGAATGAGGGGAGCGCACCATGAGCATGGCCGTGGTCGGCATGATCGCCGGCATGGCACTGGGCTTCGCCGGATACTTCGGCGGGTTCGGTGCCTTCCTGCTGGTGGCGGCCCTGGGGGCCGTCGGGTTCGTCGTCGGCCGCTTCCTGGAGGGGGACATGGACCTCGGTGACTTCTTCCGTACCCGCGACGACCGGCGGCGGTGACCGGCGTGAGCGATGGAGCCGGTGAGCTCCTCGAACCCCTGGCCCGCGTGGCACCGGGCGAGCGCGGCGCCACGCGGATCGCCGACCGGGTCGTCGCCAAGGTCGCCGCCCGGGCGGCCCGCGAGGCGCTCGGCCCGCTCCACCCGGACGCCGCACGGCCGTACGCCACCGTCGACGTCCACCACGACACCGCACACGTCCGGGTCCACCTCGAACTCGACTACCCGTGCGACATCGGCGCCCGCTGCGGCCAGGTGCGTCACCAAGTCGTCCAGCGGGTACGTGCGTTGGTGGGCATGGCGGTGCCGGAGGTCGCCGTCCAGGTGGAGCGGCTGCACCTGTCGGCGCAGTACGGCGCGAGGCACGGGAGGACGCGATGAGCGAGCCGCACGACTCCGGGACGGGAGAGGGCAGCACCCAGCGCCTGCCCGTCGTGGAACGCGGCAGCCGGCCGGGTGCGGCACCGCCGCCGGACCGGCACGAGCCCGGCCCCCCGGACGCGTCCGGGAGCGGACGGGCCGGCCGCTTCTGGTCCGTGCGCCGCGTCCCCGCCGGCCTCGTCGCGCTGCTGCTCCTGCTGCTCGCCGGGGCCTTCCTCTACGACGTCGCCGCCGTGCGCGCCGGCCGGTCCGCGCTCGGCTGGCGCCGCGACCTGGCCCGGCAGCTCGCCGAACGGCCCGTCGACGACACCTGGGTGCTGGTCGGCGCGGGCGTCGCCGCGGCCCTCGGGCTCTGGCTGCTCCTGCTGGCCCTCACCCCCGGACTGCGCCGGGTGCTGCCGATGCGGCGCACGCACCCGGACGTACGTGCCGGACTGCACCGGGACGCCGCCGCCACGGTGCTGCGCGACCGTGCCATGGAGGTCTCCGGGGTGCAGTCGGCGCGGGTGCGGATGCGCCGCCGCCGGGCCCGGGTACGGGCACTGTCGCACTTCCGGGAACTGGACGACGTACGGGCCGACCTCGACGGTGTGCTCGACGACGCGGTGCGCGGCCTCGGTCTGGCCCGGCCGCCCGCCGTGTCGCTGCGGGTGGCGCGCCCCGGACGGAAGGGGTGAACGCGGTGCTCAGGACGGTGAACCGGGTACTGACCGCACTGGCAGGGCTGGTCCTGCTGGCCCTCGGCGGCGCGGTGCTGGCCGTGGGGTTCGACGCCCCGGCACCCTCCTGGTGGGTCCACCAGGGGCCGCACGACGTGCTGCTGAGCAACGCCGAACGGACCCGGTGGCGGGAGGCCGGCTGGTGGTGGCCGGTCGTCATCGCCGCGCTCGCCGTCCTGCTGCTGCTCGCCCTGTGGTGGCTGGTCGCGGTGGTACGCCGGCGCAGGCTCACCGAGGTCCTCGTCGACACCGGGGACGGTGAGGGCGCCACGCTGCGCGGCAGGGCACTGGAGGACGTCCTCGCCGGTGAGGCGGACCGGGTGGACGGGGTCGAACGGGCCGGTGTCCGGCTCACCGGCCGCCGCGACGCCCCGGCGACCCGCGTCCGGCTGCTCCTGGCCCCGCACGTGGACCCCGGCACGGCCCTGCACGACCTCACCACCCGGGCCCTGGCCCACGCCCGCGACTCGGCGAACCTCACCTCCCTCCCGGCGGAGGTCCAGCTCCGTGGCGTCAAGCACGGGGCCGAGCGGGTCAACTGAGGGAGGCGGTCGGCGCGGACGTCGGTGCCGCCCGGGTCCTGCCCGGCCGGTTTCTCAGAACCCGTGCCGCACGCCGCCGTCCACCGGCAGCATCACGCCCGTGACGTACGAGGCCGCGGGGGAGAGCAGGAACGCGGACGCGCGGCCGAACTCCTCCGGGGCGCCGTAGCGGCGCAGCGGGATGCGGGACTCGGCGGCCGCCCTGGTCGCCGCCGGGTCCGCGGACAGCCCGTCCAGCTCGCGCACCCGGTCGGTGTCGACGCGGCCCGGCAGCAGGCCGACGACGCGGATGCCCCGCGGACCCAGCTCGTCGGCGAGGGACTTGGCGAAGCCCGCGAGACCGGGGCGCAGACCGTTGGAGATGGTCAGGCCCGGGATCGGCTCGTGCACCGAGCCCGACAGCACGAACCCGATCACCCCGCCGTCCGCCAGCTCGGCCGCCGCCGCCCGGGCCAGCCGCACCGCGCCGAGGAACACCGACTCGAACGCCGACTGCCACTGCTCGTCCGTGGTGTCGGCGACGAACCCGGGCGGCGGCCCGCCCACGCTGATCAGTACGCCGTCGAAACGCCCGAAGCGCTCACGGGCGGTGGCGATCAGCCGCCCCGCGGCCTCCGGGTCGGCGTTGTCCGCGGCCTCCCCGACCGCGTCCGGCCCCAGCGCCGAGGCCGCCTGAGCGACGCTCTTCTCGTCCCGCCCCGTGACGACCACCTTCGCCCCGTCGGCGACCAACTCGCGTGCGGCGGCGTTGCCCAGGCCCCGGGTGGCACCCGTGACGACGTACACCCGGTCCTTCAGTCCAAGATCCATGGCCCCTATCCTGCCCCCTCGCCCCCGAACAGGGCGAGGGCCGTGTTCACCAGGCCGACGTGGCTGAAGGCCTGCGGGAAGTTGCCGAGCTGGTGTCCGGCCACCGGGTCGTACTCCTCGGCCAGCAGTCCCACGTCGTTGGCGAGCCCCACCAGCCGCTCGAACAGCTCCCGGGCTTCCTTCGTCCGGCCGGTCGCGTGCAGCGCGTCCGCGTACCAGAACGAGCACACCAGGAACGTCCCCTCGCCGCCCGGCAGGCCGTCGACGGGAGCGCCCTCGGTGCTGTAGCGCCGCACCAGGCCGTCCCGGGTCAGTTCCGCGCCGATCGCGTCGACCGTGCCGACCACACGCGGGTCGTCCGGCGGCAGGAAGCCCACGCGCGGCACGAGCAGCAGCGAGGCGTCCAGCTCCCGTGAGCCGTAGTACTGGGTGAACGTGTTGCGCACCGGGTCGTAGCCCTTCTCGCACACCTCGCGATGCACCTCGTCGCGCAGCGCCCGCCAGCCGTCGAGGTCACCGCCGCCCAGCTCGGGACGGTCCTCCAGCGTGCGCACCGCCCGGTCCAGGGCCACCCACGTCATCACCTTCGAGTGCACGAACTGCCGGCGCCCGCCCCGCACCTCCCACAGCCCCTCGTCCGGCTCCCGCCACACCGTGGCCAGGAACTCCATCAGGGCGCACTGCAACTCCCACATCTGCGGCCGGGCACGCATCCCCGCCAGCCGGGCCAGCGACAGGGAGTCCATGACCTCGCCGTACACGTCCAGCTGGAGCTGGTTCACCGCGTCGTTGCCGATCCGTACCGGCGTGGACCCGGCGAAGCCGGACAGCCACGGCAGCTCGGACTCGGGCAGCCGCCGCTCGCCCGCGACGCCGTACATGATCTGCAGGTCCGCCGGGTTGCCCGCGACCGCGCGCAGCAGCCAGTCGCGCCACGCCTCGGCCTCCTGCAGGTAGCCCGCCGACAGCAGGGCGCCCAGGGTGAGCGTGGAGTCGCGCAGCCAGCAGAAGCGGTAGTCCCAGTTGCGCACGCCGCCCGGCTCCTCCGGCAGCGAGGTGGTGGGGGCCGCCACGATGCCGCCGGTGGGCTTGTACGTGAGTGCCTTCAGCGTGATCAGGGAACGGACCACGGCCTCCCGGTGCGGGCCGTCGTAGCGGCAGCGTGCCGCCCACTCGCGCCAGTCCTCGACGCTGTGCTCCAGCGACATGTACGGGTCGACCAGCGGCGGCCGGGGCTCGTGCGAGGGGTGCCAGGTCAGCACGAACGCGACCTTCTCGCCCGCGGCGACGGTGAACTCCGCGTGCGTCCCGAAGTCCTGGCCCCAGCTGTGCACCTCGGGCTCGCTGCGCAGCCACGCCGAGTCCGGCCCGGCGACGGCCACCCGGTGCCCGTCGGCCCTGCGCACCCACGGGACGATCGAGCCGTGGTCGAAGCACAGCCGCAGCACGCTGTGCACGGTGACCTCGCCGCTCAGTCCCTCCACGATGCGGACGAGGTCGGGGGCGCGGTCGCGCTGGGGCATCAGGTCGGTGACGCGGACCGCACCGTCCTCGGTCTCCCACTCGGTGTCCAGGACGAGAGTGTCCGGCCGGTAGGCGCGCCGAGTGCAGCGCTCCGCGCCCTTGGGGGCGACGCGCCAGTGGCCGTTGTCCTCGTCGCCGAGCAGTTTGGCGAAGCAGGCGGCCGAGTCGAAGCGGGGCAGGCACAGCCAGTCCACGGAGCCGTCCGTGGAGACCAGGGCCGCGGTCTGCTGGTCGCCGATGAGCGCGTAGTCCTCGATGCGGGGGTGCACGGGTTGACCTCTTCCCGGCCTCGGCCGGAGCAATCGGATTCGCCCGCGCGCTCCCGCCGCGCTGCTACACCGTCACGGGTTCCGCCTCCGCGGGCTCCACGTCCTCGGCGGCCTCCCGGTCGCGCCTCTCGCGGCGGACCAGGAACCACCAGCCGACCGGTACGGCCGCGGCGAACAGCCACCACTGGATCGCGTAGGCGAAGTTCAGCGCGGCGTTCTCGTTGCCGGGCTTGCCGATGGGCTCCGGAGTGTCGTTCGTCGGCTCCGGCGTCTCCAGGACGACGTATCCGCCGAGCACCCGGGCGTCCAGGCGCTCGGCCTGCTGCTCGCTGTTGATGAGCATGATCTGCCGGTCCGGGAGGCCCTCGAGGTCCTTGATGCCGCTCGCCTCGGTCGTCTCGTCGGGCATCAGCCGGCCGGTGAGGGTCAGCTCGCCCCGGGGCGGTGCCGGGACCTTCGGGAACGCGGTCTGGCTCGGGCCGTCCGCGGGGATCCAGCCCCGGTTGACCAGCAGGACCTTGCCGTCGTTCAGCACGAACGGGGTCAGTACGTGGTAGCCGATGTTGTCGTCGCCGTCGGTGCGGCGGCGGACGACGACCTCGCGGTCCGTGTCGAAGCGGCCCTCCGCGGTGACGGTGCGGTACCGCTCACGTGTGGTGATCTTCTTGCCGGGCGCGGTCAGCGACTCCACGGGCGCCGGCGAGGCTTCGAGCGCGCGCGCGACCAGGTCGTTCCGGGCGGTGCGCTCCTCGTAGCGGTGCATCTGCCAGAAGCCCAGCTTGATCATCGTGGGGATGAGCAGCACGGCGACCAGCGTGAGGATCACCCACTGGCGGGACAACAGGAAGCGGTACACCCCACGACGGTACAACTCGGTCGTGGGGCGTCACGCGGCGGGTACGGGCTCACGCCCGGCGGCGGAGCTCAGACCTTGTCGACGATCCCCGCCCTCCCCTCCGCGCGGGCGCAGTGGGCGCCGCAGAACCAGTGGCCCTCGACCTCGACGCCCTGGCCGATGATCTGCACCCGGCAGTGCTCGCAGAGGGGGGCCATCCGGTGGATCGCGCAGGAGAAGCAGTCGAAGACGTGCACCGCTCCCTGGGCGTGGACCTCGAAGGTCATTCCGTAGTTGTTGCCGCAGACTTCACATGTCGCCATGGGCCACAGGGTGGGCCGTCACCGCGACGCGGGCGAGCGGGCGCCGGGCGAGTCGCCCGGAATCACCCGTCCGCGGGGTCGACGTCCGCGAGCAGCTGCCCGAAGGCCGCCTCGTCCACCACCGGAGTGCCGAACTGGCGGGCCTTGACCACCTTGGAGGTGCCCGAGTCCGGGTCGTTGGTGACCAGCAGGCTGGTCAGCCGGGACAGGCTGGTCGCGACGTGCAGCCCCGCCTCGACGGCGCGGTCCTCCAGCAGGTCGCGCTCGACGGAGGTGTCACCCGAGAAGGCGACCCGCATGCCCTGCTTGAGCCGTTTGCCCTCTTCGTACCGGCCCGGGTTGGGATAGGGGCATGCGGGCCTTTTGCGGGAGGGGCGCCAACTGGTCGGCCGGTAGCTTCCGTAGCCCGCCTGCTGCCCGATCCGGGGCGCGGGCCGGTCCGACCACTCGGTCAGCGGCCGGCACTCGTGCAGGGGCAGCCGCACGTCCCCGGCCGCCGCGGCGAGCAGACTCGGCCGGAACGCCTCCGCCAGCACCCGGGCGTCGTCCAGCGCGTGGTGCGCCCGCTGCTGCACGACGCCGAAGTGCGCGGCCAGCGACTCCAGCTTGTGGTTGGGCAGCGGCAGGTCCAGCGCCTTGGACAGCGCGATGGTGCACAGGCGTTGACGCACCGGCGCCTCGCGCTCCGCGCGCGCGTACTCACGGGCGATCATCTGCCAGTCGAAGACCGCGTTGTGCGCGACGAGGACCCGCCCGTCGAGCCGGGCCGCGAACTCCTCGGCGACGTCCGGGAAGAGCGGCGCGTCCCGGAGTACGTCGCTGGTCAGACCGTGTATCCACACCGGGCCCGGATCGCGCTGCGGATTGACCAGGGTGTACCAGTGGTCCTCGACCTCGCCGCGGGCGTCCAGCCGGTAGACGGCCGCCGAGATGATGCGGTCGTCGCGGGCCAGGCCGGTGGTCTCCACGTCGACGACCGCGTACCCCTGGGGATACGCGGTCGGCCACGCCGTGGCGGGCGGCGCTGCGGTCGTGCGGTCTTCGAGCATGGTCAATGAGGATACGGGCCGGGACCGACACTCCGGTCCCGCAGGTGCCCCCGTCCGTCAAGTTCCGGGCGCCGGGGGAGGGTTGCGGCACCGTGCGGGCGCACTCACCAACGGATCGGCACCGGAAGGGCCGTCAGAAGCCCCGACACCGCCACCACCACGCCCAGCGCGACGACCTCCCCGCGCGCGGGGGAGCAGGCGGCCAGCGGGTCGGCCGCGCGGCTCAGCCGGATCCTGGCCCACAGCGCGAGGGCGGCGACGGCGGCCACCAGGAGCACCTTGGCCAGCAGGACCCGCCCGTAAGCGGTGTCCGTCAGCTGGTCCAGGATCGTGCCCGCCGGCATCCGGCGCAGCGAACTGCCCACCCCGGTGGCCGTGAGGGCCGCCAGCAGAACGGCCGCCACGCGCGCGTAGAGCCCCAGCAGGGCGGGCCCCGCCTCCGCCGCCCCCCAGCGCCGCAGGGTCCGCAGCACGTACAGCAGACCGCCCACCCACAGGGAGGCGCACGTCAGATGGACGAGGGTCAGTCCGGCGCCGAGCAGCGGGCTGTACTCGGTCGTGGGGTGGGCGCGCAGCGCGTCCGCGACGATCACCGCGGCCAGCGGCCACACCTGGAGTCCAGGCCGCCGCGAGGTCGCGCACAGCCAGGCCGCGAGGAATCCGTTGACCTCCAGCAGTGCGAGCTTGCCGTCGCGGGACTCGTAGAGACCACCGACGTCGATGTCGGCGACGGAGCCCGGGACCAGGTTGCCCGTGGCCACGACCGAGGCCAGCCCCAGCGCGGCGACGAGACCGACGGCGGCCGCGTACGGCGACCAGCTGCGGGGCCGGTCTCCGGGAGCGCCGGGCAGCGACCGGGCCAGCCGGTTCGCGAAGAGTTCGCCGAGCGGAACGCTCAGCGCGGCGAAGAGCACCGTGCGCAGCAGGGCGATGCCGCCGGTGCCGGGTGCCTCGGCCTCCCCGGTGCCGTGCAGGGCGGAGGAGGGGCCGAGCACGGGTATCAGCGCGCCCAGTGCCACCAGGACGAGTACGGCGACCGTCCGGCCGGTGCCGGAGGGCCGTGAGTGGCGTCCGGTGTCGGTGGTCCGGGACGGGGGTCGTATCGAGGTCACCCCAGGATCTTCACCAAGTCACCAGATCCGGGCAAGTTCCGCCGTCGCCCTCACGAGTCCCGTGCCGTGTCGGCCGCGGACGCGTCCTGCGGGTGGGAAGCGGCCGACCACCACAGCCGCACCTCCTTGCGCACGTCCGTGGGGCGCAGCTCCCACCCCTGGGCGAGGGCGACCTCGGCGACGTACCGTCCGCCGACGCCGCGGTAGACGCGTCGGGGTATCTCGCATTCCACGGGCGGCCGCGCCTTCTTCGGCTCGCGCGGGGCGGAGGCCTGCTCGGTCCAGATGCCGACGGCCTTGTCGACCCGCGCACGGTAGTGGGCGGTGTCGCCCTCGTGCCGCAGCTCGGGCCACGTCACACACCAGGAGCCCAGCCGGGCTATGCCACCGAGGACGTCGTCCATGAACCGCATGTAGCCGCGCCCGAAGCCCTCACTGACCGCGGCGATCCCGTCGGCGAACAGACCCACCACGAAGAGCACCGCTGCCACTGCCAGCCAGAACGCGCACAGCAGCGGAAAGAACAGGAGGGTCGCGACGAACCTCAGGGCCGGCGCCCAGCGGGGGCGCACCGGTTCGGGCCCCCAGGTGGCGGGATCCTCGTAAGTGTCCATGAGGAAGATACTGCCGCACGACGGGGACGGCGGCCCGGGTGGGAACCGGACCGCCGCCCCCGCATCACGCTCGGGTACGCCTACCGGTTACCAGGTCACCGCGTCCAGCGCGTCGGCCATGCCCCAGCCGTAGAAACCGTTGCGGTTCTTCGGGCCCTCGCACACCGCGTCGACCTTGCCGTCGCCGTCGATGTCATAGGGGTCGGTGCACGCCGTGGCGTCGGCCTCGGCGTACAGCAGGGCCTTCACCATGGCGGGGGAGGCGTACGGGTGCGTCGACTTGATGAGGGCGGCGACGCCCGCGACGTGCGGGGAGGCCATCGACGTACCGGCCATGTAGCCCCACTTGCCGCCGGGCAGCGTGCCCAGGATCAGGCCGCTCGTGGCGGGCGGCTCCGGCGTCTGGTAGGCCGTCGAGTCGCCGCCGGGCGCGGCGATGTCGATGACACCCAGGCCGTGGTTGGAGAAGGACGACTTGAGGCCCTTCGCACCGGTCGCCGCGACCGTCACGACGCCCGGCAGCTGGGTCGGGATGTCCAGGCACTTCGACGGGTCGACGGTCCGGTCGCCGGGCGTGGTGTCGTTGGGCGAGGACGGGTCGGTGATCTCGTCGGAGGTGAGGTCGTAGTTCTCGTTGCCGGCCGCGGCGACGTTGACCGCGCCCTTCTTCTCCGCGTACCGCGACGCCCGCGAGACCGCCTCGACGAGCGCCTTCTGGTCCGGGTCGTCCTTGCAGTTGAAGTACCACGGGTCGGTGTAATAGCTGTTGTTGGTCACGTCGACGCCGTGCTCGGCCGCCCACATGAAGCCGCAGACCACGGCCTCGGTGTAGAAGAAGCCGTCGGGGTTGGAGACCTTGATGCCGGCCACCTTCACCCCGGGCGCCACGCCGGTCATGCCGATGCCGTTCTTGGCGGCGGCTATCTCCCCGGCCACGTGGGTGCCGTGCGGGCTCTCCGCCGCGCTCGGCCGCCAGGCGCCGTCGGTGGTGTCCGGCTTGCCCGCCACACAGTTGACGGACGCCTGCCGGTCGAAGTTCGGGGCGATGTCCGGGTGGGTGTCGTCGACGCCGGTGTCGATGACGGCGACGGTCACCTTCTTGCTGCCCAGCGACTTCTCGTGCGCCTTGTCCGCCTTGATGGCGGGCAGGTCCCACTGGAGCGACTCCAGCGGGTCCTGGCCCTCGGCCTTCGCGGAGGAGGCCTTGGCGGCGGCCAGTTCCTCGCCGCCGAGCACCTGCGGCGCGCCCGTGTCGGTGGTGGCGGCCGAGGGCAGCGGCGCGGTGCGGGTGGCACCGGCCGACTGCACGCCGCGCACCTTGCGGACGGTCTTGGCGAAGTCGGGGTTGGCGGAGTGGACGACGATCACGCCGATCCGGTCGTACGACGTGACGATCGTGCCGCCCGCCTTGGCTATCGCCCGCCGCACGGTGGCCGAAGGACGGTGCCCGGGGGCGACGTTGACGACGTAGCTGAGCGAGGTCGCGTCCGCCGCCGTCGAAGGGGCGGCCTCCGCCGCGGGTGCCGCGGCGGCCGGGGTGCCCGGCAGGAACGCGAGCGAGGCGGCCACGGCCAGGCCGGCCGGGATCGCGAGGGCGCGGCGGTGACGCGAGAGGGGAGCGGTCATGCGTGGTGTCTCCAGTCCGTCGGGAAAACTCGGGAAACGAGCCGGCGTCTGGAGCGCGGATCGCGCGCGGAACGCAGATGATCCATGGGTTCTCCACATCATCCGGCAGAACGGCACCCGCCCGGGCACGGGTAATCGGGCAGGTACATGACGTAGTGGTGCAGGGTGAAGCTATCCCCCGAAGTCGCTGGCCAGCAATGACCCGCCGAGGGTGACTTCGGAAAGTGCCACGGGTGTTGAACCGGTCCCCGCGGGGCGCCGTGTCGTTGGACAGGGAGCCCGAGCACGATCAGCCCCCTGCGAGAACACCGAGGTCCAAGCCGTCATGTCCGTCGTACGAGGAGACTCCGTGGCCACCGACGCACCGCCCCCCTCGAAAGAGGAGCCCCCCTCGCAAGAGGAACACCGACTCCCCTCCGCCGAGGAGTTCTCCGAAGTGCAGCAGAGCGCCGAGTTCGCCGAACTGCGCCGCTCCTTCCGCTCCTTCGCGTTTCCGCTGACCGTCGCCTTCGTGGCCTGGTACCTGCTCTACGTGCTGCTGTCGAACTACGCCGGCGGCTTCATGGGCACCAAGCTGTTCGGCAACATCAACGTCGCGTTCGTCTTCGGCATCGCCCAGTTCGTCACCACGTTCCTCATCGCCTGGTGGTACTCGCGGCACGCCGCCGCGAAGCTCGACCCCAAGGCCGAGGCCATCAAGACCCGGATGGAGGGCGGCGCATGAGCCCCGCACAGTCCGTTTTCGCCGCCGAGCTGGCCGCCAACGAGGCCAGCGAGCACCGGCCGCTCATCATCACGCTCTTCGCGGTCTTCGTCCTCGCGACGCTCGGCATCACCGTCTGGGCGGGCCGCCAGACCAAGGACGCCGCCGACTTCTATGCGGGCGGCCGCCAGTTCAGCGCCTTCCAGAACGGCCTCGCCGTCTCCGGCGACTACATGTCGGCCGCGTCCTTCCTCGGCATCGCCGGCGCCATCGCCCTCTTCGGCTACGACGGCTTCCTCTACTCCATCGGCTTCCTGGTCGCCTGGCTGGTCGCCCTGCTCCTGGTCGCCGAGCCGCTCAGGAACTCCGGCCGCTACACGATGGGCGACGTCCTCGCCTACCGCATGCGCCAGCGCCCGGTGCGCACCGCCGCCGGCACCTCCACGATCGTCGTCTCGATCTTCTACCTGCTGGCCCAGATGGCGGGCGCGGGCATCCTGGTCTCGCTGCTGCTCGGCATCACCTCCGACGCCGGCAAGATCCTCATCGTCGCCCTCGTCGGCATCCTGATGATCGTGTACGTCACCATCGGCGGCATGAAGGGCACCACCTGGGTCCAGATGGTCAAGGCCGTGCTGCTGATCGGCGGCACCATCCTGATCACCTTCCTGGTGCTGCTGAAGTTCGACTTCAACATCTCCGACCTGCTCGGCAAGGCCGCGGAGAACAGCGGTGCGGGCTCCGCGTTCCTGGAGCCCGGCCTCCAGTACGGCGGGAGCGGCACCACCAAGCTGGACTTCATCTCCCTGGGCATCGCCCTGGTGCTCGGCACCGCCGGCCTGCCGCACATCCTGATCCGCTTCTACACGGTGCCCAACGCCAAGGCCGCCCGTAAGTCCGTGAACTGGGCGATCGGCATCATCGGCGCCTTCTACCTGATGACCATCGCCCTCGGCTTCGGCGCCGCGGCGCTCGTCGGCAAGGACGAGATCGTCGCGTCCAACCCGTCCGGCAACACGGCGGCGCCCCTGCTCGCGCTGCACGTCGGCGGCGTCGACTCGGCCTGGGGCGCGATCCTGCTCGCCACGATCTCGGCGGTGGCCTTCGCGACCATCCTCGCCGTCGTCGCGGGCCTCACCCTCGCCTCGTCCTCGTCCTTCGCGCACGACATCTACGCCAACGTCATCCGCAAGGGCCAGGCCACGGAGAAGGAGGAGATGCGGGCGGCCCGCTGGGCGACCGTCTTCATCGGCATCGTCTCCATCGCGCTCGGCGCCCTCGCCCGCGACCTGAACGTGGCCGGCCTGGTCGCCCTGGCCTTCGCCGTCGCCGCTTCGGCCAACCTGCCGACGATCCTCTACAGCCTGTTCTGGAAGCGGTTCACCACCCAGGGCGCCCTGTGGTCGATCTACGGCGGCCTGATCGTCGCCGTCGGTCTGGTGCTGTTCTCGCCCGTCGTCTCCGGCGACCCGAAGGCGATGTTCCCGGACGTCGACTTCGCCTGGTTCCCGCTGAAGAACCCGGGCATCATCTCGATCCCGTTCGGCTTCCTGATGGGCTGGCTCGGCACGGTCCTGTCGAAGGAGGAGCCCGACAAGGCGAAGTACGCGGAGCTGGAGGTCCGGTCCCTGACCGGCACCGGAGCGCACTGACGCCCTCGCCCGACCGGTATCGGCGCGGCCGCTCGTAGATCCCTACGACGCGGCCGCGTCGTGCGTCGTGGGATCGGGCGGCTGTCGATGTCGGACCGGTCACGTAGGCTCGACGGTGTCGGAGGAGAGAAGTGCTCCGCCGATCCGCGTCGAGGGAGGGGGCCCACGTGCTCATCGACACCTACGGCCGAGTGGCCACCGACCTGAGGGTCTCGCTCACCGACCGCTGCAACCTGCGCTGCACCTACTGCATGCCCGAAGAGGGCCTCCAGTGGCTCGCCAAGCCCGACCTGCTCACGGACGACGAGATCGTCCGCCTCATCGACATCGCGGTGACCTCCCTCGGCATCGAGGAAGTCCGCTTCACCGGCGGCGAGCCGCTGCTGCGCCCCGGTCTGGTCGGCATCGTCGAGCGCGTCGCCGCTCTGACCCCGCGCCCGCAGATGTCCCTCACCACCAACGGCATCGGCCTCAGGCGCACGGCCACGGCCCTGAAGGCAGCGGGCCTGGACCGGGTCAACGTCTCGCTGGACACCCTGCGCCCGGACGTCTTCAAGACCCTCACCCGCCGGGACCGCCACAAGGACGTCCTGGAGGGCCTGGAAGCCGCCCGCGAGGCCGGACTCACCCCCGTCAAGGTCAACAGCGTCCTGATGCCGGGGCTCAACGACGACGAGGCCCCCGACCTGCTCGCCTGGGCCGTCGAGCACGACTACGAACTGCGCTTCATCGAGCAGATGCCCCTGGACGCCCAGCACGGCTGGAAGCGCGAGGGCATGGTCACCGCCGGTGACATCCTGACCTCCCTGCGCACCCGCTTCGAGCTGACCGCCGAGGGCTCCGAGGAGCGCGGCTCGGCCCCCGCCGAACGCTGGCTGGTGGACGGCGGCCCGCACCGCGTCGGCGTCATCGCCTCCGTCACCCGCCCGTTCTGCTCGGCCTGCGACCGCACCCGCCTGACCGCCGACGGCCAGGTGCGCACCTGCCTGTTCGCCACCGAGGAGACCGACCTGCGCGCGGCCCTGCGCTCCGACGCCCCCGACGAGGAGGTCGCCCGCATCTGGCGCCTGGCCATGTGGGGCAAGAAGGCGGGCGCGGGCCTCGACGACCCGACCTTCGTCCAGCCCGACCGCCCGATGTCGGCGATCGGAGGCTAGAAGCAGGATCCCCTCAAGGCCTGCCGGAATCCTCCGGGGCTTCCCACTCGGCGAGCGGGACCACGTCCTTCAGGAAGTCCCGCACCCCGAGGAACTGGGACAGGTGCTCGCGGTGCTCGTCGCACGCGATCCAGGTCTTGCGGCGCTCCGGAGTGTGGATCTTCGGGTTGTTCCACGCCAGCACCCACACGGCGGGGGTGCGGCAGCCCTTGGCGGAGCAGATCGGGGTGGTTTCGTCACTCACGGTTTCGTCTCACAGGTCCACGCACGAGGGTCCGCACACAAGGCGACGCCGAGCAGCCACGGGGGGAGCTGCCCGGCGTCGGTCCGTCGCTCCGACGGGGGATGCGGAGCGCGTACGAAGTATGTCACGGCTCACCCATCGCCCGGCACCGGAACAACACGATTCATCTGAGCATTTCTTCGGCCTGGCGCGGAATCGACGCCGCCGCGCGGGAGGCGCCGCGGTCACGGTCGGCCGCGCTGCTCACCGGCCGCACCCGGCCCCGGATCGGCGGTCGCGCCCTCCGGGACGGATTCCGCCGCACCGTTCCCGGCCCGCGGCGGCATGATCATCGGCGGGGTCGGCGCCGTCACGAACGTCGACGGCAAGGATGGCGCGTTCTCGCGCCCGGCGTTGGCGATCACGACCGCGATGTACGGCAGGGCGGCCCCGACGATCAGGGCCACGATCGCGACGTGCCGTTCCACGTTCCACAGGCAGACCGCGAGGATCACCGAGGCCGTACGGATCGACATCGAGATGATGTACCGCCGCTGCCGCCCGCGGACGTCCTCCTGGAGGCCCGTCCGGGCCCCGGTGATCCGGAACACCTCGGCACTGCCGTCGGCACTCTGCTTCCGCATCTGGTTCCACCATCCGCCCGCATCGGACTCTCCCCGCCCCGCTCTCGTCCGCGGCCGCTCGGGGACTCCGGTCCCGGACAACTCTCCACGTTACGCCGCGCCTGCGCCGCTCACGAGACCGGGGCACCCCCGGTCCGGCCGGACCGCCTGCGCCACCCGGCCGGGCGCCGGTACCCCGTTCGGCCGTACGCGGCATGCGCCGTACGCGGTACGCCCGAACACTGGTGGCAATGCTCGCGTAGAGCCGGACGAGGAGGCAGCCATGGGCTGGTTGTGGGCGATCATCGTGGGATTCGTGCTCGGCTTGATCGCCAAGGCGATCATTCCCGGCAAGCAGCACATGCCGCTGTGGCTGACCACCATCTGCGGCATGATCGGCGCGATCATCGGCAACGCGATCGCCCGGGCGGCCGGTGTCGAGGCGACCTCCGGTATCGACTGGTGGCGGCACCTGTTCCAGCTGGTGGCGGCGATCATCGTGGTCGGCCTCGGCGACGCGGCCTACGCGTCGGTACGCGGCAACAGGCGACGCGAACGGGCCTGACCCCGCTCCGAACCCGTCCCGTACGGCGAAGGGGCGGTCTCCGGCGCCGTACGGCTGCCCGGAGACCGCCCCTCGCGCGTGCGCCCGTTCAGGCGCCGGTGATCTCCACCGCGGCCAGGTTCTTCTTGCCGCGGCGCAGCACCAGCCAGCGCCCGTGCAGCAGGTCCTCCTTGGCGGGGACGGCGTCCTCGCCGGTGACCTTGGCGTTGTTCACGTAGGCGCCGCCCTCCTTCACCGTGCGGCGGGCGGCGGACTTGCTGGCCACCAGGCCCACCTCGGCGAACAGGTCGACGACCGGGGCCGGCTCGGCGACCCGGACGTGCGGCAGCTCGGAGAGGGCCGCGGCCAGTGTCGCCTCGTCCAGCTCCGCCAGGTCGCCCTGGCCGAAGAGGGCCTTGGACGCGGCGATCACGGCGGCCGTCTGACCGGCGCCGTGCACCAGCGTCGTCAGCTCCTCGGCCAGCGCCCGCTGCGCGGCCCGGGCCTGCGGACGCTCCTCGGTCTGCCGCTCCAGCTCCTCCAGCTCCGCACGGGAGCGGAAGGACAGGATGCGCAGGTACGTCGAGATGTCCCGGTCGTCCACGTTCAGCCAGAACTGGTAGAACGCGTACGGCGTCGTCATCTCCGGGTCGAGCCAGACGGCGCCGCCCTCGGTCTTGCCGAACTTGGTGCCGTCCGCCTTGGTCATCAGCGGCGTCGCGTAGGCGTGCACCGACGCGTCCGGCTCCAGCCGGTGCAGCAGGTCGAGGCCGGCCGTGAGGTTGCCCCACTGGTCGCTGCCGCCCTGCTGCATCGTGCAGCCGTACCTCCGGTAGAGCTGGAGGAAGTCCATCGCCTGAAGCAGCTGGTAGCTGAACTCCGTGTAGCTGATGCCCTCGGAGGACTCCAGACGCCGGGCGACGGAGTCCTTGGTCAGCATCTTGTTGACCCGGAAGTGCTTGCCGATGTCCCGCAGGAACTCGATCGCCGACAGGCCCTCGGTCCAGTCGAGGTTGTTCACCATCACCGCGGCGTTCTCGCCCTCGAAGGACAGGAACGGCTCGATCTGGCCGCGCAGCCGCCGGACCCAGCCCGCGACGGTCTCCGGCGAGTTCAGCGTGCGCTCCGCGGTCGGGCGCGGGTCGCCGATCTGGCCCGTGGCCCCGCCGACCAGCGCCAGCGGCCGGTGCCCGGCCTGCTGGAGCCGGCGCACGGTGAGCACCTGCACCAGGTGCCCCACGTGCAGGGACGGCGCGGTCGGGTCGAAACCGCAATAGAACGTGACGGGACCGTCCGCGAGCGCCTTGCGCAAAGCGTCCTCGTCGGTGGACTGGGCGAACAGCCCGCGCCACTTCAGCTCGTCGACGATGTCCGTCACGGTTCTCGTGTCTCCTTGAGTGGTCTCGCGAAATCAGGTACGAGGTTATACGCCCTGACTGACAGAGCTCATATTGAAATCGGGGACCCGCAGCGCCGGCATCGCGGCCCTGGTGAACCAGTCGCCCCACTCCCTGGGCAGCGTCTTCTCCGTCCGCCCCGCCTCCGAGGCCCGCCCCAGCAGGCCCACGGGCGACTCGTTGAACCGGAAGTTGTTCACCTCGCCGACGACCTCCCCGTGCTCGACGAGATAGACGCCGTCCCGGGTCAGCCCGGTCAGCAGCAGCGTCGCCGGGTCGACCTCGCGGATGTACCAGAGGCAGGTCAGCAGCAGCCCGCGCTCCGTGCCCGCGACCATCTCGTCCAGGGACCGGTCGGGATCGCCGCCGTCCAGGATCAGGTTGCCGATCGCGGGTGCCACCGGCAGCCCGGTCAGCCCGGCGCTGTGCCGGGTGGTCGTCAGCCGGTGCAGCTCGCCGTCCCGGATCCAGTCGGTCGCCGCCACCGGCAGCCCGTTGTCGAACACCGACTGGTCGCCTCCCGAGGAGTGCGCGACCACGAACGGCGCGCTCTCCAGACCCGGCTCGTGCGGATCACTGCGCAGCGTCAGCGGCAGCGTGCCCAGCCGCTCGCCGACCCGGGTGCCGCCGGGCTTGGAGAACACCGTGCGCCCCTCGACCGCGTCCCGCCCGGAGGCCGACCAGTACTGGTAGATCAGCAGGTCCGCGACCGCGGTGGGCGGCAGCAGCGTCTCGTACCGTCCCGCGGGCAGCTCCACCCGGCGCTCGGCCCAGCCGAGTCGTACGGCCAGCTCGGCATCGAGGGCCGCCGGGTCGACGTCCTTGAAGTCCCGCGTGGCGTGTCCCGCCCACGCCGACCGGGTACGGTCCGGCGACTTGGCGTTCAGCTCCAGCGTCCCGTTCGGCTGGTCGTGCCGCAGCCTGAGCCCCGTCGAGGTGCCGACGTACGTCGAGGTCAGCTCGTGGTTCGCGAACCCGTACAGCTCCCGGCCGCCCGCACGCGCGCGGGCGAACGCCTCCCCGAGCGCCGGAGCGAAGTCGGCGAACACCGCCGACGAGGTCTCGGCGGGCGCGTCGGCGAAGTCCGGTGACCCCGGCCCGCCCGGAACCAGCGGCTGCGCGTCCTCCGCCGGACCGGCCCCCCGCGCGGCGGCCTCGGCGGCCCGCACCAGGGGCTCCAGCTCGTCCACGGTCACGGCCGAGCGCGACACGACCCCGGACGCCGTGCCCTCCCGCCCGTCCACGGTGGCGACGACCGTCAGCGTGCGCCCGCGCGTGACGCCGTTGGTGGTGAGCGCGTTGCCCGCCCAGCGCAGGTTGGCGGTGGACTCCTCGTCGGCGATGACGACGCACCCGTCGGCCCGGGACAGCTCCAGCGCCCGCTCGACGATCTCGTGCGGCTTGCTGCTGCGGACGCTCATCGACCGGCCTCCTGGGTGGTGTTCAGAATGTTGACTCCCTTGAAGAGGGCGGACGGGCAGCCGTGCGAGACGGCCGCGACCTGGCCCGGCTGGGCCTTGCCGCAGTTGAAGGCGCCGCCCAGGACGTACGTCTGCGGGCCGCCGACGGCCGCCATCGACCCCCAGAAGTCGGTGGTCGTCGCCTGGTACGCCACGTCCCGCAGCTGCCCGGCGAGCCGCCCGTTCTCGATCCGGAAGAAGCGCTGACCGGTGAACTGGAAGTTGTAGCGCTGCATGTCGATGGACCAGGACCGGTCCCCGACGACGTAGATCCCGCGGTCGACGCCCCCGATCAGGTCCTCGGTCGACAGCCCGCCCGGATCCGGCCGCAGCGACACGTTGGCCATGCGCTGCACCGGCACGTGCGCGGGGGAGTCGGCGTAGGCGCACCCGTTGGACCGCTCGAACCCGGTGAGCCGCGCGATCCGCCGGTCCAGCTGGTACCCCACCAGGGTGCCGTCCCTCACCAGGTCCCAGGACTGGGCCGCGACGCCCTCGTCGTCGTACCCGACGGTCGCCAGGCCGTGCTCGGCGGTGCGGTCGCCGGTGACGTTCATCAGCTCCGAGCCGTAGCGCAGCTTGCCGAGCTGGTCGAAGGTGGCGAAGGAGGTCCCGGCGTAGGCGGCCTCGTAACCGAGGGCGCGGTCCAGCTCGGTGGCGTGGCCGATGGACTCGTGGATGGTCAGCCACAGGTTCGACGGGTCGACGACCAGGTCGTACAGGCCCGCCTCGACGCTCGGCGCGCGCATCTTCTCGGCGAGCAGCTCCGGAATCTCGGCCAGCTCGGAATCCCAGTCCCAGCCGGTCCCGGTCAGGTACTCCCAGCCCCGCCCGGCCGGCGGCGCCAGCGTGCGCATGGAGTCGAACTCGCCGCTGGAGTCGTCCACCGACACGGCGGTGAGCACCGGGTGCAGCCGCACCCGCTGCTGAGTGGTCACGGTCCCGGCGGTGTCGGCGTAGAACTTGTTCTCGTGCACGGTGAGCAGCGAGGCGTCCACGTGGTCGACCCCGTCGGCCGCCAGCAGCCGTGCGCTCCAGTCGGCCAGCAGGGCCGACTTCTCCGCGTCCGGCACGGCGAAGGGGTCGATCTCGTACGCCGAGATCCAGGTCTGGTCGGCGTGCACGGGCTCGGCGGCCAGCTCGACCCTCTCGTCCGACCCGGCCGCCCTGATCACCTGCGCCGACAGTTTCGCCATCGCCACCGCCTGCGAGGCGACCTTGGCGGCCGCGTCCAGGGTCAGGTCCACGCCGGACGCGAAGCCCCACGTGCCGCCGTGCACCACCCGCACCGCGTACCCGAGGTCGGTGGTGTCCGAGGACCCGGCGGGCCGGGCGTCCCTGAGCCGCCAGGACGCGCTGCGCACCCGCTCCAGGCGGAAGTCGGCGTGCTCGGCGCCGAGGGCACGCGCACGGGCCAGGGCGGCGTCGGCGAGGGCGCGTAGGGGGAGTGCCGTGAAGGCTTGGTCGATGCTGTGAGGCACCTGCGTCTCTTTCTGTCGACGTGACCGGTCGTCTGCCGCGACACCGGGGGCTGCGCCGCATCATGTCGCGTCGGCGGTCCGGCGACCACAGCTTTCCCGCCGTACCCGGTGCCTTTCTGTAGGGACCCGACAGACAGCCCCGTAAGCCACTGTGGGTGCCCGAGTCTTTGACGGAGTCGGGGGACCGATAGATTTTCGAGGAAGCCGCCTGCCGTCGCCGTCCGCCGTACGGGTGACCGGGCGGGTGCGCCAGACTGCTATCGAAAGGGTGATCCGATGAGCCGCTCGGTTCTCGTCACCGGAGGAAACCGGGGCATCGGCCTCGCCATCGCCCGCGCCTTCGCCGACGCCGGCGACAACGTCGCGATCACGTACCGCTCGGGTGAGCCCCCGGAGGGCTTCCTGGCCGTCAAGTGCGACATCACCGACACCGAGCAGGTGGAGCAGGCCTACAAGGAGATCGAGGAGACACACGGTCCCGTCGAGGTCCTGGTCGCCAACGCCGGCGTCACCAAGGACCAGCTCCTGATGCGCATGTCGGAGGAGGACTTCACCTCCGTCGTCGAGACCAACCTCACCGGCACCTTCCGCGTCGTCAAGCGCGCCAACCGCGCCATGCTGCGCGCCAAGAAGGGCCGCGTCGTCCTCATCTCGTCGGTGGTCGGGCTGCTCGGCTCCGCGGGGCAGGCGAACTACGCCGCCTCCAAGGCCGGGCTGGTCGGCTTCGCGCGTTCCCTCGCCCGTGAGCTGGGGTCGCGCAACATCACCTTCAACGTCGTCGCGCCCGGCTTCGTCGACACCGACATGACCAAGGTGCTCACCGACGAGCAGCGGGCGAACATCGTGTCGCAGGTGCCGCTGGGGCGGTACGCGCGGCCGGAGGAGATCGCCGCCACGGTGCGGTTCCTCGCCTCGGACGACGCCTCGTACATCACTGGAGCCGTCATTCCCGTTGACGGCGGACTGGGAATGGGTCACTGATCACCATGAGCGGAATCCTCGAGGGCAAGCGCGTCCTGATCACCGGTGTGCTGATGGAGTCGTCCATCGCCTTCCACGCCGCCAAGCTGGCCCAGGAGCAGGGTGCCGAGATCATCCTGACCGCCTTCCCGCGGCCCACGCTGACCGAGCGCATCGCCAAGAAGCTGCCCAAGCCCACCAAGGTCATCGAGCTGGACGTCACCAACGACGAGCACCTCGCCCGGCTCGCCGACATCGTCGGCGAGGAGCTGGGCGGCCTCGACGGCGTCGTGCACTCCATCGGGTTCGCCCCGCAGGACGCGCTCGGCGGCAACTTCCTGAACACGCCGTTCGAGTCGGTCGCCACGGCCATGCACGTCTCGGCGTACTCCCTGAAGTCGCTGACCATGGCCTGCATGCCGCTGATGCAGAACGGCGGCTCGGTCGTCGGCCTCACCTTCGACGCGCAGTACGCCTGGCCGCAGTACGACTGGATGGGCCCGGCCAAGGCCGCGCTGGAGGCCACCAGCCGCTACATGGCCCGTGACCTCGGCAAGCAGAACATCCGCTGCAACCTGGTCTCGGCGGGCCCGATCGGGTCCATGGCCGCCAAGTCCATCCCGGGGTTCAGCGACCTGGCCGCCGTGTGGGACAGCCGTTCCCCGCTGGAGTGGGACCTGAAGGACCCGGAGCCGGCCGGCCGCGGCATCGTCGCGCTGCTGAGCGACTGGTTCCCGAAGACCACGGGCGAGATCATCCACGTCGACGGCGGTCTGCACGCCATCGGCGCCTGAGCGGACGCCACGCCCGAGGGCCCGCATCCCGTACGGGATGCGGGCCCCCGTGTCGTGACGGCAGGTGTGCCACCGGAGCGGCGCGCCGACAGGGAGCGCGGGCGGAGTGGCGCGGGCCAGCGGAGTGGGGCGGCAGCGGAGCGCGGGTCAGCGGCCCGCGGGCGGAGCGAACAGCGCCGGTCGGCACACGAAGGGATAGGCCGCCGCCTCCTCGGCCGCCGTCGCCGCGTCGCCCGCGCGGATCGCGTCCACCAGCCGGGCGTGATCCATGTGCATGGCCGGGGACATGCCCTCGCCCACGTCGCCGCGCAGCCAGTCCCGCATCACCTCGCCCAGGTCCGCGTACATCGCCGTCATCACGTTGTTGTGCGAGGCGGCCACGACCGCCAGGTGGAACGTGGCGTCCGCCGACACGAACGCCTCCGCGTCACCCGACTCCCAGGCCTCCTCCCGGCGCAGCAGCAGGCCGTCGATCTGCTTGAGGTCCTTCTCCGTGCGCCGCTCGGCGGCCAGGCGTGCGGCGGCGGACTCCAGCGTGGAACGCAGCTCGGCGATGTGCCGGGGGTCGGCGTCGGCGAAGCGGCGCTGCATCACGCCGGCCAGCTCGCTGGTCGCCACGACGTAGGTGCCCGAGCCCTGGCGGATGTCCAGCAGACCGTTGTGGGCCAGCGCGCGGACCGCCTCACGCACCGTGTTCCGGGCGACGCCGAGCTGCTCGACCAGCTCGGGCTCGGTGGGGATGCGGGAGCCGACCGGCCACTCGCCCGAGGCGATCTGCTGCCGCAGCGCCGCGATGACCTGCTCGGACAGTGCCGAACGACGGGGATGGCTCAGCGGCATGGCTCACCTTCGCACACATGGGGACGAGCGAGTGGACAATCAATCATCCCATGATTCTATGATGGGTCTCATGGCTAGTGACGAAACCCGGACGGAGACACGTACGCAGACGCGCACGGACACGGGTACGGGTACGGGTACGGGTACGGAGGCACGCACGCAGGGGCGTGCCGGGGGCGGCGGCGTGTCCGAGGTACCCGGCGAGGCGTCCGCCACGCGCGCGTGGACGACCTGGACGACCCGTCTGCTCATCCTCGGCATCGTCCTGGCCGCGGTGAACCTGCGCCCCGCCATCACGAGCCTGGGCGCCCTCCTGGAGGAGGTCCGCGACGGGCTCGGCATGAGCGGCAGCGTCGCCGGACTGCTCACCTCCGTGCCCCCGCTCTGTTTCGCCGTCTTCGGCGTCACCGCCCCCCGGCTGGCCCGCCGCTTCGGGGCCGGCGCCGTGGTCTGCGCCGGCATGGTCGCCATCACCGCGGGCCTGCTGATCCGCCCCTACGCCGGCGGCACGGGCGGCTTCCTGGCCGCCACCGCCCTGGCACTGATGGGCATCGCGGTCAGCAACGTCCTGATGCCGGTCATCGTCAAGCGCTACTTCCCCGACCGCGTCGGTTCCATGACCGGCCTCTACTCGATGGCCCTCGCCTTCGGCACCTCCGTCGCCGCGGCGGCGACCGTGCCCCTGACCGACGCGCTGGGCGGTCACTGGCAGCCCGGCCTCGCCGTCTGGGCCGTGCTGCCCGCGCTGGCCGTCCTGCCGTGGATCCCCTTCGTGCGGAACCGGAAGGCGCCGGCCTCCACGGCGCCGTCCACGCCGCGCCCGGAGGGCGAGCGGTCCGCCGGGAAGCCCGCGGAACAGCCCCCGCTGCGGATCACCCGCAGCCGCACGGCCTGGGCGCTCGCCGTCTTCTTCGGTCTCCAGGCCACCGCCGCCTACATCACGATGGGGTGGATGGCGCAGATCTTCCGGGACTCGGGCGTCTCCGCCGGTACCGCCGGGCTGCTGCTCGCCGTGATCATGGTGATGGGCGTGCCGCTCGCCTTCGTCATCCCGCGCGTGGCGACCCGCCTGCCCCACCAGGGCCCGATCGTGGTGGTCCTGGGCGTGTGCGGGCTCGCCGGATACGCCGGTCTGTACTTCGCGCCGGTCGGCGGCGCCTGGGCCTGGGCCCTGCTGCTCGGCGTCTCCAACTGTGCCTTCCCGCTGGCGCTGACCATGGTCGGGATGCGGGCCAGGACCGGGGCGGGCGTCGCCCAGCTGTCCGCCTTCGCGCAGAGCACCGGCTACCTGATCTCCATCCCCGGTCCGCTCCTGGTGGGCGTGCTCTACCAGCACAGCGGCGGCTGGGGGCTGCCGATCGCGCTGATGAGCGCGCTGATGGTGCCGCAGATCGTGGTGGGCGTCCTGGCGGGGCGCAACCGCACGGTGGAGGACGAGGCGGCCCGCTGACCGGTCGGGCGGCGCGCTGACCGGTCGGGCGGCGCGCCGGTCCCGGTCGGTGGCCCGCCGGGAGTGGCCCGCGCGGGGGATGCGAGACTTGCCGTATGCCAGTCCTCGACCCGAATCCCCAGCACGGCCAGAAGAAGATGCTGCTCGTCTTCGGCGCCTTCCTCGCGATCTTCGTGATCATCGGCATCATCGCGACGATCGCCTCGCCGTGACCCCGCCCGCCGCGACCCGGTGGTGGGGTTAACCCCCCATCCCTTAGGGGGTGAGGGTCAGGGTCAAGTGGGTGGACCTCCGGATGGGTTGGGCCCCGCGGATTCCGTAACTTCGAGATGTGCCCGCCACAGGCGGGCCGCGGAGCACGGACCAGGGACGCCCGAAGACCAGCGGAGGCAATCATGTCGGCCACTACCCACACCCGGCCTCCCCAGTCGACCCGGGGCGGCGTCGACACCCGGCTGCCCTGGTGGGCCCTCGCCCTGCCCGTGCTCGCCTTCTGCGCGCTGCTCCTGCTGATACTCAATCCCGCCGACGCCCACGCGGCCGCGGAGCAGCCCGCGACGGCCCACCTCCTGGAGCGGCTGGAGCAGCTGACCGGGCGCTGAGCGCCCACCTCGGGCTTCCGCACGCGTCCCGCGGTGAGTCCGCATGTCAACTCCCAGAGCCCCATGGCCTGTTTCATGCGAAGCTGGAAGACATGAGCGTCGCAGAACCCCGCAGGATTGTTCTCTTCCGGCATGCGAAAGCCGACTGGCCACAGGTGACCGACCACGAGCGGCCGCTCGCCGACCGGGGCCGCATGGACGCCGCGGAGGCCGGGCGCCGGCTCGCGGATACCGGCGTGCCCTTCGACCAGGCCCTGTGCTCCACCTCGGCCCGGACCCGCGAAACCTGGAAGCTCGCCGTCCAGGAGTTCCCGCACCGGCCGAAGACCGTCTACGAGGAGCGGATCTACGAGGCCTCGCCCGGCGAGCTGATCGCCGTGCTCAACGAAACCCCCGACGACCTGCGGAACGTGCTGGTGATCGGCCACAACCCGGGCATGGAGGCGCTGACCGAGATCCTGGCCGGCTCGGCCGAGGACGAGGTCCGCGAGCGGATCAACCGCCGGGGCTTCCCGACCGCCGCCTTCGCCGTCCTCACCTTCACGGGCTCCTGGAAGGACGTGGAACCCGGCCGGGCCGCCCTGGTCGACTACTGGGCACCGACCGACTGACCCACCGCCCCCACGCAACAAGGGCCCGGCACCCTCGCGGTCCGGGCCCTCGTCGTGCCGGGCGTCCCCGAGTTCCTCCGCCGGCTCAGAGCCGCTCGGCGGGCAGGCCGAGGCCGTCGCCGAGATCGTCGGCCAGCGTGTCCGCGGCCTCGACCTCCTCGCGGGTGATGCCCAGCAGATAGAGCACCGTGTCGAGGAACGGCACGTTCACCGCGGTGTGCGCCGCCTCGCGCACCACCGGCTTGGCGTTGAAGGCGACCCCGAGTCCGGCCGCGTTCAGCATGTCCAGGTCGTTGGCACCGTCACCGATCGCCACGGTCTGCGACAGCGGTACGCCCGCCGCGGCGGCGAACCGGCGCAGCAGCCGCGCCTTGCCCGCCCGGTCCACGATCTCCCCCGTGACCCGCCCGGTCAGCCTGCCGTCGACGATCTCCAGCGTGTTGGCCTGCGCGAAGTCCAGCCCCAGCTGCTCCTGCAAGGCGTCGGTGACCTGGGTGAAGCCGCCGGAGACGACGCCCACCTGGTAGCCGAGCCGCTTCAGCGTGCGGATCAGGGTGCGGGCACCCGGCGTCAGCCGCACCTCGGCACGCACCTTGTCCACCACCGAGGCGTCAAGCCCCGCCAGCAGGGCCACGCGGGCGTGCAACGACTGCTCGAAGTCCAGCTCCCCGCGCATCGCGGCCGCCGTCACCTCGGCGACCTCGTCCTCGCAGCCGGCGTGCGCGGCGAACAGCTCGATGACCTCGTCCTGGATCAGCGTGGAGTCCACGTCCATCACGACCAGGCGCTGCGCCCGGCGGTGCAGCCCCGCCGCGACGACCGCGATGTCCACCCCGAGCGCCGCGGCCTCGGTGGCCAGCGCCGTGCGCAGCGGTTCGGTCTCCACGCCGGAGACCGCGAACTCGACGGCGGTCACCGGGTACTTGGCCAGCCGGAAGATACGGTCGATGTTGCTCCCGGACTCGGTGATCCGGGCCGCTATGGCGGCGGTCGCCTCCGCGGTGAGCGGGTGTCCGAGCACCGTGACCAGGGAGCGGCCGAACCCGCGCGGCCGGTTGTCGCCGATGCCGGAGATGATCTCCGCCTGCAGCTTCAGCGACTCCGCCCAGCTGTGGACGGTCGCCCGCAGATCGCCCTCCAGACCACGGGGCGGCTCGGTCACGAGCGCGCACAGCACGATCCGGCCACGGGTGACGACCTGCTCGATGTCGACGACATCGACCGAGTACGCGGCGAGAGTGTCGAACAGGCCGGCCGTGATGCCGGGCCGGTCCTTGCCGAAGATCTTGACGAGGAGAGTGGGAACGTCAGAGGTCTGCGAAGCGCTCATGGTGCTCCAACCGTATCCGGCACCCCGTGCCGCCCGCGCCTCAGGTCCGACTGGCGGACAGCAACGGCGCTCCTTCCCCCCTGGGCGGCGCCGGAGCGGGGCAGACCGGTGCTAGCCGTCGCGGGGGCGCCGTGGCGGTGCGGGTGGCGGGGGCGGCGGGGGAGGAGGGCCCTCGCCCCAGGGCCGGGGCCGCGGGGGCCGTTCTCCCGGCCCCGGCGGCCGGCGCGGCGTCCCCGGGGGCGGACCCAGCGGCCCGGCCACCGTGGGGGCGCCGTACACGTCGCCGTCGGACCGGCGATCCGTCCCGCCGTCCTCCCGGCCCGCCTCGTCGCCGTACTGTCCGGGGCCACCGCTCCGACGGCCCGCGCCGCCGCCTCCCCGCCGCGCCGGGTCCGCCTGCCCCCGCCCCGTGCCGCCGGGCGGCTGTGCGCCGGGCGCCGTATGCCCGGGCCCCGGCGGGGACCCGGCGTCGCGCGGTGGCGGGGCCGACCCCGCCGGGCGGGCGTCTTCGGGTCCGCCCGTTCCCGGTGCCGTGCCGGACCCCGGCCGTCCCGCCCCCTCCCGTGACCGCAGGTAGGGATTGGCGTCCGGGGCGGGCGGCCGGTGCGGCGTACCCGGCCGGTACGGCCCCGAGGCCGGGCCCGCATACGCCCCGTCCCCCGCGCCGCCGCCCTCCCGCCCCGCCCCGGCACTGAGTGCCAAGCCCGTCGCCCGGGCCCCCGCCGCCCCGCTCGCGCACGCCAGCAGCGCCCCCGCGGCACCCGCACCCGCGCCCCAGACGGCACCCAGCAGCAGGGCCGCACCGAGGTGTCCGTGCAGGTCGATGCCCGCGCCGAAGGCGTCGATGCCGAGCACCGACAGGGAGGCGTCCACGGAGACCTCCGTCAGCCGGGCCGACAGCGGCAGCGTCACCGCGGTGGCGACGCCCAGCCGCAGCGCACAGCGCCCGGCGAAGGCGAGGGGACGTGCGGCACCGGGCCCCATCGGCGTCCGCACCGCAGTCAGCACCCCGGCCAGCAGCATCATCAGTGCCGCGGCCACCCCCAGCAGCCACATCCGCCCGTCCAGCTCCGCCAGCCGTCCCAGCGTGACCGGCGTTTCGGTGCCGGAGCCGAGCAGGTCGTCGAGGGGAGCCGGGAGCACCCCGACCAGCTGACCGGTGGCCCGCCCGTCCCACGGCACGAACAGGCCGAGCGGGACGCCGAGCCAGACGCCGTTCGGCGCGCCCAGCAGCGCGGCCCCCGCGATCCGCCGGGGGTGGTCGTCGCCGGTCGCCGCGTACGCCGCCGCCGCGAGACCGGCCGCCACCGCCGTCAGCGCCACCGTGACCAGGGCGGACACGGCCGGCCGCACCACCCGGTGCACGGCCTCGCAGCCGCGCGGCAGGGGAGTGCGGCGCGAGGCCAGCAACGCGATCAGCAGCACCCCCGCGGACCAGACAAGACCGCCCAGCAACGTCGGCGCGGCGTCGACGGTGAACCCGACGGCGGCCCGGGCATCCACGAGGTCACCGACCCGGTCGGGCAGCAGCCCGCCGATGTCGCCGACGTCACCCAGCCCCGGAATCTCCAGCCCGCCGCTCCCGCCCCCGCCGGGCAGGCCGTCGAGCCCGAGCGAGGTGCCGTCGATCGTCACGACGTCGTGCCCCGCCCAGGCCAGGCCACCCGTCATCGCCACGAACAACGCGACCACCGCGCCCGCGCGCGCCAGGAGTTCGGCGGGAGAGACGACGACTCCGGCCGCCCGCAGGGACCGCAGGAAGAAGAACGACAGGAACAGCGCACCGACCAGGCCCACCCCCAGTGGCGTGATCTCGATGGCAGTGTGCGCCTCGGCCCCTTTCAGACCGAACGCGGACACATCACCGGCCGGTGTGACCGAACCACCCGCCCCGAGCGCCACGACCGCCGCGGTCATCGGCCCGAGCGAGCCCGCCGCGTCCGCGTCCAGCAGATGCAGGCCGAGCGCCGCCGTTCCCGCCATGCCGATCAACGCCCAGCTCACGGAGGCGATCGCGGACAGCAGTACGTCGCCCCACGGCACACGGGTGCCGCAGCCCTCGGTTCCGACGCTCGTGGACGCGCTCATGGCAGACCCCCCGATCCGCTGCGCGGTCAGGTTGCCGCGCATGTCCCCCTCGCGTGGAATACCACTCTCCGGGCAGGTTTCAACCCCGTCAACGGGAACGGCCGATGGGTGCCTACGTACTTTTCACAAGGCCCGACTTTCGGTCAGGGCCCCGAGCCTGAAATAGTTCCCCCCGATGTTCGACATCCCTAGACTCCCCGCGACGGGAGCACATCGGGGGACAACTCAGTGGGGCTGGAGTGCCGGAACTCGTACTGGAATCCAATGGACGGACCTGGACGCTCGATCCGTCCCGGTCATACGCGCTAGGACGCGATCCGCAGGGGGAGCTTGTTTTCGACGACGCCAGGGTCTCCTGGCGGCATGCCACGATCAGTTTCAACGGCCGCGGTTGGGTGGTCGAGGACCACGGCAGCACCAACGGCACGTTCGTGCACGGGCAGCGGGTCCAGCAGATGGAGCTCGGCGCCGGCTCGGTGCTGAACCTGGGCAACGCGACCGACGGGCCACGCGTGAGCCTGACCGGCGCACAGGCCCCGGCCGGCGCGCCGCAGGCCCAGCCGCAACACCAACAGCAGCAGCCGTACGCCGCGCAGGGAGCCAACGCGGGCTGGGCCCAGCAGGCGCCGCCCGCGCAGGAGCCGTTCCAGCAGCAGGCGCCGCCGCAGCAGGCACCGCAGCACGGGCAGCAGCACCAGGCCCAGCAGGCCGGCTGGCAGCAGCAACAGCCGCCGCAGCAGGTAGCGCCGCAGCCGCAGCAGGCCGCGCCGCACTTCCCCCAGCAGCAGGGACCAGGCGGCGCGGCGGGGGCGCCACCGGTCCACGGGGACCGCAGCCCGACCACGTTCCACCAGTTCTCGCTCGGCCGCGTCATGCGCATCGGCCGTGCCCTGGAGAACGACCTGGTCGTCTCGGACCTCCAGGTCTCCCGCAACCACGCGGAGTTCCACTCGACGCCCGACGGGCGCATGGAGATCCGCGACCTCGGCTCGCACAACGGCACGTACGTCAACGGTCAGCCGATCGCCAAGGGCGGCTCCCAACTGCTCGGCCCGACCGACATCGTCGGCGTCGGTCACTCGACGTTCCAGATCGTCGGCGACCGGCTCGAGGAGTTCGTCGACACCGGTGAGGTCTCCTTCTCCGCCCGGCACCTGACCGTCACGGTCGACGGCGGCAAGCAGATCCTCAAGGACGTCTCCTTCGGCGTGCCGGAGAAGTCGCTGATCGCGGTCATCGGCCCGTCCGGATCCGGCAAGTCGACCCTGCTCAAGGCGCTGACCGGCTACCGGCCCGCCGACCAGGGCGAGGTCCTCTACGACAACCGGAACCTGTACAAGCAGTTCGCCGAGCTGCGACAGCGCATCGGTCTGGTCCCGCAGGACGACATCCTGCACAAGGAGCTGACCGTCAAGAAGGCCCTGAAGTACGCGGCGAAGCTGCGCTTCCCGGCCGACACCACGGGCGCCGAGCGTGACGCCCGCATAGACGAGGTGCTGCGCGAGCTCAAGCTCGACATCCACAAGGACAAGAAGGTCACGTCCCTGTCCGGCGGTCAGCGCAAGCGCGTCTCCGTCGCCCTGGAGCTGCTCACCAAGCCGTCGCTGATCTTCCTGGACGAGCCGACCTCCGGTCTCGACCCGGGCATGGACCGTGACGTCATGCAGCTGCTGCGCGGTCTCGCCGACGACGGCCGTACCGTCCTCGTCGTCACCCACTCGGTGGCCGAGCTGGCGACCTGCGACAAGCTCCTTGTGATGGCGCCGGGCGGTTCCGTGGCCTACTTCGGCCCGCCCGAGGAGGCGCTGAACTTCTTCGGCTACGACACCTGGGCCGACGTCTTCTCCGCCTTCGAGAACTACCGCGACTACGACTGGGCGGGCCGCTGGAAGGGCTCGCAGCACTACCAGATGTACGCCGCGGACCTCGACGCCGTCGCACCGCAGTCCGTACAGGTGCCGCCCATGCAGGCGATGCGGCCGCCGAAGCCGCAGGGCTGGATGTCGCAGTTCGTCACGCTGGTGCGGCGTTACACGTCGGTGATCGCCTCCGACAAGGGCTTCCTGGCCCTGATGGTGATCCTGCCGGCCGTGCTGGGCGCGGTGAGCCTGCTCATCGACGCGGACAAGGGCCTGCTGCCCAACCCCGCGAACCCGCAGACCGGCCGGATCATCCCGAACGGCACCGCCACCACGGTCCTGCTGATCCTCGCGGTCGGCGCCTGCTTCGCCGGTGCCGCGAACTCGGTCCGTGAGCTGATCAAGGAACGGGTGATCTACGAGCGGGAACGCGCGACGGGCCTGTCCCGGTCCGCGTACCTGATGTCCAAGGTCTTCGTGCTCGGCGTGATCACGGTGTTCCAGGGCCTGCTGGTCGGCGTGATCGGCTTCGTCAACCGCGAGATCCCGAAGGAGGGGCTGGTCCTCGGGGGGATGACACTCGTCGAGCTGTCCCTGCCGATCATGGCCCTCGGCTTCACCTCGATGATGTTCGGCCTGGTCATCTCCTCGCTGGTGAAGACCGCCGAGAAGACCATGCCGCTGCTGGTGATGTTCGCGATCATCCAGGTCGTCTTCACCGGCTGCCTCTTCGCCCTGAACGGCGCGGTCGGCGTCAACCAGTTCTCGTACCTGATGCCCTCGCGCTGGGCGGTCGCCGCGGCCGGTGCCACGCTGGACTTCAACAAGATCAGCCCGCCCGAGAAGGGCGCCGAGGCCGACCCGCTGTGGGAGCACACCGTGGGCGCCTGGGGCATGGACATGGCCGCGCTGATCGTCCTCGGCGTGATCTGCGGCTTCTTCGTCGCCCGCTTCCTGCGCCGGCACGAACCCGAGGTCATGCGCAAGTAGGCCGAGGTCCGGCGGGCCCGCAGGCCCGGCCCGCACGCCCCGAAGGGCGGCACCCCGTCAGGAGGGTGCCGCCCTTCGGCGTACGGTGCGGCGTCGGCGACGTCGTGAAGAGGTCCGCGCCGACCTCAGTACGCGCTGTCGACGTTGTCCATGGTGCCGTACTTGTCCGCGGCGTAGTTGCACGCGGCGACGATGTTGGCGACCGGGTCGTAGATGTTCTTCGAGGTGCCGGCGACGTGGTAGGCCGCGAACGTCGGCGGGATGACCTGGAGCAGGCCCTTCGACGGGATGCCGTTGATGGCGTTGATGTCCCAGTCGTTGATGGCCTTCGGGTTGCCGGAGGACTCCCGCATGATGTTGCGGTGGATGCCCTCGTAGGTTCCGGGGATGCCGTGCTTCTTCATGATGGCCCGGGCCTCGCGGATCCAGCCGTCGAGGTTGTTCGGGTAGGACTTCGGCGCGGCCTTCTTGACCTCGGTGCGCTGGGCGGAGCGGCTGGTGCTCTCCTTCGCCTCACGCTTGGCGGCGGCCTTCTTGGCAGCTGCCTTCTTCTCGGCGGTCGTCTTCTTGGCGGCCGCCTCCTTCTTGGCCTCGATGGCGGCGACCTTCTGGCTCGCGCCGGCGAGCTGGCCGGTGACACCGGCGTGCACGTCCTGGATCTGCTTGGTGCTGTACGCCACCTTGGCCGTCGGAGCGGCCTCGCTCGTGGTCGTCGTCTGGCCGCTGGCCGGGACGGCGGTGAGGGCGACGGCGGCGGCGCCGAGCGCGCCGACACCGGCGATCGCGGCCTTCTGGGTGCGGTTCAGGGAACGACTGCGACCACGGGGAAGGATGTTCTTGAGCATGGCGGGATAGACCTCTTCGAATAGCGCGGAGGTCGCTCTCGTCCGGCGGGGACAGTTGGTGCTTCCGGCACAAACGCCGCGGGGGAGAACCCACGGCGCTGAGCGACGAGAGCAATTGTTAGCGGCCGCAAAATCCGGAGGCAAAGGTGTGACGTACGAAGCCGGGTAGTGGATCAGGGAACGGCAAAGCGGGGCAGACTGGACCATCTGCCCCGCTCAAAACGGACGAGTCGTTCTCCTACTCCCCTTCGTACGTGACGTGCGCCCTATGCTCGGGCTCACATCGACCCCCCACTTTTCTCACTGTTAGTTGCTGAAGCAATGCGATGTGTGAGTGGGTGTGCGCCGCCCTCCTACGGCAGGAGGAGATGGGCGTCCCCGAACTCGTGCCACAGGTAGCGCCGCCGCACCGCCGCCTCGTACCCGCGGTCGATCGCCGCCCGCCCGGCCACCGCCTCCAGCATCAGCAGGTGCGAGGCCTCGGGCTCGTGCAACCCCGTCAGCAGGCCGTCCACCACCCGCACCCCGCGCTCCGGCGTCACCACCAGATCGGTCCACCCGGCCCGCGCCCGTACGACTCCGTCGGCCCCGGCCGCCGACTCCACCGCGCGCACGGCCGTCGTCCCCACCGCCACCACCCGCCCGTCACCGGCGCGCACGGCGTTGATCAGCCGTGCCGACGCCCGAGACACGGCGAACCGCTCCGGATAGGGCGGCTCGTGCGACTCGGCCGAGGCCACCCCCGTGTGCAGCGTCACCGGCGCGAACTGAACCCCGCGGCTCACCAGCTCCGCCACCAGCCGCGCCGTGAAGGGCCGCGCCGCGCTCGGCATCTCCGCACTGCCCGTCCCGTCCGCGTACGGCAGCGCGAACACCGTCTGGTAGACGGACAGCGGCTGGTCCCGCTCCGTGTAGGAGTACCGAATGGGCCGCCCGTGCTCCCGCAGCAGCGCGGGCACCTCCGTCCCCGACACCCGCGCCCACCACAACCGCTCCCCGCGCGCACTCAGCGGCTCCTCCAGCACCAGTCGCGCACCACCCGGCAGGCGCACCTTCGTCCCCGCCGGGCCACCGCACCCGCGTGCCTCCACACCCTCCGCACGCGCGCGCGGGACGCCCGTCACCTCCGCTGCTTCCGCACGCGCGCGCGTGGTGCCCCTCCCGTCCGGTTCCCGCAGCTCCACCGCCCACCGGCCGTCGTCCGCGCGCGTGGAGAAGTGCACCACCACGCGCGCGTGCCCGACCCGGCCGTCCACCGCGGCGGCCAGCGTGGGCGACGTGTTCACCACCAGCAGATCACCGGCCCGCAGCAGACCCGGCAGCTCCGCGAACCCGTGGTGCGACACCTCCGTGCCCCGCGACACCAGCAGCCGTACGCCGTCCCGGTCGAGCCCCGTCCCCCGCTGCTCGACCGGCACCCGGGCCGACAGCTCCTCCGGTACCCGCACCGCCAGGGGCGACATCACCGCGCCTCCAGCAGCGCCGGAGCCCCGTAGCGCCCGCTCGCCGGACGCTCGTCCAGCAGCCGCAGCAGCCCCGGCACGACACTCGCCGGATCCGGCCGCGGGTCCTCGTCGTCCGGCACGGCGGCCGCGTACAGATCCGTGGCCATGTCCCCCGGATCCACCGCCCAGACCCGCAGCCCCGGCTCCTCGGCCCCCAGCACCGCCGCCAGCTGGTCCAGGGCCGCCTTGGACGCCCCGTAGCCGCCCCACGTCTCGTACGCCTCGGCGGCCGCGTCCGAGCTGATCGTGACGACCGCGCCCGCGGGGGCCGCCCGCAGCAGCGGCAGCGCCTCACGGATGAGGCCCAGCGCGGCCACCACGTTCACCTCCAGGGCACGCCGTAGCCCTTCCAGGGGCAGCTCCGCCAGCCGCACCAGCGGCTCGGCACCCAGCGCGCTCGCGTTGCTGACCAGCAGATCCACGCCGCCCAGCCGCCGGGCCTCCGTCACCAGCCCCGTCCGGTGCCAGGAGTCGCTGACGTCGCCGGGCAGCGCAGCCACGCGCGTGCCGTACACCTCCAGCCCCCTCGCCGTCTCCTTGAGAACCTCGGGACTCCTGGCGTCCAGCACCAGGTCCCACCCCCGTGCCGCCAGGGCCTCGGCGAGTGCCCGGCCCAGCCCCTTGGACGCCCCCGTGATGATCGCAACCGGCATGACACCCGTCCCCTTCGTCGTTCCCGCCGTCCGTTCGGCCGGCGGGATCCTCAACGTAGGAACCGGCCGCCGCCCCCCGCCTCGGGCACGGGCCGCAACGTCCAGGGGCCCTTCGGCCTAGGCCCGACGGACGGGACTCCGGACCTAGTCCCACCGCCCTAGGCGAGGCCCGTCACCGGGCCGATCCCACCCCCACCCGCCGCGGGTACCGTGAGGACATGAGCCACGGCCCCCGGTCCGGCCTCACCGCGGTGAGTTCCGCGCTGCTGGCCATGAGCAGGCATCTCGAGGTGCGCGACGTCCTCAAGACGATCGTCGCCTCGGCCCGCGAGCTGCTCGACGCCCAGTACGCAGCCCTCGGCGTCCCCGACGACCACGGCGGCTTCGCCCAGTTCGTGGTCGACGGCGTCAGCGACGAGCAGTGGAAGGCCATCGGCCCGCTGCCGCGCCAGCACGGCATCCTCGCCGCGATGCTCCACGAGGCCACCCCCGAACGTCTCGGCGACGTCCGCAAGGACCCCCGCTTCGGCGGCTGGCCCTCCGCCCACCCCGACCTGGTCGACTTCCTCGGCCTGCCGATCCGCGACGGCGACGAGGTCATCGGTGCCCTGTTCCTGGCCAACAAGCTGCGCCCTGTGGGGGGAGACCCCCCACACCCCCCGTGTCCGAAGCCGGAAGGCACCTGCGGCTTCACCCAGGACGACGAGGAACTGCTCGGCATCCTCGCCCAGCACGCCGCGATCGCCCTCACCAACGCGCGCCTGTACGAGCGCAGCCGTGAGCTGACCATCGCCGAGGAACGCTCCCGCCTCGCCCACGAACTGCACGACGCGGTCAGCCAGAAGCTCTTCTCCCTGCGCCTGACCGCCCAGGCAGCCACCGCCCTGGTCGACCGCGACCCCGCGCGCGCCAAGGACGAGCTGCACCAGGTCGCCACCCTGGCCGCCGAGGCCGCCGACGAGCTGCGCGCCGCCGTCGTCGAGCTGCGCCCCGCCGCCCTGGAGGAGGACGGCCTGGTCGCCACCCTGCGCACCCAGATCCAGGTCCTCGACCGGGCCCACGCCGCCCGCGTCACCTTCACCGGCCACGGCGTCAAAGCCCTGCCGGCCGCCCAGGAGGAGGCCATGCTGCGCGTGGCCCAGGAGGCACTGCACAACGCACTGCGCCACTCCGGGGCCGAACAGGTCGAGGTGACCCTGCACCGGCGGGGCACCGGAACCGTCCTGCGCGTCACCGACGACGGCGGCGGCTTCGACCCGCGCACGGTACGCCGCGCCGGACGCCACCTCGGCCTGGTCTCGATGCGTGACCGGGCCAGCGGCACCGGCGGCCGGCTCACCGTGCGGTCCGCGCCCGGCGAGGGCACCACGATCGAGATGGAGGTTCCCGGTGGCTGACGTGATCAAGGTGCTGCTCGTCGACGACCACCAGGTGGTCCGCCGGGGACTGCGCACCTTCCTGGAGGTACAGGACGACATCGAGGTGGTCGGCGAGGCGGCGGACGGCGCCGAGGGCGTCGACCGCGCCCAGGAGCTGAAGCCCGACGTGATCCTCATGGACGTCAAGATGCCGGGCATGGACGGCGTCGACGCGCTGCGCAGGCTCCGGGAGCTGGACAACCACGCGCGCGTGCTGGTCGTCACCAGCTTCACCGAGCAGCGCACCGTGGTCCCGGCCCTGCGGGCGGGAGCCGCCGGGTACGTGTACAAGGACGTCGACCCCGACGCGCTGGCCGGCGCCATCCGCTCCGTCCACGCCGGGCACATCCTGCTCCAGCCCGAGGTCGCGGGCGCCCTCCTGAGCCAGGAGGAGAGCAGCTCGGGGCCGGGCAGGGCGGGCTCCCTCACGGAGCGGGAGCGCGAGGTGCTGGGCCTGATAGCGGACGGCCGCTCCAACCGGGAGATCGCGCGTGCGCTCGTCCTCTCCGAGAAGACGGTGAAGACCCACGTCTCGAACATCCTGATGAAACTCGACCTCGCGGACCGCACCCAGGCCGCCCTGTGGGCCGTGCGCCACGGTGTGGCCGGCTGACCGCGACCGACTGCCCCGGTACGCGGCACGGCGGCGGAGGGTTCCCCTCCGGTCGGAGATTCATACCGTCGTGGGAATGTCCCCCATATGGCGCATCCTTCGAGGGGCCCGGCCGTTCTCCAGTGCGTGCTGCGGCGACTGCCGCGGCGATCGCAAGGAGGGCTTGTAAGTGAAGAACCTGAAGAAGGCAGCGGCCGTGACGATGGTGACCGGCAGCCTGATCGCCGCCGGCGCGGGCATGGCCTCCGCCACCGACGGCGGCGCCCACGCCCACGGCAAGGCCGTCGGCTCCCCGGGCGTCGCCTCCGGCAACCTGGTCCAGGCGCCGATCCACATCCCGGTCAACGCCGTAGGCAACAGCGTCAACGTCATCGGCCTCCTGAACCCGGCCTTCGGCAACCTGGGCGTCAACCACTGACGTCGGTCGCAAACGATGCCTGCGGCCTCCCGGGACCACTGGGAGGCCGCATCGGCATGACACAGCCCGTCCGGCGATTGAGGACGAGGCCGTTCAGGCCGAAAGCGGGGGTCCGGGGGCGCAGCCCCCGGGACGGTCACACCAGCACGGAGCACAGGCCGGAGAAAGGGTCACCGCATCCCCCGCTCCACCACAACGGAGTTGTACGCCGCGACCTGCGCCCGCCGAGCCACCCGCTCCACCGGCCTGAGCGCATCCCCCCGCGCCGCCATCTCGGACGCGCTCACCGCACCCCCGTGCCCGTTCTCGGACGCCAGCGACACCAGCACCCCCACCCGCTGCGCCAACTCCAGCACCCGCACCGCCCGCGGCGGATACCCCGGCGCCAGCACCTCGCGCCCCCGCTCCGCCCGCGCCCGGTAAGCAGCGACCGCCGCCTCCGCCACCGGCCCCGACCCGGCGACATCCAGCCGCGTCAGCACCTCCGTGGCGTCCCGCAGCGCCTCCGCCAACTCCCGCTCAGCCTCCCCGAGCGAGGGCACGTCCGCCGGCGGCGCCTCCCGCACCGGCAGGCAGTGCCAGACGACCTCGACGTGCACGTCCCCCTCGGGCCCCGCCTCGTACACCTCCGGCACCAGCCCCAGCGCGGCCCCCTCACAGATCACCGCCTCCTCGGCCTCCAACGCCCGCGCGTTGAACTCCGGCGGCCCGCTCAGCCCCAGCGGATGCCCCGGCGCGGGCAGCGCGACCCGCAGCCCGGCCGCCCCGAGCGCCCGCAGCCGCCCCAGCGCCAGCGTGAGACCGACCGGCGCGTCTTCACCCGGCAGCCCCTCCACCCGGTGCACCGCGTCCTCGCCCACGATCGCGACCGCGGCGTCGTCCGGCGAGACCATATGGGCAATAAGGGCATTTCCCCAGGCGGCAAGGCGCCCTGCGCGTGGTTCCGAGAGCATGCCCCCACCCTAAGGACCGGACCGATGGAACGGTTACGCCGACCGGTGGCGTAGATTTCCTGGAGGGGCCTGCGCCCACCGGCGCCGCGGCCCGAGTCACAGGTGTACGCGACAGCCGAGACCGGCCACAATGCAAGGGGAGACAACGCGCTCATGAGCGATGTTCTGGAGCTTCAGGACGTAACCGTGGTCCGCGAGGGCCGGGCTCTGGTGGACCAGGTCTCCTGGTCGGTCAAGGAGGGCGAGCGCTGGGTCATCCTCGGTCCCAACGGCGCCGGCAAGACCACCCTCCTCAATGTCGCGTCCAGCTACCTCTACCCGAGCAGCGGCACCGCCACCATCCTCGGCGAGACCCTCGGCAAGCCCGGCACCGACGTCTTCGAACTGCGCCCGCGCATCGGCGTCGCCGGCATCGCCATGGCCGACAAGCTGCCCAAGCGCCAGACCGTCCTGCAGACCGTGCTCACCGCCGCGTACGGCATGACCGCCGGCTGGCAGGAGGAGTACGAGGACATCGACGAGCAGCGCGCCCGCGCCTTCCTCGACCGCCTCGGCATGACCGAGTACCTGGACCGCAGGTTCGGCACCCTCTCCGAGGGCGAGCGCAAGCGCACCCTGATCGCCCGCGCCCTGATGACCGACCCCGAGCTGCTCCTCCTCGACGAGCCCGCCGCCGGCCTCGACCTCGGCGGCCGCGAGGACCTCGTCCGCCGTCTCGGCCGACTGGCCCGCGACCCCATCGCGCCCTCCATGATCATGGTGACCCACCACGTGGAGGAGATCGCGCCGGGCTTCACCCACGTCCTGATGATCCGTCAGGGCAAGGTCCTGGCCGCCGGACCACTCGAGCTCGAACTCACCTCCCGCAACCTGTCCCTCTGCTTCGGACTCCCGCTCGTCGTCGAGCAGGCCGGGGAGCGGTGGACCGCCAAGGGGCTTCCGCTGTCCTGACCCGCCCCACGTGCGCCCTGTCCCCGGCGTCCCCGTCGGATCTACCATGACAGCGTGAACGACATCGACGCATGGGTGTGGTGGCTCGTCGCCGCGGCAGCGCTCGGGATTCCGCTAGTCGTGACCGCGATGCCGGAGTTCGGGATGTTCGCCGTCGGCGCGGTCGCCGCCGCCGTCGCCTCCGGACTGGGCGCGGACCTCGTCGTCCAGGTACTCGTCTTCGTCATCGTCTCGGTCGCCCTCATCGCCGTCGTGCGGCCCATCGCCGCCCGGCACCGCTCCCAACAGCCCCAACTGGCCACGGGAGTGGACGCCCTGAAGGGCAGACAGGCCGTCGTCCTGGAGCGGGTCGACGGTGCCGGCGGCCGGATCAAACTCGCCGGGGAGGTCTGGTCGGCACGCGCCCTGGACACCGGGCGCGCCTTCGAGCCGGGCGAGGAAGTGGACGTGGTGGAGATCGACGGGGCCACGGCCGTCATCATGTGACCCCGCCGTGCACAAGTGGCCCGAACGGCCTCCGCGTCGCGCGACGGTCTGTCAGACTCGACCAGCAAGATCCTCAACAGTCGTAAGATCAGCAGTAGTCAGGGTCAGCCAGGTCAACGGATCTGGTCAATAGGATCTGCCGGAGCGCCGAGGCGGAGAAGGGGACGGACACCCACGATGGAACCGGTCATCATCGTCCTGATCATCCTGGTGGTGTTGGTCTTCATCGCCCTGATCAAAACCATCCAGGTCATCCCGCAGGCCAGCGCCGCCATCGTCGAGCGCTTCGGCCGCTACACGCGAACCCTCAACGCGGGCCTCAACATCGTGGTCCCGTTCATCGACACCATCCGCAACCGCATCGACCTGCGCGAACAGGTCGTCCCCTTCCCGCCGCAGCCGGTCATCACCCAGGACAACCTGGTCGTCAACATCGACACCGTCATCTACTACCAGGTGACCGACGCCCGCGCCGCGACCTACGAGGTCGCCAGCTACATCCAGGCCATCGAGCAGCTCACCGTCACCACCTTGCGCAACATCATCGGTGGCATGGACCTGGAACGGACCCTGACCTCCCGCGAGGAGATCAACGCGGCCCTGCGCGGCGTCCTCGACGAGGCCACCGGCAAGTGGGGCATCCGCGTCAACCGCGTCGAACTCAAGGCCATCGAACCGCCCACCTCCATCCAGGACTCGATGGAGAAGCAGATGCGCGCCGACCGTGACAAGCGCGCCGCGATCCTCCAGGCCGAAGGTGTCCGGCAGTCCGAGATCCTGCGCGCCGAGGGCGAGAAGCAGTCCCAGATCCTGCGCGCCGAAGGTGAGGCCAAGGCCGCCGCCCTGCGCGCGGAGGGCGAGGCCCAGGCCGTCCGCACGGTCTTCGAGGCCATTCACGCCGGCGACCCGGACCAGAAGCTGCTCTCCTACCAGTACCTCCAGATGCTCCCGAAGATCGCGGAGGGCGACGCCAACAAACTCTGGATCGTCCCCAGCGAAATCGGCGACGCCCTCAAGGGCCTCTCCGGCGCCATGGGCAACCTCGGCGGCCTGGGCGGCGGTTCGGGCAGCGGCAACGGCGGCGCGAGCGTCCCGGCCCAGGAACGCCGAGAGAAGCCGACGATCGACTGACGGCACTCACTGGATGCCGGGCGACTGACGCGCCCCTTAAGGGGCGCGGGGCTGTGTCGATGTGCGGCTCCGCCGCGTGGGCGCGACCAGCCACGAACGGCCCGCACTCGGGGCAGAAAACCCAGGCCCCGACGGCCCAGCCGTCACGCAGCGTCCAGAACCAACCACTCCGGCAGCGCAGCGAAGTCGTCCCGAGCCAGCGCCAGCAACATCGCATCGGCGGGAGTCGGCTCGAACGGCTCCCGAAGCAACGGCATCCCCGCCTGCTCCGGCGTCCGGTTCGCCTTGCGGTGATTGTCCTCCGCACACGAGGCCACCGTGTTCAGCCAGGTGTCCTGACCCCCGTGCGACCGCGGCACCACGTGGTCGACGGTCGTCGCCCGCCGCCCGCAGTACGCGCACCGGTGCCGGTCCCGGACCAGCACCCCCCGCCTCGACCACGGAGCCCGTCTTCGGAACGGCACCCGCACGTACTGGCACAGCCTGATCACCCGCGGCGCGGGTATGTCGAGCGCGGCTCCGCGCATGCGCAGCGAGGGGTGGGCCTGCTCGACGACGGCCTTGTCCTGGAGCACCAGAACGACGGCTCGATTCAACGTCACCGTCGACAACGGCTCGAAGCTCGCGTTCAGCACCAGCGTGTCCCGCATACCAGCCCACCTCCCGTGCGCACCGGCCCACCCCCTGGCGGGCTGGGATCAACTCTGGCCGGGCACGCCGAGATGGACAACGCAATATAAAGATGCCCGCCCCTGATCCATTCCAAGACCAGGGGCGGGCAAACGTTCCATGAACGCTCAGCTGGGTCAGCTGTCGGCGGGCACCTCGTACTCACCGATCAGGTGGGCGCGCGCGATCGTGTGGAACCGCAGATTGAAGCCGACGAAGGCGGGGGTGCCGTCCGCGTCCGGTCCGAGCTTCTCCTGGTCCACGGCGTACACCGTGAACACATACCGGTGCGGGCCGTCCCCGGGCGGCGGCGCGGCCCCGCCGAAGTCCTTGCTGCCGTAGTCGTTGCGCGCCTGTACGGCACCCGGCGGCAGCCCCTCGAACGTGCCACTGCCCGCCCCCGCCGGCAGCTCGGTCACCGAGGCCGGGATGTCGAACACCACCCAGTGCCAGAACCCGCTGCCCGTCGGGGCGTCCGGGTCGTAGCACGTCACGGCGAAGCTCTTGGTCTCGGCCGGGAAACCTTCCCACCGCAGCTGCGGCGAGGTGTTCCCGGCCGCGTGGACCTGAGCGTCCTTGAGCGTCCCGCCCTCCTGCACGTCCTCACTCGTGACGGTGAACGACGGGACGGGCGGGTGGAAGTCATGGGGGAGCGGACGCCGCTTCAGCTCGGTCACCTCGGTACCTCCTGAATGGTCTGGTGCAGAGATGACCGAGCCTAGATCTTCTAGAACCAGTTGCGCTTGCTGCCGACCTCGGAGAGCCACTGGTTGAGGTACGCCGTCCAGTCGGTGCCCTGGTAGTCGTTCAGCCCGACCTTGAAGGAGCGGAACGTGTCGCTGCCCTCGCTGAACAGTCCGGGCTTCTTGTCCATCTCCAGCACGACGTCCATCGCCTGCGCGTCGGCCACGAAGCTCAGCTCGACCTGGTTCAGCCCGCGGTACTGCTGCGGCGGGAAGAACTCGATCTCCTGGTAGAAGGGCAGCTGCTGCCGCGTACCCCGGATGTGGCCCCGCTCCATGTCCGCGCTCTTGAAGCGGAAGCCCAGGCCGATGAACGCGTCCAGGATCGCCTTCTGCGCCGGCAGCGGATGCACGTTGATGGCGTCCAGGTCACCGGAGTCCACGGCGCGCGCGATCTCCAGCTCCGTGGTGACGCCGATGTTCATCCCGCGCAGCGACTGCCCGTCGATCATGGTGATCGGCGTCTCCCACGGGATCTCGAGCCCGAAGGGCACCGCGTGCACCACTCCGGCCTTCAGCTCGAAGGCACCACCGAGGCGCACCTTGGTGAACTCGATGTCCTGCTTGTACTCCTGGTCGCCGCTCTCCACCTCGACCTTGGCCTGGAGCCCGACCGACAGCCCCTCGATCTCCTGGTCGACGGACCCTCCCTGGATCCGCACCTCGCCCTGGACGACACCCCCCGGGACGACGTTGCCCTCGCTCAGCACGGTCTCGACGGAAGCCCCGCCGGCCCCCAGGCTCGCGAGCAGCTTCTTGAACGCCATGTCTCTCCCTCTCCAGGCTTACGTGTGGATCCTCGACCCATACAAACGCGATCCGACCGTGGCCGGTTCCGCGCCCCACACCCTGGCAAGGCGGACGCTCCCTGACCACCCCGCGCACGGTCCCGGCTGCGTTACGCTCGGACGGCATGATCGCGAGCCCCGACCGTACGCCCCTGCCCAGGGAATTCTTCGACCGCCCCGTCCTCGAGGTGGCCCCCGACCTCCTGGGCCGCATCCTGGTGCGCACCACCCCGGACGGTCCGATCGCCCTCCGCCTGACGGAGGTGGAGGCCTACGACGGTCAGAACGACCCCGGCTCCCACGCCTACCGCGGTCGCACCCCTCGCAACGAGGTGATGTTCGGTCCTCCCGGACATGTGTACGTCTACTTCACCTACGGCATGTGGTTCTGCATGAACCTGGTGTGCGGTCCAGAGGGCAGGTCGAGCGCGGTTCTGCTCCGTGCCGGCGAGATCATCGAGGGGGCCGAGCTGGCCCGGACCCGTCGGCTCTCCGCCCGCAATGACAAGGAACTGGCCAAAGGCCCGGCCCGTCTCGCCACCGCCCTGGGCGTGGACCGCGCGTTGAACGGCACGGACGCGTGCACGTCCCAAGAGACGCCTCTGCGCATCCTGACGGGTACCCCCGTACCCGGTGAGCAGGTACGGAACGGGCCCCGTACCGGTGTGGCCGGCGAAGGCGGCGTGCACCCCTGGCGCTACTGGGTCGCCGACGACCCGACGGTCAGCCCGTATCGGGCCCATGTCCCGAGGAAGCGCCGAAGTTGACTCTCCTTTGGGAGACGCGTAACGTAGCCCGAGCCGCTTGACCCGGGTACGGCAATCGCCTGCAGCCGGAAGCGGCCAACCCACTACTTACGACTTCCCTCAGCGGGAGCGAATTCGGCATGTCCGCATGCCTGAATTCAACTCGCGGGACTCGATTATGAGTCCACGGAGAGATCGGCTAACGTAGTGAATGTCGAAAGGCCGACGAGCGAAAGCGCGAAGGCATCGACAAATCCCGCCGACAGGGAATCGGATCGAAAAGGATCTGATAGAGTCGGAAACGCAAGACCGAAGGGAAGCGCCCGGAGGAAAGCCCGAGAGGGTGAGTACAAAGGAAGCGTCCGTTCCTTGAG